>JABSQN010000009.1 GCA_013215825.1 Piscirickettsiaceae bacterium | reverse complement strand
CTATTCATGAGATCGACAAAACTATCGACCATCTTCAGAAGACGAAAGATGCGCTGCTTGGTTCTGAAAACAATCTCCGGCTTGCCAACAACAAAGCCGGTGACCTAACCGTTAAGAAATTAACCAAAAAAAATCCCACAATGGCAGCAAAATTTGCTGAACTCAGAAACGACGATAGTACCAATGTTACATAAGAATCAAAAGAGCCAGACTCGATTGATTTTAATTTGTTGATTAAATTAGATGTTACTTTTTCCTAAGTTTGAATTATTTCTCTCACCCATCTTTTATGTAAGATCGCTATGAATCAAAATAATTATGCAGAAATTGTAAGCTTTGATCAGTTTGATAAATTGAGAGATCAGCTTGGGAAAATTGTGTGTACGTCTGGTGGTTTTGATCCTCTTCATCCCGGCCATACATCGTGCATTATTGAGTCGAAGCAGTTTGGAGATACCCTTGTCGTTATCGTTAATGGCGATGATTTTCTGCAAAATAAGAAAGGCAAGCCGTTTATGAATTTGGCGATCAGATGCCAAATTATTTCTTGTTTACGTTATGTTGATTATGTCATCCCGTTTGAAATTAAGAATGACGCCACAGTGTGCGAGGCATTAAAGCGTGTGCGGCCACATGTTTTCACCAAAGGTGGTGATCGCACTGATTTAAGCAATATCCCTGAATGGGAAATATGTAAAGAGCTTGGAATTGAGATAAAGGCGCAAGTGGGCTTGTCTAAAAACTGGAGCAGTTCTGACTTTCTTTCGGAATGGGGTGAGTTTTTGGCAAAGCAAGCTGACTGATTAAAATAATAATCCAAACCAAATAGAGGTAAGGTAATGGCAAAAATAGGTGTAACAGGGATCGCTAGAGTTATTAATGCAGCGGCTTATTCGTGGCTAGGTTTTAAGGCGGCTTATAAATATGAAGCTGCTTTTCGTCAGGAGCTATGGTTATGTGTTTTTCTGGTGCCTGCCGCCTTATATTTTGGTGACACGCTGGCGGATAAAGCGATTTTAATTAGTAGCCTTTTATTTGTTTTGATTGTTGAGCTAATAAACTCGGCGATAGAAGCCGTAGTTGATCGTATTGGTGATGAGATACATGAGTTATCTGGTCGAGCTAAAGAGATGGGTTCAACGGCGGTGTTTATTGCAATTGCTATCGCTGTGCTTATTTGGATTGGTGTTTTAGCTTAGGCTTTCAACAGAAAAATAGTTTTTCGTAAGTATCGTAGGTTTAGATCAGTTAAAATACATTAATTCATTTATTTTGTAGGTTTATCAACATTGAAAGCAAAGCTAATTAATGTGCTTGAACAGGTGTTATCTGATCTGGTTTCTAAGGGCTCTCTCCCTGAAATGACGTTGCCAGACATTCAAATTGAACGCACTAAAGACAAAGCACACGGTGATTTTGCCTGTAATATCGCAATGATGTTGGCTCGTCCTGCCAAAATGAACCCTCGTCAGATTGCAACACAGATTGTTGAAGCGTTGCCGGAAGTTGATTTTATTACTCGAGTGGATATCGCAGGCCCTGGTTTTATTAACTTCACTTTAACGGCTAATTCAGCGCAACAAATCGTGAAAGATGTGTTGGCGGCAGGTGATCAATTTGGTCGTAGTGACTTAGGAAAAGGCAAGCGAGTTCAAGTTGAGTTTGTGTCGGCTAACCCTACTGGCCCTTTGCATGTAGGACATGGTCGCGGCGCGGCATATGGTTCGGTTGTTAGTAGTTTATTACAAGAAGTCGGCTTTGATGTTCATCGTGAATATTATGTTAATGATGCTGGTCGGCAGATGGATATTTTGGCTACCAGTGTTTGGTTACGTTATTTAGCGGCATGTGGTGAGCAATTTACGTTCCCAAGTAATGGTTATAAAGGCGATTATGTTTTAGAGATTGCCGCTTCATTGAAAACTGAATGTGGAGAGGATTTACGTCGAGCAAGTACCGATGTGTTTGTTGATGTAGTGACTGATGAACCTGATGGTGGCGATAAAGAACAGCATATTGATGGTTTGATTGTTAATGCCAAGTCCTTATTGGGTGATGATGGATATCGAACTGTTTTTGATTTAGGTTTACGTTCAATTATTGCTGGTATTAAGTCTGATCTTGAGGATTTTGGTACTGAGTATGATGAATGGTTTTCTGAGCGGTCATTAATGGCATCTGGCGATGTTGATAAAGCTGTTGAGCAGTTGAAAGCATCGGGTGATATTGTTGAGCGCGAAGGTGCGTGGTGGTTTAAATCTACCGATTATGGTGATGAGAAAGATCGTGTTGTGGTGCGGGATAATGGCCAAACAACCTATTTTGCTTCGGATATTGCCTATCACTTGAATAAGTTTGATCGTGGTTTTGATACTGTGATTGATGTGTGGGGTAGTGATCATCATGGTTATATTCCACGGGTTAAAGCGTCTTTAACTGCGATGGGGCAAGATTCCGAACGTTTAAAAGTGTTATTAGTTCAATTTGCGGTGTTGTATCGCGGTGCAGAAAAAGTGGCAATGTCGACTCGAAGTGGTCAATTTGTCACCCTAAAAGAGCTACAGGAAGAAATTGGCAAAGATGCCGCACGTTTCTTTTATGTGTTGCGTGGTGCTGATCAACATATGGATTTTGATTTAGAGTTAGCTAAATCGCAAAGCAATGATAATCCTGTTTATTATGTGCAATATGCCCATGCCCGTGTTTGTAGTGTGTTTAGGCAATTAAAAGATCGTGGTTTATCGTGGGATCAAGCTCAAGGCGAACAGAATTTAACGCGTTTAAGTGAAAGTCATGAACAGGCTTTATTAACGTCTTTATCTCGTTATTCTGAAATTGTGCTATCAGCGGCAAGCAATTACACACCGCATATTTTGGCACATTATTTGATGGATTTAGCCCGGGATTTCCATGCTTATTACAATGCACATCATTTTATTGTTGATGATGTGGAATTAAGTCAGGCTCGCTTAACGTTAATTATGGCAGTGAAACAAGTCATTGAAAATGGTTTGAAAATTATTGGTGTTGAAGCGCCGGAGACAATGTAAGTGGCGGCTAAAAGAAATACGCGACAGGCTCAAGAGCCGAAGTCTTTTCCTTGGGGAGTACTGTTTGTCGGTATTCTTACAGGCGCGTTTGTGATGTTTTTAATTCATTTAAATGACAATGTGCCTGCTGATAGTGGTAGTGGAACGGATAAGAAAATTGAAATAAAATCCAAAGGGATTGAGCCCACGTTTGATTTTTATACCTTGTTGCCAGAAATGGAAGTGCTGGTTAATAAACCAAAAAATAATCAAAAGCCGATTGTTACTTCGCCACCAAAACAGCAAGCAACACCGACAAAACAAGCCGACAAAATAAGTTATATGGTGCAAGTTGGATCGTTTAAAAAATCATCAGATGCGGATGCTTTTAAGGCGAAATTGGCATTTTTAGGTATTGAATCAAAAGTACAAACAGTCACGATTGATAATAAAGACACATGGCATCGGGTTCAAATAGGTCCTATTATTGGGCGGGATAAGGCAGATTCTTTGCAGAAAAATCTTAAACAAAATGATATTGATTCATTATTAATGCGTGCTAAACATAGTTAGCACGTTAAGATTAGAGTATGCTCAAGGATTAATTATTAGGGGGAAGTTTATGACTAGTTCTACTGAAAAGACGTATTCAGAAGCAGATATTATTGAAAAGCTTTCTTTGGAATTGCCACATTGGTATTTAGAAAAAGGCTGGATAAGACGAAAATATAAAACCAATAGCTGGAAAGGTACATTGATGGTGGTTAACACCGTTGGTCACTTAGCCGAAGCCGCTTGGCATCATCCTGATCTAACCGTTTCTTATGCCTTTGTGATTGTGAAATTAACCACACATAGTGCCAAAGGCATTACCGATAAAGACTTTGAATTAGCAAAAAAAATCGAACAAGTTATACAGTGGAAGCCAGCAGATGAAGTCGGAAGTCCTTTTGAAGGTACGCCGTCGGATCCACGATTTAAATATATTAAGTACGACTGAATTAAGAAAATAAGGGACACCAAAATGACAGAAATGACTGAAGCTGGAGTTTGGCAAGAAGTACCCAGCCCATTTTGTGGCATTGCCTCTGATGATTTAACCATTAAGGTTGAAGGTAATAATGTAACCGTTATTGAAAATGGCGATGCAGTTACTAAAAAAGGCTTTGAAACTCCGATAACAGATATCTCGCCAAGAGTGAACGGCAAAGAAGTCTCTTTAGATGACGCTGTGACATATATTGCGAACACATTACGTGAAAGCAAACAGCCAGTTATTGCTGGATTGGCAACTGATTTGAATGGTGCTCGCAGTGCAATGGCGTTGGCAGATAAAAGTCGTGCAACCGTTGATAACATGGACTCTGAAGCAGGCTTTCGGAATATCCTTGTTTTGCAAGATACCGGCTGGATGGTGACAACATTAACCGAGGTGAGAAACCGTGTTGATTTGTTAGTGGTGGTCGGCAGTGATTTAGAAGTGACTTTTCCACGCTTTTTTGAACGCATGGTGTGGAATAAAGAAAGCATGTTTGGCCAAGATATTGAGTCTCGCCAAGTGGTTTATTTAGGTAAGCCACCTTCTGGTGATGCATCAACCTCACCAAAAGGTAAAAAAGCACAGGTTTTAGCGTGTGATGATGCTGACTTACCTGAGGTGATGTCAGTACTTCGGGCGTTAGTAAAAGGCAAAGGCATTCAAGCTGAAACAGTGGGCGGCATTGCGGTCAGTGATTTAGCCACTTTGGCCCAACAATTAAAAGATGCAAAATATTCTGTTGTTACTTGGTCGGCGGGGAATTTAGATTTTGATCATGCTGAAGCAACCGTTCAAACCATGTGTGAAATGATCAAAGAGTTGAACGATAAAACACGATCAAACGGCCTGCCTTTAGGCGGTAAGGATGGCGGTGTAACGGTGAATCAGGTGTCTGCTTGGCAGTCTGGATTCCCAATGCGAACCAACTTTAGTCGTGGTTATCCTGATTATGACCCATATTTGTCAGATACAAATCGAATGCTAGACAATGATGAAGTTGATGTGTTGATCTGGGTTTCAAGTTTTGATATTGATAGAACACCACCAAAGTCGAAGGCTAAAACTATTGTATTAGGACGATCTGGCATGACTTTTGAGCAAGAGCCGGACGTATTTATTCCTGTTGGCACACCGGGTATTGATCATGTTGGTCGAGCATTCCGGACTGATGGCGTGGTGTCTGTGCCATTACGAAAATTACGTGACAGTGGCTTGCCAAGCACATTTGATGTGCTGTCTGCTGTTGAAGAAGCTTTATGATATTCTAATATCCTGTCATCCCCGTGATGGTGGCTAGATCCACTATCCATGGGTTCCCGCAGGGCGAGAATGACGAAAAAAGTATATGTACAGACTTTGTTTTTTAGAAAGCAAACTGTTATGAAATCAAATAAAAATCCTAATTTAATAGGAGTTGAATAGAAAAATGTTAACAAAATTAACTGGCGGTAGAGTTTACGATCCAGCCAATAGTATCAATAACGAAGTTAAAGATATCTATATTCGAGATGGACGTATTATTGCTAAACCTAAAGATGAGCGCGTAGATAAAGAGTTTGATTTACGCGGTAAAGTCGTTATGGCCGGTGCGATAGATATGCATACTCATATTGGTGGCGGTAAGGTTAATATTGCCCGTACTATGTTGCCAGAAGATCATGCAGCCGATGTGGTGGCACGAACTGAGTTGATGAGATCGGGTTGTGGTCATGCTGCACCGAGCACATTAACGGCCGGTTATCGTTATGCTGAAATGGGCTATACCGCTGGCTTCGAGCCAGCAATATTGCCAATTAATGCACGCCAAGCACATATGGAAATGGGCGATACGCCAATCATCGATAAAGGTGGTTATGTGATGTTGGGAAGTGATGACTTCTTACTTCGTATGATGGCATCCAACGGTGATCAAGAAGCGATCAATAACTATGTGGCATGGACAATGAATCATAGTCATGCCATTGGTGTGAAAGTGGTTAATCCAGGCGGAATTAACGCGTTCAAATTTAATCAACGCAAGCTTGATTTAGATGAAAAGAATAAGTTTTACGGGGTAACACCGCGTGATATTTTGATGCGATTGGCAACGGCAGTAAAAGAGTTAGGTGTGCCACATCCTTTACATGTTCACGGCTGTAATTTGGGCGTGGCAGGTAATTTAGAAATGACGATTGATACGATGGAAGGTATCAATGGTTTGCCAATGCATATGACCCATATTCAGTTCCATAGTTATGGCACAGAAGGTGATTTTAAGTTCTCATCGGGTTCTGCTCAAATTGCTGAAGTAATTAATAAACACAAAAATATCACTGCCGATGTCGGTCAGATTTTGTTTGGTCAAACCGTGACCGCATCAGGTGATAATATGCGTCAACATGCTGCTCATCCTCATGCTAGTCCAAATAAATGGGTGATTATGGATATTGAATGTGATGCCGGTTGTGGTGTGTTGCCATTCAAATATAAAGATCAAAGTTATGTCAACGCATTGCAATGGATGATTGGTTTAGAAACCTTCTTAATGATTGATGATCCTTGGCGTGTATTCTTAACAACGGATCACCCAAATGGTGCACCGTTTACCAGTTATCCACATTTGATTCGTTTGTTAATGGATAAAACGTTCCGTAATGATATTTTATCAACGCTACATCCAGAGGCGCAAAAAGCCAGTCATTTGGGTTCATTAGATCGTGAATATTCATTGTATGAAATAGCGATTATGACTCGTGCAGGCGCGGCTAAATTAGTGGGTCTTGCTGATCGAGGTAGTTTAGGTGTAGGAACAGCGGCAGATATCACTGTTTACACCGATAATGAAACCGATCGCGAAAAAATGTTCAGCAAACCAGATTATGTCTTTAAAGATGGCACTATGGTGGTGAAAGATGGTGAGATTGTTGAAGTCACATGGGGTACAACACATGTGGTTAGACCGGAATATGACAATAGCATTGAGAAAACATTGAAACCGTATTTTGATAAATATCATACCCAAAAAATGGGCAACTTCAAAATCAGTGCCGATGAAATTGTCGATGATGGACGAGGCAGCATAACCGTGCAGCCATTACATGCTGGAGGCAAGATATGATTATCAATGGTGTAACAATTGATGAAACCTTTGCAGAAGCCTTCCCGATGAAAGCGACGCGTTTAATTATTACTGCCCTCAATGCAAAATGGGCAATGATTTCAGCACAAACCTTTACGGGATTCGCGACCTCGGTTATTGCGTGTGGTTGTGAAGCGGGTATTGAAAAAGTATTAGATCCCAGTGAAACACCGGATGGTCGCCCAGGCGTATCAATTTTAATCTTTGCTATGGGTGGTAAAAGCCTAGCAAAACAAGTTGAAACTCGCGCAGGTCAGTGTGTACTTACGTCGCCTACATCAGCGTTGTTTTCAGGTTTAGAAAGTGACACTGAAATTGCATTAGGTCAAAATCTACGCTTCTTTGGTGATGGTTTTCAAATTTCAAAAATGATTGATGGCAAACGTTATTGGCGTATTCCAGTGATGGATGGCGAGTTCTTAACCCAAGAAAAAACAGGTGTTCAAGCTGCGGTGGGTGGGGGTAACTTTCTTGTTTTAGCTGAATCTCAAGAGCAAGCGTTAATTGCCTGTGAAGCGGCTGTTATTGAAATGAAAAAATGTCCGAATGT
Source organism: Piscirickettsiaceae bacterium (assembly GCA_013215825.1). GTDB lineage: Bacteria > Pseudomonadota > Gammaproteobacteria > Nitrosococcales > Methylophagaceae. The sequence continues at coordinate 41,856 of JABSQN010000009.1, read as the reverse complement.
CATTATGCCATTCCCGGGTGGCGTGGTTCGATCAGGTTCAAAAGTAGGTTCAAAATTCAAAGCACTGAATGCATCAACTAATGATGCGTTTTGCCCCACATTAAAAGGCCAAACCAAAAGTGACTTATCGCCTGAAGTTGAATCAGTTATGGAAATTGTTATTGATGGCTTAACCAAGGAAGATATTGATATCGCCATGCGAGTGGGTATTCAGGCAGTATGTGATCTAGGTGCCGAGAATGGTATTCGTCGAATTAGTGCTGGTAACTATGGCGGTAAACTTGGTCCATTCCACTTCCACTTGCAGGAGATAATGGCATGAGCGCTTTAATGTTTACATTAAACACCACGGCAAAACAACGTATTGATTGCTCGCCATTAACGTCTGACTTGTTAGCTGATAAATCAGCCTCTGAAATTGCTGCTATTGAACTGGTTATTGGTAATGCTACCGAACGTGTTGATAGTTTATTCGATATTTCTGGTGATGATTCTTCAGAAATTAGATTTGTAAATTCGACAGATAAATTAGATTTTATTGGTCGAAATATGACCTTAGGTAAAATCACGGTTGAAGGCAATGTCGGTGGTTATTTAGGTTTATTCTTAGATGGTGGCGAAATTGAAGTAACAGGTGATACGGGTATTTATACTGCTTGTGAAATGAAGTCTGGACAGATTAAAATCAACGGCAATGCTGGCGAGTTTATTGGTGGAGCAAGACCAGGCTATAAAAATGGCATGACCGGCGGTACAGTGATTATCACAGGTAATTCTGGTGCTAGAACAGGTGATCATATGCGCCGTGGATACATCCTAATCGAAGGTAATGCCGGTGATTATTGTGCAGGTAGAATGATTTCAGGCACTATCGCTGTATTAGGTGATGTGGGTGCTCATTTAGGCTATGGCATGAAGCGTGGCACAGTATTGTTAATGCAGACACCATCAAAAGGTATCGGCGCTAACTTTAATGATTGTGGTTCACACACATTAGCATTTTTACCACTCATGCTGAGATCGTTTAAGACGTTAGACTCTAAGTTTTCTGATTTAGAGGTTTTTTCACGTGTACAACGTTATGCCGGTGATCTAGGCGGTATTGGTATGGGTGAGATTTTAGTTAAGATTTAAAAAAACAAACCACAGGCACACAAAGGGAACAGAGATTAAAGTTTTCACTGTGTCGCTGTGGTGAAATATCTTTGATAATGTAAGGAGAGTACATCATGTCAGATACAGGTAAATCAATAACACAATTTATTATTGAAGAACAACGCGCTCACTCAAATTCAACGGGTGAAATGACGGGGTTATTAAATGATATCGTTAGTGCCTGTAAAAGAATATCTCACTTAGTTAATCGTAGTGCCATCATCGGTATTTCTGGTGTGGCTGAAACGGAAAACGTACAAGGTGAGGTTCAAAAAGAACTCGATATTATTACTAATGATGTGATGGTTGATGCTTTGAATTGGACGGGTCACTTAGCTGGCATGGCGTCAGAGGAAATTGAAGAAATTATTCAAATTCCAGATGATCAACCTAAGGGTAAATATTTAATTGCCTTTGATCCCCTTGATGGCTCGTCGAATATTGATATTAATCTATCGGTAGGTACGATCTTTTCAATTTTACGCTGTCCGGAAGGTGTCACTACGCCAACAGTTGAAGACTTTATGCAAAAAGGCACGGAGCAAATCTGTGCTGGTTTTTGTGTTTATGGTCCGGCGACGATGATGATTTTAACAACGGGTAATGGCGTAAATGGCTTTACTTTAGATCAAGATGTCGGTGAGTTTATTTTGACTCATCCGAATATGATAATTCCTGAAGACACTGCTGAATTTGCCATTAATATGTCAAATCAACGCTTCTGGGAAGAGCCGATACAACGCTATGTGGAAGAGTGTATACAAGGTGTTGATGGTGAGCGTGAGAAAAATTTCAATATGCGGTGGGTGGCCTCAATGGTGGCGGAAGTCTATCGGGTGTTAACTCGTGGCGGTATCTTTATGTATCCCATCGATAATAAATCGTCGACTAATGGCGGCAAGTTACGGTTAATGTATGAAGCCAGTCCAATGAGTTTTATTGTGGAGCAAGCAGGCGGCGTTAGTTCAACTGGATATGAGCGTATTATGGATATTCAGGCGAAGGATATTCACCAGCGAGTGCCCGTTATTTTGGGTTCGAAGAATGAAGTTGAACGGGTGGTTTCATATCATAAGATGACTTAAATTTAAGAAGCATGTTATGACGAATAAAGCGGTCAAAAAACTACCTTTAATTTATTCTTGTTCAGGCTGTTCTAATATTGCTCAATTAGCCAATCAAGTTGCTATTGAGTTAGATCGTGAACAGCGTGCAGAAATGTCTTGCATCGCTGGTATTGGTGGTGGAATTGCATCTATCATAAAAAAAGCAAAGTCAGGACGTGAAATAATTGCTTTAGATGGTTGTGCATTGCATTGTGTAAAAAATAGCCTTGCGCAGCATAATATAACGTCGACCTATCATTACACATTGACAGAATATGGCATTAAGAAACAGTATCATATGGACTTTGTATTTTCAGATGTCAGTGATATTAAAGCTAGAGTAATAGCCGATCTTAATTAAACTATAATTTACTAAGTGAAGGATAATAAAAAGAAAAATGGTTGATATTATTAATTATGAAACCCTGTTAATGGTGGGTAGAGAACAACAAGAAGCACAACGTTTCTTATTTACTTTTTTAAAATCATCGCTACCGAAAGATCACGAAGGTAATGAGGAACAGAGTTTTCAGGCTGGCAAAGGAGGTGTTTTACAACCTCTTATGTGTGTTGATAAAGCCTTAGGCGACTTAACGACTTTTGCTGATTTATTTGAAGAGTCAAAGAATATGGAGCAAGACTGGCAAATTGTTTTGGTTGCGTGTCTTTCGGGTGTTGGTGAGTCTATGCCTGCCGCGACAGAGATAGATTTGCAACTTAAGATGATGGTGCAAATGGTCGAAAATGGTGGTGATTTATCACGTTATTTGGCCTTTGATAGGGCGGGTGACTTAATTCAATTTGCTTAATGTTTTCGTCGCACCTGTATTAAAATAATGGCAAGACGATGTTGAAAAAACTCGATGAACTACGCTTTGATAACCGATTTACTCGGGAGCTACCTGCTGATTTTGAAACCGATAATATTCGGCGACAAGTTTTAGGGGCGTGTTTTTCACGCGTGCTTCCTCAAAAAGTCTCTCAACCGAGTTTGGTTTCCTATGCAGAAGATGTTGCGGCAGAGTTGGAGTTATCAAAAGCGTATTGTGAATCTCAGCAATTTGTAGAAGTGTTCTCTGGCAATAAGGTTCTGGCAGAAATGGATCCTTATGCTACTTGCTATGGTGGTCATCAGTTTGGTAATTGGGCGGGTCAGTTGGGTGATGGTCGGGCGATTAATTTAGCTGAAGTAGTCAATTCGGCAGGTAAGCGGTCGGTTTTACAATTAAAAGGCGCCGGTCCAACACCATATAGTCGAACGGCGGATGGATTAGCGGTGTTGCGATCATCTGTTCGCGAGTTTCTATGTAGTGAGTCAATGTATCATTTAGGGGTGCCGACAACGCGAGCTTTGAGTCTTATTTTGACAGGCGAACATGTGGTTCGAGATATGTTTTATGATGGTCGTCCTAAAAGTGAGTTGGGTGCGATTGTTTGTCGAGTTGCGCCATCGTTTACTCGTTTTGGCAGTGTTCAGATCTTTGCATCACGCAGGGAAATTGATTTATTACAAACATTTGTCGACTACACGATTCGCACAGATTTTCCACATCTTGGACCGCCTTCAAAAGAAGTTTATTTACAATGGTTTGAGGAAGTTTGTGAAAGAACAATCACGATGATTGTTCACTGGCAGCGCGTTGGTTTTGTTCATGGCGTGATGAATACCGATAATATGTCGATCCTAGGTTTGACCATAGATTATGGTCCTTATGGCTGGCTAGAAGATTATGATCCAGATTGGACACCTAATACAACCGATGCGAGTGGTCGACGTTATCGTTTTGGCAATCAACCCTCTATTGCTTTGTGGAACTTAATGCAATTAGCTCAAGCATTGGTTCCTCTTATTGAAGACACCAAAGTTCTGGAACAGATTCTAGCTAACTATTCACAAGATTATGAAGACAGTTACCATTTAATGATGGCTCAGAAATTAGGCTTTGAGCACTTAGTGGGTGAGGAAGATGTGGTGTTAATCAAAGATCTACACGCTGTTTTGCAAGTGACAGAGACGGATATGACTATATTCTTTAGAAAATTGGCAGACATCGGTGATGATGTTAATGAATTGGATGAAAATCTTATTTCTCCTTTGATGGATGCCTATTATTTGCCAGAAGAATTGACTGGTGATAATAAAGAAAAAATAGTAAATTGGCTTCGTCGATATATAACAAGACTGGCTAAAGAGGGCGTTAATAAGCAACAACGGCAAGAGAAAATGAATGCGGTTAATCCTAAATATGTGCTTCGAAACTATTTAGCTCAACAAGCTATTGAGCTGGCTGAACAGGGTGATTACAGTAGGGTTAATGAGTTGTTAGTATTACTTCGTAATCCTTATGATGAACAAGTGGGCAAGGAAGAGTTTGCAAAAAAACGGCCTGAATGGGCAAGACATAAGCCAGGTTGCTCAATGCTGTCGTGTAGTTCTTAAATTGTAGGGAAAGTCAGTGCAAGCCGATTCAAAAAATTATGATGTCATTATTTTAGGTGCGGGTGCCTCTGGATTATTGTGCGCAATGACGGCAGCCCAACGAGGTCGACGGGTATTGGTGATTGAAAAAGCCAATAAAGTCGGTAAAAAAATTCTAATGTCGGGCGGTGGCAAGTGTAATTTTACCAATCATATTGTTGAGGCCGACAACTTTGTTTCTAATAATTCACATTTTTGTAAAGCGGCTTTAAAGCGTTATAGCCAATGGGATTTTATTGCCATGGTTGAACGTTATGGTATTGAAGTTGAAGAGCGAAAACATAGTCAGCAATTTTGTAAGAATTCAGCCAAAGAAATTTTGGCTATGTTATTGGATGAATGCCAGCAATCAGGTGTGGAAATAAGAACGAGTTGTGAGTTTGTTTCGGTTAAGAATACCGATGGTTATTACATTAAGATCAAACAAAACGGCAAAATTGAGACTTTAAATAGCCAATCGTTAGTGGTGGCAACGGGTGCATTATCAATCCCATCTTTGGGCGGTAGCGGTGTTGGTTATGATATTGCTCAGCAGTTTGGCTTGGCTTTAACAGAGCGTCGAGCAGGTCTTGTTCCTTTTATGTTTAGTGATTATATTAAAGGTATTTGTGAGCGGTTATCAGGCTTGGCATTAGAAGTTGATTTAAGCTGTAATGGACAAACATTTACTGAAAATTTATTATTCACCCATCGTGGAGTTAGTGGGCCAGTTGTATTGCAGGTGTCAAACTACTGGCTACCTAGCGATGAAGTGAGTATTAACTTGTTACCTTATCTTGATGCGGGGGAATGGCTAATTGAAGCCAAAGTTACGCAAGGAAAACAGTTATTAAAAACACTACTTTCAAAAAAACTAGCCAAGGCATTAGTTAATGAATTACAGATTTTATGGTGGTCAAACTTAGCGGCAAGCCCACTGGCAGAGTTTAGCGATAAACAGTTAAGAATGATTGGTGAAAAGATTAATAATTGGAGTTTAAAGCCATCAGCAACAGAAGGATATCGAACCGCAGAGGTGACATTGGGCGGTGTGGATACGGACGGTATTAGCTCAAAAACTATGGAAGCAACGCAGCAGACAGGCCTCTATTTTATTGGTGAAGTGTTAGATGTCACTGGTCATTTAGGTGGCTATAACTTTCAGTGGGCATGGTCTTCTGGCTATAGCGCCGGTTTGTTCGTTTAAAATCAATGCTATAATACGCGGCATACAATCCTATTTATCTCGATATTAAGCATTTCTCCATCGAGACCTTCACTGTTAATTGAGTTTATTCACTATGTCATTTTCTTCTCTTGGACTTTCTGATCCATTACTTCGTGCCGTTGAGGCGAAAGGTTATACCGAGCCTTCACCTATTCAATTGGAAGCAATCCCTGCTGTTCTAACCGGTAGTGATGTTATGGCTGCGGCACAAACAGGAACGGGAAAAACCGCAAGTTTTACCCTGCCTTTATTACAACTTCTTGATAATGACACTCGCGTTAGACCTAATCATATTCGTGCGCTGATATTAACGCCAACACGTGAATTAGCCGCTCAGGTGCACGATAGCGTGGTGCTATATGGACAAGGCTTATCACTAAGATCTGCCGTTGTATTCGGTGGTGTAAAGATTAATCCACAAATGATGAAGTTACGCCGTGGCGTTGATATTTTGGTAGCAACACCAGGTCGACTAATGGATCTTTATAATCAAAATGCCGTGAAGTTTTCAGATGTTGAGATCTTAATATTAGATGAAGCTGATCGTATGTTGGACATGGGCTTTATTCGTGATATTCGCAAGATCATGTCGTATATGCCAAAAACAAGACAAAACTTACTCTTCTCAGCGACCTTTTCAGGTGAGATTCGTACATTAGCACAAGGTCTTTTAAAGAATCCTGTCCAAATAGAAATCAGTCCTCAAAAGACAACAGCGGAAGGCATTAAACAATCCATGTTTGAAGTGGATAAAACGAAAAAAACCGAACTACTTATTCATTTGATAGGGACGAATAATTGGAATCAAGTATTGGTATTTATGCGTACCAAGCATGGTTGTAATCGTCTTGTTAAAAAGTTAGAACAGTTTGGTATTTCAGCCGCCGCTATTCATGGCAATAAAAGTCAGGGTGCAAGAACGCGAGCACTGGCTGATTTCAAACAAAACAAGATCCGTGTTTTAGTGGCAACAGATATTGCTGCACGTGGCATAGATATTAGCGATTTACCTCATGTAATTAACTTTGAGTTGCCTAATGTACCAGAAGATTATGTACATCGTATTGGTCGAACAGGGCGTGCCGGTGCTGAAGGTGAAGCGATTTCTTTGGTGAGTTCTGATGAAGTTGAGTTCTTGGCTGATATTGAAAATCTAATTCGTCAAACTTTAGTGCGTGATGTTGAAGTAGGTTTTGTGCCTGTTCATAGTGTGCCGATTACAAAATTAGGTTCAGCTAACTCGAAGAAGGGTAAAAAGGCGAGAAGACCTAGTCAAGATGGTGGACAGAGAAAAGAGCCAACACAACAACGCGGTGAAAACAGACCGCGCCGCTCAGGAAATTCATCAGCAAAATTTAGTGGTCAACGTCGCTCAGGAAATAATAGCTGATTGATGAGCGAGTCTAGAACGATGCAGAATGACCTGTTAGTCAGTATATGAAAATATGGGTTGATGCGGATGCCTGTCCAGTTGTTATTAAAGAAATTCTGTTCAAAGCATCAGGGCGAACCAAGGTCGAGATGACCTTGGTCGCGAATCACACAATACGCATTCCACCTTCACCTTATATTACGTTTCTACAAGTCACACAGGGTTTTGATGTGGCGGATAATGAAATTGTCCAACGATTAGAAGCGGGTGATTTAGTGATCACTGGTGATATTCCACTTGCAGCAGAAGTAATTGAAAAAGGTGGGCATGCCTTAAATCCGCGAGGCGAGATGTACACCACCGATAATATAAAAGCGCGTTTAACCATGCGAGATTTTATGGAAACAATGCGTTCTAGTGGGATACAAACCGGCGGGCCAGCGGTGCTTAATCAGACAGATCGAAAGAACTTTGCCAATAGTTTGGATCGGTTTCTAACTAAACATCTGTAGCTTGGACTAGAGTCCAACATGTCGAGTTAAAACTCGACCCACTATGCCTTCTTCAAAAATTTCGTCAGCAAAACAATTCGAGTGCCATTAACGCGACCTTCAATTTGTTCTGGATTATCAGTTAAAGATATATTCTTCACCATGGTGCCGCGTTTAGCCGTGAAGTTAGCACCTTTCACATCAAGATCTTTGATTAATGTCACACTGTCTCCACCCAGCAAGATTGCTCCATTGCTGTCTTTGTGGATAATATTACTATCATCATCGCTAGAATCCATAGCCTGCGCCCACTGCTTCACATCATCTTCAAGGTAAAGCATCTCTAATAAGTCTTGTGCCCATGCTTCGGTGTTTAACTGGGTCAATAAGCGCCAAGCCATTACTTGAACTGCGGGTTGTTGATTCCACATTGAATCATTAAGACAACGCCAGTGATTGGCATCTATCTTGTCAGGATTGTTAATTTGTTCAGAGCAGGTTTCACAAACAAGGATCGCTTGCTCGGCGCTGGCATCACTATTAGGTGGAATTTCATAGACTGTAAGTCCATTGTCTAAACCGCAGAGTTCACAACTGGAATTGCTACGATTCATTAGTGTTTGTTCAGTGCTCATAATTGCCTGCTGCTATGGGTATTTAAATAGCCATTATCTCATATTCACGATGTATGGAGATATTAAGGCGATAAACCTATTCAAGTGATATTATCTTTACTTTGAGACCTTTGCACGAAAGATATAATGGACAAAAATGGCTTGAATTTCCTAAAATATAGTCAAAAAACTGGTCAAGAGTTTGCTGTTCCCCTCTTTTTTGACTATATTTTAAAAAATTACGCTCATTTTTCTCTCATCATACTTTCATGCAAAGATCTTACTTTTATAGTGATAATTCTGAAATAAAGGAAGCCCGATGAGTAAAACAAAAGCGTTGATCTCCGTATTGATACATATTGTATTAGCGGTGTTTATTATTGTGATGATTTGGCCAGCATTAAAAGGTAATAGTGATGGTTATAGTGGCGCCGTTCCTCCCGTAGTCACTAAAACGGTAGCAGTAGAAGAGCTTGTTGAGCAGGTTCCGGCTCCAGTCGTTGTGCCAGCACCTATTCCACAAGCCAATGTTGTTACGCCGGCTCCTCAAGAAGAAGCTAACAATAGCAAAGAAGATGAAAGTGAATCGGCACTTTACAGTGTGGTTGATGGCAATAAGCTAGATGCCAACAGTTATGCAGGTTTCAAATTATATCGTAATTGGTGTGCGCGCTGTCATGGTACTTATGGTCAAGGTATGGTGGGGCCAAACTTAGCTGAAAGCTTAAATGTAATCACTGAAAAAGAATTCTTTGATACCGTTGAAAATGGTAAATCAGGCACTATTGGAAGTATGCCTGCATGGAGAACCAATTCAAAAGTTATCGCAGGTCGTGATCAACTTTATGCTTACTTAATGGCACGGGCTGATGGTGCAATTGGTGTTGTTAAGCCTAAAAAGCAGTAAGAATAAGCCTGTCATCCTCATGAATACGGGGATTTATGGGACGCGAATATCATCACTATCGCTGGATTCCTGATTGCAGGGAAATGATGCGAAGTTTAACAATGACCTCTTTAATGAGGTCATTTTTTCATGGCAATAAAAGAAGCTATCATGACAGAAAAAACATATATCAAAGGCAAGGACAGCGATTTAGAAACAAGTATTGCCACCATGCAAACCAAATTAAAGTCCTTTGGTTTTGATATTGAAGAAGCCTCATGGCTTAACCCTGTGAGCAATGTATATTCTGTACATATTCGTGACAAATCATGCCCATTGATGTTTACCAATGGTAAAGGTAGCACTGAAAAATCGTGTTTAGCCAGCGCCTTGGGTGAATATTTTGAACGCTTAAGTTGCAACTATTTCTTTGCCGACTTTTATTTGGGCGAACAACATAGTGCCGGTGATTTTGTGCATTACCCCAATGAGCGTTGGTTCGATAGTTTGGGTGATACGATGCCAGAAGGCTTGATGGATGAATCATTGTGGGCGCATTTTGATCCTAATAATGAACTCAGTCCGGCTAAGTTATTCGACATTAACTCAGGCACCGGTGAGCGCGGTATTTGCGCAGTGCCTTATCAACGCTTGCGTGATAATAAAGCGATATATATCCCGGTTAATGTGATTGCCAATATCTTTGTTAGCAATGGCATGTCAGCGGGTAACACTAAAAATGAAGCACGAGTGCAAGGCTTATCCGAGATATTTGAACGTTATGTGAAGAACAGGATCATTGCCGAAGGGATCAGCTTACCTGATGTGCCGGAAGAGGTGCTAAATCGCTATCCGAGCATTATGAAATCAATTCAAGAGCTTAAAGATCATGGTTATGCCCTAAAAATTGCTGATGCCTCATTGGGTGGTAAATATCCAGTGATGAGCGTGACATTGATTAATCCCAAAGATGGTTCAGTGTTTGCCTCATTTGGTGCACACCCTAGTTTTGAAGTCGCTTTAGAACGTACCGTCACCGAATTATTACAAGGTCGCGGCCTTGATCAGCTTGATGTTTTTCATCCGCCTATTTTTGATATGGATGAAGTCGCTGCACCTGCTAATCTTGAAATGCACTTTATTGATTCCAGCGGTTATATCTCGAATGATTTCTTTAGAAAAACACCTGACTATGCTTTTCATGATTGGGAGCATGACAATAATACTGCCGATGAATTTGACTATTTAAGCCAACTTATTCATCAAGAAGGCTTCGATATTTACATTTCGGATTATGAACACCTTAATGTCTATGCCTGCAGAATCGTAGTGCCCGGCATGTCTGACATTTATCCTGTTGATGAACTGGTTTGGGAAAATAATAATGAAGGGGCTTTATTTAGAGAAGATTTTTTAACTCTAAAAGATGGGGACAAGGCTCAATGGCAAGATACCCTAGATCGCCTAGAAGAGGGTGGGTATAACGACCAAACCTTAGCCGCACCATTTATTGGTCTAGCCCCTGATCCTGATACCTTATGGACAAGCATTCGTCTTGGTGAAATCAAAGCAATGCTATGCCTAGCATTACAAGATGAGGAGGCGATTGATTGGGTAGACTGGTGTTTATCGCTCGATCAAGCCAGCGAAGCTACACGCCGCCATTATTTATGCCTCAAAGCCTTATTAGAAATCAAATGGGGTGAACGAGAACTTGTCGACTATCAAGAAGGCTTAGGCTTAATGTATGGTGAACAAACCGTCAGTGACGGTATTGCCATCGTTAATGGCGATGCCTTATTTCATGATTTACATTGCCCCGGACTTAGCTTAAAAGGCTTTGAACGCCACACTATGCTACTAGCAGGTTATGAAAAATTGCAAAAAGCGAAACGGGATAATTGGTAGCGAGAATGCTGTAATTTCTGCGTAACCGCTAGGTTCAATGACTAGGCACCCATTATGAATTTGTATTCGATCTATTTACTTTGCTCATTTAATTAAGGAGTAAATCTTCAGTTACAGACTTGCTATGATCGGCGAGTCCTAGTAACTCACAGATAACCCCACAAATCTCCGTTTGTTTAGGCGCGCAGTCTGCTTGGTGAGAGAAACGATCGCCAATAACATAGAAGGGAATATTCCGCTCTTCGGTTAACGTTCCACCGTGGCCTTTATCCGAATTCATGCCATGATCTGCGGTAATGATAATTTGGTAACCTGCTTCAATCCAAGCGGGAAGGTATTCGGATAACTCTTTATCTGATCGACGAGTGGTAGTGCGGTAGTGAGAACTATCTGGTCCAGAATGATGCCCAGCTTCATCAATACTCATCGGATGAATTAATAGAAAGTCAGGGTCGTGACGGCGACGTAATAATTCAGCATCAAGGTATAAGTGACTGTCAGGATATTGCCCATCGTGGTAAAAAGAGCCATATTGAATAAGCTTGTCGGTGTCTTCTGTGTGGCGATCTCGTACAGCAAGATAGGGACTTTCATTATACAATTCGCTAAACCAATGAAATGCGGCAGCGGCGGTAGATAATCCTGAGTTACGAGCCAAACTGAAAACGCTTTCTTGGTTAGAGTTACGTACCACTTGATTGTGAACAATTCCACTAACAGCAGGCGTCACTCCGGTTAAGATGGTTTCGTACAGTGGGCGAGACATAGAGGGCAGTTCACATTGAACTTTGTAAAGGGTCGCCAAGCCCTGTTCCCCCAATCCTTGAATAAACCCCAAGCACTGCTCGGCAGTCTTATAGGCCAAACCATCAAGAACAATGAGTATTACTTTATTTGTCATTAGATTACTCCAAACATCAGTCTGAATTACAAGATCATTTTTATAATAATTAATGTCTAAAAATAATACACAAGTTTTATGACAAATTAAAGAATATTAAGAAAGTATTTTGATGTATAGCGTTGTTTTAACCTAACTTGTTATTAACAGGTAACAATTTTCCGTGTAATTCTTAATATATAGACGGACAGGTTTTCCTAGTAATTCTGAGATAATCGTCAAACAAGGCTAGTAAGTCCATTTATGTTATTGAGGATTAATACTGATATGGTTACTAATGTTTTTCAAGCTATTAAAGCTTGTGTGATTGATCTTTTATACTTATATTAAAAATATAAGTCTTTGTAAATAATAAGGTTAATTTGGCCCTTTGAGGAGGATGAAAAATAAGGCTAACATCTTTTCCTTATTTACTGTATTCTTCTCGCTTCTTCAAGTTTTCCAGCTTATTTATAAGCTTACTTGAAGTGGTGTGGAGCGGTAGTTCAGTTGGTTAGAATGCTGGCCTGTCACGCCGGAGGTCGCGGGTTCGAGTCCCGTCCGCTCCGCCAATTTTCTTTTTTGCATCCAGTCTTGGATGCAAGCATTTGTAAGCACCACCCTTCGACGAGCTCAGGGCGAACGGAGTTTACAAATCACTAAATTCTGTTAGATCTATCGTTGTAATAGCGGTGTTTTGTCGGGCATGTTTTTTGTCTTGTTGGGTGTTGTAGCCCCAGTTTGCAAACAGTAGTCTCACTTTCTTTAAACGCTTATCAGCAATGACCTTAATCAAAGTCGGCAGTCTATCTTCAACAAATAGAACAGTGTGATCGGGGTATTCATTGAGCATATTGCGAATAATGTCGGGCTTGTTCATTTTTCGATCCAAACCAAAAATGCGTTCATCAGCTAATGAAATAGCATTGGCTCGTAGAATATGGCTGACAAAGCGTTCTTGTTTTGTGGTGATGATAACGCATTGTTCAGGGTCTATTTGACGTAGCTTGTCGGCAACACCATCAAACAGTGGGTTCATGGCAATCCAATCGTCAAGATCGTCATTTATCCAGTGATCGCGGGTTTCACCAAATAGCTGCTTAAGTTGATCTGTGCTGAGTTGTTCTTGCTCAATAATATCTTGGATGGCATTGGCAAAGTCATCAAGCAGGTTTTGAGGAGGTGTACCTTCAAACAATAGCCGCATAATGAGGATGGCTTCATAACCTGTTTCCATCACTGGGCGAACTTGGCGGAATAGATCAATCATCTCTGAGGGTATTTCTGCTGGCATCTCTGGCCAAAGTTGGCTTGCTACTTTCCAGCCGGTGATACCTGTTTCTACGGCGCTGTCACAGATAACACCGTCGAAGTCGAGGGCGTAGAGTTTATTTTCCAAGTCTTAGTTTCTCAAGATGCAGAATTTAGTGAAGTCACCGGCATCATTCATTGTCCACTCACCTTTTGGCATTTCTTTCATATTATCACACCATTTCTCACTGCCGATTTCGGCTGAGCAGGCGGAGATAATTGTTGTAAATGACAAGATGATAGTGACAAGGCTAAGCTTTTTAATAAGTGACATTGGTATTCCTTCGGTTTATTTGAATATGTGGTTTGTGTCGTCATTCTCCACGCAAGTGAGGCTCCAAGGGTTGTGAAAAGTATCAACTATCGTTGGATCCCCATTTTCACGAGGATGACGTTACCTTATTTAAATCAAACACTGTTTGACCATTGATTAATGTATGCACGACTTGATTATTAAACAACCAGCCTTTGAACGGGCTGTTTTTACCTGTACTTGCAAACTGTTCGGGCTGACATTCATGATGAGCATCTGGGTTAATAATACAGATGTCAGCTTGCGAGCCTACTTTAAGGTGTCCAGCATCAATGCCTAAAATAGCGGCTGGCTCACTTGTTAAGCAAGCAATGGCTTGTTGCAATGATAGTTCGTCATCATCAACCATTTTCAAGGTGAGAGGGAGTAAGGTTTCAAGCCCTGAAATACCTGGTGTGGTTTCAGCAAAAGGCCCTAGCTTGGCATCATTGCTCAGCGGTTTATGGTTGGAGCATATTGCGGTGATGATGCCGTCACGCACACCTTGCTGTAATTGGTCTCTATCTCTAATGCTACGCAATGGCGGTATTACATGGCTTAAACTGTCGTAATTACCGATATCATGTTCTGTTAAATGCAATTGATGGGCACAAACATCAGCAGTAACAGGCAAACCTCTTTTCTGTGCTTCTCCAATCATTTGTACCGCTCTTGCTGTAGATATATTGTGAAAGTGTGCGCTTACCCCTGTTTGTTCGATGAGTAATAAATCGCGGGTAACAGCAATTGTTTCTGCGGCTTCAGGGATGCCGCCTAAGCCAAGTCGCGTACTCACTGTACCTTCATGTACGCAACCTTGTGATTGTAGCCAAGGGTCGGCGGCATTAATAAATAAGGTCAAATCAAGTGTGGCGGCATATTCCATTGCGCGTCGTTGAATTAATGTGTTTTCAATGGTATTTAAACCGTTACTAATGCCTACACAGCCCGCTTCTTTTAATGCCAGCATTTCGCTAAGCAGTTTGCCTTCTAGCTGTTGAGTGAGAGCACCAATAGTGTGAACCATTGTTCTTCCTGCTTTTTTTGCACGATCTTCAATTAATTCTATTGCAGCGGGGTTATCAATGATGGGTGTGGTATCGGGAGGAATACTAAGAGCAGTAATGCCTCCTTTAACGGCGGCGCGAGTTTCACTTTCGATGCCGTTAATGGTCATGCGAGCATTTAGGTCAATCAGTCCTGGACAAATAATAAGCCCGGTTGCATCAATTTCCTGATCGGCAATAAATCCCTTGAGTTCGGAGGCGATGGCGATGATTACACCATTTTCGACGAAGATATCTTGTTGAGTATCTAGCTGACTAGCAGGATCAATAACGCGGCCATTTTTTATATGAAGTTTCATGAATGTGCCTCGTGCTGTTCGGCTTGCGTGCCTAGTGCCATTGACATTACGGCCATGCGGATAGCTATTCCATGTGTCACTTGTTCTAAGATGACGGATTGAGCGCCATCGGCAACGGATGATGCTATTTCAACACCGCGATTGATAGGGCCGGGATGCATCACTATGGCATCTGGTTTTGCTAGTTTTAGCGTGTCGTCTGTGAGTCCGTAGCGTGCAAAGTATTCATTTGAACTTGGTAATAATGCACCCTGCATACGTTCATGTTGTAGCCGCAGTGTAATAACAACATCAACACCGTCTAAGCCTGATTCCATATCATGATAGACATGAACACCTAGCGATTGTGTGTCGATGGGTAATAATGTTTTGGGGCCAATTACGCGGATTTCACCCACGCCTAAGATGGCGAGTGCTTGAATTTGTGAGCGAGCAACCCGGGAGTGCAAAATATCACCGATAATGGCGACGCATAAATCGGGAAAATGCGGTTTGTGGCGGCGGATGGTGAACATATCCAACATGGCTTGTGTTGGGTGGGCGTGGCAACCGTCGCCGGCATTGATAACGCTGACATGAGGCGCAACGTGTTGGGCAATGAATTCAGCCGCGCCGCTTTGATTGTGGCGAACAATAAACATATCGCTGTGCATGGCTTCTAGATTGTGCAAGGTGTCTAATAAACTTTCGCCTTTTGATGTGGCTGAGGTGCTAATGTTTAAGTTGATAACATCGGCAGAAAGACGCTTTGCCGCAAGTTCAAAGGTGGTTCGAGTACGAGTGCTGTTTTCAAAAAAGAGGTTTACGATTGTTTTACCGCGTAGCAATGGGACCTTTTTAACTTGTTGATTGGAGATGCTAGAGAACTGTTCTGCGCGATCCATGATCTCGGTTAATAACGGTCTTTTAAGACCTTCTATCGTTAAAAAATGCCTTAAATATCCGCTTTCAGTGAGTTGGTTATTGCTCATTCAGCCTCCTCTTTGGTGGTCAATTCAAGTTGTAAACCATCATTATTGGTCAATTTTATATGTTGGTTTTCTTCAAGTTCGACTGACTGGCCAATAATATCGGCATGAAGTGGTAATTCATGACCATCACGTTCAATAAGTACGGCGAGTGTGACGCTAGCGGGGCGACCATAATCAAATATTTCATTGAGTGCGGCGCGAATTGTGCGACCGCTATGGAAAACATCATCGACTAATAATAGGTGTCGATCATCAACATTGAACGGTAGGTCGGTAGGTGTGACCTGTGGATGCATACCAATGCGAGTGAAGTCGTCACGATAATAAGCGATATTTAAAGTGCCGAGTGGGCCATCGAAAAACTCACTGCCCAATCGTTCGGACAACGCTTTGGCAACCCAAGCACCGCCAGTATGGATACCAATTAAGAGTGGTTGCAACTCCCCTAATTGATGGCGAATATCTTCTGCCATTGTGTCTAGTAGTTGGTCTATATCGGCAGAGCTTGTTGCAATAGTCATTGTTGATTCAGCCATGATTGAAGGATAAGTTGTGCCGAGATGCGATCAACATCATCACGGTGTTTTGCATCTAGTTTACTATGAATTCCCAATAGATCTAATGCGTCGTATGTACTTAGGCGTTCGTCCTGCCATTCCACGGCGATTTGAAAGCGACCATTGAGGCGATTGCCAAATTTGCGGGCGGCTTTGGTCATTTTTTGTTCTGTGCCATCCATATTGAGCGGTAAGCCGACAATTAACAGTTGTGGTTGCCATTCGTCGAGTAGTTTTTGTATGTCATCCCAATTCGGTATGCCATTGCGTGCTTTGATAACGGTTAGTGGGCTTGCGGTGAGTGTGAGCTCTTGTCCAACAGCTACGCCGATGTTCTTTAGGCCATAATCAAAACCGAGAATCGTACGTGGCGTGCTCATGCGTGTCCTGTGGCATTCGACATCAAGTTGATATCAATACCTAATAAGTTTGCGGCGGCATGCCATTGTTTGTCGGCAGGGGTGTTGAATAAAACATCATCATCAGCAGTCACAGTCAGCCAACTGTTTTCAGCAATTTCTTGTTCTAACTGTCCTGCGTCCCAAGAGGAATAACCTAAAGTGACTAAGGCATATTCGGGGCTTTTATCTGTACCCATGTCTTTTAGAATATCGGTTGATGTGGTGAGAAATACCTTATCGGCGATCTGAATAGTATTTTTCCATTCAGTGTCACTATTGTGAAGCACCAT
Source organism: Piscirickettsiaceae bacterium (assembly GCA_013215825.1). Lineage (GTDB taxonomy): Bacteria > Pseudomonadota > Gammaproteobacteria > Nitrosococcales > Methylophagaceae. The sequence continues at coordinate 24,570 of JABSQN010000009.1, read as the reverse complement.
ACCTTGATTCTTTTGTACTGGACCGCCAAAGAAAATTGGAGTGTTGATTATTGTTTCAGAGGTATTGGAAATTTCAAAGTGAGTAAGTAATTCGGTCAATGTAATGGGTGTTGGACGATTAATGATGATGCCCATTGCACCTTGCTCATCGTGTTCACAAATATAAATAACGGTGCGATAAAAGAAGGTATCGACCAATGATGGCATTGCGATAAGGAAATGATGCTGTAAAGAGGATTCCATTTCCATTGTTAAAAGAAGCTAAAACCAACTTGGAATAAGCGTTCAACTTCAGGAATATAACGCTTATTGATTAGGAATAAGATAACGTGATCTTCCGCTTCAATCACGGTGTCATGATGGGTGATAATCACTTTGTCATTACGAACAATTGCGCCAATAGTTGTACCCGGCGGCAAGCCTATTTCATCAATACGGCGACCGACAACTAATGATGAGTTTTTGTCGCCATGAGCAATCGCTTCTAATGCTTCTGCAGCACCACGACGTAATGAATGAACAGCAACAATATCACCACGACGAATATGAGCGAGAAGACTACCAATGGTAGCTTGTTGAGGCGATAAGGCAATATCAATACTACTACTTTCGATAAGATCTACATAGGCGGCGCGATTGATGAGCGACAAGACTTTTCGAGCACCTAATCGTTTGGCCAGCATGGCAGATAGAATATTGGCTTCATCATCATTAGTCAGAGCACAGAATAGATCAACTTGATCGATATCTTCTTCTTTCAACAGCTCTTCATTGGCAACGTCGCCTAGTAAAACAATGGTATTTGAGAGTTCACCAGCTAAAAATTCAGCACGTTTTGGATTGGATTCAATCAGTTTTAACTGATAATCATTTTCTAATGCTTTAGCAAGCCGTGAGCCAATTTGTCCGCCACCGGCAAGCATAATGCGTTTGTAGGGCTTATCTAAGCGGCGTAATTCGCCCATAACAGACATAATATCTTTGCTAGCGGCGATAAAGAAGACTTCGTCACCCGCTTCTATAATGGTTTCAGCTTTAGGAATGATCGGACTACCATCTCTAAAAATAGCTGCTACGCGTGTTTCTGTTTGAGGGATGTGGTCGCGGAGTTCTTTCAATGGATTACCAACAAGAGGGCCGCCATGAAAAGCTTTTACTGCTACCAATTGTACGCGCCCTCCTGCAAAATCAAGTACTTGCAATGCATTGGGGTGATTGATAAGTCGTTCAATATAGTCGGTGACGATTTGTTCAGGGCTGATTAGCATGTCGATGCTAATGGTATCGTTGTTAAATATTTCGGGATTTTCTAAGTATGTATTGTTGCGGATACGGGCGATTTTAGTTGGCGTGTGGAAAAGGTTGTGACAAATTTGGCAAGCGACAATATTGGATTCATCATTGTCGGTTACGGCGAGCACAAGATCTGCATCTGCTGCACCTGCACGGGCTAACACATCGGGGTGTGATGCATGGCCTTGCACTGTACGAATATCATAATGATCTTGCAGAGCTTGTAGAAAATCTGGATTGGTATCAACCACGGTAATATCATCATCTTCACGCGCAAGACTTGCGGCAACGGATGAGCCAATTTGACCTGCTCCAAGAATAAGAATTTTCATAATTTCATCCTAAAGCTGTTTAGTATCAATGTCGAGAGAGCGGAGTTTACGATAGAGATGAGTGCGCTCCATTCCTGCGAGTTTAGCGGCTTTGCCAACATTACCATCTGTTTGTTGTAGCTGGTGCAATAAATAAATACGTTCAAATTGTTCGCGTGCTTCGCGCAGTGGTAAATCGTAATCAATAGAGGAGTTATTTGTATTTTCTGACGAATCAGTTGCTTCTTTTAAAGTAAGTGCAATATCGGTTTCTTCAATATCATCAGATTCTCCCAGCAGTAATAAACGCTGGATGATACTTCTAAGCTCAAGCACATTGCCAGACCAAGGATGATTGCGCAGTCTGTTTTGGGCTGCAACCGTAAAATGGCGATAGGGAAGATCGGCTTGTGTTGTAAATTGGTCAACAAAATGATGAACAAGTTCAGGGATATCTTCAATATGGTCACGCAAGGGAGGAATAGCCAAGGTAATGCTGTTGAGTTGATAGAGTAGCGATTCTTCAAATGTGTCTTTGTTAACTGCCTGTTCCAAAGAGTGTTGGCTGGCACAAATTAATTGGCAATTATCCAGTTTATTGCTTTCTAGCATATGAAGAAATAGCATTTGTGCTTTGTGAGATAGCAGGGCAACATCGTCAATATATAAGCAGGTGTTATTCACTAAAGCGGATAGTTTTAGGCTGTCTAAAGGAAATGTTTCGGCAGTGAGTTCAATAAATTTACCATCTGAAAATTGGCCTATAGAGTGCAAATAACGAGCAAAACAATGTTTGCCAGTGCCACTTTCACCGAGTAATAGAATAGGCATGGTGTGCTTTGCAACACGTTGGGCTTGTTCTAATAATAGGATGATTTGTGGGCTTTTACCAACTGGCGTTTGTGTTTCAAAGTGTTGTTTTTTAGATTGCTTTGCTTGGTTTTCAAGAGCAACTTCAACGCCGTGGAGTAATTTTGCCATTGAAAGTGGTTTTTCAATAAAGTCGCACGCACCTAAGCGAGTTGCTTCTACGGCCGTTTCAATTGTGCCGTGACCTGACATCATCACAATAGTGAGATGAGGATCTTGCTGTTTAAACTCTTTTAATAAGGTGATGCCGTCAATGTCAGGCATCCAAATATCTAGCAAGATTAAGTCAGGACGATGTTGGGTAAGTGCTGTGCGTGCTGTTTCACCATTTTCAGCGGTGGTGACTTGGTAGCCTTCATCCTCAAGAATATCTTTAATGAGTCCCCGAATATCAGGCTCATCATCAACGACCAAAATAGTGGGTTTATCAGTATTATTCACGATTTAGAATTCCCTAAAGGCAGGCGAATTATTATACAGGCTCCATCAGGACTTTGGTTTTCAGCCCAAACAATTCCTTGGTGTTCTTCAATGATTTTCTTAACAATGGCGAGCCCGAGTCCTGTGCCTTTTGGCTTGTTGGTGGCGTAAGGTTCAAACAAAGAATCAATCATATTATCGGGAATGCCCGGGCCTTGGTCACACACCTTTAGCTCTAGCCAGTCGGTATCGTTTTGTAGAACAAGAGAATAACTTAATTCAATCTTTATTGGTAATTTAGCATCATTACTGGCTTCTATGGCATTTTTCACTAGATTGTGTAGCACTTGACGGAAGCGGTTACTATCAATTTTTACTGTTGATACCTCTTGATTCTCTATTAGAGTTATCGTGTTTTTAGTATCTGATTGATAGAGTGTGAGAACATCATTAATCAGATCAATTATGATGTGGTCTTCGATTTGTAAGCTAGGATTACGAGCATAGTCTGAAAAATCATTAACCATCTCTTTCATGGCATCAACTTGTCGAATAATGGTATTGGTGAGCTTGTTTAGCAGCTCTGTTTGATCTTCTGGTAAGAGAGGAAGGTATTTGTGTTGTAAGCGCTCGGCCGATAGTTGTATCGGTGTTAAAGGGTTCTTTATTTCATGGGCAAGGCGGCGTGCAACTTCTCCCCATGCGGCATTACGCTGGGCTTGCATTAAGGTTGTAATATCGTCGAATACAATAACCCAGCCTGCATCATTGGGCAGCGGTGTGCCTCGACACATCAAGGTTTGTTGATGTTTATTGGGATGAAGTTCTAACTCTTGTTGCCAGCTTGTTGCGTGTTGAATTTTTGTGGAGAGAAGTTGGACAAAGTCTTGTAAATAAGGATGATTTTCACTGAGTTGCGAGAGTGGCGACTCAAGAAGCTGTTGTAAATCACAGTCTAAAATACGGTTACTTGCAATATTGGCTGTTTTTAGACATTGTTTTTCATTGAAGGTGACAACGCCACTAGAAAGGCTACCTAACACGGCGCTTAAATAATTTGTTTGCTGTTCCAATTGCCGATGGCTTCTTTGGCTACTATTTCGAGCCTGGGTTAAGCGCTGTGTCATTTGGTTAAAGGAGCGAACTAAGAAGCCGATCTCATCATGTCCTGCGGTTGATAACTGAGTATTATAGTTACCGGAGGCAACAGATTGTGTGCCATCAGCTAGTTCTTTTAGAGGTTCTACAATCCGCCGTGAGATCCAAATAGCAAACCAGATCGACATTAATATTGTGAGTAATACAATGAGGCTTAATGTTAGTGTAAAGATGGTGATCAGTGGTTTTCGTAAGTAACTCAGTTCTTTATAGTCGGCATAGGCATTTTGCACCGTTTTACCGAGCACACCTAGGCGTTCATTAACTGCAAAAATAGCATGTAGCATCGTTTTTTGTTGTGCTGCTGGTGTTGTTGGAATGCGAACGGCAACTCGCAGTTGTAGTTGACCATCATGGTTAGGATCAAGTCCTATATAGTCTTCGCCTTGTTGTAATTGACGAAAAATTGCTTCATTGGGCCGATCGGGGATCATAATGGCCGCATCTTTTATGCTTGATGTGACGATTTTACCTTCCATGGTCCAAATATTCATCTCTACCGTACCACTAAGCCGTGTTAGTTCTTGTAGGCTACGGTTAAGATCGCTTTGAGGTAACTCGCTGAGTACACCCGCCATTAGTCTTGACTGTTTGAGTAATGTTCGCATTCGAATAGTAAATGCAGAACGACTCAGCTCTAAGGAGTCACTTAATGCTTGTTCAACATTAACATCAAACCAACTATTAATGCCTCGGTGGAGAAAGTGGATAGAGAAGCTATAAACAGTAGTTGTTGAGACTAAGATTAATAAAACAAAAAGGCTGACGAGACGAATTGTTAGGCGCGAACCAGGTTCTTTTTGTTTGAAATCGCGATATAGTCGTAAAAGACTCCGAGTTAAAATAGTGGCAAGCAAGACGAGACTTAAAATACCTAAGCCGAAAATAGGCAGGAATAAATTATTGAGTTTGGAGCTGTCTTCTGTTGCGGCGCTGAGTAAGTAGGCAAGAACGAGTAGCAATGAAGCAAGAATAAAGTAGGGTGCCGTGCCTGAACTTAATCGTTTAATGAAGTTTAAGGCCATAGTGCAGCCTTCCATGGGCTAGTGAGTTGCCATTTTGTTGAGATAAGTGCACCAGGCCGCATCGGAGTTGGTAAGGCATGTAGATCTAAGCCACTGCGAATTTGTAAAATTAAGCCATCGATATCAGTGAGGTGTTTAGGAGGCAAGCTCAGTGAGTTAATCGTTCCGAGTGCTGTTAATGCTGACTCTAATGATGGAAAATTACGCTGGTGGCCAGTATCTAATACTTGCATTACATATTGTTCGGAAAGAGCGTGATAGCGAAGCTCATAGCGTAATGTTATCGACCAAATAACGTCTTGCCATTGCCAAAAACGGCCAAGAATAGGGATACTATGGATGAGTTCAATATCTTGTTTAAATGTTATGGGAACGCCGTTAGACAGGGCCTCATTAACTCTTGGCGTGAGTAGATACTTTATTTTGGCGTTGAGAGTATAGCCGTTGCCGATTTTTTCGATTTGAGCGGATTGTACTTTAAAATTAGCGGCGTAGCCTGCACTGCTTAATAGCAATAATAGGCTAAATAACAATAAACGCTTAACGGTGGCTGAGGCAAGCATAATAAAACCCGTCTAATTCATCATCACCAGGTAGGCGTTGATAACCAACAGATGCACGTGTTGCTGGTGGAACTGTCGAAATTTCTTCTTGCGCTTCGGGGTGTTGCTGTAAGAAATTCATAATCTGCTGCTCATTTTCCTGTTTGAGTGCCGAACAGGTGGTGTATACCAATAAACCACCAGTGTTGAGCAAAGGCCATAAACTTTCAAGTAGTTGCCGTTGTTTTTCAACAAGACTAGCAATATCTTCAGGGCGACGAAGCAGTTTAATATCAGGGTGTCGCCTGATAACACCTGTTCCTGAGCAGGGAGCGTCAATTAATATACGATCAAACTTCTGTCCATCCCACCAACTGGTAATATCACCCGCATCTGCGGCAATAAGCGTGGCACTGAGATTAAGACGATCGGTATTTTGTTGAATTTGTACCAATCGTTTTGGATCTATATCAAGTGCGGTAACCGCATTGCCTGTTTGAGACTCTAAAATATGACAGGTTTTACCTCCGGGGGCGGCGCAGGCATCAAGAATCCGTTGATTGGGTTTTAAATCAAGTAATTTGGCAACCAGTTGGGCGGCGCCATCTTGTACCGAGACATGGCCTTGCTCAAAACCTGGCAATTGATAAACATCACAAGGGCTATCTAATAAGATGCCTTGCGGTGTTTGGTTGATAGCATTAGCTGCAATATCTGCTTTTTGTAGTCGCTTTAAGTAATTATCTTGGGAATCATATTGCTGGTTGACACGTAACATCATTGGCGGCTGTTGATTATTGGCATCGAGTATCGCCGGCCATTGTTCTGGCCAGTCTTGTTTGAAGCGTTCAATTAACCAATCTGGGTGTGAATATTTAGCAGAATCTTGTTGTAAGGCGCTATCGTCAAAGCTACTTGGATCGCGCTGATAATTACGCAAGCTTGCATTCACAAGCCCAGTTGCCCACGGCTTGCCAAGTTGCTTACAGGCATTAACCGTTTCAGATAAGGCGGCATGTGCAGGAATACGCATGGCACGAAGTTGGTATAAACCACAGAGTAGTAGAGCTGCAATATCGCCATCTTTTTTCTTAAGTGGCTTTTTTACCAGCTGAGATGCAATGGCTTGAAGCTGGTGGTGCCAACGTATAACGCCATAACAAATTTGTTGGCAAAGGCTACGTTCGTTTTCAGGCAAGGCAAGCAGAGCGTGACTTAATACACCGTTAAGTGAGCGGTGCTGTTGTGTGACTTCGGCAATAACGCGGGCAGCATTGGCGCGAGCAGATTGTTTCTTAGCCAAGATGTTCGCCTATAGTGAGAGAATTTGCATTCAAAAAATCAGCAACAGACATGGCACGTTTACCAGGCACTTGGATTTCCGTTAGTCGTAGCACGCCGTCTCCGGTGGCGATATCGATGCCGTGCTTATCTACAGCAACTACTTCTCCTGCTGAGGCATTGTGTTGCTTATCGATAGTAGTTGCCGACCAAATGCGGAAGACCTTATCTTGCCATAGTGTTTGGGCTACAGGCCATGGATTAAAAGCATGAACCTGTTGAGCAATATTTTGGGCTGAATGTTGCCAATCAATAGCGGCTTCATCTTTACGGAGTTTGTGGGCATAACACATTAAAGTATCGTCTTGAGCTATGGCAGATTGTTGTAAATTTTCGAGATCCGTTAATGTCGTGAGTAATATGTCCGCACCGATTTTAGCAAGACGATCATGCAATATTTGTGCGGTGTCATCGTGATGAATTGGGCATTCATCACGAGCGAGAACAGGCCCTGTATCTAGCCCTGCATCCATTTGCATAATGCAGACGCCTGTTGTGGAGTCCCCTGCAAGAATGGCTCGTTGGATCGGTGCTGCACCGCGCCAGCGAGGCAATAGTGAAGCATGGATATTAACGCAACCTAATTTAGGCGTGTCCAACACGTCTTGGGGTAATAACAGACCATAGGCAACGACGATCATTAAGTCTGCATTATAGTTTTTTAACTGTTCTTTATCCGCATTTTCTTTAAAGTTAAGAGGCTGCTCTACAGGGATATTATGTTCAAGAGCCAGTTGTTTAACTGGGCTGGCTGTAAGCTTCCGTCCACGACCAGAAGGGCGATCAGGTTGAGTATAAACTGCACAGATTTCATGTTCAGAAGAGAGTAGTGCTTGTAATGTTTCTGCTGCGAACTCAGGCGTTCCAGAAAAAATTATGCGCATAGTAGCCTATTTTTGTTTAAGTTGTTTTTCGAGACGTTTTTTAATTCGTTGACGTTTTAAGTTACTAATGTAATCAACAAATAATTTGCCATCAAGGTGATCTATTTCATGCTGAATGCAGGTGGCCAACAAGTCATCGGCATCCAGTTCAAAGCTGTTGCCATCACGATCTAATGCTGTAACGCTAACCTTATCAGCACGAGTCACCATTTCGTAGGCTTCAGGTACGGAAAGACAACCTTCTTCGTATTCACGTTCGCCTTCTTTATTAATTATTTCAGGATTAATAAAGACGAGAGGTGAGTCTTTTTCTTCAGACACATCCATCACAACAATGCGTTTTTGGACATTAATTTGATTGGCAGCTAAACCTATACCTGGAGCGGCATACATCGTTTCCAACATGTCATCGGCTAACTGACGGATTTTATCTGTAACCTCAGAAATAGACACAGCCTTTTTCCGCAGGCGAGGATCTGGAAAACGTAGTATTTGTTTTATTGCCATTTAAAGTCTCAAAATATTAAAAAGGCGATCATTAAGACCGCCTTTTTAAAGAACCATTTTTAAAGGTGTTTAAAAATTTATTTTAGATTTGAAAAATGTGCTGCAATATTATCAATATCGGTATCAGACAAACTTGCAGCTTGCATTTGCATGATAGCTGCCATGCCGCCATTTCGTTTTTTATCACGATATGATTTCAATGCTGAAACTAAGTAAGCTTCATTTTGACCGGCAAGGTTCGGATAGCCAGGCATCATTGCAATACCATTAGCACCATGACACGCAGCACAAATAGCGGCTTTAACTTTTCCTGCAGCGGCATCACCAGCAGCAAATGCGGTACTAGCACCAAAAAGTGCCGTTAAACCAATTAAAGAATATGCAATTTTTTTCATAACAATAACTCCATTAAGTTCAATATTAATACTGTTAAATATACATTATTTAACGGTATTAATACAGAGAATAGAATTAAAAATAGGGGTGAATTTAGCCGAGAGTTGCTTGTGTTTGTTATTTATGTGAACTAGATATTTGCGATAATTGTCAAGAATGGTTACGCTTATGATTAACTATTAAAGTAATTTATTAACTTTTTGTCTTTCGATTGAGGACTTATCGATGATGCGCCGTTTAATTTTAAGTTTATTCTTGTTATCTTTTAGTGTGTCAATAATGGCAACAGAGGTAGTTTTGAATCCTGATCATCCACAACAACATGTCGTTGTTCGTGGTGATACATTGTGGGATATTTCAGGTATGTTTTTAAAATATCCATGGCACTGGCCTGATATTTGGCAGGTTAATCCACAGATTGAAAATCCGCATTTAATTTATCCTGGCGATATTATTTCGCTGGTTTATCGTGATGGTCGCCCTGTGCTGGAGTTATCTCGTGGTGCAACGGCATATAAAATGTCACCAGAAGTGCGTGAAATCGCATTAGAAAAAGCGATTTCAACCATTCCGTTAAATGCTATTCGCGCATTTTTAACTCGTCCCCGAGTGGTGGGTGAAGAAGTCTTAGCATTAGCACCTTATATTGTTGCAGGCTCAGAAGAACGTTTAATTTCTGGTGCTGGCGATAAAGTGTATGTGCGTAACCTTGATGAAGAACAAGGCGATCATTACAGTGTATTCCGTAGTGGGCAAGTCTATAAAGATCCTAAAACTGCTGAAATTTTAGGTTATGAAGCTATTTATACTGCAGATGCTTTAGTGGAAGTAATGGGGGATCCTGCAACCGTTAACTTACGTAAAACAACGCGTGAAGTGATGGTTGGCGATAGATTGTTGCCAGTTATTGCCGATGATTATGAAATGAATTTTATGCCTCGATCACCTGAACAGGGTATGGATGGACAAATTATTGCTGTGTTTGATGGTGTATCTCAGGTAGGGCAATATCAAGTGGTGGTGCTTAACAAGGGGGCGCGAGATAACTTAGAAATAGGTCATGTTTTATCTATCTATCAAGCAGGTGAAACAGTAATCGACCCCGTTCTTTCTGGAAGAGAATCTGAGACTTTCTTCAATACGGAGAATATAGGTAAAGATCGGAATGCGACAGTTACCTTGCCAGATGAGCATGCGGGTGTGGCAATGGTTTTCAAGATCTTTGAAAAAGTAAGCTATGCCATTGTGATGAAGGCAACACTAGCTATTCATATTAATGACCGAATTAGTTCATCAGAATAAAAAAGGATTTTATTCTGAATAGATTTTCAGGTGAACAACAGGAATTAGCATCATGGCTGGCTCTGCACCGAACTCCTGGTGTGGGGCCTGTTACGTTTGCACGATTGCTAACGCAGTTTGTGAATCCTCTCTCGGTTTTTCTAGCCCCTAATAAGGCACAGGGAATATCCGAACGCACACGATCTGCTTTAAAAAGTCCTAATTGGGATCTTGTAGAACAAGATTTGATATGGTTTTCACAAGAAAATCGCCACATTATTATGCTGCATGATCAGCGCTATCCAGAGTTATTAAAGCAAATTTCTGATCCGCCAAGCCTGCTATTTGTGCAAGGTGATGTCGATTTGTTATCTCAATGGCAAATTGCAATAGTGGGAAGCCGTAATCCATCTGCATCGGGACGGGATACGGCCTATGAATTTGCCCGTTATTTAGCGCAAGGAGGCATTGCGATCACTAGTGGTTTAGCAATGGGTGTTGATGCTGCCGCACATCAAGGCGCATTAGCCTCACAAGGTAAAACAATTGCGGTTATTGGTACCGGTTTAGATCGTGTCTATCCAGCTAAACATAGAGCACTAGCGCATGATATTGCCGAATCGGGCGTTATTGTTTCAGAGTTTGCTCTGGGTACGGCACCGAGAGCTGAGAACTTCCCTCGTCGAAATAGAATTATTAGTGGCTTGTCTTTAGGCGTGCTGGTTGTTGAGGCGGCAATGCGCAGTGGTTCTCTCATTACAGCGCGTATGGCAATGGAGCAGGGCCGGGAAGTATTTGCAATCCCGGGTTCTATACATAATCCACTGGCACGAGGTTGTCATCGATTGATACGTGATGGGGCAAAATTAGTAGAAACAGCGACAGATATTATTGAAGAGTTAGGTGCATTGGCAGGTGTATCGACTAACGATGATGCGCTTAACAAAGAAAAAAGTGAGATGTCATTTGAGATGGATGATGATTATCAAATTTTATTTGAATTTTTAGGATATGACCCCATAGATATAGATGTGTTAACGAAACAATGTGGTTTGACGGCAGAGGTGGTTTCCTCCATGCTGTTATTATTAGAGTTAGAAGGGCAAGTTGAATCATTGCCGGGCAGTCGTTATGTCCGAACAGGTAAATGATGGGGAAGAAATGAAAGAAAATGTAATTGATGTGTTGTTATATTTATTTGAAAACTATATCGATACGGATGATATAAAAAAATCAGATAAGGCCACGATAGAGCGTGAGCTTGAGCGTGTTGGTTTTCCAGAATTGGAGATCAATAAAGCCTTTGATTGGCTAGAAAATATGACAGTCGTAGCAGAAGAGTCGCTGGAGGGCGAAGAGCTTGCTCATGTCGCTGCGATTCGCTTTTATACAGAACAAGAAATGGCGCGAATGGATGTTGATTGCCGAGGATATTTGTTATTTTTAGAGCAGGTAGATGTTTTAGACTCTGAAACTCGGGAAGTCGTTATTGAACGTGTTATGGCTCTGGATACAGACGAAATAGATTTAGAAGACTTAAAATGGGTGGTGTTGATGGTTTTATTTTATCAGCCTGGTCGTGAAGTCGCTTATGCATGGATGGAAGATTTAGTATTTGAAGATATGGAAGCTGTTATTCATTAATTGATAGATTTTATGTGCAGACTGTATATAAACTCTCATTGAAGTGTTGGAACAAAGAATATGGAAACAAAATTAGTTATTGTTGAATCGCCAGCAAAGTCAAAAACAATCAAAAAATACTTAGGAAAAGGCACTGAAGTATTAGCTTCTTACGGCCATGTTCGTGATTTGCTACCGAAAGAAGGGGCGGTTGATACTGAAAATGACTTTGCGATGAAATATCAAATTATTGATCGCAATAGTAAACATGTTGATGCCATTGCCAAGGCAATGAAAAAAGCCGATGTGTTATATCTCGCAACGGATCCGGATCGCGAGGGAGAAGCGATTTCATGGCATTTATATGAGTTATTAAAAAAACGTGGTGTATTAAAGAATAAAACAGTACATCGGGTTGTTTTTCATGAAATAACCAAGCAAGCCGTTAATGATGCGGTTGCCAATCCACGTGAATTATCGATGGATATGGTCAATGCTCAGCAAGCACGTCGTGCACTAGATTATCTGGTTGGCTTTACGCTTTCACCATTATTATGGAAAAAAATTCGTCGCGGATTATCAGCGGGACGAGTACAAAGCCCAGCATTAAGAATGATTGTTGAGCGTGAGCTAGAAATTGAAGCCTTTATTCCAAAAGAATACTGGACGATTGAAGCCGATACCGCGGTAAAAAAACAAGCATTTGAAGCAAAGTTAACGCATTATCAAGGCGATAAACTATCGCAGTTCACGGTGAATAATGCCGAGCAATCTGCAGAGATGGTGGAAGCTTTAAATAAGGCGGCAGAGGGTAAGTTATTAGTTACTAAAGTTGATAAGAAACAACGAAAACGTAATCCTGTTGCACCGTTTACAACATCAACTCTACAACAAGAAGCATCACGTAAATTAGGCTTTGGTGCCCAACGAACAATGAGTGTTGCCCAGCAGTTGTATGAAGGTACCGATACGGGCGAAGGCGCTGTTGGTTTGATTACCTATATGCGTACCGATTCGGTGACATTAGCATCGGAAGCGATTGAAGAAATCCGTGGTTATATTGCTGAAAAATACGGCGAAAGTAGCGTGCCATCGACGCCGCAAGTGTATAAAACAAAATCTAAAAATGCCCAAGAAGCGCATGAAGCCGTACGTACTACCTCTATTCGTCGTACGCCTGACTCCTTGAAAGCGTATTTATCATCTGATCAATTAAAGTTATATACCTTAATTTGGCAACGTACTATTGCCTGTCAAATGATCCATGCAACCATGAATACGGTTGCTGTAGATTTGGGTTGTGGTACAGGTAATACCTTCCGAGCTAACGGTTCAACGGTGGTAAACCCCGGTTTTATGAGTGTTTATCTTGAAGGCAAGGACGATTCTGTCAAATCAGATAAAGATGAAAAACTACTACCGGCAATGGAAGTCGGTGATATTGTTGATCTTAAAGTCATTCGACCAGAGCAGCATTTTACCGAGCCACCTCCGCGCTTTAGTGAAGCAAGCTTGGTTCGCTCATTAGAAGACAAAGATATTGGTCGTCCATCAACCTATGCCAGCATTATCTCGACCTTATTACAGCGTGAATACGTTGAGCTAGAGAAAAAACGTTTCCATCCAACGGATGTGGGACGTGTAGTGGGTAAATTCTTAGCACAACATTTCGCTAAATATGTTGATTATGATTTTACCTCTAAACTAGAAGATGATCTTGATGCGATTGCACGTGGTGAGCAAGAATGGATACCCTTATTAAGAAAATTCTGGGGCCCCTTTAAAGAGCAAGTCGAAACTAAAGATAAAGAAGTTCAGCGTAGCGATGTTACACAAGAAGATATTGGTGAAGATTGCCCTAAATGTGGCAAGCCTTTATCAAGCCGTCTTGGACGTAGTGGCCGCTTTATTGGTTGTACCGCTTATCCAGAGTGTGATTACACGCGCAATGTTAATGGTGAAGAAACAACGGCGAGTGAGCCGGAAGTGGTGGCGGATCGTAAATGTCCTAAATGTGAATCTGATTTATGGGTGCGCACAGGTAAATATGGCAAATTCATTGGCTGTAGTAGTTATCCTAAATGTAAGCATATTGAATCATTAGAGCAGCCTACCAATACGGGAGTGAGTTGTCCGCAGTGTAATAAAGGTGAAATTCTGGTTCGTAAATCTCGTCGCGGTAAGATATTTTATTCTTGTTCAGACTATCCGGGTTGTGATTATGCTTTATGGAATGAGCCTGTCAAAGAAGAGTGTCCTGACTGTAAATGGCCAATTTTGACGATGAAAACAACAAAAAGTCGTGGCACAGAGAAAGTATGTCCACAAAAAGAATGCGGCTTTAGTGAAAAGGTAGAATCATAATAATTAAGGAGCTATAAAGTGCGTAAATTAGTACAAGCGCTATCAATAGCTTTATTATTTTTATCACACTCTGTTTCAGCTGTAGACTTGGGCTGAATTACTATGCCCGTTATCATTTAAGATACAGATTTCTATTTTGGCATCCTCGCGTATGCGGGAAGGGAATGACGGGCTTTGTTAAAATATCTGCAACTTCATTTCACTTAGGTATATGCCTGATAAGTTGCAAGCAGGTGAGCAGTCTTTAGATTTAAATGGTGCGGGGATACAGTAAATTTGTTTTTGATCTTTATGTTGCTGACCGGTATTTGACAGAAAATAGCAGTGATGCTCGAGCTGTCATTCATTCCAGTGAGTCGCTTGCATATTATTTCATCAAAAATCACCTCTAAGAAGATGACTAAAGCAACAGGTGGTAAAATAGATGCTATTTCCACTGAGATTTAGCCGTTCCTGGCAGCGTTTAGTGCTTAGATTGTTGACGGTGATGTGTTTGAATTTATATCAACAGCGAACAAGCGTCCATTTCTTCACAAGAGTTTAAACAAGCCCTATTTGGGATTTGGTTGTCAGATCATCCTGTAAAAGAGAATTTTAATAAAAAATTATTGAGAAATTAATCGTAAAAATAATGGATTACACTGCTTGTGAGCCATTATCCCTAGTATTATTTAGAAAATGATTTCACTATTTTTCTATCATTTACTATTAAATTAAGTGCTTTTTCCAGCGTTTCTTGATCATCATCTATAATTCCCCTCTTCAAATAAATGCCAATATAAAGCATGCTAGAAAACTTCTCGAAAAGAGGTTTGATACCTGCTTTTTTTACAAAGGCATTATTCTTTCTTAAGAGCGCTTCATAGTAATCTTTTCGTTCTTTGAAGTTAGGTGTCCACGTATGGTTACGGTAGTTAACAAACTTGTAGCCCGTATCGTTCTTTTTCGCGGTTTCGTAGGCGTTGATTAAGTCATCCAGTGTATTTAAATACTCTTTGACAAAGTTGTGTGTAAAGCTTTTTATATTGCTATCACTAAGTGTTAATACTTCTTTTGTTTTTGGTGGCGCCTTGGTGGTTGTATCTTGTTCACCACAAGCACTTAGAAAAAGACCAATAAGAAAATAAAACGCTAAGTATTTTAAGTTTGAGAGTCGCTTCATTACTACACACCTTTGAAAGACTATTCTGTTCCTTATCATAGCCTCAAACAGCAAGACAATGTTAAATTAATCAGCCTGTAGGTCTTTAAAGCTTTTAAGGGCAACCGTTGTTGCTTGCTCAACAGAAGGTGCAAGAACATTAAAATGACCCATTTTACGGCCAGGTCGAGCTTCTTTCTTGCCATATAAATGCAGTTTGTTTTGAGGCTGTGAGAGTAATGTATCCCAATGTGGTTGCGTTTGACCCCAAACATCCCCTAGAAGGTTAATCATTACCACTGGCGATGTTAGATCACAGTTGCCTGATGGGAGGCCGCATAACATACGAACTTGTTGTTCAAATTGTGATGTTTCACAGGCATCAAGAGTGAAATGACCTGAGTTATGAGGTCGTGGTGCAATCTCATTAGTAAGAATATTACCTTCTGTTGAGATAAAGAACTCAACCGCCATTGTGCCAACATACTCTAAGCCGTTAGCAATTTTATCTGCCATCGTGATAACAGCGTGTGTTTGCTGCTCAGAAATACTGCTAGGAACAGTTGTAGAGTGTAGGATGCCATTAATATGTACATTCTCTGCGACAGGGAAGTTAGTAATGTCGCCAGACTGGCTACGTGCCAAGACGATTGAAACTTCACGTTCTAAATTGATACGTTGCTCTAATACACATTCAGCGCCATTTAATAAGGTAAATGCGGCATGAACATCATCAGCATTGTGACAAACGACTTGCCCCTTACCGTCATAACCAAAACTGGCTGCTTTTAAGATAGCTGGAAATTGGAAGGTATCGGCAATGGCATTAATATCGTCAGCAGATCGGATAGCGGCATACGGTGCAACGATGATCCCTAAAGATTCAAGAAACTGTTTCTCAATAATGCGATTTTGAGTTTGAGATAATGCATCTGAAGAAGGGTGTACAACTGTTTTAGCTTCAAGAAACGACAAAGTTGTTGCTGGAATGTTTTCGAATTCAGTAGTAACGGCATCACAAAGATCAGCAAGCTGTATTAAGGCATCTTCATCGGTGTATTTGGCACAGATATGTTGATCCGCAATAATGCCAGCAGGACTATTAGTATCCGGATCAAGCACAACGACTTTATAGCCCATTATTTGTGCTGCTGTAGTAAACATACGGCCTAATTGACCGCCTCCAAGCATACCTAGCGTTGCGCCGGGCAAAATCATAGTTTGTTTTGTCATAATGAAATCTTTGTATGAAAGTATGATGAGAGAAAAGGTCTCATCGAATCTTATTCAGGAGGAAGAGTCATTTCAAGCACGCGTTGGTGCTGATCTTTTCTAAATTGTTCTAATTTTTCTGCAAGTTCAGAATCGGTTGTTGCAAGTTGCGCGATAGCGAACAATGCGGCATTTGCTGCCCCCGCTTCACCAATGGCAAAAGTAGCAACAGGAATACCTTTTGGCATTTGCACAATAGACAATAAGGAATCTTGCCCTTTCAAGTAACGAGACGGAATGGGTACGCCTAAAATAGGCAGTGTTGTATTTGCCGCCAACATACCTGGAAGATGCGCTGCGCCACCTGCGCCCGCAATGATGCAGCTTAGGCCTTTGTCTTTCGCTGATTGAGCATATTCTGTCAGCAAATCAGGCGTACGATGCGCTGAAACCACTTGAGTTTCATAAGGCACGCCAAAAGCTTCTAATTGTTCAACCGCATTTTTCATTACAGGCCAGTCACTATTGCTTCCCATGACGATACCGACTACAGGTTTATCCATAATTTATCCATTATATTTCTTAAACATAAGCGTGTATTTTAGCTATTTTATTGAATTTAGGGAAATGTGTAAGTATTTGATAGAATGAAAAACATCAAGATCATTGAATGGCAGGGACTCAAACGCTATAATACCTGATCCATTTTGCCGTCTTTAGTTTGTAAAGGCAGTGCTCCTCGGGTCGATAGGTGACAAGGAGACAGGCATTAACAATAATGAAAGAAGGTATATGACGTGGGTCAGCCAACTGAATTAGAACAAGGTCTTTATCGGCCTGAATTTGAAAAAGATAACTGTGGCTTTGGCCTTATCGCCCAAATGGACGGTAAAGAAAGCCATTGGTTAGTTGAAACTGCGATTGAAGCATTAGCTAATTTAACCCATCGTGGCGCAATAGGCGCAGATGGTAAAACTGGCGATGGTTGTGGTTTGTTAATGAAAAAGCCCGATGGTTTTTTTCGTGCGATTGCGGATGAATTAGGTTTCGCTTTAGCTGATAACTATGCTGTTGGCATGGTCTTTTTGTCGCAAGATAAAACTAAAGCAAGTGCTAATCAGGATGTTGTTACAAAGCAATTATCTGATCAAGGTCTTGAGGTTTTAGGCTGGCGCGATGTGCCGGTTGATGCTGAAGCTGCGTGTGGTGAAACAGCGTTAGCTTTATTACCTATTATGCGTCAAGTGTTTGTTAATCCTGCTGCAGATATGGATAAGGCGGCATTTGAACGCCATTTATATATTGCCCGTCGTCTAGCTGAAAAAGCTATTTCGGATGAGGCTTTTTACATTCCAACTTTATCGTCACAAGTGGTGTCGTATAAAGGGTTGGTTATGCCTGCCTATTTGAAGACATTCTATAAAGATTTGAATGATGAACGTATGGAAACCGCCGTGTGTGTATTCCATCAACGTTTCTCAACTAATACATGGCCACAATGGAAATTGGCTCAGCCTTTCCGTTATTTGGCGCATAATGGTGAAATCAATACCATTCAAGGTAACCGCAACTGGGCTTTGGCTCGCGGTACTAAGTTTGCCACATCGTTGATCGACAATATGGATGATATTCGTCCACTGGTGAATACAACGGGTTCGGATTCATCAAGCATGGATAATATGCTTGAGGCGATGATCGCCGGTGGCATCAATATGTTCCGCGCTATGCGTTTGTTGGTGCCTGCTGCATGGCAGAATGACGACACGATGGACAAAGATCTTAAAGCGTTTTACGACTATAACTCTATGCATATGGAACCATGGGATGGTCCTGCAGGCGTAGTGTTAACCGATGGTCGTTATGCCGCCTGTTCATTAGATCGTAATGGTTTGCGTCCTGCGCGTTATATCATTACTAAAGATCGCCATATTACAATTGCATCTGAAGTGGGTGTGTATAAATACAAGCCTGAAGATGTGTTGGCCAAAGGACGTCTAAAACCAGGGCAAATGTTAGCTGTTGATACTGAAACAGGTGAATTATTGCTTCCTGACGATATTAATGATGCCTTGAAAAATGCACAGCCTTACCGCGAGTGGATTGAAACCAGTTTAAAACGAATTGAAGATAGTGCTGATGATGAAACTCAAGCAACGCTTGAAGGTGATTATCTAGCAACGTATGAGAAGTTGTTCCAAGTAAGTTTTGAAGAGCGCGACCAAATTATTCGTGTTTTAGGTGAAGCGGGTCAAGAGGCAACAGGCTCGATGGGTGATGACACGCCATTCCCTGTGATGTCTCATAAAGAACGTTCTTTGTTTGATTATTTCCGTCAACAGTTTGCCCAAGTCACCAACCCACCAATTGATTCATTACGTGAAAATATCGTGATGTCATTGGAAACATGTTTTGGACGAGAGCATAACTTGTTTGAAGAAGGCCCTGATCATGCAGAACGGGTAGTCGTTGATTCCCCCGTATTATCAGAAAGTCGTTTTTACCAACTTTTAGAGCTAGGCGATAATGATAAGAACTATCAATCAACCGTTATTTCACTGGGCTATTCGGCTGAATTAGGCTTAGAAGCCGCGATTGACCGTATTGTTGTTCAGGCAGAGAAAGCGGTACGTAATGGCACGGTTATTATTGTATTAACCGATCGCAATCTTAATTCAGACAGTTTACCAGTTGATGCCTTGCTCGCAACGGGTGCCGTGCATCATCGCTTGATCAAAGCAGGCTTACGTTGTGATGCCAATATTGTGGTTGAAACTGCAACCGCACGTGACTCTCATCACTTTGCGGTATTGATCGGTTATGGTGCAACCGCTATTTATCCATATCTAGCGTATGCCACCTTAAATGACATGATTAATACCCATGAAATAAAAGAAATGACACGCCCAGAAGTTTGCGCGAGTTACCGTAAAGGTATTAATAAAGGCTTATTCAAAGTCACTTCAAAAATGGGTATTTCAACCATTGCCAGCTATCGTGGTGCGCAATTGTTTGAAATTATTGGTTTGCATGAAACCGTTGTGGAAAAATGCTTCTTAGGCACCACTAGTCGTATTAGTGGTACTGGCTTTGACGAGTTACAAGCCGATCAACAAGCGGTTGCTGATCGCGCTTGGAATCCACGTAAAACACGAGACCAAGGTGGACTATTAAAATATGTTCACGGCAATGAATATCATGCGTATAACCCAGATGTTATTGCAACACTGCAAAAAGCAGTGCAAGGCGGTAGTTATGATGATTATAAAGCGTATGCCAAATTAGTTAATGAACGCCCAGCAATGGTCTTGCGTGATTTATTAGCCTTGAAAGAGTCTGACTCACCGCTAGCCTTAGAGGATGTTGAAAGTGTCGGTAAGATCCTGGCACGCTTTGATAGTGCGGGTATGTCATTAGGGGCACTGTCACCTGAAGCGCATGAAGCTCTGGCTGTCGCTATGAATACATTAGGTGGACGTTCTAACTCGGGTGAGGGTGGCGAAGATCCTGCTCGATTTACTACTAATAAAGTCTCTAAAATCAAGCAAATTGCCTCCGGTCGTTTTGGGGTAACACCGCATTATTTAGTGAATGCAGAAGTATTGCAGATTAAAGTAGCACAAGGTGCCAAACCGGGTGAAGGTGGACAGTTACCAGGTGGTAAGGTTAATCAAATGATTGCAACATTGCGTCATTCGGTGCCAGGTGTCACGTTGATTTCACCACCACCACATCATGATATTTATTCTATTGAAGATTTAGCACAGCTAATTTTTGATTTGAAACAAGTGAATCCAGATGCCTTAATTTCAGTGAAATTAGTATCAGAAGCAGGCGTAGGCACAATTGCTGCCGGTGTGGCTAAAGCCTATGCTGACTTAATCACCATTTCAGGTTATGACGGTGGTACAGCGGCAAGCCCACTAACCTCCGTTAAATATGCTGGCGGACCGTGGGAATTAGGCTTAAGTGAAACCCACCAAGCCTTGCGAGCCAATGATTTGCGCGATAAAGTGCGCTTGCAAACAGATGGTGGATTGAAAACAGGTTTAGATGTTATTAAAGCGGCGATATTAGGGGCAGAAAGCTTTGCCTTTGGTACCGGCCCTATGGTGGCATTAGGCTGTAAATTCCTGCGTATCTGTCACTTGAATAACTGTGCGACCGGTGTTGCAACTCAGAATGAAGTATTGCGTAGCAGTCACTTTATTGGATTGCCGCAAATGGTCATGAACTACTTTCAGTTCGTTGCCCGTGAAACCCAAGAATGGCTAGCCATTTTGGGTGTTAGCACGATGGCTGATTTGATTGGCCGTACCGATTTGTTGGAGATCTTGCCTGGTGTCACAGACAAGCAACGCAAACTCGATTTGGCGCCATTATTGTCAACAGCAGGTGTGCCGGCAGATAAGCCTCAATACTGTCTTGAGCCGCATAATGAGCCGTATGATAAAGCCGAGTTTGCAGAACAAATGTTCACAGATATGAAAGATGCCATTGCTAATAAAACAGGCGGTTTCTTTGAATATGATATTCGTAATATCAATCGCTCTATTGGCGCACGTATCTCAGGTGAAATTGCTCGGCATCATGGCAACTATGGTATGAGTGAGTCACCACTTCGCTTACAGTTCACTGGTTCTGCTGGTCAAAGCTTTGGCGTGTGGAATGCCGGTGGTTTGGAAATGCGTCTTGAAGGCGATGCCAATGACTATGTGGGCAAAGGTATGGCGGCAGGTAAGCTGACTATTTATCCATCACCAGAAAGCGACTTTGAAACACAAGAAGCCAGTATTATGGGTAACACTTGTTTATATGGTGCGACGGGTGGCCATTTGTATGCTGCAGGTTTGGCTGGCGAACGCTTTGCTGTTCGTAACTCAGGTGCAACAGCGGTTATTGAAGGGATTGGCGATCACGGTTGTGAATATATGACCGGCGGTGTGGTGGCTGTATTAGGTGAAACAGGCCTGAACTTTGGCGCGGGTATGACCGGCGGCTTTGCTTATGTTCTGGATCTTGATGACACCTTCTCAGCGCGTTATAACCCTGAGTTGATTGAATTGATTCGTCTAAATAGCGATGATGTTTCCGCTTATGCCGATCATTTAAAAGTATTGATTGAAGATCATGTTCGTGAAACAAACAGTGATTGGGGTAATCAATTACTCGATATGTTTGAGCAGCGTTTGGCACAGTTCTGGTTAGTGAAGCCTAAAGCTGCGGCATTAGATAGATTGTTAGCACAAGCAACAAAGGCGAAGTAATTATGGCTAAAAATACCTTTCAATTTCTAGATGTTAAACGCCACGATCCTAAAAAGATTGACGCTAAAAATCGCATTAAAAACTTTGGTGAGATTTATGAAGGCTTTGATGCAAAATCATCGGCCGAGCAATCCGATCGCTGTTTAGAATGTGGCAATCCATATTGTGAATGGAAATGTCCTGTTCATAACTATATTCCAAACTGGTTGAAACTGGTCGGTGAAGGCAATCTAGAGCAAGCCGCTGAATTAGCCCATCAAACAAACACTTTGCCAGAGATTTGTGGTCGCGTTTGTCCACAAGATCGCCTTTGTGAAGGTGCGTGTACCTTAAACGATGGCTTTGGTGCGGTGACCATCGGTTCTGTTGAAAAATATATTACTGATACGGCCTTAGATCAAGGCTGGCGACCAGACATGTCTAAAGTAAAAGACACGGGTAAGCGGGTTGCTATTGTTGGTGCAGGCCCTGCGGGTTTAGGCTGTGCTGATATTTTAGTGCGTGCAGGTGTCAAGCCCATTGTGTTTGATAAATATGAAGAAATTGGCGGCCTATTAACTTTTGGTATTCCTGAGTTTAAGCTTGAAAAAGACATTGTGAAGCGTCGCCGTAGCGTATTAGAAGGCATGGGTGTTGAGTTTGTTTTAAACACTGAAATTGGCAAAGACATCCAATTCCAAACCTTGCTTGATGAATACGATGCTGTGTTCCTTGGCATGGGTACCTACACCTATATGAAAGGTGGATTTCCCGGTGAAGACAAACAGGGTGTTTACGAAGCATTACCTTATTTGGTTGCCAACAATAAACAATTATTAGACTTAAACCCTGCGGACTATGTTGATCTAAAAGGTCAAAAAGTGGTGGTGTTAGGCGGCGGTGATACAGCGATGGATTGTAATCGTACCGCCATTCGTCAAGGTGCTGAAATCGTGCAATGTGCTTATCGCCGTGATGAAGAAAATATGCCCGGTTCGCGTCGTGAAGTGAATAATGCCAAAGAAGAAGGTGTTGAGTTCTTATGGAATCGTCAACCAATTGAAGTAATGGGTGATGACAAAGTAACAGGTATTAAAGTGATTACGACTACATTAGGTGAGCCTGATGAAAATGGTCGTCGTCGTCCAGAACCGATTGCCGGTAGTGAAGAAATTATTGATGCTGATGCTGTGATCATCGCCTTTGGTTTCCGCCCAAGTCCTGCACCGTGGTTTGCAGAGTTTGGTGTTGATGTGAATTCATGGGGGGGCGTCATTGCTCCAGAAAAAGGCAAGTTTGGTTTCCAAACTACCAATGACAAGATCTTTGCTGGTGGTGATATGGTACGAGGTTCTGATCTTGTGGTTACTGCTGTTTGGGAAGGTCGCCAAGCGGGTGAAGGTATTTTGGATTATTTAGAGATTTAAGTTAGTAAGGCCAGTTACTTTTTTAGTTGGATTAAAGCAGATACTACTCTTTTAATTCTGACTGTTGCTCTCGCCGCTGGGCATTCATTTCTTTTGTTTGCCCAAAAGAAACGAACCAAAGAAAAATATGCTGGAGCATATTTTGAGCGCGATAGAATGGGAATATAACTTCGTTCGTCCTGAGCTTGTCGAAGGATGAATAGGCTTACAACTGGATATGAAATTTAAGACACTCTTCGAC
This sequence comes from Piscirickettsiaceae bacterium, assembly GCA_013215825.1. GTDB lineage: Bacteria > Pseudomonadota > Gammaproteobacteria > Nitrosococcales > Methylophagaceae. Next base: position 1,291 of record JABSQN010000009.1, on the reverse strand, counting down.
AGGCTCAGGGTGAACGGATAAATAATAACGGTCTAAACACCGTGATGATGAAGGAAAACTTTGTGTCAGAACTAAAAAACGATCGTTATCTAAGAGCATTACTCCGTCAGCCAGTGGATAAAACACCCGTGTGGGTGATGCGCCAAGCAGGGCGTTATTTGCCTGAATATCGTGAGGTGCGTGCGAAAGCGGGTGACTTTATGACTTTGTGTTCAACGCCTGATCTTGCTTGTGAAGTTACACTTCAGCCTTTACGTCGTTTTGATTTAGATGCGGCGATTATCTTTTCTGATATTTTGACCATTCCGGATGCTATGGGACTTGGTTTGCATTTTGTTGCAGGCGAAGGACCGAAGTTCACCAACGTCATTAAAAGCGCAGCTGATATTGCCAAGTTAGGTGTTCCTGATATGGAAGATAACTTAGGCTATGTAATGGATGCTATTCGCCTGACACGTCGTGAAATTGATGGCAAAGTCCCCTTAATTGGTTTTAGTGGCAGCCCTTGGACGCTGGCGTGTTATATGGTTGAAGGCGGTTCAAGTAAAGACTTTGCTAAAGTAAAAGGCATGTTATTTGATGAACCCAAACAAATGCATGCTTTGCTTAATGTATTAGCGGATTCGGTGATTGCTTATTTGAATGCTCAAATTGCTGCTGGTGCTCAATCTATTATGCTATTTGATACTTGGGGCGGTGCATTAAGCACAACAAACTATCAAGAATTCTCTTTAGCGTATATGCAAAAAATTGTGGCGGGTTTAACCCGAGAAGCAGATGGTCGAATCGTACCGGTTACCTTGTTTACTAAAGGTGGTGGTCAATGGCTAGAGTTAATGGCGGCAACAGGTGTTGATGCAATTGGTCTTGATTGGACAACAGATATTGCCACTGCACGCCAACGAGTGGGTGATAAAGTAACCTTGCAAGGTAATATGGATCCTTGTGTGCTTTATGCTTCAGCAGATCGTGTTGAACAAGAAGTGGCTAGTGTTTTAGCCGGATTTGGTCAAGGTGAAACAGGTCATGTCTTTAATCTGGGTCATGGTATTCATCCAACCATTGCGCCTGAAAAGATGGAGCGCTTAGTTGATTCAGTACATAAACTGAGTGAAGCTTATCACGCTTAAAGAAAATCATTCAGATAGATAATAAAAAAGCTAGGTAGATTTAATCTACCTAGCTTTTTTGTTGAAAAGAGGAATGTTACTTAGAACTTAACTTGGCCATAAACCCAGAATTTTTCTGTATCTGGTTTAGAAGCATATTCACTATCACCATTGTAATCAGA
>JABSQN010000008.1 GCA_013215825.1 Piscirickettsiaceae bacterium | reverse complement strand
GGTTAGTTTTTTCATGTTTTTAATTCCTTACAAATATAAAATTAGAGTTTTCGTTTAGTACGTACGATTTGGTATGGTCGCCATGCATGATTTGGAAACTGAATTTATGTTAGATAACGACAGCTAGGATATATTGTTTATTTTTTAACTGCATTAATCTCTACGTTCTCGTTATCAAAACCTAATTTGTAACCTAATGAAACATGATGGAAACGACCATTGGTATAATCATCATGGATAGCAAAGCCAAAGTTATAAATTTTATCGAAATCTAAAGCAATATCTCCTGCTTTATCAGATTTGAGTTTTCGTTTTAATTCAATTACCCAAAAACCACTTTCCAAGCTAGAGCTAAATAAAACTTCTTCGCCACCACTCATGATACGGTCAGCCAAAATATAGCCATTTTCTGACTCTTTTGTCCCCGCCTTATAGCGAATTAAATCGAGATATCGTCCGGCATCGAGTTCGGCTTGTATTTCTTCCGCTGATTTTAATTTATTCCAGCCACCTCGTTTTTTACCGCGGCGACCAGCAACTTCTACTTTGGTGCGACTTTCAGTTAGATATTTTCTAATACCTTGCTTCATATCAATGAGATCTTTTTGTTCGTAAGCATCAATATCTTCTTGTTTAGGCTCATCAGGCATACCTTTGGCATCGTGATGACATGAAGCCCAGCAGCCCACGCGTCCTGAATACATAACACTGCCAGTAAAATCATCTTCCTCACGTTGATTATCGTCACTAAACATCATCGCGATTTTGACCTGATTATCTGGATCCATCTTTCCACCATCAACAAAGGGGACGGGAGCATGAGCAGTATCCTGCCATTCATAGCGCATATATAAATATTCATCATCATAAGAAGCCTGAACTTTAACCGCTATACTGCCACGTTTATCAGGAATAACTTGGGTCTCAAGCCTTTCGCCTGTAACAATTTTAAGTCCCATTTCTGCTGTTTCATTGTCGTGACATTCAACACATCGGTCACCTGCTTTAAACGGTAATTTTCCACCATGTTCACTACCTTTGAATATCCATTCCATAGAAGCTTGGCCAGGATAAAAAATCGTTATCTCTCTATCAGGAACGCTACCCCAATCAATACCAAAATCTGATACTGATAAGCCAACAGTGTGTTCTTTAACAACCGATTTAACTACTGACTTAGAGGGAGAATTTGATAAATCCAGTAATTTTTGTTGTTTAGTATTAACAGGTGCTCTTAAAGTAGCATTTGGTCTTGCGATGTCAGGATTAGGTGCAGATAATTTTTCTAATTCTTCTTCATCCATTAGCTGATGTACTGGTTTGTGAGCAATACCTTTGTGACAATCAATACAGGTATTGCCTACTTTTAAAGCATTCTCATGCTGTTTACGAGCCCTTGGTTTTTGATAAGCTACAGCCATTGATTCAAAGTCATGGCAATTCCGACACTCGCGGGAGTCCGTAGCCTTCATTCTTTTCCATTCATTTTTAGCCAGCTGCAAACGTTTTTCATCAAATTTTTCTGGTGTGTCGATAGAGCCTAAAAGTTTATGCAAAATTTCCTTAGATGCCTGTATTTTTCTTACCATTTTATGCGTCCATTCTTTTGGAACATGGCAATCAGGACAGGTAGCTCTTACACCAGAACGATTTGCATAGTGAATGGTCTTTTTATACTCTTCAAAAACATTATCTTCCATTTCATGGCAAGAGATACAAAACTCTTCTTTATTGGTTGCATCCATTGCGGTATTAAACCCACCCCAGAAAATAATACCAATAATTATAAAGAAAATAGCTGAGCCAATAGTTGCACCCATAAATAATTTCCGTTTAAAGAAACCTTGATTATTTGTCATTACTCTATACCTTACTTAATATTTAATTAATGATAAGATTTTCAATGGTTAGTGTTTAGAATTGAAATAAATATAAACACTAACCATTGAACACTTAAAAAGCGTCAAAAGATAAAAAAGCGGGTATAAAATATACCCGCTTTTAAAATGTTACAACTTATGTTTTATGATGAACACGATTATAAACATTGAATTTACCGGTTGGTGTTGTCAAACCTTTAATCCGATCAATTTCTTCAAGCGTTTTTGCATCATAGATTACGATTTCACCTGTTGGATTGCTTGCATCTGAACGGTTCCAGACTGAAACCCAAACTTCAGTTCCACCTTTGTTAAACTCCATGTGAAGCGCCACTTTACCTTTTTCTTCAGTAACGCGGATTGTTTTAACAATTTCCCCCGTTTCTTTACTAATAACTTGCACACTTTGTTGAACTTCTGCTTCAGGATGTTTTAATTGATCCGCCCAATAGTAATCAGAATTCTCATGAGTACGGATAAATGCGCCTGCACCATCAGTTTCAACGGTATAACAAATTTTCCATGCTTGATCTGGGTATCCTGCAGGATCATTACCCCAAACGGAAACTAGACCAACACCTAGGTGAGTTGTTCCTGCAACAGGACCACATTTAGGATCAATCCAGTTGGCACCTGGGCCTGGATGAGGAAGTTTATCAACATCAATCATTGCTTCTAAAGAACCACCGTCTTTGGTATCAATGATAACCATTTTCTTAGAGGCATTAGCTGCAACTTGGAAATAACGACCGGTAGGATCATAGAAACCATCATGCAAGTATTTAGCGGTGTTGATTTGCTTAAGATCTAATGCATCAAGATCTTTATAACCTACTTGCCACATTTGACCTAACTCTTTAGTTGCAAGTAAGAAAGAGGATTCATTAGGGTTCGTGTAAATAGCAGCAACACGTGACTCTTCAACATATTCACCGTCAATATTCATACCACGGGTAGATACCACTTTAATTGGCATCATCGTTTTAGCATCAGTAATTACAAAATGAGGAGGCCAGTAACCACCCGCAATAACATATTTACCATCACCAGATACCGCCACATCACGAGCATCATAGGCAATTTGCGTTTCAGCCACTAACATCTTGTCAGGTGTTTGCCATAAATCAAATTTATTCAGTTTGCCATCACGACCGATTGAATACCAAAAACGCCCTGCAACATCATCAGATTTATCAACATTGTGATTCTCTTGCCCTTTAAGAACATGTACCGCATAACCAGCATCAAGATGTGCAAAAATCTCATGCGTATCACCATCAATAATAGCTACTTTACCTGCATCACGCTCTATAACAATAAAGAAGTTTTCCCAGTTACGGTCATGCATTGGTTTCGTTGGATAATCTTTAGGTTCAATATAAACCTTAGTACGAGACTGCATTAATTCAAGAGACATTTCAGGTGGTATGGGTGGTGTTAACTGAATATAAGTGGCCATCAATTTAATTTCATCTTTCGAGAAGATGTCATTAAAGTTATTCATGCCACCTTCGGTTCCATAAGTTAAAATCTTTTCAAGACGTTTTTGACCTAACTTTATAGTACTTTCAGGTTCAAGGTTTTTGCCTGTAGCCCCTTTTCTTAAAACACCATGACACCCAGCGCAACGCTGAAAGTATAATGTTTTTGCATGTTGAAAGTCAGAATCTGATAGAGAAAGTCCTGCCTCACCAGCTATCGACATAGGAGAATAAACAGCAGTAGCTAGGGCGACTGCAGCGCTTAGTGTGGCTAGTTTTAGTAATTTCATTATGAAGTGTATCTCCGTTTTAAAATCAGTTGAATAAGTAATTAATAATGTTGCTGAAACTCGGGCGACATCAGCAATGTAGTTGTATTGACAGTCATAAACGTTACTCGACTTATGACACTCAAGACTAGAATTTCCCCTTTATCTTTCCTTAAATAAAATACTTACGAAAGGTTTTAAACCTATAAATAATATGGGTATCTACTTGCAGGATAGTCCTATAAAGTTCTGTCGTAATTGACCTAAGTCAAATTAATAATATTAATCACCATTTCGTAGCAAAACTTAATGACACATTACGTTCTGGTCTTGTTACAGCCTGAATAAATGATTCATTTGCATCCAAATTTTTTACATCTTGCCAACGCCAGTACTGTTTATTTGTCACATTAAAGATGCCGAATCTAAGATCAGCGTTTTTTGTCAATTGATAATGAGCCAATAAATCAAAAATCACATAGCCGTCAGTTTTAAAAAACTCAGCTTCCGTTTCGTCGACTCTAGTTTTAGCTTTAGTTAATGTGCTGACTAAGTTAAGTTTTAACTTTTCATTAGGATTGTGCCAACCAAGGTTAACGATTGCTTGGGCTGGTGATATAGAGTTAATTGGCTCATCTGTCTCAAGGTTATTACCCTCTGTCACAGCAAGCTTTGTTGCCAAGCTCCAATCAGATAAGTTTTTCGACCAAAGTCGCAAATCAACATGATAATTCAATTCAAAACCATATATTTCAGCTTCCTTTAGGTTTCGTGATTGAAAAAGTGTGGTCCCAAAAGCATCTTTCCCAATATTTGCTTTAGTTTCGATAAAATCTTTATATCGAGTATAAAATATAGCAGCATCGAAATGCTGATTATTCCGTCCATGCCTAACTCCAATTTCAAAACCATCAGATACTTCTGATTTCAAATCTGGATTAGGAACAGCCCGAATATTAAACATAGGCATTTCTAGACCTATATTTGCATCTTCGAAAGGGGGAGCCCTAAAACCACGTACATATTGAGCGTATGCCGTTACATTATTATCAAAATGCCGTAAAACGCCAAACTTAGGTGACCATGCTGTTTCAGTAATTGATGCAATACCTGGACTTGTATTCTTATAGAGCGAGTCTTTATGCGTCGACAAATCATAATAATCAAAACGTAGCGCTGGCACTATTGTCCAACTTGAGTTTAATTCAATTTCATCTTGCACAAAAATTCCCAGTTCATTCGTCGTGGTATTAGGAAAATCTCGTAATGGGAAATTTTCGCTCAACAGTGTGTGGGTAACTGCATTCGTTAACAGGTTTGTTTGACTAGCATCACGTTTCTCTTTCGTTTCAGTTCGACTAAAGTCAATTCCTGCAACAAGGTTATGACGACCCATTTGTGCAAAAGAGTTAAACTCAATACCGGATATTTTTTGCTGGTAGTTAAACTCCCTATCTTGTCGAAGGGGTGTCCCCATAGAGGTTCTGTATTCAACCGTACGCTGATCTGTTTCACTATCTAGGTGATAAATTCTAAATATATTATCTTCGAACAGTGTTAATCCTGTGGAGAATTGATATTCCAAACTGACTCGAGTCATATCTGTTTGATCATCACCACTAATTTGCGTACTATTTTTAAATTGTCTTCCCACCCCTAGTAACGCATTGTTTTCAGATTTCAATGAATTTTTAGCTGATTGCAAAGTAACAGTAAGTAGATCTGTATCGGTTGTGGCATAGGTTGCTTTTGCAAAAAACGAATCAGAGTCCCAATCTAATTTATCTTGTTCAAGATCGATAAAGTCATCATTATTTATGCCTTTGCCTTTACGGTGGGTTATAGATACTAATGCACCTAGATTATCCGACTGCCAAGCAGCTAAACCACTGGCAACCTGACTATGATTTTTTCCTTCATATCCTAAACGTACTTTATAAAAGTCATTACCATCCGTTTGTGATACTAATTCAGTAGGATCCCACGTTGTAATTGCGACAACGCCGCCAATCGCATCACTGCCATACAATGTAGAGGCTGGACCATTTAGAATTTCAACCTGTTTGATAAGATCTATTTCAGGCAATACTTTGCCGCTATTAGAAAAAGAGCCTATAGAAAATTGGTCTGTGGAAGGAACGCCATCTACCTCAATGGCAACACGATTGTCACCTATTCCTCTAATATTTATAGTGGATGACTGAAACCGACTCCCTGTTGATTCCATATTAATATTAGGCTGAAAACGTAATAAATCATCAAAATTCTCAGCTTGATTATTGGCTATACTATCAGCGGTAAAGATAACAATTGATCCAACAACATCTTCTATTGGCCTTGGTGATTTATTGGCAACTATCACCATATGTGACATCTTAAGACTGTCAGCTAATTCATCTTCTTGAGCTACCGCAGTATTTATCAGGGCAGTAAGTAAGAGTATTGCCGCATGAGCCAATACGAACCTTGTCATTGGGCATCCTTAAAGTTAGAACAAATTTTAAGGGTTAGCTTGCCGTATTTAACTCTTATTCACATTGACCTATATCATTTTTGATAAGGTTCTTATCCTTTATTGAGTTAAGCGCAAATAGAGCAGGGGTAATTTAGCAGGCAGTTCTTTAGCATTTTTTATTAAGATATAGGCATTCTTACCAAATAAATAAGGCAAATAATCTTCAGCTTTTTCATCAATAGTGACACAAAATGGTCGTAGGCCTTTTTTCTCTGCTTCTAATATTGCTTGTCGTGTATCTTCAACACCGTATCGACCTTCGTATTTATCAAGATCATTCGGCTTGCCATCAGTGATAATTAATAATAGTTTTTGACTGCTGGCTTCTTTTTCTAGAAGCTGTGTTGCTCGACGTATTGCGGCTCCCATACGAGTGTAATATCCCGGTCGAATGGCCTGAATATGGCCTCGGACATCATTATTATATTTTTCATCAAAGGCTTTAATGTTATAAAAACGAACGTGATTACGGTTACGTGATGAGAATCCATGTAAAGCAAAGCGATCTCCCGTTACACTAAGTGCTTCAGAGAATAAATATAATGAGTCACGAATAACATCAATAACGCGAGAGGTATTATTAATATGTGCATCGGTCGATAGAGATAGGTCAGCAAGCAATAAGCAGGATAAGTCACGAGTATCATTACGCAGATCACGGTAAACGGGCGTATCACTATTTACTACGCCATGCTTGCGATCAGTAAGAAAGTTAATATAACTTTCTAAATCAAGTTCAGTACCTTCTGTTTGTCGACTAAGCCAGTGACGTTGCGGACGTAAGATCTCAAATTGACGACGAATTCTTCGTGCTTGAACGCGTAACTTTTCAGGTAACTCCGTTGGTTCCGCATCTCGTGATTTCATTGGGATAATACGACAGTGATCTTTTTGTAAAAGTTGTTTTTTATAATCCCATTCATCGATCGGGATACCGTCACCTAAGACAATGTCATCATAGTGGCTAGAGGGTAAATCTAAATCGAGTTTGATTTTGCTAGCAGTAGTTTCGCTATCTTGAGCCACGGTGATATTGTCCATATCTTCAGCTGTTTGCATGGCATCATCGTCATCATCTTCGGTGCTTGTGCGATCAACCTTGCTGTATTCGCCCCAGCTCCATAGGCTTTCCAGCCGAAAGCTCATCAAACCATCATTGCCCTCAGGCATATCGGTACGATTAGCTTGTTTACGTTTAGATTGTTTTTTCTGATCTTTCTTAGTCTGTGGTGCATTTTCAAGATCGGGATCAGCCGGTGGTTTATTATCGTTAAACTCAATGGCGGGTGGGGAAGGGTGCAACCAAAGCATAACGGGTTGAGGCGGACGTTTGGCATATTCTAACCGTATATTTTTCGTGGGATCTAGTAATGCATCACGAATAGCTAGCTCTTGTTTAGATTCACGTTCTGTTAAGTTTTTTGGGTTGGGACGTTGCAGAATATGCGCATCAACAAGTGCAAGATAACGAGACTTCAACCCCGGCCAAAGTGCCAGTGTTTGCTGTGTTCGATATTGATTTCGACTTATCCAATCACCTTGTTTAACGGTGATAACAGATAATGCTGTTAGCCATAGATAGAGATCACTATTTAGCTGTTTGGATGGAAATAGGGCAATGCTAGTGGGTAGTCGGAGCGTTTCTTCATCTCGCCATGCATATTGTGTTTTATCACCCATGCCAGCAATACGCTGTATTAATGTGCGCTTGGCATAGACATCAGAATCGGTTGCATCTTCGACACGCAAGCCTCCCTCGCCACCTAATGCGCGGAAGAAGATCCCTATAGTGCGACGTACATCATCAAGGTTAACAGCGGCATCTGGATAATGTTTAATTGCACGCTTGGTAATAAATCGATGCCATGTCGAACCAACAATTTCCTCTAACATAAAAGCATCTCTAAAGTGGCGTCCAATCTGGTGGTAACCAAAGCATCATAAACACGCAGAAGATAACAAGTGCAATGAACCAATATATAAATGATTGTTCACGTTGTGTGCCGTGATTAGGAGGAAGGGGAATACCACAGTGAGAGCAATCTGTATCTTCTGCGTTCACTATGCCGCCACAATGTGAACAGCTTAAGGCTCTCATTTAATCAATTTACCAATTAGAGGATAGGTGAAGTTTGTACCTTGTACTGCTTTAGCAAATGCAAATAAGCCTGCTGCTAAACATAGTGGTATAACAAACATAAAATAAATTTCTAAAGATAGTAATGCAGTGAGTGAGGCATAACCATCGGTTTGAATAATCACAATATTAATAACAGCAAAGATACTGGTGGTAATGGTACTGGCAAGAAGGCTTTGTTTTATGTGATGTTGGCTTATCGTTGATGCCCTCTTATATTTAAAAAGATAAAGCCCCCATAATGCTAAATAAAAAACACCAACAAAAAGTAAATTACCAATAAAGAAGGCTTGGGCAAACGAGCCGATATGATCATTTTCTGTTTGCTCCATATTAAGTCACCACTATTTTTGCTTTGACGACTTCCATTAAGGCTTCAATGGTATCTTCATCATCACTTAATGGTTCGATAATAGCGGCACGACAGGCTTCTATAGGATCTAAACCTGATTTAATTAAGGTTGCAGCATAAACTAATAAACGAGTTGATGCCGACTCTTCCAAATCATGATCTTTCAGTGCTCGCAAAGCATGGGCTATTTCAATTAATTGGCTAGATGTATCAAGATCAATGCTTGTTTCTTGTTGAATGATCTTAGTTTCTGTTGCAATATCAGGATAATCAAAACGCATGGCTAGAAAACGCTGTCGAGTAGAGGGTTTCATGCCTTTTAATAGGTTCTGATAACCCGGATTATATGATACGACTAGCATAAATTCAGGCGGTGCTTTTAATACTTCACCCGTACGTTCAATCGGTAAAATTCGCCGATCATCAGATAAGGGATGTAAAACAACGGTAGTATCTTTACGCGCTTCAACCACTTCATCTAAATAACAAATTGCTCCCTCACGAACCGCTTTAGTGAGTGGGCCGTCATGCCAATAGGTTTCACCATCACCAATTAAATGTCGACCAACCAAATCCGCCGCGGTTAAATCATCGTGACAAGCAATGGTATATAACGGTCGTCCTAATTTAGCGGCCATATGCTCAATAAAACGTGTTTTACCACAGCCTGTTGGGCCTTTAATTAATAATGGCAGTTGATTATTATAAGCATGTTCAAATAGGGCAACTTCATTGCCTTGTGGTTGATAATAAGGAATGTCAGGGTTTTGGCTCATTTTATTTCTCTGAATCTGGGACTGAAGTCGCATCGTAGCCATGTATGAGGGCAAATTGTGCGGTTATCATATCCATTGAGTTGACATGACTGTTAAACCAGTTTGGCCATGTAGTGAAGATATAATCAGATATTAGGGCAATGTCATGGTTATTTTTCCATGCGTTTACAATATTCTCCATTTCTTCTAGTACGGAGCTATGCTCACCAGAATGAACAGAATACATTGGAAAGTTAATATCCATCATTAATAGATTTTCACGAGAGAAATGGGCTTTAGTGTGTTTAAGCCAGTGCTCTAGTGAGATTGTTAATTGTTTTTCTTGATTGTTATTTTGTTGATATTCGCTGACAATATTACCTAAGGCTTTGACCATTTCAATTTCTTCAAAATGGGTTTTATTCATAAAATCGAGAGCGACTTCTGGAATAGAATCAACCATTAAAATTGTTTTTGTTGTCATTGTCATATTAAATACTCAACATATAAGTAACGACAATGGCAAAACATACAGTTGTTAACCAGCCATACATAATCACTCGCCATAATAATGAGACGCCTTTTAATTCCATAAATTCACGGATAATCAATCCACCTTTTATTAGAGCCGTAAATAATAAAAACAGCACCACCATTATGCCGCTATACAACTGTTCACCAATAACATAGGTGGTGAGCGTTAATAGCATCATAACGATCCAGGTAATCTGAATAGAGTGGCAATTTTTCATCGTATTATATACACCAATGGAAATAAAATAATCCAAACTAAATCAACCATATGCCAATAAGATGCCCCTGTTTCTACGCCGGTATGATTTTGAGCGTTATACGCCCCTCGTTTTGCTTTTATCACGATGGCAAAGAGAATAATCATACCCAAAATAACATGTAGAAAATGGAATAGGGTCAATGACAAATAGAACATATAAAAGGTATTAGTTTCTAAATTAATACCTGCTGAAAATTTATCATAATATTCAAAGGATTTTAAAATTAAAAAACCAGCACCGCCAGCAAGAGCAGCATAAAGCCACTGGATACAGCCTTGAACATTATTATCCCGTATTGTATGTACGGCACGGACGACAAAATAGCTAGATGTAATTAATAACAAAGTATTGGCTAAGCCGATCTCACGGTTTAGTGTGAGCTGATAATGATTAAATAGCTCAATATTTTGCATACGCATCACGGCGTATGTAATAAAAAACAAAGCAAAAACTAATAACTCCATAAAAATAAAGATCCAGATAGCGAGATCGCCTGGAAGTAGTTTGGGCTCTTTGTAAGTAATGTCGGTGTTCACAAAAACCTTGTTATAAAAATTTAAAAAGTAGCTCGGTATTTTCCCCGATACTTTGAATAATTTCTTGTTTTGTCATTCCCATGAAAATGGGAACCCATGGACAGTAAATATATTCACTATCGTTAGACCCCTGTATTCACGAAGATGATAGTTTAGATAAAAATATACCGCCTTTTTAGGCGGTATATTTCGTATTACACTTGTAGATCAGTTTTCTTTATTCTTCAACAAATTCAACTTCTTTTCCCTTTGCAAAGAAACTATAAATATACAAGATTAGACCAATCAGGAAGACAATTCCTGATATTTCACGCATCCAATAGAAGATGGCAAGCTTATCTTGCACAACCATGAACGGTAAAGGATCGTCTGAAAAACGCTGTAGAAATACTTGTACAACACCTGCCGCTGTCAAGAATAACGTAATGAAGACCATTGAGATCGTCATTAACCAGAAAGACCACATTTCAACTATCTGTGCTGTCTGATTGGCTGCCTTTTTACCGCGCATCAATGGCATTGAGTAAGAAATCATTGTTAATACAACCATAACATAAGCACCGTAGAATGCCATATGACCATGTGCTGCAGTGATCTGCGTACCATGAGTAAAGTAGTTAATCGGTGCTAAGGTGTGTAAGAACCCCCATACACCGGCACCTAAAAATGCCATTACTGCCGTACCTAATGCCCATAATACAGCGACTTTATTAGGATGGTCACGACGACGTTTGTTCACCACATTAAAAGCAAACAAGGTCATCATAAAGAATGGAATGGGTTCTAATGCTGAGAATATAGATCCCAGCCATTGCCAATAATCAGGTGTGCCGATCCAGAAGAAATGATGCCCTGTTCCGATTAAGCCTGAAATCAAAGCCATTGCAATGATGATGTATAACCATTTTTCGATAACTTCACGATCAACGCCCGTTACTTTGATTAATACATAAGCAAGCAATGATGCCATGATAAGTTCCCACACACCTTCTACCCATAGATGTATAACAAACCACCAGAAGTATTTATCTAATACGATGTTATCAGGGTTGTAGAAAGAGAATAAGAAGAACACTGCTAAGCCAACTAAACCGGTTAATAACACTAAGCTAATAACTGTTTTACGACCTGTTAGCACTGTCATACCAATATTAAAGATAAAGCCTAGAACAACAATGACAATACCTATTTTAGTAATAGTGGGTTGTTCTAAGAACTCACGTCCCATTGTCGGTAATATGTCATTCATTGTGAGCTCAGCTAAACGCGCATAAGGCATTAATAAATAACCCAAAATGGTTAATACGCCAGCGGTTAAGAACACCCAGAACAGCACTTTTGCAAGTAGTGGTGAGTAAAGTTCACGTTCAGATTCTTCGGGGATCAGGAAGTAAGCTGATCCCATAAATCCAAATAATAACCAAATAATAAGAAGATTGGTATGCACCATTCTCGCGACATTAAATGGAATTTCAGGGAATAAAAAGTCCCCCATTACATACTGCAAGCCCATCGTGACACCGAACAAGATCTGTCCCACGAAAAGCGCTATGGCAGCAATGAAGTACATCTTTGCGATGCCTTGTGATTCATATTTCATAGTTTATATTCTCCTTAACCTTGAATATTCGGTGGCCAGTCTCTGGCTTTCTTAACGCCATCAACATATTTAAGAAACTGAGCTACTTCTTCCAGCTCTTCATCAGTCAAATTGAACTGAGGCATGCTACGACGACCGGGAATACCATCTACAGGACGATATTTTATAAAGGCCTTGATAGCTTCTGTACTTTCACCAAAACGGGTATATACATTACCAAGTTCAGGTGCGAAATAAGCGCCTTCACCCATCAAAGTATGACAACCGATACAGTTGTTAACTTCCCAAATCCTTTTACCAGCTTTAACTTGTTCGGTTAAGTTTTCTCTATTATCTGTTGCGGGCAGCCGATTAACTGTATCCACAGTTAATCCAATAAGTACCAGGAAGAAGAAAACAGAGCCCCCATAGTAAATATTGCGGGCCATGCCCTTAGTAAAGGTTTCTCTCATTAGTACATCTCCTAAAGTGATAAATTTGCTTGGTCGAGCAGTATATAGAAGTTAAATATCGTTAGCATTGACTTATATCAAATTATGAATTGAATGTCTAAGTTTCCAAAGAAATAAGTTGGCGTAATTTTTCAATATTTACTAATTCGATATGTGACCCATCTAAATTAATAAGTCCTTGTTTAGCAAGGCTCTTTAATGTTCGTGATAGCGTTTCCGGCTTAATCGATAGGCGAGAAGCAATGACATGCTTGGGTGCAACAAGACTAACACCAGTACGATTATTACTGTTTTCTGGAATATGACTTAGCAGGTAATCAACCAGGCGAAATGTTGCATTATGTAAGGTTAAACGATCAACTTCATTAACCATCCAATGTAATTTCTGGCTCAACTTAGCTAATAAAGTCAGGCACAAATCATTAGAATTGTTTAATAATTTCAGATATGTTTCAGCATGAATTGCCACCACCATAGAGGGCGTAATAGAAATTGCCGAAACCGGGTAACATGATCCACCAGAAAATAATGCCGCCTCAGCAAATGTTTGTCCTGGCCGAATGATCTCAATGACTTTCTCGTCACCATTAGGTGCTAAACGTTGTAATTTGATGCCACCAGACATTAATAAGTAAATATCTGTCAGTGGTGAGCCTTGTTCAAATAATACCGCATTTTCAGAAAGCTGTTTTGCATGAGATTGTTGGATAAGCTCATCAAAATCTTCGGCGGGTAGTGGTTGTAATAACGGGCATTGTCGAATGGTATTTAAAATAAACCCATTTAACGCTATACGGTCTGTTTTTGAGTTTTTCATCAATATCATCCATTAATAAACACGAAAAGTATTGTAGCAGTTAAAGTATGGGATGATGTGAACTCGGGAGAGAGAGGTATTGCAGTAATCATAAGAATGTTACCGCTCCTTGTAATGCAACATTATTTCTGTTGATTTGTCGGTAATAGCATGACGTTTAATTTAGGATGGAAAAAGTGCATAGAAAATATTCAATAATCGTTTTTTTGGCATTTAACTTGATGAGTATGTTCGTGTCAGCAAATCATTTTAAAGCAGAAGAGGGGCAACAAGCAGCTGACTTTGAAATTCGTCAAACAGATGGTTCAATATTCAAATTAAGTGATTACCACGGTAAGCAGGCTGTGTATTTGGTTTTTTGGAATACATGGTGTGGCTATTGTATAAAAGAAATTCCAAAATTAAAGAATGTACAAGCTGATTTTTCTGATGATATTAAGATCATTGCTATCAACACTAGTAGGAAAGATTCTGTTGAAAAAATGATGGAATTCAAGCAAAAACGTAATATTAATTATGCTTTAGCATTTGATCATGATGAAAAAATTACAGATCTTTATAGTGTATGGGGCACGCCAACGGAGTTTATTATTGATATTAATGGTGTTATTCAGTATCGGGATCGCGTTCCTATGGACATTCGTTCTTTGGTTGGGCAGTGGAATACATCTTGTGATCAACAACCTGCTCAATGTTAAAAAGTGCATCGAATAATGTGCTAAGTGAAAAGCGAGGCGCTATAAAAAAGGAATATCGAGGAGGTGCATTAGCAAGTGGGCTTAATCGACGTGCATTTTTAAGAAGCAGTATTGCTCTTTCCTTATTATCAGGTCTGGCGGCTTGTGATCTTTCATTTGGTGAGCAAGATGATGTCGTCATCACTAGCAATAATGCAGATAACGATTACTTTACTCATGAACAACAACAAATACTTGATGCTGTGCAAATGCAGTTGTTTCCTGATGATGGTGATGGACCTAGTGCGCGTGATTTAAATGCCATTGCCTATCTTGAATGGGCAATGACCGATCCAGAAAATATTGACGATGATGATCCGAGTTTTATTGCCAAAGGTATAGGCTGGCTTGATGATTTATCCACACAAACGCATGGCGAACACTTTATTAAACTGACTCAGGCTCAGCAAGATAAGATACTTAAACAAGTCGCCAGCTCTGGTGCCGGTGAGAATTGGCTTTCTATTCTAATGTATTATTTAACGGAAGCTTTAATGCTCGATCCTATTTATGGCGGTAATCCTAATGGTATTGGCTGGCAATGGTTGCAACATCAAGCAGGTTTTCCTGCACCTATTACTGGCAAAACATATCGAGATTTCACATGAATAATCAAGAATACGATGTTTGCGTTATTGGTAGTGGTGCCGGTGGTTCACCTATTGCCTATGAATTATCAAAAGCAGGCTATCGCGTTGTCGTATTAGAAAAAGGTGGCTGGTATGATGAAAATGACTTCAAGAAGGATGAAATGTTGGGCCGGCGTGATGTTTTTCGTTCAAAGATTAAAGATGAACGCCATGTATTAGAAGAGCCAAACGGCGATGGAACATGGTCTAGTGATACTACGTCAGAGTTTTGGGGCGGCAATATTGTGGGCGGTGCTAGTAACTTTATGAGTGGTTATTTCCATCGACTTAAACCAGAAGATTTCCGACTTTTATCAGAGTTTGGACCGATTGAAGGCGCGAATATTGTTGATTGGCCAATTACATATGATGATTTAGAACCGTATTACACCAAGGTTGAACACGTCGTTGGCATTTCAGGCAAGATCGTTAATCATCCCAATCTTGAACCTCGCTCAACAGCAGATTATCCCATGCCGCCAACGTCAGAACATCCCATTGCTAATTGGTTTGATAAGGCAACAACAGCATTAGGTTTTTATCCAATACCGATGGCACGAGGAATTTTATCAAAGCCTTTTAATGGTCGTAATAGTTGTGAATATTCAGGCTATTGTGGCCGTTATGGCTGTCATTCGGGGGCTAAAGCCAGCTCGCGGGCGGCATTATTAGATGATGCGGTTAAGACGGAACAGTGCCAAGTTATTACTCATGCTAAGGTTTATCATATCAATACAGATAAAGAGGGCAATGGCATATCGGTTGATTATTATGATCAAGACGGCAATAGTCAGCGAATTTATGCAAAAATTATTACCGTTGCCTGTTATTCCATTGAATCTAGTCGTTTATTACTTAGTTCTACCGGCGATAAACATCCCAATGGTATTGGCAATAAATACAATCAATTAGGCAAAAACTTACATTGCTGCGCCGGTGGTACAGGCCATGGCATATTTGATTTGAGTCAATTAACGCAAGAACAAGCCTCTGACTTAACGGTGCTAGGTCCATTCTTTAATCGTGCACTGCAAGATTGGTATTTTATTGATGATAAAACCACGTTTGATAAGCGAGTAAAAGGTGGCACAATAGATTTTGTCTTTGATCCACCATCTCCAACATCAACAGCAAATAGCCTAAAACGTGATGATAATGGTGATTTAATTTGGGGGACAAAGTTCAAACAACGGCTAAAGTCACATTTTACTCAATCACGGGATTTTAAGTTTGAAGTTTTTTGTGATTGGTTGCCCACAGATGATTGTCATGTCAGTTTAGATGATATTGAAAAAGACAAATGGGGCACCCCCGTTGCAAAAGTGAAAGTAGGGTTTCATCCACACGATCTAAAGGTGGCTCAATATATTGTTGATAAAGGCGTGGAAGTGATGAAACAAATGGGTGCAACCGAATATTACGGCACTGCATTTTCAGCACCAACATCAAACCTGATTGCCGGTGGATTACGTTTCGGCCAGGATCCGAAAACATCAGCATTAGATACCGATTGTCGCGTACATGGCACCAGCAATATATTTGTTACAGATGGCAGTTTTATGCCTAATGGTGGCAGTATCACCCCGACATGGACTATCTATGCTAATTCATTTCGAGTAGCCGATAAGATTAAAGCGCAATTGGCTAAATCTAACGTTTAAAAATCATACTGAAAATTGACCTTGATCAATTTTGATAGAAGAAATAAGTCATATAACACACTATTTTCGTGATTTAGGTTAGATAATGCATATGGCTATTTAATTACATAATTATAGTGGGTACACTTTCCATCAATCAGATTGTTTTGGAATTGAGATAATGGGGAAATTAGTTTATATACTGCGATTATTAGTCGCGATATGTCTGCTAGCTGTCAGCAATAGTTACGCAATGAATCCCGTTGCAATCGAAGAACAAATTCAAACTGTTAAATCAGCCTTTCCTTCAGCGACTAAGGTTTCTGAAAAAGCCCCAATAGCAAAAGATCAGCCTGAAATAAGAACCATATATAAAGATGAAGACATACTCGGTTATGCCTTTGAAACTGATGATGTCGTTAGTATTCCTGCTTATTCCGGTAAGACTGTCAATGTCTTAGTAGCAATGGATATTGTAGGTCAAATTAGAGCTGTCCGCGTTTTATCCCACCATGAACCTATCTTATTAGTCGGTATTCCTGAACAAAAATTATTCGATTTCTCAGATCAGCTTATTGATGCCAATGTGACCGAACATATTGTAGTCGGAAAATCCAGTAAAGAAGGCGTACGTAGTATTGACTCCTTATCGGGTGCAACGGTCACTGTGATGGTGGTTAATGAAGTGATTATGCGTTCGGCTAAAAAGGTGGCTGGGCTGGTGGGTATTATTGACCTAGGCCGTGAAATGGTCGTTTTACCCGCAACGGTTAAACACGATATATTTACTAAAGCAGATTGGCTGACATTAACGGGTGATGGCTCTATTCGTCGCCTAGAGCTAAATTATGGTGAAGTTGATGCTGCTTTTGAAGGTACTGAAGCTGCGTGGGACAACCATGGTGATGATGAAGGACGTGCTGATAAGCTATTCGCTAGATTATATTATGCACCCTTAAATATCCCAACAATTGGTAAAAACATTCTAGGTGAGGGCGAATATAAATGGTTAATGTCTGAACTCAAACTAGGTGATCAAGCGATTGCGGTGATGGGGGTGGGTGATTATTCATTCAAAGGTAATGGGTTTGTTCGTGGTGGTATTTTTGACCGTTTTCAAGTGCAACAGGGCGAAACATCGGTTATTTTTAGAGATTCAGATTACTACCGAATTAACGATATATATATTGATGGCGCACCGAAATTTGATGAAAAAGTTATCTTTATTATTAGAGATAAAGCCAAGTTTGATATTGGCGCTCCGTGGCAAGTTGAGTTATTAGTTCGTCGTCAAACTGGGCCGTTAGACAGTGTTTTTACTCGCTTCTTTGGGGCTTATCAAACCCTTGAGAGCTATATTGATAGACCTATTCAACCAGTATACGTAGAAGAAGAGCCAGAAGCTTTATGGGTATCGGTTTGGCGTAATAAAGCATTCCAAATTACAGTATTAGTCATTAGTTTAGTGATGTTATTTACCGTTATTATCTTGCAAGATTATCTTGATAAGCATCCCAAGTTTTTACGCTTATTCCGTAAGGCATTTTTAGTTTATACCGTATTCTTTATTGGTTGGTATACCTTGGGTCAGCTATCCATTGTCAATGTATTCACCTTTGTCTTTGCTGCTACCGGCGACTTTAAGTGGGATACCTTCTTGCTAGATCCTATAATGTTTATTTTGTGGGGGTTTGTCGCCATGACACTCTTGCTTTGGGGCCGAGGTATCTTCTGTGGTTGGTTGTGTCCTTTTGGTGCTTTGCAAGAATTGATCAATGAAATTGCTCGAAAATTCAAAGTAAAACAATTTGTCGTGCCTTTTGCCTTGCATGAACGTTTATGGGCAGTGAAATATCTTATTTTATTAGGTCTGTTTGCTATTTCATTAGAATCAATGAGTGAAGCTGAACGTTATGCAGAAATAGAACCCTTTAAAACCGTGATCATGTTGAAGTTTCAGCGTGAATGGGGCTACGTATTATATGCCGTAATTTTATTATCGATGTCTATATTTACTAATAAAGTGTATTGCCGTTATATCTGCCCATTGGGTGCGGCATTAGCAATACCGTCGAAATTCCGTTTATTTGATTGGCTTAAACGCCGTAAAGAATGTGGCACACCCTGTCAGGTTTGTGCTGATGAATGTGAGATCCAAGCGATTCATCCAACCGGTGAGATTAATGCCAATGAGTGTCATTGGTGTTTGGATTGCCAAGTAACTTATCACGATGAACAAAAATGCCCACCATTATTAAAACAGTATAAAAAGCGTCATAAGATGGATGGCAAATTAAATGAAATTCCAGTAGTTCAAGTAAATAAGTAGTTTAAAAATAATTTTAACCAGGAGAAAACAATGATTGATCCTAATGATAAAAATTTACCAGCAGTTGATGCTGAGGATAAAAATGCCAGTGAACATGTGAAGATGAGCCGTCGCTTATTTTTAGGTGGTTCTACAGCGATGGTCGGTGCTGTTGGCGCGATTGGCGCGGGTATCGGTTCGGTCTTGTCAGCACCAGCATTAGCTGATACCCACAAAGGTGCGGCATCACATCATGTTGTTGCTCCAGGTGAGTTAGATGAATATTATGGTTTTTGGAGTGGTGGCCATTCTGGTGAAGTTCGCATTATGGGCGTACCGTCAATGCGTGAGATAATGCGTATCCCTGTATTCAATATTGACAGTGCTACCGGTTATGGTTTAACTAATGAAAGTAAAGAAGTGTTAAACCATACAACACATCTTGCAGGTGATGCACATCATCCACATATGAGTATGACTGATGGTCAATATGATGGTAAATACTTATTCATCAATGATAAATCAAATAGTCGTGTTGCTCGTATTCGTTGTGACATTATGAAAACAGACAAGATTTGTGAAGTACCTAATGTACAAGCAATTCATGGTTTACGTGTGCAAAAAGTACCTTTCACTAAATACATATTTGCTAATGCCGAGTTTGTTATTCCGCATCCAAATGATGGTAGTAATATGGATGATACCGAAGCGTATTACACCATGTTCTCTGCTATTGATGCTGAGAGTATGGAAGTAAAATGGCAGGTTATTGTTGATGGTAACTTAGATAATACCGATGCTGATTACACCGGTAAATATGCATTCTCAACCTGTTATAACTCGCCAGGTGAAAGCTTAGATTTAGCTGGAACAATGCGTAATGAACGTGATCACTTAGTTATCTTTAATATTGAACGTATTGAAGCGGCTGTTGCGGCGGGCGACTTCCAAACGCTAGCAGGATCTGATGTTCCAGTTGTTAATGGTCGTAAAGGTTCTAAATTAACAGCGTATGTGCCAGTTCCAAAAAGCCCTCATGGTATTAACACAGCACCAGGTGGTAAATACTGTGTGGTTAACGGTAAATTATCGCCAACAGTTTCTGTGTTGGAAATTGCTAAGTTTGATGATTTGTTTGATGGCAAAATTGAGCCACGTGACACTATCGCAGCTGAAGTTGAATTAGGTCTAGGTCCATTACATACTGCATTTGATGGTCGTGGTAATGCGTATACAACTTTGTTTATCGATAGTCAGATTTGTAAATGGAATATTGAAAAAGCGATTGAATCTTACCAAGGTAAGAAATCAAACTACATCTTGCAAAAACTAGATGTACATTATCAGCCAGGTCATAACCACACCACAATGGGTGAAACACGCGATGCTGATGGTAAGTATCTTGTAACATTGAATAAATTCTCTAAAGATAGATTCTTATCTGTAGGTCCATTACATCCAGAAAATGATCAGTTAATTGATATCTCAGGTGATGAAATGGTATTGCTACATGATGGTCCTGCTTTTGCCGAACCTCATGATGTTATTATGGTTCACCGTAGTAAAGTGAAGCCTGCAAAACTGTGGTCTAGAGATGATCCTTATTTTGCAACAACACGCGCTATAGCAAAGAAAGATGGTATTACGCTTGAAGCAGATAACAAAGTGATTCGTGATGGCAACAAAGTACGTGTCTATATGACTTCTGTTGCTCCTGCTTATGGTATGGATAAGTTTACCGTTAAATTAGGTGACGAAGTAACTGTTATCGTAACTAACTTGGATATGATTGAAGATGTAACCCATGGTTTCTGTATGGTAAACCACGGTGTGCAAATGGAAGTAGGTCCACAACAAACAGCATCAATCACATTTATTGCTGATAAACCAGGTGTTCAGTGGTTCTACTGTAACTGGTTCTGTCATGCATTACACATGGAAATGCGTGGTCGTATGTTTGTTGAAGTTTAATACGTTATTTCTTGTCATCCTCGCGAATGCGGGGATCCATGGGCTGTTAATATTGTCACGCTCCTTGGATTCCCACTTTCGTGGGAATGACAGTAAATATCTTATTAGTTAAATATTTAACGTATAAACATTGTTAGATTATTAACAATATAGTTTGATAAAATCAGCCCGATCCTACAGGTGTAGGATCGGGTTTTTTACGGAATTGATTTATGAGTAGACTACTTGGTTTGGCAGTGATTTTATTAAGCAGCAGTTTAATGAATATCGCATATGCCACCGTGGTTTTAATAAGCCCAGAACAGAATTTACAGCAACAATTAGATGATGCTAAAACAGGCGATCATCTTATTCTTAGTGCTGGAATTTATTCGGGTAATTTCATCATTAATAAAAGTATAGAACTTAGCACCGAACAGGGTGCAATTATTGATGGGCAAGGGCAAGGTCATGCCTTAGAAATAAAAGCAGTGAATGTGAAGATCCATAATCTTAAGATCCAAAACTGGGGACATAATCTGACTAACTTAGATGCGGGTATCTTTGTAAATAAAACTGCCGAAAACACACAAATACGAAATAATCACTTTAAAGGTGATGGTAGTGGGCTGTGGATTGATTCTGCTCAGAATATCCAAATCATCAATAATAAAATCGAAGGTAATGACACTATGCGTTCATCTGATCGTGGCAATGGTATTCACTTGTCTCATGTCAGTGGCGCGCTGGTTAAAGGCAATGAGGTTTGGCATACCCGCGATGGTATTTATATCGAAACCAGTAACGGCAATGAGTTAAACGGTAATTATATGCATGATTTACGTTACGGCATTCATTATATGTACTCTTATACTAATTTAATCACTAAAAACCATACTGAGAACACAAGAACAGGCTATGCATTAATGCAGTCTAAATTTTTAACAGTGACTGATAATCGCTCTGAAAATGATGTGAATTACGGTATGTTATTAAACTTTATTACCAAGTCTACGATTGAAAATAATACGATCATAGGTGTGCAGAATATGAGAAATGCACAGATGGTTCATTCAAAACAAGGTTATAAACCAGAAGGAAAGGCGCTGTTTATTTATAACTCATTATTCAATAAGATCCACAATAATATGGTGGCAGATAGTGATATAGGCATTCATCTTACTGCGGGATCAGAAGATAACACCTTCACCGGCAATGCCTTTATAGGCAATAATAAACAGGTTAAATATGTATCGAATCGCACGCAAGATTGGTCGCTAGATAAGCAAGGTAATTACTGGAGTGATTATTTAGGTTGGGATATGAATGATGATGGCATCGGTGATGTCGCTTATGAACCTAATGATGGTATTGATCGCTTATTATGGAAATATCCAACAGCAAAACTACTGTTTAACAGCCCCGCGATTGAAGTATTACGTTGGGTGCAACGCCAGTTTCCCGTATTAAAATCCCCCGGTATTATGGATCGTCATCCATTAATGAAAAATCCTCTGGAGCAAACACATTGAATATTGTTGAATTACAACAAGCAAGTAAATACTATCAAGGTGTTACCGCATTGCAGAAACTTGATTTCAGCTTAGAACAAGGCGAAATACTAGGCTTGTTTGGACATAATGGTGCTGGAAAAACGACGACGATTAAACTAATTTTAGGCTTGATAAAGCCAACAAATGGACAGGTGCGTGTTTTTGGTGATGATCCTGCGGGTGATAATGCCTATCACTTACGCCGTCAACTTGGTTTTTTACAAGAAAATGTCAGCTTTTATGACCAGATGACGGGCCGTGAAGTATTGGCTTATTTTGCTAAATTAAAAGGTTGTGACAAAAAACAAGTGGGTGAATTGTTAGAAGAAGTAGGTTTGGCACATGCCGCATTACGCCGAGTTAAAACCTATTCTAAAGGTATGCGCCAACGGCTTGGTTTGGCACAAGCCTTATTAGGTCAGCCAAAATTGCTGTTATTAGATGAGCCTACAGTGGGTTTAGATCCAATTGCAACTCAAGACTTTTATCGAGGTATTGCTCGACTAAAAGAACAAGGTAGTACCATTATTTTATGTTCACATGCCTTGGCAGGTGTTGAAAAGTATATTGATCGTGCCTTAATATTGGGGCAAGGTCAGTTATTAGCCGAAGGTAAACTTACGTCACTTATCGAACAAACAGAATTGCCGGTTACTATTGCAGTGCAAGGTTCAAATATCGTTTTGCCAGAGGAGTTACAAGTCAAGGCGACTGCGACCGCTCAAGGCTTTAACGTGCAAGTCTCTCAGCAACAAAAAATGACCACATTACAGCAATTAATGACACTTCCAGCGCTTGGTAATATTGATATTCACATGCCAAGCCTAGAAGATGTTTATACCCATTATATGAATGGCAATCAGCACACGGAGCAACACTAATGCACGCAATATTAATCGTTGCCAATAAAGAATTTCACGATGGTTTACGCAACCGTTGGGTAATATCGATTAGCGTTATTTTTGCCTTATTGGCGACAGGTCTTGCCTATTTTGGTGCGGCTGCATCAGGTCAAGCGGGCTTTACTAACTTATCAACTACCTTGGTTAGCTTGGCGAGTTTAGCGGTGTTTGTTATCCCTCTAATTGCCCTAATGCTTGCTTATGATGGTGTCGTGGGGGAGGATGAAAGTGGTACCTTATTATTATTGATGACCTATCCATTAAGTCGTTGGCAGTTGATTTTAGGCAAGATGACCGGACAGTGGATGATTATGGCCTTTGCAACTATTATCGGCTTTGGTTTATCAGCAATAATCATGGGTACATTTTCAGACAATACAACATGGGCAGAACTTCTTAAGGCTTATGCCTTCTTCATTAGCTTTGCCATATTATTAGGCTGGATATTCATTGCTATTGCCACCATTATCAGCGCCTCAGTTGCTGAAAAGTCTAAGGCGGCAGGCTTGGCACTCATTGTTTGGTTTGGCTTTGTCTTTATGTTTGATCTCAGTTTGTTAGGCTTATTAGTTGGCACTGAAGGCAATGTTAACGCAACACTATTCCCATATTTATTATTATTAAACCCAACTGATATTTTTCGACTTATTGTGATTGATTTCTTTGCCCAGCAGCAATTAACAGGATTAATGGCCGTGGCACAACAAGCCCAAATTGCTACATCAACCTTAATATTAAGTATGTTGGCGTGGTTTCTTGCGCCAGTATTAGCCGCTATTGCCATCTTTAATAAGAGAAAACTATAATGCACTTTCGCCTTAGTTTGATATTTATTGTACTAATGTTGACCGCCTGTAGCGAAGCTCCCTCAGATTTGAAACTAGCCCAACAAGCGATGACCATTGAACGTAGTGACGAATGCCATTTATGTGGCATGATTATTACCGGTTTTCCGGGGCCTAAAGGTCAATTATATAAACGAGGCAGTGAGCAGAATCTAAAGTTTTGCTCAACCCGAGATATGTTTTCATATCTATTAGATCCCGAACACCAACATGCTATCCAAACGGTATATGTTCACGATATGGCAGTCACGCCTTGGGATTCGCCGGATGATGAATTTTATATCGATGCTCGCACTGCCTTTTATGTTGTAGGGCATAAGCGTAAAGGTGCTATGGGACCAACACTTGCAAGCTTCACCGATCAAAGCGTTGCCAACACCTTCATTGAAGAGTTTGGGGGTCAGCTTTATCAATTTGAAGATATTGATCAGCAGTTATTGTTGGATATGAGATAATACATACCTATTCAAATAGGGCACTACTGTGGATTTAACACATCATCGACATGAATTTCTGCAAAATGGCTTACGCAGAGAAGAACTGGCATCCGATCCGTACGAACAGTTTAATATGTGGTTTAAACAAGCTGAACAGGCGGGTGTGATAGAGCCGAGTGCAATGAGTTTGGCAACAGCAAATGGTGTGGATGTGACACTGCGCACGGTATTATTGAAATACTTTGATCAACAAGGCTTTGTTTTTTTTACCAACTACAACTCTAAAAAAGCTAAACAAATCGAAGCTAATCCAAATGTTGCATTACTTTTTCCGTGGCTCGCTATAGAAAGACAAGTCAAAATAAGTGGACGCGTAGAGCGCGTATCAATGATCGAATCGGTTAAATACTTTGCATCTCGCCCTAAAGAATCACAACTCGGTGCATGGGCTTCACAGCAATCTAGTCATATTTCATCGCGGCAAGTTTTATTAAGTCAATTTGAAGCAATGAAGAACAAATTTAAACAAGGTGATATTCCATTACCTGATTTCTGGGGTGGCTACCGTGTTATCCCTACAAGCATAGAGTTTTGGCAAGGTAGAGAAAACCGCCTTCATGATCGCTTTGTGTATGACCTATCAGAAGGCCAATGGAATATTAATCGTCTCGCACCCTAATTAGGATAAACCATTGTTAAGCTATCGCCACTCATACCACGCTGGAAATCATGCAGATGTTCTTAAACATATTGTGCTGATTGAAATCCTGCAACATTTCACTAAAAAAGACAGTCAATTTGATTATATTGATACCCATGCAGGCGCTGGGCTTTATAATCTGAAAAGTGAGCATGCCGCTAAATTACAGGAATATACGCAAGGAATTGCTAAGATCAAACCAGAAGAATGGCCTGAATTGGCCACATACTTCGATATCATTGCGATGAATAATCCAGCAGGTAAACTAAATATTTATCCTGGATCTCCCTTTATTGCAGAGTACTTTTTACGTAAGAAAGATCGTAGTTGGTTGTATGAATTACACCCGAAAGATGCTGAATTATTATCAAATAATACGGCAAAAAATAAAAGAACACGGGTGATGTTAGAAGATGGATTTAAAGGATTACTTTCATTACTACCGCCTGTTTCACGTCGAGGCTTGGTATTGATCGACCCGTCGTATGAAATTAAAACCGATTATGCTCTTGTGTTTAATACGATTAATGATGCTTATAATAAGTTCTCAACAGGAACGTATGTACTTTGGTATCCAGTGACCGATAGAAAAAATATCGACACTCTAGAACGACGATTTAAACGTAGTGGCATTAAAAATATTCAACAATATGAGCTTGCTATCGCGCCGGACCAGTTTGGAACAGGTATGTCAGCCAGCGGTATGATTGTGATCAATCCACCGTGGACATTAAAAAAGAAAATGTCACAAATATTACCTAAATTGGTCAGTACATTAGGTGGTGAAGGTGCTTTTTATAAATGTGAAGAGTTGGTGGGGGAATAAGCTAACTCATACTGGGGAAGCTAGAGATGAAACTAGGTTTATTAATTATAATGCTATCCATATTTAATACGGTTCAAGCCGATAATTTGAAAGTTGGTGATACAGCACCCGAGCTTAATTTGCGTGATCAAACCGGTAAATTACATACAATCAATGATTATGCGGGTCAGTGGTTGGTACTTTATTTTTACCCCAAAGACAATACGCCGGGATGTATCAAAGAAGCTTGTGAGTTTCGTGATGAATATCGGGTAATTAAAGAGAAAAATACGCAAGTATTAGGGGTGAGTATTGATAGCCAAGAAAGCCATGCAGAGTTTGCTGAAAAGTATCATTTACCCTTTCCATTATTAGCGGATAAAAACGGTAAAGTAGCACAAAGTTATCAATCATTATTTTCTTTTTGGCCGATGAAGTTTGCTAAACGTCATAGTTTTATTATTGATCCCAAGGGCGTGATTAGAAAAATATATCGTAAGGTGGATGTTGATAGTCATAGCAAGACAATTATTGTAGATATTAAGCTACTGCGTGGTGGTTCAGACTTGAACTGATACTTTTTGATATAACAATGGAATATGAATCCATTGATTCTCTTTACGTTACTGATGATTTGATTATATGACCGCCGAGACAAAGCTACACCCGCGTAACCAACACCGTGATGGCTATGACTTTACACGTTTAGTGAAATACTTACCGGAGCTTGAGGCTTTTACACTCCGCAGTCCTGCAGGTCAGGTCACCATCGACTTTCACGATGTGAAGGCGGTGCGTGCACTCAATCAGGCCTTGCTCAAAGCCTATTACAATATTAACTTTTGGGATATCCCTGCCAACTATTTGTGCCCGCCAATTCCTGGCCGCGTTGACTATATTCATCATCTAGCAGATCTGCTCGCCAGTGATAACAATCAAGTGATTCCCCATGGGCGAAACATCAAAGTGTTGGATATCGGTACCGGTGCTAATTTGGTGTATCCACTCACAGGTCAAAGTGAATACGGTTGGCATTTTACTGGTGTCGATATAGATCCTACTGCCATCAAAGTGGCGCAACATATTTGCCAGTTCAATAAACTGAATATCAAACTAAAATTACAAAAAAAGTCTGGGGATATATTTAAAGGAGTGATAGGCCGTCATGATTTTTTCCATCTGACGCTGTCCAATCCACCTTTTCATGCTTCGACTGAGGCCGCAAAAAAAGGTACTCAGCGCAAGTGGAAAAACCTTGGTAAGGGGACACAAAGTAAACTTAACTTTGGTGGTCAGAATGCTGAACTTTGGTGTCCCGGCGGTGAGGTGAAATTTATCGCTACGATGATTGAGCAGAGCGTAGAGTTTGCCGACCAGTGTTTGTGGTTTAGCTCTCTGGTGTCAAAAAAGGATAACCTCAAACCACTTTACAAAATCTTAGAAAAAGTGAAAGCTGTTGAGGTCAAAACTATCGATATGGCGCAGGGGCAAAAGGTGAGTCGCTTTATCGCTTGGACTTTTATTGAAAAACAACAACGCCAGTTATAGCTTCAATCTGATGCTTATTAATTTTTAGGGTCTTAGTCAGTTATCAGATCCTAGCATGTGCTTTGCTTCCTAAGACCCTTTTTATATTATGACAAGCGAGATAATGGCTTGATTTTACTTTTTTTTGAATAGTGTATTCGTGTTGCTGATAGTGAGTTTGTCCAGCTTTGATTATTCTTCGATAAAAATTGCCACCAGAATCCTAATCCCAATGGAATACATGAGATGAAGGCGGTGATAAATCGGATAAAGGCTTGATACCACGTTATGGGGCTACCATTGTTGCTGAATATATACACTTTCCAGCTGCGCATACCGAGTGTTTGACCACCGTGAGTCCAAAACCAGCCATAAAATAAGAAGCTAACAGCAAATAAATAAAGTAGGAAAAAAGGATTGCCCTGACCAATCGCTTGACCGCCATTAAATGCAACGGCAACACCGCCTGCAAGTAATAATATTGCTAACAGCAGCAGCAAGTCATAAACAATAATGGCTAAATGGCGGAATAAAGTAGGGCGGCAATATGTTTCTTGGGAAATATTCAATTGAGACCTTTGCATGGAAGTATGACGAGAGAAAAATGAGCGTAAATTTTTAAAATATAGTCAAAAAAGAGGTGAATAGTAAGCTATTGCCCAAATTTTTGAATAAATTTTAGGAAATTCAAGCCATTTTTGTCCATTATATCTTTCGTGCAAAGGTTTCATATAAATTCAGTCGTAATATATAGAGGTATAAAGTATCATTAATCCTTTAATTATGTGAACTTGGGA
This sequence comes from Piscirickettsiaceae bacterium, assembly GCA_013215825.1. Lineage (GTDB taxonomy): Bacteria > Pseudomonadota > Gammaproteobacteria > Nitrosococcales > Methylophagaceae. The sequence goes on along the minus strand of JABSQN010000008.1, from coordinate 23,138 downwards.
ACACTATGTTGCAATTAATGGGTCGTTCGGCTTACTCAGACTTTCGCTTAAACAAACTGCTTACGTCACTACAAGAACAGGTTAATGATGTGCGTGGATTACGCAGCGAATACCGCTATTTCATTGAGATTGATGGTAAAAGTGAATTAAGATCATCCGAACAAGCTGTTGTTGAAACGCTATTAGAAGCCAATAATAAGACTAGTCTTGCGACTGATAATGAGGCCTTTTTTCTGGTTACTCCTCGTCCTGGTACTATCTCGCCTTGGTCGAGTAAAGCGACAGATATTGCGCATAACAGTGGTATAAAGAACGTATTGCGTATTGAACGTGGTATCGCATTTTTTATTGAGTCATCAACAGCATTAACTGCAGAACAAACACAGTCACTATTGCCATTACTGCATGATCGCATGATTGAGTCGATATTTGATTCTGTCGATGAAGCGGAGCGTTTGTTTGTCCATGGTAAATCACGTCCCTTAGCGTCTGTTGATATTCTAAATGGTGGTCGTGAGGCGCTAGTACAAGCGAATAAAACAATGGGCTTGGCATTAGCTGAAGATGAAATTGACTATTTAGTGGAAAATTTCATCACATTAAATCGCAATCCTAATGATATTGAATTAATGATGTTTGCTCAGGCAAACTCTGAGCATTGTCGGCATAAAATATTTAGTGCCGATTGGATTGTTGATGGCAAGCAACAGCCACACACCCTATTTAATATGATTCGTAATACTCATGCCCTACATCCAGAAGGCGTGATCACCGCTTATAGCGATAACTCATCGGTGATTGAAGGGGCTAAAAGTCATCGTTTCCAAGTGGATATGGCGAATAATCAATATAGCTATCAAGGTGAAGTGCAACATATCTTGATGAAGGTTGAAACCCATAATCATCCCACTGCTATTTCACCTTTTCCCGGTGCGGCAACAGGAGCGGGTGGTGAAATCCGGGATGAAGGTGCAACGGGGCGAGGTTCAAAACCTAAAGCAGGTTTAACAGGGTTCTCTGTTTCAAATTTGCATATTCCAGGTTTTGAACAACCTTGGGAAACCGCCTATGGTAAACCGGCACGAATGGCTTCAGCACAAGAAATTATGCTTGATGGCCCTCTAGGTGGTGCGGCCTTTAATAATGAATTCGGTCGGCCTAACTTATGCGGTTATTTCCGTACTTATGAAGCGTTAGTCCCCGCGGCAGATGGATTTGAAGTACGTGGTTATCATAAACCTATTATGGTGGCAGGGGGAATGGGCACCATTAGACCTCAACATGTTAAGAAAAACATTTTTGATCCGGGCGTGCAATTAATTGTCTTAGGCGGCCCAGCAATGTTGATTGGCTTGGGCGGTAGTGCGGCATCTTCTGTGACCTCTGGTACTAGTGAAGAAGGCTTAGATTTTGCCTCAGTACAACGTGGCAATCCAGAAATGGAGCGCCGATGCCAAGAGGTGATTGATCGCTGTGTGGCATTGGATGATCAAAATCCAATTATTGCTATTCATGATGTTGGCGCGGGGGGCTTATCAAATGCCTTCCCTGAATTAGTTGATGATAGTGGTCGAGGTGGCAAGTTTGAACTTCGCGTTGTACCTAATGATGAATCGAGTATGTCACCGATGGAAATTTGGTGTAATGAGTCACAAGAGCGTTATGTTTTAGGGATTAATGCCGATCGAGTTGAAGAATTCCAAGCAATTTGTGAGCGTGAGCGTTGCCCGTGGGCGATTGTCGGTGAAGCAACAGAAGATCGACATTTATTAGTTGGTGATGCAGATAATAATAATAATCCAGTGGATATGCCTTTGTCATTATTATTAGGCAAACCACCGAAAATGTTACGTGATGTGAAACATCGTACTTTTGAAAAACCAGAGCTTGATTTAAGCAGTATTAACGTCGATGAAGCGTTAGAACGCGTGCTTAAATTACCGACGGTAGCAAGTAAAAACTTCTTAATTACTATTGGTGATCGTAGTGTGACCGGCTTAGTGGCGCGTGACCAAATGGTCGGCCCTTGGCAAGTGCCAGTGGCGGATTGTGCAGTGACCCTAGCCGATCATCATGGCTTTGAAGGTGAAGCAATGGCAATGGGTGAACGTGCACCGTTAGCCTTGATTGATGCACCTGCCTCAGGTCGTATGGCGGTGGGTGAAGCCATTACTAATATTGCTGCAGCCAGCATTGCCAAAATGGGTGATATTAAATTGTCAGCTAACTGGATGGCCGCCTGTGGACATAGCGGTGAAGATGCCAGCTTATATGACACGGTTGAAGCCGTGGGTATGGAATTGTGTCCTGAATTAGGCATTGCAATCCCCGTTGGCAAAGATTCATTATCAATGAAAACAGTGTGGCAAGATGATGGTGAAGATAAATCAGTAACCTCACCGCTGTCTTTGATTGTGACCGCCTTTGCACCGGTTACCGATGCCGCAAAAACATGTACACCACAGCTACGTAGCGATCATGGTGATACCGATTTAATCTATATTGATTTAGGAAAAGGTCAAAACCGCTTAGCCGCATCAGCCTTGGCTCAGGTTTACAATCAAGTTGGTCATCATGGACCGGACCTAGATTCCCCCGCATTACTAAAACAATTTTTCTATGCCATTCAGCAACTCAAGCAAGATGATATTTTGTTGGCTTATCATGATCGTAGTGATGGTGGACTGATTGGCACCTTGGTTGAAATGGCCTTTGCTGGACATTGTGGACTTGATATTAACTTATCAGGTTTAGGCGATGCCTTACCCGTCTTGTTTAATGAAGAATTAGGGGCGGTGATTCAAGTTCGCCACTGTGATGTTGAAGATACATTGTCGATTTTAAGAGAGCAAAACCTATCTCACCATAGCCATATTATCGGCTCACTACGCGATGATGGACAGATTGTTATTAATGTAGACGGCGATGAAGTGATTAATGAATCACGCGTTACATTACAGCGATTTTGGGCAGAAACCAGCTACCGAATGCAAGCATTACGAGACAATCCTATTTGTGCACAACAAGAGTTTGATGCCTTATTAGATGAAAATGATACCGGACTGTATGCTGATCTTAGCTATGATGCCGATCAACATATTGCTGCATCACTTATTGTGAGCAGCGTTCGTCCTAAAATGGCTATTTTGCGTGAGCAAGGTGTCAATGGGCAGCTTGAAATGGCGGCCGCCTTCGACCATGCAGGTTTCACTGCAATTGATGTTCACATGAGTGACATTTTAGAAGGTCGTGTTGATTTGGCAGATTTTAAAGGCTTAGTCGCCTGTGGTGGCTTCTCTTATGGTGATGTTTTAGGAGCCGGTCGTGGTTGGGCAAGTACCATCTTGCACAATGACAAAGCACGCCAACAATTTAGTGATTTCTTCCAACGTGAAGATACCTTTACCTTAGGCGTGTGTAATGGCTGTCAAATGCTGTCACAACTCAAAGAGTTAATCCCTGGCAGTGACCATTGGCCTCGTTTTGAACGTAATAGCTCAGAGCAGTTTGAAGCACGATTCTCATTAGTTGAAATTGTTGAATCACCGTCTGTTTTATTAAAAGACATGGCAGGTTCAATCATGCCGATTGCCGTCGCCCATGGTGAAGGCCGAGTAGACTTTAGCGAAACCGGTTCACAGAACGATGCCTTAGTGGCCATGCGTTATGTTGACCACACAGGTCAAGTCACCCAACAATATCCACAAAACCCTAATGGTTCTCCAGAAGGTATCACCTCACTCACCACAACAGATGGTCGTGTGACCATTATGATGCCGCATCCAGAACGTGTGACTCGTACCGTACAACACTCATGGCATCCTGATGACTGGGGTAAAGATGGTCCTTGGTTGAGACTGTTCCATAATGCACGGAAATGGGTGGGGTAAAACTCCTTTTTGGAATGGGATTTTAAATTTAAGGACGATAAATATTCTCATGGCAAGAAGGATGAAAAAAGAAAGATAGTGATCTGTATATGGGTATTGCTGTTTTAATAGCGATACTATTTACTCTCGATTCAGAAGGTGCGAAAAGTTTTGTAATCTCAGTTTTACAGATTGCCTTTTTCCTTTTTTGCGTTGGTTTTTTTTTCATGCCTTTAAAAATAATAAGGGCAAAAACTATTATTTTTCTAAAGGTAAAAGAGATAAAGTAGACCAGAAAATACGAGCAGCTATTGCTAAGAAAAAACCTTTTCTAGTGTCCGGAATTAGTGGGCCACTACACTACAGGTAGCTCACTTGAAATAGTAAATATATGCCAAGTAAAGATCACGACACTAATTGAGTAATAGTCAGGTTTTAATAAATATAGAACAGCTATCAGAATTAGTATTGACAGGGCTGCTTGAATAAGGGTAGTTTTATAGCTAAGATTAAAACAAGGAGTGACTGCGATGAGTGAATCAGATCATGAGTTAATGAGCAAAGAAGGGCATTGGAATCATACGGGAACAGATGATCGACGAAAAGAAGAGCGTCGTACAGGTCATGACCAGCGTGAGATGATTCGTTTTGAATTAGATAAAGATGACCGCCGTTTAGGTAAAGATCGACGAGGAACAGCGACTTCCTGGGGAAGTAGTGATCCTGTTTAGATTCTAAAATCCTAAGTATCTTGCACCTTGATAAAATCCAGTGCTGACAAGCCATGCTAATGCTAGCGGCCATGCAAGAGCGAGCAGGGTAAATCGATCTGATTTTGATTCGGATCTTAGGGTGGCAATGGTTGATAAGCAGGGTGTGTAGATCAGGGTAAAGAGCATGAAGCTATAGGCTTGTACCCAGTCTATTTGGTTGGCAATACCTTCCATTAGGGCGAGACCTTCTAGGCCATAAATAACCGCTAGTGCACCGATAACAATTTCTTTAGCAACAAATCCAAAGATAAGGGCGATCGTCAGTTCTGGGTTAATGCCTGCGGGTGATAAAATGGGCGACATAAATTCACCGATCCATCCAGACCAGCTTGCAGCACTTGCGGGTTCTACGCCGTAGGGCATATTGGTTAAGATCCAAACTAAGACCACACCTATGGTGATAAATTTGGTGGCGCGGTTTAAAAAGTGACTAATTTCATGCCAACCACGTAATACCATTTGGCGTAATGTTGGAAAGCGGTAGGGCGGTAGTTCTAGTGCAAAGGGTTCTTGGCTGCTGTAGCGGCCTTTAAATATCAATGCGGTAATAATAACGGTAATAAAACTCATTATATAAAGGCTAAATAAAACGAGCGGAGCCTGACTTGGGGTAAACAAAGCGGTTGCCATAAAGACAAATACTTGCAGGCGGGCGCTACATAATGAAAAGGGAATAACGAGCATGGAAAGCAGGCGTAGGCCGCGACTTCGCATAGTTCTTGTGCCCATTAATGCCGGTACATTACAACCGAATCCCATTAAAAGCATGACAAAACTACGACCATCTAAGCCCATTTTGGTCATGAGTGCATCCATTAAAAACGCGGCACGAGATAGATAGCCACTGTCTTCGATGATAGCCATGATTAAGAAAAATAAGATGATAACGGGGACAAAGGAAGCAACGGTGGCGATGCCATTAAATACGCCATCTAATAAGAAGCCTGACACCAGGGGGGGTAGCGATGAAAACAAAGGTTCTAAAGCAATACTACGCAGGTTTTCAAGTAGCCATGCTACAAGAGTTTGTAATGGTGCGCCGAGGGTATAAATAGTTTGGAATACGAGGAACATAATGCCGAAGAAAATAGGTAGGCCGAACCAAGAATGTAACAGTACTTTATCTATTTTATCAGTAAGGCTATGGCTCACTTGTACCGGCACATGGACACTGTGAGCCACGATAGCGTCTAGTTCATCTTCCATATTTTGATCAACAGAAAAACCTTGTTCTAAGGTTTGTATTGGTGCTGCTTTGCTGGTTCGCAGGGTTGATTCAATGAGTTGGTAGACTTCATGATAGCCTTGACCATATTTTGCACTGAATAACGCGGTGGGATAGCCTAATTCATCAGCAAGTTGTTGGGTGTTGATGTTAATGCCCATGTTTTTAGCTTCATCAGCCATATTGAGTAGTAACACGGCTGGCAAGCCTAAACTTCGTAGTTGCAGTGCTAATGATAATTGACGATCTATTTGACTGGCATTGGCGACAATAAGTACTAGATCAATTGTGTTATTGCATAAAAAATGGCGAACGACTTGTTCATCTTCAGAAAATCCGTGCAAGTCATATATACCGGGAAGATCGACTAGTTCGACTATATTATCAGCCAGTAATAATTTGGCGGACATTAAATCAACGGTGACTCCAGGCCAGTTTGCGACTTTAGCACTGGCGCCACTCATACGGTTAAAGAGGGTAGATTTGCCCGAGTTGGGCATGCCGATCAGCGCGATACGCTTCACATTAATACCTCAATTTTTTCTGCATCATGGCGGCGCAACATTACATCTGTTGTGCCGATACGTAGTTGTAATGGTCCATTGAAAGGGGCTATACGTATCACTTGTAGTGATTTTCCAATGCGAAAACCCAAGGCATTTAAGCGATACTGAAAACCAGTATCAACATGTAATGCTTGTACCGTTGCAGATTCGCCGGTTGTTAGCGTTGATAAACGTTGTGTAATAGCCATGTTCAAACCCAAATCTAAATGATAATGATTATCATATAGTTTTTGATGTGATAACACAACAATTTCAGGGGTATTACTGCGCTTATATTATAGTCAGAATACCCGTAGGAAAGGCTTTATCCGCGAACAAGTTATTGCGTTAAGGCACAAGTAGGTGTTATCTAAGCTTTCGCGGCTAAAGCGTGCTCCACCATTTATTTTAAGGACAGAATTTTTGGTAGGTAAAAGGCTTGGCCTAGCCCGCGAGCGGCAAAGAAGATTAAGAATGCTACCCATAAACCATGATTGCCATAATCCTGTAGAAAATACCAAGCAGGTAAATAACAGATGAAGGTGGCAAATAGCATTGAATTACGCATTTCAACACTGCGAGTGGCACCGATAAATAGGCCATCAAATAGAAAGCTCCAAACAGCGATAAGGGGCATGATAATTAACCAAATAAGATACTCATTGGCAAGGGCGTTGACGGCTGAAATGGAGGTGAGTAGTAGGATAAGTTGTGAGCCGAAAAGTAAATAACTCATGCTAAAGAAGCAAGCAAGGCCGAATGTCCAGATGGCTGATAGCCGTAAACCTTGCACTAATTGGTGTTTATTTTTACTGCCGATGGCTTTACCTGAAATAACTTCAATGGCGTTAGCAAAGCCATCTAATACAAAGGCCATTAAGACGATAAAGTTAACTAAGATGGCATTGGCGGCCAGAATTAGTTCACCTTGTTTAGCGCCTTGCGCTGTGAAAAAAGCGATGCTAAAGATTAAGCAAAGAGTGCGAATAAAGATATTGCCATGCAACGTTAACCAGTTCTGCTTGTGTAAATATGTGTCAGGATCACTGACAAAAAGAGACTGAGCAACGCCATGAGTTAGTAGCAATTTGATTGCAACAAATAGTCCGAGATATTCAGCAATAACCGAGGCAAGTGCCACGCCATCAACCTTCATACCAAGGGTGTTAACGAAAAGAATATCTAACACTATATTGCTAATAGTCACGGTGAGTACTAAGACTAAGGCATGTTTACTAGCACCCTTGCCGATTAACCAGCCTAAAATAACGTAATTGATTAGGATCGCTGGCGTGCTCCAAATACGAATGTCAAAATAGGTTCTGGCAGCGGCAAGGACGAGTTCGCTACTATCTATTATAGATAGTGCCAGTATAGAAAGTGGCGATTGTAATAGCAAAATACCAATAGCAATCAAGAGGGCTAACAATAAGGAATGTTGTAATATTTTGAGTGATAACTTGTCATTATTATCGCCTTCAGCCTGGGCCGTTAGCCCGGTAGTTGCCATACGCAAGAAGCCGAAGCCCCAAAATAGAAAACTAAAAATCAGGCTGCCAACGGCAACGCCACCCAGATAATGAGCAGAATCAAGATGACCAATCACGGCGGTATCAACCATCCCTAATAAAGGAATAGAGATATTGGCGAGGATCATCGGCCAAGCGAGATGCCAGATTGTTTTATGATTAATATTATTGGATGATGTCATGATGCTTTTGAAATAAAAAGGCCACGATAGTCGTGGCCTTTAGGGTTAAATTAAAATGAGTGGTTAGACCAGAAGTGGGGCAATCACTAAACTGACAATTGCCATCACATTGATCAAAATATTCATTGCTGGACCAGAAGTGTCCTTTAAAGGATCGCCAACGGTATCACCGACAACAACAGCAGTATGAACATCTGAACCTTTACCGCCTAAATTACCTTTTTCAACGTATTTTTTGGCATTATCCCATGCTCCACCGGCATTTGCCATCATGAGTGCCATCATCACACAGCAAATTAATGCGCCGCCTAACATGCCGCCTAAGGCAACTGGGCCAAGACCAAAGCCAACCACCACCGGTGCGCCAACAGCTAAAACACCAGGCATGACCATTTTGTTTAAGGCTGCTTTAGTGGCAATATCTATACAACGTGCGGTATCAGGTTTTGCTGTGCCCTCTAATAGACCAGGAATTTCTTTAAATTGACGACGAATTTCATGGATCATCTCATGTGCCGCATCGCCTACTGCCGTCATGGTCATGGCGCTGACTAAGAATGGGAAAATACCACCCAAGAACATGCCCACCAAAACGATAGGATCATTCATTAATAATTGCATGGCTTCACCACCTTGCCTGATTGATTCAACATTAATGGTTTCAATATATGCACTGATTAATGCCAATGCCGCTAATGCCGCCGCACCAATGGCAAAACCTTTACCAATCGCCGCTGTAGTATTACCAAGTTCATCTAAAGAATCAGTGATTTCACGGGTTTCTTTACCCATTTTAGCCATTTCGGCAATGCCACCGGCATTATCAGCAACAGGCCCATAAGCATCAATTGCCATGGTGATACCGACGGTTGCCAACATCCCAACAGCAGCAATACCAACCCCATACAGCCCTGCATAATCACTTGAAATATAGATAATGGCGGCAATAGTAAGCACCGGAATAGCCACTGATTGCATGCCTAAGGCTAAACCACTAATTAATACGGTCGCTGCGCCTGTTTCGCCATCTTTGGCTAGTTTTCTAACCGGTGCGCCGCCCGTGTAATATTCTGTGACCAAACCGATAATAATGCCACCGATAGCACCCGTGAGCACCGCGATCCATAAGTTGATTGTGCCGCCTAATTGGGTGATAAGCACATAAGCAACACCGATGAATAATAGGGAAGAACCCATTGTGCCGATGCGTAATGCGACTTCTGGGCTTCTAGTGGAATACATTTTAACCGCAAAAATACCTGCAATAGAGCAAAGTAAGCCGATAGAAGCTAGAGCTAAAGGCATAAACATCAACATTTGTTTACCTGTATCTGGATCAGTAGCTAGCATTTCAATTGTTGCTAATCCCATGGTTGATGCTATCGCGATACTGGCAATCATTGACCCACAGTATGATTCGAAAATATCAGAGCCCATGCCTGCCACATCACCGACATTATCACCGACATTATCAGCAATAACACCCGGATTACGGGGATCATCTTCAGGAATACCTGCTTCTAATTTACCCACTAAATCAGCACCGACATCGGCACTTTTAGTAAAGATACCGCCACCCACCCGGGAGAATAAGGCAACCGATGATGCACCCATACCAAAGCCATGAATAACATGGGCGGTATGCGGATCACCACCAAAAGCAAGATACAAAATACCTAAGCCTAATAAACCCATTGAAGCGACGGTTAAGCCCATCACTGAGCCTCCGAAGAAGGCAACGGTGAGTGCCACTGAGGCACCTTGATCTTTAGCCGCCGTTGCAGTACGAACATTAGCTTTGGTTGCCGCATACATGCCTATATAACCGGCAGTACCTGAACAAATAGCCCCTAAGAAAAAGGCAAAAGAGGTACTCCAACCTAAATCAGATACACCGAGAGCAATAATACAAACAACACAAAAGATAACCAGACGAGAATATTCAGCGCGCATAAAGACCATCGCACCTAAATGAATTTGATCGCCGATTTCTGTTACCTTTCCAGAACCCGCGGGGAATGCTTTCATTTTCGCATAAACCAAAAATGCGCAAAACAAACCGAAGACTCCTAGTATGATAGGAATGTAACGTAATGATGACATAGGCTGAACCTCTCTTAATGTATAAAATTAGATTAATTTGTAATGATGTAATTCCTAATTATTTTTATTGTGGTACGTCTTTTTTATACCTGTATCCGTGCTGAGTGTAAAGTTGAGTTTATTGAAGTTTGAGGAATAGTTTGAATGCTGGAATGGTTTATCTTTGCTTTAATAGGTGTTGTTACAGGATTATTTGCCGGCTTATTGGGATTAGGTGGTGGCTTGATCATCGTGCCGGCCTTGTTGTTTGTTTTTAGTTGGCAAGGTTTGGCTGAGGCGCACTTGATGCATCTAGCCGTAGGTACATCATTAACGACAATTACATTGACATCACTATCGTCAATGTATGCCCATCAGCAGCAGCTGAATGTTAATTGGTCACTGGTTGAGCGTTTAGTACCGGGCTTAATTATTGGTGGTTTTATGGGGGCGTATTTTGCCACCATGTTAACTAGTCAGTTTTTACAACAAACCTTTGCACTTTATATGTTATTTGTTGCTATTAGAATGTGGCTTCCCATTACTAATTATAGTGACGAACTATTAGTGAATAAAGTCACTTTGTTAGGTGTGGGTGGTATTGTAGGCAGTATTTCAGCGCTGGTCGGAATTGGTGGTGGATCATTACTAACACCTTATTTATTAATGGCGAAACAGTCTATGCAACGTGCGATTGGCACTTCCGCCGCGTGTGGATTTCCAATATCCATTGCTGCTGTGATTGGCTTTTTGTTATTTGGACAAGAACAAAATGTAAGTAATGACTGGCAAACAGGCTTTATCCATTGGCAAGCTTTTTTAGGTATCATTAGCACCAGCATAGTATTTGCTATTATTGGTGCGCAATTAACACAATATTTGCCAGTAGAAATATTGAAACGATTATTTTCAGTGGTATTAATAATTGGCGGAATTTATTTAATTTAAGAAGATGATGAAATGAGAAAGTGGATGTGTTTAATTTGCGGGGTTGTCTATGATGAAGCGAAAGGAATGCCAAATCAGGGTATTCCTGCTGGAACCCCTTGGGAAAATGTACCAGAAAGTTGGACCTGTCCAGATTGTGGTCAAAAAAAGTCAGGCTTTAAAATGAGGCCTATCGAATAATTAGACTATTAATTTGGTTTAACCGCAAGCTGTTTTCTTATATAATCAATCAATTTATTCACTATTGGAGCATCCAAACAATGAATCTTGACCGCGTCGGATTTGGCAAAAACATTCCTGATGATATTAATGTCATCATTGAAATTCCTTCACATTCTGATCCTGTGAAATATGAAGTAGATAAAGAAACGGGTGCATTATTTGTTGACCGCTTTATGAATACAGCAATGTTTTACCCATGTAACTATGGTTATATTCCTCACACTTTATCTGATGATGGTGATCCGGTTGATGTATTAGTGATGAGTCCGTATGCCTTATTATCAGGCTGTGTTGTGCAATGTCGCCCAGTAGGTATGTTGAAAATGACGGACGAGTCAGGTGAAGATGCCAAGATTATTGCTGTTCCACATGATTCTATGTATGACGATATACAAGATATTGGTGATATTTCTAAGCGCAAGCTAGATAAATTGTCTCATTTCTTTGAGCACTATAAAGACTTAGAAAAAAACAAATGGGTTAAAGTCGAAGGTTGGGCTGATATTAAAGAAGCTAAAGCTGAAATTATGTCAAGTTTAGAGCGTTTTAATGCTTTGCCTGAAAAACCACAGTTTTAAGACAAGCAGTAATAGAACTACCTCGGCGAACTTGATGTTTTATTAAGTTCGCCGATTTTTATTTGATAGGAACTCGCATGAACTTAGTTTTACAAGGTTCTGAATTAAACGCGACAGATGCACAAAACATTGCGAATCAATTTGATGGGCAGCTAGAGTCAAAGACACGTTACAGTAGTATTACATTGCACCAGTCACTTAGTGATGAACAATTACAAATACTGCGTGACACATATACATTTGATATTAATGTTTTGCCACAAAACTTTGATGTTTCAGCAATTAAATTATTAGTCACCGATATGGATTCGACACTAATTAATATTGAATGTGTTGATGAAATTGCTGATTTTATTAATGTGAAACCACAAGTGGCAGAGATTACCGAGGCGGCGATGCGAGGTGAACTCGATTTTGAATCGTCATTACGTCAACGTGTTGCTTTGTTAAAAGGGCTCGATGTAAGTGCCTTAGAACAGGTTTATGATCAACGTTTACGGCTAAACCCAGGTGCTGAGTTGATGTTAAATCACCTACAGCAACGTGGCATAAAAACAGCACTAGTATCAGGTGGCTTTACCTTCTTTACGGAACGATTAAAGCAACGTTTAGGTCTGAATTACACCATGGCGAATGTATTGGGAGAGCATAATGGTCGTTTAACGGGTGAAGTCGTTGGCGATATTTGTGGCGCACAAGCAAAAGCAGATTTTTTATTAGAGCACTGTAAAAAGCTTGATATTTCACCATCACAAGTTGTTTCTATGGGTGATGGAGCCAATGACTTATTGATGATGAAAGAAGCGGGTTTAAGTATTGCTTACCATGCCAAGCCGAAAGTACAAGCGCAAGCAATGACAACAATCAATTATTGTGGTTTAGAAGGCGTATTAGGCTTGTTACAGGCTTGAAGTTTTAAGCTTCCATCCCCACGTTGTTATATTGAATTTTAAATTATTTTAAAGAGGTTACGAAAAATGGACATAATGGATCATATTAAACAAGCAATTGAATCAAACTCAATTATTTTATTCATGAAAGGCTCACCTGAATTTCCACAATGTGGATTCTCAGCAAGAACATCACAAGCATTAACAGAATGTGGTGTGGAATATGCAACGATTGATGTGTTGGCAGAGCCTGAAGTGCGTGCAAATTTACATCGTTATGCAGATTGGCCAACCTTCCCACAACTTTATATCAATGGAGAGTTGATTGGTGGTTGTGATATCGTTATGGAAATGTACGAAAATGGTGATTTGAAAACAGCCGTTGAGCAAGCGAGTAAATAACGACAATGAGCGACCAACATGATCATGATGGACATGGCGACCATGAGTTAATCGTTGCGCCAACAAAACCCGATCTGAAGCAACCGCCGAAGTATCGGGTTTTAATGCTGAATGATGATTACACACCGATGGACTTTGTTATTGAAGTGCTAGAAGGCTTGTTTAGCATGGGCCATGATAGTGCTACGCAGACTATGATGCAGGTGCATACGGAAGGGCAAGCGCTGTGTGGTGTGTTTACATTTGAAATTGCAGAAGCCAAAGTAGAACAAGCGAATAGTTATGCACAGCAACATGGACATCCATTGCAGTGCACTTTGGAAGAAGAGTAACGTCGTCACCAATTCTCTAAATATATATGAGGCAGAATATGCTGAGTAAAGAGCTAGAACAAACCTTAAGCCAAGCATTTAGCTATGCACGAAAACGTGCTCATGAATTTTTGACAGTGGAGCATTTATTGCTTGCATTGTTAGAAAATGGGCAAGCATTGGCCGTATTGAAGAGTTGTGATGTTGATATTGCCGCCTTAAGGCAAGACTTGAATGATTTCTTAGCCGATAATTTACCCACTATTTCTGATGAAAGTGATCGTGAAACGCAGCCTACATTAGCATTTCAACGTATTTTACAACGTGCAGTCATGCATGTTCAGTCCTCAGGTGGTAATGAAGTTACAGGGGCGAATGTTTTAGTATCAATTTTCTCTGAACAGCGGTCACAATCGGTCTATTTGTTACAAAAACAAGAAATTACTCGACTTGATATCGTTAATGCGATTAGCCATAGTGATGATCTTATTGAGTTAGATACTGATAAAGAAGCTATTAGTGAAAAAACAGCAGAAGAAGAAAGTAAGAATCCATTAAGTTTGTATGCTGTAAACCTGAATGCCTTAGCGGAAGAAGGCAAGATTGACCCACTGATTGGCCGCGCTCAGGAAATTGAACGAACATTACAAATATTATGCCGCCGGCGTAAAAATAATCCCTTATTTGTGGGTGAGGCGGGCGTAGGTAAAACCGCACTTGCAGAAGGTCTAGCTCGTAAGATTGTATTAAAAGAAGTACCAGAAATATTAGCAAATGCTGTTATTTATTCGCTTGATATGGGGGCGTTAGTTGCGGGTACAAAGTATCGTGGAGATTTCGAAAAACGTTTAAAAGCATTATTACGTGAAATAAATAAACAAGATAATGCGATTTTATTTATTGATGAAATTCATACCTTAATTGGCGCAGGATCTGCGGGTAATAGTGCCATGGATGCTGCTAACTTACTTAAACCACTTTTGGCAAATGGCGAGTTGAAATGTATTGGCTCAACGACTTATCAAGAATATCGGGGCATATTTGAACATGACCATGCGCTAGCAAGACGTTTTCAAAAGATTGATTTACCCGAACCCTCAGTTGCAGAAACAATTAAAATCTTGAAAGGTTTAAAACCTGGCCTAGAAAAACATCATGAAGTTCGCTATACCAATGCGGCTTTGGAACAAGCGGCAGAATTAGCCAGTCGTCATATTAATGATCGTTTCTTGCCAGATAAAGCGATTGATGTCTTAGATGAAGTTGGGGCGGCACAACGCATTTTGCCAAAATCAAAACGTAAAAAAATGATTGGAGTGACGGATGTACAGAATATCGTCGCTAAAATTGCTCGTATTCCAGCTAAAACAGTGAATAATGAAGATAAAGATAATTTACGTAGTCTGGAAACAAACCTTAAACACGTTATTTTTGGACAAGATGAAGCAATCTCAACACTAGCATCGGCAATTAAAATGGCTCGTTCAGGTTTAGGTCATCCAGAACGACCAACAGGCTCTTTTCTTTTTGCAGGACCAACCGGTGTTGGTAAAACAGAAGTTACACGTCAGCTTGCTCTTAATCTAGGTGTGGAGCTTATTCGTTTTGATATGTCTGAGTATATGGAAAGCCATACCGTATCTCGCCTAATTGGTGCGCCTCCAGGTTATGTTGGCTACGATCAAGGTGGCTTATTGACCGAAGCGGTTACTAAGCAGCCGCATGCGGTATTATTACTTGATGAAATTGAAAAAGCGCATCCTGATGTTTTCAACTTATTATTACAAGTGATGGATCATGGTACTTTGACCGACAATAATGGTCGCAAAGCAGACTTTCGTCATATTGTACTGGTGATGACCAGTAATGCTGGCGCACAAGAGATCGGGCGTTCATCAATGGGCTTTACCAAACAAGATCATCAAAGTGATGGTATGGAAGCAATTAAACGCGCCTTTAGCCCAGAGTTTCGTAACCGTCTTGATGGCATTATTCAATTTAAAGCGTTAACGACTGAGGCAATCTTACGCGTGGCTGATAAAGCAGTACTTGAGCTTGAAATGATTTTACAGGACAAAAACGTGACCTTAGAAGTTGATGATGATGCTCGTCAATGGTTAGCGACACATGGTTATGATGTGCAAATGGGTGCAAGACCGATGGCTAGGCTAGTACAAGAAAAGATTAAACGACCATTGGCAGATGAATTACTGTTTGGTCAATTAAGTGCTGGCGGGCATGTTCGTGTTGTACTTCGTGATGGAGACTTAGATCTTGATTTTGAGCATGAATCGGAAGCTGAATTACAGCAATAACAGGAAGTGGAAGTAGCTACTATCAGTGTGGAAAACTATATAGCTGAACATAAGAAAGAACTACTGTAGTTTAAGTTATGCACCATTTAATCAAGCTAATCAATGTAGAATTAAGGAAGTGACTGTAACTACTTGATTATCAAAAGAACGCTAGTAAGCAACTGAAAGTAAACGATATTTAAGGTCGGTCAAAATTTAACCATTTTGGGATGACTGTTTATCCACGAAGATCTTAGCATTAAATTCATAAGTTACTAACAGACTTATCCACAGATAATGTGGGTAACTTTACAGATTTGTAATAGAGAGAATATTGAGGAAATTATTTATCATCTATTCTCTCTGTATCTAACTTTAATTCCTATTTTAGCGATTTGTTATTAATGCGCATTACTTTGATTCCCTGTATTTGACGTACGTAATAGCAAAAAAATATTTTGGCGGTTACTTTTCTGAATATTTAACTAAACAATGGCTTAAGCTTAAATTTAGTTCTTCTAAATCAGATGCACTTCTAATTAATAGCTCATACAATCAAAAAAGGTATTAAAATACCATCTCAATAAGTGAATGTTGAGGTCGTTATGAGAATGGATGCAATAAAAAAACCGAAATTACCAAAATTAGCAGGTAACGTTAGTGCTGTTGTTTTTATAACGGCTCTTGTTATGTTCGTTGGTCAACTTTTCCAAGATCATTATCGTGAAGAAGATAATATTGAAACTCGCCGAATTTATATTTATCAACAACAGTTAGCATATGCTGGGCAAGCTATGACTAGCATTCTACAACTGAAAATCGTGAGTAATGATGTTGAATATGATAGTTTGGAAAAACGTATTAAGAGCAGTTTTCATGGTCTGAAATATACGAAAGAAACATTAAATCAACTTGCAAATGAACTAATTAAATTAAATGAAAGTGATAATGTTTTAGATGAAGAAACCGTGGTTGCCAGCTATGTTGAACAATTAATTATCGAAATTAATGAAGTTATGACTCTACTTGAATCAAATTTAGTCGTAGAGTCCATCTCGAATGAATCAGATCGTAAGATGTCATTTCTTTACGAAATATATCAAAAAGAAGTTATTAGAGTAATTGACCATTTATTGGAAAATTTAATCGAAGAAAGTACCGTGCATCGTCAAATGGTCTGGTGGATTGTTCTTATTGTCATGATTATTATTTTTATAATTGGCTCTGCTTTTTATCGCTTTAGTAAAAAACAGGTACATGCACAATTTAATGTTTTATCAGATATTCAAGCTCAATTAAAAGAAGATAATGAGCTGCGTAGCGAAAATGAGCAAAAAATAATTAGCCAGGCTGAAATAATAACGGCTGAGCATATGAAGTTACAGTCAATTTTAGATTCCACTGTCGATGCTATTATTACAATTACAAAAAATGGATCGATAGAGTCTTTTAATAAAGCAGCTGAGAAAATGTTTGGTTATACAGCGACTAATATTATTGGAAAAAATGTAAAAACTCTGATGCCAGAGCCTTATTTATCAGAACATGATGGCTATTTACACAGCTACGATAAGACTGGCCATAAAAAAATTATTGGTATTGGTCGGCAGGTGATTGCTAAACGTATTGATGGTAGTAAATTTCCTATCTTTTTATCGGTCAGTGAGGTGCCACTATCTGTTCCTAAATTATTTACGGGCATTGTTCAAGATATTACAGAACGGCAAAATAGTGCTGATAAATTACAGCAAACAATGGAGGAATTAACGAGAAAGCAAGCAGAATTAGAGCATGAAGAAAAGATGGCCTGTCAGATATTTGAAAACATTACTAAAAGTAACAATGAAGAAATAGCTGAGCTAGCGTCATGGTCGCAAGCAATGTTAGCATTTAGTGGAGATATGATGCTGTCTGCTATTTTACCATCAGGTGAAATGCGTGTGACATTATGTGATTTTACTGGACATGGATTACCAGCTGCACTTGGCGCAATTCCCGTATCATCTATCCATGATGCAATGGCTAAAAAAGGTTTACCGCTTGAAGTCTTGGTGCATGAATTGAATTGTAGGCTTAAAGAGCTTCTGCCTGTCAATATCTTTTGTTGTATAACGGTGGTGGATATTGATGCTACTCGTACATTTGCTAGAATTCTTAATGCAGGCTTGCCTGAAGTATTAATAGTCAGTAAAACTGGTGAAATTAAAGAACGTTGTAAATCCAACTACTTGCCACTAGGCGTTATAGAATATGACATGGATGAAATAAAAAGTTATGACGTTCGTTTAGATAATGGCGATAACATCTACCTTTATAGTGATGGTTTGACAGAGGCTGAAAATGAAGCTGGTGATATGTTGGGTCAAGGTGGTTTTGAAGCATTATTAATGGTAGAGAGTGGTACTGATGGACGCTTAACAGATATTAAAAATAAAGTGGTTAGTTTTGTTGGTCAAGCTGTTGCAACCGATGATATTTCATTAATAGAAATAAAAAACACTGGTCACAAGGGATGATATTACTTTAGAATTATAGAATTGTTCTGATTAATAATAAAGAGACTATGACTGATTCATTTGAAGATAAAGGCTTTGCAACGCGTGCGGTCCGTGCCGGGCAGCTACGTACCCATGAGAACGAACATTCAGAGCCAATATTCCTAACATCAAGCTATGTGTTTGATAGTGCAGAACAAGCTGCGGCAAGATTTAGTGGTGATGAACCGGGCAATATCTATTCACGCTTCACCAACCCAACCGTACGTACATTTGAACAACGTTTAGCTACATTGGAATCGGCTGAATCTTGTGTTGCCACATCATCGGGTATGTCCGCTATTTTGTCGACATTTATGGCGCTATTGTCAGCCGGCGATCATATTGTATCTTCACGTAGTATCTTTGGTACTACCCGTATATTGTTTGATAAATATTTGGCAAAATTTGGTGTTGCCACTGATTATGTTTCATTAACAAACCTAGAAGCATGGCAGCAAGCAATAAAGCCAAATACCAAAGCATTATTTTTAGAAACACCATCAAACCCGTTGAATGAAGTGGCTGATTTGGCCGCATTATCAGCACTGGCTAAGGCGCATGATTGCTTATTGATTGTTGATAATTGTTTTTGCACGCCGGCGCTACAACAACCTTTATTATTAGGTGCTGATATTGTTGTGCATTCAGCAACTAAATATATTGATGGACAGGGGCGTTGTGTTGGTGGTGCGGTTGTTGGTGATGCTCAATTAGTAGGTGAAGAGGTCTATGGCTTCTTACGTACAGCAGGGCCAACAATGAGCCCATTCAATGCATGGACATTCTTAAAAGGTTTAGAAACGCTTGATCTAAGAATGAAGGCGCATTCCGTTGCCGCATTGCAACTAGCACAATGGTTAGAGCAACAGCCGCAAGTGATCCATGTTTTTTATGCAGGATTAAAAAGCCACCCTCAACATGAATTAGCTAAACAGCAACAATCTGCATTCGGTGGCATTATTGCCTTTGAAGTGAAGGGTGGTAAAGAAGGCGCTTGGAAGCTGATTAATGCAACACAGTGGTTATCAATCACAGCTAATTTAGGTGATGCCAAAACAACCATTACCCATCCTGCAACAACAACACATGGTCGTTTAACAGAAGAGGCACGTGTAGAAGCAGGAATCACTGATGGCATGTTACGAATTTCTGTAGGTTTGGAAAATGTTGATGATATACAGCAAGATCTGCAACAAGGTTTAGACTTGCTCTAAATAGACATTACTTATTTAGTAATAACGGCACAAAAACTGCATAAAACAACATAACTTTGATCATTTACGTCATGAAACTGTCTTTCTTTTAGATAGTTAGCGCATGTAGTTAATAAAAACAATAGGTTATGGTTTTATGATGGAATCTAAAAAATCTGTAATGATAATGATGCTAGTGGCACTATTATTGCCGCTTAAGCAAAGTTTTGCTGAGCAAGAGCCGGTCAGTGATATACGAATCATTATTGATGTGTCAGGAAGTATGAAGAAAAATGATCCTAATAATTTGCGAGCACCTGCTTTGCGGATGTTAGTGGGATTGTTACCGGATAAAGCCTCGTCAGGTGTGTGGACCTTTGCTAAATATGTCAATATGTTAGTGCCTCATCGTGAAGTGAATGATGCATGGCGATTGGAAGCAGAAAAACAATCGAAAAAGATTCATTCTTTAGGTCTTTTTACCGATATTGAGCAAGCCTTAAATAAAGCAACAGCGAATCAAAAAAATGATGATGCTAAGGTTCGTCGTAGTGTTATTTTATTATCCGATGGTTTAGTCGATATTTCTAAAAATGATGATGTCAGTAAAAAATCACGCCAACGTATTTTAGATATTGTTATCCCACGGCTCAAAGACGCTAATATTGCAGTACATACTATTGCATTATCTGACAGCTCTGATCATGCCTTATTACGAAGTATTTCTTTGGCAACCGATGGCTGGTATGAACAAGTTGATAATGCAGATCAGTTACAGCGCGTGTTTTTGCATATGTTCGAAAAAGCGGCACAACGTGACACCGTACCTTTAAAAGATAACAACTTTAAAATAGATGATAGTGTCAGTGAAATGACATTATTAGTATTTCGTATGTCTGATACCAAACCCACGGAGTTAGTTGCTCCCGATCACTCACGTATTAGCAATCAGAATCTGCCGGCTAATGTCCGTTGGCATCATGAAGATAGCTATGACCTAATTACAATTTCGGATCCGCAATCTGGGGCATGGATTATAGATGCCGATCTTGATCCTGATAACCGAGTGATGGTGATCACCGATCTAAAGTTAAAAACAACAAACTTGCCAAATAACATTCTAATTGGTGAAACCTTTGATTTTGAAGCTAGTTTGACCGAGCAAGGTGAAACAATCACTCGAATTGGTTTTTTAAACCTAGTAGATGCTCGTCTAAAAGAAGAGTCTGAAACTGCATATTCAGTGAAGCAAGACCTCAATACAATGTTACAAGATGGAATTTATCGGACTCATGTTGGAAAAACATTTCAGCCCGGTCGTAATGATATTGTGATTACAATGATTAGCAAGACTTTTGAAAGACAACGTCGTCAAAGTATTAATGTTGTTGAAACACCACTAGAAATTACGGTTGAGCAATTAATTGATGCTAGTACACGTACTCATAGATTGACCTTGAAACCAGATGTTAGTTTGATTAAAACTGAAAACTTAACTATCGCAGCACTGTTAACAGCAGAAGATGGCAGTGAATGGTCATATGATGTGATAAAAGGTAGCAATGACCAATGGCAATTAACCTTAGCAGAATTAACACCGTTTGAAGAATACAGTGTTGCCCTGCAAATTAAAGGTGAAACTCAAAAAGGTCGGGCTTTATTCTTACAACCGGAGTCAATACTCCTGATTGATGAAACACAACAACAAGAAGCTGAACCAGAGATTGCTCCGCCAATTATTGAAGAAGAAATAATAATGGAAGAGATCGTTGATGATGAAATGGCAGATCTTGGTGATGATTTATTAGAAGATATCGATGAAGAAGTTACTGAATTGTTAGATGAAGATAGTGTTAATAATGAAGGTGTAATGTCAGCAAGCTCTAAGTTAGTAATAGGAAATGTGATTATTCTACTCTTTGTTGCAATCGCTTTTTTCATGTGGCGACGAAATGCCGCATCCCGTAAAAATCCAGGAGATCAATTGTAATGACCGATCCGATATTACAAATGCTCGCATATGAGCTGGCAGGTATTTTTGCTGCTTTAAGTCTATGGCTCATACTTAGAGCCAGTAAAAAGCAAAATCAAGTGCAAGCCGATGCCGCCAAAGCAGTAAAAAAACTAAAACGCTTAAAAGATCAGCGGTTAGATAGCTTGAATACATTACTTGCTGAGAAATATGGTTTAGTAGGGGAAGCTTTATCGCAAACCACATTGGCGCTACAAGAGCATGAGCAACAAATTTATAAATCATTGTTAACTCTTTTTGTTGAGCAAAATGGAAAAGCGTTGAGTAATCTACCCAGTCAAGTTGAGAAAGCACTAAATGCAGGGCTTGATTTATTGCCTGTTGGCGTTGAACATACATCAAGTGAAGTAATAGTATCTGTTGATAATACAAAGGAACTACAAGAACAGATTGAAGAAAATACACAAAAATTAGACCAGATAATGATGGTAATTAGCCAAAATCAATCTGCCATAACAAAGGATGACAAATCCAACGTAGAAGCCGTTAATATTGACATCGAAGTGATAGAATCTATTGGTGACACAATAGATGCTGAAGAAGATGAAGCTGACATAGATATAGATGATATTGTTGCTAATACTGAAGTGACAGGAATAGATGTTAGTGATGACATAATCGAATCTGATGAGAATACTGCGGATAGTGATGTGGGTGATATTGTTGATGATATTGTTGATGACGGTGACAGTGACAGTGAAGCCAATCCTGTGGAGCTCGAGGAAGAAGATCTTGTTTCAGTTGATGATATAGATGCTTTATTAGAAAATATTGATGTTGAAATAGAAGTGGATGATCCACCTGACGATGAGGCTGGAGAAGGGATAGATCTGGCCGCACTGGATGAAGAGGAAGATTCGCCAAAAAAGATTGAAGCTGAATCAGTGGTTGCTACCGCTGATTCAGCTAATAGCAACCAACAACAAGATAAGAGTGAACAAAGCATTGAATCTGATACAGTAGAGCAAGAATCTGTGTCAGAAATGGATCTTGATGATGTTGCTGACAATGATATTAATGAATTAACTCAAGTTGATAATGTAATGGATGAACTCGATACTCCAGAAACAGAAGAAGCCCAACTAATGGCTAAAATGGCTGATCTTATGGATGAGCAAGCAGAAACAAATAAAGATATTGTTGAATCTGAACTGGAAGAAAATCCTGTAATAACGGAAGAAATTATTGAGCTAGAAACAGAAGAAGCCTCTATTGTTGAGAAAGATGTAGAAGAAGAAATTGAACCTGAATTTGAAGAAATCCTTGAGCCTGAACTTGAAGAAGCCCAATTGCTGGCAAAAATGGCTGAGCTTATCAGTGAGCAAGAGAGCGCAGATGAATCTATTGAAAATGTGCTAGAAAAAGCTGAAGATGATGTAGAAGAAATCCTTGTACCTGAGATTGAAGATATAGTCGTTGAAGAAGCCATAGAAGAAACTATTGACGCTGAATTTGACGACGCTCCAATCGTTGAAGAGATGTCAGAAGAAGCTGCTGAACCTGAACAAGAAGCCATAGAAGAAGAA
>JABSQN010000007.1 GCA_013215825.1 Piscirickettsiaceae bacterium | reverse complement strand
ATGTGAAAGTAGGTCACTGCCAGGCTTTAATACAGAAATACCCAGTCCTTTTTAGGTCTGGGTATTTTTTTGCCTTGGATTTGTAGAAACCTACTGACATGCAATGTGACAAAATTGTAGGGCAGGCATGCTCTAGGCATCGCTTCTGCATACACTTCAATCATGGAGAATGTAGTGGTTTTCTATATTCTTTCATTGCAGACGACCACTCCATATTTGCTACCTAACGCTTGAATTACAATGCCGCCGCTTTTTGGCGGTCATTTTTGAACGATTTGTTATAAGTAGTTCTAGTTCTTTCTATAAAACACATATTCACGGTTATCATTTTTAAGCCTAATTGTGATTTTATTCTTTGTTAGTTCATTCACTGTAAATATATCTTCTCCAAGTGGTTTTGTTTTTCTCCCTAATTTGATACTCCAATCTGAAAACGAGCTGAACTCAAAGCTATTTGGGACAAAACTGGTTTTATAATAGCGAACAATCAAATCATTTCCGTTTATACAAAACGCCCCATCTACACGGTCTCCAATAGGTTCATCCTTTTTGTATAAACTAAAGCCAACGTGATCGAAAACCATCGCAATTTTAGAGAATTGTTCAGAGTGGAACCATGTTTGCTGAAGCAGCCATCGATCAAGCTTTTCCTCTTTTTGACACATACCTGCCACCAATTCACTTTCGACTATTTCTTCACGATTAAAACCATCAAACCAGTATGTAGCTACTAATACTAAAATAATAACTGATGTAAGAATCCATTTAATGGTCTTCATGGTAATTGTTTATAACGATTTAAGTAAGAGGCTGGAGCGTAGCGACAGTCCCAGCGACCAGAGGGAGCGAACTTGACATGCTTGTTAGGTTTTACCATTTTTCACATTGTTCTAATTTATTCATAAAACTTTCTAACCTAGAAATATGAGCATCACTATCTTCAATTTGATTTGTTAAATTAATAAGTGGTTTCTTATTCTCAGTTATAGCAGATAGACTATGGCAAACTTTTTCTTTTTGTAAGCCACTAAGATGATCTCTCATAAGCATTAACTTGCTCAAATTCAACTCTAATTCAAGTAATAAATGCCGCTTAGCTTTTGTTGGTTCGTTGTTATCAAAATATTTAGCATATGAATATGCTTGATAAGCTCTACTTATCGTTAAATCAACCATGTTGATTGATTTAAAATAAGGTCTTGCTAAAGCAATACCAATAACTATCCCCAATGAAAGTATTAGGAAAGTAGCTATAGTGAATAGTGCAATTCTTTTCTTCCGTGAAGTCATATTTGAAACCTAACGATTAAACGTCCTTTTTGATTGCCTTGTTAGGTTTGTTGATTATGAATGCAAGCATAAATACAACAAACATTATATCGAAAATTAAACCGGCTTCATCAACACTAAATTTATAATTAAAACGCTGCCATATCATTGGAGTATAGGCTACTAATGCAGCTACGCATACAATACGAGATGCCTTCCAGTTTAAACTTGCAGTTTTTAGTGTACCAGCAAGAATCATAAGTAAAGCACTAGTAACAAAAGAAGAATTTACAAATTCGGTACCGACACTTCCATTAAAGCCAAAAGCAAATAAAAGAAAAAGACCTAAAATGATAAGAGTTATCCCCATGATTTTTATAAACCTAACGCCTTGCTAAGGGGCTGACGCGTAGCGGCAGTCTCACGGAAGCCACGCTTTTTGTGGCTGGAGTAAACTTGAGAAATTTGTTATAAGTAATACACATAAATCAGACAAGTACCAATGAAAAGTAACTGGAATGTAGCAATAGAGTAATAAAATGCCCTTTTATTAACGGCTTCTGCATCACCGATATATTTCCAATAGAAGTGTACCCAAACCAACGAGTATAATAACCAACCAGCAAGTAGGGTTAGCCAATAACCTAGAAAATTCGTATAGCCCTTAGTTAAAGCAACGAATAAGAGTACTAAAAAAGAAGGAAGCGTTTGCCAGCCAAACCTTTTTAAATAATAATCTGGAATTTTGTTATTCAAGATAAATCCTTTTACTTATAACGTTTTTTAACCCGCGCCGCCACGGAATTTACCGCGTAGCGCCTCGATGCATTCTAGCGTCGGGTTGAGATTTTTGTTAGGTTGTAGTTTTCCCCAATAAGGCAGGATTACTGCTAAAGCAATAACAAGTTGAACAAAAGATGCCAAGTGTCCCATATCCAATCCACTACCAGATACTAGGGAAAGTATAGTAGATGGAATGAGTTGCAATAGCCAAATACACAAGAACAGATATACAGCCCATCGCCTCATGAACCATAGTCCAATTATCCCGGGGAGGTAAAGGAAGCGCAATGTCAGGCGAATATTAGCAGGCCAAATTTCAAGAAATCCATATTGGTAAAATGCCTGCATGTAAACCTCCATGTAATAGTAGAGAAAGTTTATAAAAAGCAATGGACATACAATAAGCACATACAGTGTTATCCAGATTGGACGTTTCATTATCATGCAATCTAACACCAAGTTAAAATACGCCGCTTTTTGGCGTCATTTTTCAACTTTTTCTTATGGTTTTGTCGGCAGAGCAATACCATACCTCCAATATTAACGAAGATATGAATATCTAATCTCTGGGTTTAACCCGCAATATTCGACCATCATCAGTTGATAGATAAAGCCAGCCATTAGCATCCTCTATTACATTCCTTATTCGTCCATTTATTTGTTTGAGTAATCGTATTTCATCAATAGCTACATTATCCGTTTTTAATATAATTCTATTCAGATGACGTAGTTTTAGTGAGCCGATCAATAAGTTGTTTTTCCAGTTAGGAAATGCGTTGCCAGAATATTGAATCAAACTGCTAGGTGCTATTGATGGTATATAAATTTTAATGGGATGTACGATATCATCACGATGTGTTGCTAGGCCAACAGGGAAATTTGTAGTATATTCCCTACCATATGTAATAATAGGCCAGCCATAATTATGTCCCGCTTTAATTATATTTATTTCATCACCACCTCTGGGACCATGTTCAATAGCCCAGAGTTTCTGAGTATTATTGTTGAAAAATAGACCCTGTGGATTTCTATGGCCATAGCTCCAAATTTCACTTAGTATTTTTGGGTTATTAATAAAGGGATTGTCAGTGGGAATACTACCGTCTAAGTTTAGCCGTAATATTGAACCAGCATGGTTCGAGCGGTTCTGTGCATTGGAACGAACACCGCGATCACCAATTGTTAAAAAGACATGGTTGTGATCATCAAAAGCAATGCGGCCACCAAAGTGGACATAGGTGTTGCTAGTCGACTGTGTGATTATTAAATCTTGCCAATACTGTAATTCATTCTCTAATAGCTTTGCTCGACTAAGAGTTGTTGCACTCTGACCAATAATATTTTTGCTATAGCTGAAATAGATCCAACCATCAGTTTTATAGTCAGGTGATAGAGCAACATCAAATAAGCCTCCCTGACCTTTTACTTTGATCTTCGGTAGCCCCGTTATTATTGTTGTCGTTCGAGTGACTAAATCTATTTGGCTTAATATTCCTTCACGTTGAGCGACCAGCAACGTCTTATCGGGTAATAATGCCATACCCCAAGGGATGCCAAGATTTGATGCAATGGTTTCTATTTCTAAGGTGGTTTTATGATTTTGAGCTGTAGTGTAATTGGAAACGAAAAATGTGGAAACTACAGCGATATAGAGTATATATTTTACTAGAGACATTCTATTCTCCATGGCAAGTCGTCATTGCGTTTAGCTTAACATGGAGAATAGAATTAATCTAAAAATAGAAAAAAATGATCAGGTCTTGCAATCAACTAATAAATTTATGTTTTACTAAACATGCACATTCTGCTTAGTACTCTGTTTATCAATTTTATGTCCATCATCAGGCACCGAAAGGAATTCTAATGCTCTGAGAACATTCTGACGCGTGATAGTACCGACTAAACGATTATCCATAACAACAGGGAATCGTTTGAATGAGCCTTTAAGGAAAAGTTCGGCAACTTCTAGAATTGGGGTTTCAACATCGAGAGTATCGATATTAGGTGACATAAATTCGGAAACTCGTCCTGCAGCACCATCTTGTTGGTAGGCTGCGTTAAGGGCGACTTGCATACAGTCTTTTTCGGATAGAAAGCCGACCATATTGCCATGTTCGTCAATGACTGGGCCACCCGAAATGCGTGATTCTAGCATTTTGTGTATTGCTCGCAGTATGTCCATGTCGGGTTCAAATGAACATTTATTAACAGACATATAGTCTTTTACTTTCAATGTTGCGAGCATGTTTCTCTCCGATATTATTTTAGCTATTATCTTGCTGGTCTTGTTTTCGTTTGGCACATATTTCTTTTTCTTCGCTTGAGCAAACACCGCTACAGCTACCGGCTAAACCTACTTGGTTTAAGCCGCCACAGCTACCTTTGATCGCCGGCCGTCCTAGTAATACACCAATTGCCATACCAATAATAGCAATAGCCATAATAACAAATGTGATAATGAATATGGACATTAGCCAAAGTCATCTAGGAAGATGTTATCACGTTCAACACCCATGTCTTCTAGCATAGTAATCACGGATGAATTCATGACTGGTGGACCACACATATAGTATTCACAATCTTCTGGTGCAGGATGATCTTTTAAGAAGTTTTCGTACAAGATATTATGGATAAAGCCGGTATGTCCTGTCCAGTTATCATCTTCGGCCGGATCTGACAGTGCGACATGCCATTTAAAGTTGTCATTTTCAGCTTGTAGGGTATCGAAATCTTCAACATAGAACATTTCACGAATACTTCGGGCCCCGTACCAGAATGAAACCTTGCGCTTCGTTTTGAGGCGGCGTAGTTGGTCAAAGATATGAGAACGCATTGGTGCCATACCTGCACCACCACCGATGAAGACCATTTCTTTATCAGTATCTTTGGCAAAGAATTCACCGAAAGGCCCTGAAATAGTGACTTTATCACCTTCTTTTAGATTGAATATATAGGATGACATTTGACCAGGAGGTATATCATCACCCGCGCCTGGTGGAGGAGAAGCAATACGCACATTAAGCATGATAATGCCTTCTTCTTCAGGGTAGTTTGCCATTGAATAGGCGCGTATAACATCATGAGTTACTTTTGATGTATAACGCCACATATCGAAGCGATCCCAGTCTCCACGATATTCTTCACCAATATCAAAGTCTTTGTACTCACTTACATGAGCTGGGCATTCTATTTGAATAAAACCACCTGCTTGGAAGTTTACATTTTCACCGCTAGGTAATTCTAAAATCAACTCTTTAATAAATGTAGCTACATTATCATTAGAGCGAACGGTACATTCCCACTTTTTAACACCAAATACTTCTTCTGGTACTTGGATCTTCATATCTTGTTTGACGGCAACTTGACACGATAAACGATCACCATCTGCAGCTTCACGTTTGGAGATGTGTGTAAGTTCGGTAGGCAGGATTGAACCACCACCACTAAGTACTTTTACAGTACATTGACCACATGTACCACCACCACCACAGGCAGAGGATACAAAGAGCTCAGCATCTGCAAGCGCGCCTAATAACTTGCCGCCAGCAGCACAATTAATGGTTTTTTCATCGTTGATATTGATAGCAACATCACCGGTTGATACCAGCTTTGAACGTGCACTAAGTATCAACAATACCAGTGCCATGATGATGACGGTGAACAGTACTATTCCGAGTATAATTTCCATTATAATTGAATCCCCGAAAATGCCATAAAGCCAAGAGCCATCAGCCCCGCCGTAATAAATGTAATGCCGAGACCTTGCAGGCCGTCGGGTACATCAGAATATTTTAATTTCTCTCTGATACCCGCAATAGCCGTGATTGCCATAGCCCAACCCAAACCACTACCGAGACCATAAACGGCACTTTCGGCTAGATTATAGTCACGCTCAACCATGAATAATGTACCACCCAAAATGGCACAGTTAACGGTAATTAATGGCAGGAATATACCTAGTGCGTTATAAAGTACGGGGGTGTATTTATCCATTACCATTTCAAGAATTTGTACCATTGCCGCGATAACACCAATAAAGCTGATTAAGCCTAGAAAGCTTAAATCAACATCAGGGTAACCAGCCCAAGCAAGCGCGCCATCTTTTAATAAGAATTGATAGATTAAGTTGTTGGCAGGTACGGTGATAACCTGTACCAAAATAACAGCGATACCGAGACCTAATGCTGTTTCGATTTTCTTGGAAACAGCAAGGAATGTACACATACCCAAGAAGAACGATAGAGCAAGATTCTCAATAAATATGGAACGGATAAAGAGACTTAAATAATGTTCCATTTACAGTACCTCCGTCCGATGAACCTGATGAATTTGGTAGTCGGCGGGTTCAACTTGCTCTTTCTTAATGCTACGGATCAACCAAATTAATAGGCCGATAACAAAAAAGGCACTTGGTGGTAATAGCATTAGACCATTTGGAATATACCAGCCCCCTTCATTGGCAACGGGAATGATAGTGTGACCAAATAACTTACCGGTGCCGAGTAACTCGCGGAAAAATGCCACGACCATTAGGATTAAGCTATAGCCTAAACCATTGCCGATACCATCAAGGAAACTCATTCCTGGTGAGTTTTTCATCGCATAGGCTTCTGCGCGACCTAATACGATGCAGTTGGTAATAATCAGTCCAACAAATACCGACAGTTGTTTGCTTGCTTCGTAGGCATAGGCTTTGAGCAATTGATCAACCACGATAACTAATGAGGCAATAATCGTCATTTGCACAATAATACGAATGCTTGATGGAATGTGATTTCTGATTGAGCTAATGATGGCACTTGAGAATGCAGTTACGGTTGTAAGCGCGATACTCATAATGAGTGCGGCCATCATATTTGTGGTTACCGCTAATGCAGAACAGACACCTAATACCTGTAACGTGATTGGGTTGTTATCAATTAGAGGATCGTAAACTGCTGCTTTAATTTCACTTGCCATTATTCTTTCTCCGTCCCAGCGCTCATTTTCTTCAAATAAGGACCAAAACCATGATCACCTAACCAATAGTTCACTAAATTCGATACGCCGGTACTAGTGAGTGTTGCACCTGAAAGACCATCAACTTTATGTACTGCATCGGCCATTTTAAAATTAACATGACCACGAATGACTTTGATTTTTAACTCACCATTATCATTGAATGCTTTCTTACCTTGCCATAGATTTCGCCATTTAGGATTATCTACTTCGCCACCTAAACCGGGCGTTTCAGCATGGGCATAGAATTGCAGCCCGCCAATGGTATTAAAGTCAGCTTCAAATGAGATAAAGCCATATAAGGTCGACCATAAACCGTAACCGTGAATAGGTAATACAGCTTGTTTAATCTCATCGCCATCTTTCAAAATATACACTTTGGCTAATTTTGCACGACGACCGATACTGGCAATATCTTGTTCAGATGATAAGGTAACGTTTCGCTCAGAATCGCCTGCCGCTTTACGTTGGTCATAGGTGGCAGGGTCGACGTCTGAATAGTCACCTGTTTCAAGATCAACCAGTTTGACTTCAAACTGCTCGAATAAGCTATTAACATCGGCATCATCGGTTAATAATCCAGATACTGCCAAGATATTTTTTTTAATATCAGCTGCTTTGTTGGCTTGCTGTAGCGGTTTAAGTATTACTGCAGAGGTTGACACTAAGATCGAACACACTAAACACAATACCACCGCAACAAAAATCGTCTTTTTAGGATTGTCATTTGGCAAGCTCAGTATGCCGCCAATAAGGCCTTGTTTTTTATTATCTGTCATAAGATCAACTTCGCTTTAATCTACGTTGAACATTAGCACGCACGACAAAGTAATCGATCAATGGTGCAAAGAGATTGGCGAATAGAATCGCCAGCATAATACCTTCTGGGAAGGCCGGGTTAACGACGCGTATTAATACGGTCATAAAGCCAATTAAGAAACCATAAATCCATCGACCTTTATCTGTCATGGCGGCAGATACAGGATCGGTTGCCATAAAGATCATACCGAAGGCAAAGCCGCCTAAGGTTAAATGCCAATACCAGGGTAAGGCAAACATTGGATTAGTCTCACTGCCAATTAGATTAAATAATAGACTGGTTGCAACCATGCCGAAGAATACGCCGAATATTATTCGATAGGATGCCACGCGGGTATAGAGCAAGAATGCTGCACCGAACAGACATGCTAAAGCGGATGTTTCGCCGATAGAGCCGTGCATCACTCCGAGGAATGTTTGCATCCACGTGAAACCTGCGTCAGTAATGGCTTCTAAGCCGCCTGCCGCACCTAATGCTAATGGTGTTGCACCCGTAAAACCATCAATGGCGGTCCAAACTGCATCGCCTGACATTTGAGCCGGGTAGGCAAAGTATAAAAAAGCACGGCCTGTTAAGGCTGGATTTAAGAAGTTTTTACCTGTGCCTCCAAAGACTTCTTTACCTAATACCACGCCGAAGATAATACCTAACGCTACCTGCCATAACGGTGTGGATGCGGGCATTATCAATGTGTAAAGCATTGATGTTACTAAGAAACCTTCATTGACCTCATGGTTGCGAACTGCGGCAAATAAGACTTCAAATGTGCCACCGGCAATAAGGGTGGTGAGGTAGATGGGTAAGAAATAAAGCAAACCATGAATCATGCTGGCAGAAATACTATTAGGATCAAAACCGACACCGATAGAATTTAAAACTGAGCCACGCCATCCATCTAAGGATGTCATGCCCATTTCAGCCATCGCGGCGTTTGCTTGGTGTCCTGTGTTCCAAAGCATCATTAATATGACGGGAAATGTTGCAATAACAACATAGGTCATTAGACGTTTTAGATCGATACCATCTCGAACATGTGGGGAGCCACGCGTGTTGTCTGCAGGTGAATATAAGAATGTGTCCACCATTTCAAAAACAGCAAACCATTTATGATAAGCACCACCTTTTTGGAAGGAGGGCTCTACTTTGTCAAGGAAACGCCGTAAACGCGACATACTTATCCTTCTTTTTCTATTTGTGTGAGGTTGGCTCGTAGCATTGGAGCATAGTCAAACTTGCCCGAACATACGAAAGAACAAAGTGCTAAATCTTCTTCATCAAGCTCCAAACAGCCAAGTGCTTGGGCGGCATCGGTATCCTTAACAACAAGAGCACGCAACAATTGTGTTGGTAGAATATCTAGCGGCATCACCATTTCAAACACACCAACGGGCACCATCGCACGTGGGCTACCATTTTGAGATGTGGTTAAATTTAAGTTGGTTTTACCTAGTAATTTAGATAGGAATACATTTAACGCTGAGAACTTGTTCTTACCGATGGGTTTAATCCAGCCGAAAAACTCACGTTCATCGCTATCAGAAATCACTGAAATTTGTTGGTGGAAACGACCTAAATAACCGGCCCAGTTTGTTGCAGTATGCCCATGTAATACGGAGCCAGAGATAACACGAGATTGCACATGCTGCACTTCATTACGAACAATATCTTCTGTTTTCGCACCTAAACGGGTACGTAATAAACGTGGATTATTTACTAATGGCCCTGCCAATGAAATGATACGTTCAACCCATAATCGACCACTAGTGAATAGTTTGCCGATAGCGATAACATCTTGATAATTTATCTGCCACGCTATTTTGTTGGCACTAACAGGATCGACAAGATGGATATGTGTTCCTGCTAAACCAGCGGGATGAGGGCCTGAGAATGTATGTGTTTCAATATTTGATGCGTTATTGTTAACGGTTGCTGAGTCAGGAGATTGGCAAACAAAAACGTGTCCATCTGTTAAATGACTTAAAATCGTTAAGCCATTGGCATAATCAACGGCATATTCTTGGATAATAATATCTGGATCTGCGGCAAGTGGATTGGTATCAATTGCCGTTACAAAAATAGATTGTGGCGATGAATTTGTTGATGGTGACTTGCTATAAGGGCGTGTGCGTAATGCTGCCCAAAGCCCAGAATCTAATAAGTTTTTCTTAACATCATCACGACTTAAGCTAGCTAACTGTGACTGCTTATACGATTGGAATGTAATTTCATCATCACCATCAAGCTCAATAATAACGGCTTGTAAAATACGCTTGGCACCACGTTTGATAGATTTTACCGTACCAGAAGCGGGGGAGGTGAAATGAACACCAGGATTCTTTTTATCACTAAAAAGTGGCTGGCCGAGTTTAACTGACTGTCCCTCTTCAACTAACATTGTCGGTTTCATGCCAAGATAGTCATTGCCTAAAACAGCGACAGAACTCGTAGGATTGGCATCCGTAATAGATTGAGCAGGCGCACCTGCAAGGGGCAAATCAAGCCCTTTCTTTATAGAAAAATGCATAAATGATTGGCCGTGACAGAAAATTCTGTCTACGTTGCACACTCCTTTGAATTCAAGATCGTTATATTATAAAGTAGTTTTTAATAATTAAAAGTGCTTTAATGTTCAATTGGATCTTTTAACCATATAAAACCAATAATAAAGGCAATAGATGTTGCTATTGCTGAGATAACGAAGGTGAACGTGGGTCCTGGATAAAGCCATAAATAACCACTGAATAAACTACCTATTACACCACCTGCACCAAAGCCAATACTGCTATATAAAGCCTGACCTCGACCTTGATTTTTGCCGACAAAATGGTGATGTACCCAAGCAATAGCCGCGACATGGAATGTGCCAAAACTAGCGGCATGTAAGAGCTGTGCAAAGAGAAGTATGGTAAGTGAATCAGGAAAGAAGCCAATCAGCAACCAACGAAGTGTACTAAATAGAAGACTAACAAGTAGCACTTTTCGAATTCCAAAATGAGGCAGCCAACGGTGCATAAATAAGAAAATAATGACCTCGGCAATAACGCCTAAAGCCCAAAGTTGCCCAATTAAGCTAGGCGAATAGCCATGTTGTTCTAGGTAAATGGTGTAAAACGTGTAATAAGGTCCGTGGCTAAGTTGAATTAAAAAGCAGATACTTAGAAATGCGATAACTTCTGGACGTTTAAGAATTGTACTTAGTGGCTGATGGTTTAAGCTTAAATGACGAGATGAAGATTCTGGTACGGTTAGGCTTAACAACCAAATTGCGACCATGCTGAGCAACATCATATAAGGCACGATGCTGGCATCGAAATATTCTAATAAAGACCCTAAACCAGCAACGGTAACAATAAATCCAATGGAGCCCCAGAGTCGTATTTTGCTGTAATGGTGATGATGATCACCAAGGTGCTGCAATGTTGTTGCTTCAAACTGGGGTAGAGATGCATTCCAGAAAAAGCTAAATACCAACATCACTCCCGCGATCCAAATATAGCTGTTATTAAGTAGTATGGCTGAAAATGCAATTGCGGAGGCAAGGCTGGCAAAACGAACTATTGCCATCCGCTTGCCGCGATGATCTGCGATCCAACCCCATATATTAGGTGCAACAATGCGGGTTGCTAATAAAATAGCTGTTAGCTCACCAATTTCTTTAGCGGCGAAACCCTGCCATTGTAAATATAAGCCCCAATATGGAACTAAAACTCCGAGCGAGGCAAAATAGAAAAAATAAAAGCCAGATAGCCGCCAGTAAGGCGTGTTTTTTAGTGGCACTCTTGAGGCTTATGCTTGGGCAGGAATAATCGGTGTTCCTGATTCCACATCCATATTTTGAGCGCGATGACGAAGCATATGATCCATTAATACTAATGCCAGCATTGCTTCAGCAATCGGGGTAGCACGAATACCGACACAAGGATCATGGCGACCTTTGGTGACAACCTCAATGGCTTCACCATCGATATTAACGCTTCGGCCCGGAATACTTAGACTCGATGTGGCTTTAAGCGCCATACTCACTAGAATATCTTGCCCGCTAGAAATACCACCTAAAATGCCACCAGCATTATTGCTTAAGAAGCCTTCTGGGGTGATTTCATCACGGTGTTCTGTGCCTTTTTGCGTGATCGAGTCAAAACCTGCACCAATTTCAACACCTTTCACTGCATTAATGCTCATCATGGCATGGGCAATTTCAGCATCAAGCCGATCAAAAATAGGTTCGCCTAAACCGGGGGGCACATTGCGAGCAATAACATTGACACGGGCACCGATAGAATTGCCTTTTAAGGCTTTCATATAATCTTCGATTTGTTGTTCTTTATCTGGATCCGGGCAGAAGAAGGCGCTCTTTTCAAGATGATCCCAGTCAAGTTTTTCAATAATAACGGGGCCAAGTTGTGCTAAATAACCCTGAATTTCAATACCATATTGTTGCTGTAAATATTTCTTGGCAATACCACCCGCAGCAACGCGCATTGCTGTTTCACGAGCCGAAGAACGTCCGCCACCACGATAATCACGAAAGCCATATTTTTGCTGATAGGTGTAATCTGCATGGGCAGGGCGAAACTGTTGAGCAATATTGCCATAGTCTTTTGAGCGTTGATCGGTATTTTCGATCATCATTGCAATCGGCGTACCGGTTGTTTTGCCTTCAAAGACACCAGACAGGATTTTCACTTGGTCTAATTCTTGGCGTTGGGTAACAAAACGAGTTTTACCCGGACGGCGGCGATCTAAATCACCTTGTAAATCCATTTCAGAGAGCTCAAGTCCAGGAGGGCAACCGTCAACAATACAGCCGATAGAGTGTCCATGACTTTCACCAAAACTAGTGACTGTGAATAATTTTCCGAAGCTATTGCCTGACATAATGTTCTCAATAATGTAAAAAGTTGAATGGCTATACGATGAATAGGGTAGCAAATCCGAGGAAAGCAACAAAACCGACCACATCCGTTACTGTGGTGAGTAAGACGCCGCCAGAAAGAGCCGGATCGATACCAAATCGTTTTAACATCAGTGGAATAGAGACGCCAGCTAAGGCGGCGGCAATCAGATTAATAATGATTGCAACACCGATTAAAATACCTAATTCAATATTTCTAAACCATAAGGTGGTCACAATTGCGATAGCGATAGCCCAGATGACACCATTAATGGCACCAACGGACAGTTCTTTACGTAGTAACCAGCGTTGGTTTTTATCATTAAGTTGTCCGAGCGCCATTGAGCGAATAACCAGGGTTAATGTTTGACTGCCAGCAACGCCACCCATGCTGGCGACAATAGGCATTAATATTGCTAAAGCCACTTGTTTTTCAATAGTGGTATCAAATAAACCGATTACCCAAGCGGCTAAAAAGGCAGTGACTAAATTAACCCCTAACCATAATGAACGACGATGAACGCTTTTCTTAACGGGGGCAAAGGTATCTTCATCTTCACCTAAACCGGCCATGCTTAACATGGTATGTTCCGCTTCATCACGGATAACATCGACCACATCATCGATGGTGATGCGGCCTAGCAGTCGATTATTTTGATCGACAACGGGTGCCGAAATTAAATCATGTTTTTCAAATCGAAGTGCTACTTCATTTTCGGGCATATTGGCATTAATTGCCTTCATTTGATGTGACATGACATTACGAACGATTAATGAACGACTACGACTAACAATCTGTGAAAGAGGCAATGAACCTAGGTAACGATCATTATGATCCACCACATAAAGACTGTCGGTATTTTCAGGTAAATCGCTCAATAACCGAAGATAACGTAAGACAACTTCCAGCGTAATATCCGATCGGACTGTTATCACATCAGTATTCATCAAACCGCCGGCGGTATCTTCTTCATAAGCAAGAACAGTTTCAACTCGACGGCGATGTTGCTCATCCATGGCTGTTAACACTTCATGCATCACATGATCGGGCAAGTCTTGCAGGATGTCAGCAACATCATCGACATCAAGGTCTTCGGTTGCGCTGATAAGATCAGCGGTGTCCATATGTTTAATTAAATCGACACGAACGTCTTCACCGACGAAGCTTAATACTTCGCCTCGTAAGTCTGGATTGGAAATTGACCAACAAATTCGCCGTTCATTAGGGGGTAATGATTCTAGTAAATGCCCTATTTCTGCGGGATGTAGACTTGCTAATAATCGACGCATACGTACAAAACGACCACTTTTCAACGCTTCAGCAAGCGTATCCATGGGTTGATTAGCTGTATGTTGTTGATTTAGCTCGGACATAGTTGAGTCTCAAAAATGGTGGTATTAATGAGGAGGTAATTTAGTACGCTATTTTAGCCTGCTTGCGCTACGAGAGGATAGTATTAATAGCGTTAAATTTAATGTTTATGTACGGGGGCATTAATTTGTGCCAACAATACTTCGGCTTCATATGGATTCGACATATTCATAATTTGTAGCGTGTTGTGGGGGAGTTGATTTAAATCTGTTTCATTAATTATTTGTTTAATCTCGAGCAGGGCATTAGGGTGTGTACTAAAATGATCAAGCCCCATGGCTAATAATAAGCGGGTATAACGTGGATCGCCTGCCATTTCACCACACATTGATACCGGGGTGTTTTGTTTTTTACCCGCCTCAAGTGTGACATGGATAAGGCGCAAGACCGCGGGATGAAGCGGATCATAAAGGTAGTTAACATGGTCATCAATACGGTCAATAGCAAGGGTGTATTGAATAAGATCGTTGGTACCGATGGATAAAAAATCAACTTGTTGAGCAAACATTTCGGCACAAACAGCACTGGCAGGAATTTCGATCATCATTCCCGTTTCAATATGGCGATCATATTCTAAACCTTCCTTATCAAGCTCTAGTTTGCACTGATGCAATAGGCGATGGGCTTGGGTGAGTTCTTGTTGGGTTGAAATCATTGGAAACATGATTTTTATTTTGCCGTAAGCAGATGCGCGTAATATCGCTCGTAGTTGAATACGAAACATATTGGGCTGATTTAGGCACAAGCGAATTGCTCGTAACCCCAACGCTGGATTCGTCACTGTGGGGCCCATATTACGACCGCCATCCACTGTTTTATCCGCACCAAGATCAAAGGTTCTTATGGTGACAGGTGTGTTATTCATGCTCTCAACCACATCGCGGTAGGCCGCAAGCTGTTCTTCTTCTTCCGGAGGCGTAGCACGATTCATATATAAGAATTCAGTACGATATAGCCCGATACCTTCTGCACCCGCATGACTAATCGTACTAATATCTTTAGGCAGTTCCGCATTAGCCAGTAAGGTGATTATTTTGCCATCTTTGGTTTTGGTCGGCTGTGATTTATAGCGGCTTAAGGATGCAATATGTTGCTGAAAATCGACACGATGTTGCTGGTATTCGGCGATCGTTGTTTGATCTGCACCAGCGATAAGCGTACCTGTTTCACCATCAATAATGAGTGGTTCATTATCTTGAATATAACGCCGTACAGATTCGACACCGACAATGGCTGGGATCCCTAAACTCCGCGCTAAAATAGTGGTATGAGAGGTTGCTCCACCATGTTCAGTAACAAAGGCGGCAATCCCCTGATGTTGCATTAATACGGTATCCGCAGGCGTAAGATCTTCAGCAATAATGATGCGCCCTTTTAAGCGACCATCAGTCATTTCATGATCGGCGGGTCGTTCATCGGCTAAGAGTCGGTGAATACGATTCACCACATGGTCAACATCATCACGGCGAGTACGCAAATACGGATCGTCCATTTCATCAAATACATTAATGAGTGCATCACGTTGTAGTTGCAGTGCCCATTCTGCATTACATCGTCGAGAACGAATCATTTCAACGGGAATTTTTGATAAGCTGGAATCGCTGAGCATCAAAAGATGAGTATCAATAAAGGATGACACATCGGTAGGCGCGTTTCCGGGGATTTGTTTTTTGATTTCTTTAAGTTGTTTTCGCGCTGTTTTAGTGGCTTTTTTTAGACGTTTAACTTCAGCATCAATATCCTCTTCTTTAATGAGATATTCTTTAACATCGGGTTGGTTGTGGAAGAGAATATGAGCTCGACCAATAGCAATACCTCGAGAAACGCCAATACCTTGCAGTTCAAGTGTCATTCGCCCTCTCCAAAGAAGTCATTTATCAGGGCTTCTATTTTTTGTAAAGCTTGCTTTGCATCATCGCCATCAGCAGTAACGAGAATATCAGTACCTTTGGCTGCGGCGAGCATCATTACGCCCATAATACTTTTGCCGTTAACATGACGATTATTGCGAGATACCCGAATATCTGATTTGAATTTGGATGCTGTTTGTACAAATTTAGCCGCCGCACGGGCATGGAGTCCCAATTTGTTAATAATAGTGAATGACTGCTCTATCATTGTGAACACCCCGAATTATGACAGTGAACAACGCCTTCTCGACCACCACTCAGTGCTTTTTGTTCTAGGTCATCTAGTTGGAGGTTGGGATAGTTTAATACTCGAATTAGCATGGGTAAATTGAGGCCAGAGACAATGCGAATATCATTTCGATCGGAGATGGTACAGGCAATATTACTGGGTGTTGAGCCAAACATATCAGTTAAAATAAGAATACCATGACCTTGATCTAGGCCTTCTAAC
The DNA here is from genome assembly GCA_013215825.1 of Piscirickettsiaceae bacterium. Lineage (GTDB taxonomy): Bacteria > Pseudomonadota > Gammaproteobacteria > Nitrosococcales > Methylophagaceae. Next base: position 74,377 of record JABSQN010000007.1, on the reverse strand, counting down.
TTGGCATTCAATTGCTGTTTTATTTGGCTTGGTTTATCGTTGATTTCGATAGAAAGAACCTTAGTCGGCAAGGGGCAACAGGACAGCATTTGTCGTGCTGTATTGATTAGCTCAGTGCCAATCTGATTGTGGGATACAATTAAAATGCCTACGGTCATAAGTGGGTTACTCTTTTCACTGTGTCGCCATGAGTGATTGTTGTCGTTGCTGAAGAGTTATTTCAGGCTGGTTTTTTTGTTTCTGCATCGTTAGCCACGTATTAATACGATGGTGTAGGGACGCTGGTGTATTAATGTCTAGGGATAACATCTGCACTGATTGTCCACAGATTGAGTAAGATGCTGAATCTGGTTTTATGGCGCTAGGAAACTGGCTGTTTTTTTGTAATTGGATGACATAGTGTAAAGGGTGTTTTGATAGCCAGCTTTGAGGTTTAAATACATCTTGTATTGAGACTAGCCCAAGTTCACGACTATGTAATAAGCCAGCTAAAAGTGGTGGGCATTGTCCAATAATATGATTATGTTTGTCGATTGAAAAGTCGATAATATCATCAGCAATAAGCTGGTGGCCATGGTGGAGTAGCTCTAAGGCAACACTACTTTTACCAATGCCGGCTTCACCAATAATCAAAATGCCAAGACCTGACAGTGACATAAAGACACCATGGTGGTTTTCTGTTTGGAGAGGTGAAGTCACGGCCTTAATCGTCGTCAATAGCCAGTAATAAATCGAATATTTTGTCTGAATTATTGATATTGCGGATAGACTGGCAAATTTGAGGTTCTCTAAATGAGCTCACTAAGCTGGCTAAATGTTCCAGGTGATCACCGCCATCATCAGCGGGGACCAATAAGCCATAGATAATATCAACGGGCTGATTATCGGCGGATTCATAATTAACCGGTACCGTTAATGTCATCATGGCGGCGATGGTATGTGTTAATCCGGGGATCCGGGCGTGCGGAATAGCAACGCCCTTACCTAAACCGGTACTGCCTAACCGTTCTCGTTCTAATAATGCTTGAAATATTTTATCTGCTGAAATGACCTTGGTGTTTTTAGCCAAAAGTTGACTTAGATTCTCAAGGATTCGTTTCTTACTAAAGGTGTTACTTTCTTGACAGCGAATATTTTGAGCATTAACAAGTAGTGAAGCAATAATCATCAATAAATCCGATATTAACTGGCGTTATGTTTCATATCAGCACCATCAGCTTGATGATGATCTTTGATTTTATCTTTATGCTTGATTATTTGGCGATCAAGTTTAGATACTAAATGTTCGATTGCTGTGTACATATTTTCATTTTCATCAGATGCGAACAAGTCAGCACCACTCACATGAACGGTTGCTTCTGCTTTTTGACGTTGTTTTTCGACAGATAGAATAACATGAACATTGGTCATGTGATCAAAATGACGGGTGAGTTTTTCAAACTTACTATTCACATGATCGCGAAGACTATCAGTAATATCAATGTGTTGTCCGCTTAAGTTTAATTGCATAGTGTTTCTCCTGTGTGGATAAAATAACTGGATTTATACCAGTCTCTTACGTTCATTAGATGGCAATATTGCCAGTGTTTCACGATATTTAGCTATAGTTCTACGTGCGACCTGTATCCCTTGGTCGCCCAGAATATCAGCAATTTTACTATCACTGAGTGGTTTCCGTGGGTTTTCAGCAATAACCAATTTTTTGATGATGGCGCGAATGGCGGTTGCTGAACATTCGCCACCACTGTCTGTAGTGACATGACTAGAGAAAAAATACTTTAGTTCAAATATACCACGGGGGGTATGAAGATACTTTCGAGTAGTTACGCGTGATATTGTTGATTCATGCATTTCAACTTCTTCAGCGATATCATGCAAAACTAGTGGACGCATAGCTTCTTCACCATGTTCTAAAAAGTCTTTTTGCTTTTCAACAATGGCCGTGGCGACTTTGATTAATGTTTCGTTTCGACTTTGTAGGCTTTTTAAGAACCAACGAGCTTCTTGCAAATTATTTTTTAAATAGACGTTATCAGCACTATTATCTGCACGTTTAATCAGTGCTGAATAATGTTCAGCAACATGTATTTTAGGGGCGTTATCAGAGTTAAGTGAGATATGCCATTGTTCTTGTGTTTTTCTAACATAAACATCAGGTACAATATATTCAGTTCTTTCTACTTGAATTTGGCTACCTGGCCGAGGGTTTAATAATTGAATGAGTTTGACTAGCTCAGTGAGTTGCTCCTCATCAATTTTTAACGCTCGTTTAATTTGGATATAGTCCCGTTTCGCTAAGGTATCCAGATGTTGATCAATCAGAGTAGTGAGTAATTCAAGATCATGTTCATGGCGATCAAAGTCAAATTGCTTGAGTTGAATAAGCAAACATTCGCGTAAATCACGAGCGGCAATACCGACTGGATCAAAGTGCTGGATCCGGTGAAGCACCGCTTCGATTTCATCTAATTCAGCCTCAGACTCTTCGCCAAGACTTTGTAGAATATCTTCCAATGAACTCTTTAGATAGCCATCACCGTCGATGGAATCAATAATAATGATAGCAATAGCTTGTTCTAAGACCGAGAAAGGGGTGAGGCGCATTTGCCACAATAGATGCTCTTGTAGTGTTTTATCGCTTTCATCTTCATTGTCATAATGAATATCAGCTGATGCGGCACTTGCTTGTGATTGAATGTTAATAGGCGGGGCATCATAGGTATCTTCCCACTGGCTATCAACAGGTAATTCATCGGGAATATCAGAGTGCTCTAATTGTCCAATTTCTTGACTGGCTACTTCTGGGACTTCTTCATTGGATGATTCTTGGTTTTGCTCATTATTATTAAATTCAAACTCTTCTTCTACTTCAAGTAGTGGATTTGTTTCTAATACTTCTTGAATTTCAGCTTGTAGTTCGAGCGATGATAGTTGCAATAAGCGTATTGCTTGTTGCAATTGAGGCGTCATAGAGAGGCTTTGCCCTACTCGTAGCTGTAATGAGGGTTTCACTAATATCTTCGATTAAACTTATTGTCCATAGGGTCATCTTACCGCAAATATTATGCCATTGACTATAGCTAAATTAGAAAAAATTAATTTAGTTTAAAATACGTTGACGGCAGTAGATTTAAAACTGAGCCACAGCTTATTTCCTATAGATAAATTAAGCTCAGATAATGCGTCAGGACTAATAATAACTTGGAATAATTCACCACAATCAATACTAAGTCGAATCGCGATTCCTTCTTCTGCGATAAGGATTAATCGGCCCAGAAATTTATTACGCATACTGGACTGTAGCTCTTGACTTGAGATAATGATCTCGCTGGGATTAATGGCAATGTGGCGCGCTTGATTTGATTGATTGTTGGTGTGAATTTTAAGTTTGCCAGTGTCGAAGAGTTCATTGCTAAGATGACCGTGGAAAATATTAACAAGTGGGTTAGACGTGAGTTTTCCTTCTACTAAATTGATGCTTGACTCTGCTAAGGCTAAACCTTGAAATCGATTGTGTGTAGAGAAAATAATGGTTTTATTTTCTTGCTGACTAAGTTGTTGTAATATCGTTTCGAGTTGCTGGAAGTGCGTTTGGTCTAAATGTGAAAAGGGTTCATCTAATAATAAAATATCTGGCTCATAACTTATGGCTCGTGCAATTGCTACCCGCTTAAGCTCACCGCCTGAAAGTGTATTTACTTGTTGTTCGATAAGCTGACCTGAATTGACGTGTTCTAATGCCTGTTTGATTAATCTGGGATGGTGTTTAGCTTTAATTCCTTGTAACGTCAAAGCAAGCTGAATATTGTCAAAAACCGAGCCTGATAATAAATAAGGATGTTGAGCGACATAAGCAATAGACTGGCGTTGGCTAGGCGTTAAGTCGTTGCCGATTTCTTGTCCAACAAGCTTAATCTGACCCTCACTAGGCTTGCTAACAAAGGCTAATAACTCAAGCAAAGTAGACTTGCCAGCCCCATTATCTCCTAGTAGTGAAATACATTGATTCTTTGGCAGATTAAGCTCCGGAATATCAAGAACACAGCGTTGTTCACGGAACACTTTGATCTTGCTAAGTTGGTATGCTGACGATGTCATATCTTAACTCGCTGAAACCATGACAATATAAAGTTAATGGCAAAGGCCATCAGCAATAAGAGCAATCCTAAGGCAAGACCAGTCTCAAACTCACCTTTACTGGTTTCAAGTGCAATAGCGGTGGTCATTGTTCGGGTGAAGCCTTCAATATTTCCACCCAGCATCATGGCCGCACCTACTTCACCAATAGCGCGACCAAACCCTGTGATAAGGGCTGCAAATAAGGCAAAGCGAGTTTGTTTGGCGACTTGAAATGCCAGTGTTGTTGAGCGTGCACCTAATGATTTTAATGTGGGAACAAGGCGAGGATCGGCAGATGTAACGGCAACAACGGTTAAATTCATAATGATAGGGAAGATTAAAATAGCTTCAGCAATGATGATTGCCGTTGGTGTATACAGCAGACCTAAACTCCCCAGAGGCCCCAATCGGCTAAATAAGCCATATAATAATAAGCCAATAACAACGGTGGGCATTGCCATTAATGTGTTGAGCAGATGTTGGACAAACTGTTTGCCAGTAAATTGATTTAACGCCATTGTAATGCCCGCAGGTACGGCTATGCTGGCGGCAATTAATACGGCGATAATGGAGATGCTGACCGACGTTGAGGCTATTTGATAAATATCATTATCAAATGAAATGATAAGTTGAAATGCTGCTGCTAGTGAGTCAGCAAAATAGTTCATATCTAGCGAGTTAGTCGATAAGACCTAAACGCTGACAAATAGTCAGTGTTGGATCAACTCGATTCATAGTGTAGAAATGCAATCCTGGTACATCAGCATCAATGAGCTTTTGAGTGAAATCAGTTAAAAAGTCTAAGGTAAAGGCTTGTAATGATTCCGTATCATCATGGAACTCTTCTAAGCGTTTACGTAACCAGCGTGGAATCTCAGCCCCACAGCCATCAGAAAAACGAGCAAGCTGAGAAAAGTTATTGATGGGCATAATGCCCGGAATAATCGGGATATCAATGCCAGCCTTTTGACAGCGATCAACAAAGTAAAAATATGAATCTATATTGTAGAAATATTGGGTTAGGCCACTATCAGCCCCTGCATCAACTTTACGTTTGAAGTTAATTAGATCAATTTCAGCAGATTGTGCTTGTGGATGAACTTCTGGGTAGGCGGCAACTTCAATAGTGAAATGGTCGCCCGTTTCTTTACGAATAAAGTCGATAAGCTCATTGGCATAACGAAAGCTACCAGGAGCTCGCATGCCAGAAGGTAGATCACCTCGTAGAGCAACAATGCGACGAATATCATTGTTTTTAAATACCGTTAGAATGTCGCGAATATTCTCTTCTGTTGAACCAACACATGACAAATGGGGAGCGGCATCTATTCCCGTGGTACTACTCGCTTGTTGAATCTCAATCACCGCATCAAGTGTATTATCTTGAGTTGAACCGCCGGCACCAAAGGTAACAGAATAAAATTCAGGCTTTAATGGTGCAAGTTTTTGTCGAACATCACGAATATTGGCAATGCCTTTATCCGTTTTAGGAGGGAAGAATTCGCAGCTAATGGTGAGTTGTTTGGTCATAATATTCAACGTTGGTGTTTAAAGAGACAACTATATACTCGTTATCATTCAAGGTGCAGCTTTTTCTATTTCGCCATTCCCGCGAAAGCGGGAATCCATGGGCAGTGAATAAAGTCACTATCGTTAGATCCCCGTTTCCACTGGGATGACGCGTTGTTTAGTTAAGCTTAAAGCTTAGTAACGGTAATGGTCAGGTTTATACGGGCCATTTTTATCTAAGTTCAGATATGCAGCCTGTTCCGTGGTCATTTCAGTTAAGTTGGCACCAATCTTACTTAAATGCAAGCGAGCCACTTTTTCATCTAATGTTTTTGGAAGTACATACACTTCATTTTTATAGTTATCACTATTATCCCAAAGTTCAATTTGTGCCATGACTTGGTTAGTGAATGAAGCTGACATAACAAAACTTGGATGGCCAGTTGCACAGCCTAAGTTCACCAAACGTCCTTCAGCTAATAAGATAATGCGTTTGCCATCAGGGAAGACAATGTGATCGACTTGTGGTTTGATGTTGATCCATTCATATTGTTTTAATGATGCAACAGCGATTTCTGAATCAAAATGACCAATATTACAGACGATAGATTCATCTTTCATTGATACCATGTGATCATGGTTGATAACGTCAACATTACCGGTTGTCGTTACGAAAATATCACCATAGCTGGCGGCATCATCCATATTAACAACGCGATAACCTTCCATTGCTGCTTGTAATGCACAGATAGGATCAATTTCTGTCACCATCACTGTTGCCCCCATGCCTTTGAATGCTTGAGCACAGCCTTTACCAACATCACCGTAACCTAATACTACACATATTTTACCGGCAATCATCACATCAGTGGCACGTTTGATACCGTCTAATAATGATTCACGACAACCGTATAAATTATCGAATTTAGACTTAGTAACAGAATCATTGACGTTAATAGCAGGTACTTTTAGGCTGCCGTCTTTCATCATTTCGTATAAACGATGTACACCCGTCGTTGTTTCTTCTGACAAACCTTTAACATCGGCTAATAATTCAGGATATTCATCATGCATGATTTGAGTTAAATCACCGCCATCATCCAGAATTAAGTTTGGATGCCAGTTATCTGGGCCAAAGATAGTTTGTTTGATACACCAAATAGCTTCTTCATCTGATTCGCCTTTCCAAGCAAAGACAGGAATATCTTGCACTGCAATTGCAGCAGCAGCTTGATCTTGAGTTGAGAAGATATTACATGAAGACCAACGCACTTCCGCGCCTAAATCAATTAATGTTTCGATTAATACCGCGGTTTGGATTGTCATGTGCAAACAACCGGCGATGCGCGCACCCGCTAATGGGTTTTTGCCAGCATATTCTTTACGAAGCGCCATTAAGCCGGGCATTTCTGTTTCAGCAATCTTAATTTCTTTTGCGCCCCATTCAGCTAGGCTAAGGTCTGCAACTTTATAATCTGGTGTTAGGTTTTCAATTGTCATGTACTTGTTGTCCTTTAATAATAATCTTATCGTCGTGCTCGCGAAGGCGAGTATGCCAAAGTATTTATTTAATGCCTGCGGCATCCCGTAATGTGTCAGCTAAATCGGTTTTTTCCCATGTGAACTCAGGTTCTTCACGACCAAAATGACCATAAGCCGCTGTGGCTTGATAAATTGGACGAATTAGATCAAGCATTTTAACCAGACCTGCAGGACGTAAATCAAAGTATTCACGTACTAATGCTTCAAGTTTATCTTGAGTGATTTTACCTGTACCAAATGTTTCAATAGAGATGGAGGTGGGCTCTGCCACACCGATGGCATAAGACACTTGGATCTCACAGCGATCCGCCAAGCCTGCGGCAACAATGTTTTTAGCCACATAGCGACTAGCATAAGCGGCACTACGATCTACTTTTGATGGATCTTTACCTGAGAATGCACCTCCACCATGACGCGCCATACCACCATAAGTATCAACAATGATTTTACGGCCCGTTAAACCACAATCACCGACGGGCCCACCAATAATAAATTTCCCCGTCGGATTAATATGGAATTGTGTTTTCTTGGTGATCCATTCAGAAGGTAATGTTGGCCAGATAATCAGCTCCATTACTGCTTCTTGTAGATCTTTCAATGATACATCAGGACCATGTTGGGTCGATAATACGACGGCATCGATTCCCACCGGCTTACCATCTTCATAGATGAAGCTTACTTGGCTTTTAGCATCTGGTCGTAACCAAGGTAATGTGCCATTTTTGCGCACGTGTGCTTGGCGTTTAACGAGACGGTGAGCATAGGTAATTGGTGCCGGCATTAATACATCGGTTTCATTGCTGGCATAACCAAACATCAAACCTTGATCGCCTGCACCTTGTTCTTCGAGTGTGGAACGATCAACACCTTGTGCAATATCAGTAGATTGTTTACCAATCAAAGACATTACGGCACAGGTTTCTCCATCAAAACCGACATCAGAACTGTTATAACCAATATCAATGATTGTTTTACGAACAACCGCCTCTAAATCCACCCATGCTTCAGTGGTGATTTCGCCGGCAACAATTGCGGCACCCGTTTTGATCATGGTTTCACAGGCAACACGGGCATTCGGATCTTGACGAAGAATTTCATCTAAAATAGCATCGGAGATTTGGTCGGCTACTTTATCAGGGTGACCTTCTGATACCGACTCAGAGGTGAAAATATAATTACTACTCATTAGCCCAATTCCTTATCAAATTAGTAATGACAGGTAGAGAAAACAGGCTTAATTAAAGACATGCAACGCCCATTATCTCAGTTACCTGATTAATAATGAACGCCGTTAATAGTGAATTTGAATAAGCCTAGCAGGGGATTCCTGTCGCAGCGTTCCTTATTCAACGGTGTATTTTAGCTTACTCTTATCAAAAAGACAAAGAGCGGTTATTTTCACAAAGCAGGGCAGGGCCATATCTAGACGAGCGTAGAGGTAGTGTACTTTGTTTGTATACAGTTAGATAAGCCAAGGGCTGTGATTATATTTATAAGTAATCAAGCCACTTTAATATGTAGATTACAGTTTTTTTATTAAACTTTTCTTGCAAGTAGTTTGGGCCAGAAACTTTCTGGCATGGTCTCTGCATTATTGATATCAAACGAAGGTAAGACAGCTTGTTTAGTAAAGATTGAAATAACCAACAAAACAAGATGTACCAAGGGAGGGCGTAGTCATGATAAAGCAAGATCGACAGCAACAAGCACCCATAAGTGCAAAAAGTGGCAGATTGAAAGCGGCAAAAATGACCATCCCAGTTGCTATTAGTAAGTGGGGAGTTAATAATGAGAATTGGGCAAGAACCTTACAATTATATAGCGACTATTTAATTCGCTATTAGTACTGACACTGAATAAGAGGATGCTGTAAATCATGTCGGAAGAAAAAACAGTAGTAATAGATTGTGGTGATTCGCTTAATATTTCGGGCGTGGGTGATTTGTATGCAAAATTATTAACAGCACTGGCTGAGGGGCTGGTGATAACACTAAATGTTAGCAAGATCGAGCGTATTGATGCGGCAGCATTACAAATGCTTTATGCCTTTTCTAAAGAGGCGGCAGAGCATGGCAATCCTATCGATTGGAGTGATGCGAGTGATGCTTTTTGTCGAGGTGCACAGTTATTAGGTCTAGCACCAAAGATGAATATAGAAGACAATAAGGCATAAGTAACCTGTGTAGGTTAGCTTTAAACTTATAATTAATAATTTTGAAATAGCATTGCGTACAGATGTTAAAGATAGGAGAAAAATCGGTCATGGCAAAGATTTTAGTAGTTGATGATTCAGCATCCATGAGACAAATGGTTTCATTTACATTAAAAAGTGCAGGTCACGATGTCACGGATGCAGTTGATGGTCAACAAGCATTGAATATCGCCAAAACACAGACATTTGATGTGGTATTGACGGATGTAAATATGCCAATAATGGATGGTATTGCATTAACACGAGAATTACGGGCATTGCCTGCTTATCGATTTACACCTATTTTGGTTTTAACAACCGAAGCGGGTGGTGATAAGAAACAAGAAGGTCGAGCGGCTGGTGCAACGGGTTGGTTAGTTAAACCCTTTAATCCTGATCAATTATTAGCAACAGTTAAGAAAGTGCTAGGTTAACACCACTTCCCTTTATAAACAGCGACTTACATGGCGTTTACAGGGAAGATGCATTCTAAATTTAGTGGGAAGAACCTATGAGTATTGATATTTCACAATTTCATGATGTGTTTTTTGAAGAGAGTTTTGAAGGCTTAGACGCGATGGAAAGCGGTCTGCTCAATCTTGATGTAGGTGCCGCGGACATTGAGGCCATCAACACTATCTTTAGAGCTGCACACTCAATAAAAGGTGGTGCTGGAACCTTTGGTTTTATGGCCGTTTCTGAGTTCACTCATGTGATGGAAACATTGCTGGATGAAGTGCGTAACGGCGAGCGTGATGTCACTGCTGAGTCAACCAACCTGTTTTTGGAGGCAGTTGATGTGTTGCGTGAGATGTTAACAGCGGTTAAAGATAAGACTGAAACGGATGATGCACGAATTGCTGAGGTCAGCGCAAAATTAGAAGCGATGATGAATGATGGTGGCGATAGTACCCCGGCTAGTGATATCGCATCAAGTGAGCAGTCTGACGCAGAAAACGCTAAGCCTCAGGGTTGGACGATTGATTTCCGACCTCATCGGCACTTACTACAAACAGGTAACGATCCTGTTCGAATGTTTCGTGAAATGGAATCCTTGGGTGATTTAACGGTTATTGTTAATGATGAAAAATTGCCTTCATTTTCAGATTTAGAACCAGAAGATAGTTATATGTCATTTCATATAACATTGAAAGGAGAGGTTCCAAAAGAGGATGTTGTTGAGATTTTTGAATGGGTTGATGATGATTGTGACTTAACGATTGAGCCATTATTTGATGAAAAAGGTTCTACAATATCTAAAGTGGTAGAGGCGGAGAAGGTTGACGTCGTTGTTGAAAATAAGGTTGAAGATCCTACAGTAGCACCGGTAGTAGAAATTGCATCTATAAAAACGCCCGCACCCAAAGTGGCGGCTACAAAATCTGCTACACCAGCCGCTGTAGCATCAATTCGTGTTGGAACGGATAAAATTGATTCGCTAATCAATTTAGTGGGTGAGTTAGTGATTACCCAATCGATGTTAAGTCAGATTGGTGATAATTTCACGCAAGAGATGTTACCCCAATTGATTGATGGTTTGGCTCAGTTAGAACGTAATAGTCGTGAAATGCAAGAAGCGATTATGCGGATCCGAATGTTACCAATTAGCTTTGCCTTTAATCGATTCCCTCGTCTAGTTCATGATATGACAGGAAAAATGGGTAAAAAGGTTGAACTAAAATTAACAGGTGAACAAACCGAACTTGATAAAACGGTAATGGAGAAAATTGGTGATCCATTAGTGCATTTGGTAAGAAACTCGCTTGATCATGGTTTGGAAACGCCAGAAGTACGACTTGCAGCGGGTAAAGATGAAACGGGTACATTAAATCTAAATGCGTATCATCAAGGCGGCAAGATCGTTATCGAGATTAAAGATGATGGTGCGGGCTTAAATGAAGACAAAATTCTTTCTAAAGCGATAGAAAAAGGGCTTGTTAATGCCGGTGACACCTTAAGCCCAGATAAAATTCATGAGCTTATATTCCTGCCAGGTTTTTCAACAGCCGATGTGGTGACTGACGTATCAGGTCGTGGTGTTGGCATGGATGTGGTGCGTAAAAACATCAGCAGTCTAGGCGGCACGGTTGAAGTGAAATCTGAAAAAGGGGTTGGCTCAACATTTACTATTCGACTGCCTTTGACTTTGGCCATTATGGATGGTCAAACCATTCGGGTTGCAACTGAAAATTACATTGTGCCGTTAGTCTCCATTATCGAATCAATTGAAATAAAAACAGACGATATTAAACGTGTATCAGGTAAAGGTGAGCTTTATCCCTTACGTGATGAATATGTACCGGTTATCCGGCTTTATGAATTATTCGGATTGAAACCGACATCAACCGATCTTGAAGAAGGCTTGTTAGTTGTTGTTGAAGGCGACAATCAGAAAGTAGGTTTATTTGTTGATGATTTATTAGGGCAGCAACAAGTTGTAATAAAAAGTTTAGAAACAAATTATCGAAAAGTGTTGGGTCTATCCGGTGCCACCATTTTAGGTGATGGCACGGTTGCATTGATTCTTGATGTGCCAGGCTTGATGACGTTATATCGTGATCCATCGTTGGCAAGAAAAATTATAATTGATGACCATGCAGCCTGAGGAGCAAAAAAATGACTGAATTACAACAGGTGGATGAGTCTTTGGATGAGATTGATTCGGGAACTGAACAATATTTAAGCTTTATTTTAAATGGTGAAGAATATGGTGTTGAGATTTTGCGTGTTCAAGAAATAAAAGGTTGGGAATATGTAACCCCCATTCCGAATACACCTGACCATTTATGTGGCGTGTTAAATCTGCGTGGCTCCATCGTTCCAGTCGTTAATTTACGTTGCCGATTTGATATGCCATTAAAAAAGTTCACGCCAACAACCGTAGTTATTGTACTTAAAATTGAAGGTGTTACCCAGCGTACGGTTGGTATCGTTGTTGATGCTGTGTCAGATGCACACAATATTATGCCATCGGATATTAGAGTCACGCCAGATTTTGGTTCTCAAGTGGATACTAGCTTTATTACGGGAGTTGTACCGATTGGTAATGACATGATGATGATACTTGATATCGATAGCCTGTTAAGTGTGGAAGCACTTGGTTAGGGGGCGCTTAAGTTAATTATTGTGAGCCGAGTGATAGCCATTATGAATCAGAATGAAGGCGTGGGTAAAACCACAACGACTATTAATCTAGGGCATGCCCTAGCCTTAGCCGGTAAGCGAGTCACTGTCTTGGATATGGACCCGCAAGGTCACGTTGCCATTGCCTATGGTTTAGATAAAAAGCAAGCAGGTTTAGATCACGTACTATTAGACGATCGTGCCATTGGTGATGTCGCTATCATGGCAAGGGAAAATTTGGAGGTGGTGCTGGCGGGTGAGTATTTGGCGGATTATGAAAATGTCTTGGAAGGTGGTGCTAGTCGAGGTTATAAATTGCGGCTAGCCATTGAGAACTCAGCATTAAAAGAAAGAGATTTTGTATTGATTGATTGTTCTTCAGCAAGTGGACTATTGGGGATTAATGCCTTGTTTGCTGCTGATGAAGTAATGATGCCAATATCGAGTAATTACCTTTCGTTACAAGGTTTGTCAAAGATGATGCGTATTTTTAAACGGGCTGAAGCCTTATCGGGACGCAGTATTAAATTATGGCTGGTGTCGACACGAATGAATTTACATCGGCGATTAGCACATGAAGTAAGACGTCGGGTATTAACGTGTTTTCCCGGCAGAGTACTGAAAACAGTTATTCGTGAAAATTATGCATTGGCAGAAGCTCTTGGTTTTGGCAAAACAATATTTGACTATAAACAAGCGAGTACTGGTGCTGAAGATTATCAGGCTTTAGCCCAAGATTTATTACTAGGGAGGATCGCGTAATGGCAGAAAATAAACCGCCCCTAAGTGATATGCCAAAGGCTAAAGCAACAACTAGGAAGCGAACTAGGAAAACATTTACTACTACAAGTAAGAAGGCGGAAAAAATGAAGACAGAAACAGAATTGTTAGAAGAAAGTTTTGCCGCTTTGGCACCGCAAGGTGAAGCCTTGGCTGCCCGTTTTTATGAACGGTTATTTACAGAGTATTCTCAAGTAACGCCTTTGTTTGAAGGGATTTCAATTAAAGGTCAAGAGAAGAAGTTACTGGCATCTCTAGTCTTGTTGGTACAAAACTTGCGTAACCCAGATGTATTGAAAGATTATTTAACAGCGTTAGGTGCGAGACATGTGCATTATGGGGTGGTTGCCAAACATTACCCAATAGTAGCGGAAAATTTACTGGCAGTTATGGCCGAGTTTGCAGGCACACTTTGGACAGATGAAGTTGAGCAAGCATGGACCAATACCTTAAATACTGTAGCAACGATTATGTTAGATGCATATGAGCCGACGGAGGCAGATGAAATGGCGAATAAAGAATTAGAGAGAAAATTGAATTTAATGCGGTCAGCAGTAGATGGTTCAAGTACCGCATTGATGATGTGTGATAAAGATCTTATCATTAGATACGCTAATCCGGCGGTAATTGCTTTATTAGAAAATAGATTGACCGAGTTGCGTCAAGTATTTCCACGCTTAGATTTAAGTCAACTAATTGGTACCTGTATTGATGATTTCCATAAAGATGCGTCATTACAACGGGGTATTTTATCTGATCTTAAAAACTTACCTTATAACACTCAAATTCAATTATTAGATATTCATTTTGAATTAACAGCAACCGCATTACTTGATGCTGATGGTAACTATGCCGGTAATATGGTTGAGTGGAAAGATATTACCGCAGAAAAAGAAAAAGAAGTTGAAGTCGCGAGATTATCGGGTACGATCGATGGCGCAATGACATCAATCATGATGATTGATCGTGATTTTAATATCACTTATATCAACGATTCAACAATCAAAATGTTGACGCCATATGAAGCTACATTGAAGGAAGCGTTCCCTCATATTGATTTGGCAAATATGGTTGGGACGAATATTGACGGCTTCCATAAAGTGCCTGCACATCAGCGTAAATTATTAGCTGACCCCAATAATCTACCCTATAGCACCGATATTACAGTGGGGCCATTAAAGTTCAATTTAAACGTCACTGCAATTTTTGATCCTGTAGGCAACTATATAGGTAATGGTTTAGAGTGGGCTGATGTTACAGAGATGAGAGCCAAAGAAAAACAGATTGCTCAATTACAATCAGCGGTAGAAGGTTCGAGCACCGCATTAATGATGTGTGATGAGGATCTAATTATTACTTATACAAATCCAGCAGTCGTGGCGCTATTAGAAAATCGACTCACTGATTTACGTAAAGCATTTCCACGTTTAGATTTAAGTAAAATAATCGGTACCTGTATTGATGATTTCCATAAAGACCCCTCATTACAAAGAGGCATTTTATCGGATCTGAAAAACTTACCTTATAACACCCAAATTCAATTATTAGATATTCATTTTGATTTAACGGCAACCGCGATTCTTGATGCGGAAGGCAATTATTCAGGCAATATGGTTGAGTGGAAAGATATTACCGACGAGAAGAATCGTGAAACAGCACAAAATACTAGCGAACAAGCCATTGCTGACGTTATCAGCGCGGCAGGTCGTGGTGAATTAACTGAGCGTGTTGATACGGATGAGCTTAAAGGATTTTTAAAAGTGGCCGGCGACGGTGTAAATAGCATTATGAGCGAGTTTGAACGTGCTATTAATGAAAGCTTGCGTGTTGCGAAAGGTTTGGAAGCTGGTGATTTAACCATTAAAGTTGAAGGTGAATGGTATGGTATGACGAATGATCTTGCTCAATCACTGGATGCGACAATCACCAGCTTATTATTAACAATGGTCGATATTGACGACGCGTCTAAAAGCATTAGTTCAGCCGCCGGTGAAATTTCTGAAGGTAATATTGATTTAAGCCAACGTACTGAGCAACAAGCATCTTCATTAGAAGAAACTGCATCTAGTATGGAAGAGCTAACCAGTACTGTACGTCAAAACTCTGATAATGCGCGTCAAGCGAATCAGTTAGCGGCATCAAGTCGTGAACAAGCTGAGAAAGGTGGCTCGGTTATTAAGAGTGCGATTGAGGCGATGACAGCGATCAGTTCTTCAAGTAAAAAAGTAACCGATATCATCGGTGTTATTGATGAGATTGCTTTTCAGACCAATTTGCTAGCCTTAAATGCTGCCGTAGAAGCTGCGCGAGCAGGTGAGCAAGGACGAGGTTTTGCGGTTGTGGCATCAGAAGTACGTAACTTAGCACAGCGTTCAGCTTCAGCGGCCAAAGAAATTAAAGAATTAATTAATGACAGTGGCGAGAAAGTGAAAGAAGGCTCAATGCTGGTTGATGAATCAGGTCGAACATTAGAAGAAATTGTTGCCAGTTCTAAGAAGGTAGGTGACATTATTTCTGAAATTGCAGCTGCGGGTGCCGAGCAAACTCAAGGCATTGAGCAAGTGAACAAAGCCGTGACACAAATGGATGAGATGACACAGCAGAATGCAGCATTAGTAGAAGAGGCGGCAGCGGCCAGTGAAGCCTTAGATGAACAAGGCAAGAGCTTGAGCAAAATGGTGTCATTCTTTAATCTTGGTCAAGATGGCGCTCAACCAACAGCAAAAACGGCAGTAGCAAGACCAACAACGCCGAAACCTGCAGCATCCAAACCTGTAGCATCCAGACCTGCGCCAAGGGTTGCACCCGCATCTGATGATGAATGGGATGAGTTTTAAAGGATAGTTTTTGAATGAGGGGAGGATCGCAATATTCTCCTTTTATTCTTGGAAGAGCTGTACCCTGAAACGTTAGGGCAAAGTTTTAGGTACTTATGATAAACAGTAAAAATCATAGGTTGCTTTTTGTGATAAAAGGGAATGATTAATGGCTGAAGGTAAACCCCGTGAGTTTGAATTTACGGATGCTAATTTTGAGCGTATTCGTCAGTTCGTATCTGAAAATACAGGTATCGTTCTAACCCTAAAGAAAAAGGATATGGTGTATGGGCGCCTATCTAAACGCGTTCGAAAAGGTGGTTTTGGCACGTTCGATGCGTTTATTCATGAGCTAGAGAATGGCAATGAAGAAGAGCAAGACTTTATGATCAATGTGATCACAACGAACTTGACGGCATTCTTTCGTGAAAATCATCACTTTGAACATTTGGCCAATGTCGTTATTCCCGAGTTAATTGAAAAGAATAGACATAGCAAACGACTTCGGATTTGGTCTGCGGGTTGCTCAACGGGTGAGGAGCCTTATAGTATTGCCATTACCTTGAAAGAAAATTTACCTGATTTTGATAGTTGGGATATTAAAATCCTCGCAACAGACCTGGATGCTAATGTTGTGGCACATGGTAAGGCTGGCACTTATCGTGAAGAACGAATAACGGGATTGCCTGATAGGATTATCGAACGCTGGTTTACCTCAAGCGTGGGTGATAATGAAGAGATGGTTCAAGTTGTTCCAGAACTTCAAGAAATCATTACCTTTAAGCGGTTAAATTTATTACATGAATGGCCAATGAAAGGGCCATTTGATTTTATGTTTTGCCGTAATGTGGTCATTTATTTCGATAAAGACACGCAACGCGTTTTATTTGATCGCTATGCTGATATTTTAGTAGCCAATGCTCATTTATTTATTGGGCATTCTGAAACGCTGTTTAAAGTGTCAACCCGCTTTGAGTCTCTGGGTAAAACTATTTATAAGAAGATAAGTTAGTGAGTAAAATTCGTTCATTACAGCCGAGATGCTTACCTGATTTTAAATCGGTAAATCGCTATTGGGATCGTACACATGAGACTTGGGTGGCAAAAATATTACCGGGTGAATATTATGTGACAACGAGCCAAGATGAAGCGGTAGCGACCACGTTGGGTTCATGTGTATCTGCTTGCATTCGAGATAAGGTATTTGGTATCGGAGGCATGAACCATTTTATGCTACCGGCACAATCAGAACATGGCGGTGATCGCTGGCTGGATTCAGCTACGCGTTATGGTAGTTATGCAATGGAACATTTGATTAATGATATTCTTAAAGCGGGAGGTCGCCGGGAGAATTTAGAAATCAAACTCACTGGCGGCGGTAAAATCATGCAAAACATGTCAGATGTTGGTGCACGCAATATTACCTTTGCATTAGAATATCTACAAACTGAGGGTTTTAAAGCGATAAGTGAAGATTTAGGTAATATTTATCCTCGAAAAGTGATGTATTATCCCGCAACAGGACGGTTGCTTGTTAAGCGCCTGCGTTCAATCCATAACGATACATTGATTCAACGTGAACAAGCTTACCAATACGAGCTGGATATACGGCCTGATTCAGGTGGTGTTGATCTGTTCTAAGGGAATATTAGTAATTTGAAATGTAAACGGCAGAGTATTTCGATCTGCGGTTGTTACTCTGAAAAAAGTTCCCAAATCAAGGTGAATGATAGCTATAATCAACAGTCTTGATTTGGAAGAACAGGGATATTCTTTATGGCAAAAATTAGCGTTCTCGTTATTGATGATTCAGCATTAGTCAGAAAGTTATTAACCGAAATTCTAGAGTCTGATCCTGATATTGAAGTGGTCGGTACTGCTATCGACCCCTTTATTGCCCGAGAAAAAATTAAAAAACTGCAACCGGATGTACTAACCTTAGACGTTGAAATGCCTCGTATGGATGGCGTTACCTTCCTGAAAAACCTTATGCGATTACGTCCAATGCCCGTTGTTATGGTCTCAACCTTGACTGAGCAAGGAGCTCAAGTAACTTTAGAAGCATTAGAGTTGGGCGCTGTTGACTTTATAACCAAGCCGAAGCTCGATTTTTCTAATACGATTGCTGATTATGCTGCTGAAATAATCGAAAAAGTGAAAACGGCATCTACCGTTAATGTACATGCTCTAGCACAGAAGGTCGTTACTTTACCTGATGTGCCAGAAAAGCTAACCGCCGATGCTGTTTTAGCTCAACGTGTCCCTGGAACAATACCGTCGCACCTAAGAACAACGGAAAAAATTATAGCGATCGGTTCTTCGACAGGAGGAACCGAGGCGGTAAAAGAGGTGCTGCAAATGTTGTCAGCAGATTCACCGGGTATTGTTATAACGCAACATATCCCCGCCGCATTTAGTGGGCCATTCGCGAAGCGTGTCAATAGGCTGTCGGCACTTGAAGTGTGTGAGGCAGAAGATGGGCAGCAAATATTGCGAGGTCATGCGTATATTGCTCCAGGAGACAAGCATTTAATTGTTGAACGAAGCGGTGCACGATTTTATTGTCGATTAAATGACGGCCCGCTGGTGAGCCGACATAAACCCTCTGTCGACGTGTTATTCCGTTCGGTTGCTCAAAATGTAGGAGCAAATGCTATCGGTATCATGCTGACAGGTATGGGCGATGATGGCGCTAAAGGCATGCTTGAAATGAAAGAAGCAGGTGCGTTTAATTTTGTGCAGGATGAAAATAGTAGTGTTGTTTGGGGAATGCCTGGTCAGGCCGTGAAAATTGGTGCGGCAGAATTACAGTTACCTTTGAATAAAATAGCTGGAAAGTTGATGAGTTTGGTCGCTGAATAGTGATTGAATAACGTTAAGGCATAACAATTGCATTAATATATAATTAACGAGCGAGTGTTAGGGATAATAGATGAGTAAGCAAACCTTTATTTCATTGATGATGACGGCATTTCTTGCCATCCTCAGTTTATTTCAAGCTAATTACCTTTCGTTTGTAGCGGTTATTGTTACCGCATCTATATGGATTTTTTTGCCGCTTTTGATTAAAAGCGATAACAATAAAGCGGAGAGTGAGCCAGAAAAAGGCCATACTCGAATTGATCCTTCTTTGCTGAATGATATCCAAGAAATGCATGATAAAGCCTATTCCCACTTAACTGAGCAGATAGGGTTAATTCGTGGAGAGAGTGAGCAGATCAATGGTTTGGTACAAGAGGCTATTGGTCAATTGACAACTAGTTTTCAAGGCTTAAATGAACAAAGTACATTGCAAGCCGATATGCTCACGGGGCTGTTAAATGAAGACTCTGGAGAGGAATCTAGCTTTAGTTATTTTATTGCAGAAACGGATCGACTCCTTTCTTACTTTGTTGATCTGGTTTTAGGTAATAGTAAAGACAGTATGTATTTGATGCATCGTCTGGACGATATGACTGAAAAAGTAGATGGTGTTGTCTCATTGCTGGGTGATGTAAAAGAAATTGCATCGCAAACTAATCTATTAGCACTTAATGCTGCTATTGAGGCTGCACGAGCCGGCGAGGCTGGACGTGGTTTCGCCGTGGTTGCCGATGAGGTTAGAAAGCTTTCACGTAAATCTGATGATTTCAGCGAAGAAATAAATGGATTAGCTAAAGAAGTAAAAGATGCTTTAGCATCAGCCAGTGACGTGGTCAATAGAATCGTTTCTGCAGATATGAGTGTCGCATTGAGTGGTAAAAAGAAAGCGGCTGATATGTCAGACTCGGTGGCAGAGATGAACGTACACTCACAACAGATTATTGAAAAAACCGGCAATGTGTCGCAGCAAATATCAATAATGGTTAACCAAGCGATTACATCATTACAATTTGAAGATATGTGTACGCAATTGTCGGCACATATTCTCCGTCGTTTAGATTCGGTTGGAGAGTTAAGCTCGCTAGTTGATCGGTTGCATGAGGCACGAATAAATCCAGATAAATTGATGGATTATCGCGAATTGTTAACAGGAATTGAACGTTCATTATCTGAATTGAAACCAAAAATTGAATCGGTTGGCCATCAAGCGGTATCTCAGCAGGATCTAAATTCCGGTGATATTGATTTATTTTAGTTGGAGCGTCATCTAAAAGTAGATTAGAATAGCAATTAAGAATTTAATCACAATTTTAAGGGTGTTTTTAGATGGGTATTGCTACAAGAATAGACGGAAATACAGTTGTTATCAGCATTGCAGGCCGCTTTGACTTTAGTGTGCAACGTGATTTTAGACAGGCCTATGAATCAGCAGCGAGCAGTCGTAATTTTGTGATTGATTTTTCAGCCGCTGATTATATGGATAGCTCTGCATTAGGAATGTTACTGTTATTACGTGACTTTGCTGGTGGCGATAGCGCCAATGTGGAGTTAAAAAATTACGGTGTAGAGATTAAAAATATTCTAGAAATATCTAATTTTGGTAAATTATTTAAAATTAGTTAAATTCTAAAGTATCTTATGGGTAAACCAAAGACCTACCTGTACGACCTTATAAAGATAGTCCCATTATTTGAAGCGTTTTTTAAGTAATTCATTCCTCCGCTCAAAAAATGACAACTCTAAGTTAATTGTTTGGTGTGCTTTTTGCATCATAACTACTAATTAAATAATGTCATGATGATGGCATTTAGGAGATGATTATGAATCAAGCATTTTTACTCAATACTGAGCGCGTGGTATCAACCAATAAGACAAGTGAGTCTACGCAAAGTATAAAAAGCAGGACAGATAGTGAGAGTAAAGAGTCTCAAGCCTTTTCATCTGAATTGGAAAAGCATGTAGAAAAACAAAAAGAGTCTGATTTAGAGCTGGGAAGGTCTTCTATAGATAAAAAACATTCACCAAAAGAGAGTATTACTCAGAATGGTGATAAGCGGCAAAAGGAAGGGGTAGAGAATAAAAACGGCAAGGAATTGCCGAAAGATAATTTGTCCGCAGAGCTTGCCGTGCCAGGTGATGTGCTGTCAGAATCATTGATGTCGAGCGGAGGTGATGTTCTTAGTTCAGAAGAGAGCGTTACTAAATTAGTTGAGGGTGAGTCTTTAGCGTTTGAAACGAAGCGATCGGATCTAGAAGGATTGCATGCTGTAAGTAATTCTGAAGCGAATGAGGATGACGCTGAATTTCCTGTGAGTAAAGACTTGGGAAAAAAAATCTCTAGTTTGGTAAAAAACATGCCAAAACAGGATACTGAAAATAAAATTTTATCTGACAAACCTCAACAAGCTGTTACCAATATTAGACCCGATATATTGCAAGCATTATCACAACGAACAGAAAGTAAGGTAGATGAAAATAATGCCAGTGCAGGTATTGGCATAAAGGTAATAACATCTACAGAAAAAGTTATTGGGACTGATAAAAAGCCAGAGGGTCAGTTTGATTTAACGGAGATAGTGAAGCAAATCAAGTCTGAGGTTGCTGTTGCGGGTAAGCCTATTTTAGATAAAGGGGCAAGCAGTTTTGCGAACACACTCGTCTCATCAATACACAGCCATATAGCGAATGCGCCAGCAGCCGTGACATCTGAAAGAGTGGGCGCGCCGTTACTGGATATTCAGCCCGAAGTGCAAAGTAAGGCTTGGGGTAAAGTGTTAAGTAGTCGGGTTGTTTGGATGGCTCAAGAAGGAATACAGCAAGCTGTATTAAGATTAAACCCTGCGAGCCTAGGTTCGATTGAAGTAAAATTGAGTCTACAAAATGAACAAGTGAATATTAGTTTTATTGCTCAGCATGTAGCAACGCGAGATGCATTAGAACAAGCATTACCAAGATTGCGTGAGAGTCTGGGTGATAATGGTTTGGAATTGGCTGATGCGGATGTCTCTCAACAAGAGTCATTTGAACACGCTAATGATAATGCAACAGAGAGTGAATATCTTAGTACGGATGGCGAAGATAGTGTCGTTGGGGATGGTGGTGAGAAAGAGCTACCAGCATCGTCTGAAAATGATGGAACAATAAGTGTATTCGCCTAAGATATAGTGCGTAATTTATAGATGTTAAGTGGAGATGGTAATGTTTAAATTAGAAAACTACTCGTTGAAAAAGAGAATGCAAATGGTTGCAGTTATGGGCATCATTGGATTATTTCTTCTGGTGGCCATTTTTTGGTATTTAGGGTTAACGGAACAACAACTGATTGTAGGGCTGAGCACGGCAACTATTGCCAGCATTTTGATTTATATAATAGCAACATATATTGGTAATTTTGGTATGCAACGGGCTAATATCTTAGTTGACGGCATTCAAAATATCAAGAAAGGCGACTTAACTCAAGCCGTTGTAATTGCCGGGAAAAGTGATTTTAGTTGGATGGCTTTTGAGTTGAACAGTGCGAGAAAGAATGTTGCAGAACTTGTGAATTCCTTAGTGGATGGTGTTGCTCAAATGCAAACCGAAACACAAAATATGTCAGTAACGAGTAGGCAAACAGTAGAGGGCGTATTGACTCAACAAGCAGAAACTACGCAAGTTGCTAACTCAATGAATGTGATGACCGCATCTGTGCAGGATGTTGCGAGGACCGCGGCAGATACTGCAGAGGCGGCACGTAATGCAGATAGCGAAGCGCAAGCCGGTAAGCAGGTAGTTACAGAAGCAATGCATGCTATTGATTCTTTAGCTAACGAAGTGGAAAAAGCAGCGGACACATTAAATAACCTAGAGTCTGATATTAGTAATATCGGTGCAATCGTCGATGTTATTCGAGGCATTACGGAACAAACCAACTTATTGGCATTAAATGCTGCGATTGAGGCGGCTCGTGCTGGGGAGCATGGTCGTGGTTTTGCTGTGGTTGCTGATGAAGTCCGTACATTAGCAGCAAGAACGCAGGATTCAACACATGAAATTGAAGAAATGGTAGGGCGTTTGCAAGCGGGAGCAAGTGCCGCAGTTAGCGTGATGAATGAAGGTCGAGAACAAGCTCAAAAAAGTGTGGAGAAAGCGGCGTGTGCAGGAGAAGCTTTAGATACGATTACAGCAATGATTACTAAGATGGATGAAATGAGTGCTTCTATTTCGAGTGCAGCTAATGAGCAATCTGCAGCCGCAGAAGATATTAATCGAGGCATTACTAATATCAGTCAAGTTGCAGATAGAACGGCAGTTGGTGGTCAAGAGATATTGGTAGCGATTGATTCGCTTTCAGCACTGTCTAGTCAATTACAAGATGCGGCGAGTAAATTTAAAGTGTAAATTATCGCGTTTAAGTTAGTTAGAGTGAAAAGCCACGCAGTAAAATGCGTGGCTTTTTTGTGCCTAAATTAGGCTGTCTTCAATGCCTTTAAGTGCAAGCATTGGATCCGATGCGGCAGTGATAGGGCGACCAATCACAAGATAATTACTGCCTGCTGTGATTGCTTCGATAGGCGTCATTGTTCGGTGTTGATCGCCTCGTTCACTATTAGCGGGGCGAATACCTGGGGTTATTAATTGGAAAGCATCACTATGTTGTGCGCGCAAGGCATGCGCTTCTTGAGCAGAGCAGACCACGCCATCTAAGCCGCTATCATCCGCTAATTTAGCAAGGCGTAAAACAGTGTCAGTTATTGAACCTTGAAAGCCAATTTGTTCAAATGTGGTTTGATCCATACTGGTTAATAAGGTGACTGCAATTAAGTGGGGGCGATCCGCGTGATGGCCGAGGGCTTCATGTGCCGCCGTCATCATTGCTGCGCCACCAAGTGCATGGACGTTCATCATCCATACGCCTAAGTCAGCCGCAGCCGCACAGGCTTTAGCAACCGTGGTTGGGATATCGTGATATTTTAAGTCGAGAAAAATATCGAAACCTTGTTTGACTAATGAGTCAACAACATTAGGGCCTGAACGGGTAAAAAGTTCTTTGCCAATTTTTAGACGACAACGCGCTGGATCAAGCTTGTCGGCAAGCGCAAAGGCATCGTCTGCTGTTGAATAATCAAGTGCAACAATAATTTTAGAATCTGACATATTCATTCACCAAAATAACAATGATAGGATCCTACCTGATATGGTGATGAAAATGGTATTCTGTGCCGATATTTTTTCAGTAACACTTCTAATGAAGACAGGTATAAAAAGTGAATTTTGATGTTTTTGCACAAGATGGTCAGGCTCGTCGAGGCCAACTAAGCTTTGAACGTGGCACGGTAGAGACGCCTGCTTTTATGCCTGTAGGTACATACGGTTCTGTGAAGTCGATGACGCCCGAAGAAGTGATAGAAACTGGCGCAGAGATTGTTTTAGGCAACACCTTCCATTTGATGCTGCGGCCAGGTACGGACATCATTGAACGGCATGGTGATTTGCATGACTTTATGCACTGGCAAGGTCCTATTCTGACTGATTCCGGTGGTTTCCAAGTTTTTAGCTTGGGAGATATGAGAAAGATAACAGAAGAAGGCGTTACCTTTAAATCACCTATTAATGGTAGCAAGGTCTTTTTAGGACCGGAAGAATCAATGGCGGTGCAACGCTCTTTAGGCAGCGATATCGTAATGATCTTTGACGAATGTACGCCGTATCCAGCGGATGAGCACACAGCAGAAAAATCAATGCAATTATCGTTACGTTGGGCAAAGCGTAGCAAAGATGCACATGGCGATAATCCTTCGGCGCTATTTGGAATAGTGCAGGGTGGAATGCATGAAAAACTGCGTGATATTTCCTTGCAAGGTCTGATTAAAATTGGCTTTGATGGTTATGCTATCGGTGGTTTATCCGTGGGCGAGCCGAAAGAAGATATGATTCGTATTTTGGAATATTTATCAACACGGATGCCACAAGATAAGCCGCGCTATTTGATGGGCGTTGGCCGACCAGAAGATTTAGTTGAGGCTGTGGCTCGCGGTATTGATATGTTCGATTGTGTTATGCCAACACGAAATGCGCGCAATGGACATTTATTTGTTCATCATGGTGTGGTTAAAATACGAAATAGCAAATATAAAACAGATACCGGGCCGCTGGATCCGTTGTGTGATTGTTATACCTGCAAGAATTACAGTCGTTCATATCTCAATCATTTAGACCGCACGGGCGAGATGTTAGGGCCACGATTAAACACCATTCATAATTTATATTATTATCAGACATTGATGACAGGCCTACGCAATGCCATTTCAACAGGAACTTTGGCAGAATTTAGCCGGGAGTTTTATGCAATGAGAGCGAGCTGACTATCAAGTCAGCCCTTGCCTGTGGCATAATCGCATTCTTTTTATATTTAGAGAATTAGAACTATGATGGATTTTTTAATTTCCCCTGCATATGCAGCGGCTGAATCATCAACGCCTGGCATAATGGATTTCGCATTTCCAATCGTTTTATTAGTCTTGTTTTATTTTATGTTGATCCGTCCACAATCTAAGCGTGCAAAAGCACATCGTAGTATGCAAGGCAGCATTGCTAAAGGCGATGAAATTGTTACTGATGGCGGCTTAATGGGTAAGATAACAGCGATTGGCGATAATGCGATCACGGTTGAATTAGCTGATAATCTTGAAGTTAAAGTACGTCGTGAATCTATTAATTCAGTGTTGCCAAAAGGAACATTGAAAAAGCTGTAAAACTAGAAGAAACCTTTGCTTGAAAGATATAACGGATTTAATTTGCTGAGGTTTATCCAAAAAATGGTCAAGAGCTTGCTATTCACCTCTTTTTCGGATGAATTTTAAAAAATTACACTCATTTTTATCCATTATATCTTTCAAGCAGAGGTCTCTAGAAGTAGTAGGACTTTAGGATATTCAAATGAATCATTATCCCTTGTGGAAAAACGCACTAATTATCGCAGTTATTATGATTGGCGGCTTTTTTGCCATGCCAAATTTATATGGTGATGATCCTGCTATTCAAGTATCAGCTGGTCGTTCTGGCAAGGTTGACCTTGTCTTGTTGGCCGATGTGGAAGCATCATTAAAAACAGCATCAATTGACTATAAAGGTGTGGTGCTTGATGACGGGCGATTATTAGTTCGTTTTGCTGATGGTGAGACGCAATTAAAAGCAAAAGATGTTTTGCAAAAGAATATTAAGGGGGACTATATTATTGCCCTTAATTTAGCGCCAACAACGCCGAATTGGTTAGCAATGTTTGGCGCAGAACCGATGAACTTAGGATTGGATCTGCGAGGCGGAGTTCACTTCTTGATGGAAGTGGATATGGATGCCGCTGTTCAGCAATCATTAAATGGCTCGGCCAGTGAGTTTCGTGCCTTATTGCGTGATGAACGAATTCGTTATAAAAAAATTCAAGTAAATAGGAAAGATATCATTGTATCTTTTCGTAGTGAAGAACATCGTGATCAAGCCAGTACTAAGATGGCAAGAGAATACAATCAATTTAAGATTGAAGTCTTAGAAGATGTGGCTGCACCATCACTAATCTTAGCGTTAAGCGAAGTGGCAATACGTGATATTAGCAAAACAGCTCTACAACAAAATATCATCACCTTACGGAATCGAATTAATGAATTAGGTGTTGCCGAGCCAACAGTGCAACAGCAAGGTGATAACCGAATTGTAGTGCAATTACCGGGAGTGCAAGATACAGCACAAGCTAAGAAAATTTTGGGAGCAACAGCGACCTTAGAATTCCGTTTAGTTGATTTTGAACATGATGTACAAGATGCGGTAAAGGGTCGAGTGCCTGCAAATTCAAAGTTATATAAACGCCGTGATGGTCGTCCTATTTTGTTAAGCAAGCGTGTGATGTTGACGGGTGAGCATATTATTAATGCCGCATCGACATTAGATCAAAACGGTTCACCATCGGTATCAATTACCTTAGATGGTAAAGGTGCGCGCGCATTTAGTAATGTGACGCGTGACAATATTGGCAACCCAATGGCTGTGGTCTTTATTGAATCAAAATCTGAAACACGTAAAATTGATGGTGAGATGGTGAAAGTGCGCCGTCAAATGCCTGAAGTGATTAATGTTGCCACGATTCGAGATCAACTTAGTAAGAAGTTCCAAATCACGGGCTTAGATTCAACCACTGAAGCACGTGATTTAGCCTTGTTATTACGTGCAGGTGCATTAGCCGCACCGATTGAAATTGTTGAAGAACGGACTGTTGGTCCAAGTTTAGGACAAGATAATATTGATCAAGGCTTTAACTCGGTCATGATCGGCTTTGTATTGGTACTGTTCTTTATGGTGATTTGGTATCGCACTTTTGGATTAGTAGCCAACTTAGCCCTAGCAGCAAACTTAGTGCTTATTGTGGCATTGCTTTCTATGTTGCAAGCAACATTAACCTTGCCAGGTATTGCCGGTATTGTATTAACCGTCGGTATGGCAGTCGATGCCAATGTACTTATCTTTGAGCGTATTCGAGAAGAGTTACGAATAGGGAACAGTCCTCAATCGAGTATTAATGCTGGCTATGCCAAAGCATTTTCAACCATTGCTGATGCCAATATCACTACATTGATTGCTGCCATCGTTTTGTTTAGTTTTGGTACGGGTTCAATTAAAGGCTTTGCGGTGACCTTGTCATTAGGTATTTTGACATCGATGTTCACTTCTATTGTCGGAACACGTGCAGTGATTAATCTGATTTATGGACGTAAAACTCGTCCAACTTTGTCAATTTAAGGTAAAGATATGCAATTTCTAAAAGAAAAAACTGAGTTTAACTTTATGGGGAGACGCAAAATTGCGACGGTTTTCTCTGCTTTATTGTTATTAACAGCAATTGCATCTTTGGCAATTCAAGGATTGAATTTTGGTATCGACTTCACCGGCGGTACTATGATTGAATTAGCCTATGAGGAAGAAGCAGACCTAAGTTCTATTCGAACTCAATTAAAAGAGGGAAATTTTAAAGATGCGATTGTGCAAAACTTTGGTTCAGTGCATGAAGTTTTAATCCGCTTGCCGATTTCTGGTGATAAGAACCTGTCAGAGCTAAGTAATCAAGTGGTTGATGCTTTGCAGGCCGATCACAATACAGCGATTGATGTGCGTCGGGTAGAGTTTGTTGGGCCACAAGTAGGCGAAGAGCTGACCGAGCAAGGTGGTTTAGCGATGTTATATGCACTTATTGGTATTTTGATTTATGTTGCATTTCGCTTTGAGTATCGCTTTGCCATTGGTTCCGTTGTGGCATTGGTACATGATGTACTGATAACCTTAGGTATCTTTTCTGTATTCCAATTTGAGTTTGATTTAACTGTATTAGCAGCAATATTAGCGATTATTGGGTATTCACTTAATGATACCATTGTGGTATTTGATCGCATCCGTGAAACGTTTTTACGTATGAGAAAAGGCTCTCCAGAAGAGATTGTTAACCGTGCATTAAATGATACCTTGAGTCGAACAATCATGACATCAGTTACAACCTTGTTAGTGGTAATGTCACTGTTTATTTTTGGTGGTGAGGTTATTCATGCATTCTCAATTGCACTGATGCTAGGAATTGTTATTGGAACGTATTCATCAATCTATATCGCAAGCAATACCGTGTTAGCAATGGGTGTGAGTAAAGCGGATCTAATGCCACCTGAAAAAGCGGAAGGTGCAGATATTAATGAGGATGGTAGTCAGGTTTAAGCATGACAGTAAGTGAAATGAGAAAAAGCCCGAGATAATCGGGCTTTTTTTGTTAGCTGTATAAAGAAAGGGATTTTGTGATTTTTTGCTTCTGACTATTTTGTTTTTTTATGCGATGTGATTGTATAACCAAAATATCTGTTGATTGTTTGGCTTGGTCGATCACAATGTCTTTGTCTATAGACGTAACACTTAATATTCGTAAACCCGCATTATTTCCTTTATAGCTCATGAAGGTAGCAAACTCTTCAAGCCCTTGCATAATGGTTACTATTTCCAGTTCTTGTGCGTTATTTTTCATTTTTTTGTCAGCATTTCTATTCAATGTAATTTATAGCGGCTAATTAAAGAAAATCTTGAATTTGTGAAAATCATACCCGTGACCACCCCAATTACAAACCTGCACCTTGAATGATAGCGGGCATATAAGAATATGCCGGTGAACTTTTCTAATTGAAAAGCATCTAAATATCAGGAAAAAACCTGTGCTCTTTGGGAAAAAGTCCTGATTATTACAGGGAGTAAATACTGTATTATTGGTTTCAGTTTATAGCGTGGAGAATGAAATGAATATGATGAAGTTAGGATTGTTTGCCCTGACAATATTGCTCAGTCAATTATCAGTGGCGGAGACAATGGATGTTAAATTACATTATGTAGGACCAACTGAAGGAAGTGCTTGGCTCGGAGTGCAACAAGGACTTGATGAAGCTAATATTCAGGGTGAGTTCTTAGGTCAAAAATACAGTGTTGTTAGTGTCACATTAGATGAGCTAAAAACACTAGAGTCAGTAACGGCGGTATTGTTAGCAATGGATGCTGAACGCATTCTATCAATTGCTCAGTCTAAGCAGTTTGAGAATGTCGCTGTTTTTAATATTACCTCAGATAGCAATGCATTACGAAGTGCTTGTTTGCCAAATCTATTAAACATTACGGCAAGTCAGCAGATGAAACAAGATGCAAAGGCTCAGATGTTAAAGAAAAATCCTGATTCGAAAGCGCAGGCCCAAGGTTGGCATCAAGATTTTAGAAAGTTTGCTGCAAGTCAGCTGAATAGTCGGTTTAGCAAGGCATCTGGCGTTATTATGGATGACGATGCATGGGCTGGCTGGGCTGCTGTAAAAATGCTGTCTGATACAGTGGCGCGAACACAAAGTGCTGATGCGACGGTCATGCTTGAGTATTTAAAGAATGATCTTACCTTCGATGGTCAAAAGGGTGCAGGTGCAACTTTTCGTGACACAGGACAATTGCGTCAGCTAGTATTGCTGGTTGAAAATGATAAGATTATTGCCGAAGCGCCATTACGTGGTACAAAAGGTGGTCTTGATAGTCTTGGTTTAAAAACGTGTAAGTAAAGGAAATATTTAAAATGAAATTAACACAATTACTACTTTCGTCACTTGTATTTATGAGTGCAACAGTTTGGGCCGATCCTACCTATCGCCTATTTGTAACCAATGAGAAAAGTAACACGGTGAGTGTTATTGATTCTCGTACGGGAAAATTAGAAACAACATTAGAGATCGGAGACCGTCCACGCGGCATTGGATTATCACCCGATCACAAAATATTATATGTGGCAATAAGTGAAGAAAATGCGATTGCAATGGTCGATGTTGCTACATTAAAAATAATTGGACGATTAGAAGCCGGTGAAGATCCTGAAACATTTGATATTCACCCAAATGGTAATTTATATCTTTCTAATGAAGATGATGCGAAAGCGACGGTCATCAACCCAACAACAGGCAAAATAATTCATGAAATAAAAGTGGGCATGGAGCCAGAAGGTGTTGCCGTTTCTCCAACGGGTGATGTTGTATTAGTCACCAGCGAGTCAATGAATTTAGTGCATATTATTGATACGGCCGATCATAAAATTGTAGCCAATATCTTAGTGGCAGCTCGCCCTCGTGGTTTAGCGTTTAACAGCGATGGTAGCTTGGCTTATGTTAGTAGTGAAATCGGTAATGAAGTAGCCATTATTGATATCGCACAGCGTAAAATCATTAAGAAAGTGGTGATTGATTTACCAAAATCAAAACCAATGGCATTAGTATTAAGCCCTGATGATAAAGTGATTTATATGACAACAGGCCGTGCGGGAAAAGTCGCTATTCTGGATGCTGAAACATTAGAAATCATTTCAACAGCTGATGTAGGGAAGCGTGTTTGGGGTGCGGTGTTAAGTCGTGATGGCTCAACACTTTATACGGCAAATGGCGTCAGTCACACCGTATCTGTGGTTGATACAGCAACAAGTAAATCAATAATGGAAATTGAAGTAGGTAAATTCCCTTGGGGTTTAGCGCTTGATGACTAGTTTCTGATTTTATATACAGACTATAAACCCGATAGAGTTTGTTCGCTATCGGGTTTTTTATTGTCTGAATTTTTGTTGTTCATGAGCTGACACGGTATGATGCACCCATGGAAATAATCTTACGTTTTATTGATATTTGTCGCTTCAAAGCA
This sequence comes from Piscirickettsiaceae bacterium, assembly GCA_013215825.1. Taxonomy (GTDB): domain Bacteria; phylum Pseudomonadota; class Gammaproteobacteria; order Nitrosococcales; family Methylophagaceae. The sequence goes on along the minus strand of JABSQN010000007.1, from coordinate 43,225 downwards.
ACGCCTGCAGATGTGCCAGGGTCACAATTCTTATTACAAATAAGTGTGAGCATCTATTTCATCTTAGGTACTTTGATAGGGCGGATCAGTGAAGACTGGGCTGTGAGTCTGGCTACCAGTTTGTCTGATCTTTTTGTTATGATTATTGTCACAAGCTTATTGCTAAAAATAAGAGGCTTTCAAGCGAGAACACAGCAAACAATAACCGCAATGGCTGGCGCGGGGAGTTGTTTAGCGATTGTCGGAATGCCGATTGTGGCATGGTTTTATCACACAGCGGAACAAGAACAAATGAATGGCATAGCATTATTATTCATGGTTATGCTGATGTTTTGGAGTTTAATGGTGACAGCACATATTTTTCGTTATGCACTGGAGATAAAATCCAGTACGGCGGCAATGATTACCGTTGCCTATACCGTCTTATCAATAGTAGCCACAGGGCTTGCCATGTCAGGAGTTGCTTAAATGCATATTCATATTTTAGGAATTTGTGGCACATTTATGGGTGGTGTCGCCATACTTGCTCGTGAACTAGGCATGACAGTGTCAGGCTCTGATGCCAATGTCTATCCACCGATGAGTGACCAACTTGCCGCCGCTGGCATTGAATTACAACAAGGCTATTTAGCCAAACATTTAGATCCCGCGCCTGATTTAGTGGTAATGGGCAATGCCCTATCTCGCGGTAACCCTGCGGTTGAATACGTGCTTAATAAAGGTATTCCCTATATTTCAGGGCCGCAATGGTTGGCTGAAAATGTATTGCAAGATAAATGGGTATTGGCTGTATCAGGTACCCATGGCAAAACCACAACGAGTAGCCTACTTGCTTGGATATTAGAAGATGCAGGCATGGCACCAGGTTTCTTAATCGGTGGCGTACCGGCTAATTTTGGCGAAACAGCACGTTTAGGTAAAACACCTTTCTTTGTAATTGAAGCCGATGAATACGATACCGCCTTTTTTGATAAACGCTCTAAGTTTGTTCACTATCATCCGCGGACTTTGGTGATCAATAATCTCGAATTTGATCATGCTGACATCTTTGATGATTTAGCCGCCATACAAAAACAATTCCATCATTTAGTTCGCACCGTACCATCAGAGGGTTTATTGATAACGCCGTCACATGATGAAGCGGTAGATGATGTACTTCGCATGGGCTGTTGGACTCCGCAACAAACAATCGGCATTGATAGTGGTCAATTACGAGCAAGCAATGTTACCGATGATGGTAGTCAATTTGATGTGTCACTAGAGGGTGAACATTGTGGCTCGGTGATATGGTCAATGTTAGGCCATCATAATGTTAGCAATGCTTTAGCGGCCATTGCCGCCGCTCGTCATGTAGGGGTAACGATTGTACAAGCCTGTGAAGCACTCAGCCACTTTAAAGGTATCAAACGCCGCATGGAATTACGAGGCGAAGAACAAGGTATCAAAGTGTATGATGATTTTGCTCACCATCCCACTGCGATTACTGCGACATTAAAGGGTTTAAGAGCAAATATAGGTGATCGAAAATTGATTGCTATCCTAGAACCTCGATCCAACACCATGAAAATGGGTGTGCATCAACAAACCTTAGCCGAATCACTACAGGTGGCTGATCAAGTTATCTTATTAGAAGAAGCCGGCGTGGGTTTATCTCTCAGCGATATTCAGCAACAACTGGGCGAAAAGGCAGTGATTGAAACTAGTATTGAAGCGATTATTGACACTGTATGCGCCGAAGCAAAATCAGGCGATGAAGTGTTAATTATGAGCAATGGTGGCTTTGGTTGTATTCATCAAAAATTATTAACCGCATTGGCTCAACGATGACAGATAACACACAAATAGCATTAGCGCTGACGGGGGCTTCCGGCGCGCCTTATAGCCAACGATTGCTTAAGGTATTATTAGGGCAGGGCATTACCGTTCATTTGATGATCTCAGCCGCCGCCCGCATTGTATTTTCCGATGAACTTGATTGGAAATTACCAGCAAGAGCTAGTGATGTGCATAAAATGTTGGTCGCAGAATTTGACTGTGACCCAGAGCACTTAAAAGTATATGGTGAACAACAATGGAGTTCGCCCCTTGCCAGTGGCTCACATAAAGTCGGCACGATGATTGTTTGTCCTTGCACCATGGGAACGCTTTCTTCAATCGCCGTTGGCAGTAGTGATAATCTTATCAATCGCGCCGCTGATGTGATGATTAAAGAAGATCGTAAATTGATATTAGTACCGCGTGAAACCCCATATTCGGCGATACATTTAGAAAACATGCTTAAGCTGGCACGGTTAGGCGTATGTATTTTGCCACCGAATCCTGGCTTTTATTTCAAACCAACACAGATATCAGAAATTGTTGATTTCGTGGTCGCGCGTATTTTAGACCAAGCCAAAATTGAGCATAATCTCCAGCCTATCTGGGGGGAATAAAATGATCTTAATTATAAGGTAAATCTTATGCATCACCTGCACCCGGAAAGTGTCATTCCCACCTAAGCGGGAATCCAACGACCGTGATACGATTCACTGCCCATAGAACCCCGCATTTGCGAGGATGACGATAAATTATTTTCTGCATCTTCAAGTAGTTTGGGTATAATTCTCCCAATCTATCCGCTTGGAAATAAATATGTCAGATATCGAAATCGCACAGCAAGCTAGAATGGAACAAATTATTCCATTGGCTCAGTCGCGTTTAGGCTTAGATCCTCTTCAGCTGGATCCTTATGGTCATTACAAGGCTAAAATCTCATTAGATGTGATGAATGACTTGGCTGACAAGCCCGATGGTAAGTTGATTCTTGTCACCGCGGTTAGCCCAACTCCTGCTGGAGAAGGTAAAACGACAACGACGATTGGTTTAAGTGATGCTTTAAATCGCATTGGTAAAAAATCAATGGTGTGTGTGCGTGAGCCTTCGATGGGGCCTTGCTTTGGTATGAAAGGCGGCGCGGCAGGTGGTGGTTATGCTCAAGTTGTACCGATGGAAGATATTAACCTTCATTTTACCGGTGATTTACATGCCATCGCCGCGGCACATAATCTATTGTCAGCAATGATTGATAACCATATTCATCACGGTAATGCTTTGGATTTAGATGTTCGTAAAATTACGTGGGGACGCGTGATGGATATGAATGATCGGGCGCTACGCCAAATCAATGTTGGTTTGGGCGGGGCGGCAAATGGCTTTCCGCGTGAAGATGGCTTTGATATTGTGGTGGCCTCGGAAGTGATGGCGATATTCTGCTTATCTAACACCCTTAAAGAATTGAAACAACGGTTGGCCAATATCCAAATTGGTTATTCACTCGATGGTACGGCCAGACTAGCCAAAGACTTGAATGCCCAAGGTGCAATGTCAGCCTTATTAAAAGAAGCCTTAAAACCGAATTTAGTACAAACCCTAGAGAATAATCCTGCCTTTGTACATGGTGGACCTTTTGCCAATATTGCTCATGGATGTAACTCCGTTATTGCCACCAAAATGGCGCTTAAACTGACTGATTATGTGGTCACAGAAGCGGGCTTCGGTGCCGATTTGGGCGCTGAAAAATTTATTGATATTAAATGCCGAAAATCAGATATTAAACCTGATATAGCAGTGATTGTGGCAACGGTTAAGGCGCTTAAATATCATGGTGGACTTAATATTAAAGAGCTGGCAAATGAAGATTTGTCCGCGCTAGAAAAAGGCATGGAAAACTTAAAACGCCACCTAAGCAATATGCAAGATCAGTTTGGTCTGCCGTGTATTGTCGCTATTAACCATTTTGAGCAAGATAGCGATGCGGAAATTAACTTAATCAAAACAACCGTTGAATCTTTTGGAGCCAAAGCCATTGTTGCCAAACATTGGGCAGAAGGTGGCGCGGGTGCCGAAGACTTAGCGCAAGCCGTTGTGACAATGTTGGATGAATCACATGCTGAATGCCGCTTCCTTTATCAAGACGATGAACCGTTATTAGACAAAATTACTGCGGTAGCGACAAAAATATATGGCGCTAAAGACGTGGCAATTGATAACAAAGTCTTAGCCAAACTCGAAAAATTTAGTGAAACTCATAGCCATGTACCAGTATGTATGGCAAAAACACCCTATTCATTTAGTGGTGATGCCCGTTTGCTTGGTGCTGTATCCGGTCACACCATCACCGTTCGTGATGTACGTTTATCACGCGGTGCAGAATTCATTGTTGTCTTATGTGGTGATATTATGACCATGCCCGGTTTGCCTAAAATACCGGCCGCTGAGCGAATTGATATTAGTGATGCTGGCGAAATTAGCGGCTTGTTTTAATATTTAGAACTCACTCACTTTGGCGCTGTTTCTTAATCAAATCATAAGCTACCTGAATTTCTTTTGCTTGCTCGGTGGCAACGGCAATCATATCTTCTGGCAATCCCTGTCCGATCAGTTTGTCAGGATGATATTGACTGATTAATTTTCGGTAGGCACGTTTAATTTCTTGGTCGGTATTATCTTTAGTAACTCCTAGTGCTTTGTAGGCATCTTCTAATGCTGAAGCAGAATGTGCTTGGCCACCAGAGAAATGGGATTGATTAAGCACCATTTCGAGCATTTGATTAAATTGTGCACGACTGTAACCGAGACGAATGGAGATATGTTCAAGTAGATCTTGTTCGGCAGGATCTAGTTTGCCATCTGCCAGTGCCATTACCATCAAATACATCAATAACACTTGCTTTAAGTTAAGCGTGCTACCACAGGTTGCCATAAATTGATCTAGGGCTGAATCAGTATTAAAGTCTGAGGCCGAACCACGCTTGAATTGTTCGATGGCTATTTTTCGATGCTCCGATGCCATGCCCATTTTCTGCATTAATGCTTCAACATGGTTGATTTCATTTTTTGAAATATGGCCATCGGCTTTGGCGAGGTTGCCCATTAATACAAAGACGGTTTCAAGGAATACTTCTTGGCGGTGAGCATTGCCAAGCGGGTTGATGCCGCCTATGCCATAATCTTTAGCGCGATCAATACTGCTACCAAATAAATAGCCAATAAAGGCACCGAAGAAGCCTAAAAAGTAGTAGCCAGCGAAGGCAAGGATATATTTATACATAGTGTTAAAATTTTCTTTATATAAAAAGTTAGTTAATCTAACAATCCTTCAAGACCTGTTTCCAGTTCAAGAATAGTTGTCATATTTTCAGCAATATCTTGTTCATTGAGTCCGATCTTTCTCCATTCTTTCTTTGGAAAGAATGCGAGCCTTTCTTCATCTGTTTTTCTGTTGTAATTTGATTCACTGATATATTTAGCAATAAAGACAGCACAGGCTGGTAATGATGTTTGCTCAAAGTTAAGAGGGTCACCTGATTTAGCCACGGTATCTATTAAGTCTTCAGAAAAATGCCATAGACGACAGAGTGTTGCACAAGCTTCTTGGCTAGTAAAACCTAAATATTGTCGCTCGGCCTCAGGACGTAGGAGTCCACCGTCTATTAATTGCATAATATCTTCAGCCGTATCAGAATCAGCAAGGTGAATGAGAATATTACCTAAGCTATTAATTAAGCCAGCAGTGAAGATCATATCACTAAATTCAATCTTTGCTTTTTCGGCTATCCATTTGGCATACGTTGCTGTGCGGAAGTTGTCGATCCAAAAATCTTCTATATCAAGTCCTGGAATATCGGGAATAGCATTGATGAGACTAGCAACAAGAATAAGTTTTTTTAGCTCATCCATACCGAGAATAACAAGCGCTTGATTAATGGAGCCCACTTTTCGTGGTAATGCGTAGTAAGAGGAGTTTACGGCACGCAATATTTTTAATGAAAGGCTTTGTTCTTGCTCAATATTAGCGGCAATAGCAGTAATATCAATAGCAGGGTCGTTCACTTGAGATAATAGTTTTTTAACCACTTCAGGAACGTGAGGCACGTTATCAATTTGGTCAAATAATTGGCTAATTTCTAATGACATTAAATATAACCCTTAGGTTTACTTGCTGAAGCTACTATAGAGCAGGATAACGCCCCATAGTCCAAAGAACCAACTTAACATAGGCATACCTGCAATCATTGATGGAGTATAGCCATCTAAACCTTTTATAACTGCGGCACCGATCACAAAAGCAGCACCACTGATAGCCGCAGCACTCCGAAAACTTGCTTTTCGTACTTCTTGTTTAAGTTGTTTGAGATCATCGGATGATAATTGGAGCTTGAGCTTGCCTTCTTGTGCTTGTTGACCAAGATCATGCAGTAGTCGAGGCAATTTGGGTAACGTTTCGGCCCAATTAGGTATTTCATTTTGTAGATTATTCAATGCCGCTTGCCAGCCCATTTTCTCTTGCATCCATTGCTCTAAAATGGGTTTGGCAGTTTTCCATAAGTCGAGTTCAGGATAAAGCTGACGACCTAGACCTTCTATATTAAGTAATGTCTTTTGCAGCAAAACCAGTTGTGGTTGCACTTCCATATTAAAGCGGCGTGCCGTTTGGAATAAACGTAATAAGACTTGCCCAAAAGAAATTTCATTCAAGGGTTTGGCAAAAATCGGTTCACAAACACTGCGAATGGCGGCTTCAAATTCTTCAATACGGGTATCGGCAGGAACCCAACCAGATTGCACATGCAATTCGGCAACTTTACGATAATCATTATTAAAAAAGGCGAGGAAGTTATCTGCCAGATAGCTTTGATCGCTGGGGGACAAAGTACCCATAATGCCGAAGTCAACGGCAATATAATGCGGGTTTTCAGGATCGGCGATATCAACCATGATATTGCCAGGGTGCATATCGGCATGAAAGAAACCATGTTTAAAGGCTTGGGTGAAGAAAATTTCCACACCGATTTCGGCCAGTTTTTGCAGATTAACTTTATTGGCTTTTAATTGAGCAATATCACCAATAGGAATGCCGTAAATACGTTCTTGTACCAGTAAATCTGTTTTGGTCAGAGGCCAAATTATTTCAGGGACATAGAGTAGGTTTGAATCTTTAAAATTACGACGTAGTTGTGAGGCTGAGGCGGCTTCACGCATCATATCGAGTTCATCAAAAAGATTCTTTTCGAGTTCAGCAACAACGGCTTTGGGACGTAAGCGTCTGCCATCGACCCAAAAACGTTCCGCTAAACTAGCAAGAGTTTGGAGCAGGGCAACATCGCGTTGAATTTGTTGTTTAATATTGGGGCGAAGCACTTTAATAATGACATCGCTACCATCGAGCAATGTTGCTGCATGCACTTGTGCGATGGAGGCTGAGGCAAGAGGCTGTTTATCAATATGCTTAAAAAGTGATTCTAATGGCTGTTCACCATAAGCTTGTTGAATGAGCGCTAAGGCTTCTTCATTAGAAAATGGCGTTACCTTGTCTTGTAATAAGGCCAGTGAATCAGCAATATCATTGGGTAATAGATCACGACGGGTTGATAATATCTGACCAAATTTAACAAAAATAGGGCCAAGCTCTTCTAATGCTAAGCGTAGCCGTTCGGCACGTGGTGTATCGGTAGAATGTGTCCAGCGATAAGGTGACAGATAGCTAAAAAAACGTAGCGGACGCAATAAATGTGTCGCTTGAATAAACTCATCTAAGCGATGCTTTGCCAACACATGATTGATTTGAATTAGGCGAAAGAGTTGCCGTAACTGCATGGTTTATTACCTTAATAAGCGGTTGAGTCGTGCTTCAAGTCGATCAAAGTCAGCACGTAATGTGTCAATGTCCGTCATATAGTCTTTGATTTGCGAGGGAGCTGGCAGAATGCGAATTTCTTCTTTTAGATATTCTGCAGTATTTTGTTGCATCGATTGATGGGTATTCTTAACCCAGCTAGCGGCTTGTCTTATCCCGTGTGCAATTGGGTAGGCGAGGGTGTCGCCGGTAATACGAGCAAGTTGTGCTTCCCAGTCAAAATCAAAGCCGTCTAATAAATCGCGTAATTGTTTGGCAAATTGCACATCACCGTGAATATCAATATCAGAGGAGAATAAACTATCAGGTTGGCTGCCTAATTTGGCTAAGGTCAAGGCATTAGCAGTGATGGTGAGATCGGCAGCTTGTTCAGAATGCGTAGTGATGTGGAGTTGTTGCTGGACAATATTAACGGTGATTAGCTGATTAAAATCTTTAATATTGATGGCAATGCTACGTTGATCAAACTGGTCAAGCTTAGCCTGTGTTTCTGGATCTTGCGCTAACGCGGCATTGAGTGCCAATTCAAAAGGAAGGAGTAGGGTGCTCAAAATTTATAACCACTGTGAAGGGCAACTATGCCTGCCGACATATTATGATAATCACAACGCTCAAAACCGGCATCAACCATCATTTGTTTCATGGTTTCTTGGTCGGGATGCATGCGAATAGATTCAGCTAAATAACGATAACTCTCTTCATCTCCAGAGAATAATTTGCCGATTTTAGGAAGTAGTTTAAACGAATAGGTATCGTAAATAGGAGTGAGCCATTCGGCAGGTTTGGAAAACTCTAAAACAAGCAAACGGCCACCAGGTTTTAAAATACGAAACATCGAGCGTAAGGCGGCATCTTTATCAGTGACATTGCGCAGACCAAAGGCAATGGTGATAACATCAAAGGTATTATCAGGAAATGGCAGACATTCGGCATTGGCTTGTACATAGTCAATATTGCCTGTTATGCCTTCATCAATTAAGCGATCACGACCAACATTGAGCATGCTGGCATTAATATCGGCCAAAATAACCTGACCCGTGCTGCCCACAAGTTTAGAAAATTTAAGTGCTAGATCCCCGGTTCCTCCGGCAATATCTAAAACCTTAGCGCCACGTCGAACACCACTGGTATGAATGGTAAAACGTTTCCATAAGCGATGAACGCCCATTGACATCAGATCATTCATCAAATCATATTTGCCCGCAACAGAATGAAACACCTCTGCCACATGTTTTACTTTGTCTTCGGTGGGTACTTCTTTATAACCAAAGTGGGTCGATTTTTTATTTGTCACGGTATAGATCCTAATCTGCTGTGCGTTGATAACCTGCTTTTGCAAGACGGTTTAAGTAATCTTGCCAGTGTTCATCGTGTTGTGTTGCCAGCTCGTACAAATAATCCCATGTAAATAAGCCGCTGTCATGACCATCATCAAAATAAATCTTTAAGGCATAATTGCCGCTAGGCTCAAGCTGATTAATACCCACTTGTTCTTTATTAGTTTGTAATACTTCTTGGCCATGACCATGACCGCGAACTTCAGCAGAAGGCGAATATACGCGCAAATATTCAGCGGGCAAATGGTAATGTATTTCATCATAAACTAACTCCAGCGTTTTTGATTGCTGGTGTAAGGTAATGCCTGTTGGAAGTGTATTATTAGCCATTATTGCTCAACGCCTTTTTTAAAGAATGTAACGCGAAAGATCTTCATCTTGAACTAAATTAGATAATTGCTCATTCACATAATCAGCATCAATACTCACCGAGTTTTCGCCATCATCAGCGGTATTGAATGAGATCGGTTCTAAGAGCTTTTCTAACAAGGTATGCAGACGACGAGCACCGATATTTTCAGTTTGTTCATTGACTTGGCAAGCAAGTTCAGCAATACGTTGCAGACCGTCATCAGTGAAAGAAAGCTCCGTTCCTTCGGTACTCATTAAGGCAATATATTGTTCTGTTAATGAAGCATCGGGTTCGGTCAATATACGTACAAATTCATCAGCACCCAGCGCATCGAGTTCAACGCGGATCGGCAAGCGACCTTGCAGTTCAGGGATAAGATCAGAAGGCTTGCTGAGGTGAAAAGCACCCGATGCAATAAAGAGGATATGATCTGTTTTCAACATGCCGTATTTAGTGGATACGGTGCTACCTTCAACTAAAGGTAAAAGGTCGCGTTGAACACCAGCGCGAGAAACATCAGCACTGCTACCTTCACTGCGATTGGTGATTTTATCAATTTCATCTAAGAATACGATACCGTCTTGCTCAACCGCATCGATCACTTGCGCTTTTAGATCTTCTTCATTGATTAACTTGCTGGCTTCTTCTTCACTTAAGGCGCGTAATGCTTTTGCAACAGTGAGTTTGCGTGTTGATTTTTTTGAAGAGCTCATACTTTGAAACATATCTTGCAATTGATTGGTCATTTCTTCCATACCTGGAGGAGACATGATTTCAACGCCAATACTCGGCGCATCCAATTCCAATTCTATTTCGCGATCATCCAATTTTCCTTCACGTAACATTTTGCGAAAGCGCTGGCGAGTATTGGAATCATCCGCAACGTCTTCTTGATCACGCGCTGGGCGAAGTAAGGCATCTAGGATACGATCTTCTGCCGCGTCTTCTGCTTTGGGTTTAATGGCTTCAATTGCTTGTTCACGCAACATCTTCATCGCCATTTCAGCAAGATCACGAATAATAGATTCAACATCACGACCGACATAACCCACCTCAGTAAACTTGGTGGCTTCTATTTTAATAAAGGGCGCATTGGCTAAGGAGGCTAGGCGACGTGCAATTTCTGTTTTACCCACACCCGTCGGGCCAATCATTAAAATGTTCTTAGGAGTGATTTCATGTTGCAGCTCAGCAGAAAGCTGTTTACGGCGCCAGCGATTACGCAGTGCAATTGCTACTGCCTTTTTAGCCGCTTGCTGACCGACAATATGTTTGTCTAATTCTTGAACAATTTGTTTAGGCGTTAATGCTTGCATAGTGATTTATTTAGACTCTAAAGTTTCGATAGTGAGATTGTGATTGGTATAAATACAAATGTCAGCCGCAATATTAAGACTTCTTTCAACAATTTCACGCGCACTAAGATCAGTGTTTTCAAATAGGGCTGTCGCTGCTGATTGAGCAAAAGGGCCACCAGAGCCGATAGCCATTAAGCCGTTTTCAGGTTCAATTACATCACCATTACCAGTAATAATAAGTGAGGTTTCACTATCAGCAACGGCTAATAAGGCTTCAAGACGACGCATCATGCGATCTGTTCGCCAGTCTTTAGCTAGTTCTAAGGCACTTCGGGTTAAATTACCTTGGTGTTTTTCCAGTTTTGCCTCAAAGCGTTCAAATAAAGTAAATGCATCAGCGGTACCGCCGGCAAAACCAGCAATAACCTGGTCATTATAGAGCCGACGAACTTTACGAGCATTACCTTTCATTATGGTATTGCCCATGCTGACTTGGCCATCGCCGCCGACAACGACCTGGCCATTTCGGCGGTAAGAAAGAATAGTCGTACCTCGGTACTGCTCCATAGCAACTCCTGAAAAATATAAAATTAACACTAGATAAAATCGCTGAATAGTATACTATGTGCCGATTCCATGTGCAGTGATTATTCGGCCACGCTTAGCGTAACCGTGATTACATTAAAAATAATACCTTTTAGTGTTGACAGCAGTCGAATATATCTGGACAATGTCCTGTTTCGTGGAGGGGTTCCCGAGTGGCCAAAGGGATCAGACTGTAAATCTGACGGCTCAGCCTTCGGAGGTTCGAATCCTCCCCCCTCCACCATTTATATATGTGAGTTGAAATTTGCGGGTGTAGTTCAGTGGTAGAACTCCAGCCTTCCAAGCTGATTATGTGGGTTCGATTCCCATCACCCGCTCCATTTTGTTTTGGAATAAGGCCCGCATAGCTCAGTCGGTAGAGCGCATCCATGGTAAGGATGAGGTCATCAGTTCGATTCTGATTGTGGGCTCCACCGCATAGATTTTGTAAGTTAGGCAGGATTTTCTGTCTTTATTGTTGTAGCTAGATAATACTGACGAGGAGTCAAGACATGGCTAAAGAGAAATTTGAACGGACCAAGCCGCATGTCAACGTAGGCACGATTGGCCACGTAGATCACGGTAAAACAACGCTAACCGCGGCGATTACAAAAGTAATGGCAGAAGCACAAGGTGGCGAAGTTAAATCGTTTGCTGATATTGATAATGCGCCAGAAGAAAGAGAGCGCGGCATTACAATCTCAACATCACACGTAGAATATGAAACACCTAACCGTCATTATGCCCATGTAGATTGCCCAGGCCATGCCGATTACGTTAAAAACATGATCACCGGTGCAGCCCAAATGGATGGCGCTATCTTAGTAGTAAGCGCAGCAGACGGTCCAATGCCACAAACACGTGAGCATATCTTACTGTCTCGCCAAGTAGGTGTTCCATACATTATTGTATTCATGAACAAAGCCGACATGGTTGATGACGAAGAGCTTATCGAACTAGTTGAAATGGAAATTCGTGAGTTGTTAGATAAATACGATTTCCCAGGTGACGATACTCCAATCATCATCGGTTCAGCACTTAAAGCCCTAGAAGGCGACGAAAGTGACATTGGCGTACCATCAATCATCAAATTGGGTGAAGCGATGGATTCATACTTTCCACTGCCAGAACGTGCAATTGATGGCGCATTCATCATGCCTATTGAAGACGTATTCTCAATCTCAGGTCGTGGCACAGTGGTTACTGGTCGTATCGAACGCGGTATCGTTAAAGTCGGCGAAGAATTAGAAATCGTTGGTATTAAAGACACAGCAAAAACAACCTGTACTGGTGTGGAAATGTTCCGCAAACTACTTGACGAAGGCATGGCCGGCGACAACGTAGGCGTATTATTACGTGGTACAAAACGTGAAGACGTAGACCGTGGACAAGTATTAGCTCACCCGGGCTCAATTCTTCCACATGTTCGTTTTGACGCAGAAGTTTACATCTTGTCGAAAGACGAAGGTGGACGACACACACCATTCTTTAATGGCTACCGTCCACAATTCTACTTCCGTACAACAGACGTAACTGGCGCATGTGAATTGCCAGAAGGTATTGAAATGGTCATGCCTGGTGATAACGTAAAAATGGATGTTACTTTAATCGCACCGATTGCGATGGAAGAAGGTTTACGTTTCGCTATTCGTGAAGGTGGCCGTACCGTTGGTGCTGGCGTTGTTAGTAAAATCACTGAGTAAATAGTACAAATCACGACCAAGGTTTTTTGGAGACCTTGGTCAGTTTTAAAGAGTATATGTTAGGCCAGTAGCTCAATTGGCAGAGCGACGGTCTCCAAAACCGTAGGTTGGGGGTTCGATTCCCTCCTGGCCTGCCATTTTATTTAAGCCTCTATAGGGTAATTGAAGAAAATAATGGCAGATAATATTAAATTAATAATCGCAGTTATCATTATGGTATCTGCGATTGCTTTGTTTTACAGCTATGAAGAAGTGTCTACATTGCTAAGAGTGCTTGGTTTGCTTACGGCAGCCGGGCTTTCTGTGTTTATAGCATCTAAAACAGCAGTTGGTTCAACGATGTTGAGCTATCTCCGTAGCACTCAAGTAGAAGTACGCAAGGTTGTTTGGCCTAGTCGCCAAGAAACCGTGCAAACAACAATGATCGTTTTGATAATGGTCTTACTTGTTGCCTTGATGTTATGGGGCGTGGATTCATTGTTAGGTTGGGGCGTACGCGCTCTAACGCTATAAGATAAGGTTTGAACTATGAGTAAACATTGGTATGTACTTCAAGCTTTCTCAAATTATGAAGGACAAGTGAAACGTTCTTTAGAGGAGCGCATTGAACGTTTTGGTATGCAAGACAAATTCGGCGAAGTGTTAGTACCCACCGAAGAAGTTGTTGAAATGAGAGACGGTCAAAAACGTCGGAGTGAACGTAAGTTCTTCCCAGGTTATGTATTAGTTAACATGGAAATGGATGACGATACATGGCATTTAGTGAATGATATCCCTCGTGTACTTCGTTTTATCGGTGGTTCTGGTGATCGCCCTGCACCTATAACGGAAGCAGAAGCAAATATGATCTTGCAACGCGTGCAAGAAGGTGTTGATAGTCCGCGACCTAAAGTATTGTTTGAACCTGGTGAAGTGGTACGTGTTACTGATGGACCATTTAATGACTTCACAGGTGTGGTTGAAGAAGTAAATTACGAGAAAAGCACGGTTAAAGTGGAAGTCCTTATCTTTGGACGTTCTACACCGGTTGATCTTGACTTTAGCCAAGTAGAAAAAGGCTAAGAAATTATCCGGCATTATGCTGGTTTGTTGTTGGGGGAGCCGAGAGGCGTTTGAACCCGTTTAGGAGTTAAAAAATGGCTAAGAAAATAAATGCCTATATCAAGCTGCAAGTGCCAGCTGGTGCGGCGAATCCAAGTCCTCCTGTTGGTCCTGCATTAGGTCAACACGGCGTAAATATCATGGAGTTTTGTAAAGCGTTTAACGCTAAAACTCAAAGCATGGAATCAGGTCTACCTATTCCAGTTGTGATTACAGTATTCAATGATAAAAGCTTTACCTTTATCACTAAAACACCACCTGCAGCGGTATTGCTTTTGAAAGCAGCCGGTCTGAAAAGTGGTAGTGGTAAACCAAACACAGATAAAGTGGGTACGGTAACTCGTGCACAACTTGAAGAAATTGCAACAACTAAAATGCCTGATCTTACAGCATCAGATATGGATGCTGCAGTAAGAACAATTGCTGGTACTGCTCGCAGTATGGGCCTTAACACAGAGGGTGTTATCTAATGGCTGCTATGGGTAAAAGAGGTCGTGCAATTCGTGAGAAATTTGAAGCGGGAACCGTTTTTTCTATTGATGACGCATTAACATTCATCAAAGAAAATGCATCTGCAAAATTTGTAGAATCGATTGATGTTGCTGTGAATTTGGGCGTTGATCCTCGTAAATCAGATCAAGTTGTTCGTAGTTCAACAGTATTGCCAAATGGTACAGGTAAAACAGTGCGTGTTGCTGTATTTACACAAGGTGCTAATGCGGAAGCGGCTAAAGAAGCCGGTGCTGACATCGTTGGTATGGAAGATTTAGCAGAATCAATCAAAGCTGGCAATATGGATTTTGATGTCGTTATCGCTTCTCCAGATGCAATGCGTATCGTTGGTACATTGGGTCAAGTATTAGGTCCTCGTGGATTAATGCCTAACCCTAAAGTTGGTACTGTAACGCCAAATGTTGCTCAAGCAGTAACAAATGCTAAATCAGGTCAAGTTCGTTACCGTACAGATAAAGCAGGGATCATTCACTGCCCAATCGGTAATGCAGGCTTTGAAGTTGATGCCTTGCGTCAAAATCTAATTGCATTAGTTGAAGACTTAAATAAATTAAAACCAAGCTCAGCTAAAGGTATTTATTTAAAACGTATCAGTTTATCTAGCACCATGGGTGCTAGCTTAACAGTTGATAAATCATTCTTAGATTAAGAATGTGAAATTTGGACCACCCGACGTAGTCGGGTTGTCTAAGACCGTAGGTATGTGAGTTTAATCGGTTACATTCGTGTAATTGGCCTACGCAGACGGGTTCAGCTACAGAATTTCTGACGTTGAATACCGTAAATGGTGAAAGAGGATTCGTCTTCTTTCTTTTTTAGCAACATCACTATTTTAGATGGTGATCCTAAGGAGGTACTTAGGTGGCAATGAATCTTGATGGTAAGAAAGCCGTAGTTGCTGAAGTCGCTGAAGTGGCCACAACCGCATATTCTGCTATTGCAGCTGAATATCATGGTTTGTCTGTAACAGATATGACTGAGCTACGTATTGCAGCACGTAATGAAAATGTTTATTTACGTGTTATTAGAAATACGTTGGCAAAACGTGCCGTAGAAGGAACTGATTTCGCTTGCATGCAAGATGGAATGACAGGACCTTTAGTATTTGGTTTTTCACAAGAAGATCCAGGTGCAGTAGCACGCGTCATGAGTGAGTTCTCTAAAGAACACGAAAAATTTGAAGTCAAAATGCTTTCTCTAGGTGGCAAGTTATTACCCGCTACTGATCTTGAGAAGCTAGCTAAAATGCCTACTAAGGACCAAGCAATTGGTATTCTTATGGGTACAATGAAAGCACCGATTGAGAAATTTGTTCGTACTTTGGTGGCTCCGACTAGCAAAATGGTTCGTACGCTCGCGGCTGTCCGTGATGCGAAAGAAGCAGCTTAAATCCTTATTTGGATTTAACTTGTATATATAATTCTGTAAGACTAAGAAATAGGAAAATAAAATGGCTGTATCTAAAGACGATATCTTAGAAGCGATTTCTAACATGACTGTTGTTGAAGTTGTTGATTTAATCGAAGCAATGGAAGAAAAATTTGGCGTAACTGCTGCTGCTCCTGTAGCTGCTGCTGCTGCCGGCGGTGACGCTGCTGCTGCTGTTGCTGAGCAAACTGAATTTGACGTTGTAATGTCAAGTTTCGGTCCTAACAAAGTAAGCGTTATCAAAGCAGTACGTGCTATCACAGGTCTTGGCTTGAAAGAAGCTAAAGGCATGGTTGAAGCTGTACCTGCAACAATTAAAGAAGGCGTTGAAAAAGCTGAAGCTGAAGATGTTGTTAAACAACTTACTGAAGCTGGTGCGGAAGCTGAAGTTAAATAAGCATCGCCCTGATCGTGACAGCATAATCGTCACGATATAGAAAATGGCTGGAGGTTTTAACCTCCGGCCTTTTTCCGTTACTGGTCAGACCTATTTTATCTGATCATAAATACAATATTACAATTGCTGGAAACCATGAAATAGATGGGTTCCAGAAGTTCTCTGAGGTGTAATAAATGGCTTATACGTTTACCGAGAAAAAGCGGATTCGTAAAGATTTTGGCAAGCGCCCAAGTGTTTTGCCGGTTCCTAATTTACTAGCTACGCAAGTAGATTCTTATCAAGAATTTTTGCAGCATGGTATTCCTGCTGATGATTTAGCAAGCAAAGGTTTACATGCAGCGTTTAGCTCAGTATTACCGATCAAAAGTCATACTGGCAAGGCTGAATTACAGTATGTTAGCTATCGATTAGGTACGCCATCATTTGATGTGAAAGAATGTCAACTTCGTGGTGTTACTTATGCCGCACCTCTTAGAGTTAAAATGCGTCTTGTCATTTATGATAAAGATGCCCCTGCAAAATCAAAAGTCGTAAAAGACATTAAAGAGCAGGAAGTCTATATGGGAGAAATCCCACTGATGACTGAGAAAGGTAACTTTGTCATCAATGGTACTGAGCGTGTAATCGTTTCTCAATTACATCGTTCACCGGGTGTATTCTTCAGTAGTGATAAAGGTAAATCTCACTCATCAGGTAAGATTTTATTCAATGCCCGCGTGATTCCGTACCGTGGTTCATGGTTGGATTTTGAGTTTGACCCGAAAGATGCCGTGTTTGTTCGTATCGATCGTCGTCGTAAACTACCAGCAACCGTCCTTTTACGTGCGCTGGAATATACCACTGAAGAAATTTTAGATATTTTCTTTGAGCGAGATACATTCACCAAAAAAGGTGATGATTTTGAATTGGCGCTAATACCGCAACGCTTACGTGGTCAAAATATACCGTGTGAAATTAAATTACCAAATGGTGATTTATTAATAGAAGCAGACAATCAAATTACTGGTCGCCATATCCGTAAAATGGAAAAAGCAGGTATGACCAGCTTAACTGTTCCTGCTCTCTATCTATTAGGCAAAGTTATTGCCAAAGATATGATTGACACGGATACAGGTGAAGTCATTGTTTCTGCCAATGATGAAATTACCGAAGAGTTATTAGAAACATTAGCGCGCTTTGATATTGACACTATTGAAACAATTTATTCGAATGATGTGGATAAAGGCCCCTATATTTCAGATACATTACGATTAGATGAAACAACAACACCACTTGCAGCGAAAGTTGAAATCTATCGTATGATGCGTCCAGGTGAGCCACCAACAGAAGATTCAGCAAACAACTTGTTTAAGAATTTGTTCTTTTCCAGCGAGCGCTATGATATCTCTGTTGTAGGTCGCATGAAATTCAACCGTCGCTTAGGTTATGAAGGCCATGAAGGCGAGGGTATCTTATCAAAACAAGATATCGTTGACGTAATACTTGAATTAGTTGCAATTCGCAATGGTAATGGCGTCATTGATGATATCGATCATCTTGGTAACCGTCGTGTTCGTAGCGTTGGTGAAATGGCGGAAAATCAATTCCGTGTTGGTTTAGTTCGGGTTGAACGTGCTGTTCGTGAACGTTTAAGTATCGCTGAATCAGAAGGTTTAATGCCTCAGCAATTAATTAATGCGAAACCGGTTGCCGCTGCGATTAAAGAATTCTTTGGCTCTAGCCAATTATCACAGTTTATGGATCAAAATAATCCATTATCTGAAGTCACACACAAACGTCGTATTTCAGCATTAGGCCCTGGTGGCTTAACGCGTGAACGTGCTGGTTTTGAAGTGCGTGACGTACATCCAACGCATTACGGTCGTGTATGTCCAATCGAAACGCCAGAGGGACCAAACATCGGTTTGATCAACTCAATGGCTATCTACGCACGTACCAATGAATATGGATTTATTGAAACACCTTACCGTAAAGTGATTGATGGTAAAGCAACAAAAGAAATTGAATATTTATCGGCGATTGATGAAGGTGAATATAAGATTGCACAGGCAACAATCAATCTTGATGATAACGATGTTATCCAAGACACATTGGTGCCATGTCGTCATATGAATGAATTTTCATTAATGCCTGCTGATCAAGTTCAGTATATGGATGTGTCGCCGAGACAAGTTGTATCCGTGGCGGCGTCATTAATTCCATTCTTGGAACATGATGATGCTAACCGGGCATTGATGGGTTCAAACATGCAACGTCAAGCCGTTCCAACATTACGTGCTGAGAAGCCGATTGTCGGCACAGGTATGGAACGTTTTGTTGCTAGAGATTCGGGTGTCATGGTTATTGCCAAGCGTGGCGGTACAGTTGATTTTGTCGATGGTAATCGCATTGTTATCCGTGTTAATGATAAAGAAGCAGCTGATGGAGAATCAGGTGTTGATATTTATCAGTTGATCAAATATGCACGTTCTAACCAAAGTACATGTATTAACCAGCGCCCACTTGTTACTTCGGGTGATGTTATTGCAAAAGGTGACATTCTTGCCGATGGTCCATCAACCGATAATGGTGAGTT
This sequence comes from Piscirickettsiaceae bacterium, assembly GCA_013215825.1. Classification (GTDB taxonomy): domain Bacteria; phylum Pseudomonadota; class Gammaproteobacteria; order Nitrosococcales; family Methylophagaceae. The sequence continues at coordinate 24,258 of JABSQN010000007.1, read as the reverse complement.
AGCATTAGGTCAAAATATACTGATTGCATTTATGCCTTGGAATGGTTACAACTTTGAGGATTCTATTTTAGTTTCTGAACGGGTTGTCAAAGAAGATCGTTTTACAACGATTCATATCCAAGAAATGAACTGTCTTGCTCGTGATACCAAATTAGGTACAGAGGAAATTACCAGTGATATTCCGAATGTAAGTGAAGGTGCCTTATCTAAATTAGATGAGTCAGGTATCGTTTATGTTGGTGCTGAAGTTAAGCCTGGTGACATCTTAGTCGGTAAAGTAACACCTAAAGGTGAAATGCAATTAACACCGGAAGAAAAGTTACTCCGTGCTATCTTTGGTGAAAAAGCGGCTGATGTTAAAGATTCATCACTTCGTGTCGCTTCAAGCACATTTGGTACTGTTATCGATGTTCAAGTCTTCACTCGTGAAGGTGTGGATAAAGATGAACGTGCAATTGCTATCGAAAAAGCCGAGCTTGATAAAGTACGTGCTGATTTGAAAGATCAACATCGTATAATTGTTGATGATGTATTTGCTCGTTTAGAAAAAACATTATCAGGTAAAGTCGCTACTAGTGCGCCTGGATTAGATAAAGGTTCAAAATTAACCAAAGCGTATTTAGGTAAGCTAGAGCATGCTAAATGGTTTGATATCCGTATGGAATCAGATGATTTAACAGCGCAATTAGAGCAAGCTTCAATTCAGATCAAACAATATCGTCAAGATATGGATGATGCATTTGAAATTAAGAAAGAAAAACTAATTTCAGGTCATGATTTAGCACCAGGCGTTCAACGCATGGTTAAAGTATTCTTGGCAGTAAAACGTCGCATTCAGCCGGGTGATAAAATGGCCGGTCGTCATGGTAATAAAGGTGTTATATCAAACATCGTACCAGTTGAAGATATGCCGTATACCGCTGACGGTCGTCCAGTTGATATCGTATTGAATCCACTAGGTGTACCGTCTCGAATGAATATCGGACAAGTGCTTGAGATTCATTTAGGCTGGGCTGCAAAAGGTCTGGGCTTTAAAATTGCTGATATGCTGGATGAACAACGTAAAACTTCTGAGATCCGTGAGTTCTTAGATAAAATTTACAACACCAGTGGTAAGCAAGAAGATTTAGATTCACTTTCTGATGATGAAATCATTGTATTAGCAAATAATTTGCGTGATGGTGTGCCAATGGCAACGCCAGTATTTGATGGTGCGAAAGAAACTGAAATTAAAGACATGCTTGAATTGGCTGGATTGCCACGCAGTGGTCAGGCTCGATTGATTGATGGCCGTACGGGTGATTATTTCGACCGTCCTGTCACCGTTGGTTATATGCATATGTTGAAACTGAATCACTTGGTTGATGACAAAATGCATGCACGTTCAACAGGCCCATACAGTCTTGTTACGCAACAACCATTAGGTGGTAAAGCACAGTTCGGTGGACAGCGATTCGGTGAGATGGAGGTGTGGGCACTGCAAGCATATGGTGCGGCTTATACACTTCAAGAAATGTTGACTGTTAAATCAGATGATGTTCAAGGTCGTACTCGAATTTACAAAAACATTGTGGATGGTGATTATCGTATGGATGCAGGCATGCCTGAGTCCTTCAAAGTATTAACACATGAGATTCGTTCTCTGGGTATTAATATCGAATTGGTTGAAGACTAATTCTTTATTACGTTAACTCTTATTGATAATCGAAACATTTGCCGTTTTACGGCAGCGGAGAAAGAAAAATGAAAGACTTACTTAATCTGTTAAAGCAACAAACTCAAGCAGATGAGTTTGATGCGATTCGCATTGGTCTAGCCTCACCGAAAATGGTGAGATCATGGTCATTTGGTGAAGTTAAAAAACCAGAAACAATTAACTACCGTACCTTTAAACCAGAACGTGAAGGTCTATTTTGTTGTAAAATTTTTGGCCCAGTTAAAGATTACGAATGTTTATGTGGAAAATACAAACGTCTAAAACATCGTGGTGTTATTTGTGAAAAATGTGGTGTTGAAGTTACGGTTGCTAAAGTACGTCGTGAACGTATGGCGCATATCGAATTAGCCAGTCCTGTTGCACATATTTGGTTCTTAAAATCATTACCATCACGTATCTCGTCATTCTTAGATATGACATTGCGTGATATTGAACGTGTATTGTATTTTGAAGCCTTTATGGTTGTTGATCCTGGTATGACTACATTAGAAGTCGGCCAATTGATGAATGATGAAATGTACCTAAATGCAGTTGAAGAATTCGGTGATGAATTTGATGCGCGCATGGGTGCAGAAGCGGTTCAACAATTATTGAAAAATATTGATGTAGTCAAAGAAATTGACGTTATCCGTGAAGCAATAGAAGCGACAAATTCAGAAACTAAAATCAAGAAATTAACCAAGCGTCTTAAATTGATGGAAGCGTTCCGTGATTCTGGTAACAAACCAGAATGGATGGTAATGGAAGTGTTACCTATTCTTCCACCAGATTTGCGTCCCTTAGTACCACTTGATGGTGGTCGTTTTGCGACATCGGATCTTAATGATCTATACCGTCGTGTTATTAACCGTAATAACCGTCTAAAACGTTTACTAGATTTGAATGCACCAGATATCATTGTTCGTAATGAAAAACGTATGTTGCAAGAATCTGTTGATGCCTTATTAGATAATGGTCGTCGTGGTCGTGCCATTACGGGTACAAACCGTATGCCATTAAAATCATTGGCAGACATGATCAAAGGTAAGCAAGGTCGTTTCCGTCAGAACTTACTAGGTAAACGTGTAGATTACTCGGGTCGTTCTGTAATCGTAGTAGGTCCATATCTTAAATTGCACCAATGTGGTCTTCCTAAGAAAATGGCATTGGAACTTTTCAAACCATTTATTTACGGTAAATTAGAACGTGCTGGTTTAGCAACAACAATTAAAGCCGCTAAAAAGATGGTGGAGCGTGAAGGACCAGAAGTGTGGGATATCCTCGCTGATGTTATTCGCGAACATCCAATCATGCTTAACCGTGCGCCAACATTGCATAGATTAGGTATCCAAGCATTTGAACCATTATTGATCGAAGGTAAAGCGATTCAGCTTCATCCTTTAGTGTGTGGTGCATTTAATGCCGATTTCGATGGTGATCAAATGGCGGTACACGTTCCATTATCACTAGAAGCACAATTAGAATGCCGTTCATTAATGATGGCGACAAATAACATTCTATCTCCAGCCAATGGTGAGCCTGTTATTGTTCCTTCACAAGATGTTGTCTTGGGTCTTTACTATATGACTCGTGAATTAATCAATGTTAAAGGTGAAGGCATTAAATTTGCTAACTTAGCAGAGTTAAAACGTGCACACGATAATAAAGAAGTGGCACTTCATGCAAAAATTACAGTTCGTTTAGACGAAACTGATTTATCATTGCCTGAACCAGAACAAAGCAGAACGATTCGCGTTGAAACAACCGTAGGTCGCGCTATCTTATTTGGCATCGTACCTAAAGGTTTGCCGTTCTCAGTGGTTGATAAATCAATGACTAAGAAAGCATTAAGTGCATTGATTAATGTGTGTTATCGCCAGTTGGGCTTGAAAGATACGGTTATCTTTGCTGATCACTTAATGTATTTAGGTTTCGAGCAAGCAACTAAATCGGGTGCCTCTGTTGGTATCGACGATATGAAGATTCCTGAAAGTAAAGCAACAATTCTAGCTGCAGCAGAAGCTGAAGTAGAAGAAATCGCAACACAATATGCATCTGGTTTGGTTACAGATGGTGAACGTTATAACAAAATCATTGATATTTGGTCGCGTACTAATGACCAAATTGCTAATGCCATGATGGATGGTTTAGGTTCTGATACCGTTATCAATGCAGAAGGTAAAGAAGTTAAGCAACAATCTATGAACTCTATCTATATGATGGCAGATTCGGGTGCGCGTGGTAGTGCTGCCCAGATTCGTCAGCTTGCAGGTATGCGTGGATTGATGGCAAAACCAGATGGTTCTATCATCGAAACACCGATCACAGCGAACTTCCGTGAAGGCTTGGATGTACTGCAATACTTTATCTCTACGCATGGTGCTCGTAAAGGTTTGGCCGATACCGCATTGAAAACAGCAAACTCAGGTTATTTGACGCGTCGTTTAGTTGATGTGTCACAAGATTTAGTGGTGGTAGAAGAAGACTGTGGAACTGTGGAAGGTTTGAGCATGACGCCTATCATTGAAGGTGGTGATGTTGTTGAGCCTTTAGGTGAACGTGTTTTGGGTCGTGTTGTCGCACAAGATGTTATGACTCCAAATGGTAAAGACCTTGTTATTCCTGCGGGAGTAATGATGGATGAAGATTCTGTTATATTACTTGAGAAAGAAGGCATCGATGAGGTGCTTGTTCGCTCGGCGATTACATGTGTATCACGTCACGGTGTTTGTGCCGCTTGTTACGGTCGTGATTTAGGTCGTGGTTCGCGTATCAATGTCGGTGAAGCCATTGGTGTTATCGCGGCACAATCTATCGGTGAGCCTGGTACACAGTTAACAATGCGTACCTTCCATATCGGTGGTGCGGCGTCACGTACGGCGGCAGATAACGCTGTTGTATTGAAATACAAAGGTAATCTTCGTTTCCACAATATTAAATCAGTAGAAAATGCTGATGGTAAATTTATCGTGGTATCTCGTTCGGGTGAATTGCATCTTATTGATGATAATGGTCGTGAACGTGAGCGTTATAAATTGCCGTATGGTGCTGAGATCAGTGTGGCGGATAATTCAGCAGTTGATGCTGGTCAAATCATTGCTACATGGGACCCGCATACACATCCAGTTGTAACTGAAATGGCAGGCCGTGTTGAAATTAAAGATCTTGTTGAAGGTGTTACCATTGACAAGCATGTCGATGAGGTAACCGGCCTAACAAGCTTAATTGTTCGCGATCCTAAACAGCGCGGTGGTGTTGCCAAAGATATGCGTCCAATGGTGAAATTGGTTGATGCGGATGGTAACGATGTATTTATCGTTGGTACCGATATTCCAGCACAATACTTCCTACCAGGTGGTGCGATTGTTCGTGTTAATGACGGTGAACAAGTAAGTGTCGGTGATGTATTAGCCCGAATTCCTCAAGAATCTAGTAAAACACGTGATATTACCGGTGGTCTGCCGCGTGTTGCTGACTTGTTTGAAGCGCGTAAACCAAAAGATCCTGCATTGATGGCTGAAATTTCAGGCACAATCAGTTTTGGTAAAGAAACTAAAGGTAAGCAGCGACTTGTTATTACACCAAAAGAAGGTGAGGTTCATGAGGAATTAATTCCAAAATGGCGTCATGTCTCTGTATTTGAAGGTGAGCATATCGAGAAAGGTGAAATGGTTGTAGATGGGCCAGAAGATCCACATGATATCTTACGCTTGAAAGGCGTGTTGGCATTAGCGAACTATATGACCAGTGAAGTACAAGAAGTTTATCGCCTACAAGGTGTGAAAATTAATGATAAACATATTGAAGTTATTGTTCGTCAAATGTTGCGGAAAATCGAGATTTCTTCTACTGGTGATACCTCATTCCTTAAAGGTGAGCAAATTGATCACGATACCTTCTTGGAAGCGAATGATGTTGTTCGTGAAGCAGGTAAGTTTGAAGCGAGCTTTACACCAATGTTATTAGGTATTACTAAAGCATCCCTAGCAACAGAATCCTTTATTTCTGCGGCATCATTCCAAGAAACAACGCGCGTACTAACCGATGCCGCTGTGACAGGTAAAAGAGATAGCTTGCGTGGACTTAAAGAAAACGTAATTGTGGGACGTCTAATTCCTGCGGGAACGGGCTTGGCTTATCATAAAGAACGTTACCGCAAACGCCATCAAAATGATGATGTGAAGGTCGCTAAGAAGTCAGCACCTGTTGTGAAAGTTGAAGATGATAGCGAGACCGTTGAAACGGTCTCTTAAAATGAAAACAGATCTTGACTCAAGAGGTGTTTGAGTAGTAAGATCCCTCCTCTTTGTCGGGTGTTCATGGTATGGATGCCCGATTTTTACTGGTATAGCGCACTGATTAGTATTCGCAATACCGTATTTTGAATATATGTAAGGCTGTACTTTAAAATGGCAACAATTAATCAATTAGTTCGTAAACCGAGAGTTAAACAAAACAAAAAGAACAATGTACCTGCATTGCAGGCTTGTCCTCAACGTCGTGGTGTTTGTACTCGTGTTTATACTACAACGCCTAAAAAACCTAACTCGGCAATGCGTAAAGTTGCTCGTGTTCGTTTAACGAATGGTTTTGAAGTGACATCGTATATCGGTGGTGAAGGCCATAATTTACAAGAGCATTCAGTTGTATTGATTCGCGGTGGTCGTGTTAAAGATTTGCCGGGTGTGCGTTATCACACAGTTCGTGGTGCGTTAGATACATCGGGTGTTGCCGATCGTCGTCAAGGTCGTTCTAAATACGGCACGAAACGTCCAAAAAGTTAATAGTCGCACTAGCGCGCCTAGTATAAATTAAGAATTAGGAAAGACAAATGCCAAGAAGAAGAGTTGTTGCCAAACGTGAAGTGTTACCAGATCCAAAATTTAAAAATATTGGATTAGCTAAATTTATCAACGTTATTATGCACGATGGTAAAAAATCAATTGCTGAAAAAATTGCTTACACTGCCATTGATAGCGTAGCAGATAGCAAAAGTGCAAATGGTTTAGAAATTTTCCAACAAGCGCTAGATAATATTCAACCAATGGTTGAAGTTAAATCTCGTCGTGTTGGTGGAGCTACATACCAAGTTCCTGTTGAAGTTCGCCCAGAACGTCGTGTTGCTTTAGCAATGCGTTGGTTGGCTGAAGCTGCACGGAAACGTGGTGAAAAATCAATGGCAATGCGTTTGGCTGGAGAGCTAGGCGATGCGTTTGATGGCAAAGGTTCTGCCGTTAAGAAGAAAGAAGATACTCACCGTATGGCTGAAGCCAACAAGGCGTTTTCTCACTTCCGTTTTTAATTTTTTGATACCAGCCCTTACGGGCTGGTTTAAATTTAGTTACACCGTTCTTTAACAATTTATTAGCTTAAGAGTACCTTATAGTGGCACGAAGCACACCTATTAATCGATACCGTAATATCGGCATCATGGCTCATATTGACGCGGGTAAAACCACGACAACTGAGCGCGTGCTGTTTTATACCGGCGTGTCGCATAAAATCGGTGAAGTTCATGATGGTGCTGCTACTATGGACTGGATGGAACAGGAGCAAGAACGAGGTATAACGATTACATCGGCTGCTACTACTTGTTTCTGGTCTGGAATGGATAAGCAATATCCAGAACATCGTATCAATATAATAGATACACCAGGGCACGTTGACTTTACAATTGAAGTCGAACGTTCTCTTCGTGTTCTTGATGGTGCTGTTGCCGTTTTTTGTGCTGTAGGTGGTGTTGAACCTCAGTCAGAAACAGTCTGGCGTCAAGCTAATAAATATAAAGTACCTAGAATGGCATTCATCAACAAGATGGATCGTGCAGGTGCTGACTTCCTCCGTGTTTTAGAACAAATCAAAGCTCGCTTAGGTGCAAGTCCCGTCCCTATGCAACTCCCTATCGGTTCAGAAGAAGAATTCGAAGGTGTGGTTGATCTCGTTAAAATGAAAGCTATTTATTGGAACGAAGATGATTTGGGCGTTACGTATGAAGCGCGCGATATTCCTCCTCATATGCTTGCAGACTGTGAGATGTATAGAGAGGAAATACTTGAAGCTGCCGCGGAAGCTAATGAAACATTAATGGATAAATATCTGGAAGACGGCGTTCTTACAGAAGACGAAATAAAATTAGGCGTTCGCCTACAAACTATATCTAATAAGATTGTGCCAACATTTTGTGGTTCTGCCTTTAAAAATAAAGGTGTGCAAGCAATGTTGGATGGTGTTTTAGATTATATGCCTTCCCCCTCAGATGTGCCTGCTATAAAAGGCATACTTGATGATAAAGATGGATCAGAAGGCTCGCGACTACCGGATGATGACCAGCCTTTCGCATCGCTTGCATTCAAAATCGCAACCGATCCCTTTGTAGGTACATTAACATTCTTCCGTGTTTATTCTGGTGTTTTAAAATCAGGTGATGCTGTTTATAACCCAATTAAGGGTAAAAAAGAACGTATTGGTCGAATTGTTCAAATGCACAGTAATAATCGCGAAGAGATTACTGAAGTTCGGGCGGGTGATATTGCTGCAGCCATTGGTTTAAAAGATACAACGACAGGCGACACACTTTGTTCTATTGATGATGTTATTACATTAGAACGAATGGAATTTCCTGAGCCGGTTATTTCGGTTGCAATTGAACCGCGAACGCAAGCAGATCAAGAAAAAATGAGTATAGCGCTAGGCAAGCTAGCAAAAGAAGATCCCTCATTTCATGTGTCAACAGATGAAGAATCGGCACAGACTATTATTGCGGGAATGGGCGAGCTACATTTAGATATTATTGTCGATCGCTTGAAGAGAGAATTTAGCGTAGGCGCAAATGTGGGTGCACCACAAGTCGCTTACCGTGAAACCATTGGTAAAACAGTTGAAGCTGAAGGTAAGTTTGTGCGCCAAAGTGGCGGCAAGGGTCAGTATGGTCATGTTTGGTTGCGACTCGAACCGCAAAAAGCGGGCGCAGGTTATACCTTTGAAAATGCCATTGTAGGCGGATCTGTACCAAGAGAATTCATTACATCTGTAGATAAAGGTATACAAGAGCAGATGAAAAATGGTGTAATAGCCGGCTATCCAGTCGAAGATGTTAAAGTGACATTGTTCGATGGGTCTTACCATGACGTGGATTCAAATGAAATGGCATTTAAAGTTGCTGGGTCACTAGGGTTTAGAAATGGTGCGTTGGAAGCTGATCCGGTTCTTTTAGAGCCAGTGATGAACATTGAAATAGTTACTCCAGAAGATTACATGGGTGACGTGATGGGTGATTTAAGCCGTCGTCGTGGCATCGTGAGTGGGATGGAAGATTCGGCAAGCGGCAAGATAATAAATGCCGAAGTGCCATTAGCTGAAATGTTCGGCTATGCAACAGATTTACGCAGTGCGACACAAGGTCGGGCAACATACTCTATGGAGTTTGCTCGCTACGCAGAAGCGCCAAATAACGTGACTGAAGCAGTCGTTAGTAAGACAAGATAAATAATATAGTTAAGTGAGGTAGATTGAGATGGCTAAAGAGAAATTTGAACGGACCAAACCGCATGTCAACGTAGGCACGATTGGCCACGTAGATCACGGTAAAACAACGCTAACCGCGGCGATTACAAAAGTAATGGCAGAAGCACAAGGTGGCGAAGTTAAATCGTTTGCTGATATTGATAATGCGCCAGAAGAAAGAGAGCGCGGCATTACAATCTCAACATCACACGTAGAATATGAAACACCTAACCGTCATTATGCCCATGTAGATTGCCCAGGCCATGCCGATTACGTTAAAAACATGATCACCGGTGCAGCCCAAATGGATGGCGCTATCTTAGTAGTAAGCGCAGCAGACGGTCCAATGCCACAAACACGTGAGCATATCTTACTGTCTCGCCAAGTAGGTGTTCCATACATTATTGTATTCATGAACAAAGCCGACATGGTTGATGACGAAGAGCTTATCGAACTAGTTGAAATGGAAATTCGTGAGTTGTTAGATAAATACGATTTCCCAGGTGACGATACTCCAATCATCATCGGTTCAGCACTTAAAGCCCTAGAAGGCGACGAAAGTGACATTGGCGTACCATCAATCATCAAATTGGGTGAAGCGATGGATTCATACTTTCCACTGCCAGAACGTGCAATTGATGGCGCATTCATCATGCCTATTGAAGACGTATTCTCAATCTCAGGTCGTGGCACAGTGGTTACTGGTCGTATCGAACGCGGTATCGTTAAAGTCGGCGAAGAATTAGAAATCGTTGGTATTAAAGACACAGCAAAAACAACCTGTACTGGTGTGGAAATGTTCCGCAAACTACTTGACGAAGGCATGGCCGGCGACAACGTAGGCGTATTATTACGTGGTACAAAACGTGAAGACGTAGACCGTGGACAAGTATTAGCTCACCCGGGCTCAATTCTTCCACATGTTCGTTTTGACGCAGAAGTTTACATCTTGTCGAAAGACGAAGGTGGACGACACACACCATTCTTTAATGGCTACCGTCCACAATTCTACTTCCGTACAACAGACGTAACTGGCGCATGTGAATTGCCAGAAGGTATTGAAATGGTCATGCCTGGTGATAACGTAAAAATGGATGTTACTTTAATCGCACCGATTGCGATGGAAGAAGGTTTACGTTTCGCTATTCGTGAAGGTGGCCGTACCGTTGGTGCTGGCGTTGTTAGTAAAATCACTGAGTAATAGATAATGGCAACAAACCAAACTATTAGAATCAGATTGAAATCATTCGATCACCGATTGATTGATCAATCTGCTAAAGAAATCGTTGAAACAGCGAAACGAACTGGAGCTCGTGTAAATGGACCAATTCCATTGCCGACAAAGAAAGAACGTTTCACTATCTTGATTTCGCCGCATGTCAATAAAGATGCTCGTGACCAGTATGAAATTCGTACACACAAGCGTCTTATGGATATTGTTGAGCCTACTGATAAAACAGTAGATGCATTAATGAAACTGGACCTCGCCGCTGGCGTAGATGTTCAGATCAAGTTGAATTAAGAGGGGCTTGGACAATGACTATTGGACTTGTCGGTCGTAAATTGGGCATGACTCGCGTCTTCACAGAAGATGGCGTATCTACTCCAGTAACGGTAATTGAAATTGAACCAAATCGTGTTAGCCAATTAAAAACAGTTGAAACTGATGGTTATAACGCAGTTCAAGTAACTGTTGGATCGAAAAAGGCATCTCGTGTAACTAAGCCATTAGCTGGACATTTTGCGAAAGCAGAGTCTGCTGCAGGTAGTAAGTTATATGAGTTTGCACTTGATGATGCATCTGATTTGGAAATGGGTTCGGAGATTAAAGTATCAATCTTTGAAACTGGACAACAAATTGATGTGACTGGTATTACAAAAGGTAAAGGCTTTGCCGGTGTTGTTAAACGTTACGGTTTCCGTGGCGGCGATGCAACACATGGTTGTTCTATTTCGCATAGAGCACCCGGTTCAATTGGCCAATGTCAAACGCCTGGTCGCGTTTTTAAAGAAAAGAGAATGGCTGGACATATGGGTGATGTACAGCGTACATTACAAAACCTGTCTGTCGTTCGCATCGATGAAGAGCGTAACTTGCTACTTGTAAAAGGTTCTATACCTGGCGCAAAAGGTGGTAGTGTTATTATTCGTCCTGCTGTTAAAGCCTAAAGATTCTTAGGGGAATATTGTGGATCTTAAATTACAATCATTTGACGGTAAAAAAGCAGGTACAATCACTGTTTCTGATTCCGTTTTCGATCGTGACTATAATGAATCATTGGTTCATCAAGTTGTGACTGCTTATTTAGCAGGTGGCCGCGCCGGTACTCATGCACAGAAGACTCGTTCAGAAGTGCGTGGTGGTGGTAGAAAACCATTTGCTCAAAAAGGTAGTGGTCGTGCACGTGCCGGTACAATCAGAAGTCCATTATGGCGTTCTGGTGGTACAACATTTGCTGCGAAACCTCGTGATTACAGTCAAAAAGTTAATCGTAAAGTGTACCGTAGTGCCTTATGCACTATCCTTTCTGAATTGCGTCGTAATGATTCTTTAATCATTGTCGATAATGTTGAGTTAGCAACACCTAAAACGAAAGACTTATTAACAAAAACAACAGCGTTAGGATTGACCAATGCGCTTATTGTTTCTGAAACAGCACTAGATAACCTAGAGCTTGCTTCAAGAAACCTATATAATATAGCAGCGACTGATGCAGCACATATCAATCCTGTTGCATTGTTACGATTTGAAAAGGTCGTTATGACTCAAGACTCTGTTCGTAAATTAGAGGAGTCATTAGCATGAGCATGAATTCAGAACGTTTAACGAAAATAATCGTTGGTCCTGTTGTGGCAGAAAAGGCAACTCGTGTTGCTGAACGTTACAATCAGGTAGTGCTGAAAGTATTACCAAGTGCTAATAAGTCTGAAATTAAACAGGCTGTTGAGCAGTTGTTTGATGTCAAAGTGACATCAGTTACAACTACAAATGTAAAAGGTAAAGTCAAACGTACTGGCCGTGTTATCGGTAAACGTAGTGACTGGAAGAAAGCCTATGTTACATTGGTAGATGGCGCTGATCTTAACTTCCTTGGCGCAGAATAAATAATAGAATACGGATGAGGAAACAGGAATGGCGTTAAAGAAAGCTAAACCTACATCAGCAGGTCGTAGATTTGTTGTTCAAGTTAAAACAGCAGATCTTCACAAGGGTGCACCATATGCGCCGTTGTTAGAAAAGAAATCTAAAACTGGTGGTAGAAATAATGCAGGTCGCATCACGGTTAGACATCGTGGTGGTGGTCATAAGCAACGTTACCGTTTAATTGATTTTAAACGTAATAAAGATGGTATCCCAGCAGTGGTTGAACGTATTGAATACGATCCAAACCGTACTGCACATATTGCATTGTTAAGTTATGCGGATGGTGAGAAGTCTTACATTATTGCACCTAAAGGTGTGGTGGCGGGAGATCGACTGGAATCTGGTGATAATGCAGAAATTCGTGCGGGTAACTGTATGAAGCTTTCATCAATACCTTTAGGTAGTACCGTTCACTGTGTTGAAATGAAGCCTGGTAAAGGTGCTCAAATCGCACGTGGTGCTGGAACAAGTGCTCAATTTGTTGCTCGTGAAAACGGCTATGCAACATTAAGATTACGTTCTGGTGAAATGCGTAAAATACTGCTTGACTGTAAAGCAACACTTGGTGAAGTGGGTAATGGCGAACATTCATTACGTTCATTAGGTAAAGCTGGAGCCTCACGCTGGCGTGGTATTCGTCCTACGGTTCGTGGTGTTGTTATGAACCCTGTAGATCATCCACATGGTGGTGGTGAAGGTCGTACATCGGGTGGTCGCCATCCTGTATCTCCTTGGGGAATGCCAACTAAGGGTTATAAAACTCGTAAAAACAAGCGTACAGATAGCATGATCGTACGTCGTCGTAATCGTAAGTAAAGGCTGATAATAAGTATGCCGCGTTCAATTAAAAAAGGTCCTTTTATAGACCAACACCTTGAAAAAAAGGTTTTAGAAGCAGTAGAGACAAACAATAAGCGTCCGATCCAAACTTGGTCACGTCGCTCAATGATTTCACCAGAAATGATAGGTTTAACTATTGCAGTTCATAATGGCAGACAACATATGCCAGTATTTATTACAGAAGATATGGTTGGGCACAAGTTGGGTGAGTTTTCACCAACGCGTACCTTTAGAGGCCATATTGCTGACAGAAAAGCTAAACGGTAGGGTTGAGATATGGCTACAAAAGCTAAATATAGCTATGCAAGAATTTCTGCACAGAAAGTACGTTTGGTTGCAGATCAAATTAGAGGGTTGCCCGTTGAAAAGGCAATCAATTTATTAACCTTTAGCCCTAAAAAAGCGGCATCTATCTTGAAAGATGTGTTGAATTCTGCGATTGCAAATGCGGAACACAACGATGGCGCGGATATCGATGAGTTATATATATCGGTAATTATGGTTGACGAAGGTTCAACAATGAAACGTATGTCACCACGTGCTAAAGGCCGTGGTAACAGTATCCTTAAACGTACAAGCCACATCACTGTGGTTGTTGACGAAAAGTAAGAGAGAATACTTATGGGACAAAAGGTTCACCCAATTGGCTTCAGACTTGGTATAATTAAGGATTGGAACTCAATCTGGTATGCTAACTCAGCAGAGTTTCCTGATTTATTGGATAAAGATCTGAAGGTACGTAACTATCTTAGAGAGAAGTTATCACATGCTTCAGTAAGTAAAATCCAGATTGATCGACCTGCTAAGAATGCAAAGATCACTATCCACACGGCTCGTCCGGGGATCGTTATCGGCAAGAAAGGCGAGGATATTGATAAGCTTCGCAAAGCAGCGTCAAAGATTATGGGAATACCAGTCAGCGTAGGCGTCGAAGAGATTCGTAAGCCTGAGCTTGATGCAACATTGGTTGCAGAAAGTGTCGCTCAGCAATTGGAACGTCGTATTATGTTCCGCCGAGCAATGAAACGTGCTGTTACAAATACTATGCGCTTAGGTGCTCAAGGTATTCGTATTAATGTTGGTGGCCGATTGAATGGTGCAGAGATTGCCCGTACAGAATGGTATCGTGAAGGTCGAGTGCCTTTGCATACATTACGTGCTGATATCGATTATGGTACTGCAGAAGCAAACACAACCTACGGCATCATTGGTGTTAAGGTTTGGATTTTTAAGGGTGAAATTTTTGACGCGAAGAGTGCGCCAATTTTAGCCCCAGTAGAAAAGTAAGGTTTTAACCAATGTTACAGCCAAAAAGAACAAAATTTAGAAAGCAGATGAAGCTGCGCAACCGAGGTTTGGCCCATAGAGGTTCAAAAGTAAGCTTTGGTGAGTTCGGGCTTAAGTCGCTAGATCGTGGTCGTATTACCGCTCGTCAAATTGAAGCGGCTCGTCGTGCGATGACTCGTTACGTTAAACGTGGTGGTAAAATCTGGATCCGTATATTCCCAGACAAGCCAATCACAAGTAAGCCTCTTGAAGTGCGTCAAGGTAAAGGTAAGGGTAATGTGGAATACTGGGTTGCAAATGTACAGCCAGGTCGCATGCTCTATGAAATGGAAGGTGTTTCTGAGGAAGTGGCGCGTGAAGCGTTTCGTCTAGGAGCTGCAAAACTTCCTGTTAAGACAACATTTGTAACGCGGGCGATATTGTAATGAAAGCGAGCGAAATTAGAGAAAAGTCTGCTGAAGACTTGGCGCAAGAGTTAGAAGCGCTTCATAAAGAGCAGTTTAATTTACGTATGCAGCATGCTACAGGCCAGTTGGCTCGTCCAACTGAAATGAGACGTGTTCGTCGTGACATTGCTCGTATCAAAACTGTACTTAACGAAACGAAATAGGGTACGAAGATGAGTGAACAAGAAAATAGTACACGTTTAGTAACCGGTCGTGTCATTAGCGATAAGATGGATAAATCAATCACAGTATTGGTTGAGCGTAAAGTTCCCCATCCTATTTATAAGAAATATGTAAAAAAATCAACTAAATTGCATGCTCATGATGAAAAGAATGAATGTAATATTGGTGATGTAGTGAATATTACTTCTGTCCGCCCTATGTCTAAGACAAAGAGCTGGAACTTGGTTGGCATAGTCAGCCGTGCGAAATAATAACACTGGCTATATTGGAGTTTAGATAATGATTCAAATGCAAAGTAGTCTAGAGGCTGCAGATAATAGCGGCGCTAAACGCATAGAGTGTATTAAAGTGTTAGGCGGTTCGCATCGTCGTTACGCTGGTATTGGTGATGTAATTAAAGTCACTATTAAAGAAGCAACGCCTCGCGGAAAAGTGAAAAAAGGTGAAGTGCATAATGCTGTGATCGTTCGTACACGTAAAGGTGTTCGTCGTCCAGATGGTTCATCTATCCGTTTTGATACTAATGCAGCGGTATTGTTGAATGCTAACCTTCAACCAATTGGTACTCGTATCTTTGGCCCTGTGACGCGTGAGCTTCGCGGTGAGAAGTTTATGAAGATTATTTCATTAGCGCCTGAAGTGCTATAAGTTAGGAATTGCTGAAATGGAAAGATTAAAAAAAGGCGATCAAGTAGTTGTAATGACTGGTAAAGATCGTGGAAAACAAGGTGAAGTCCTTAATCGTGGACAGGATGGGAAGTTTTTAGTGCAAGGTATTAATCTTGTGAAAAAACACACAAAACCAAATCCTTCTCTAGGTCAAACGGGCGGTATTGTTGAGAAAGAAATGCCGATCCAAGGTTCGAACCTAGCGTTGCTTAATCCTGCAACAGGTAAAGGCGATAAAGTTGGTTTTAAAATATTAGATGATGGCCGAAAGGTTCGCGTATTTAAATCAAATGGCGAAGTTGTTGGCGCGTAAGCGACGAATTAGGTAAATACAGTGAGCAGATTAAAAGATTTTTATCGTGATAGTGTAGTTAAGCAGCTAACAGAGCAGTTTGGCTATAAATCAGTTATGGAAGTGCCGCGGATCACTAAGATCAGCCTTAATATGGGTGTGGGTGAAGCGTTAACTGATAAGAAAGTATTGGAACATGCAGTTTCTGATATGGAAAAGATTGCAGGTCAGAAAGTTGTGATCACCAAGGCAAGAAAATCAATCGCAGGTTTTAAATTGCGTGAGGATTGGCCTGTAGGTTGTAAGGTGACTCTTCGTTCAGAACGTATGTATGATTTTCTGGATCGCTTAATTACTATTTCAATCCCTCGGATCCGTGATTTCCGTGGTTTGAATCCAAAGTCATTTGATGGCCAAGGAAACTATAGTATGGGAGTGAAAGAGCAAATCATTTTCCCTGAAATTGACTATGATAAAATTGACAAGCTAAGAGGGATGGATATAACCATTACTACTACAGCTAAAACAGCTGAAGAGTCTCATGCGTTATTGTCAGCATTTAAATTTCCTTTTAGAAAATAATTATTAGGTTGGATGGTATAAGTTATGGCTAAACGTAGCATGATAAATCGCGAAGTTAAACGCGCGAAATTAGTAAAAAAATACGCTGTAAAGCGTGCTGAATTGAAAAAGCAAATGCTTGATACATCACTTTCTTATGATGATCGTCAAGACGCTGCTAAGAAATTTCATGCGTTACCACGAGACTCTAGCGCTGTGCGTCGGAGAAATCGTTGTAGCATAACGGGCCGTCCACATGGTTTTTATCGTAAGTTTGGATTGTCTCGAAACAAGTTGCGTGAACATGCAATGAGCGGTGATATTCCTGGCCTAGTGATGGCTAGCTGGTAAAAGCGAAAAGATATAGTGGAGCTAGAATAAAATGAGTATGACAGACCCAATTGCAGATATGCTGACACGCATTCGTAATGCACAGCAAGCAAATAAAACTGATGTCGCAATGCCTTCTTCGAAGGTGAAAGTTAGTATCGCTAAGGTACTTAAAGACGAAGGTTACATTTCTGCACAGAGTGTAAATGATGTTGATGGTAAACCTGTTCTTTCAATTACATTGAAATATTTTGAAGGTAAGCCAGTAATTTCAGAAATTAATCGCATTAGCCGTCCAGGTTTGCGCGTATATAAAGCCGCAAATGATTTGCCGAAAGTAATTGCCGGTCTAGGTGTGGCAATCGTTTCAACATCACAAGGTGTGATGACTGATCGTAAGGCAAGATCACTTGGCCAGGGCGGTGAAGTCCTGTGTGAAGTTAGCTAGCCTTAGTATTTGGAGATTATAAAATGTCACGTATTGCAAATGCGCCAGTAGAAATACCGGCAGGCGTTGAAGTTTCACTTAATGATAGTGAAGTTTCAATTAAAGGTACAAAAGGAACTTTGACTCGCAAGATTCACGCGGATGTCGAAGTTACACAAGAAGGTACGGTTTTAAAAATGAAAGCGCGTAACACGGCTAAAAAGTCTGTTGCATTAGCTGGAACAACTCGTGCTTTATTAAATAATATGGTTGTTGGGGTTACTCAAGGTTTTGAGAAGAAATTAACACTTATTGGTGTTGGTTATCGTGCTAAAGCGCAAGGGAATAAGATTGATCTTACTCTTGGTTTTTCACACCCTGTTCAATATGTGGCGCCGGAAGGCATTACAGTTGAAACACCAAGTCAAACCGAAATTGTTATATCTGGTGCAGATAAACAAGTAGTAGGACAGGTCGCAGCTGATATTCGTGCATTCCGTCCACCAGAACCTTACAAAGGTAAAGGTGTACGTTATTCCGATGAACATGTTGCTCGTAAAGACGCTAAGAAAGCATAATAGGCTGAACAATGGATAAGAAGAATTCACGTTTACGTAGAGCTAAAAGATCACGAGCTAAAATGAGAGAACTTGAGGTGTATCGCCTTACTGTTCACAGAACATCTCAACATATTTATGCTCAAGTAATTTCTCATGATAGTTCTAAAGTTATCGCATCGGCTTCAACGTTAGATGCAGATATTAAAAAAGATTTGAAAGGTACTGGTAATGCAGATGCAGCGACTGCTGTAGGTAAAGCTGTTGCTACTCGTGCTGCGAAAGAAGGTGTAACCTCGGTTGCATTTGATCGCTCTGGTTTCAAATATCATGGCAGAGTTAAGGCGTTAGCTGAAGCTGCACGCGAAAACGGCTTGCAGTTTTAAATTTAAAGGTATTATCTCATGGCACAAAAAGAACAACGTCAACAACAAGGCCCAGCAGATGGCCTAGTTGAAAAGCTAGTTGGTATTCGCCGCGTCGCTAAAGTAGTAAAAGGTGGTCGTGTATTTGGATTCTCAGCATTAACAGTAGTTGGTGATGGAGAAGGTCGAGTTGGTTTTGGTCAAGGTAAAGCGCGTGAAGTACCAGTTGCCATCCAAAAAGCGATGGATGAAGCTAGAAAGAATATGAAAACGGTAACACTGGATTCTCATACTCTGCAACATCCGCTAACTGCACGTTATGGTGCGGCTAAAGTATATATGCAGCCAGCATCTGTTGGTACAGGCGTTATTGCCGGTGGCGCAATGCGTGCTGTATTTGATGCTGTTGGTGTACATAATGTATTAGCTAAATCTATCGGTTCAACAAACCCATTAAATGTTGTTCGTGCAACAATTAAAGGTTTAACTGAAATGAATAACCCAGAAGCAATTGCTGCAAAACGCGGTAAGACAGTTGCTGAGATCATGGAATAAATACAATGGCATCTCAATCTAAATTAAAAGTAACGTTGGTGAAAAGCACCATCGGTCGTTTAGCTAAACATAAAGCGTGTGTTGCTGGTCTTGGTTTAAGAAAGACAGGCAGTAGCGCAATTGTTATTGATACACCTGAAAATAGAGGCATGATTAATCACGTGTCTTATTTGTTACAGGTTGAGGAAGTATAAGATGCAGTTAAATACAATTGCTCCAGCATTAGGTTCTAAGAAAAATGCTAAACGTGTAGGTCGTGGAGTTGGCTCTGGCACAGGTAAAACTTGTGGTCGTGGTCATAAAGGACAGAAATCACGTTCTGGTGGCTTTAGTAAGCGTGGATTTGAAGGTGGACAACAACCTTTACAACGCAGATTGCCTAAAGTGGGTTTTAGATCCCGCAAATCTGCAACATCAGCAGAAGTTCGTTTAGATGTTATTTCTAACATCGAAGGTGGCGTTGTTGATTTGTTAGCACTTAAAGCTGTTGGCGCAGTTCCAGAAAATACACTTCGTGTGAAAGTGATTGGTTCTGGTGATGTTACTACTGCAGTCACGGTTAAAGGTCTTGCAGTTACAGCTGGCGCCCAAAAAGCGATTGAAGCTGCCGGCGGCAAAGTAGAAGAATAAGTCAGTGGCTCAAAACAACAATAAGAAAGCAATAGCTGGAACGGGCAAGTTTGCCGAGTTAAAAAGTCGTTTGCTGTTTGTTCTTGGCGCATTACTTGTTTACCGTTTAGGTACATTTATACCGGTTCCAGGGATTGATCCTGCTGCACTTGCTGTGATGTTTGAACAGCAAAAAGGTACCATCTTAGACATGTTTAATATGTTCTCAGGTGGTGCTTTATCACGGTTGTCTGTTTTTGCTTTAGGAATTATGCCCTATATTTCTGCCTCTATTATTATGCAGTTGTTGACGGTGGTACATCCTAAGTTGACTCAGTTGAAGAAAGAAGGTGCTGCAGGTAAACGTAAGATTACACAGTACACGCGTTACGGCACCTTAGTGTTAGCAACGTTTCAAGCATTAGGTATTGCACTTGCATTAGAAGCACAAAGTGCCGGTGGTGTAGGAGTGGTGGTTGACCCGGGAATGTTATTTAGAATTACCGCGGTAATAACACTGGTAACAGGTACTATGTTCTTGATGTGGCTTGGTGAGCAAATCACGGAACGTGGTATTGGCAATGGTATTTCACTAATTATCTTTGCAGGTATTGTTGCTGGTTTACCGTCTGCGGTTGGTGGAACATTAGAGCTTGCTCGTACAGGTCAGTTGCATACTTTCCTTGTTATTACTATTGCTTTCTTAGCTCTAGCAGTAACCGCCTTTGTTGTTTTTGTAGAACGTGCACAACGACGAATTCCTGTGCATTATGCCAAACGACAGCAAGGTCGTAAAATGATGGCTGGACAAGTTACACATTTGCCGCTTAAATTGAATATGGCAGGTGTTATACCGCCTATTTTTGCATCTAGTATTATTCTGTTCCCTGCAACAATTGCAGGATGGTTTGGTACTGGTGAAGGAATGGAGTGGTTGCAAAACATATCTACATTGATGTCTCCTGGGCAACCAATGTATGTGATGGCTTATGCTGCCGCAATTATATTCTTCTGCTTTTTCTATACGGCATTAGTATTTAATCCGAAAGATACAGCAGAAAATTTGCAAAAATCAGGTGCGTTCATTCCTGGAATTAGACCAGGTGAACAAACAGTAAAATATGTTGACTCAATAATGGGGCGCTTAACATTAGCGGGTGCCATTTATATAACATCGGTATGTTTGCTTCCTGAGTTTTTAATTCTTTATTGGAATGTACCATTTTATTTTGGTGGTACATCATTGTTGATTATCGTTGTTGTAGTGATGGACTTTGTGTCACAAGTTCAATCACATATGATGTCGCAACAATATGAAAGCTTGATGAAGAAATCAAACAAAAACAAAAATGGTATGTCTGGCTTTTTAAGTTAAAACGATATACATCTTAAAGATTTGTAGGTGGAGAAAAAATAATGAAAGTTCAGGCGTCAGTTAAGAAGATTTGTCGTAATTGTAAAATAGTTAAGCGTCGTGGTGTTTTGCGAGTGATCTGTAAAGAAGCTCGTCATAAGCAACGCCAAGGCTAATTTGGTTTAAAGTAAATTAATGTATTGTTGGATTGAGAGTATGTGTGATATAATTCTCGGTTCACTGTTGAAGGATTAGGGTAGCTAAATGGCTCGTATTGCTGGAATTAATGTTCCTGTTCAGAAACACACGGTAATAGCATTAACTGCTATTTACGGCATTGGTCTTACTCGCGCACAACAAGTTTGTGCAGCTGCAAAAATTGCAGAAGATGCGAAAATAAGAGACTTGACTGAACAAGAAATTGAAGCGCTTCGTACTGAAGTTGCTAAATTCACCGTTGAAGGTGATTTAAGACGTGAAGTATCTATGGATATTAAACGCCTTAAAGATCTCGGTTGTTACCGTGGTGTACGTCATCGTCGAGGATTGCCTCTTCGTGGACAAAGAACAAAAACAAATGCAAGGACTCGTAAAGGTCCTCGCCGTATGATTAAGTAAAGAGGCTATACGATGGCACAAAATTCATCAGCACGGCAGCGAAAGCGTGTTAAGAAAAATGTAGTAGATGGTGTGGCGCATATTCACGCATCATTTAACAATACAATTATTACAATTACAGATCGTCAAGGGAATGCTCTTTCATGGGCTACTTCAGGCGGCTGTGGTTTCAGAGGATCTCGTAAGAGTACACCTTTTGCTGCTCAAGTTGCAGCAGAAAAAGCAGGTGAGGTTGCTCAGAGTTTTGGTATGAAAAACCTAGACGTGGAAATTAAAGGTCCTGGCCCAGGTCGTGAATCTGCAGTTCGTGCATTAAACAACCTTGGTTTTAAAATTAACAATATTACAGACGTAACACCAATTCCCCATAATGGTTGTCGTCCGCCAAAACGGCGTAGAGTGTAGTTTAGGAGTTCATTATGGCTAGATATATTGGTGCAAAATGTCGTTTGTGTCGCCGAGAAGGTGAGAAGCTTTTCCTGAAAGGTGAAAAGTGTTTCACATCTAAGTGTGCAATGGAAAATAGAGCGTTTCCTCCTGGTCAACATGGTCAGCGTCGTGGACGTTTATCTGACTATGCAACCCAGTTGCGTGAAAAGCAAAAAATGCGTCGTGTTTACGGTGTGTTAGAAAAGCAGTTCCGTTCGTATTACAAAATGGCTGATAACAAGAAAGGCTCTACAGGTGAGAATCTTTTGCAGTTATTAGAAGGTCGTTTGGATAATGTTGCATACCGCATGGGCTTTGGTGTTTCACGTAGTGAATCACGTCAGCTTGTTCGTCACAATGCAATCACTGTAAATGGTAAAAAGGTTAATATTCCTTCTTATCAAGTAAGTGCTAACGATGTTATTGCAATTCGTGAAGCGGGTAAAAATCAAATTCGTATTAAAGCATCATTGGATTTGGCTGCACAGAATGGTTTTTCTGAGTGGGTTGAAGTTGATGTTGAAAAAATGCAAGGTACTTATAAGCACGTTCCAGAACGTTCAGAGTTGCCAGCAGAAATTAACGAACATTTGATTGTAGAATTATACTCGAAATAATTTTAACTAAATCCTAGGGTTTATTTAGAGGAAATTACATGACTGCTTATATAAGCCAGTTTTTAAAGCCACGTATTGTTGATATTAATAAAGCAAGCGATACAAAAACACGTTTGGTCTTGGAACCGTTAGAACGCGGTTTTGGGCATACATTAGGTAATGCGTTAAGACGTATTATGTTATCTTCAATGGAAGGTACAGCTGTTGTTGAAGCACAGATTGATGGTGTGGTTCATGAATACTCAGCGATTGATGGCGTACAAGAAGATGTGCTTGATATTCTGTTAAACATGAAGGGTCTTGCATTTATATTGCATGAGCAGTCAGAAGTGGTTTTGACACTTAATAAAGAAGGTGCAGGTCCTGTTACAGCAGCTGACATTCAACTTCCGCATAATGTTGAGGTTGTAAATCCTGAGCATGTTATTGCCAACCTTACGGGTGGTAGTATCTCAATGACGTTTAAAGTTATGAAAGGTCGTGGTTACGTTCCTTCAAATGCACGTGCTGCAGATGAAGATGAAGATCGCGTTATCGGACAGTTATATTTAGATGCGTCATTCAGTCCAGTTAATATGGTTACATACAGTGTTGAGCAAACACGTGTTGAGAATCGTACTGATCTAGATAGGTTGATTATCGAAGTTGACACGGATGGAACACTTGAAGCAGAAGATGCGATTAAATATGCATCAACAATCTTAAGTGATCAATTGTCATCGTTTGTTGATTTTACAGTGATTGAAGAGCCTGAAGTTGAAGAAAAAGAAGCAGAGGTTGATCCTGCATTGTTGCAAGCTATTGATGAGCTTGATTTGACAGTGCGTTCTGCTAATTGTCTTAAAGCTGAAAACATTTACTATGTTGGTGATTTAATTCAACGTGGTGAGATGGAGCTGTTGAAAACTCCAAATCTAGGTAAGAAGTCATTAACAGAAATTAAAGATGTATTGGCTTCTAAAGGTCTGTCATTAGGCATGCATTTAGAAAACTGGCCGCCTGCATCATTAGAACAGAAATAATAATACTGAAGATACATTCTTCAGCATAAAGAGATAGGGTAATATAAAATGCGTCATCGTAATGCAGGTCGTAAATTAAATCGTAACGGTAGCCATCGTAAAGCTATGTTTAAAAACATGGCGGCATCATTGCTTGAACATGAAGTGATTCGTACAACGCTTCCTAAAGCAAAAGAACTTCGTGGTGTTATCGAGCCTTTAATTACTTTAGGAAAAGTGGATACTGTTTCTAATCGTCGGCTTGCATTTGCTCGTTTAGGTGATAAAGCTACGGTAGCTAAATTGTTTACAGATATCTCTCCTCGTTCATTAACACGACCGGGTGGCTATGTTCGGATCCTTAAAACAGGCTTGCGTGCAGGTGATAAAGCACCAATGGCAATTATTGAATTAGTAGATCGCAGTGTAGAAGAAGCTGTTAGCGAATAACACTTCTTCATGCCGAAAATTTAAATAGCCGACGAAAGTCGGCTTTTTAGTGTGTAAGCATTGCGAATAGCCCTGTTTATACAGAATGAAAAAGAAAGTTTAAATTAAGTGTTGACAGTTCTGCGAGAGGCTGTAGAATGCTCGTTTTTATTGAGTTGCCAGCAAATAAGCAGCCAACAAAATAAAAAAGAAAATGATTGACAGTCCTGCGAGAGGCTGTATAATTCTCGCTTCTTTGTTGCAGACGCTGTCTACAACAAACGCTCTTTAAAAAGATAATATCAAGTAATGTGTGTGGGTACTTGCATTGGTTCGACTTTGTAA
>JABSQN010000006.1 GCA_013215825.1 Piscirickettsiaceae bacterium | reverse complement strand
CTGCCACGCCTGATTGGCTTAAACCATGATGTGCAAGACCAAAACGGCCGCGATCTTGGATCGTGCTATAAAAGCCTGACTTTATAACCCTGAAACTCAAAACTGACCACCTAGAGAGAGATACTCTTGCCTATCAATGGCTTTGAACCTAACTTGATGCCCCACCCTAAACCGATTTAAATTTTCATAATCATTAAGTGACAAATCGATAGGTGTTCTACCAACGATATTCCAACCGCCTGATGAGTCGATGGGGTAAACCGCAGTTTGCTTATCGGCAATACCAACACTGCCCGCGGGGATTTTAATGCGAGGGATTTTCAATCTCGGCATTTGAATACGCTGATCCACTTCAGCTAAAAATGCAAAGGCAGGGCTAAATCCGATAGCATAAATCAAATACGTTCGTTGGCTATGAATGTGTATAAACTCTTGTAAACTGAGTTCTGTTTCGAGCAAGATTCGGTCTAAATCTAAGCCCACTTCAGGATCGTAATACA
The DNA here is from genome assembly GCA_013215825.1 of Piscirickettsiaceae bacterium. Taxonomy (GTDB): domain Bacteria; phylum Pseudomonadota; class Gammaproteobacteria; order Nitrosococcales; family Methylophagaceae. The sequence continues at coordinate 118,307 of JABSQN010000006.1, read as the reverse complement.
CAGGAATTTCAACTACGTCTGATGATTGTTCTTGTTTTACATAAATGGCTTTAGCTAAAGTGGTTGATACTTGATTACAAAAGTCTTGATGACTGAGCAAATCAAGACGATAGCTAATCAATAAACTGGTATAAGACGGCACCATATCAATAATAAAGTCGCTTAATGAGTGTTGCAAAAACTCAGTATAAAAGGCGATTTTTTCAGCAAGTTCAGGGGCAACCTCATCACCAAAATAAATAATGATGGTATTTTCACCAGCCAATTTAATATCAAACATTAGTCGAGCCTTGATCAGCTCCCGCTTTAATAAGTTTAAGCGCTACAGCGGATGCAGGATGATCAGAATGAAAACAGATAGTATCTATCTGAAAGCTATGTTCTTGTGAAAACAGTCGATATTGCGCCACAATATCTTCGGCATCCTTCAACATTGCACCCGGCTCAGTCCGTGGAATCATTTGATTGCCATGATAGCCTCGATCAGCAAAGGCTTCATAAATAAAGTTAATTGACGTTTGCTCTGCTTTTTCAGCCATTTGATCTTGATGAAGTCCAGCCTGCACAACTAAATCTAAAGACGGGTTAACCGTTTTAATAAGCTGGCACATTACATTTAAGACTTCAGGTTTATGCATCATATCGTGATACAAAGCACCGTGCGGTTTGATGTAGTGCATGTCCACCTCGTACTGCTGACATAGCCCTTGAAACTCAGTAACTTGTTTTAGTAATATTTCACATAGTTCACCAGCAGAAAGATCATGACTGATTCGACCAAAGTTTTCCTGATCTAGATAACTGGGGTGAGCACCGACTTTTACATCATATTGCTTTGCTAATTTAAGTGTCTTTTCCATGCTCGTGACATCACCGGCATGACCACCACAGGCGATATTCGCCATATCCACCAGCGGCATGATAGCTTTATCCGGATCCGGTGTTAAGCATTCACCTAAGTCACAATTAATCAGTTTCATAAAAGCATGATAATCAAATTTAAGATGGTTTGGAACTGATTTAATTAAAGGGGACGCTTTGAAGTTCCCCTAAAAAACTGGACTCTAGTTTGACCATGTAATGTTCATACATTTATATATCACTGTTTCTTTATGTGTTTATTTGAATTCTCAGCCTGTTTTTTCTCTTTACTTCTGTAGTTATGCACAATCTTGTAATCTACTTTCCTCGGCCAAATTTCAATTTTATTATCATTGAATAAAGCTAATCGTTGTTTATCAGCAGCGACCAAAATCCCTTGGGCTACCAGTTCATCGCTGTTACTTTTTGAATTATCAAAAATATAAATACATTGCGTCATATCTGGTAATGAATCTTTTGCTATACAACCGTATTCTTGATGTTGTGCAATCTGTTTTAAGCCATCGTCCCTACCTTGTTGGTAAGGCCACAACGCTAACAAAAATAATACCGTCAATACTGCTAAAGGAATATGTAGAAACCAGGTTAGGCCTTCGTTCATTGTTTCCCAGAAAATCTTCCAAATCCATTCTGTTAAACCGAAGGTTAAGCGCCCTTGATTTTCAAATGTAATTTCTTCAACGTGCTCTAATTTCCCCTTTGTTTTGAGATATGTAACCCCATATGAAATACCTAGGATAAGGCCCGCGTAAAGAATCAAAGCAACAATAAAAACCCACCAAATATCTACCATCCACAGCACTATCTGAATTGTGAGGTACCAGCCCTCGGTTATCATATCCGGCAGGCTTTTATAAATAATAGCGGCATCTAAACCAAAACTATGTATATATCCCAGATGATATACATAACCAGCAATCAGCAGACTTGATACTAAAATTCCAATCGCTATCGATAGCAGTTGTGCCAGCTTGAATGTTCGTTCCATTTTTCTGTCACCCTCTTCCTTGAGATAAGATTCTAGATTCGTTTATTTATTCGTTCCAAAGGATATATAAATTAACATAAATATGGCAATACAAGAATCGTTAACAGAGTCGATGTCGGAAAAACAATCAAGAAATCAACCACTGCCTCTTACGTTTTTCAAACGATAAATCACGATCAACCCCGCCTTGCCAAACAACTCTCTATTACCCCTATTTTAGTGCGTTGAGTTAAAATAGTAGAACTATTTTTAAGGCAAGATAATTTATGGACTATGAGTTTCAACGTAATTCCTTAACGGGTACCTTCGTTGCTGAGTTTAGTATGGGTCAAGAAGCTTTAGGATTTTGGTTTGTTGAGGAATTAGGGGAATGTTTAGAAAAGTATGAAGCAATTTGCCAAGGCATCGCTAAATTGCAGTCAAACCAGCTGAAACACTGGCGGTTGGTAGGTAAAGCACTATCCATTGAACTCGATGATGAGGAAGTTAGGGTTTTTGCCAATGAACTTGATAGTGGTGAAGAAGTTGAACTTGAAGATGGTCTGTCTCTCTACGATGGTGAATCGGAAGCTTTTTGTGGCTTAGCCGATTTCCACCTTGCTCTACAGAGTTGGCGTGAATTTATTGATGATGACTATTAAGTTAACTTAGCACTAAGGGAACGCTACCCTATTCTCCGATTAGAAAACTTTGTTGATGATCGAGCCACAATGGATGCTTTATCATCGCTTTTGAAAATAACACCGATGTAAGATGCAGCTTAAGCCAATACTGAAGGTGCGGGTAAGGCGCTTGTGTATACCATTGGCGCTCAACACGGGCAAACTGACGAAGGTAAGGTAAAATCGCGTAGTCGACTAAACGGGGCTTATCGCCCATCAGGTATTTATGTTTGCTTAGACGTGTGTCTAATTCAATAATAAAGGCTTCGCACTGCTGGCGATGATCGGTTTTGGACTCTTCATGATAGCGTTTGGCAGATTTATAGCTTTCTAAGTGCATTTTGAACTCATTGTCAAAGCGACCGATGACGCTAAGCATAGACGGTAGTTGGCTTGGCTCAGCACTGCAAAGTAAATTATCTGGGTCGCTCTGGCTTAAGGCCCAAAGCATAATATCTAAACTTTCATCGATTACCGTTGATTGACCAGGATTTTCGGGATTATCGATGACTAAAACTGGCACCGTTCCTTTGGGAGATGCCGCTAGCATTTCAGGCGGTTTATTTCTTAAATCTATCGCGCGTAGCATCACCGGTTGTTTTGCCAGTAGTATCCCCAGTCTTGCACGCATCGCGTAAGGACAGTTTTGTAAAGAATAGAGTATCGGATGTTGCAAAGTAGTCCCCCCACAATAATGCGTTAATCTTAGTTGACCGTTGCACTATTTGTCACTTTTAGTTGCGAACAATCAATAATATAAGTCAGCTTAAAATCGAGTTAAACCGAATTAAATTAAACTTAAACAGGTCAAAATGTATCACACCCCTTGACTGTATTAGTAAAAGGGGACGCTACCATTTTACTAAAAACCAACTTATAAACAATACCTTAAAACAAAGGGTAGCGTCCCCTTAAATAAGCCATTTTAACTAATGTTTGAATTAGCCGTTAATTTACACAAAAGAATCAGTATATGAAATCTGTTAGATTGAAGTATCGTATTTAAACACTAAAATCATCATAGTTCGAGACCTACTCACTAATAACACCATTATTTATGCCGAAGCTATTCCAAATAGCTCAATTACTTGCCTACAGCATGATTGATATGACCAAAGCCAAGTTCAATCGATATCAGTAATAATGTCTTTATACCATTTTTTATTACTTCACTCTCACACTAGAAGAAAGGATAATAAGCAGTAACTTCATTTCAACATTTAGAGCTTTCTGTGTCCAGCGAAACAGCCGTTTTTTCTTATCGAATCAGTCTATTTGCAAGGGTCTTTGCAAAACATATTTCTTATCCTCGCCTTGAGATCTATCAGGACAAACTATCCTTCATGGGTCGATTCAAATCACAGCACGATATTCAGCTGATTTCATTAGGTAAGAACATAGAAATAGTCGATGGCTATTTTTGGTCAACCATCACTATTGAATTAGCACAAGGTCAAAAAATAAAGTTCGGAGGAATCGGCAAAAAAGATACCTCGTCCATTGTCAGTACCATTCAACAATACAGTTATCGTCAGCAAAAACACTACATTAAACAGTTCCAATCTGAGTTTAAACAAGCTTATCAAGATGTAGCCACTATCATTCACCAAGGTTCATATATTCGCCAACCGCAGGTTGAAGCATGGTTTGATCGCTACCAACATCTAAAAACACCCGTTTCACATCCTAATATTAATGAGTTAATTGAGCCTGACTACCTGCCTTATATTGCGTCTTTACAACAATTATTTGAGCAAGGCCCCAGCGTGTTTGCAGCCTATAATGATAAGTTCGTAAACACGCAACTAGCACAGTTTAAAGACCTATTCGACCATATTGAAAGCCAGCCATTAACTCAAAACCAACGTGAAGCCTGCGTTAAGAACGATAAATACAATCTAGTACTCGCCGGTGCAGGCACAGGTAAAACCAGCACCATGATTGGCCGTGCGGCTTATCTTATTAAGGCTAACATCGCCGAGCCTTCGCAAATCCTTATGCTCGCCTATGGCAATGATGCAGCCAAAGAAATGTCTGAACGAATAAAGGCCAAGCTCAATATTGAAGGTTTCACCGTCAAGACCTTTCATAGCCTAGGAAAACACATTATTACTCAGGTCGAAGGCACGGTTCCCTCCATTAATAAAATGGCTGAAGATGCCCGCTTAAAAGATAAATTTGTCGATGACCAATTCAACACACTACTGAAAAACACCGACTATCTATCATTAGCCATTAAGTATTTCATTCGTTTTCCTCATGCCTACAAAAGCCAATTCAATTTTAAAACCCTCGGTGCATACAATAAGTATATTCGTGAAAATGAAATGCGTACCTTGCAAGGCGAGTTAGTCAAAAGCTATGAAGAATGTGAAATTGCCAACTTCTTATTCGAACACGGTATTGCTTATCACTATGAGGCTAACTATCAGGTCAATACATCAGGGCCCGACTTTCGAAAGTACCAACCTGACTTCTATTTGCCTGAACACGGGATTTATATCGAACACTTTGCAGTGGATGAGAATAATCACACCCCTATTTTTATCGACGAAGAAAAATACCTCGACGGTATGGCATGGAAACGTGAGCTACATAAAAAACATAATACGCCACTGATTGAAACCTATAGCTACCAAAAACGACAGGGAGTTTTACTCAAACAACTCAAAGCAAAACTACTCAAACACAACGTCGATTTAGACCCTCTTCCCAATGAAGCGATATTAGCCACCTTAAATGAATTCGGCAAAGTGTCAGCCTTTAGTCGTTTACTATCACAGCTATTAGGCTTGCTTAAATCCTCGTTTCTATCTATCGCAGACCTAGCCCATAAATCAGCTCAACATGACGACCATGAACGCACATTGGCCGCCTTAAAATTGTTTGAGCCTATTTACAATGCGTATCAGCAACATTTGACTGAAACCAACACCATTGATTTTGACGACATGATTATAAAATCAATTTCTTATATAAAATCAAAACAATACCAATCAAACTTTACTCACATCCTAGTTGATGAATTTCAAGACATATCGGCCAGCAGAGCCCAAATGATTAAGGCATTACAAAATCAGCAAGCCGATAACAGCCTATTTTGTGTCGGTGATGATTGGCAGGCTATTTATCAATTTACCGGCAGTGATGTATCCATAACCAAACAATTTGAAGACCATTTTGGCCCTGCTGCCACCACCACATTAGACACCACATTTCGTTTTAATAATAAGATTGCTGATGTCGCCTCTCGCTTTATCATGCAAAACCCCGAGCAAATCAGCAAGCAAATACACAGCTTCAACCACGTTAAACAGGCCGCCATATCCTTGCTAAAAACAGCACATAATCAGGCTGGTGTTGAACAAGCCCTAATCGAAATAAATGCCAAGGTTAAAAAAGCAGCGAGCGTATTAATACTCGTCCGCTTTAGTCATGATCGCCCGGATATATCTCGCTTAAAAAACTACTACCCCAAACTAAAGCTTAAAATAATGACCACCCACGCATCAAAAGGTAAAGAAGCCGATTATGTAATTATCTTAGGCCTACAAAAAGGTAAGTTTGGCTTCCCATCTGAAAAAACAAATCACCCACTACTTAATAATGTATTACCAAAATCAGATGGCTACGCCCATGCCGAAGAACGTCGTTTATTCTATGTCGCCCTCACCCGAGCCAAACACCACGTCTACCTAATCACCGATGGCAATAACGCCTCTGACTTCGTCCGAGAACTGCTCAAGGATGATTACGACATCATTCAAACACACGCCGATAAACCACACTTCCAAACTAAAATTGCTGATATCCCCTGCCGCCAATGCGAAACAGGCTATATGATCGCCAAAGATGGACAATACGGTCAATTCTTCGCGTGTAGCGATTATCCACTATGTACCCACACCCAAACGGCTTGCGAATGGTGCCATAGCAATTTGATAGAGAAAGATAAGCTTAAAATCTGTGAAAATCCAAAGTGCAACTATGTCGAACCCATTTGCCCTGAATGCAATGGCAAATTGAAACAACGAAAGAGTACGCGAGGAACATTTTGGGGCTGTACAAATTTTAGGAAGGATTCTGAGTTTTCTTGTTCGTATACGGTTAATTTTATTGATTTGAATAATCATATATAAAAGCACCTAAGTGGTTTATTTATATTTGGACGGCGTCAATCACATTTACCACCTTAACACCCTATTAAACTCACCTTTCAATATCAAGAATAACTAGTTGCCCCCATAGTTGGCCCCACTAATTTAATTCTCTTTATTAAAAGTATTACACCTACTTTATATCTAGTAATCTTTGTTCTGTTTGATATATGCAATCAAGACCACCTTATAAATGATTGATTTTTTTATTAAATTAAAATATAGTCCACTGATACACGCACGAACACAAGGGGATCCCCCCCCTTAAATAACAAGTTATCAGTAAAGGACTAACTGGACTATGTCAGACAAATCTGAACTCATTAAAAGCATACCGAAGGAAGTATGGTCTCTTGGCACTGACATCATTAAAAGTCTAATTTCTCCAATTACGGCTACTACTACTGGAGTAGCAAAACTTATTGAGCAGAAGTTTTGCACTCTGAGTGATATTCAGAAAATCTACGCTGAAAAAACTATTCAGGAAGCACTCGATAAAATTAAACAAAGCGGGCCTTCAAATCACACTAACGTAGTTGTAAAACCGAAAGTTATCTATACCGTACTTGAAAACACAGAAGCCCAAAGCAATGATTCAGTTAGGGAACTATGGTCCAACTTAACTGCACGAGAGCTAATCGAAGGTAGTGTTCACCCAGAGATTGCAAGAACATTTTCTAAGCTTACAGCTCCTGACTTAATGGTGCTATCACAACTTTACTCCGACAATTCATCAACGACAAAACTAATACTAAAAGCATTAGCTTCCGCATACTCTTTAGGGATATTAAGGGATCAAAAGTCCTTTCATCATGTTTACTTAAATGAGTTGGGATTAATCGATGATGTTTCTGGAAAATGGTTTTGTACAACTAAGGGCAAAGAATTGATTCGGTCGATTAGCTCTCTTGAAAAAAAATAGTCGTTTATCCCAAGGTAAAGATAATAAATACCCCTCAATAAATACAAATAAATACAAATGAATTTGATGCTTACTCTTGCCTAGTTTTCCTAACCTAGAAGGTGAAACCAATTGCCACATTTTTCTGAAATTTTTAACATAAATAGAACTCAAGCTGAACTTGATTTTGTGGATATTACTCCGGGTTCAGACACGCGACTCTATCTTGATCCTTATGCTCTAACCACTAGGGATGACGATTGGTCAATTGCATCGCATGAAATGGTAATTTCATTCTTTCAAGCAGTTTTAGAAGCGGTGAAGAACGGTCAAAAACCTAAGGCTCTTTTGTTGTTATCTCATTTGGGTGAGCCGGAAGAAACTCATTTGGGAGTGTCCATTGATGGTAATTCGGGGCGTGGAGTTGGAGGAATGCAAGCATCAGAAGTGTATTCGGCACTGTCTAAAAGCAAAGCGGCTACATCTGGCCTGATGGAAGACCTATCTGATTTTGCGCTATTTATACCTGGAATAGGCAGAGATAAAATTTCAGATATAACAACGAACGTAATAAGAAAACAATTGATTTCATACACTCAATCTCAGTGTGTTCTACATGATGTACCAATGAGGAAAGTTCCATCTGGATTTTTTTGGTGTTCTGAAAGCGAGAGTTGGAGGCAAGAATATGTTGAATTACCGGTACATAATTCAGCCAAACTTCTTCTTGTTCCAAAATATAGCGTCAGGTATCAAGTTGGTGTGGATCATACGCAATTCCGAAAGATGTTTGTTCTTGAATTTTTGCAGGCTGAGCATCTTAGAGCTGGCGATTCATTAGTGACTACACTTTTAAATAATAAGGGTGAAGTTCGTAAGAAGGTTGTTTATAAAAAAACTGTGGATGAACATTACCCTACAGAGAAAGACTTTTTAGCACAGTTTTCTATTGCTCATCCTGAAGTGATCGATAAGTATCGAGATAAATTAAAAAGTACAGCGTCAAAAATACCCAATATCAGTGGTGAAAATTTTCAAGAGGCAGATTTGGCCTCTCAACTAAAGAGAGAGCTATCATTAATAGAGAAGGGAAAGAAGCATGCAGATCTTTATCACAACTATTGTATTAGTGTTATTAGTTTTCTTTTCTTTCCTAATCTGATAAATCCAAAGAAAGAAGGATCGATCAATGATGGTAGAAAGAGGATTGATATTCGCTACACAAACGGAAAACACAGTGGATTTTTCTATCGAGCAGCTTTAGATCAACACTTGGTTGCAAATACAATACATATTGAATGTAAGAATTATACAAATGAAATCGACAACCCAGCTCTTGATCAACTTATTGGTAGGTATGACCTCAATAGAGGACGAGTAGGTATGCTTTTCTTTAGGGAAAGTGATAATTTACAAAAATTAATAAAACGCTGTGGAGACGCTGCAATACAAAGAAATGGACTTGCATTACCTATTGATGACAATTTCATTATCAGGTGTCTTGAACACATAGAAAATAATGAACGTGTAAAAATAGACATTGAATTAGATAACCTGTACCAAAAGGTAATAAGTTAATTAGAGATAGGTGAAAAAAGAATTGTGTTCTCATGCTATATGAATAGATGATAATTGGAAGGGTTAGGTTCAAGTCCTTTTGCATAACTAGTCAATAAATCCCATACTCATTTTGATGAATATGGAAAATCAATAGGGGTTATATTTTAGTGCCAACAACTGACTATACTCAAGAACAATATGAGGAAGACTTCTTCGAAGAGAAAAAGCGTGAGAAAGCCTTAGAACACGCACTGGACATTAGAAAGTTTGAAATTGAACTTTACTGGAAAAGAGCCTCTTATTTTTGGGTCTTTATAGGTGCAACTTTTGCCGGATTTATCGGTGTTCAAGCTACTGAAATAAGTAAACAGCAAGATTTATCAGTCATATTATCTTGTTTAGGCTTCGTGTTCTCTTTTGCTTGGTTCTGTGTAAATAGAGGGAGTAAGCATTGGCAAGAGAATTGGGAAAAGCATGTTGATATGCTAGAAGATGATGTTACTGGCCCGCTATATAAAGTTGTTTTAACAAGAAGAAAGCCTGAAAAGTATATAGAAAAAGCTCATCACACCTTAACAGGATCAACACCATTTTCAGTATCTAAAATTAACCAGCTTATTAGCCTCTATATCACTTTGGTTTGGGTTTGTCTGATATGTTATTCTCTTTCTGAGATCAATTGTTTATCAGAAATAAAAACCCTATATGTAGTTTTCATTGGGGGGAGTATTGTTTCTTGCTTATCATTTATTTTCTTTGGTCGAAGTTATATGGGAGGCTTCTGGCATAAGGCGACAATAAGGACAACCGAAATAAAAAATGACTAGAAACTATATTCTTTCTAGCAGAATAAAATAAAATTCAATAGGGATATATTAATAAATGAGTATACAAAATATAATTTTTCACGAAGTCCGGAAAAGTGAAAAAGATCGTGAAGCTAAAATTTTCGATAGAAAAACCGAAAATGTTATAGACGCTCACGCACAAGAGCTGGGTGAACAATTAAGTGCATTATTCAGAAAGACAGGGCTCTATACTGGACAATTTACAGTTACCGAGAATGATACAGATCCTAAACCTCATTTTGTTATATTATTAGAAAAATTTTATAATTCAAAAACAGAAAAATTTAATGATTTTGTAGATTTTTCAGTCGCAGCAACTAAATATTTCAAAAAAGAATTAGAGGAGTCTCATGTTGGTAAGGGGGGGTACTTATTATTCAACCATTACACTCATAAGGGCTCACACTTTCTTTCAGTTATTCTTCTGAGAAAAATAAGTGGATTATCAATTTCTGATAAGCTAACTTTGGACGAAGTCGAGCGACTAGATTTAGATAAACTTCATATGGCCGCACGTATAAACCTTACGTCATGGCTTTCAGAGAAGTCCTCAAAGTATATTTCTTTCCGGATTGGGCGTTCAGCTAAGGAAGTGACTGACTACTTTTCTAATTTTATTGGATGCGAAGAAGCTACTCAAGCACGTTTAGATACTAAAAATTTAGTTGAAGTTACTAAGCTTTATTGCTCTGAGAATGCATTTGATGATGTCAAATCAGAGAGTATTAAAGAGTTTGTGTATGAGCGATGTATTGGTTGGTTAGATGATGAAAAGCCTATATTACTTGATAATCTATCTGAACTACTAGATAGCGTGTACTCTCCTGAGGAAACAGGAAAGTTTCTTGAGATCGCCCAAGAAGACCCATACTTTTTGAGTAATAATTTACCTGTGGAAAGATCTGCTTTACGAGAATTAACAAGGTATTCGGGGAAAACAAAGAAGCTATCGATAAGCTTTGATAGTGACTTGGTAGGTGTAAGTATCTTTTTTGATGAAGCAACCGGTTATTTGAAAATAACCGAAGTTCCAAATACCTTGAAAATACAGTTGTCAAAAGGAATACAGAAGTAAAATGGACTTGCAAGCACGCACTCAAAAAGTTAAAGAGCTGCATATTGCTTATGGCTTCAAAAGAAATGATAGCGGTTATGAATTTACAGCAACTGTTAATGAACAGTTGATTGCAGAATTAGAAAGTTGTGAGCAAAATGAACAACCGATTTTCTCTTATTTATTTAAAAGAAAACATGTAAGTCTTGATGATTTAAGAAAGGAAGAGTCACCAGAAGTACTGATTAAAATTAATTCTGAAGCTATTAAATCTAGTGGGCTTTACATCTATTACGAGTGGGCTGACTTTTTAGCCGCCAGAGGCAACATTTTAAATCCTCCAGAGAATTTTCTGATACTTTCAGATACGACTACATTTCCATTTGATAAAGATCAGGGCAAAATTAAACACTTCTTCGAGGTTAGTGACTTTCTCAAGATCATTGTAGAAAATGCTGATCATCGCGTTGAACTAACAAGTGATATTATTGAAGAAATTGTCTTTCTTCATAAAACAAAAATTGAAATACCAGTTGTTCTTGATGAAACATCTATCGAAGAGGGGCTTGATGGCTTCAGTATTGTCAAATCTCTATTCACGGATAATTCTCACTCAGAGCAAAAGAGAAGTATTCTCAAAGAAGTAATTTTTGGTTTACTCAATAATATAAATAAAAATGACCGGCTCATCTATTTACTTGTAAATTTTGGTGAGTTTTCAAAACGGTTCAGTGAAAATTACCAACTTTTTGTGAGTGAGTTTTCTTTTGACGATGTTAGAAAAGAATATGAGGAAAGTAAGAGAGATTATTTAACGAAATTAAATGATATTTTCTCTTCTGTTCAAACAAAAATGCTTGGTATTCCAATATCATTGGCTATAGCTTCAATCAAAATTAGCCCAATTATTGATTTGACTAGTTTTTGGACTAACTTCTTTTTATTAATAGCTGTAATTATCTACACTCAGATGATGTTTATTTTAATTTCAAATCAAAGACATACTCTAGATGCAGTTAAAGATGAGTATCAAAGTCATATGGGCAGGCTTAAACATCAATATTCAGAACAATACGATAGTATTAAGGATATCCAGAGAGATTTGGATATTAGGTATGACTTTCAGGCTAATTGCCTTAGATCTTTCAATCTAATGCTCATAGGATTGCTTCTTTTTGTAATAGTTTTATTTGTATTCAGTATTCCTTGGAGTGTCGTTTTGGATTCCATATTTGAAAACCAGATAGTAAATGCATTTCTTTCATTTCTTTGCGTTTAATTCGGGGGCGTACAGTTATTGACAGAACTCCAAGTGTTTTCGGCTTAGCCTTTCAAAGTTTCTAATTTTTTCGAAAGCAGGTTCGAAGAATTTCGAAACTGTCCATGTATGTGGGCGAGTATTAATCAGCGTAAGGCCTGATTTTATCCCGAAGATTTTCGGAGCACTGAGTTCTTCATACTGATTTTGTCTTAGCTCGCCTGTATCAGTATTAATGTCATCTTCGTATACGATTTTAAGAGGCCTATCTTTTCGAAGGCATATAACGCCACCCATAGCTTCTTGATAGGCTTTCCAGTCTGAATTATCAGCAGCTAGTCTCGCTTCTTCGATATCAGATCCTTTTTCAGCTACAGCCTCCATTCTTCGTAACTCACGCCAGATGCTTACCTGAGCGCCTCCTATTTAAGTAAAAGGGGAAAGTAAAAGGGGACGCTACCCTTTTAATAAAAACCAACTTACAAACAAGATCTTAAAACAAAAGGTAGCGTCCCCTTAAATATACCCTTAAATTAGAATTATGAATCCTTGGCCGTTACGGCATACACAGCTAATTGATAAGCCAAAACTCTTACGAAGACAGCTGAGCTTGTTTCTCTAGATAAAGCCCTAACCCTCCACATATTAACGCGGTAAATAATAATCTGCTGGCACTCCTGTTACTTACTTTACATGCAGCCAAAGCAGTGCCAACTACTGCAAAGGTTAGTGTAGTCTTTAACTGCGCACTTATTGAGTGACCAGTCATAACTTCACTTGCCAAGTGCTCACAGTTATTAAATAGACTATATTTAAAGCTAGAAGATACTCTTCTATTGATTCTATCTACGATTGTTTGTGTTGCATTCACGCTGTTCTTTTTAACTAGCTTCTGTCCTTCTGAAAACTCTTCAATGGTACTTAAGTGAGTGTTCTTATCCGGACTTGTATGCAATACCAACTGCTCGCCCTGCGAGAAACTCAATACTACACCCGCATGCGCAACTAAACCTGACACTTTTTTTCTATAAACTTTCGCCACTGACGTAATGACTCTATCTGTAATTTCATTCTCATTTAACAGCATTTCTGTTATCCTTATATATAATCAAAACATTATAATATTCGTATTACGAATATATGTCAATACTAGAATTTGAGATGTTGCAATGAATCAACAAATAACCTACAACGGTTTAGTCGGATTTGAGCTAGAAAAGATAAGAAAAGAGTTAGGTAAAGAGCAATCAGAAGTATCTGCTCATACCGGTATATCTCAACCAGTCTTATCAAGGCTAGAGAAGGGCAAAGCCAATATCACAATGGATCAGCTATTTGTGATTTGTGAGGCGTTGAATATTAAACCTGAAACGATCATATCTGAAGTTTCAAAAGGTGTGGAAGCATTTAGTACCGAAAATGCTGTAAATATAACAACAACCAAAGAAGCAAGTGCTACTGGTGCAATATTAGCAGGAGCGGCCATTGGAGCATTGCTAACGCTAGTTTTAAGCAAGGGGAAATAGCTGGCTACTCTATGTCCAAAAAATCAAGGGGTCCGTCAACTTGATTTTGAAATACCCTTTATTATATATTTCCTGCTTCTACCCTCGCCTATTGGTTCGAGAACCTTCTTATCTAATAAGTCCTTCAAGTCTCGGGCGGCTGTTATATCGGTTGTGTGAGCAAGGCTTTTATATTTACGGCGAGAAATTCCTTGTTTAAAGTCATCTGTTTCTAGCAAGCGACTAATTAGTTTTGTTTGCCTAGGGTTAAAAGAAACATCCCTATTCTTATCCCAAAAATATGTTGTTAGGCGTATTTTATCTAAGCGCTTCATGCTCGTTTCAGCGGCCGATGTTATTTGTTTTAAAAACCAGATGATCCAGTCAGTAAGATCTAGGCTTGTGCCTCGTTGGCTTTTTTCAAGTAATGCATAGTATTCATTTTTATTTTTTTCAATTTCATTTGAGATTGAATACAGTCGAATACCATTGTCTCCTGCACTTGCCAAACACCGCTCGGCGATAACACGTGATAAGCGACCATTACCATCATCAAAAGGATGGATAGTCACAAACCAGAATTTGGCTATTGCTGCCTTTATATAGAGAGAGCCATCGTAATTGGTGTTGAACCACGATAAAAAATGATTTATTTCATCTGCTACGCATTGCTGATTGTCACATGGGGCTTCAAAATGAGTCTTCTGTTTGCCAAAAGCACCTGACACTATCTGCATGACTTCATTACGATATTCACCAATCAACATGGTGTTCAATATCGGCTTTTCATAAAACATATTGCTATGCCATTGAAATAGCATGTTATCAGAGAGTGGATTAGCATAACTTCTCACTGATTCAAGTAACACATCGACAAAGGCTTCGGCCGAACGTGATGTTCGTTTTACATCGCCGATACCAAGACGCTTGGCAATACTGGAACGTACAGATTCACGGTCTAGTATCTCGCCTTCAATTTTAGCGGTTGCAAGCGCTTCATCTAATAAAATTAATGATTCAAGATTGAGCTGTTTATCTTGGCCTAATTCTGATGCTAGTAATTCTAACGGGGCAATAGTACGTAGTAGGATCTCTAGTTCAGGCAATATAATTTCAAGCTGATACTCAAAGTTAGGCCAGTCTGTTTGTTGCCATATCCATTCTTTTTTAGCCATCTCAATTTCTCATGACACGATTGTGAGCTTTAATCGTATCATAAAATGATACGATTAAAGCTTGTTTGCGTATCATTACTAAACAAATCAATAGGATATAGCGGATTATTCATTGGTATATAAAGTAAAAATACGACTAGAAGATACTTTAAGTGGCTGGTAATTATTTAACATTTACTCAACCTAATCCCTTTGACATCGTGCTATAGAGAGTTAAAAATTGTTCTGACAATTTTATAAATTCGGTATTGCTTGTTATCTACTCCCTAGCCACAAACAAAAAAGCCACCCTATTGGGTGGCTTGTTCGTATTTGGTGGAGACGGCGGGAATCGAACCCGCGTCCGCAAATCCTCCGCTCTCGGATCTACATGCTTATTTCATCTATTAATTTAACTAAATGCTACCCGATGAACAGGGAAAACACAGAGCGATCTTGTGAGGTTTCAGTCTATCCGCACCAAGCATGCGTCAAGCTTGTCTTATGAGAGTCGACCCCTGATACTAAACGCATAAGCACGGCTTTAGTCAGAGGCTAGCAAGCCTAAGCTGCTAGGGCGTAGTTGTTATCGTTTGCAACTATCATTTTGTTAGTCTGTTTTACGAGAAGAACTAACATACTCGACATGCACCTTAAGTTTTGTAACCCACGTCGAAGCCAGGTCGTCCCCTAAAGTTTCTGTTAATACGATATTTAACAGTTGTTACTCGTTCAGTATAAATCAGTGGCTGTTTTACTGCTATTTATTTCTAAATATTCGTGATTTTTCACGTGCCCAGTCTTTGTCTTTGGCTGATGCTCGCTTATCATGCTGTTGTTTACCTTTGGCTAGGGCTATTTCTAATTTAGCTCGCCCTTTTTTCCAATACATTACGACAGGTACGATGGTGTAGCCTTTTCTATCAACTGCGCCAACGAGTCGATTAAGTTCGACACGGTTTAATAATAGTTTACGTCGACGAATATTATCCGGGTGTATATGTGTTGATGCCGACAGCATAGGTGAAATATGCGCACCGTATAGCCAAGCTTCGCCCCTATCCAAATCTACATAACTTTCATTAAGTTGCAGCCGTCCATCACGCAAGCTTTTGACTTCCCACCCTTCGAGCACAATGCCTGCTTCAAACTTATCTTCAAGGAAATAGTCATGTCGTGCACGGCGATTTTGTGCAATCGTGCTGTTACTTGTATTTTTTTTATTTTTTTTCGTTGCCATTAGCTTATTATATAGTGCTACGCTTTAAAGGATTAGACAAAATACGTATTTATTTTTATTTGTGAGAACTTTATGAGCAGACCTGCTACATCTATTCACGGTCAATGGTCATCACGCTGGACATTTTTTCTCGCGGCTACAGGCTCTGCCGTTGGCTTGGGTAATATCTGGAAATTCCCTTATATTGCGGGTGAAAATGGCGGTGGCGCGTTTGTACTCGTTTACTTATTATGCATCGCTTGTATTGGTATTCCGGTGATGATGGCGGAGATCCTAATTGGACGTCGTGGCCGTCAAAACCCTGTGAATAGTTTAAATTCATTGGCTAAAGAAGAAAAACGAAGCCCAGCATGGAAATACCTTGGCTGGACAGGCGTTGTTGCTGGCTTTATGATTTTATCTTATTACAGTGTGATCGCTGGTCAGGCAATGGCCTATGTTTTTCGTACCTTTGCTGGCACCTTTGATGGCGTTACTGCTGAAGGCGCTAATAGTATTTATTTAGCGTTGACGGGGGATCCTGAACGTTTACTCGCATGGCATACTGTATTTATGGTGTTCACGATGGTTGTGGTGGCGCGCGGTGTGAAAGGTGGCTTAGAAAAACTGGTTAAGTTCTTAATGCCGGCTCTTTTTGTTATGTTGCTGCTATTAGTGGGTTATGCTGCGAATACGGGAGACTATTTCACACAAGCGATTGATTTTTTATTTACGCCTGATTTCTCAAAACTCACTAAAGAAGGCGTGTTAATTGCGATGGGACATGCCTTTTTCACCTTAAGTTTAGGCGTAGGCGCTATTATGGTTTATGGTTCTTATCTACCCAAAGATGTGTCCATTGCTAAGATCGCCATTTCTATTTCTATTGCGGATACCGTTGTTGCCCTACTCGCTGGTATGGCTATATTCCCTCTCGTTTTCGCAAATGGCCTTGCAACAAATGCAGGCTTTGGGCTTATATTCCAAACATTACCTATTGCGTTCGGTCATATGCCAGGCGGTGCACTATTTGGTGGCTTATTCTTCCTATTACTCGTATTTGCGGCATGGACTTCAGCAATATCCCTTATTGAACCGGCAATTGCATGGCTAGTTGAAAATAAACAAATCAGCCGCCGCCGTGCTAGTGTCACAGCCGGCTTTGCAACGTGGGCATTAGGTTTATTAACCGTATTCTCATTAAATATCGGTGAAAACTGGTTGTTATTCGGCATGACCATGTTTGGCTTATTAGACTATTTAACAACTAATATCATGTTACCTCTAGGCGGCCTATCTATTGCTATTTTTGCCGGCTGGAAAATGTCACGCGCCAGTGTTCAAGAAGAGCTTGCTATTCAATCACCATTTGCTTATAAGATATGGCGACTCCTTATCTGTTATATTTCTCCATT
The DNA here is from genome assembly GCA_013215825.1 of Piscirickettsiaceae bacterium. Lineage (GTDB taxonomy): Bacteria > Pseudomonadota > Gammaproteobacteria > Nitrosococcales > Methylophagaceae. Next base: position 100,704 of record JABSQN010000006.1, on the reverse strand, counting down.
GGCTATCATGATAGTGTTTTTGAACATTATCGGTATTTTAGGTTAAATTAAGTTCCTATGACGACGATTACTCGCAGTTCACTTGTTTTATACTCACCCGATCAAATGTTTGATTTGGTTAACGATGTCGAGGCTTATCCCTCATTTTTGCCCTGGTGCCGTTCAAGTCAAATACTCAGTAAAACAGAGCATGTTATTTCTGCATCATTAGAGTTGGCGAAGGGAGGCATTCATCACGTATTCTCAACAAGGAATTCGGTGATACATGGTGAATCTATTTCTATCGAGCTTATTAATGGCCCCTTTCAACATCTCGAAGGTTTTTGGCAGTTTAATATGATTGGTGATAATCAAGGCTGTCGGATACAACTTGATATGGATTTTGAATTTTCAAATAAAATTATTAGTATGGCGCTGGGCCCTATTTTCACTCAGATCTCAGGTTCTCTCGTTGATGCATTTTGTAAGCGCGCACAGGAAATATATGGAAACGATTAAACAAATCACGGTAGAGCTTGCCTACGCCCTACCTGATGAACAAGTCATTTTATCTTTAGATGTTGATGATAACTGTACGGTGGAAGATGTTATTAACCGTTCGGGGATTTTAGAAACCTATCCTCAAATTAATCTTGAAACTGATAAAGTCGGTATTTTTGGCAAAATGTGTAAACTAAATGCAAGCTTACGCAATAAAGATCGCATTGAAATATATCGAAAACTTATTGCGGATCCAAAAGAGTCGCGTCGCCAAAAAGCTGAGATGGAACGAAAGAAAGCATTAAAAGGCTAAAAAACGATGCGTATTGAATTTGATAGTCATTTATTCATCTGGATAACCATCTTATTTATCGTGATGTGGTTAATCACTCATCGCGCACAATACCGAAAAACATTTATCACGCTAACCGGCTTTATCGGTGCCTTATTAATGCCGGCATTCGTACCTGGCCATGGTGAATTTATTATGCTGTTGCCAAATGCCAGCCTATTTACACAAGAAAATAAAGTCTCATGGGGAATAGGTCTGTTTTTTCTTGTTTTAAACTTCTTTATTATCTCTAAAATTCTAAACCGTATTTCACGAACGGCAGCGACATAATTCAGCTCTCAAGCAATGCCATTTCAGCATCGGTAAAACCAGCTTGTAGCCGTGCTTCAATATTAAATGGGCCGCGTAACTTGCCATCAAAATAATTATCTAATAAGTCTTTGAATGTGCTTAATGAATCGAGATTTCTCTTATCACACAGATAATTAAACCAATGCGTGCCGATTTTTACATGTCCAATTTCTTCTTTTAAAATAATTTCTAATATTTCAACCGCACGATGATCACCACTACCCCGTAATTTATTCATCATTTTCGGCGTAACATCCAAGCCTCTTGCTTCTAATACTCGTGGCACTAATGCCATTCTTATTAATGGATCATGATGTGTTTTTTGTGCCATTTCCCACATGCCAGTATGAGCAGGAAAGTCACCATAATCATAGCCTAAGCTTAACAAATGATTGCGTAATAAGGTGAAGTGTTCTGCTTCTTCAAAGGCAACGCGTACCCAGTCATCATAAAATTGTCGTGGTAAATTAGGGAATCGAGCAACAGCATCCCAAGCAAGGTTAATCGCATTAAATTCAATGTGTGTAATCGCATGAATTAATGTTGCATTACCTGTTTTCGCACTATTTCGTCGCCTCGGTAAATCCTTTGCTGCCACCAGCTCTGGCTTATCAGGATGCCCGGGCATATCCGGAACATTAAGTTCCTCGTGTGATAATTCTAGTTCGCCCTCTTGCCACTGTTTATAAAGTTGAAATGTTTGTTCAACTTTAATAAGTGGATCGGTAATTAATAAGCATTCTAAAGCCTGTTGTCGTAAATTATTAGCCATCTAAACGTACTCGCGGATCCACTAAGGTGTAAGAAAGGTCTGTTAATACCAAACCAAGAATATAAAGCACCGAGCCTAAAAACACCATCGCTCGAACAATGGCAAAGTCTTGTGCTTGAATAGCATCAATGGTGTAACTGCCTAAGCCGGGAATGCCAAAGAATGATTCCAATATCAAGCTCCCCATAAATAAGGTTGGCAACACCACCACAGCACCCGTTAGAATAGGAATCATGGCGTTTTTTAATACATGCTTAAACAAGACTTGCACTTCTGATAACCCCTTGGCTCGTGCGGTTCGTACATAGTCTTTTGATACTTCTTCTAAGAATAAAGTGCGATACCACCGAGAACCAGCACCGATGCCCGATACGATACCAATGGCAACAGGTAAGATAAGAAATTTAATGGCACTGAACCCTTCGGCATAACCAGAAATAGGCACTAATTGCATTAACTTGCCAATTAAAAACTGCCCTCCAATAATATAAAACAGGCCAGATATTGACATAATTACCACGCACAAAACTACGCCTGATAAATCAATATACGTTGCTCGAAAAAAGACCATTAATAAGGCAAAGGTAATATTAACTAATAAGCCAACGATAAATATGGGAATAGCAATGGCTAGACTTGGCCACATTCTCACTTTTATATCGCGCGCAATATCGCGCCCATCATCTGCTTGGCCAAACTGAAATACGAACAATTTAAGCGAGGTATTAAAGAATATTGTATCCGTCACTTTGTCGATACCTCTGGTTTCACTATTCCATAGTAAGGCTTTGTCATAACCGCGTTCTTGCTTCCATGCATCCATCGACTCTTGTGTCACATGCTTAACACCCAAGTGCATACGTGCCATATCATCCGGCGTATTTACCATAAAAAACAGAGCAAACGTTAGTGCATTGACCCCGATTAAAATAGGGAATGCATATAAAATTCTTCTTACAATATAAGCAAACATACATCACACAATTTAGTAGAAAGGCGTAGTATAAAACTGTTTTATCATATCAGTTAATTCTAATATAGAATAATCACTAGTTTTAATACTTTACTCAGGAGAAAATAATGTCGAAAACAGCCATGGAGCTAGTTCAACACGCTAAATCAATCATCACTGAAGTCACTCTAGCACAAGCAATCAGCATGCTAGATGATAGCAGTATCGCTCTCGATGTGCGTGAATTGCTTGAATATCAAACAGGACATATTCCCGATGCATTCCATATTTCACGCGGTATGTTGGAATTTATGATCGCTAGTCATCCTGAGTTTCAGGATAAAAATACGTCTATTGTTGTCTATTGTAAAACGGGCGGTCGCTCGGCGTTGGCAACCGCAACATTACAGCAACTTGGTTTTACTAATGTCCATTCAATGTTGGGCGGCTTTGATGCTTGGGCTGAAGATGATGCTATTCCACCTGAAACACAAGCTTAAAAACATAAAGGAAATTACGTATTATGAAAATAGTTAAATTACTCAGTATTGCATTACTTGGTCTTGTTCTCAGTGCCAATAGTTTAGCGACCGAAACACATATTATGATTCGGGCTAAAGCCAATGATGCTAAATATATTGGTACCAGTGTTGGCGGCGTTAAAGTTGTTGTTGAAGATGCTGAAACCGGTGAAATTCTGGATCAAGGTTGGATTAATGGTGGTACGGGTAGCACTAAAGCTATTATCAAGGAGCCTATTTCTCGCGGTCAAGTAATGACAGATGCTGAAACAGCAGGTTTTTTAGCAAAAGTCGACATTAACAGCCCTCGCCTACTCCGCTTCAAATTAATTGGCCCTTATGCCTATCGTCAAGCCTTGCAAGAAGCCTCAGTCACTAGCTGGGTGATTCCTGGTAAAGATATTTTAGGTGATGGTATTACCCTGAATATGCCTGGATTTATTGTTGATGCTTGGACGCGTGTATTAGAAGACGGCAAGGTTGATATTTATACTAAAGCATCCTTGCTCTGTGGTTGCCCTATTTATCCCGATGGTCCTTGGGATCCGAAGAATTACGAAGCGACGGCTATCTTAATGCAAAATGACGTTAAAATAGCTGAAGTAGCGCTTGATTTCACCGGCCCTGTTGGCTTGTTCTCTGGTAAAACAACACTTGATAAGTCAGGTCACTATAAAGCGATTGTTTATATTTTTGATAAGAAAACAGGTAATGTGGGTGTTGATCGCACCATGTTTGAAATCAACTTAGATTAAAACTATTACAGAGTTCAGCGGTTAATCCATACCCGTTATCATTTAAGTTGTACATCATTCTCGTGGAAACAGGAATCCATGGGTAGTGAAGTTGGCTCCCTATTTTCAGGGGAATGACACGCTGCTTAATTAGACTTCATGCTCATTGAGTATCGGTATATATCGCTGAGTTCTTTGTAACATTTCTATTACTTATTGGTCATAGTGAAATACATCTAATCAGGAATTGAAAATGAATACAGCCTCATGCCCACTCTTTGGTGCCGGTTTAGGACTTCGTCGAAGTTTTATGGATGAACTTGATGCGCTTGAGCATAAACCGACTGACTTTTTAGAAGTCGCTCCTGAAAACTGGATGGAAATCGGGGGATTACTTGGCAAGAAGTTTAGCCATTTTGCACAAAAATACCCTATTGTGTGTCATGGATTATCATTATCCATTGGTAGCCCTGCCCCACTTGATGAACACTTTCTGATTCGCCTGAAAAAGTTTCTCGATAAGCATAATATCCCGTGTTATAGCGAACATTTAAGCTATTGCAGTGATGATGGGCATTTATACGATTTAATGCCCATACCGTTTACTGAGGAAGCAGTCACACATGTCGCTAACCGCATTCAACGCGTGCAAGAGATCCTTGAACGACGAATTGTAATGGAAAATGTGTCTTATTATGCTGCACCAGGCCAAGAAATGCCTGAAATAGATTTCCTAAATGCCGTGATTAAACTCGCTGATTGTGATTTGTTATTGGATGTAAACAATGTTTACGTGAACAGTATTAACCATAATTATAATGCGGAAGACTATATTAAGTCTGTGCCATCAGAGCGTATTGCCTATATACATATAGCCGGTCATTATGATGAAGCCGATGATCTAAAAGTTGATACACATGGTGCTGATATTATTGATCCCGTCTGGGATCTCTTACAAACCACATATCAACATCACGGCGTTATACCAACGTTATTAGAACGTGATTTTAATATCCCCTCTTTGAATTCACTTATTAATGAAGTGGATCAAATTCGCCACCATCAATCGGAATGGGAGCAACGTCATGTCGCCACAATCTAGCTTCATGGAGACTCAATATCAGTTTGCCAATGCCATTCGTGATCCTGACAACAATCCGGCACCCGACAATATTGAACAACGTCGTATGACTATTTATCAAGAATTGTTTTACAACAATATTGAAGGCTTTATTGCTAATGGTTTTCCAGTATTAAGAGAAATCACACCCGATCAAACATGGCATAGTATGATTCGTGACTTCATGATTAAACATCGCTGTAAAACGCCGTTGTTTCATGAAATAGCACGTGAGTTCTTAGCGTATTTGGACAATGAGCGTAGCAGTAAAAACGATCCTATTTTTATAAATGAATTAGCTCATTATGAGTGGGTAGAACTAGCTTTAAGTGTGTTAGATGAGGATCCCACACCCTATCAATATGATGAACAACAAGACTGTTTAACATTGAATTTAAAACTTTCTCCCCTGGCCTGGTCTTTAACCTATCAATTTCCTGTGCATCAAATTGGACCTGATTTTCAAGCCACTAAGCCCAGTGATACACCTCATCACTTACTTGTTTACCGAGCTCAAGATGATAATGTTACCTTCTTAGAACTTAACCCGGTTAGCGCCCGCTTAATTAATTTACTCAATGAAGGCTTAACAGGGCAAGAAGCAGCAGAACAAATTGCTAACGAGCTAGAGCACCCGAACCCTGATGTCGTTATTAATGGTGCAAACACATTGATTACTGATTGGTTACAGCGTGGAATATTAATTTTAGGCAATAAAAAAGGCTGAAGATAAACCTATCTTCAGCCTTTGCTTTTAAGCGTGTAACTTTCTATGCTGTTGCTATTTTAATTGCCTCAGCAGATAGACGGGTAATTTCATCCCAGTTTTCAGCATCAACCAAACTAGCAGCACACATCCAAGAACCACCCACACATGCCACATTAGGTAAGTTGTAGTATTCTTTAACATTCTTCTGGTTAATACCACCCGTTGGGCAGAATGTAATTTGTGGGATCGGTGCACCAATTGATTTTAACATTGGAATACCACCCGCAGCTTCTGCTGGGAAGAACTTCATTTCTGTAATGCCTTTTTCAAGTAAATGCATAGCTTCACTTGGGTTAGCAACACCAGGTAATAATGGAATACCCGTTGCTAATGCAGCATCGATCATTGTATCTGTTGTACCAGGGCTAACGATAAATTCTGCGCCTGCAGCAATGGCTTTGTTCAATGTTTCAACATTGATAATTGTACCCGCACCAACGGTTGCTTCAGGTACTTCGGCTTTAATGCGTGTAATTGATTCAAGTGCAGCTTCTGTACGCAATGTTATTTCTAATGTTGTGATCCCACCAGCAACCAATGCTTTTGCTAATGGCACCGCATGTTCAACATTATTAATCACCATGACTGGAACGATAGGTGATGCATTCATGATTTCTTTAATTGTTTTGCTCATTGTATTTTTCCTAAATATCTAGTTTATTAATTTAATTTATACCGATTACAATTCAAGTTGCAGGTCATTTTAACAAAGCCCGTCATCCCCGTGGAAACGGGGTTCCAACGACAGTGAGCTTATTCGCCCCTCTTAGATTCCCGTTTTCACGGGAATGATAAAATAAAAACCTGCATCTTGAATGAGCACGGGTATATATTTACTGGCTGAGTATTTTTCGTCAGGACAAGGCGAAAAAAACGACGCTAGCAGTTAAATTTCGTCGTGATTAAACATATTAATAGCACCGGTTTCTGCTGATGAAACACCGCGACGGAAGCTATCGAATAATTCTCTACCCATACCATAATGATGATCCGTACTACCCTTAATGCACGATGTACGATTTTCAAACACCTCATTATCAATCTGAATGTTCAAATCACCTGTTTGTGTATTTAAGTGAATCATATCGCCGGTACGAACACGGGTTAATGGCCCGCCTTCTTCACATTCAGGACACATATGGATTGCCGAAGGTATTTTACCTGATGCCCCTGACATACGACCATCCGTCACAATTGCAACTTTAAAGCCTTTATCTTGTAAGGATCCTAGTAATGGCGTTAGTTTGTGTAGCTCAGGCATTCCGTTGGCTTTTGGTCCTTGGAAACGTAACACGACGATAAGGTCTTGCTCCATTTCACCACGTTTAAATGCCGCGACCACATCATCTTGATCATCAAACACCATTGCCGGTGCTTCAACAATATGATGTTCTTCTGCTACTGCCGATATTTTCGACATACCACGACCTAAATTACCGTGAATTAAGTGCAAACCACCAGTTTCAGAAAAAGGCTCATCAACCGTTGAAATAACTTGAGGATCTAATGATTTAGTGGGGCCTTCTTCCCAAAGTAAACTGTCATCAACAAGTTTAGGTTCTTGTGTATAGCTGTTCATTCCGCGCTCTGCCGCTACCGTAATAATATCTTCGTGTAACAAGCCTTTTTCTAGTAGTTCACCGATTAACACACCCATACCACCTGCGGCTTGGAAATGGTTAATATCAGCATCACCGTTTGGATAGATGCGAGTAAGAAGTGGAATGATCTTAGTGATTTTATCGAAATCATCCCAATTGATGATAATACCTGCCGCTCGTGCAATAGCAACTAAATGCATTGTGTGATTTGTAGAACCACCGGTTGCCATCAAGCCTATCATGGCATTCATAATTGCTTTTTCATCAATCATATAGCCAATAGGACGGAAATCATCCCCCATTGCGGTATATTTCAATACTTGTTCCGTAGCACTTTCTGTTAATGCTTTACGTAACGGTGTTCCTGGATTAATAAATGAACTACCAGGCAAATGTAAGCCCATCATTTCAACCATCATCTGATTACTGTTTGCCGTGCCATAGAACGTACATGTTCCAGCACTATGATAAGAAGCTGATTCCGCTTTTAATAAAGCATCACGATCCACTTTTCCTTCGGCATACAACTGACGAATACGTACTTTTTCTTTATTCGGCAATCCACTTGGCATTGGGCCACCGGGAACAAATACCGCAGGTAAATGGCCAAAACTCAGTGCTGAAATTAATAAGCCTGGGACAATTTTGTCACAAATACCAAGAAATAAAACACCATCAAACATATTATGGCTTAAGCCAATTGCCGCTGACATTGCAATAACATCACGACTAAATAGCGATAATTCCATACCCGCCTGGCCTTGAGTAACACCATCACACATGGCAGGAACACCACCTGCAAATTGAGCAATACCACCCGCATTACTTGCTGCCGCTTTAATAATATCTGGATAATCTTTATACGGTTGATGTGCTGATAACATATCATTGTAGGCAGAAATAATACCTATATTTGCTTTAACGCTAGCTGATAAATCTGCTTTTTCAGTCGCGGCACATGCTGCAAAACCATGAACTAAGTTACCACAGGCTAATTGAGCACGATGTGGACCGTCTGAAACCGCAGAATCAACACGCGCTAAATACGTTGCACGGCTTTTTTTACTGCGCTCAATAATATCATTAGTAACGGCTTCTAGTACTGGATGAACCATAAATCACCTTATCTCTATTAAGAATACCTTGCCGCTACACGACAAGCTAAAACATTAAAACCTGTATCGGTTTTTCAAAAACTGGTCTGACATTCTACCCCGAATATGCTCTTTCCGCATGAGGAATTTACTTTCTCATTACGAGAAAACTCAGTCAAACTATATAGAGCAATCACTTATAGCCATGCTCATTCGAGGTTCTTTAAGGTATGATCGCTAGTATTCTACGATTATTTTTAAGGTTGCAAGCAGCAATGACTGACAAAAAACCACTACGAACTGTACGAAGCTTCGTGCGTCGCGAAGGCCGGTTAACTCCAGGACAAGAGCGCGCACTCAAAGAGTTATGGCCTCAGTTTGGTATTGATGACGGTGAAGATAACCTCGATCTAGTTCAATTGTTTGGTCGAGATGCGCCTATTGTATTTGAAATAGGCTTTGGTAACGGCAGTTCTTTGGCAACAATGGCTGAAAATCAACCTGATACTAACTTCATTGGTGTCGAAGTGCACCGTCCCGGGGTTGGCCATTTATTGAAATTAATCAAGGAAAAGAAACTAACTAATTTACGTCTTGCTTGCACCGATGCGGTTGAATTACTCAAAGACCGTGTTGCCGATAATTCTCTCGATCGAGTACAGCTCTACTTTCCTGATCCATGGCATAAAAAACGTCATCATAAACGTCGAATTATTCAAGCCGCATTTGTGAACTTGCTCACACACAAAATCAAGTCTGGTGGTTACCTACACATGGCAACGGATTGGCAACATTACGCAGAACAAATGTTAGATGATTTATCTAATAATGTTGATTTCGTTAACTGCGCCAATGATACAGGCTATATAGATAGACCAGATTACCGACCACTAACCAAGTTTGAGCAACGAGGACAAAATTTGGGCCATGGTGTATGGGATTTATTATTCAAACGAGTCTAATTCATCTGTAAAACTTGCACCAATAAGTGATTTAAGCTAAGTTTTGTTTTTTTATTATATTTCGTTACAAGGATAGAAAGTAATGGCCCTCCTGAAAACATTAAAGCTTACTGTATTTTTAATCGCGTCAACATTGAGCTCAATCAGCTATGGTGCGGGCTTTGCTATCGCGGAACAAAGTGTAACTGGACTTGGTCGTGCTTTTGCCGGGCAAGCTGCTGTTGCTGAGGATGCTAGTACTATTTTCTTTAATCCTGCTGGACTAACTTATTTAACTCATTCACAGATTGCTCAAGGGCTTAATTTTATTCTGCCACAGAGTGATTTTAATAATAATGGCTCCACCATTGCCCCGGCATTAGGTGGAACAGCACTAACCGGTCGAGGCGATGATGCAGGTAGTCTCGCTGTGGTGCCAAACCTGTACTATGCCCATCGTTTAAATGATGATGTCGTATTAGGTATAGGCGTTAATGCACCCTTTGGCCTTGTTACTGAATATGATGATGATTGGGTAGGCCGTTATCATGCGATTAAATCAGATATGATGACCATTAATATCAACCCTTCAATTGGTTTCAAAGCGACCGAGCGACTATCTCTCGGTGTTGGAGTTAACTTACAATATATTGATTTAGAATTAACGCAAGCGGTTGATTTTGGTGCCGCTTGTCTTAAAACATTTGTTGCGACATCAGGAGCTTTAGGTGGTGCTTGCGCTCAGCCTCAACAACACGATGGCAAAGCAGAGCTAAACGCTGATGATTGGAGTTGGGGCTTTAATCTAGGTTTAATTTTCCAAGCAACCGATGCTACTCGCTTTGCCCTAGCTTATCGTTCAAAAATATCACATCATTTAACGGGAGATGGTGAATTTAAATTACCTGCTAATACAGATGTTCAAACAGTCATGGGAGCAATTGGTGGATTTGAAAAAGCGGCTATTTCTGGTGATGTTGACTTACCTGAATCAGCTTCTCTTGCCATTCATCATCAAATTAATAACAAATGGGCAGTAATGGCTGATGCATCATGGACACGTTGGGATCATTTTAAAGAACTCGCTATATCTTCACCTGATCCTGACAGTAACTTGAATAGTATGAAAGAAGAAGAATGGAGCAATAGCATGCGTTATGGACTAGGTCTGACCTATACCCATAGTGATACATGGACTTTCCGTGGCGGTATCGCTTACGATGAAAGCCCAATTTCTGACCAATATAGAACCGCGCGTATTCCTGGTGAAGATCGTAAATGGGTAGCTCTAGGTGCTAGTTATAACTACTCTGACCATATAACTATTGATGCTGGCTATACACATATTTTTGTAAGCGATCCCAGCATAAATGATGGAACAAATGAAGATCCAGCTAGTAGCTACACATTGTCTGGTGACTACGATGCAAGTGTTGATATCTTAGGCGTACAACTGCGCTGGTTGTTCCTATAATAATTAGAAGGATTTAAAGATGGCAGCTGTTCTTACCGATGTCATTCCTCTAGAACAGGCCGGTACTTTATACGGCCTGTTTTGTGAGCGTCTTAAACGTAGTCCGCACCTTCCTGCTTACCGTAGCTATTCCAATGAGACTAAATCATGGTATGACGTTACTTGGGAAGAGGTCTCTACCCAAGTTGCTCGCTGGCAAGAGGCACTATTAAAAGAAGACTTAGAACCTGGCGATCGCGTTGCCATAAATCTAAAGAACTGCAAAGAATGGGTTTTCTTTGACCAGGCAGCAATGGGCTTAGGCTTAGTGACAGTGCCTCTCTATCCTGATGATCGACCTGATAATGTAGCTTATATTCTGCAAGATGCAGATGTTAAATTATTATTTCTGCAAACCACTTCGCAATGGAAGCGGCTTATTCCATCACTGACTGATGAACATGCTCTAATAAGAGTGGTTATTAGTAATTCAGATAGTGATGAATTATTAGCTCCTGCAATATACGCTGATAATTGGCTTCCGGAAAATTGGGGCGTAATACAAGACTGGGATGCAGATCCTCATCAACTTGCCTCTATTATTTATACATCGGGTACAACAGGCCGTCCTAAAGGCGTTATGCTTAGTCATCATAATATGCTATCCGTAGCATCTGGTGCTCTAACATATTTTGATGTCGGCCCTAGTGATATATTTCTCTCATTTTTACCTTTATCACACACGCTAGAACGAACTGCAGGTTACTATTTGCCTATAATGACAGGAGCAGTCGTTGCCTATGCGCGTGGTATCCCCCAGCTTGCTGATGATATGCTCAATGTAAAACCTAGTATTATGATTGCTGTACCACGTATATTTGAGCGAATATACAACCGCCTACACAGCCAACTAGCTAGTAAGTCATTTATTGCTAGACAGCTATTCCAACTGACAGCAGCATTGGGCTGGGCTCGCTTTCAACATAAACAAGGTCAAGGGTGGTGGCGACCTAGCTTTTTATTATGGCCACTTTTAGACAAATTAGTCGCCTCAAAAGTAAAAGAACGATTCGGCGGTAATATGCGCCTCATTCTTAGTGGTGGCGCGGCGTTACCGGAGAAGGTGGCTAAACTATTTATCGGCCTTGATCTGTGTTTATTACAAGGTTACGGTTTAACAGAAACTAGCCCTGTTATCAGTGTCAACGCACCTGATACTAATATCCCAGCAAGTGTTGGCAAAGCCATTCCAGGCGTTGCCGTTATGATCGGAAATAATGATGAATTGTTAGTACGTGGTCCTGGAAACATGATCGGCTATTGGAATAATCATAAAGCCACAGCACAAACAATTAATGCTCAAGGTTGGTTACACACTGGCGATCAAGCACGTATTAGTCAAGAGGGTCACATATTCATTACAGGTCGAATAAAAGATATTTTAGTGCTTAGCAATGGTGAAAAGGTGCCGCCTGGCGATATGGAGTCTGCTATTTTGATGGACAGTATCTTCGAACAAGTACTGGTTCTTGGTGAAGGTGAATCCTATTTAACTGCATTATTAGTTCTTAATTCTGATCACTGGTTCACCCTTGCCAAAGAGCATGGTCTTGATGGCTTTAATCATGATAGCTTAAATAGTAAAGCATTAAATACTGATATTATTCAGCGTCTTCGTAAGTTATTACATGACTTCCCCGCTTATGCGAAAATACGTCGAGTAACACTAACATTAGAGCCTTGGACTGTGGAAAATGATTTAATGACACCAACAATGAAAATAAAACGTCCAAAGGTCATTGCACATCATCAATCTGATATTGATCATATGTATAGCTAAAGAAAATAGAGGAATATGCTCTCTCCCTATATTCCTCTATCAAATAGTGTTCAATACTTAGTCGCTTGAAACTCCTGATGCTATAAATAGATAAACCTCATTACCACAACCACGATATTCAATTTTATCAAAGCCAGACTTAGCGGCTAGAGCAATACCACGACCATGATTATCTGTTACTCTCTCTAACGATATCGTCAAATAATTATCCCAAAAGAAACCAGCACCTTCATCCTTTATCGTAATATGATGGCCCGATTCATCAGTGGTAAATACAACAGTCACTTCTCTATCTTGATACTTATCTTGTTGCAAACGATTTTCAACTTCTTGTTCCCATCGCCCTTCATTATTTAATCTTGTTTTGTCATCATAAGTAATTTCTAAATTTCCATGCTCAACGGCATTAATAAATAGTTCTGATAATCCCATAATGATTTTTTTTGAATCATGGCACATTTGAGCAATAAATGCGGCCAAATCACGCGCTTCTTGTAATGTTCTAAAGCCAAATTCTGCTTGATGAATATTCGTAATTGGTCGAGATAATTCATCCAATTCTGTTTGTAATATTTGTTTGTTTCTGCGAGTGTTTATTGCAGATTTTACTATCGATAATAACGTACCGGCCTTAAATGGCTTAGTTAAATAGTAGTAAGCACCCGCACTAATTCCTTCAGATATTTCATGCTCGGTGGACATTGCCGTCAACATAATAACAGGACATTCTTTTAAATCAGGATGATTTGATATGTTTTTTAATACATCCATCCCTGTTATTCCAGGTACTTTTCGATCCAATAAAATCACATCAAACTTATTTGGGTCACTTTTAAGTAATGCCCATGCCTCCTCCCCATCATTAGCAAAACTAATTTCGGCCTCAATTTCAGCTAAATATTCACCAATTAAGTCTAGATAAAGAGGTTCGTCATCAACGACGAGTATGTGAGCTAAATCCATCGTATAGCCCTATTTATTCAATTGATTTAACATAGTAATTGATTGAACAGTCAAAAAAGATCCAAAAATTAATATCCTATCTCCTGCTAAAGTATTATTTTTTGCCTGTTTATAGGCTAAATGTATTGTATCGTATTTCTTTATTTTGTCGGCATCTAGAATAGCAGATAATTGTAAGGCCAAGTCTTCTACTGTCATACCTCGATCTGTTTCCAGCCCTGCCACATACCAAATATCTACATTATCTTTTAATGCTGTAACAACACTAGTAACATTTTTATCTTTCAACATACCAAGTACAGCAATAGTCTTACCTTCACAGGTGTTTTCTTGCAATAAGTTTGCTAAGTTTTCAGCGCCTTGCTGATTATGAGTCACATCATAGATAAGTTCAACATCACCCTTTACCTGTTGGAAACGACCCGCGAGCTGAACTGATTTCAGTCCTGATTCAATACTTTCTTGTGACACCGTATAGTCTTGTTTTATTAATAAGGCGATCACTTGTAATACGGCAGCTGCATTTTGTACTTGATAGGAACCGACAAGTGCTGGATAAGGTAGATTATGCCAGCGGACCCTTTCACTAGACCAATTCCAGCATTCATTCTCTTTACTTATATGAAAGGCTTCTTCAGCCATATAAACAGGGGCTTGTAATGATTGTGCATGCTCAAGGAGACTTGTCGCTGGTGTGCTCTCTGAGCATACAACAGGCTTTCCCGCACGTATTATCCCCGCTTTTTCATAAGCAATTTGTTCTCGGTTTGTACCTAACCAGGCGGTATGATCGAGACTTATCGGTGTAATTAATGCAATATCTGCATCAAATAAATTAACAGCATCCAATCGCCCGCCCATACCCACTTCTAAAATAGCGATATCTATATTTTTCTCACAAAAAATATCAACTGCGGCTAATGTTGCAAATTCAAAGTAGGTGAGTGAAATTTCAGCCCGTGCCTGATCAATGCGATCAAAAGCATCACAAATAAGCTGATCAGAACATGGTGCCCCATCAACACAAATACGTTCGTTATAACGTAATAAATGAGGAGATGTATATGTGCCAGTACGATAACCAGCCGCACGTAAAATAGACTCCAGCATCGCCACTGACGAGCCTTTGCCATTGGTACCCGCGACAGTAATTACGGTAAAAGGTAAATGCGACTTTTCTCTAAGCTGTTGCCATACTTGTCCCACACGCTCAAGTCCTGGATCAACATCTGTAAAATGTAAATTTTCCTGCCACCTCAACCACTGTGGGAGGTTCTGAAATCGCATCGTTAATTAACTGTATGCTTCTGCATCATCGAGAGTAAACTTGCTAAACGATCGCGCATATCCCGCCGATCAATAATCATATCTACTGCGCCATGTTCGACTAAGAACTCACTTCGCTGGAAACCTTCTGGCAGTGTTTCACGAACAGTTTGTTCTATGACTCTTGGCCCTGCAAAACCGATTAGAGCTTTAGGCTCGGCGACATTAATATCACCTAACATTGCTAAGCTTGCAGATACGCCACCCATTGTAGGATCAGTAAGAACTGAAATAAAGGGGACACCCGCTTTACTAAGTTGAGCCAAAATAGCACTTGTTTTTGCCATTTGCATCAATGAAAACAAACCTTCTTGCATACGCGCACCACCACTTGCAGAAAAGCAAATAAGTGGGAGGTTTTTATCTAAGGCTATTTGTGCTGCACGGACAAATTTTTCCCCGACAACAGCGCCCATTGAGCCGCCCATAAAGGTAAAATCAAAAGACACTGCAATGACCGCAACATCATTAATTTTACCTTCCATCGCTAATAAAGCATCATTTTCACCCGTCTTCTTTTGGGCTTGCTGAATACGATCTTTATATTTTTTACTGTCTTTAAATTTTAAGGTATCAATAGGTTTTAGATTGGCTGCAATTTCTTGCTTTTCACCTTCATCTAAAAAGCTTTCTAGACGTGTGCGAGCATTAATCCGTTGATGATGATCACATTTAGGACAAACATGTAAGTTACGCTCTAGTTCCGCACGATACAGTACACTGTCGCAGGCCGGACATTTGCACCAAACACCCTCTGGTACGGATCTATTACGGACTGTTGTACGAATTTTTGATGGAATTAATTTTTCAAACCAACTCATGCTTTCACCTATAGTCTTAATTTGTTTATTTTTGCATATCACGTGCATTAATTGCATGACGCATTTCAGCCAATAACCCCGCTACAGCGGCTGGCAATTCTTCTAACCTATCTGTATGTTCTTCGATACATCTAACTAATACACTACCTACGACTACCGCATCAGCCACTTCAGAAACCATTGCAGCTGAAGCACCATCACGAATACCAAAACCAACACCTAATGGTAAGTTGGTATTTTGTCGAAGAGTTGATAGTTTATCAGTTACTTCTGTCATATCAATACTTGCTGTACCTGTTACACCTTTAATCGACACATAATAAATAAAACCACGCGCATAAGATGCAATCTTAGCCATCCGCTCTGCCGATGTCGTTGGCGCAACCAAATAGATAGTATCGATTTCATGTTCATCCATAATGGATAAAAACTCTTCAGATTCTTCTGGCGGCATATCAACAGTAAGCACACCATCAACACCTGCTTGTTGAGCCTTTAGTGCAAAATCTTTGTAACCCATGGCTTCTAACGGATTAGCATAGCCCATTAAAACAATAGGTGTTTCTTTATTTTTTTCTCTAAACTGGCTCACCATATCAAGCACATCATGGAGTGATGTATTGTTTTTCAACGCACGTTCACATGCTTTTTGAATAACAGGACCATCGGCCATTGGATCTGAAAATGGAATACCTAATTCAAGAATATCTGCGCCTGCATCCGCTAAGGCATGCAACATTGGCACGGTCACCCACGGCTCAGGATCTCCACCCGTAATATATGAAATAAGCGCTGTTTGACCATCAGCCTTTAACTTTTCAAAACATTGACTAATACGACTCACTTTCGAACCCTCAGAAACTTAAACCAGCCAATGCGGCCACAGTGTGCATATCTTTATCGCCACGACCTGACAAATTAACTATCAAAATTTTGTCTGATGATAACGTCGGTGCCAACTTAGTTACATATGCTAAGGCATGGCTTGATTCTAATGCAGGAATAATACCTTCAATGCGTGTTAGGTCATGAAAGGCTTGTAATGCTTCATCATCAGTCACTGATACATATTTAGCACGACCAATATCTTTAAGCAAGGCATGTTCAGGACCTACGCCTGGATAATCTAAACCGGCTGAAATAGAATGTGTTTCAATAATTTGACCATTGTCATCTTGCATTAAATACGTACGGTTTCCATGCAATACACCTGGTGTTCCTGCACATAGTGGTGCAGCATGCTCCCCAGTTTCGATTCCATGGCCTGCTCCTTCAACACCGTACATTTCTACTGATTCATCACCAATAAATGGATGGAATAAACCAATGGCATTTGAACCGCCACCAATACAGGCAATCAATGCATCAGGTAATCTACCTGCCACTTTCAATATCTGACTACGCGCTTCACGGCCAATAATTGTTTGGAAATCTCTGACCATTTCAGGATAAGGATGCGGACCAGCGACAGTACCTATAATATAAAAGGTATCATCAACATTTGTTACCCAATCACGCAAGGCCTCATTTAATGCATCTTTTAAGGTGCGAGAACCTGATTCGACAGGAATAACGGTGGCACCTAACAATTTCATTCGATACACGTTTTGAGCTTGGCGTTGAACGTCTTCAGCACCCATATAAACAACACATTCGATACCTAATCGGGCCGCAACAGTAGCCGTTGCCACTCCATGCTGACCAGCACCTGTTTCAGCAATAATACGTGTTTTACCCATACGCTTAGCTAATAAAGCTTGTCCGATGGTATTGTTCACTTTATGTGCACCGGTGTGGTTCAAATCTTCACGTTTAAGATAAATCTGAGCACCGCCTAAACGTTTGCTCCAGTTTTCAGCATGATAAAGTGGCGATGGTCGACCAACGAAATCAGCCAAATCTTTATCCATTTCAGCTTGGAATTCCGGATCATTTTTATAGCGGTTATATGCTTTTTCTAAGGCATAGATCGCTTCCATCAATGTTTCACCAACAAAACGACCACCATACTGGCCAAAATGTCCGTTTTCATCGGGATAACTATCGTAATAATTATTTTCCATTTGTTCCGCCATTCATTACCTCGTGCATAAAAGCGCGTATCTTTTGTTGTTCTTTTATCCCTTTAGACTGTTCGACGCCACCGCTGACATCCACAGCATAAGGCTGTACTTGTTCTATTGCCATAGCAATATTATCAACCGTTAAGCCGCCAGCAAGGATAATTGGTTTATCAATATCCTTAATCATCGACCAATCGAAAGCCTGTCCTGTTCCGCCAGGCACACCTGGTTGATAACTATCTAATAATAATGCTGATGCTGATGAGTAGCGCGCGGCTAATTCTGTAAGTTCAACACCTTCTTTCATTCTAATTGCCTTTAAATAAGGCCTATTAAACTGTGCACAATATTCCACAGACTCATCACCATGGAACTGTAGTATATCTATTGATAATTTATTTATACAGTTATTAACCTCTTGTGCTGATGCATCAACAAAAAGAGCAACAATACTGACAAACGGTGGCAAGCCTTCAATAATATCTTTTACCTGCGCAATCGTAACTGCACGAGGACTCGGTGAATAAAAGACAAACCCCAAGGCATCCGCACCCATTTCAACTGCAAATTCAGCATCTTGGCGACGTGTGATACCACAAATTTTTACGCGTGTTCTCATGTGTTTTATCTGAGAAAAAGTTCTAATTAGATACTTTACCAGACCACAGGAAAAGCTGACACTGTTGGCAGCTTATATTGTTCAGGATAATCAACATTAACGAAATATAATCCTTCTGGTGCCGAGGTTATTCCTCCTTGTGAGCGGTCCTTACTTTCTAATACTTGTCCCGCCCATTCAATCGGTTTTCGCCCTTCACCAATAGGTACTAACACCCCAACTATATTGCGCACCATATGATGTAAAAAGGACTGAGCTTTCACATCAATAGCAATACAATCACCCTGTCGTGTTACCTTGATTGATTCAACGGTTTTAATCGGGCTATGTGCTTGGCATAATTTCGCCCTGAATGCGGAAAAATCATGATGCCCGACAAGCTGATCTGCCGCTGCCTGCATTTTTTGTTCATCGAGTGGTGCAAAAAGCCACCACATACGATTAGCATGAATTGCGGAGCGTCCTATTCGATTAAATATCACATAGCGATAGCTTCGACTCTTAGCAGAAAATCGAGCACTAAAATCATCATCAACCGGTCTTGCCCATGTAATATTTATATCTTTAGGAAGATTAGAATTGAGTCCTAGAACCCAATTTCGTTCATTACGCTGCACATTTGTATCAAAATGTATAACTTGTTGTAAAGCATGAACGCCAGAGTCTGTTCGTCCTGCTGCGACCACTCTCACCGGATGATTGGCAACTTTTGTTAATGCATCTTCGATACAACCTTGTACCGTTCGTTGTGATGGTTGCACCTGCCAACCAGAAAAGGCAGTGCCATCATATTCAACACCTAAAGCAACTCTCACTTTATGATAATTGCTCTAACAAGGTTTTAGCTTGCATTTTTTGCTCGTCATTACCTTCACTTAATACTTCGTTTAAAATACTTCTCGCACCGTCAGCATCTCCCATGTCCACATAGGCAGAGGCGAGATCTAATTTAGTGGCTACTTCATCAATGTCATCAAAATCTAAATCAAACGCTAGATCATTATCTTCATCTTTTGATATGGTTTCCGTTGCTTTGTCTAATTCGGCGATGTCATCAAGTTCTTCTAATTCAATAGACGAACTATTTTCCACACTATCTAACACTAAAGGTGCATCATCCAATGTTAGCTCTTCACCCTCACTCGTAATATCTAGTGATAAGGGTTCATCAAGTTTTAAAGTATCAATTTGCAATAATTCTTCATCGTTATTAGAATCATCAACGGATAAAATCTCATCATTAGTAGAACTTGCCACCCCATCTAACTTGAATTCAAGTTCAGATGATTCTATTTCTAAGAAGGTCTCATTAAGATCCAACGTTTCTGACTCATCTGAAGCAGTTCCAACCACTTCAACAATTTCTTCTTGTTTAAATAATATATGTGTTGGTGCTAATTTACGGCCCCAATTAACAATTTCAGCCCAAGCTAATGATTTTTTATCAAACTGATTATTTTCAGCTAAACTAACAAATTCATCGACGTGTTGTTGTTTATATAAAACGTGAAGTAATTTTTGTAATACTAACTCATTTGATGGCTCCTGAGATCGAGCCTGCTCCAAAACTAATTTTGCATTTGTGAGATCATCGTAGTTAACATAAACATCAGCATCATTAATTAAATCTTCAACTGTTTTCCCTGGCTCAATATCAACTACCGAGACCTCTTCTTCATCATTACCCGTGTCTTCAGCGTGCTCTTCAGAAATGACAACAGCAGCCAATTCCAGATCGTTAGCTTTCTTTTCTACTGTTTCAACGGCATCACTCCATGCGATACCTGGACGATTGACATGTCGTATTATTAACCATAATAAAAGTAATATAAGCAAAGCACCCAGCATGCTTTCCATTCTATTTTCAGCGACAAATGTTTTTATTTTATTCATAACTGTTTGAATTTCACCATTGTCAACGCCTGACAACTCTGCCGCATAAACTATGGCATCATCTAATGATGAAATATCAGCCAGCTCTAACACACCAACAGGTTCTTCTATCTGTTCATCAACAGTATTCGTAACAGACAACGCCTCTTGCTGCTCTTTTTCACTTTCTTGAACTAATGCTATGGCTTCTTCACTTAGATTTTCTAATGAAACTTCTTGCTCTTCTTCAAGTAAGCTTTGTAATCGTGCTAAATCCGCATCTTTTAATGATATTAAGCGACGTAATGTTTGAATTTGCTCCTCCATGACATCCATACGAGAATTAATTTCAATATTTTCTTGTGTTTGACCTTCAATTGTTTCTTGAGCTAATGTCAACTGTTCACTTAAAACAGTAAGTTTCTTATCACCTAAAGGCGATAAATCACTATCGTCAGCTAATAACTCATCCGGCACAACGAGTTGCAGCCGTGCTGTCACTTCATCAGCTACTACTGCAGTATTACTATCTATAACCGTCGTTTTTTGTTCTTGCTCAAGATTTGAAGATGTCGATGATTCAGTAATATCTTCCGCTATATCAATGGTTGTCGATTTCTTATTTCTATTTTTCCATAAGTCATTTTGTTCTCCGACCGCATTCACTGCTTGATTTCTAGACAGTTGATTGATCGCATCACGATTAGGTATCGATAAGGTATAACCTGCTTTAAGACCATTAATATTTTTTTTCACAAAGGCCTTTGGATTTTCTTCCAATAAAGCCATCATCATTTGATGAACAGAAACTGAGTTTTCAGGTCTTATTTTTAACGCAATATGCCACAAAGTATCACTTCGTTCCGTGGTATAGCTCGTTATATCTGTCGTTGTTAGACTTGGCGCAGTATATTGATATTCAGGTTGTTTTTTACTCGCTGTTACTATGCTTGTTGCCGCTATTTCTAGTTTTTTCTTAGGGAATATATTTTTCGGCGGATCTAGTAATACAGTATATTCACGAATTAGACGACCACTACCTGTTTTAGCCATCAACAAGAAATCGAGGAAAGGTTCTTTCACTACAGACTTAGAACTAATAACAACTTTTGTCTGACCTGCTAATTCAACAATATCAAATTTAAATTGTGTTAATAAAAAGCTGCGCTCTAAGCCTGCACGTTCAAATTCTTTGTTAGACGCTAATTGCACGATAATATTATTAATATCATCGTCAGCACGTAAAGCTGTTATTTCAACCTCAGCTTTAAAAGGCTCATTTAACGCAGATAAGGTTTCAATTTTACCTAAACCAAACGCCTGCGCTTGCATTGGGACTAGAAAACCTAATGTACTCATTACAGCAATACTGGCAAATATTTTAGTTTTCATAGCAAACCCCTTTGAATAAATCCTATCGCTCCATCCTAACACTTATAAATATTTTTCAAGTAACACTTCAGCAATTTGCACACTGTTTAATGCCGCACCTTTACGTAGGTTATCTGCAACCACCCATAAGTTCAAGCCTCTTGGATGTGAAATATCTTCACGAATACGACCGACATAAACAGGATCAGTACCAGATGCATCTGTTACTGCAGTCGGATAACCACCATCAGTATGTTCATCAATCACGACAATGCCATCAAACGCTTCTAAAAG
This sequence comes from Piscirickettsiaceae bacterium, assembly GCA_013215825.1. Taxonomy (GTDB): domain Bacteria; phylum Pseudomonadota; class Gammaproteobacteria; order Nitrosococcales; family Methylophagaceae. Next base: position 78,455 of record JABSQN010000006.1, on the reverse strand, counting down.
TTTTTTAGCTTCTGCTGCTGTGATCTTCTCTTTGGTTTCAAGATGTATTGCTTCTGAATGGCCATAAAAAACAGGCACTCGAACAGCCGTTGGATTTACCTCAATCGATTCATCCCCCATGATCTTTTTGGTTTCCCACACCATTTTCATTTCTTCTTTGGTGTAACCATTATCTTCAAACACATCGATATGGGGTAATACATTAAAGGCTATTTGTTTAGGATATACATTAGATTCTACCGTACGTCCATTTAATAATGAGGCGGTCTGCTTAGCCAATTCATCCATGGCAGGCTTGCCTGTGCCTGATACAGCTTGATAAGTACACACATTAATTCGCGTGATACCAACAGCATCATAAATAGGCTTCAGTGCCACCATCATTTGGATAGTTGAACAGTTTGGATTTGCAATGATGCCATGATTCTTATAATCTGCAATTGCATCCGGATTCACTTCAGGAACGACTAGAGGAATATCATCGACATAACGAAATTCCGAGGTATTATCAATAACAACACAACCTGCTTCTGCTGCAATCGGCGCATAGACTTTTGACACACTTGCACCTGGCGAAAACAAACCAATTTGTACTTTAGAAAAATCAAATGTGGCTAAATCTTCAACAATCAATGATTTATTACCAAAATTAACCAAGCTTCCCGCTGAACGCTCACTTGCTAATGCATATATTTTTCCAACAGGAAATTTTCGCTGGTGCAAAATATCCAACATTGCTTCTCCAACAGCGCCCGTCGCGCCGACTACGGCGATATCTACTTTTTTACTCACGATTAATAACTCAACTCGATTAATTAACTAAGGCGGCAACAACGGCATCGCCCATTTCAGACGTGCCCACTTTGGTCATGCCTGATGAATATATGTCTGCTGTGCGAAGTCCTTGATCTAAAACATTACTTACTGCATTTTCAATACGATCTGCCATTTCTGCTTGATCCAATGTGTAACGTAGCATCATCGATACCGATAATATTGTTGCTAATGGATTAGCAATATTTTGACCTGCAATATCCGGCGCACTGCCATGAATAGGCTCATACATACCTTTACCATCTTCATCTAATGACGCTGAAGGCAACATACCAATTGACCCGGTCAACATTGACGCACAATCCGACAAAATATCACCAAACATATTAGTTGTAACCATCACATCAAACTGCTTAGGTGCTCGCACTAATTGCATAGCCGCATTATCAACATACATATGGCTCAGTTCAACATCACTGTATTGTTCGCCCAATGTCGTCATGGTTTCACGCCATAACTCAGTACATTCCAAGACATTGGCTTTATCAACAGAACATAAGCGACCTTGGCGTTTTCTAGCAATATCAAATGCAACTTTACCAATACGGTTGACTTCGCTTTCACGGTAAACCAAGGTGTTAAAACCTTCTTTTTCACCATTTTCTAAGATACGAATACCGCGTGGTTGCCCAAAATAAATACCACCCGTTAATTCACGCACAATCATTAAGTCCAAGCCTGAAACGACTTCTTCTTTCAATGTTGAGGCACTAGCTAGTTGCGGATATAAAATCGCAGGTCGCAAGTTAGCAAATAAGTTTAATTGACTACGAATACCCAATAAACCTTTTTCTGGACGAACACTGATATCAAGTGACTCCCATTTATAGCCCCCAACAGCACCTAAAAGAATGGCATCGGCTGCTTTTGACATTACCACGGTTTCATCGGGTAATGGTGTTCCTGTTTCATCATACGCGGCACCACCAATCAAACCATATTCCAGTTCAATATCTAATCGGCCTTTGGTAACAGCGTGTAATACTTTCACTGCTTCAGCAACGATCTCTGGTCCAATACCGTCACCGGCTAATACTGCTATTTTTTTTGTCATTCGTTTAATTCACTACATTAAAATTTAAAATTAGTTCTGTACTTTCAATCTATTTTACGCCAAGTAAAATGGCGACAATTTAGTTTAAGAAAACAACCATGGTGCTTGTTTTGAGCGCTGCTGTTCATAAGCCTGAATATCATCAGTGTGTTGCAATGTGAGGTCGATATCATCTAAACCATTCAACAAACAATGCTTTTTAAATGGATCAACATCAAAGTTAATAAACTCTCCATTCGGCAAGCTTATTTGTTGCTTTTCTAAATCGACAGTTAATTGATAACCGGATTCCTTATCAACAACATCAAATAAGGTATCAATGACTTTCTCATCCAACTGAACAGCTAAAATACCATTCTTACTGGTATTATTGAAGAAAATATCTGCAAAACTCGGGGCAATAACAACGCGAATACCAAAGTCTTCCAATGCCCAAACAGCATGTTCACGACTGGAACCACAACCAAAGTTCTCACGTGCTAATAATATTATTCCATCTTTATATCGAGCTTGATTTAGCACGAAGTCATTATTAAGCGGTCTATCGACACAACTCTTCCCTGGCTCACCCAGATCTAAATAACGCCATTCATCAAATAAATTTGGCCCAAAGCCACTACGTTGAATTGATTTTAAAAACTGTTTTGGGATAATGGCATCCGTATCAACATTCGGTCTATCTAATGGGATAACGATACCTTGTACAACAGAAACTTTCTGCATTCTGTTTAAAAACCTCTTAATTTAACGCGTTTAATAGTAGATGGAAATTTACGGGCACAGTGTAACTAATGCTCGGCAGTTTTGCTAATTCTCGTAGCTTTTCAATACCCGATACTAATGAAAAGTCAGCTACATTTATTAATACGGGTTGTGCACTAATCAGCAATAATTTATTTTCACTTAATCTTGTAACGAGTATTTGTAATATGACTTGTTTTTCTTCGCCATGCAAATTCAGCATCCCATCAACTATTAGTAACTTACTTTGTGCGACTGCCAATTCTGTAACATCAGTAATATCCATAGTCCCAGTCAGCTTTGCTTTTGCATAATGTGTAATATCAAATAAAAACGCCCCTAATCGCTTATCGCGCAATTCGATATTTGTATCGACACTTGCCAAATCAATTACAAGCTCAAATTGACCATGCTCATCCAATGTTCCTTGAAATTTATTAAAGGTATGTACTTCTGCCACATGTACTTTTTTAATCGATACAAAGTTTAGTTGTGAATGTTCTAAATCAATTGTCCATGTAGAAGCATAACTATTGAGTGTGAATAAAAGAAAAAACACACTCTTAATTAATGTAAATTTAATATTCATTTTTCATCCTTATCAATAATGGTGATCTCACCTTCAACCACACCTTCATATTCTTTATTAAGCATATCAATAGACTTCGTCACTTCATCAATCACTGTAGATTTTAAAACAATAATTTCTACACGTCGATTTCTAGCTCTATTTTCAGCGTTATCATTAGGCAATAAAGGTTGTGTTGCTGCATAGCCTTCTAATACAAACCGTTCTGGTGGTATTTCACCATTTCGTAATAACTCATGCACTACCGATGTTGCACGCGATGTCGACAATTCCCAATTTGAACGATAGCGAGGTGTATTAATCGGAATATTATCCGTATGGCCAGCCACGGCAAGTTGACCATTTGTTTTCATCAACACATCACGAATTTTACTCAGAATAGGTAGAAAGTTGGCGTTTAATCGAGCATCACCCGATTGGAATGATCCTTTTTCTCTGATCCGTATCACGATGCGATTAAGCTGCGTTTCAACATCAATCAAACCTTCTTCTATCTCACCTTCAAGTGCTTCTTTAAAAACTTCTGCTTCTTCAGCTATTTCTTTCGCTTGCTGTTTAGCAACATCTTCAGCATCAACAGTTATTTTTAGATCATCACGTGACTCATCCACTGTTTCTTGACGAATTTCTTTTAATGGGGTTGGTTTGGGTTCACCAGGACTAAATTCTTGGGCAATGATGCTTGTTCCTTTCGGAATTTCATTCGCCGCAATTTCACGCTGCACCCCAAAGGCATTATCAAGAGAGTCAACCACCATCTTGTATTTTAACGCATCCATCTCAGCAAATGACAACAGCAATACAAAAAAGCACATTAATAATGACATTAAGTCTGCAAAAGTACCTAACCATGCAGGCAAGCCTTCAGGAGGACAATCACAATCGACTTGCTCTTCTTCCATAACCATTTTATCTAACTACATCCATGACAATAATTAAATCGTTCATTACTCACCAGAGTCTCCGTCACCACTACGCTTCGATGCCGGCAAAAAGTTATTTAATAATTCTTCTAATACTTTTGGATTCTGCCCTTCCTGAATACCTAAGACACTTTGGATGATAATCACTTTATTTAATTTTTCTTCATCACTGCGTAATGACAGCTTATCTGCGATAGGCAATGCGAACATATTAGCTAACATCGCACCATAAAGCGTTGTTAACAACGCAACAGCCATTGCTGGACCGATTGATTTAGGATCTGACATATTGGATAACATCTGCACTAACCCTACCAATGTACCAATCATACCCATTGCAGGGCCAGCATCACCAATTTGTTTAAAGATACTTTGGCCTACTTTATGACGGCTGACGGTTTCATTCATTTCTGTCGATAATGCTTTATTAACGATAGCCGCTTCATGGCCATCAACTAACATACGAATACCCGTTGCCAAGACGGGATTATTAATTTCTTGGCTTTCTAAGGCAAGCAAGCCCTCTTTTCTGGCAATTCCTGCTAATTCAACAACCGTGCTAATTAATTCTTCGGGATTTTCCGATTTGTGCAGAAATGCTTTCATCGCTGTTTTTATTGCACCAATGAACTGACCAAGAGAGAAACGCATCATAACAACAGCCAATGCGCCACCTAGCACAATCACTAAAGATGGAATATTGACAAAAACCAAAGCACCAGAACCAGTTGCAATAGTGCCTAGAATCAAGGCCCACGCTAACAAAAAACCAATTAATGTTGCTAAATCCACTCAACCATCTCCTTAATTGTGCCACATTTCAGCACCATACCTTCCTAAAAATATATGTGATTCTACCCAATACCCATCAAAAAATCTGTAGTTCTTTAGTCTATTACGTTATTTTTGTATATTTTTTCTGTATATATAACAAAAAAGCCGGTAGAAAAAGCAATAACACCACAAAGACTAATACTATTAATGGCCATAATATCGGCTTATTCCAACTTTGCTGTAATTCTTTTCGTTGGTACGCATCAATTCGACGATATTTAATTGTATTATTTGCCATTAAATTAGGTTTAATATTTTTATTCCAAGCATGGTACAAAGAGAACTGCTTCGGATGGTAGCCCCAGACCCAAGGTGAATCTTCAGTCAGTATCGCTGACATTTCTTGGATGATTTTTAGACGTTCATCGTTATTCGGCATTGCCCGCATTTGTTCAAACAAACGATCAAATTCTGCATTTTCATAATTTGCCGCATTTTCACCACCTGTAGCGACTTTGCCATTCGGGCCATAAAGTAAAAATAAGAAATTTTCAGGATCAGGATAATCGGCATTCCAGCCCCATTGAAAGATCTGTGCTTGACCATTATGCATTTTGTCCTGGAAGCGATTGTAATCACTGCTACGAACAATCAGCTGAATACCTAACTTCTTAAACTGTTTTCGTAACCAATCAAATTGTGCTCTTGCATCAGGACCACTAGCAGGTACATCAAAATATAAATTTAAGGGTTCACCTGTTTGTTCATCCCTGCCATTTGGATAACCCGCCTGGACTAATAATTCACGCGCTTCCTTAATATTCTTACGTACACCTTTTGTATCATCCCAATTATAAACCCGTGGATTAATACCTTGTTGCCCATCAATATAGCCAAAAATTCCTGGCGGAATAACACCTTGAGCGGGAATGCCGCGACCATTCAAAAATATAGAAATGAACTCTTCATAATCAATGGCGATGGAAAGTGCTTGCCGTAGTTTCTTCGCTTTTTCACTATAACCACCGACAACACTATCATGCATATTAAAGCCAATATAATAGCTCGATGTACCAATTGATGTGCGTAAATCAATTCCTTTTTTCTTCATTGCATCACTGAGTCCAAACTCACCGCCACCTCCAAGCTGAATCGCTTGTTCAAAACTATCCGAGCTTATTCCACTAACATCATAATATCCTTGGAGGAACTTATTCCAATAAGATGTATTTTCTTTCTCTAAAGTAAAGATAACTTTATCTATTAATGGCAATCTCTGTCCGCTATCTTTTAACAGCCCTTGTTCAAAGTCGCCGTCATCACCGTTCTCAGGATAGTATTCATCATGATAATTTGGATTTCTCTCTAACACCATTCTCTGATTCGGATTATTCTCTGTCAACTGATACGGGCCGGTCCCTACTGGAAACCAATCTAATGTTATATTTTTTTCAATTAAACCTTTCTGTGCATAAAAAATATCGGCCTCCCAAGGTACTGGAGCAAAAAATGGCATCGCTAACCAATAACGTAATTGCGGGTATTTACCCACTACTTTTATTTGATAACGATAGCGATCAATAACCGTAACACCCTCGATTGCTGATGTTCGTAAATTGAGTGCCTTACCCTTTTGTTTAAGTTGCCTTAATTGCTCAGCATAATCGGCTAAACCAACAATATGTTCACTCATTAAACCTAATATCGGAGAATGTATTTCAGGATGTGCCAGTCGCTTAATTTGATAAACATAATCTGCGGCAACTAGCTCTCTACTCGCATTCTGTTTGAAATCAGATAAGGTATTGACCGAAACAAGTTGTTTGGCTGTCATTTGGTGATACACATATTGTCCATCAGTCTCTTTTACAAAAGAAGGATGAGGTTGATACCTAATTTCTGGCTTAATGGTGATCTGATATAGACTATATGCAATATCCGCATCATCCGCCGCCAACTCAATATTATCAGCACTAAAGTAACGCACCTTCGGTAATTCTGTTGCTGTGAGAGGTATTAATGTATAAGGTCTTTTTAGATAATGATACTGATAGGGTGGCTCATAAATTTGTCCAGTAAATATGGCTTCATTACTACTATATGATCGTGCAGGATCAAGGTGTTTTGGCCGTAATGAAAAGGAAGCATATAAAACAGAGGCATTATTTTCTTGCTCTGGATACGGTGAGTTAATGGCCGACAAATCACACGCTGACAAAAATAATAAAATCAAAATGGTCGATAAAAACCGCATAGTATCTCTAAGTAATTTTAATGATATTAATCATTATAAGCAGTTAAAATCATTTAATCCTTTCGAAAACAAACAAATTCGGGTAATTTACTCTTTTCATTCCCTCATTTAGGAGACAATCAATGGGATTTTTACAAGGCAAACGTGTTTTAATCGTTGGTGTTGCTAGCCCTCGCTCAATTGCATCTGGTATCGCACTCGCTATGGCTCGCGAAGGTGCCGACATTGCATTCACCTATCAAACTGACAAGTTAAAATCTCGTGTCGAAAAAATTGCCGTCCAATGCGAATCAGATCCCGCATTACTGTTCCCCTGCGATGTGGCAAGTGACGAGCAAATCAATGCTGTTTTTGAACAATTAGGTAAACATTGGGATGGATTAGACATCATCATTCATGCTGTTGCTTTTGCACCGCGAGAACAGTTACAAGGTAGCTATATTGATAGCGTCACTCGCGAAGGCTTTGCCATCGCACACGATATTAGTGCATATAGTTTCGCTGCATTAGCTAAAGCAGGTAAAGACATGATGGCAGGCCGTAACGGCTCACTATTAACATTAAGTTATTTAGGTGCTGAACGTGCAATTGATAACTACAATGTAATGGGCATCGCTAAAGCAAGCTTAGAAGCAAGTGTGCGTTATATGGCATTGTCATTAGGCCCTGAAGGTATTCGAGTTAATGCTATCTCTGCAGGACCAATTAAAACATTGGCATCAGCAGGTATTGCAGACTTTAGTAAAAAGTTAACTCAAGGTGCTGCAGCCTCTCCTCTTCGTCGTAATGTCACCATTGATGAAGTCGGTAATGTTGCTGCATTTTTATGTTCAGACTTGGCATCTGGCATCACCGGTGAAATCACGTATGTTGATAGTGGCTTCAATATCGTTGGCATTACTGGATAAAAACTAACCTTAACTTATAAAAAAGGCGCTTTTCAGCGCCTTTTTTTGTTTTTCAATTAACCTTCTTACTTTAAATCTTTCGCTAATATTTCAATATCAGCATCAGCACGTAAACTAGCAATAAATGCTTGTAATTCACTAACCCCGTTATTTCTCATTAAAAACGACTGTAAACCATCACGATCTTCCGAGCTAGCTTCCGCTGGATTGCCATCATTAACCGCAGTCACTTTAACCACAATATAATTACCATTTTGTGCTGTAAATCCAGTAAGTGTAGCTTCATCATTTGGTTTAACAACAGAAAAAGCATGTTGCAATACTTGGGCACTCACATCATCATTTGTTCGACTATACGTTTTGACGTCAAACCATAAGCTGTCAGTAAATAATGACTCTGATGACTCACCCGCTTTTAGCTTAGTAAGAATAGTCTTGCCCTGTTCACGCGCCTTATCACGCGCGCTTTCAAACTTAAGGAGTTCCTTTATAGCTGGCGAAACAGACTCAAAGGCTAGCTGACTCTCTGCGGTGTATTTGTTCTTATGCAAAACTAATAAATGTGACTTATTTAACTCAATCACCGCACTGTTTAAATCATGAACCAAAATATCTTCACTAAAGGCAACCGTTGCAATTTTCTTATCTTTAGCAATACCCACCGTATTACCTTCGCGTAAAAACTCTTTCGATGTTTTTATTTCTAATCCTAATTCTTCAGCAGCAATATCTAAATTATCTGGATTCTCATAACTTAAATCCGCTAATAGCTCTGCCTGCTCATAAAATAAAACTTCTGCTTCCTGATTCCGGTACAGCGCCTCTATTTCATCACGTACTTCACTGAATGATTGGCCTTCAGATACTTTAATATCCGTTAACTTAATTAAATGATAACCAAACTCTGTTTTCACAGGCTCACTAACATCACCAATTTCATTCATAGCAAAGGCGACCACTTCAAAGGCCGGATCCATAACATCACGTTGGAAAAAACCTAAATCACCATCACTGTTAATTGTTCCTGCATCTTGTGAAAACTTAGCGACTAGATCAATGAAGTTATCCCCAATCTCAAGACGCTCTTTAATCATGGCCAATTTTTCAAGTGCGTCATCGTCATCACCTTCAATTAAAATATGACTTACGCGACGTTGTTCCGGACCTACAAACTGGTCTTCATTATCAGTATAAAATTGCTGTAATAATGCATCGTCCACATCAATGGTTTTTGCTAGTTGCTCGACTGACAGTTCTATATAATCAACAATAATTCGCTCTGGCGCCCTATACGTCGCTTTATTCGTATCAAAATAGGCTTGTACTTGCTCGTCATCCACGGTTACATTTTCAAGCTGTTCCATTGCAGACACAACACCATAAGCAATATCTCGCGTTTGTTTTTCTAACCGTAAAATAGTATCAATTGCTGATGATGTCACTAATGCTGTTTGTTGAATATTATTGTTCAACTCTTGTACTAATAAATCTATTCGTAATTGAGATTCATAACTCAATGGCGTCATGCTAATACGTGCCAACATCATACTGTAACGTTCAGCATCAAAACGTCCGCCACTTTGAAATGCTTCTGTATTTTGAATGATATTATTAACATCAATATCTCGGACACGCTGTCCTAATGTATTATTAGCCGATAATAATAATCTTTCTTCAATTAAACGGTCCAAAACACCTCGTTTAACTTCGACACCCTCGAATAATGCAGGATCAAACTGTTCGCCCATCATTTCACGAGCGCGATCACGATAACGTTGATATTCACGTTGAAACTCGACTTGCTTAATAGACTTACCATTAACAGTAGCAACAACGACATCTGCTGGCCCTGTTAAATAGGAATTAACTCCCCATAATGCAAATGGGATACTAATTAGGCCAACAATAACCCATGCAACCCAACCTTTAGCTCGTTCACGAATAAAATGTAACATAAGCAGATAACCTTCAAAATAATTCGATAAAAATGAAGCAAAAAAAAGGGCACATATTAAATGTGCCCTCTTCTAGTATTTGGCGGAGCGGACGGGACTCGAACCCGCGACCTCCGGCGTGACAGGCCAGCATTCTAACCAACTGAACTACCGCTCCTAATTTTTCTGGTGGGTGTTGAGGGGATCGAACCCCCGACCCTCGCCTTGTAAGGGCGATGCTCTCCCAGCTGAGCTAAACACCCCAGAAAAAAAACGCTAGTTTACAGCATCTTTTAGTGCTTTACCAGCTTTAAAAGCAGGTATTTTTGCAGCTTTAATTTGAATTTCTTCACCAGTACGTGGATTACGACCTGTGCGTGCAGCACGGTCACGTACAGAGAACGTACCAAAACCAACCAAAGTCACTTGATCACCACTGCTTAGTGCATTAGTAATAGCTCCGGTCATACCATCGACAGCTAACGCTGCTTTTGCCTTTGAAATATCAGCAGCACTTGCAATTGCATCAATCAATTCAGATTTATTCACAATATAATTCCTCATTATTATTTATAGTAGTTATTATCCCAACAGCAATATCTAGCCACCCGCACTCCATTGGAAGAGAGTATCTAACTACAGCAAAAACAGGGTGTCAAGACACTTGTTCTCCTTTTCACCTATCAATTCAAATAATCATCATCCTTTGTGGCTGTATTATATTTTCGGGTTTAAGCCCATGCCTCACTAGTCTAATTTATCACCATGCTCATTTTTCACCAGCCATCGTCGAGTAATAGCCACATATTGTTCAATGGAAATCGTCTCTGGACGCTGCTTCAAATCAATGTTGTCAGCTTGCAAATCATCTTGAGAAACCATGTTTTTCAGTGTGTTAGCAATGGTTTTTCGACGCTGAGAGAAGGCTTTTAATACAATGCTATTAAGTGCTTCTATGGGCACTTCACCACCTATAAAATCGGTTCTAGGTCGTAGGTAGATAATAGCAGATTCTACTTTTGGTATAGGCTCAAATGATTCTGCAGGTACAACAAACAATTTTACAGCGTCACATTGGTATTGCACCATAATGCTAAGCCGACCATATGTTTTAGAACCAGGTTGCGCACAAATTCTGTCGACAACTTCTTCTTGTAACATAAAGCACATATCATCAATACAGGATGATTGTTCTAGTAAATGGAATAACAAAGGCGTAGTAATGTTATAAGGCAAATTTCCTATAATGCGTAACTTTTCATCTTTATTCACTAGCGTTGCATAATCGAAAGCCAGGGCATCGGCTTGATGAATGGATAAATGTTCATATTCCATTAGCTTTTTTTGCAATAGTGGTACCAAATCATGATCGAGCTCAATCACATCGAGCTGCTGACCAGTCTGTAATAAAGGTCGTGTTAATGCACCTCGTCCAGGGCCTATTTCAACCATATGATCGCCGTTTTGCGGATCAACTGCGGCAACAATATCAGCAATAACTTGCTCATCGTGTAAAAAATTCTGCCCAAAGCGCTTCTTTGCGGCAGGATATAATCTTGATTTTGACATTAATTTACCTTCTTTTTATCATATCTACAGCCATATCAATAGCGGCCTGTAAACTTGTTGTTGTTGCTTTACCAGTACCGACTAAATCTAATGCGGTTCCATGATCAACCGAGGTGCGAATAAAAGGTAAACCGAGGGTAACATTAACTGCTTGGCCAAAACCTTGATGCTTCAACACGGGTAGACCTTGATCGTGGTACATAGCCAAAACAACATCAACATCTTGTAGTTTTTCTCTAACAAATACAGTATCCGCTGGCCACGGCCCTGACACATTTAATCCTTGTTGTTTTAATCGCTCAATAACAGGAATAATGACATCAATTTCCTCACGGCCAAGATGTCCACCTTCTCCTGCATGAGGGTTTAAACCGCAAACAGCAATATGTGCGTGTTCAAGACCAAACTGTGTTGCAAAACTCTGTTGAATAATTTGAATAACCTGCGTCAAAGATTGCTGAGTAATCGCCGGACTGACTTCAATTAATGGTAAATGTGTCGTCACTAATGCGACACGCAGTGAGGATGTTGCTAACATCATCACGACTTTATCAACACCTGCACCCTCAGCTAAAAACTCAGTATGCCCAGTAAAAACGTGCTGTGCCTCATTAATAATAGCTTTATGGACAGGCGCGGTCACCATGGCATCAAATTGCTTCGACAAGCACCCATCCAGAGCCATTTGTAAGATTCTTAAAACATAATTAGCATTACGACTATCCAAAATACCCGCTTGACTTTTTACTGACAGATCAACGGGTAAATAACGTATTACATGTTTCGGAACGACCTGCGGTTTTTGTGCCAAATCTGCTTGTTCAAGCGTAATCTTTATTCCTAAACTATCCGCTCGTTGTTGTAATAATTCCGGATCAGCGATAATAAGCAATTCACACTGCTGCTTATGCTTCGCTAGTTGGATACAAAGATCGGGGCCGATTCCTGCAGGCTCACCGGATGTTATGACTAACCGTGGACACATATTCAATTATTGCGATACTCAATATAGGCTTCATCATGTAACTGACGTAACCAACTTTCTAAATCTTCGGCAATCTTTCTCTGTCTAATTTGCCCACGTGCTTTTAAACGTTTAAATTCTGCTGCCATATTTTCTTCTCGACGTTCGATAACCTTGATTAAATGCCATCCAAAACGACTTTTAAATACATCGCCTACTTCACCGGCTTCTAAGTCATTCATTTTTTCTTCAAATTCAGGCACCATTGCACCAGTACTACTCCAGCCAAGACTACCACCTTCAATTGCAGAGCCAGTATCATCTGAATTTGAACGTGCTAATTCAGAAAAATCATCACCATTGATAATCCGTTCGCGCAAAGAATTCAGACGTTTTTCCGCATCTTCATCACTGGTAAGTTCATTGGTTTTAATTAGGATATGGCTGGCTAATGTTTGTTTAACTAAATGTATTTCTTCACTCTTTTTATCTGCAAGTTTTACCAAATGGAAACCACTACCACTACGAAGTACTTCACTCACAGATAAAACGTCTAATTGTGGGACAATATTTGCGAATAAACTAGGTAACTCTCCTTGCTTACGCCAGCCTAGATCACCGCCTTCCAATGCATTCTGCCCATCTGAATATCCTGCTGCCACTTCTGAAAAATCAACACCTTCACTCAGCAACTTTTGAACTTTGCTGAGCTTGTCTTGTGCCTGTTGAACTTCTTCTGGTAATGCGGCTTCAGGCACGCTAATCAAGATATGCAGTAAATGATAAGCCTCTTCTGCTCCACCTTGTGCAACTTGAGTCGCTACAAAGCTATCAATTTCCCGATCAGAAATCGTCACTTTATCCTCAACCAAACTTTTACGTAGCCGACTGATAATCATTTCTTCTCGAATTGTTTCTCTAAAATCACCAAAATCAAAACCATCATCGTGCAAAACACGACTAAACTCGCGCAATGTCATCTTATTATTATCTGCGATCTGACGTAATGCAGCATTAAGTGCATCATCACCTACTCGGATACCTACTCTCGATGCTTTTTGAATTTGTACTTTCTGAATAATAAGCCGTTCTAACACTTGTTTTCGCAAAATATCTTTCGGCGGTGTTGCGGCATTACGTTGACGTAACTGTTGGCGCACCGTGTCTTCCATTTCAATAAGTTCACTTTCAAGAAGCACCTCATCATTGACCACGGCAACAATTCGATCTAGAGGCTCAGCCCAAGCAGAACTTGCCATTAAAAGAGAGAGTAATAGAACTTTAATCATGAAAAACCTGTGCAATAAGCTAGATGAATATCATGCATTATAGAAGAAATGCACAATATAAAATATGTAAATTAATGAACTTAGGACAATATCTGTAAAGCTTGGTTCAGTTTACTTTACGAACCGTAGCCTAAAATACTCCGTTCTAATAATGTTTCCGTTTTTTGACCAAAATTACCTAAGCCTTTTAATTCCAATTGAAAGAATATTGCTAAATTACGACCATCATCTGAAACATCATTAATATAATTTCTCGCAACTAAACGTGCAGCCCAGCAACAGCTTTCATATTCAATACCCGCCAAACCTTCTAGCGTTCTATTATCTTTCAATGAACGATACCAACGTCCAACCATGCTCCACTGTCGATTGAAAGGCACTCGGGCTGAAATATCAATTTGCTCTAAACCATCTAACGTTGAAATATTATCACGACGGTAACGATGAGAAATATTCAATAATCGACCATTATCTCCTCGATAACGTAATTGCAAGGCAGACATATTCGATGTGTCGCCATGTGTATCCCATTGAATTTCGCCACGAACAGTCCATTCTTGAGCAATCGAAGCCACTATTTCTGCCACCATATCAGAATCGGATTGTGTATCTATCCCCGTGTTATTCAAACTTACCTTACGATCACTAAAATACTGAATTTGTCCTAGACTAGCGCGAAAACGTTCACGTCCTGTTTTTTGATCGATGATCCGTGATGTCAATGCTAATGACAACTGGTTCGTATCACCAACACGATCTGTTCCTGAAAATCTATCGTAAGAAAATAACTGTCCCATATTGAACGTTCGTAAACTACTATCAAAAACAGGAATGTCTGATTGGTCACGTTCAGGGATGTAAAGATAAAAAGCACGAGGTTCTAATGTATGAATATAGGCTGTATTCCAAAAAGACGTTTCACGTTCAAAAAACAAACCACTGTCAAGACTTGCCACCGGTAATGTTCTCGTTGGTGTTTTATCCCCACCCACAATGACACTGTCATCTAAATCATAGCGCGTATGATGTAAAGCGATTCGAGGTGTGACAAAGGCCGCCGCTGATGTCCATGGCAAACTAACGGATGGCTCTATATCGAAGCGTTCACCATCGATTTTATTCGCATGGTCAAAAGCAACATATTCTGTTTTCAATCTATAAGTCATACCCATAAATTGATCCGGCAAAGCGCCTTTCAATCTTAATTGGGGCAGTCGCTGATAGGGTTTACTCACATCTGTCAGTGTTTGATAACCCTGTAGGCGGCCAGTAAAGTCCCAAACATCACCATTATAAGAAACATTTAGTTTTCGATTAAGATGCGTGGTACTCGTTAGACTTAAGCTAGAACCAAAATCTTCTAAATAGGCGTTATCGGATACATAGTTATAATCAACATTTGCATTCCAGCGCGAAGCAAAGCGACTACGATGTTGCCAAGAGAAATGCTTTCGGTCTTCATTATAATAAGGGTTAACGTCATCGCCATCATTTTTCAAATTATCACTGGCTAAAAATCCAGCATCTAACTTGCCCGAGGCTTGTTCATGCAAATAACGAAAATCACCACGTAGCAACAATCCACGCTCAGACATATAACGAGGCGTAATGGTAGCATCTCTATTCGGTGCAATATTCCAATAATATGGTGTACTCACATCAAAGCCTGTTTCATCACTACTACCTATAACAGGCGTCAACAAGCCAGATTTACGCTCATCATTAAGCGGGAAACTTAAATACGGCGTATAAAAGATAGGTAAGCCCCCTAGCCGTACCACAACATTACGAGCCACACCTACCGCTTCATCATGGTCTAAATCCACATTTGAAGCAGATAGTAGCCAAGCATCATCGCCAGCAGGACAGGTTGTATAAGTGGCATTCTTTAGTTTCGTTTGTGACACACCTTGCCGAAAAACATGGCTAGCTTCACCGCGAGCATGACTTTCACGCAAACGATATTCTGCATCAATCAAACGACCTTCATCCTTAGTCAAATCCCACTCAGCTTGTTCCGCATGAAGGATTATCCCACTATCTCGCAACAGAACATTGTCTCGTGCGGTTACAGTGCCTGACAACTGATTATATGTTGCTCGTTGTGATTTAAGTTCCTGACCTCCTCGCATTACCTCAACATTGCCCGTAAAGACCGATGTGCCGTCCTCCACGAGTTGAACATTATCTGCTTTGACATCAACCTCAGATCCTTCCTGATTTGTAATAACAGGTAAGAACCCGACATCATTCGTCGAAGTACAATGCTGCCAGCTTGTTTCAGCAACGGCTATCGCGCCATAACAAGATAATGTAACTGCAGATAAAAGTATCAGTTTGCGCATGACGATCCTCAAGATGCCGCTTCAGCCTAAAACCAGACCAATCCGAACAACAATTAATGACTAATTTATCGCATAGAAATGACAACACATCAAATAAAGCATACTTTTTTAAGACATAATTAACGCCAAACAATACGCATCAACAACTTATATGCTTGTTTTAATTTAATTAATTAACATCCTAATTCCTCACTTCCGTACAAATAATGTGTATTATCAATTTTTTTTAAATAATTGATTGACAGTTAAAAATGAAATCCTTATAGTATGCGCTTCCTTTCGGGGGTTGCAGCTTCCACAAGGGGCTATAGCTCAGCTGGGAGAGCGCTTCGCTGGCAGTGAAGAGGTCGACGGTTCGATCCCGTCTAGCTCCACCAAGCAACCGAAAGAAACAGTTTTAGGTCCCCATCGTCTAGAGGCCTAGGACACTGCCCTTTCACGGCGGTAACAGGGGTTCGAACCCCCTTGGGGACGCCATATAAACACTTGTTTATATTGAAGTTTGTAATAATTTAATATGATAAGTGGCGGTAAAGTTGGCGGTGAATTTATTCACCGCCTTTCTTTTGCCTGCGATTCCTGAAAAAACTCCACTCCTTATATATATGTCCTAATCCTTTATTCCACTAACATCAATCCGTTTTCACGATTCGCGATGGCTCTTCATTGCTCAAAAAAAATGCAAAAAGCACGCAGGTGCGGAGGAGTGAATTCTTGGGCTGGAGTTGCGGGCACAAAAAAGGCCGAGCAAGCCCGACCTTTTGGTGATGGTTTTGGTATTAATTTCTGGTCTTACGTACCATCTTATTGTTTAACTCATCAAACCTATCTGCTAATGTTGATAGCAGGCCGTGAACTTCATCACTACTGATTGATTCATCTTCCATCGCTGATGCTATTCCTGCCGCGGCTCCTCTTAGCGCGTGAATAGCGACGGTCATTTTATGTTGATGCTTATTCATATCATTCCTTTAATAAATCTAATTGTTTGTAATCCATACCCAATAGCGCCAAGTCTGGCATCGGGCGCCCAATTAGATTGCAACAATCACGCAACTCCATAATGAGCATTTTAAGCAGCATTGCATCTGTCGTTGTTGTGGACAGTTTGAGTTTGGTGGTCATATCAATGATTTATTTTGAGTATTGCAGTCTATCTTTGCCATTAATAGTGCCAAAAAAGCCATTGTTACGAAGTGTTGGCAGCACTTCTCTGCATACCCAGTTAGAAAACTCGATGGCTTTTGGTTTGTTCGAGCGAAATATCAGGCGATATAGCCCGGGTTCATTGATGAAAATAGCCTCACGTTCTCCTTTTATGGTCATGAGATTCATCCCCATAAATCACTCTTCAGGTGTGTTTTCCAGTGTTGCTGTTGACCAAGCAATATCTAGTGCAGCACATACATCTTTGGCACAAAACCACACTTGATCATCACCATCAACCGCAGTTCGCACGTCTAATTGAGAGAATTGGAATGGATTGGCTAATGTTTTTAATGAATTCATTGCACCGCTCCCTTCATTGCTCCTAAGGTTACGATTAGGCGTTTGGCTGATGGTCTGCTGTCATTTTCAAGCAATAGTGTTTTGAATTGTGCATCGATTGGGGCGTTATTAACGAGGTGTTGATAGCTAAACACCAACTTTGTGCCGACTAAATCGGGCATTAAAGCGGGCAATTGTTGAAACTGAAGCTCCGTTAGCCCGCCACATTTGAATAACACCCCATTGGCCATTTCAACGATTAGCGGTTGTTCGCGCTGATCTGTTTTGCACCAAACAATGGTGCCAATATTAACTTGGCTGGGGGTGATATCAGAATTGATACCTATTTTACGACGTGCAGCTGATGAAATTTGAGACGTGCTTAATTGCGTGTTCATGGTTAATTCCTTTGTAAAGATTAAACCATCACCAAGGCTACGAAACCCTGATGTTGGATGTTGCCGACACAACTACAGACTAGTCTTGCTCGGTTTAAATGCCAACAAGTCACGACAAATAATGACAAGCACGCCTGAACGATCAATAATCAAGTTAATTAATTAAAGGTTGGCGTATGGAAACGAAAGACTTAGTTATATATAGAATGGAAACTAGAGCACCAAAGCGGCGAGATGTTTTAATTGCCAACTTTGTTAAAGGCTCGGCATTGGGTTGGAAAATGTACGTTCCGGAAGCATTTAAAGCTGCGTTAGATATAAAACTATTACCACGAATTATCGACAAGAAAACTGAGATGGTTTGGACTCAAGGCGATAATTATGACTTCCATATTGGTGATGTTTTTTATTCCAATGAAGGACAAACCACAAACTCCATATCAGAAGAATCAACGCTATCGGTACAAATTCAATCTGTTTCATCAACTGGGTTTGTTGATGCTGAAACTACCAGTGCAACAACAGTTGATGGTGGGATTAAGGTCCATGGCTCAAACAAGCAGATTGAAGGAAACACCTTATCTGTCGTTAGGCTTCGAATGGATCAGGGCTATATCCGCTTCCTTGTTTTACAACGTAACGACAACCAATCATGGCAAAAAAAAGAGGACATTGAATGCACTCAGGAGCAGTTTGTTGTTTTCTTACAAACAGGCATTGTTAGAACTAACAACAAAAAACTAATTAATCTTTTTGGAAGCTAAACAATGACAACCGCCCACAGCCTAACAAAACTCATAAAGAAAAATAAGCTATCAATCAGCCCTAGCAGTGTCTTTAATCTTTTAACTGCCGCTGGTGTTATTGAGATAAGAGAATATGCATCCACCACGGGTTCTGGTGTGATGAAAAGCTATAAACACATTACCGATAGCTATTTAGATTATGGAAAAAACATGGGGAGCGTCCATGAATTTAAAACAGAAGCACGGTTTTATGAGGACAGTTTTCAGGCGTTGATAATGATTGTTTTTGAGCAACTTAGTAATGAAATCACAGCAATGTGAAAAATTGAAGAGGCTCATTTTTTGAGTGTATTGGTTAGAAACTAAAGGACTATAAATGGAACACATCGTATCAATCATCCAATCAATAGCATGGCCGGTCACTGTTATATTCATTATTTATCAATTTAGAGGTGAGATAAACAAGCAAATATCCAGAATACAAAAGATTAAATTTAAAGATGGGGAGGTGTCACTAAAGGACTATCTACCTGACAATGATGATAAATCTTTAGACATTGAAGAAAAAGAAAAAGAAAAAGTGAATAATGATGCTGCGGCACAGCGTTCTGAAGAATGGAAAAACTCAACAATAGATGGATTAACAACATTTTGGGAACAACTGTTTAGGATCTCAACGATTGCACCCAACGGTGCTATTGCTGGCTCATGGTTTGATGTCGAATGTGCCATACGCAGTGCTTGCAATAAGGCTGGCATATCAGATATAGGGAAAAAATCTGATCAAGTTAAGATTCTTGTTGAAATAAAAAGCCTTGATGAGGAACTCTATAGTTATGTTAAAGGAATGGAAGCAATAATCGAAGATATTGAAGCTGGAACTGTATTTTCTGAGAAGGATTCTGACAGCTACATCCATAACGCAATGAATATTGGCAATGCATTAAGGTTTTCTATGTTTGAAGAAAGTTAATAACTATTCCGTACTTTCCTTTTCATCTAACTTAACATCTGCCGTGTTATTTTCATTTATCTGAAGCGTGATACTATCATCTGTCACCGCCTGATATATTTTGCTGATGTTCCAATCTTCCTTTGCTGAAACCAGAATCAATAGAAGAACAAAAGCAGTCACAGAAAAAACAATAGATGCAGCAACGTTTTGCCATAAATTTGACCACCAGTGGTTTTGGTCTTTAACTTCCTGAAGAATAGATGCATTTATGATGTCTTCAGATATTTGATCGGTAAGAGCCTCGGTATACTCTTGAGCAAACTCTACGAGACTATCTCCCGCGCCAGCCTTTAATTCTTTTATTTCACGTTTATTAAACGTTATTATAAAATTATAAATAGCCGCATCGTCAGGCGCTTTGTTGTGCTTTTCATTATATGTTTTGAAAAATTCATTTTTCTTCAACTTATATTTACTATAAGCCAGCATACCTTCGAGTCTATCGAACGAACCCTCTTCTGTATTAAGAACGAGTTCATCAAACATACAGTTTATGTCGCCGTTAGCTCTCATGCTGTCACTATTTCATCATCAGAGTCTTTACGTTCTCGTCTGTTTTTACGAAGCATGCTGTTTCTCATGGCGGTATTGCCTGACTCGCGCAGCAGCTCTCGATTTACATATCTAACAATCATTCCAGCCCGTTTTACTGGGCCATCACCATTAGCTATTCGCCTTACTTCTCTACGCATATCACCAGAAGAAGCGTTAATATAAACCTTACCAACGGTGCTTATTGATACGCCATGCATCAAACGTCTCATGTCAATACGCTTTCGCTTTAATATTTTTGTTTCTTCGTCATCAACAACAAAACCCATCATGGCTTTTCTTGTCATAATTAACACTCCATCTTTACGGCATAAAACTAACGTAAATTAATAACATCATTCTATATTAATTTTGTATACAAGTGGCGACAATTACACACAAAACCTATTACATATTATTTTCAATCCGCACAACAGCCCCATCAAACTCAGACTCCCCCATTTCACACCCAACAAACCGTCGGCCAGTTTTCATACAAGCCAAAGCAGTTGAGCCAGACCCAACAAATGTGTCCAGGACAAGATCACCAGGCATCGAACTGGCGGTGATAATGTGTTCCATTAAATCGAGAGGTTTTTCACATGGGTGTTTACCTTCATAAAACGCCACCGCTTTAAAATCCCACACATTGGTATAAGGCGTGTGTTTTGTCACATTAAATGTGCGTCGTGCTTTATTGCTCTGCTCTCGTATATATCGATATTCCCCCTGCAATTCGAGATAAGGCTTAAGCGTATATCCAAACAAGGCGTTCATCGTGTTGTAATGCTGTTCACTAGGAAACGAAAACTGACTACGTCCAAACCAATGGCCAGACATTTGGCAACCACAGGCTTTATCAATTGCTTTTCTACTAATGCCTGCCTTTAAACGTTCACCTTCCAAATACGACAAAATAGCGTCATACGCAAACGGCACCGGCTTGCGACTTTCAGCAAATAAAATATGCTCTGTTTGTGGAAAATAACGACGGAGGCTTTCTTTACAACAGCCATTATGACGACCAGATGGTTTACGCCAAACAAGATGGTTAAGCATATCGAAATGTTGACTAACAACACCCTCCACCTCGGTGGCCAAGTGCGGCCCTGCAAATTTGAGTGATTTGCGATGTATTAGGATGCGTATGTGTTGCCAATATATCCGCCAAATCAACCACTAACTGCGCGGTTTAACTCATTAATCTAAGTGCATTTTCACTGCTTGAACCTATCCAACTTTTAGGTGCTTCAAAATGATGTTTGCCACCGGCTGTTGAATTAACATCACCATCAACTGTTTGCTGAATATTGCCGATCACACGAATAAGCGCATTGACTTTAGTGGTTAATCGCAAATCATCAATTGACGACAAATCCAACACACCGCCCGATTGCAACACAATGGCACCAAAGGCCTCAATGCGTTTAATCGCACCGATAATTTCAGTGTCATTAGTCTCTGTATTTTTAACGCTACGATGGAATTTTCCCACCACATCGAGGGCTTCAATTAATCGCGTTAAACTTTGATCATGTATCTCTAAATCGGTGACACGCTCATGACGACCATCCTTATCAATTCGCTGAAATGACTTGGCATTATGCTGCCTCCGCTGTTCGCCACGTTCAATCGAAGGTAACGTTAAACGATGTGGCAAAACTGACCGAATTTAACTAAATTTAATGCACCCTTCTCATTAAATACCATCCCAATATAGCAAAAATAAATGTCGGAAAACCTGCCGACAGCCATGGAAGGACCCCAAATACTAATCCGATATGCTGAAAGCTCTGATTAAATAGATGAAATCCTATTCCTGCTAATGTCCCCACTAAGATTCGACCGCCAACAGGAGTTGAGCGTAGTGGACCGAATATGAAAGGAACGGCTAAGAACACCATTACCGCCGAGCTAATAGGCATCATTATCTTCATCCAGAAGGCCATTTTGTATTGTTCAGCTGCTTGATGGTTATCTTCAAGATAGTTGATATACGATAGTAAACTCCAAACAGGTAGAAATTCAGGTGGTACAACCACAATGTTTACCATACCTGGGTTTAATTGCGATTTCCAGCGTGCATGCTCTACCGTTCGTATCTGCACACCTCGCTCATCCAATGTGCTTTGTACGACATCTGTCAAAGTCCAGCTTCCATTATCGTATTTAGCTTCTTTCGCTTTGGTAATAATCCGTAACTGATTATTCACATCAAATTCATAGATAGAAATATCAGCAAAACGGCCATCAGGCAAAATTTGGCGGATATGATTAAAATGCAAGCCGTCTCGCGTCCAAAATCCATGATCGCTTCGTGAACCCACCGTACCTGTTTTAGCAACAGATTGTATTTCACGTGCTTTTTGTTCGGCTGGAGGACGGATAACCTCCCCTACAAAAACGGCAACAATCATTAAGCATAATGCAACTACCATAACGGCTTTATTGATTTGTTGAACAGACACGCCAGCTGCCCGCATAGCGACTAATTCACTTTGGCTAGCTAAATTACCAAGACCTAAAACACTGCCTAATAATGCCGCAATGGGTAATAGCTCATAAATACGTTTTGGCATAGACAGTGCCATATAAGAGAGAATCGTCGATAGTTGGTATTGTCCTTTACCAAGATCGTCTAGTTCGCCAATAAAGTCCATAAAGGTATATAAACCCAATAGAATAAAAAGCACCAATAAGGTACTCATCATTATTGTTTTTGCAATATAACGTTGTAACAATCCCATTATGCAGTCTCTTTAGATTGTTGATATTGTAGCCAGTGATAGCGAATCTTTTGTCGGTTTAACATGACCATTAATAAAATCACAATCAATAAATGGACCCAAATCGCGCCCAGCCATGGTGCAATAATACCTTTTGCAACCCATGCTCGAGTAACACCTAGTAAATTACTATAAATAATATAAACTAGTATTGCAGGGAAAAAACCCGCATATCGTCCTTTTCTTGGTCCCGTTTTAGCTAAACTAATCGCTAATAAGCAAAGTAATAAAGTCATAATGGCACTCGAAAAACGCCATTGTATTTCAGCCAAATCTCGAGGTTCACCTCGTTGCCACAAAAATTGCGTTGGTAAGGATTTTTGCCGTTCTCGAGCTTGTTTCTTTTCACCTTTTTCTATTAAAAAACTATGAGTGCCATATTCTGCAATAATAAAATCCATTTCTCCGGCTTTACCTTCATATCGAAAGCCATCGCTCAGTACTAAATACTTATTACCCGTTGCAGAATCAATATCAAATCGTCCTTCTGCCGCACGAAAAATAAGTGGTTTATCATCACGATTAATTTCGATAAACACATTGACCATGCTTTGTTTATCATCACTTAAACCTTCAGAATAAAAAGTCCAATCACCGTTACGGCTTTCTTTAAAGCTACCCGCCAATAAACCACTGGTATCTGCTGACATTTTGGCACGCTGCTCTAATTCATAGCGCCCACTTAATACGTCAGGCACAATCCACAATGACAATATGGCAACAAATACAGCAATAGTGCCTGAAAACAAGACAATATTACGTATAAGTCGTTGATTAGATATACCGCAAACCGAGATAATGGTTAATTCATTATCCGCATTCATCCGACCCAAGCCTAACATAACAGCTAAAAATGTTGCCATGGGCAATAAGATTGATAATGCACCTAAGGAGCTGTATCCCAATAATGTGAAGATCACATCACTAGGTAAATTACCCACTGCTGCTTGTGCTAAATAGCGAGCAAAGCGCGTTGCCACGAAGATCAGCCACAATACGCTAGTAACCGCTAATAAATTTACGGCAAACTCACGAAGTAAATATCGATCGATAATCGAAAAATAAGAACGAAAAAACTGACGAATTACAGGCATTATTATGTGGTCTTAGTTAAAATAGCGTTATCTATTTAGATAATGTAACTTTGCAGTCTAAATCATCTATACGTTTAGGAGAAATTAATGCAGTATTTTGTCACAACTAAGACCCCGATAACACAAGAATCTGATTGTATTGTCGTCGCTATTTTTGCTGATGGTGAATTAAGCCCGAGTGCAACGATTATTAATGAACAAAGTCAGGGTTACATTAATAAAATTATTGAACGTGGTGATATGTCCGGCAAAGCAGGACAAACATTACTGCTGCAAGATGTTGCCGGTATAACCAGCCCTAGAGTACTTCTCGTGGGCTGCGGTAAAAAAGATAAAACCAATGAAAAAGACTTTAATAGTGCCATCACTGCGATGACGAAAGTATTAAATGAATCTGGAGCAACTGATGCCACAAGTTGTCTGGCGGAAATTATTGTTAATGAGCGTTCAACAAGCTGGAAAGTACGCCAAACAGCGATCACCGCTGAAACGGCACTGTATAAATATAGTCGAACTAAAAGTGATGTAAAACCAGTCAAATCACCTCTTGAGAAACTGGGCTTCTTCGCTCAAGATGATAGTGATGCGCTGGAACTTGCCTCACAAACAGGACTTGCCATTGCTAATGGTATGAACCTAGCACGTGAATTAGGTAACTTACCGGGCAATATTTGTACGCCAACGTATCTTGCTGAACAAGCAATTGAAATCGGCAATCGTTTTGATACCGTGACCACGACTATCTTAGAAGAATCGGATATGCAAACCCTAGGTATGGGCTCATTATTATCTGTTTCACGTGGTAGCCGTGAGCCTGCCAAACTTATCACTATGAATTATCAAGGGGCCGGTGATGATCGTCCTGTTGTACTAGTCGGTAAAGGGCTTACCTTTGATGCCGGTGGTATTTCACTCAAGCCATCACAAGGCATGGATGAAATGAAATATGATATGTGTGGCTCTGCCAGCGTATTTGGTACGATTATCGCTATTGCTGAATTAAACTTGCCGATTAATGTTGTTGCCGTGATCCCTAGCTCAGAAAACATGCCAGATGGTGATGCCAACAAACCGGGTGATGTAGTCACCAGCATGGCGGGCAAAACCATTGAGATCCTGAATACCGATGCTGAAGGTCGTTTGATTTTATGTGATGCTCTCACGTATAGCGAACGCTTTAACCCTGAAATTGTGATTGATATTGCGACATTAACCGGGGCAATTATTGTTGCACTAGGTAGCCAAGCAACCGGCTTAATGGCGAATAACCAAGACTTAGCTGATGCCTTATTAAAAGCGGGCAATGATAGTCATGATCGCACATGGCAGCTACCTTTATGGGACGATTATCAACAACAACTCGATAGTAACTTTGCTGATATTGCTAATATTGGCGGCAAAGAAGCAGGTAGTGTCACGGCAGCGTGTTTCCTATCTCGCTTTACTGAAAATTTCACCTGGGCGCATCTTGATATTGCGGGTACAGCTTGGAATAGTGGCAAAGCTAAAGGTGCAACAGGTCGCCCCGTTCCGCTATTAGTTCAATTCTTATTGAACCATATTGAGAATAAATAAGTACGATGACGCGGGTTAGCTTTTATATATTAAAAGGCTCAGCAGAACAGGAGCGGCAGAATTTTGCCTGCCGCTTAGCTGAAAAAGCATTTAAAATGGGTAATCACATCTATATTCATACTGAAAATGTGGAGCAGGCCCAACAACTTGATCACGCATTGTGGTCATTTCGTGCGGATAGTTTTGTCCCACATCAACGGATTAATGAGCAGAAAAATCAGCCAGATCAAATATTAATTGGTCACTCTGGCAATAAGCCCCCTCGTTTAATGGAGCTACTCATCAACGTTGCAAGTGGTGAACAACCTGATTTTTTCAGCCAATTTGAACGGGTGGCAGAGCTTGTTAATGATGATGACAAAATCAAAGCGGATGGCCGCAATCGTTATAAATTTTATAAACACCGCGGTTATGAGCTAGAAACACATAAAATATAAAATCACTGGGCAAGTAGTAAGATTAAGCTAATTTTTTTATAATATCATCCGCACATTCAGGGTGACTAAAATAATATCCTTGTCCATAATGACAACCTAATGCTCTTAAAGTCTGGTGTTGATAGTCGTTTTCAATACCTTCAGCAACCACTCGAAGATTAAAATTATCAGCTAAAGCAAGAATAGAGCGAATAATAGCTGAGTTTGATTTCTCTGGTTGTAAGTCCATAATAAAACTTCGATCTATTTTTAAAACATCTACAGGAAATCGTTGCAAATAACTAAGGCTAGAATAGCCAGTACCGAAATCATCAATACTTAATGCAATACCAAATTTCTTAAGCTCTTCCATGGTAGAAATCGCTGACTCTATATCATTCATCACCACACTTTCTGTCAATTCAAACTCTATTTTTTCTATCGAAACACCACTTTGCTGAATAATATATTTTGCTGTTTCAACAAAATCTTTCTGCCAGAATTGTAGCGCTGAAACATTGATCGACATATTACTTAAATCAGGGTAATCCTGCTGCCATTCTTTCATTTGCTTACATGCGGTTATCATTACCCATTCCCCCAAAGGTAAGATAAGCCCTGTTTCTTCAGCTAATGGAATAAATTCTACTGGTGAAACCAAGCCGAGTTCAGGATGTTGCCAACGAACTAGTGCTTCCATTCCTACTATTTTCTTCGTGTTTAAATCCACTTTTGGTTGATAATGTAAAACCAGTTCTTCATTTTCTATCGCTTTGCGTAAGGCCTTTTCCATCGTCATTCGACGCATCACTTTATCATTAATTTCAGACGTATAGAATTGACTATTACTACGCCCATTTTCTTTCGCCAAATACATAGCAGAATCAGCATGTTGAATTAAATCATCTGCATCCGTTGCATCACTAGGATAAATACTTATACCAATACTGCCAGTAACAACTAACTCATGCTCACCAATATGGTATGTTTTTTTAATTTGATGCAATAAGTTATTGGCTACATTTTTGATATCAGCCAATGTCGATATTTCAGGTAAAATCACCACAAACTCGTCACCACCAAAACGCGCAACTGTATCTTCATTACGCAAAACAGTCTTTAACCGCTGGGCTAATACTTTCAGTAAATCATCACCGATCTGATGTCCTAACGAGTCATTAATAAATTTAAAATGGTCAATATCTAGGAATAACACTGCCATTTTCGAATTGTAACGCTTCGCATGTGCAATAGCTTGTTCTAATCGGTCATGCAATAAATTTCGATTAGGTAAATTCGTTAACTCATCATGCGTTGCCATAAAAGCAATACGTTCTTGATCGGCTTTTCGCTCTGTAATATCTTCACTTACAGCAACATAATGAGTAATATTACCTAAATTATCAGTTATCGGTGTTATTGTTTGATATACCGTGATCAAATCACCATTCTTACATTGATTAATAATCTCACCGGCCCAAACATCACCTGACTGAATCGTATCCCAAATATCTTTAGCAAATAACGGCTTATTTTTATCCGATTTGAGCACTCTTGTATTTTGTCCTACTACATCCTCGAAATGGAATTTCGTTATCTTGGTGAAGGCGTTATTCACCCATTCAATATATCCTTGATCATCCGTAATCAGAATAGAATTCGCTGTATTTTCAACAGCAGCACGATGCAAACGCATCAACTTCTGATCTTCTATTATTTGACAGATTAAACGTAAAGCCGCCGCAAAATTTTCCATAATTTGTTGCACATCACTATCGAAAATACCTGCTTCGTGAGTATGCAAACCAATAATGGCCTTAGTATCGCCACCGATATAAAAAGGTACAAACAGACTGTCTTTTATCTCATCATTATCTAATCGTTGCTGCCACTGAGGAATCACTTTGCTTTGTTCAGACACTCTTACAACACTATATTTATTTACAGCCTCAATAACAGGGCTCTCTTTATGATGAAGTCCTGACCACATTGTGTTGTTATCAAATAAGAAATCAGAGAGTTGACCAGAATGATGTAATATTTTCCCCTTATTATCTTGACATAATTTCACCCAAGCTAATTTCACACCTAATATATAAACCAACTCCTGAGTTACCAATTCCAAAACATCTGCAACAGAAGAACTGGATGATAAAACCATCTGTTCTGCTGTTCGAACCAGTTGATTGACATCTCGGTTTAAACGTTCAATATGGATATCTTTTATAATGCCACTGACTATTTTTCCTGACTGCTCATCATCATTGATATACAACGACATTTCAACCCAGAGTAGTCGTTGATCAGATTTTTTTAACCTTACTTCTCTTGTCCATGATTGTTGCTGATTATTAAATAAAGACGTTAACGCATTTTTAATATTTTCAGCATCTATGGGATGAAAAAAATCACTGATTAGCTGATTCAATGTCGCTTCTGACTGATAGCCAGATAGCTGTTCCCAAATGGGGCTTACAAATAACCATGTTTTATCTTTCCCAAGCTGAATAACTACATCATTCATGCTGGATACAAGCTGGCGATAACGGTCGTCATGATCTAACGCCGTCTTCGCGTTTAATTTATTACACATTTTTTTATTGTTATTTTCCACTTAAACTCAATTCAAGGCAACAGAGTAATCTTTCGACACATCTTTTAAATGATAGCAATTTTACCAATAGAAAACTGTGATGCTATCGACAACTTCATCCTATGACTTATCATCCTGATATTCCTTGTCCATATACTGCCAACTACGCGGTATAATGCACACCTTATTCGACTAATTCAAGCTAAAAATAACATCATGGAAAAAACATACAAGCCCGACGAAATAGAACAAAGTTGGTACCAAACTTGGGAACAAAATGGCGAGTTTAAACCGTCAGGTGAAGGTGAACCTTATAGCATCATGCTACCACCACCCAATGTGACTGGTAGCCTGCATATGGGCCATGGTTTTAACAACACCATTATGGATACGCTTACCCGTTATCACCGTATGAAAGGTGATAACACCTTATGGCAACCGGGCACTGATCATGCTGGTATTGCTACGCAAATGGTGGTTGAACGCCAACTTAATGCCGAAGGTAAAACTCGCCATGATTTAGGCCGTGATGCTTTTATTGATCGTATTTGGGATTGGAAAGAAGAATCTGGCAATAATATTACTCGCCAATTACGTCGTCTTGGCTCATCTTTAGATTGGTCTCGAGATAAATTCACAATGGATGAAGGACTCTCTGAATCCGTCAAACACGTCTTTGTAAAACTTCATAAAGAAGGGCTTATTTATCGTGGAAAACGCCTAGTAAACTGGGATCCCGTCTTACATACCGCCGTTTCTGATTTAGAAGTATTATCAGAAGAAGAAGCCGGACATATGTGGCATTTTCGTTATCCGCTAACAGATGGTTCTGGTCATTTAGTGGTAGCTACTACCCGTCCTGAAACGATGCTCGGTGATAGTGCCGTTGCGGTTCATCCTGATGATGAACGCTATCAACATCTGATTGGTAAAACAATTACCCTCCCCTTAGTTGGGCGTGAAATCCCTATCATTGCCGATACTTACGTCGATCCTGAATTCGGTACGGGTTGTGTCAAAATCACACCGGCTCATGACTTTAACGATGCCGAAATGGGACAACGTCATGACTTGCCAAAATATAATATTCTGACCATTGATGCAGCGATTAATGATGAGGCTCCAGAAAAATATCGTGGTCTGGATCGTTATGATGCCCGCAAGGTAATCGTTAGCGACCTTGATGATTTAGGTTTACTAGATAGCATTAAAGACCATACTTTAATGGTGCCACGTGGTGATCGCTCTGGTGCTGTTATTGAACCATTATTAACTGACCAATGGTATGTCAAAGCTGATGCCCTAGCAGGCCCGGCGGTTAAAGCCGTGCAAGAAGGTAAAATTAAATTTGTACCAGGCAACTGGGATAAAACATTCTATAACTGGATGGATGGCATTCAAGATTGGTGTATCTCACGTCAAATCTGGTGGGGACACCGTATCCCCGCATGGTATGACGAACAAGGTAATATCTATGTTGCCCATGATGAAGCCGCTGTTCGTGCAGAGAATAATCTAACTGATGATATTGTACTTAGACAAGATGAAGACGTACTCGATACATGGTTTTCGTCGGCATTATGGCCTTTCTCAACCTTAGGTTGGCCTGAAAATACTGATGCGGTTAAAACATGGTATCCAACAAGTGTTCTGGTGACTGGTTTTGACATTATCTTCTTCTGGGTAGCTAGAATGATGATGATGGGCCTGAAATTTATGGACGACGTGCCATTTAAAGAAGTTTATATTCATGGTCTAGTGCGTGATTCTCATGGCCATAAAATGTCGAAATCAAAAGGTAATGTACTTGACCCTATTGATATTATTGACGGTATTGACCTTGAATCCTTAGTCAAAAAACGTACGACTGGTTTAATGCAGCCCAAAAATGCACCAAAAATTGAAAAAGCAACACGACAAGAATTTCCAGATGGGATTGAAGCTCACGGTACTGACGCTCTACGTTTTACTTTCGCCTCACTCGCCTCTACCGGTCGTGATATTAATTTTGATATGAATCGTATTGGTGGTTATCGTAATTTCTGTAATAAATTATGGAATGCAGCCCGTTATGTACTAATGAATACTGAAGGACAAGATAACGGACTTGATAATGATGATGTTGAATTAAGCTTAGCTGATCGTTGGATCATCTCACGTCTACAATCAACTGAAAAAGAAGTCACAGCGGCTATTGATGGCTACCGTCTTGATCATGCAGCCCAAGGTATTTATGACTTTATTTGGAATAACTACTGTGACTGGTATCTAGAACTATCAAAACCTGTTCTTAATAATGAACACGCTTCTGATGCTGCTAAACGCGGCACACGTCGCACGCTAGTACGTGTTTTAGAAGCGATCTTACGCCTAACTCATCCAATTATGCCGTTTATCACCGAAGAAATTTGGCAAACAGTGGCGCCATTAGCAGGTAAAACAGGTGCAAGCATAATGAATCAAGCCTATCCGATTGCTGATGAAAGTAAGATCGATGAAGTTGCAGTAGCTGATATGGAATGGATGATGGCGTTTATTACCGGCATCCGGTCTATTCGTTCACAAATGAACATTCCACCGAAAAAACAACTTCCTGTTTTATTAAAAGGCTCTTCTGATTCTGATAACACACGCTTAAAAACCAATTACGACTTCCTAAGCCGCCTAGCTAACCTCGAATCCATTGAATTACTAGAAGGTGAAGCACCCGCTTCTGCAACGGCACTGGTCGGTAAAATGGAGATCTTAATCCCCTTAGAAGGTTTGATTGATAAAGATGCTGAGATCCAACGTCTTGATAAAGAAATTGCTAAATTAGAAAAGATCATCAAACAATCTTCAGGAAAATTAAACAATAAAAACTACGTTGCCAAAGCACCTGCTGCTGTTGTGCAGAAAGAACGTGATAAATTGACTGAGTTTGAACAATCTTTAAGCCAGTTACAGCAGCAAAAGGCTTCTTTGCTTTAAATCCAAAAATATTTTGGATCAAAACTGATCATGATATCCACTAATATAGTCATGATCAGTTTTGTAAATCAATCGTTCTTTCTGGCGGCATCGTCCGACAAGACGAAAGGCCGATAACTTATCTTTAGGTTATTTTGGCTTTCTGCTGCCGATGTTAGGAACGTCTCACGATGCATTTATTTCAAGATGAAATTACACCCTATTTAGGATAAGCCTTTATCCAATAATTAGTTAGAAGGAAATAATACCTACTTAATCACCAGAGCTATTTTCTTCACTATTACCTTTATAGGTTATGGAAACAGGTCCCATCTTAAAACTTGGAATGTCGGTATTAGCAATTACGGTTAATACAACACCAACAGAAACCAAAAAAAAGGAAAAGGCGAGAAAACTAGCAGAAATAACATGCTGCATGCCCAGATCCTGAACCTTAAAATAAAAAGCCACTACGCATAGAACTGCCAGTAAAAAACATGCCTTTCCAATAATAGACGATGATCTTTGTAAAATATTTTTTCTTTTCTTCATTATATTTTTAACTACTCACCTTTAAGTTAAACACTTGCCCACTTATACTCCGATATTCCGGCAACCAGAAATTCTGTTCTATTGCATCAGATAATTCATGGTCTGTCATTTGAGCTGAAAATCCTTGCTGTTGAGCTAATTTAGCAACTGCAAAGGCAATCTTTTTACTCAGTTCATTGATCTCACTGAGTGGTGGCAATAATGCACCTTGCCCTGTTTTGATTACAGGTGATGATTCAGCCAGAATCTCACTCGAAAGCATTAACATTTCATCACTAATTCGTGTGATTTTAGCAGCAATTACTGCCAAGCCAAACCCAGGGAATATATAACTATTATTACACTGTGGAATTGAGTATGACTTACCTTTATATTCAACGGGTGTAAATGGGCTACCTGTAGCCACAATCGCTTGTCCGTCCGTCCATTCAATTAGCTGATCAGGTGTTGCTTCAATTTGTTTCGATGGATTACTTAGCGGAAAGATGATTGGTCTTTCACAGCTTTGTTGCATCGTTTTAATCAGTGTTTCAGTAAATAATCCCGGTTGCCCTGAAACGCCAATTAAGACCGTTGGTTTGGCAAATGTTATTACTTCGATTAATGAGGCTGATTCACCGCTGTACTGCCAATTACTTAAATCTGCTTTCTTTTGTGATAAGTTTTGCTGGAAATCTAAGATTGAAGAAGCGCCATCTATCAACAATCCATCTCGTCCAACCATATAGATTTGGCTACGTGCTTGTTGTTCAGATAAACCTTCTGCACACATTTGATCAACGATTTGTTCTGCAATACCACAGCCTGCCGCACCGGCTCCAACAAAGACAATACGTTGTTGTGATAATTGCTCATTTTTAACATGACTTGCCGCCAGCAGTGTGCCTACCGTTACTGCGGCAGTACCTTGAATATCATCATTAAAACAGCAAAGCTGATCACGGTAACGATTTAATAATGGTAAAGCCTTAGATTGTTCGAAATCTTCAAATTGCAATAAGGCTTCTGACCAGCGTTTTTTAATTGCAGTCACAAATAATTCTAAAAACGCATCATACTCTTGCGGATCAATACGATTATGATGCCAGCCGATATACAACGGATTATCTAATAACTGCTGATTATTGGTGCCAACATCTAATGTGATTGGCAATGTATATTGTGGATTAACCCCTGCACAGGCGGTATATAACGATAATTTACCAATCGGAATACCCATGCCACCAGCACCTTGATCACCTAAGCCAAGAATACGACTACCATCAGTAACAACAATCACTTTAACATTTTCATTGCTGACATTATCTAAAATTTCATCGATGGAACCACGATCAGGGTAGGCAATAAATATGCCTCGTGGTTGACGATAAATATCTGAAAAACGTTCACAACCTTCACCGACTACAGGGGTGTAAATAATCGGCATCATTTCTTCAATATATGTTTGAACTAGTCGATAAAATAACGTTTCGTTAGTATCTTGCAGATCACGTAGATAAACATATTTATCAATCGGCTTGTCGATACTTGAAAATTGTTGATAACAACGTGCGACTTGTTGCTCGATTGTTTCATGTCGCTTTGGCAATAATCCAGTGAGTTTTAGCACTTTACGCTCTTCATCACTAAAGGCTGTTCCTTTATTTAATAAAGGAGTATTTAACAATTCCGAGCCAGTTAATTGCACGTCGCTATTCATTACGATTACCTTTTAAAAGAATCCTAATTGCAACTGTGCCGCTTCGCTCATCATATCTTTTGTCCAAGGTGGATCCCAAACGAGTTCGACCTTAACCTCATTAACATTAGTAACAGTACTTACTTTCGATTCAATTTCACCGGGAAAAGTCTGAGCCACAGGACAACCTGGCGCTGTTAATGTCATTTTAATATCAACATTAGATTCTTCACTCACTTCAATCTCGTAAATAAGACCTAGCTCGTAAATATTAACAGGTATTTCAGGATCATAGATAGTTTGCAACATCTCGATCACATCTTCTTTTATCTCGTCAGGACTGACTTCTAAATATTCTTCGCTCATCGTATGCCCTATTCTGTCGTTATCGAAATATCGTGGTCACTATCCATAGCAGCATGCATAGTGTGCCACGATAAGGTGGCGCATTTTACTCGTGCGGGGAACTCTTTCACCCCACTTAGCACTTCTAATTTACCCAGTGTTGACGCATCAACATCTTCACCTGTCATTTGCTTATGAACCTGCTGATAAATTTCTTCGGCTTCCTGCAAGCTTTTTCCTTTAATCGCTTCCGTCATCAATGAAGCCGAGGCGACTGAAATTGCACAGCCACTGCCTTGAAAGCTCACATCTTCAATCACATCATTCTCTAGCTTTACAAATACAACCAAGGCATCTCCACATAATGGGTTATTTCCATGTGCCAAGTGATTGGCATCATCCATATCACGAAAATTACGAGGTTTCTTATTGTGATCCATAATCACTTGTTGGTATAGATCTCTTAAATCTGCACTACTCATGCAAAAAGCTCCTGTACTTTTTTAATGCCCATAACTAAGGCATCAACTTCTTCCATCGTGTTATAAAAGGCAAATGAAGCACGTGCTGTCGCCGGAATACCATAAAACTGCATAATGGGTTGGGCACAGTGATGACCAGTACGAATCGCCACGCCTTCTTGATCAAAAATAGTCCCCACATCATGTGGATGTACCCCCTCAATCATAAACGATAAAACACTGGCTTTTTCTTTGGCGGTACCAATGATTCTGACACCCTCCATAGCACTAAGCTTCTCTGTCGCCGCCACTAATAAATCATGTTCATGCTGGGCGATATTAGTAATGCCAAGATCTTGCATATAATCTATTGCTGCGCCCAAACCGATTGCACCGGCAATATGTGGCGTACCTGCTTCAAATTTATAGGGCAATTCATTGTATTGCGTGTGCTCAAAACTGACCGATAGAATCATATCGCCTCCACCCTGCCAAGGCGGCATATTTTCTAATAAGGTTTGCTTGCCATACAGTGCACCAATACCCGTTGGGCCAAACATTTTATGTGCTGAGAACACATAAAAATCACAGTCCAAATCTTGTACATCCACCACCATATGGGGCACGGCTTGTGCACCATCAATCAGCACTGGAATATCCTTAGCATGTGCTTTAGCAATCATTTCTTTAACAGGGTTGATAGTACCTAATGCATTAGAAACATGACCAACGGCTAATATTTTAGTCCGTTCGTTTAATAATTCATCCAAAGTCGACAAATCAAGCTCACCCACCTCAGTCATCGGGATAACTTTGAGTTTTGCCCCCGTTTGTTCACACAACATTTGCCAAGGTACGATATTGGCATGATGTTCCATATGGCTGATTAATATTTCATCATCAGCCTGTAACTGTGGCCGTACAAAGCTCTGAGCAATCAGGTTTATCGCTTCTGTTGCACCACGTACAAAAATGATTTCTTTATCTGATTGAGCATTTAAAAAATCACGTACTTTAACACGTGAGCCTTCATACGCATCAGTGGCACGCTGACTTAATTTGTGAACACCACGATGTACATTGGCATTGTCTTTTCGATAATAGTCAGAAATCGCATCAATCACTTGCACCGGCTTTTGGCTGCTTGCCGCATTATCAAGATAAACCAAATCTCGACCATGTACTTGTTGATGTAAGATTGGAAAATCTTGTCTGATTTTATCTAAATCTAAGCGGCTCATTTATTTGCTACCTTTAGGCAAGCGTTGCTCAATAACTGCCGCTAGACTTTGGCGTATTATTGCTGATGGAATACGTTCTAAAACATCGGTCGCAAAGGCATAAGTTAATAAGCTACGCGCAGTGACTTCATCTAAACCACGAGCGCGCAAAAAGAACATATGATCCTGATTAAGTTGCCCCACCGTACTACCATGACCACATTTCACATCATCCGCATAAATTTCCATTTCTGGTTTGCTATCAATTTCACACTTGCGAGAAAGCAACAAATTATGATTTTGTTGATTGGCATCGGTCTTTTGAGCATCTTTATGCACAATCACCTTACCATTGAATACACCATGGCTTGCGCCATCTAAAATACCTTTATACAGCTCATCACTGGTGGTATTGGGTACGGCATGATCAATTCGCGTATGGGTATCACAATGTTGATCATTATCCAGTAAATAAAATCCATCCATCACCACATGAGCCGCATCACCTAATAATTGACAATGAATATCACTGCGTGCCAGTTTGCTACCTAAAGCAATATTATTGGTACGCCATTGGCTTTTTGTTGCTTGTTTTGCTGCCAAGGTCGCAATATGAAACGCCTGACTAGATTCTTGCTGCAATTTATAATGATTTAATTCAGCACCTGCCGCTAAGACCACTTCACTAACAACATTGGTCAATGAACAGACCTCATTCAAACTGACATAATGCTCAATAACGGTCGCTTGGCTATTATCAGCTAATATAATCACATGACGTAAATGGCTAGCTAAGGCCTCGGTTGTGCCAGTATTGATGACCAATATTTCAATAGGCTGTTCGACCTGAACATCGCTCTCGACACTAATCACCACGCCATCATTCATCAATAAAGTATTTAAGGCATTAAAGCCTGCTTTATCAAGATCTATTTGCTTATTAATATGAGGTTGAGCCTGCGCCAGACCATCTTCTAAGCTGACAACCGTCAAACCTGCTGGCAAATTATCTAATTGTGAATGCGTCTTAGAAAATACACCGTCAATAATAACAACGCGATAACTTTGTTTTAACAGTGCCAATTGATCGACTTGTTCTGCACTCAACTCAATCTCTTGAGCTTGATGCTCAAATGACTGTTGCGCTAACTCCCACAAGCTGGTGTATTTCCAATCTTCTTCTTTTTTAGAAGGCAGACATTGCTGATTAAACTGTACCAAGGCTTGTAAACGTAAAGCCTTTAACCACGGTAAATCACTACCCACTAACGATAAATTTTCAGCGATGCTGGCAAACGGCGTTGCTAGCTCTGTTAATGATTTAGAACTAGGCATCAGCATTAACCCAACTATAACCTATTTTCTCTAACTCTTTAGCCAGCTCTTTATCCCCTGATTTTACAATTTGTCCATCGGATAAAACATGGACGAAGTCAGGTTCAATATAATCTAATAAGCGTTGGTAATGAGTAATCATAATCATCGAACGGTCTGCGCTGCGCAGTGCATTCACGCCATCAGCCACATCTTTTAAGGCATCAATATCTAAGCCCGAATCCGTTTCATCTAGAATTGCTAATGACGGTTCTAATAAGGCCATTTGTAAGATTTCATTACGTTTTTTCTCGCCGCCAGAAAAACCTTCATTCACCCCACGGTGCAAAAAGACTTCATCCATTTTAACTAACTCAAGTTTGCTACGAACCAACGTTAAAAAGTCGATGGCATCAACTTCCTCTAAACCTTGATATTGGCGCACGGCATTCAGTGCCGCTTTAAGCAAATAGATATTGCTTACACCTGGAATTTCGACTGGATATTGAAAAGCTAAAAACACACCGCGTTGCGCGCGCTCTTCTGCTTTCAAGGCTAATAAATCTTCACCTTTATACAGCACACTACCTTGGGTGACTTCATAACCATCACGACCCGCAAGCACATTTGACAAGGTACTTTTACCAGCACCATTGGGGCCCATAATGGCATGCACTTCACCGGCATTAATGGTTAAATTAATACCCTTTAAAATTTCTTTGCCGCCAACGCTGGCATGTAGGTTTTTAATTTCTAACATTTTCATTTATTGTTATCTCTTTAAAATATAGCGTGTCACCCTGCATATGCAGGGAGCTTTGGGCTATCTTAAATATCCACTATCGTTGGATTCCCGAATTCGCGAGAATGACGACAAATCTTGTATCTTAGCCAACAGAGCCTTCTAACGACAGACTCAATAAGTTTTGAGCTTCAACCGCAAACTCCATCGGTAATTGACGCATTACTTGCTTACAAAAACCATTAACAATCATCGATACCGCATCATCAGCATTAAGCCCGCGCTGCTTACAATAAAACAACTGATCTTCACTAATTTTTGACGTTGATGCTTCATGCTCCACCTGTGCCGTTGGGTTTTTCACTTCAATATAAGGGAAGGTATGCGCCCCACACTGATCACCCATTAGTAAGGAATCACATTCGGTATAGTTACGTGCATTTTCTGCATTTGGCCCAACACGCACCAAACCTCGATAGGTATTTTGTGAACGTCCCGCTGAAATACCTTTTGAAATAATGGTCGAGCTAGTATTTTTGCCAAGATGAATCATCTTAGTACCAGTATCCGCCTGTTGCATATTATTGGTCACCGCAACAGAGTAAAACTCACCGACTGAATTATCACCTTGCAAAATAACACTGGGATATTTCCAGGTGATTGCCGAACCGGTTTCTACTTGTGTCCAGGATACTTTTGAGCTTTCACCGCGACAAGCCGCGCGTTTTGTCACAAAGTTAAAAATCCCGCCCACGCCATTTTCATCACCGGGATACCAGTTCTGCACCGTTGAATATTTAATCTCAGCACGATCATGAATGATTAATTCAACCACTGCCGCATGCAATTGATTTTCATCACGCATGGGCGCTGTACAGCCTTCTAAGTAACTGACATAGGAATCATCATCAGCAATGATTAAGGTGCGCTCAAATTGCCCCGTATTGGCGGCATTAATACGAAAATAGGTGGATAACTCCATTGGGCAACGTGTGCCTTTGGGAATATAAACAAAGGAGCCATCACTAAACACTGCCGAATTCAACGCCGCATAATAATTATCACGATAAGGCACTACGCTACCCAAATACTTTTTAATTAATTCAGGATGTGCATGCACCGCTTTTGAAAAAGGCATAAAAAGAATGCCATCTTCGGCTAATTTATCTTGGAATGTATTGGCTACCGACACACTATCAAATACCGCATCCACTGCCACACCGGCTAAACGTGCGCGTTCATCCAGTGGCACGCCGAGTTTTTCATAAGTACGCAATAACTCAGGATCAACCTCATCTAAACTCTTAGGACCATCGGTTTTTTGCTTAGGCGCTGAATAATAACTAATAGCCTGAAAATCAATTTCAGGATAATTAACATGCGCCCATTTAGGTGGTTTTAAGGTTAACCAATGACGATACGCTTCTAAACGCCATTCTAATAAAAATTCAGGTTCATTTTTAATACGCGAAATATCACGCACCGTTTGTTCGCTCAAGCCCACAGGAAAGCTATCTGATTCAATATCAGTGACAAAACCTGCTTTATATTCTGATGTTAATACATCATCGATTTGTTTTTGTTCAGCCATGAAGCTCACTCTTATGTAATGTTGCTGATGGATAGAAATGTATCGGACTTACGCCTTTTCCTTCGGCTTGAGGCGCTAACATATCGGACAATTTCACCTCATCTAAGGCATAAAAAACCGCATTATTAATCTTGGTCCAGTTAGTTTGAATCGAACAATGTGATTCCTGATCGCAATGACTTTCATCACTCACACACTCCGTCAAAGCAATAGGTCCCTCAATTGCCGCGATAATATCTGCTACCGAAATTTGTTTAGGACTACGGATTAAGTTGTAACCGCCTTGAGCCCCACGTTCTGATATTAATAATCCTGCTTGAGATAAAGCCTTTAGCACTTTACGCACTGTGGGTAACGGCATATTCACCGCATCAGATAAACTATGGGCACTATGCTTTAGATAGGTTTTCGATGCTAAATAACTCATCAAAACGATACCGTAATCTGTTAACTTGCCCATTCGCAACATAGTAAGCTCTCCTAATTGAGACCATTATAGTATCAATTAAAATAATAACCAAGCTTTTTGCTACGTTATTCTACTAAATTATCAAATTTTTTCTTACAATTAAAATGTGAGAGAATACGCGCCAGGTGAACTTTACCCAAGATGTAATGACTAAATCATCACATTCGGATTTAATGAGACCTTGGCACCAGTCGTGCTAAGGTCTCTTAATGAATGATTTACCCTACTTAATTACTATTCAAGAGCATATTTAAATGAACTTAAAATCACTCGTAATTCTTCCTTTTTTATTTTTTGGAGCACACGCAATGGCTGATACTCATGCCGCTAAGTTAGACAATGACAAACAGAAATTAAGCTACATCTTCGGCATCCAAGTTGGACAAAACATGGTCGCTGAAGGCGTTGATTTAGAAATGGATGCATTCGCTGCTGGCGTTGCCGACATGATGGCAGGTAAACAACCACAACTCGATCAAGCAACTGCTGAAAAAATAATTGGTGAATTCCAAACGCAAAAAGCCAAAGAAATGGCAGCTGAAATGAACAAAAAACAAGACGCATCAAAAATATATATGGAAGCTAACGCTAAGAAAGACGGCGTTGTTACAACTGAAAGTGGCTTACAATACCGAATCATCACAGCAGGTGATGGCGCAACACCAACAACAGAAGATAAAGTTATCGCACACTATAAAGGTACATTATTAGACGGTACTGTATTTGATAGCTCTTACGACCGTGGCGAACCAGCAACATTCCCAGTAACAGGCGTGATTCAAGGTTGGCAAGAAACATTACAATTAATGCAAGAAGGCGCTAAATGGGAAATCGTCGTTCCTGGCAACTTAGC
This sequence comes from Piscirickettsiaceae bacterium, assembly GCA_013215825.1. Lineage (GTDB taxonomy): Bacteria > Pseudomonadota > Gammaproteobacteria > Nitrosococcales > Methylophagaceae. The sequence continues at coordinate 37,461 of JABSQN010000006.1, read as the reverse complement.
ATACGGTCCTCGTGGTGCTGGTCAAGGTTCACCAATTGGTCCAAATGAAACATTGATTTTTGAAATTGAATTAATTGCTATTACAAAATAGTCATTAATCAAACTTAAATAATAAGGGCGCTATCAGTTTTCTGGTAGTGCCTTTTTTATGCTCTCAACGTCGAACTATTTCTATTTTTTTGTCATCCTCTCGTATGCGAGGATCCATGAACAGTGTAAAGAGCTCCTATCGTTAGATTCCCGCATACGTGGGAATGATGGGCTTTGTTAAAATATCTGCAACTTCATTTCACTTGGGTATATACAAAAATGGAAAAAACAAATGTTTATTTTGCTAAGGAATTGGCGGCACTATTAAAACCATTTGAGCAACTTAACACCCAGAAATTAAAGCTAATCATCCACGCTGGCACACCCAAAACTGGCACCACCAGCTTACAGACCTACTTAAATAAAAAACAATATAAGCTCAGAGGAAAAGGAATTCTTTATCCGCATAATATTGATAAATTAAAAAATACTACCGCACCAAAACATCAATGGTTTGAGAAAAACCTAGTCTCAACAAACGTGGAAAGCTTTCTAGAAAACTTTAAGAACATAATCTCGCAAGTTAAAAATGAAACCCACACTATTATTCTGTCATCTGAGGGTATCTATAATTACTGGTGGGATTTTCCTGATGAGTCAAAAAGTCTTTTAGCTGAGCTGAGTAAACTCTTCGATATTGAAATATGGGTATGGTTTCGTGAGCCTCTTGCCTTTATTGAAAGCTATTACAAGCAATGTATTCGCAACCCTCAAGTTGAAAGTAACCCCTGTTATGGCAAAGACCATTCCTTTGCTGAGATGTTAAATATTGAGTGGTTCTCTCAACATTTAAACTATCAAGGCTTTGTCACCGAATGTCAGATGTTATTTGGTGAAGATAACGTTTTAGCCTTTAAATATGACGGAGATGTAGTACAAGAAGTCATTCATAAATTAGGTCTGGCGACTCCGCATGATAATCCTACGCCAAGACAAAATAAAAGCCTAAATAGTGCGTCAATAAAATTACTACGAACAATCAACCACTATAATATAAAAGCAAAAGACAAAGAACGTTTGATGCCACATTTAAAGAAAATCAATGAAATTCTTGAGAATTACCCGCCGGAGTCATTGATTGACGAAGAATCTAGAAAAAAAGTCCTAAAACTATCTCATCCGGTCTTCATTTCATAGAAGACAAAGTCCTCTCTCAGCAAATTAAAACGAATAATTATTGTATTTGAACTTATTCAGTTCTTAGCAAGTAATTGCTTTAACAGCTCCCAATCAAAACACGGCCCAGGATCAGTTTTTCTGTCGGGTGCTATTTGTTGATGACCTTTAATCTGTTGATGCGTTAGTTTTGGATAGGTCTGGCATAGGGCATTAATGATAGTGCTTAATTGTTGATATTGTGCAGATTCAAAATTTTGATCATCACAGCCCTCTAGTTCAATACCAATGGTGAAGTCATTGCATTGTTCTTTGCCATCCCATGATGAAACACCGGCATGCCATGCGCGTTGATTAAAGGGGACATATTGAATAACTTCGCCATCACGTCTTATTAGTAAATGTGCTGAGACTTCTACGTTGGCAATATCGGCAAAATAAGGATGCGCTTTCGGATCCAATTTATTTAGAAATAAGTCATCGATCCAGCCGCCACCAAAATCACCTGGGGGCAGGCTAATATTATGTATCACAATACCCGTTATTTCCTCACCTTCCGGACGTTGGTCCTGATTAGGTGACCGATGATAGCTAATATCAGCAACAAGTCCTATTTGCTTATCTATCTGCAAGTTTATTTCCTAATACCGTGTAATACCATGCGGGTTAAGCTGACAACGCCAATTAATTTACCTTCTTTATCCACAACCGGTGCTCTGGAAAGTCTAAAGCGTTCAAACAGGCGAGCACAGTAACGAATATCCATTGAGGCTTTAACAGTAATAATTGGTTTAATCATGATTTCATACACATTAACCCGATCCGGTGATTTATCACGTGCTAACACATGATGTGCAATATCAGACATTCTCACCACACCGTATTCATCATCTTCATCGCGTTTATCAACGATTAACATCTTATTCTTTAAATTCTTCATCTGAGCCAAGGCATCAGAAACCGTGGTCATACCGTCAACAATGTCGATGTCATATCGCATAACATCTTGTACACGTACTATCTCTTTTGGCTTCATAGCTCATCCTCTACCGTCGTTAATAATCGTTGGATTTGGTGTGATACACCCACCGCATCTTCAACATCAATTTGGATGGCAATCCCAGTACCTGGTTTTTCATCAAATTGGGCAACTTCCTCGATGGTTTCAAGAATATGACGGCTCAAATGCTCTTCAACCAAAAACAAAATTACATCACGCTGAGTTTCAAGATTTAAACCGAAAAAGGTTTTCTTTTCTTCTAAGCCTTCACCACGCGCATTATTGATAATGGTTGAACCTGTGGCACCCGCTAATCTAGCCGCGGTTAAAACATCATCTGTTTGTCCATCTTCTACAAAACATATAATTAATTTAAAATGCATTATTCACTCTCCTCTTTGTCTTTTTCATCTTGTTTTCTTTGTCGCCATTCGGTTAATTGTGCATAACCCATCACGCTCATAATGGGAAATAGACTCGCAAAGGCAATCAATCCAAAGCCGTCCATTAATGGGCTACGTCCTGGAATGGTGGATGCTAAACCTAATCCCAATGCAGCCACTAAAGGCACAGTAACGGTCGATGTTGTGACACCACCGGAGTCATAGGCTAAGGCGATAATCAATTTAGGCGTATAGAATGTTTGAACAATCACAATGACATAGCCAGCCATAATGTAATAGTGCAACGGCGTGCCGGTAATAATACGGAAGGTACCTAGTGATATACCCACCGCCACACCAATGGCAACCGCAATACGTAACCCCCAAATAGTAATCGCCCCACCCGATACTTCTTCCGCCTTAATAGCGACCGCTAATAAGGAGGGTTCAGCAATAGTCGTTGCAAAACCAATCGCTGCGGCAAAAATATACACCCACATATAATCGTCCCAATGAATAACATCGGGGAAGGAAGATAGCCCGGCATAGATAAATTCTGGCGCGGTTAATTGCGTTGCCATTAATTTACCTAAGGGGAATAAAGCTTGCTCTAATCCTTGTAAAAAGAACGTAAGACCAATAACAACATAAAAGAAACCAAATAAGACTTTTTTGAGGTTGGGAATAGGTTTGCGAATAACTAAAAACTGAAAACCAAATATCACCACCGCAATGGGCACAACATCTTTTAATGTCTGTAAAAATACGTGGAATAGTGATATTAATAATTCCATTAAATAACCATTCCGTATGCCATCACAAAAATCATCGGTGTTAGCGAGGCAAAGGCGATTAATCCAAAGCCATCTACCATCGGATTGCGCCCTTTAATACTCGATGCCAAACCCACGCCTAAGGCCGTCACTAAAGGCACGGTGATGGTTGACGTGGTCACACCACCGGAATCATAGGCAATACCAATAATCTCAGGCGGTGCAAATAAAGTCATAATAACCACCCCCATATAACCCGCAACAATCAAATAATGGATCGGCCAGCCTTTTAATATTCGCAATACACCAATTAATATTGCAAAGCCAACCGATACTGCAACGGTATAACGTAAGCCTGTTGCATAACTATTCATTGCTTGTGCAGTATGCTCAATCATGCCACCTGTTGCCGCAACAATTGCAGCCTCTTTTGCCACGGCGATCAAGGCAGGCTCAGCAACAGTAGTACCAAATCCCAAACAAAAAGCAAAGGTCAACAACCAAAATACACTCCCCTTGCGGGCAAACGCGTAGGCCATGCTTTCACCAATCGGAAATAAACCCATTTCCAAACCACGGATAAAGAAGGTCAAACCGAGCATCACCAAAAACACGCCCGTTAAAATTTCAGCCAGATTAGGGATCGGCTGCTGCAAAACAACAAGCTGGAAAAAGGCAATAACAGCGATAATAGGAGCTAGATCTCGTGCACTACTTAAAAAATAGCCTAAAAAGAGTGATAATTGTGCTTTCAAGAGTTACTCTACATCCTTTCGTTCAAAAAACAGTTTAATAACCATGGCAATAGACAATCCAATTCCTGCACAATGTATTAAAGACCAAGTCAAATTAGCATTACAAGAGGACATTGGTCAACAGGATTTAACCGCAGATTTGATTCCTATCAGTTCAATGGCTAAGGCAACACTGATATCACGTGAATCAGCCATTTTATGTGGCACACAATGGCTGGATGAAACCTTTGCCCAATTAGACCCAATGATTAAGATTAACTGGCACTTTAACGATGGCGACCGTGTAACAATGAACGATGTTATCTGTACATTGCAAGGTTCGGCTCGCACCCTGCTCACCGGTGAACGCACGGCAATCAACTTTATCCAAACACTTTCTGCAACCGCAACGCTCGCTCGTCACTATGCGGATCAAGTGAATGGCATGAATGTGCAACTTTTAGATACACGTAAAACGATTCCTGGACTACGTTTGGCGCAAAAATATGCAGTGACCTGTGGCGGTTGTTTTAATCACCGTATTGGGCTTTATGATGGTATTTTAATCAAAGAAAATCATATTAATGCCGCAGGTTCAATTATTAATGCAGTTGAACAAGCTCGTCAGCTTCATCCTAATATTGCCATAGAAGTCGAAGTCGAAACCTTTGATGAGCTAGAACAAGCATTAATGGCCCACGCTGATATTATTCTGCTTGATAACTTCGATATTCCAGCATTAACAAAAGCCGTTGATATCAACCAAGGTCAGGCTAAGCTAGAAGCCTCTGGTGGTATTAGTATTGATACGCTCAGAACCCTTGCCGAAACAGGTGTTGATCGCATCTCAATCGGTGCATTAACCAAAGATATTAAAGCGATTGACCTGTCAATGCGCTTTGTTTAAGGACGTATAAGAAATGACTCAAATAATTACTGCTGTTGAAAATTGGCTCGATACTATTGTTATCGGCTTAAACCTTTGCCCATTCGCAGCAAAACCTCGTCGTGATAATCAGATTAGGTTCACTGTTAGCAACGCCTTAACCTCCGAAGTATTATTAGCTGATTTACAAACTGAACTCTTATTAATGGCTGATAAGCCAGCATCAGAAATAGAAACCAGCTTATTAATTATTCCAGATATGTTGAATGATTTTGATGACTACAATCAATTTCTAGAACTGGTTGATAAATTATTAGTTCAATTTGAATGGGAAGGCATATTTCAAGTTGCCAGCTTCCACCCTAATTATTGTTTTGCTGATACCGACGTTAATTCTGTAGAAAACTTAACTAACCGTTCACCCTATCCAATATTACATATTATTCGTGAACATAGCTTAGAAATGGCACTTAAAAACATGTCCTCACCAGACGATGTGTACAAACAAAACATACAAACTATGCATAATTTAAGTGATCAAAAAATTAAGGCACTTTTCTCTTATCTAAAATGATAATACATATCCGCACTTTTCCATTTACGGCAAGAACTCATAATGACTGAGGTAGTCAGGGATTGTCACCTAATTATAATATTACGAAACTGAATAACTATTAAATTCCCCCAATGCGATAAAGTAAATAGATTTGAAATAGTAATTAGTGTATTTTTACACCATGACAAAAATACACTGTTGTTATCGACTTGAACAACTGGCCCGCTTAGGCCTGCCTAGTCAAATATTTATTCCCGCTTTATTGCAGGAGTTGCATCATGATATTCCTTCCTTATCCAACACGTTTTGTTGGCAAAATAATGAGGGGAAATTAAGTAATATCTTTGATGAGACTCATAATACTATCGCCAGTAAAAAGTTTATCACATCAATGTCTAGCACTAATCCAGATAAATACCTCCATACTACAAACTGGATTAGCGAATTAGATCAGCCGACGACTTCTTTTGAACAATACGAAATAAACCCACATCTTAAGGCTTTTTATAAGACTGTTTTGTTACCTATGGGCTATATTAATAGCTATTTTATGCCCATATTTCATACTGAGACTAAGAAAAGGCTTGGCGTGTTAATGATTCACCGACAAAAAGGTGAGTCTGATTTTACGAAAGCCGAGCGCGCACAATTACAGAATATAGCGGCATTGATTGCTTATGGTCTGCAACAGCCTGAGACTAAAGATTTATACACAACAGATGGGTGGGAACAAGGGCTTTTGATTGTAAACCGTTCAGGAAAATTACATCATGCCTGCTCAATGGGTGAAAAATTATTATCACTCGCTTCTTCTTCACGTTTTGATGCATCAACGAAACAATTCGCTAATGATCTCTTCATTTTCAATAATTTCCAACAATTATTAGCCAATTTATTTAACTCGGATAATGTTCAGAACGCATCTATCAATCCCACATTAGCAACCACTAATGCTTGGGGCGAATTTAAGTTAAGAGCATTCTTAATCAAAGATATGATGGGTGATCGTGATGATCAAATTGGTTTAAATATCCGCTGGCAAGAACCTTTTGTACTCAAACTATTCCATCGAATAAGAACTCTTAATCTCACTCCCAGACAAGAAACTGTTGGTTTACTTTATGCCGCGGGCAACCAACATCAAACTATTGCTGATAAGCTTAACTTAAGTCTTTATACCGTAAAAGACCATGTGAAAAATATCGTTGACCGGCTTGCTATTCATTCGCGGGTAGATTTAATCGAATTAATTCTTTGCGATCGTAGTTCGATCTAAATTGTAGTTTTGTAGGTTTAACTTTAGTCCGACTTACCGCATTGCTAACTTTACAGGTTTAAACGATTTTCGATGGATGTCTGTAACACCTAAATCAAGCAATGCTTGTTGGTGTTGTTTAGTGGGATAACCTTTGTGTTGTGCAAGACCGTATCCAGGATATTTTTTATCCATTTCAACCATTTCATTATCTCTTGCTACTTTAGCTAAAATTGAGGCCGCGGCAATAGCAGGTTCAGATTGGTCACCTTTAATAATAGTCGTGACAGGACACGCTAAGTCAGGTGCTTTATTACCATCAACCAAAGCATGATCCGGCTGAATATCTAAGCCTTCAACGGCACGTTTCATAGCGAGCAGTGTGGCTTGCAAGATATTTATTTGATCAATTTCTTCGACTTCTGCTCGACCTAATGACCATGCTAAGGCATTTTGTTTAATGATAGGCGCTAACTCTTCTCGACGTTTCTCGCTTAATTTCTTTGAATCATTCAAGCCTTCAATGGGCTTGTTAGGATCGAGTATCACTGCTGCAGTGACAACTGGCCCTGCTAAGGGGCCGCGCCCTACTTCATCTACGCCTGCAATTAGTTTTGTCATTTATTTCATCTCATCTGGAAAATCACTTGGACTTTTTAACTATAGATTGGGTGTTCACCTAATATGGGGCAATTGATCAAGTCCGGAACGTTGGAATGAATTTCAACCTATAACATTGAAATAATTTGTTGTGCCGCATTTTTTGCACCACCACTTGGACCTAGTGCACTTAATACTTGCTGACGAATAATTTCTGCTTTTTCTTTGCTCTTGGGATCCTCAAGTAAAACAGATATTTCTTGTTCTAATCGTTCGGCAGTGACATCATTTTGTAGTAGTTCTTTAATTAACACTTTGCCAGTCACGATATTGCATAAGCCCACATAAGGGATCAAGATGAATTGACTGAGGATCTTGTATGAAATGGGCGCAACACGGTAGATAATGAAGTGTGGCACGCCTAATAAGCCTATTTCTAAGGTGACCGTGCCTGATGCGGCAATAACGGCATCACACGCTGAGGTTAGCTCATAAAAGTCGCCTGATACCAGTTTAATCGGTAAGCTAGACTCAGCGAGTAAAGGTTCAATGATTGCAAGGTCTAAACCCTGAGCTAAGGGCATCACAAACTCAAGTTCAGCATACTGTTGGCTAAGCTGTTCTGCCGCTTTAATCATAATGGGCAGTAAGGTTTCAACTTCACTTCGTCGGCTACCGGGAAATAATCCAATAACCCGTCGCTGCGGATCAAGTTCAAATTGTACTTTGGCTTGTTCGAGGGTTAATGTTCTTTTTACGGCATCAACTAATGGATGGCCCACACAATTTACCGCAACACCCGCGTGCTGATAAATGGGCTCTTCAAAAGGAAATAACACCGCCATTTTATCAACAACTTGCTTAATTGTTTTGACTCGACCTGCTCGCCATGCCCAAACTTTGGGACTGATATAATACAGCACTGGAATACCTAGTTTTTTGGCTTGTTTCGCTAGCTTTAAGTTAAATCCTGGGTAATCCACCAGTACTAATAAATCAGGCGGATCAAGTTTAAGTCTGGCAATAGTCTCATTAAATATATTTTTTATTTGGCGGTAGCGTTTTAATACTTCAATTAAACCCATTACGGCTAATTCAGAGAAATCGACATCAATCTCTGCACCAGCATCACGCATATTATCACCACCAATACCACGGACTCGAATTGTTGGATCTAGCTGTTTTAATGCAGAAATCATTCGACCTGCATGGGCATCACCCGATGCTTCACCGGCAATAACAACAATATGTTTATGGTTCAAATGCTATTCGCCTTCAGCATAACCGACCAGTTCCAGACCGAAGCCTGATAAACCGGTTAATTTTGTTGGTGTGCCCATGACTCTCATCTTTTTCACACCTAAATCAGCTAGAATTTGAGCGCCCACACCAAATGTTCTTAGATCCCAGCCTGATTTTACTGTTGATAGTTCATCACCTCGGTCCTGTTGTTGATAACGCTCAATTTTTTCTGCTAAATTTTTATTCTGTGCCGGTTGACGTAAAACGACTAATACACCTTTGCCTGCGTGTTGGATTTGCGTCATCACTTTATTCAATGGCCACTGTGTCGGTTCACGGGTTGCCCCTAATAAATCGCCCAAAGGATCCGCCATATGAACGCGTACTAAGGTTTCTTCATCACTATCAATCTCACCCACAACCATCGCTAAATGCACTTGACCATTAACCGTATCTTGGAAACTATAAAGCTGGAAATCACCGTATTCTGTCGGCATATTACATTGTGACAAGCGTTGTACCGTCATTTCATTTTCAAGACGATAGCTAATTAAATCAGCAATAGTGCCAATTTTTAACTGATGTGTTTCAGCAAATTTTTCTAAATCAGGACGGCGCGCCATGCTGCCATCCTCATTGAGGATTTCGACAATAACAGAAGAAGGATCTTTACCTGCTAATTGTGCTAAATCACAGCCGGCTTCAGTGTGCCCTGCCCGGGTTAATACGCCGCCTAATTGTGCTTTAACTGGGAATATATGCCCTGGCTGAACTACATCTTCTGCTTTGGCATCAGGGTTTACTGCCGCCAGAATTGTTACCGCACGATCAGCGGCTGAAATACCGGTTGTCACACCTTCTGCCGCCTCGATAGATACCGTAAAATTAGTTGAATATGCCGCTTGATTATCAGTTACCATCAATGGTAATCGTAGTTGTTTACAGCGTTGATCAGTCAAGGTTAAACAAATTAAACCTCGTCCAAAACGTGCCATAAAATTGATAGCTTCTGCGGTGACACATTCTGCCGCCATCACAAGATCACCTTCATTTTCACGATCTTCATCATCCATGATAATAACGATCTTACCTTGTTTAAGATCGTCAATTATTTCAGCTGTGCTGTTTAATTTCATTATTTTATGAATCCATTTTGTAGCAATGTTTCGCGGCTAATACCTGATGATTGATTAGGTAATAAGCGTTCTAAATAGCGAGCAATTAAATCGACTTCAAGGTTAACCTTAGTGCCTTGACGATAATAGCTCATCACTGTTTCTTGCATGGTGTGGGGAATAATATTAACCTCAAACCAATTATCTGACACATCGTTAACGGTTAAGCTCGTGCCATCAATGCAAATTGACCCTTTTTCAGCAATATAACGCTCTAAGCCTGCGGGAATTTCAAAGCGAAACTGTACCGATCGAGCAGATTCTTGCATGGATATGACTGTTGCTAGGCCATCAACATGCCCACTAACAAAGTGACCACCTAGGCGATCTCCCACTGCTAATGCTTTTTCAAGATTAACAGCTGAGCCCTTAGACAACGCACCCAAACTGGTACGGTCTAAGCTTTCTCGTGACACATCAAAGCCTAATATTGACTGTTTATGTTCGACAACGGTAAGACAAACACCATTAATCGCCACGCTATCACCGAGTTTAACATCGCTTAGATCTAAGTCTTGCGTATTAACATGCAATCGCAAATCACCTGCTTGTGGTTGAATGTTTTCTATTTTGCCAATGGCAGCAATAATGCCGGTAAACATATGCTAACTTTCCTCACTATATTCTGGAATAACACAAATTCGCCAATCCCGACCGATAGCACGAATATCAATAATTTTTAAATCAATATTTTGTGCCATGGTTTGTAGTTCAGGTAAATGGAACAAGCCTTTTGCCCCATCGCCCATTAATTTCGGTGCCATATAAATAACCAATTCATCAATCAAGCCTGCTTGTAATAATGCACCATTCAATACAGAACCTGCTTCGACCATCACCTCATTAATCTCACGTTTAGCTAATGCTGCCATCAGTGCTGACAAATCGACCTGCCCATCATCATTCACTAGCGTGATAGTTTCAGCTAAGTCCCCTAAGGTATTATCCCTAGTCGTTACCACTAAAACAGGGTGATTATCTGCTAATATTTTAGCGTGTTTGGGTATTTTAAGCTGGCTATCAACCACGACTCTTAGCGCTTGTCTTACTGTTTGTCCTTGCGGATACCAATCACCTTCTGGTCGTACAGTTAATGCTGGATCATCAGCTAATATCGTGCCAATTCCGGTTAAAATCGCTGAGCTTCGTGCTCGTAGCTTTTGCACATCTTGGCGTGCCATATCACCGGTTATCCACTGACTTTCCCCCGATGCCATTGCGGTGCGCCCATCTAAACTCATTGCAATCTTGCTAGTGATATACGGTCTACCCGTTCGCATTCGCTGACAAAAACCTTTGTTCAAGTCATGGGCTTGTTGTTCTAAAATTCCCACTTCAACCTCAATGCCGGCTTGTTTTAACTTGGCAATGCCCTGTCCAGAAACTAATGGATTAGGATCTTGCATCGCGACAAAAACACGTTTTACGCCAGCATTGATTAAGGCATCTGCACAAGGAGAAGTACGGCCAGTATGACTGCAAGGTTCTAATGTGACATAACACTCTGCACCCTGAGCCTTATCACCCGCCGCTTGTAATGCATACACCTCAGCATGTGCCTCACCCGCTCGTTGATGCCATCCTTCACCGATGATAGAGCCATCTTTAACGATAACACAGCCAACACGCGGATTAGGAGCGGTTGTATACAAGCCTCGCTCCGCCAGTTGCAAGGCACGCGTCATCATCTGTTCAGCGAATGACATCAAACTGCCTTATGGTGATTCTTGTTGATCAGACTGCTTTTCCATGCGTTCAATTTCCTCACGAAACTCGCTGATATCTTGAAAGCTACGATACACCGATGCAAATCGGACATAAGCCACTTCATCTAGTTCTCGCAAAGCATCCATCACCCATTCACCCACTAAGCGACTTTCAACTTCACGCTCACCAGTTGCAATGAGTTGTCGAACAATGCCTTTCACCGCCATATCAACCGCATCAATACTCACAGGACGTTTTTCTAAGGCTTTTAAGAAGCCTGCACGTAATTTATCTTCTGAAAAAACAGCACGAGATTTATCACTTTTAATCAATCTCGGTAGGGTTAACTCTGCCGTTTCATAGGTTGTAAAACGTTCCTTACATTCCACACAACTACGACGACGACGAATAGAATCACCCTCAGTAGAAAGGCGAGAATCAATCACCTTTGAATCAGCAGCACCACAAAAAGGACAACGCATAGCTTAGAGAGTCTTGTTATGAATAAACAGGTAGCTTTTGACAAACAGCTAGCGCTTTAGCTTTAACTTCAGCGATCACTGTGGCATCACCACGACTATCAATGACATCACACATCCATGTTGCTAAGTCTTTACACTCTTGTTCTTTAAATCCACGTGTAGTGACTGCCGGTGTACCGACTCGGATACCCGATGTGACAAACGGTGATTGTGGGTCATTCGGCACTGAGTTTTTATTGATAGTGATATTTGAATCACCTAACCATGCATCCACTTCTTTACCTGTTAAGCCAGCTTCAATAAAGCTCACTAAGAATAAATGATCATCAGTTCCTTTAGAAACCACATCATAGCCACGAGCCATAAAGATATCCGCCATCACTCGGGCATTTTTAACCACTTGTTGCTGATAAGTCTTAAACTCTGGCAACATCGCTTCTTTAAAGGCCACCGCTTTCGCAGCAATGACATGCATTAATGGGCCACCTTGAAAGCCAGGGAATACCGCTGAGTTTAGTTTCTTTTCAATCTCAGGATTAGCTTTAGCTAAAATCAAACCGCCACGAGGGCCACGTAATGTTTTATGTGTTGTTGTGGTGGTAATATCGGCAATCTGTACTGGATTAGGATATTCACCGGTTGCCACTAAGCCTGCCACATGTGCCATATCGACAAATAAATAGGCACCAATAGAGTCGGCAATATCACGAAAACGCTGCCAATCAACAATACGAGAGTACGCAGAGAAACCTGCAACAACCATTTTAGGTTTGTGTTCTTTAGCTAAACGCTCCACTTCATCATAATCAATCTCGCCGGTTTCAGCGTTAAGACCATAAGAAATAGAATTGTAAATTTTACCTGATGCGCTGACTTTAGAACCATGGGTTAAATGACCACCATGTGCCAAGCTCATGCCCAAGATAGTATCGCCGGGTTGCAATAACGCTAAATAAACAGCGGAATTGGCTTGTGAACCAGAATGCGGTTGCACATTAGCATAATCAGCTCCAAATAATTCTTTTGCACGATCTATCGCTAATTGTTCAGCAATATCAACATGTTCACAACCGCCGTAATAACGCTTGCCCGGATAACCTTCCGCATATTTATTGGTTAATGACGAGCCTTGCGCCTCCATCACTCGGGGACTACAGTAGTTTTCAGATGCAATTAATTCGATATGATCTTCTTGGCGTTGATTCTCAGCTTCAATCGCGTTAAAGATATCATCATCAAATCCAGCAATAGTCATGTTGTTTTTGTACACAGTATTCCCCTGTTTGTACTGTAAAATATCCGACTATTCTACATTACCGCGTAGTATGCTTCTATGGCTTATTTAATACATGATGGAAATAATTTATGAAAATTGCACTTCTTGGCGCAGGCTTAATGGGACAAGCATTAAGTGAACACCTTCTAGCCCAAAACTGTTCCTTAACCATCTTCAACCGAAGCCCTGAAAAAGTAAAACAATTACAGCAACAAGGTGCGACACTAGCTAGCTCTGCGCAAGATGCTTTACTTGCTAGCGATTATTGCCTATTAATGCTCAGTGATGCGGCGGCGATTAATGATGTGCTCGACACAATTCAAGATGATAGCTTCAACAACAAGCTTATTATTCAAATGGGCACCATTGCCCCCGATGAATCACGTCTTATCGCTAATCGTATTACGCAACATCATGGCCATTATCTGGAATGCCCCGTTTTAGGTAGCTTGCCAGAAGCTCGCAGTGGTTCTTTAATTTTAATGGCGGCTGGCGAAGTTGACGATTATCAAACTGCATTGCCACTGTTAAACCTGATTGGTAATGATCCACAATATATTGGTGAAATAGGTCAAGGCGCTACCGTCAAACTTGCCATGAACCAACTTATTGCTGGATTAACGGCTAGCTTCTCACTGAGTTTGGCCTTAGTAGAAAAAGAAGGGATTGATATTGAACAATTTATGAAAATTGTCCGAAATAGTGCTTTATATGCCCCGACTTTTGATAAGAAACTTGATCGAATGGTCAGCCGTGACTTTAGCAAGCCCAACTTTCCAACCAAGCATCTAGCCAAAGATGTACGGTTATTTTTAAAGGTTGCACAAAATCAAGGACTAGAAACCTGCGCCCTTGAAGGTATTGATAAATTATTGGATAAAACCTTAGAGCAAGGTTTGGCAGATACCGATTATTCGGCTATTTATGCCGGTGTTACTCATTCAGAGGCCTAATACAATAACGCCCTCATTGCGAGGGCGTTATTGTAATTTTTAAACTGAAAATATATCCCGTCGAACAATGGTTTCAACACGATCGGGGCCTGTTGAAACAAGATCAATCGGTACGCCTGCTAGCTCTTCAACTTTGTTAACATAAGCTTGGGCATTTTCTGGTAATTTATCAAACTCAGTGATGCCTAGCGTTGATTCACTCCAGCCTGGCATATCTAGGTATTGAGGTATACAGCCCTCAAATTCATCTGCACTCAGCGGTAGCACGTCAACCAATTTGCCGTCACGTTTATAAGCCACACATAATTTAATTGTATCTAAACCATCCAACACATCAAGTTTGGTTAAGCATAAACCCGTAATACTATTAACCCAACATGCACGATTAAGAGCTACCATATCAAGCCAGCCACAACGACGACCACGACCTGTTGTTGCACCGACTTCATGACCTTTATCTGCTAAATACTGACCAATTTCATTCACTTTACCATCGTCATCAAGCAGTTCTGATGGGAACGGTCCAGCACCTACACGAGTTGCATACGCTTTGGTAATACCCAACACATAGTCAATATGACATGGGCCAACACCTGAACCTGTTGCACTGCTGCCTGCGGTGGTATTAGATGAGGTTACATAAGGGTATGTGCCATGATCGATATCTAATAACGCGCCTTGAGCACCTTCAAACATGACATTGTCACCGGCCAGCGAATATTGTTGCAGCAGGAGCGGTATATCGGCGATCATCGGTAATAACACATCACGCATTGCTAATGTTTCATCACGCACTTGTTCAAAACTAACAGGCTTTTCTTGATAGTAATTAATTAAGGCAAAGTTATGATAACTCATCACTTCTTTTAGTTTTTCGGTAAAGCCTTGTTCATCAATTAAGTCACCTAAACGCAGACCACGACGAGCAACTTTATCTTCATATGCAGGGCCAATTCCTCGACCTGTTGTACCAATAGCCGCTTTGCCTCGACGGCGTTCACGCGCCTGATCTAAGGCAACGTGATAAGGCAGAATCAATGGACAAGCAGCACTAATACGTAAACGTTCACGCACAGGAATACCTTTTGCTTCAAGTGCTGTCATTTCAGTTAATAACGCTTCTGGTGATAACACCACACCATTACCAATTAAACATTGCACATGTTCACGCAAAATACCGGATGGAATCAAATGTAAAACAGTTTTCTTGCCATCAATAACAAGAGTATGACCAGCATTATGTCCGCCTTGAAAACGAACGACAGCTGACACATTATCTGTCAACAAATCAACCAGTTTACCTTTACCCTCATCGCCCCATTGGGAGCCGATCACAACGATATTTTTAGCCACGTTTTTGTGTTCCTGTTGTTGTCACTAGGTCAGTGACAGATATTATTAATTAGACTGTTGGTAAATTGTAGATAACAACTTTACCCTGACTTCGCATTTGTTCGACTTTTTGTTTTTGCTGTTCATCATCAGACCATTCAACAGTTTCTGCTTGAGCTTGATTAGAACTGGCTTTCATTTGGCTAACCAATGATTTCAAATCCATGCTAAAACCAGTTGCAGGTTGCGCATGTCCAAAGTCAGCACCGATATCATCATATCGCCCACCCATAGCAATGGCATCAGCTGAACCTAATTGATAAGCCGCAAAGACAATACCCGTATGATAGTGATAGCCACGTAATTCAGCTAAATCAAAATTCATTGCAATATTCGGCAAGCGTTTAGCTGTCATATCAGCCACAGTTTGTAATGTTGCTAGTGCCTGTTTTACAGATTTAGGTGCATCTGAAAACACCTCTTTTGCACGAGCCAAAACACTGACATCACCATTAAGTTCTGCCAGTGATAGCAGCATAGTATGGCAATTGTCCGATAATTGATAAGAGCGTAATAAATCTTCAATTTCAGGCAAGGCTTTACGCTGTAGAGCTGTAAACAAGGCTTGTTCTTGTTCTGTCGTTAAACCTGCATCTTCTGCTAAACCACGGTAGATACCCACATGCCCCATATCTAGCAATAAATCAGAATCAGCAATGCTGGCATTTAATGTTTCAACCATTAATTTCACAATTTCCATATCGCTTTCTGGCCCTGCATGACCATAAATCTCAGCACCTAATTGAATAGGATTACGTGATGTACCCTGTCCTTGCGGCAAGGTATGCAGCACATTACCGATATAACACAGTCTTAAAACTTGCTGTTGATCACGCAGATTATGAGCCGCAATACGAGCCACTTGCGGTGTCATATCGGCACGAATACCCATTAAACGTCCTGACATTTGATCAGTCAGTTTAAAGGTTTGTAAATCCAGCGTTTTACCGGTACCCGTCAATAAAGAATCAAGATATTCAACCAAAGGTGGAAAAACTAATTGATAGCCCCAACTTTGCATTTTATCAATCAATTGACGACGCAAACTTTCAAGTTGTGCCGCTTGCTCAGGCATTAATTCATCAATACCTTCAGGCAATAACCAACGTTGTGTGATACTCATTTAATCAATTTACCCAATAAAGTAAAACTAGACCGAAGACCATGCTGAATAAACCCATAATTCGTAATTGCTGATCATTCATTTTAGCCATTTTTGCCAGTGTTCGACGAAAGGCTGCTGGACTCAAAAAAGGAATAAGCCCTTCAATTACTAGCATTAATGCGGCTGCTAGCCATAAACTATGTATTAAGGTGTTATTCACCGTCTTACTTAGTTTTGTGGACCACCAAAGCTCTTGAAGAAATCACCTTTAGGCTCAATCACCAACATATCATCACCATTAAATACATTTTTATAGGCATTTAATCGTTTGTAAAAACCATAAAACTCACTATTTTGACCATAGGCTTTTGCATAGATATCAGTTGCTGTTGCATCTGCATTACCGCGAATTTCTTCCGCTTTTTGTTCTGCTTCTGCCAAAATAGTAACGCGTTCTCTATCGGCTCTTGATGTGATTTGTTCTGCTTCTTCCGCACCTTGAGCACGTGTTTCTTTAGCTTCGCGTAAGCGTTCTGATTGCATACGAGCGTAAACACGTTCGTTAATATCATTAGGGAAATCGATACGTTTAATACGGATATTAACAATCTCAATGCCTAACTTCACCGCACTTTTGTTTGCTTCAACTAATATTTCACCCACCATGGTTGCGCGATCACCAGAAACAACATCATTCACAGTACGGGTTGCAAACGCATCTCGTAAGCCATTATTTACAATATTAAATAAACGTGACGATGCAAGACGCTGATCACCACTCACTGCGGTGTAATACGCCGAGGTATCAGAAATTCGCCAAAGCAAGAAAGAATCAACTAATAGGTTTTTATTCCTACCTGTTAAATAATTTTCAGGCTTCGCATCAATCGTTAAAATACGACCATCAAAACGCTTCACTTCTTCTACCATCGGAATTTTAAAGTGAAGACCTGGCTTAAAATCAGCTTGTTTTATTTCACCCAAATGAAGCAGTAAAACACGTTCACGTTGGTCAACAAAAAAGACGGTTGTACTCAATGCAAATAATGCCAATACAACAATAAAAAGTACTTTATTTAGACGTGATGACATATTAACGTCCTCCTCTGCTACGTACATCAGCCTGCATAGGTAATGGACTATTTGACGACATTGTTCCTGAAGGATAAGTAGTAAAGTTACTTACATCAACACGAGAAGCGGGTATCGAATTACCGCCTCGCATTCTATCCAATGGTAGATACAACATATTATTAGTATCTTTAGACAGATCAACCATCACTTTTTGGCTACGAGAATAAACCAATTCCATCGTCTCTAAATATAAGCGTTCTTTAGTAATAGCAGGTGCTTTTTCATACTCATTCATCACCTGCAAGAAACGACTAGTTTCACCGAGTGCCTTAGCAATGGTTTGACTCTTATAGGCTTCTGCTTCTTGCTCTACACGGAATCCCTTACCACGTGCTCTAGGTACAATATCATTAGCATAGGCTTCGGCTTCATTCTTTTTACGCTCTTTATCCGCATCGGCTTTTACCACATCGGCAAACGCTGCTTGCACTTGTGGCGGCGGCTGAATATCCGGCATATTGAAGCTGGTTACTGTCAAACCTGTTCCATAAGCGACCAGCAAGTCTTGCAAAGCTAATTCAGCTTGGCTTGCCATTGCAGCACGACCCGTTTTGAACACTTCGTCCATGGTTGTTTTGCCCACAATCTCACGTACGGCACTTTCAGTCATTTGACGTAGTGTTAAGTCAGGGTTGGCTACATTAAATAAGTATTTTGCAGCATCTTCAACATGAAATTGCACTTCAACTTTCAGCTCAACAATATTGCCGTCTTTAGTCAGCATTAAGGCTTCAGATGACACGCTACCACCACTTCGACCAAAACCAATTGTAGCGGTTCTAATTTGAGAAACATCGACTTTCTCAACAGTTTCAAAGGGATAAGGAATATGCCAATGCGGCCCTGGCATTGTGGTTGTATTATAAGCGCCAAAGCGAAGCTCTACACCACGTTCAGCAGGTTGGACAATATACCAACCAGAAATTAGCCATACAATGAAAATAACTAAAGCAATCAATCCAAATACGATTGAGCCGCCATTATTTGTCGAGTCATTGTTATTTGATGATTTGCCACCACCAAATAAACTACCTATTTTTTGTTGTAAATTACGGATAATATCATCAAGATCCGGTGGTGAATCGTTTCCACGATTGCCCCACGGATCTTTATCGTTATTTCCAGGTTCATTCCAAGCCATTAAAGCTCTCCAAAAATGTTTATAAATATTTATAACACGCCCATTTTACGGACATCGACCTTATTATGAAACAACTGTTTCATCAATTAGTTCATCTTCTTGCTGTTCGGGGAAATACTCTTGCAATGCTTGTCGTAGCAAATCCAGCCCTTCGCCTGTTTTTGCTGATAACCAGACACGAGTAATTCGTCCATTTTCATCCCGATCAAGTCGTGCTTCATGTGACTCTAATTGATCAATTTTATTACATACAATTAACTGAGGCACCTCATCCGCGCCAATTTTCTTTAAAACTTCATTCACATGGCTCATCAAGTCATCACGATTTGCTCCGGCTTCGACCACATGCAGTAATAATTTAGCATCACGAGTTTCTTCTAATGTTGAACTGAATGACTCCACCAATCCATGAGGTAGATTGCGGATAAAGCCTACTGTATCAGCCATGACTAAGGCTTGAGTGTCCATCAATTTCATTCGGCGTAATGTTGGGTCTAATGTTGCAAACAAACGGTTATCGGCATACACGTCCGCCGATGTTAACTTATTAAATAACGTTGATTTTCCCATATTGGTATAGCCAACCAATGATACAACAGGTATCTCAGCACGTTGACGTGAACGCCGGCCTTGATTTCGCTGTGATTGTACTTTCGATAAACGTTTCTTAAGCGACTTGATGCGATGATTCAATAAACGACGATCTGTCTCTAATTGAGTTTCACCTGGACCACGCATACCGATACCGCCTTTTTGGCGTTCCAAATGCGTCCAGCCTCGAATCAAACGCGTCGACATATGCTTAAGTTGTGCCAACTCTACTTGTAACTTACCCTCGTGAGATCGTGCACGTCGAGCAAAAATATCTAATATCAATCCTGTTCGACCGAGTACTCGACACTCTAAGACCTCTTCAAGATTTCGTTCTTGGCTAGGCGACAGATCATGATTAAAAATCACTAATGCCGCATTGCTTGCTAGCACTTGTTCTTTGATCTCTTGCACCTTTCCAGTACCAGCATAAAACTTGGGATCAGGTCGTGAGCGTTTGCCATGAACAATCGTCGCAATCTTGGCTGATGTTGAATTTACTAATTCAATAAACTCATGTTCTGATTCTTCAAAGTTACGATCATTAAAGTTAAGATGTACTAGGACAACCGCTTCTTTCTTTGATGAATCATCAAACGCAGCATTGCTATTGGGCCGGTCAAATAATTCCATTAATCTTCCACATTAAATGTGACATTCCGTTCCGGAACGATAGTCGAAATCGCGTGTTTATACACCATTTGATTAACTGAATTTCTAAGTAATATAACAAACTGATCAAACGAATCAATCTGCCCTTGCAACTTAATACCATTCATCAAATAAATTGCAACTGGCACATTTTCACGTCGCAATGCATTCAAAAATGGATCTTGTAATGTTTGTGCTTTTGCCATTATCTTCTCCTGCTCTTATTATTTTTTTACGGTTCTAATGGGTCTTACTCTACCATCAATTCTGGACATTGATCCGTTAAAAATTGCATTACTTGCTCAAGAGGTAAGCCAGCACCACTATCAAACCAAACACCATCATTCTGACTACGTAGCCAAGTTAATTGGCGTTTTGCCATCTGACGTGTTGCTATAATTGCTTTTTCAATAAAGACATCTTGATCATATTCACCCAATAAATACGCCCACGCTTGTCGATAACCTACGGCACGAATTGAGGGTAAATCAGGATGACAAGCTTCACATTCAAACAATGTTTTCACTTCATCAATAAAGCCATCGCTCATCATTGTTTGATAACGCTTAGCTATTCTTTGATGTAACACTGCACGATCAAACGGGCTTAAAATTATTTTCACAACGCGATAAGGAAAAACATCCACCTTATCATTTGCAGTCAATTGCGTTAATGATTTACCCGTAATTTCGTAGACTTCCAATGCACGTTGTAATCGTTGAGGATCATTACTATGTATACGTGCTGCCGAAACAGGATCTATCTTGGCAAGACGCTCATGTAAATAAGCAGAACCATATTGCTCAATCTCGGCATCTAAACGTGCTCTAATGCTAGGATCGGCAGAAGGTAAATCAGATAAGCCGTATTGTAAGGCTTTAAAATACAACATCGTACCGCCGACTAATAAAGGTATCTTACCTCTAGCCGTGATCTCAGCCATCAAACGCAGTGCATCTTGACGAAAAGCACCAACAGAATACGCCTCAGTTGGTTCAATAATATTAACTAAATGATGGGGAAATTCACGTAAAACATCGGCGTCAGGCTTGGCTGTACCTATATCCAACCCTTTATATACTAAGGCCGAGTCAACACTTATAATTTCAACTGGATACTGTTTGGCAATCTCTAATGCCAAATCTGTTTTTCCAGCCGCCGTAGGCCCCATTATAAATAGAGCCGGTGGCAACTGAGTATCGATAATCGTCGTGCTTATTGTTTAGCCCTTTTTCATCGTATCGTAGAATTCTGCATTTGTTTTGGTCGCTTTAAGACGATCCATCAAGAATTCCATAGCTTCAAGAGGATCCATCGGTGCAAGAAGCTTACGTAAGATCCACAATTTATGTAAATCCTCAGAATCGGTCAGTAATTCTTCTTTACGCGTACCTGAACGAGTCACATTAATCGCAGGATAAATACGACGATCAGCTAATTTACGCTCAAGCTGAAGTTCCATATTACCCGTACCTTTGAATTCCTCAAAGATCACTTCATCCATACGAGAACCCGTATCAACCAAAGCCGTAGCAATAATAGTTAAACTACCACCCTCTTCAATATTACGAGCCGCACCGAAGAAACGCTTAGGACGTTGCAATGCATTGGCATCAACACCACCAGTCAATACCTTACCCGATGAAGGAGCAACGGTATTATAAGCACGAGCCAAACGGGTAATAGAATCAAGCAGAATTACCACATCACGTTTATGTTCAACCAAACGTTTCGCTTTTTCAATCACCATTTCAGCAACTTGCACATGACGTGTTGCAGGCTCATCAAAGGTACTAGAAACAACCTCACCTTTCACAGAGCGAACCATTTCTGTTACTTCCTCAGGACGCTCATCAATCAATAAAACAATCAAATCACTGTCTGGATAATTGGTAGATATCGACTGAGCAATCATCTGCAAGATCATTGTCTTACCTGATTTTGGCGGTGCAACAATCAAAGCTCGTTGTCCCTTACCAATCGGTGCCGCTAAATCAATTAGACGAGGCGTAATATCTTCTGTACTACCATTTCCACGTTCTAGCGTAAAACGCTCATTAGGAAATAAAGGTGTTAAATTTTCAAAAGGAACCTTGTTTTTAGATTTCTCAGGTTTCTCGTAATTAAGCTCTTCAACTTTAATTAAAGCAAAATAACGTTCACTGTCTTTAGGTGCTCGAATCTTACCCGTAATTGTATCACCCGTTCGCAAATGAAAACGACGAATTTGACTAGGTGAAACATAAATATCATCCGAACCAGCAATATACGATGCTTCTGGAGATCGTAAAAAACCGAAACCATCAGGTAATAATTCAAGTACACCTGTAGTCGTAACGTCATCACCATTTTTGGCATGCTCTTTAACAATAGCAAAAATTATATCTTGTTTACGATTGCGAGCTAAGCCTTCTAGCTTCATTGAAATGGCAAGATCCATCAATTGAGAAGCAGATTGCTTCTTAAGTTCAGTGAGATTCATGTATTACCTGTGTGGGAATTTTAATTTTAATAAGAAATTTATTTTAGATGCGTGAAAACGCTTGGATATTTATAGTAAATTTGGGGGATTTTTTTTCAGAAGTTGTATACATATTAGCAAGTTGGGTTTAGGTTGTCTAGTTCTTTTGGTTTTAGGGCGGGGATGTGGATATTATTTAGTCAATAAATATTTAGCAGTCAAATTTTTGAGTCCTTTATTTTTCTTCTTTCCTAGGCTTCAATATACCTATCATAATTGAACACTCAACATCTTATCTTGGTCTCGAAGTAAGAATAAGGTAAGACAAGTTGCCAACATCGGCCAAGCAGCAAAAAAATAACAAGTTTGGCCCATCAAAGGGGGCTAAATATTGTTTGAATGAAAATAAGATGGACACTAAATGTAATACTAAAACTGAACCGTAGCTATATTTCTTTTTGTATCCGATTAGAAACATCAATAAGATTATTATTTCTATTGAACCTATTATATACATCACTGTAATTTCAATGCCTGAAATTAAATAGAATTTTCGTGAATTTTTACCGCATGCTCAGGGTTGATAAATTTATCGATCGTCCACATAAACATAAGCAAAAATACAGAGCATCGAAGTAAGAACAGTGATAATTGGAGTTTCTTTTCCTAAGCATTCATTCTATCTTTCATTCCAAGTTTAGCTTATATCTATAGAGTAACAATTGATTTATTTTTTGATTTCAACAAGATCACGATAAGCATGCCAAGTGGCATGGCCCAGCAGTGGGTAAATAATAATCATCCCAAGTAAATAACTACTAAATGCAATAATTGTTAGCACTACAATGAGGCTTGCCCAAACAACCATTATAGGAAAATTAGTCAATACCACTTTTATACTGAGTAACATTGCATCTAGTGCTGTAATTTGACTATCGATGATTGCTGAAATTGATACAGCAGACAAAACAAAAACAATACCTGCCAGAATACCGCCGATCATAAGATATAATGCCACTTGTTGGGGTGTAATCATATCTAGAAATCCACCCCATAACGAGTTTTTAAAACTCGGAATAATATCTTCATACATAACAAAGAATACTAAACCTGACGCAATAAACCAGAAAATACTAATCACCAGCAAGGTAACCGCGAAATGCCTTAAAGGGGTTATTTTAGATGTCAGCACAGCTAATGAATCATCAAAATTTAATGTCTTACCATGCTCCTGCTGTCGAGATAATTCAAGCAGTCCTATCGATAGAAAAGGCCCAACTAACAAAAACCCTGAAATAGCTGCGGCGATTAAATAGATATGATTGCTGGCAAAAATAAGGATCATTACTCCCATCGCAGAAATCATTACACCATACGCAAGACTAATACTCGGGTGCCTTAATATATCTTGCCATCCCCTAATGAGCCAGAAAAAAGGTTTTATTACTTCAACTTTGCGTATTATAAAGTGATCTCGAACCACAGCATTTGCATTGCTCAGTATATTCATCTTCTATCTCCTTAAAAAGGTTGTTATTAAGACTGTAGACAAAATAAAATCCATTAAATTACAAATACAATCTTATTTTTGATGATTTTAATAAAAACCTCTTAGAAAACCATCAAGGTCAGGTCGTGTAATCACCACTCTTTATTTGAATCAAAAGCAGTATAAAAATATCGACTTCGGCAGACTATTTATACTGTTTTCAATAGCATAGGAGTCGATAATTATGAATCAACAAGCCCTACGTGATAGTTCTAAGAAATTGGTAACGTATCAAAGACCTGTCGTTATTTTAGGATTTGCTGTAAAACATTTTATACCTGGAAATGAGCCTATCTAGCTGAAGGAGATAAAGGGTTAATTGATAGTCGACCTTGCCCTGTGAATCATAAGCTTCGAATACCAAAAGCAATTGAAGAAAAAATAATTCACTTGAGAACGGCCCAGATATGATCGTTTAGCATTTGCAGCGTTATCATGACATTAAAATATCTCGCCGTGGTTGTTATCGCGTATTACTTCGAAATAAACTCAATAAACTTCCAGAAAACATTAAAAAACGTTCGCGTAATCAGTTTAAACGACATGAAAATAACAAGAGATTTCAATACACTGCTATTGATGATTGCACGCGTATTAGAGCCCTTAAAATTTATGCAAAATACACACAAGTAAGTTCAATATTGGTGTAAAACTTTTGACTTGAACTATCAAAGTCAACCATGATAAATCTTGATATTCAAGACAGTATCTGACCCCAATTCAAAAGATTATTCTAAGAATACTTAGACGAATTTGATATACTTGGCATGAAAAGCTGAAAAAGGCTTAACAAATTTCTCACGGTCACTCCAAGCGAAAAAAAGCGGGGTCCGTTAAAAATACATTATGTGCCTCTCCATTCCGGTAGCAGACAAATACATATAGTATCTAAATCTACACATTATAAGGTTCACCAATGACTAAAATTGATGACAAAGTCGCAGAATTAATTGCTAAACATCCTAGTTTAACGAAGCCTGATGCAATCAAGATCATAACTGAGAAAAATGCGCGCAAGAAGAAAAAGCGTTCGGAAAAAGCAGATAGAAATGACGCAAAAAAGATTAAGAACGAGGAAAACCGCGCCGAACGGGATAAAGATGACGCCTGGATCGAATAACAATCTGGGGTCTTGCCTTTTGCCCATCTGATCTAGATTGAAATTATCTAAAAGGCAAGAAGCAAGACCTGATCCTCCAAGGTATTCTAAAGTGTAGTTGAGTAAGTGTTACGAGGATGATATTGGAGATGTGCAATCAGCAGCAATAACATTCAATGCAAAACAACTGAATGTTAAACATGCGAATAAAGTAACAATTTTTTCAGCATTTCAGAGTTCTATGATTTTAAAGCCAGCAGAATATGGAGCATTACGTGCAATGAGCACCAAATATTTAAAGGTTAAACCTTTTTGTAGCTGAAATATAAGATCCATTATCTAAAACATTTTTCATATCCATTAATGTCCCATAATTAGCTATGCCAGCGGTGCTAAATCAGAGAAACACCATAGCTCAGTATGTTCCGGAACTTCCCAACGTAATGGTGATTTATTGTTTGTATCACGCAATAAGCCTTCATCTTTCAACTGATTAATCAAACGCCGTGCAGTACGTTCAGGCATTGCACATAACTATCCATACGTTTGCATAAATTGAGTTAAGTCCAACAAATTAATCGTATAAGGAACCTGATCAATAGCCGTACTCATCATGTAATCACAAGTTGAAAAATCGTTTTATAATACAACCTAGAGTCTCATTTTCGATGTATTTCAAGGCGTCTACTTTAAATCCCCCGCAACAACAAGCGATTAGTTTTACGCTATAATGCGCGCTATTCTATTTATTCCAACACGTCGAGTCACTATGCCATTTTCAAAACTAGGGTTAAGTAATCCTATTGTAAAAGCTATTAAAGAACTGGGTTATACCCGCCCTAGCCCTATCCAAAAACGAGCGATTCCGATCATTCTTACGGGTAGAGATCTTGTTGCCACTGCTCAAACTGGTACAGGTAAAACCGCCGCATTTGTTCTGCCACTATTAGAAAGACTAAACAAAAAAGATCAGGTTCGCGGTAAAAGCATACGTGCCCTTATTTTGGCTCCTACCCGTGAATTATCGATTCAGGTCGCTGAGAATGTGGCTGAGTATAGTAAAAATCTGAATTTAAGCTCGATGGCTGTTTATGGTGGTGTTGATTTAGCACCACAAATAGAACGCTTATTAGAAGGCGTTGATATTTTAGTGGCAACACCAGGTAGATTGCTTGATTTAGCGTATCAACGTGCACTGTATTTTGATGATCTTGAAGTATTAGTATTAGATGAAGCTGACAGAATGGTGGATATGGGTTTTGGTACAGAGATTACTAAGATCATTGAGCGCTTACCTGAAAATCGTCAAAACCTATTGTTTTCGGCCACAATGAACGACAGTGTCCGTTCTCTCGCCAGTGGTTTTTCTTATGACGACATGATTGATGATGTCGTTGATATATCTATCACACCGAGATCATCTGCCGCATCGACGATAAACCAGTGGTTAATCACCATCGATAAAGACACAAAATCCGCATTGCTAAGCCATTTGATTAACAATGAAAAATGGGATCAAGCACTAATCTTTATCGAGAAAAAACACGGTGCAGCCAAACTGGTCGATCAGCTTGCAAAACGTGGCATTAAAGCCGATTCGATCCATGGTGATAGAAGCCAAGCCATGCGTGAAAAGATTTTGGCTGATTTCAAATCTGGCGAACTAAAATATTTGGTAGCCACTGGCATTGCTGCCCGCGGGCTTGATATTGGTGATCTAAGTCGTGTGGTTAATTACGATTTACCCTTTAAACCAGAAGAATACATCCACCGTATTGGCCGAACAGGACGCGCAGGAGCCAAAGGTGAAGCCATATCCTTTGTTGCCATGGGCGACTTTAAAAACTTATGCGCCATTGAAAGTCGCTTAGGTCACATCATTGACCGCAAAGAAATTGAAGGCTTTGTGGTTAGAAAAGTAGTGCCGGTTTCAATCTTGAACTATGTTCGCAAGAGTAAACCGCCCCAATCTAAAAGCAAACCGAAAACATCAAAAACAAAAGACAAAAAAACACGTAGTAAAGCCCCAGTTAAGAAAAATTTCTGGGAAAGATAAACCGGGTCTGATCTAATGACAGATAAGGTAATGTTTTCTTAGCTGTTTTTTGTGCTGACAAATCAACATCACATGAACTAGTTATTGCTTAAAAAATTAAAGGGGATGCCTTACTTAGGCCTCCCCTTTAATTTATCTTTAAACTTTTTGCCTGCCAAATTTACACTTTATAGATCTGCATACTCCGACAACAGTGAAAGATGATGGCATAACATGGCTGTTCATCATGCTACGCCCCAGCCGATAAGTGCCCATGCCTAGCAGCGACGGTTTATGAACTCTTCGACGGCTGAAAAATCACGACGAGCAGCTATAAAATGACACACCGCCGGTATCAAACATCTCAGCTGGCTTAAGCCTATAATATTTATCTTCCACATCCTTCGATTGCTCAGCATATGGCTGCGTGATGACATCTTGCAGCTGTCGAATTAGAGAATAGTTGCCCGTTCTCGCTTGCTGATATGCAGGTGCAAGCAACCATTCTCGTAAACTGTATTTTGGATTGACCCGTTTCATCTGCCTAGAGACTTCAGCCCGAGACGAGGCATTATTGATACAGAGAGACTTCCATTTTGTAAACCACGCTGACCAGTGCTGGTCTATTCTTTCAGACTCGGCCTCATTGATAGCGTCGTTGTAGAAGCTCTTTTTGAGCGGGCTAATGTCGTCAGGTATCATCGATAGCTCACGAAAGAAGATCGTGTAATCAACCGATGTTTTCACCATCAGCGTTTCGAGCTCGCTGAACAACTCCGCGTCAAACGTATCAAGACCCAGTTTGGCCGCCCACATGTTCTCCATTTCAACTTGCATCACTTTAGTAAAACCAGTTAGCACTTCGTCAAGCTGTAGCAGTTGCTGCTGATTCGATGTCAGCAAAGGCTGTAATGCGGTGCAAAACATATGAAAGTTACGCTGTGCAGCCATTGGCTGGTTTAAAAATGCAAAGTGATGGCCACCACCGGTCCATGGTTGGAACTGCGGATTGAATTCATCACAGAATCCGAATGGACCATAGTCCAGTGTGAATCCACCCACCGCGCAGTTATCGCTATTGAAGTTGCCCTGACAATAGCCGACGCGTATCCAATTAGCCACCAGCGAGGTAAGACGACTGCGAAACTCTTGGGCGAACAACACTACTTTTTCGGCAGTGCTTAGTTTAGTGTCTATAACGTCAGCGTATTCACGTTCGATAGCGTGCAGCACAATCTTCTCCAGCTCTTCCATTGCTCTCGGGTGTTCATTGCTGCGAGCACGACGAGCGAACAGCTCAAGCTGGCCAACTCGAATGAACGACGGTGCAACCCGCGTCGAGATGGCGACGGCCTCCGGTGACAGTATGTCGGGATCCTTCGAGTGCGAACCTTCTGAATACCATGGCCGCGTGACCTTCTCGGTTTTAGATACATACAAACTCAAAGATCGTGATGTTGGTACGCCGAGCGCCTGCATATGCTCCTGCGCCAAGAACTCTCGGACACTCGACCGCATAACGGCACGACCATCGCCTCCACGGCAGTATGGTGTCCTGCCACCACCTTTCAGTTGCATTTCCCAGCGTTGACCATTGATAACAGCCTCAAGCACAGACATTGCTCGACCGTCACCATATCCATTGCCGGTTTGGAATGGGCATTGCTGGGTGTATTCAGTGCCGTAGATGGAAAGTGCATAGCCAGAAGCCCAGCCGATCTTACGCATAGGCTCTGGTAGCTGTGAAATATCGCCGGAGAACATGCTAATGAAGTCAGCCGACTCAGCCATGCTATCGGCAAAACCTAGTTCACGAAAAAACTGTTTGCTGTGGGTGACATACTCTGGCGCTTCGATTGGCGTAGGATTGACGGGAACATAGTGGCCCGAGAACACTTGTCGCGGCATATGATCGACGCCATTAATTTTCGCATCAGGATCGCAATTGAGCGTATCCATAAGTGAGTAGCTTGCCAACGATGCCAGATCGTCAAGCGTGGTGATGGTTGGGGAAATATCTTGGAGTGATCGGTTTGTCATAGGGGCTCTCATGCCTGTGTGGAAGGGCTGCGTCCCTGCTACGTGGTTTGTTAACGTTTCAACTCAACTATTCACTTACGATGAAATAGCATCATCAAATCAGCTAATAATACTCCATTATATTATTAATAAAAAACCAATCCTACTTTATTCAAAATGTAATGTTGCTCATCGACCATCTTTGCAAAACCTCGGTCACAAAGGTAAGCAATCACCTTATCCCACTGAAAATGGTAGAAACTGTGCTTTGCATAGATTCAGTACCATTATTCACTTCTTAGCCCTCACCTGCTATACAAACAACGGGGGTACAATTTTTTAGCAGAGGCAGCAAGCTTATCGGGAATTATTCCGATACCAAATTGAACCTGGGCTAATAGATCAGAACCGAAAAGCTAGCAATGGTGGTTACGTATTAGGAATAGAGAATTTTCAGCAATAAATAGTGAAGACAATTGGGCAATGTACATGGCGAGGGAAGCCTGGTCGGCCTGTTAAAAAAAGCATAAACGTAGGTGAAATTAACGAGCTGTGCCAATACTAAAAATGGTTTTACCACGTGAATTGTGGTCTGACAAAACTTAATTATACGCTCAAAACATACCATTCTAATGTGCCACTCCCCTCCCCAACGTATTTGGTAAAAATCAGCACAGGATAAATCATTATTTTATCTACCCCCACAATTTGAAATACCCTAATAAAAACAGGGGTTAAGCACAGGTAACGTGTGACATTTTGCGATGAGACAGTTCATTACACAGTTTGTTCCGAACACTATAAAACTAACTTTTCAGCTTAAACAATGAGTTGCATTGAAATGGCAGTTAACACCCAAACTGCAGTTGATTATCTGGATGCGAATCGTTATCATTTGCATTCGTATTTATATTGTCTTATTTAAATATACCTAACTTTTATTGAAGAATGCTGTAATGAATGAAGAAGAAACTATCCTTGAAAATACTGTAACTACTAAAGCAATCGTAACAAACGATGTGGATCGCTTGGCGGGTATTGAAGACACTGCAATTGATACTGTTCAATCGAGGCTAGAGAGTGGTTATGGCTCTAGTGATATTATCTCTCCAGATTTACTATTAGATAGTCAGAGCATTCCAGCAGAAACATTATCAGCGAGAATAAATGAGTTTTTAGCCGTCGGTGGCCCAGTTGTTTGGGTGCTATCGATAATGTCTCTTTTTGCCTTAACGATTATCTTAATTAAGTGTTGGCAATTTGCTGTTTTGAGGCCTGAACGCCGGAAAGAGATTGATCGTAGCTTGAGCTTATGGATGAATGGTGAGTTTACGGCTGCAAAAAAAGCCTTACCTAATAAGCATATTATTGCGGATGTTACATCGCTAGCAATGGATGGTTTAATGAGTCATTCACGTAATATTGACTTGTTGAAAGAAGAACTTAACCGAGTTGCGACATTAAAATTAGAACAATTAAGGGCTTATTTAAGGCCTTTAGAAGTAATTGCTACGTTAAGCCCATTGCTCGGGTTATTAGGAACGGTATTAGGGATGATTGTTGCTTTTCAACAAATGGAAGCGGCAGGTAGTCAAGTTGATCCTTCTGTTTTATCAGGAGGGATTTGGCAGGCTTTATTCACTACTGCGGTAGGTTTGTCGGTCGCCATTCCTGTTGTAGCTGTACATAATTTGTTAGAAAGAAAAGTTGATCGCGTTGCAGCATTAATGAATGACGTTGTTACTCAAGTGTTCACCCGTCAACCAGCAGAATCTGAAAAAAATGTATTTCGTAAGGATTCGGATAATGCTGCTTAATCTTGACCCTGCACCACGTCGAGAAATGATCAGCCTGACACCTTTAATCGATATCGTTTTCATTTTATTACTATTTTTTATGCTGACGTCTACGTTTTCTCGTTGGCAACAAATAGATTTATTAGCGCCTTCTATTAGTGATGATACTCAGACAGAGAATTTAAGAGTAATTAAATTAGAGTCAAATGACGGACGTGTAAGTTTTGATGGGCGAACGCTATTAAGTCAAGATGCGATGGCATTAAGTGCATTGATTAATGAGGAACCTAAAGCAACCTATGTTATTACCGTAGCGAAAGGTATTAACACGCAAGCCATGGTGACCTTGCTGGATAATTTGAAACAAGCAGGTGCATATCAAGTTTCATTGGCAGGTGTGTTGCCATGATTTTAAATACACAAGCAGAAAGACGTATGAAAAGTGCTGATGACAGCTTAATACCACTTATTAATGTGGTATTTCTCATGCTTATTTTCTTTATGGTGGCTGGCCATATTGAAGCATCCGATGGTGCTGAGGTGGCTCCACCTTTGTCATTAAGTGCTAGTGAGTTGTTAGCTGATCCTTTAAAGGTCGTCGTGACGAAAGAGGGAGACGTTTTTATTGCTGGTGTAGTGGTTGAGGACAATCAGATCACTCAACGTATTTTTGATTATTCTCACTCATTAAATGAGGGTGAAGAAGCAGCGATCATTGTTAAAGCTGATTCTGAACTGGAAGTAGAACAATTACAGGTTGTTTTAAAACAAATTAAAGCAGCAGGAATTGAACGATTATCACTGATTACACAAGAACAGGCGTAATTAAATAATGATTAGTACACACCAATGGTTGGCTGCATTTCTATTTGCATTAACAATTCATGCTTTAGCTTTTATGCCCTTTTTTTCTTTATCAGACGCGGCGGCAAAAGCGAAAGGTGAGATGGGGATAGAAATAGATTTAGGCATGATGGGCGATTTAGGAACATCGGTAGCGCCCCCAGCTGAAGATATGGAGGAGCAAGAAGAAAGTACTGCTCCGCCCGAGCCTAAAGAGGTGGTTGAACCTGTTGAAGAAGACGTTATTAAAGAAGTTGTCGAAGAGCCGATTAAAGAAATAATTAAACCATTACAGGCACTAGAAAAAACACCTGAAGTTAAAGAAGCCAAGGTCAAGATACAACAGCAAGCGAAGCCCAAACCGGTACAAGAAAAGAAAGTTGAAGAGGAGTCAGTAGAAAAAGAAATCATAAAGGAAAAAGTAAGTCCTCAACCTAATAGTGCAACGTCGGCTCCCAAATCTGCCAGCCCTAAACAAATAACAACGGGTAGGTCTGATGCCTTGAGTACGGGGGGAAGTGTTGCTGCTAAGCAATCTTATTTTTCTATAATAGCTGCCAGATTGACCAAGCATAAACGCTATCCGAGTCAGGCTAGACGTAGAAATCAAGAAGGCGTCGTTACATTGTTTTTTATCGTTAACCGTGATGGAAAAGTGCTGGAGTCAAGAATCAGTCGTAGTTCGGGTTATAAGAAGTTAGACGATGCTGTATTGAGAATGTTACGAAAAGCAGCCCCTTTCCCTTCTTTCTCAGATGATATGGAGCAAGCCCAGTTATCAATTAACATTCCTATTGAATTTAAGTTGAAAAAGACACATTAACCGTGAGTAGAAACTCAAATAGATTGAATTACACATAAAGACTTATGACCAAAAAATGTAGCCATTAAATATGATATTTATAGCCAATATATCGATCTAAACGTTGAATTTAGGTTGCGTTCGGCACGTTTAGCGGCGTGTAAATAATAAATACCGTTAAATAATTTTTATAATTGTAAATTAAGGAACTTAAGAGTGCTTTTAAAAAAAACTAAAACAAGCGTAGCCAGTAAACGTGAGGGACAATCCCTTAGTTTGCAGGCCAATAATGAGCGATTAAACTCTATATCAATGGCGACTACTTTAGCATTAGCTGTTTCAACGGCAATGATGGGTAATGTACATGCCGAAGAAATATCAACACTTGATGCACTTGTTATTGAGGAATCTGGAATTGCAGTGGATGCGGAAGCAAATCCTTATGCTGAACCTAATGCGCCTTATAAAGCAAAACGTTTATCTGACTCACGCCGTACACGTGATATTGCTGATACACCAGCGACAATAACGGTACTTACAAAAGACTATATTGCAGACTCGGGTAAAACAGAACTTAAAGATATTTTAAGTGCACAACCGGGTATTACATTGGGCACTGGTGAAGGTGGTAACTCATTTGGTGACCGTTATGTTATCCGTGGTTATGAAGCGCGTAGTGATATTTATGTTGATGGTTTACGTGACCCTGGTTTGATTACGCGTGAAACATTTGCAATAGAACAAATTGAAATTAGTAAAGGCCCAAGTTCAACCTTTGCTGGTCGTGGTTCAACAGGTGGTGCCGTTAATAGTGTCACTAAAAAAGCAACGTTTGTAGATGATTTCACTACTTTATCAGGTGGTTTAGGTACAGATAGTTACCAGCGTTATACTCTTGATGCAAACAAAGTTGTTAATGACCGATTTGCTGTACGTTTGAACGTGTTATACACCGATGCTGATATTCCAAATCGTGCACCAGCGGCAGAACAACGCCAAGGTGCATTATTATCAGGTGTGTTTCAAGCTACTGATAAATTTGCTGTATCTGCTGATTATTATCACTTCCGTGGTGATGATAGAACGGATACCGGTACAGGCATGGATTCTGATGGCCGGCCAGACAATGATAGAGATCATGTTGGTCAAGACGGGCTTGATTTTCAAGAAACTGGTGCAGATATTTTCACCGTTAAACTTGATTGGAATATTACTGAAAATTTCCGTATAGAAAATAAAACACGTGTTGGTAATACAGTAAATGAATATATTATTACTGGCTATGAGCGTGGTAACTTAAGGCAATTTACAGGGTGGCAAGAAAATGATTATCTTGGCAACCAAACAACGGTGATGTTTGATACTAAAATCTGGGGCCAACAACATAACTTCATTGGTGGAATTGAGTTAGCCAAAGAAGAGACGGATAGAGGTAATTACGACGTTAACACAACAAATACCTTCACGATTGATCCTAATAATGCTGATAATGGTCTTTGGGCAGGTTCAACGTCTAAAAATGATAAATCAAGCGCCTTAGAGTTAGTTACACAGTCTTTATTCTTTATGGATACCATCACCTTAAATGAAGACTGGGAAGTATTTGCGGGTATTCGTTATGATCATTTTGAATATGAATTATGGACTGCAGCTAGTGCTGGTAGAGGCCCGACTCCTACTCCGGTTCCTGCAACGACCTATAAGTACAGTGATAGTTTCTGGAATGGCCATTTAGGGGTTGTTTTCTCGCCTTGGGAAAATGGTAATGTCTACGCAAGCTGGAGTACATCATCGAATATTAATGGTGGCGAAGCAGATGCGGGGACTAGCTGTGGTTATGGTGGCTTATGTAATGACTCTGATGGAAATTACAATGCTGAACCAGAACAAGCTGAGAACTTTGAAATTGGAACCAAATGGAATTTATTTGATAACAATTTATTGCTAACGGCTGCTGCTTTCTTGACTAAGAAAGACGATGTTATTGAAAGTGGTGTTGATTCTTATGATACGGGTGGTTCATTTAATACTGGTGCAAATCGAGTACACGGTGTTGAATTTGGCTTGTCAGGAAATATTACACCTAAATTAAGCGGTCAAATGGGCTTAGCCATTATGGATTCTAAAACAACTGATTCTTATTTTGATGGTACTGTGGCAACTTCAGGCCGTGGTGGTACTATTTCTTATCCTGATAATATTGGTTTACCAAAAGCCAACTTTGCTAAGAAAAGTCTAAGTGTTCAATTGCGTTATCAGTACACACCTAAGTTTGCTTTTGGTGGTAACTTAACTTACGCAAGTGGAATTTTGGGTGGTCAACCTGATGCGGGTTCAGAAGGTAGAGTTGAGCTGCCTGGTTATACGGTATATGACATGTTCGCAAGTTATAAACTATCTAGTCAGTTAGATTTACGTGTCAATGTGCAAAATATTACTGATAAAGAGTATTACACTGCCGTATATCGTGGTGGTAGTATTGTTTATATTGGTGATGCTCGAGCAGCTAATGCAACATTAACGTATAAATTTTAACGTATAAATTTATACGTTAAGTAGTAAAATAACCGAGGGCAGTGATGTCCTCGGTTTGTTTTTATAAGGCTCCAAAATTATGATTGCCATCCCTAATGTGTTATCCAAGAAACAGCTTGCAGCTGTTCACTCTAAAATAGCGGAAGAACAGTGGGTCGATGGTCGAACGACAGGTGGCCAGCAATCAAACAGCGTTAAAAATAATCAACAATTACCGGCTGACTCTCCTATTGTGCGAGAGTTAGAAGACTTTGTCTTATCCGTTCTAGCACAACATCCTGCTTTTATATCGGCGGCATTACCGCTGAAAATATTCCCTCCAATGATTAATCGTTATGGTGTAGGTGAAACCTATGGTATACATGTTGATAATGCTATTCGAGTTCCGCCCAATACCGGAGCACGAATTCGCACAGATTTATCTTGTACCTTATTTTTAAGTGATCCTGATTCGTATGACGGTGGGGAGTTAATGATTGAAAACCATTTTTCAACGCAACCCGTTAAGCTTTCGGCGGGTGACTTGATTCTTTATCCTTCAACTAGCTTGCATCAAGTCACCCCTGTTACGCGTGGTGAACGCATCAGTATTGTATTTTGGCTGCAAAGTATGATTAGAGATAATGAACAGCGAAAAATATTATTTGATTTGGATCAAAGTGTGCAATCACTCACCACTCTTCAGGGGCATGATTCAACCGATGTAATGCGCTTGTCGGGCATTTATCATAATCTTATCCGTCAATGGGCTGATACTTAATATTTAAATGAGAAGATAATCATGGCGAACACATTTCAAGCGGCGTTAGATACTATTCCTGAAGATTTAGTGTGCCTTTCTGATTATGCTTCTTATGCAAAAAATCACATGTCACATGCGGTTTATGAATATATTGTTGGCGGTGGCGCTGATGAATTAACGTTACGTCGCAATCGCAGCAAATTGGACGATATAACTATTCACCCACGTGTATTGATAGATTGTACGCAAGGTGGAACTCAAATCGAAATTCTGGGTGAAACATGGCGTCATCCTATGATGTTAGCGCCGGTGGCTTTTCAGCAATTAGTGCATCCAGAAGGTGAAATTGCCACGGCACAAGCGGCGAGTATTTTAGAAACAGGCATGATGGTGAGTACCTTATCTACCGTTTCATTAGAAAAGATTGCTGAAGAACTTGAGAGTCCTAAGTGGTTTCAACTTTATTTTCAACAGAGCCGTGATTTTTCATTGTCATTGGTACGTCGTGCAGAAGCAGCGGGCTATACTAAATTAGTGGTTACGATAGATGCGCCCTTACACGGTATTCGTAACCGTGCTCAAAGAGCTAAATTTGTCCTACCTGAAGGTGTTGAGGCAGTGAACCTTGTTGATCGTCCTCATTTACCTTCGGCGGCATTTGATCCAAGCCAAAGTATTGTGCTTCAAGGAATGATGAGTGAAACGCCAACTTGGGATGATATTGAATGGCTAAAAGCGAATACCGCCCTTCCCATTATTTTGAAAGGTATTTTAAGCCCGGCGGATGCAGTTAAAGCAGTAGCAATGGGCATTGAAGGCATTGTGGTATCGAATCATGGTGGTCGCACCTTAGATTGTGTGCCGGCAGCCATAGAAGCATTGCCCCATATTAGAAAAGCCGTGGGAAAGGATTACACTTTATTGTTTGATGGCGGCATTGAGCGTGGAACCGACGTATTTAAAGCATTAGCCCTGGGAGCGAATGCTGTGTTAATTGGCCGACCACAAGTATATGCACTCGCTGTGGCTGGTGCATTAGGCGTGGGGCATATGTTGCGTATTTTACGAGAAGAGCTTGAAGTGGCTATGGCCTTAGCTGGAACACCGACAATTGACTCAATTGGCGTGGATTCGCTCTGGAATTATTAACGGTCTAGGAAGATATTGAAGTTTTTTATAATCGAATTAGGCGACATTCGACATTAAATTATCAATCACAAGGCAAAAAAATACCCAGACCTAAAAAGGACTGGGTATTTCTGTATTAAAGCCTGGCAGTGACCTACTTTCACATGGGAACTCCCACACTATCATCGGCGCTAAGTCGTTTCACTGCTG
>JABSQN010000005.1 GCA_013215825.1 Piscirickettsiaceae bacterium | reverse complement strand
GCCCAGTAATTCCGATTAACGCTTGGACCCTCCGTATTACCGCGGCTGCTGGCACGGAGTTAGCCGGTCCTTCTTCTGACGTTAACGTCAGGGCTATCTAGTATTAATAGATAACTTTTCCTCACGTCTGAAAGTGCTTTACAACCCGAAGGCCTTCTTCACACACGCGGCATTGCTGCATCAGAGTTTCCTCCATTGTGCAATATTCCCCACTGCTGCCTCCCGTAGGAGTCTGGGCCGTGTCTCAGTCCCAGTGTGGCTGATCATTCTCTCAAACCAGCTATGGATCGTCGCCTTGGTGAGCCATTACCTCACCAACTAGCTAATCCAATATAGGCCTATCCAATAGCGCAAGGCCCGAAGGTCCCCTGCTTTGCTCCGTAGAGATTATGCGGTATTAGCTTACGTTTCCATAAGTTGTCCCCCACTACTGGGCAAGTTCCTATACATTACTCACCCGTCCGCCACTCGTCAGCAACTAGCAAGCTAGTTCTGTTACCGTTCGACTTGCATGTGTTAGGCATGCCGCCAGCGTTCAATCTGAGCCATGATCAAACTCTTCAGTTTAATTGTGCTTTTTGTACCCTTTTAAAGAGGGCACGAACTCATTTTGATGCTTTCGTTATTACTTAAAACATTTACATGTTTTGTGTAAACACTCAACATCGTTTCTTCTTTTTACAAAGTCGAACCAATGCAAGTACCCACACACATTACTTGATATTATCTTTTTAAAGAGCGTTTGTTGTAGACAGTGTCTGCAACAAAGAAGCGAGAATTATACAGCCTCTCGCAGGACTGTCAATGATTATTTTCAAACTTCTCAAACAATCATTTATAAATAAGTTTGGTGGGCCGTCCGCGATTCGAACGCGGGACCATCGGATTAAAAGTCCGGTGCTCTACCAACTGAGCTAACGGCCCAAACTCAAGACGCGGAATGATACGCCATTTGACAGAAATGGCAAGCCCTAAAACAATAATTATTTTTACCACTCAAGTTGAAGGCATTATTACGACCATCATTAAACCCGATAACTCTATATATAAAGGAGCTCTTAATTATGCAGAGCCAACTTTGTGAGCAGGATAACTATCCTCATGCTTTGGCCACACGATGCTATACCTAGCGGAACAGAACCATAAATCAAATGAAATTGTTAAATGTGCGGTAGCCTATATTCGCTTTGGTTAGAACCAGCAACGCCACCTTAATTTAGTTAAAGCATTAGATAAGTTTGATATCTATAAGGCTGAAACAATGGATGAACCAAGGTTTGGTGTAGATTAACCTTGATAACGCGTAGGATCTACTATGCCAGCTTGCTTAAAACCTTGTTGCCTAAAGTAACATGAGTCACAGTGGCCACACGCTCTACCTTTATTATCCGCCTGATAACACGATACTGTCTGGCTATAATCAATACCTAGCTTTATACCGTGCTGAATAATTTCAGCCTTACTCATATTTATTAAGGGTGTATGAATTGTTAATTTATGCCCTTCTACTCCGGCTTGAGTTGCTAGGTTTGCTAATTGTTCAAAGGCGCTAATAAATTCTGGCCTGCAATCTGGATAACCAGAGTAATCAACCGCATTCACGCCGACAAAGATTGCTTGGGCAGATAAAACCTCTGCCCAGCCTAGTGCTATCGATAGAAATACGGTGTTTCGTGCGGGGACATAAGTAACAGGAATACCTACTTCATGATGTTCGGGAACATCGATAGCATCATCTGTTAATGCTGAACCACCTATAGAACGTAAATCAATGGGAATTACTTTATGTTCCTTAACGCCCATTTGTTTGGATAACTTCTCGGCGGCAACAAGTTCAACATCATGGCGCTGACCATAATTAAAGCTCAAGGTATAACATTCAAAGCCTTGTTCTTTTGCCATTGCTAAGACGGTGACAGAATCAAGTCCACCAGAAAGAAGGATTACTGCTCGTTTCATCGACCTTGCTCATCATTCCAAAGGTATTTATGCATTTGTATTTGCATTCTTACAGGTAAATTATCTTGAATTATCCAATCAGCCAGATCTGAGGGTTTTAGTTCCCCATGAATCGGAGAGAATAAAACATCACATTTATTGGCTAAATCATATTCTGCTAACTTCTTAACGGACCAGTCATAGTCCTTTCTGTCACATATAACGAACTTTATTTGATCTTGTGATGATAATTTGGCGATATTTTCATATTTGTTTTTAGCTTCTTCGCCTGATGCCGGTGTTTTTAAATCCATCACACAGACAACGCGTGGATCAATATTTGAAATATCCATTGCACCACTAGTTTCTAATGATACTTCGACATTGAGGTCACACAGCGCGGTCAATAATTCATAACAGGATTTCTGAGCTAGTGGTTCGCCGCCTGTAACGGTGACATAACGAGGATTATAAGATTGGACTTGTTGAACAATCTCACTAATGTCCATTTTATCACCACCATGAAATGCATAAGCAGTATCACAGTATGAGCAACGCAAAGGGCATCCTGTTAGGCGAACAAAGACGGTGGGCAAGCCAACTGTTCGGGTTTCCCCTTGCAAGGAGTAGAAAATTTCAGTAATTCGACACTGTGCCATGGGGTATTTTTACTTCTGTATGTGGTTATTGCGTATCTTGTTTAATACGATCTAATCTTACTTTTGCTAAACGTGCGGCAGATGTATTTGGATATTGCGCCATTACGTTGCTTAATGTGACTTTCGCCTCATCAACTTTACCCAATTCATATTGACTAAAACCTTGTTTCAAGGTTGCATCTGCGACTTTGCTACTTGCAGGAAAGCGATCTATTACATTTTGGAATGCTGCGATTGCCAAATAAAAATGACGAAGCACATAGTTAGCTTCACCCTGCCAATAATAGGCATTTGGCAGATAACTACTGTGCGGATATTTTTCAGGAAATGCAGTTAATGCAGTTACTGCTTGCTCATATTGACCGCTACGCAGTGTTTGCAATGCTGCTTGATATGCTGCCTCACCATTTTCTACGGCTACTGGCGTGCTATCTGGTATTTTAGCTTGCTCT
Source organism: Piscirickettsiaceae bacterium (assembly GCA_013215825.1). Classification (GTDB taxonomy): domain Bacteria; phylum Pseudomonadota; class Gammaproteobacteria; order Nitrosococcales; family Methylophagaceae. The sequence continues at coordinate 221,744 of JABSQN010000005.1, read as the reverse complement.
GTATTTTCTACAGCACTTGCTCCATTAACAATATCAGACTGAGGCTGCTGTGATACCACTTCCTCAATAGGAGCTGAATTCGACGGTTCCGTCACTACCGTTTCTGGAACAACTGTAGAAGCGGGCACAACAACTCGAGCTTGCAAGCGTTGATCTAAATCTAAATACAATTCACGCTGACGTTTTTGCATTGTTTCTAATTCATGGCGTAATGATTCGTTATCACCATTTAGGCGTTGTACTTCATTTTGAAGTTGATCAACACGACCTAGCAATGACATTAAACCTTGACCTTTAATGATCCGTTCCAAGCGTTCAATACGTTGAGATAGTGCCGCTTCATCAGCCCAAACATTGCCCGCGATCATCGGCGTTAACATTAATGCTAGCACCAAGGCTTTTTTAGCCATTACTTTCATTCTTATTGTCCTATGTAAATCAATTCAACACGACGGTTTTGTTGCCAGACAGACTCATCAAACCCTTCAAGCTGTGGACGCTCTTCACCCAAGCTTGTTATTTGAAACTGCTTAATACTTGCGCCTTGCAACATCAATAATTGGCGAACACCTAATGCTCTGCGTTCACCTAATGCGAGATTATATTCACGAGAACCACGTTCATCTGTATGGCCAATCAATCGAATAGTGATATTGGAATTGTCCGCTAAATAAGCTGCATGCGCCTCTAATGTCACTTGGTCTTCAGCTCTTACCGCGCTGCTATCGTATTCAAAATAGACAACACGATTTGATAACGGACTAGCTGGATCGTTTAATTCATTACCTTGATACGGGTCTTCACCCACAATCACTTGAGTTTCAGCACCAATATCCGTACCGATCGCATTGTCACCTTCAACACCTGACGAGTCGGCATTACGATCTTCAACAATTACCTCACCACCTTCTATCGCAACATCCGGTTCATCTTTACCTAAACCTAATGTATTACAGCCTGAAAGCCATGTTAATGTTAATAATATTGCTGTTAATTTAATTAATTTCATTGGAACACTCCTGAGAAAACCACACTATTATAAGAATTCATACGACATCATTTATTTTCTAATGGGTGACCATGCGGGCTCACGCACTCCACGACCAGATTCGCCTAAACGCTGATGTATCCGACCATCTATCGACACGGCAGCCAATTCAGCTTTGCCATTTTTCTCGGTAGCATACAGGATCATGCGGCCATTTGGCGCAAAGCTTGGCGATTCATCTCGTCCTGTTTCAGTCAACACTTGAACCGCTCCTGTTTCCAAATCCTGTACCGCAATATAAAATTGACCATTTTGACCATAAACCATTGTCATCATTCGACCATCGGCTGATACGTCTGGCGACGCATTATAACGCCCTTCAAATGTGATTCGTTTTGCTCGGCCACCATCAGCAGAAACTTTATATATCTGTGGTCGCCCACCACGATCTGATGTGAACAATAATTCACGACCATTTGGCATCCACACAGCTTCGGTATCAATCGCCTGAGAATTATGCGTTACCCGTGATAATTTACCGCTTGCTAATTCGAGTATATAAATTTCAGAGTTACCTGATTTTGATAAGGTGAGCGCTATCTTTAAACCATCTGGCGACCATGCTGGCGCACTATTAATTCCCTTAAAAGCGGCAATAGAATCACGGCGACCGCTACGCATTTCTTGGACAAATACTTCGGCATTACCATTTTCAAAAGACACATAGCTCAAACGTTCGCCATCTGGCGACCAACTGGGTGACAAAATAGGCTGTCTTGATTGCAATACCGTGCGTGGATTAGCACCATCAGAGTCAGATACTTGTAGTGCATATCGCTTAGTGCCATCTGTATTTTTCAATACAGTGACAAATGCTAATCGCGTTGAGAACACACCCATTTCACCCGTTAAGGTTTGATACACTTGATCGGCAATTTGATGAGCTAATCGACGTAAACCTGATGCCGGCACTTGATAGCGCTTGCCCACCAATTGTTTGCCTTTATAAACATCAAATAGCTGGAACTGTACTTGATAGGTTTCACCATCAATACTGCTAACTTTCCCCACCAATAGACCTTCTGAACGTAATAAACGCCAATCCATAAAGTTAATGTCAGACTTTTCATGTGGGCTAGAAATCAAGTCTTGCTCAGGTAAAGGAGCAAAACGACCACTTCGTGCTAAATCATTCCGAATAACGGCTGAAATATCTTCTGGTGCAGCAAAACCTTCATTACCAAAGGGGACTACGGCAATGGGCAACGCTGCTTCGGTGCCACCTGTAATTTCAATTACTAATTCAGCTTGTGCTTGCCATGATAAAAATATCATCAAGAACCAACTTAAAGCTAAGCCACGTTTAATCATTAGTTCAAATCCTCTATTCGGGTTTAAATATAAATTGGAAATTCTTAAACTTTTTCCTTGCTGCTAGATCTGTCGGTAATGTGAATGGCGCTGCTTTATAAATAGCGGTTCGTACCGATCTATCAAAAAGTTCATTACCACTTTTTTTGATGATTGAGACTGATTTAACATCGCCACTCGGTAATAAAGCGACACGCAACGTGGTTTCTAAACCACTTTCTGAACTTGCAGGTTTACTCCAATTACGGCTTACCTTTTGTCTAATAATTTCAGAGTATCGATTAACAACATCTGCAACACGTTTTTCTGATCGCTCAAGCTCTTCCTTTGCAAACTCAGCTTCCAGGCCCTGCTGTATCATCCTATCAGCTTCTTCACGCTGAGCTTGGCGCGCTGCTTCTTCCTTTAATTTTTCTGCACGTTTACGCGCCTCTACCGCTTGACGCTCTTTCTCTTCTGCCAGCTTACGTGCTTTTTCTGCTTCTTTTATTCGACGCTCTTCTGCTTGTCGATCTGCTTCGGCTAATTTTCGTTTTTCTTCTGCTACACGACGCTCTTGTTCTGCTTTAAATTTCTTATCTTCTTCAATTTTTCGGTCAGCTTTTGCTTTTAAGCGTTTTTTATCTTCAAGCTTTCGTTGTTGCTCAAGCTTTTTGATTTTTTCTTTTTCTTGTTTTACTTTTAATTCACGTTTTTGCTTTTCTTTTTCTGCTTGTTTTTTCTGCTCAAGTGATTCTTTCTTTTTTAATGCTAATGCATCTTGTGTTTCTTTTAATTGCTTATCAACTTCTGCCTGACGATCGAGTTCTCTTTGCTTCTTTTTATCTTCAAACTCTTGTAGCTTAGCCATTTCTTGTAAAACTTGTGATTCATTGACAACCGTTGCTTGCACAATATTAACTTTTGGCTGAGCAATAACATGTGGCGTTGATGGCGAGTCCATACCAATAATAAACAAGCCCAGTAATACAATATGTAAAACGAGTGAATAACTACCTGAAATAATAGTTTCAATTAGCTTTTTATCCATTCTAATTTTCTACTACCTGTTCAGGTTGTTTGGTAATTAAACCAACACTGGGGGCGCCTGCTTTTTGAAGTAAGGTCATCACTGTCACCACTTGGCCGTAACTTACCGCGCTATCACCTTTAACCATCACCGGCGTATTAGGGCTACGTCGCAATACTGCTTGTACCTTTGTCATTAACAATTGTGCATCAATAGCTTGATCTTGCTTATCACCAATTGCGATATAAAATAAACCCTCTGCATCAACAGAAACAATCAATGGTTCACTATTTTCATCCGGCGTTTCAACTGGGTTGGCATTGGCTTGTGGTAAATCAACTTGTATACCTTGCGTTAACATCGGTGCGGTGATCATAAAGATAATCAATAACACCAACATCACATCAATATAAGGTACGACATTGATTTCAGCCATTGGCTTACGACGTTGTCTTTTTTTCATATAAAGAGCCATGACGTAACTCTTTATTAACTATGTTGACGTTGCAAAATAGAAGAAAACTCTTCTAAGAAGGTGTCATATCGATTAATCAATCGCTCGACTTCATGTGAATATTTATTGTATGCAACTACGGCTGGAATAGCGGCAAACAAACCCATTGCAGTGGCAATTAATGCTTCAGAAATACCGGGAGCGACCATGGCTAACGTAGCCTGTTGCACTTGACCCAAAGAACGAAATGAATTCATGATTCCCCACACGGTTCCAAACAATCCAATATAGGGGCTAGTTGATCCTGCTGTAGCAAGAAAGGGTAAAGACATTTCTAATTGATCAATTTCACGTGCTAATGAAATACGCATCACACGTTGCGCCCCTTCCAGCACCAAGGCGGAATCTGAACTTGATTCTTTTAAGCGAACAAATTCTTTAAAGCCAACTTCAAATATACCTTCCATTCCTCGACTAGCGTGAGGTCGAGAAGATATATCATCATAAAGACGGTTCAGCTCATTACCTGACCAGAACTTATCTTCAAAGGAATCAGCATCTTGTTTCGCCTGTGCGATTTCAGAGTGTTTTTTGAAAATCAACATCCACGAATACATTGAAATAGCTAATAATGAAAGCATAACCAACTTCACTAATAAGCTAGCTTCCAACACAAGGGTTATCAACGAAAGATCAGCATTCACCTTCTATCTCCATCAAAATAAATGAGGGTATCGACTTAGGTCGAAACCGATTACTATCTAAACAAGCCACTTTGACCATGGCTTCACACAACAGTTCATCATCACGAAAAACTTTTTGGTCAAACTCAAAACTGGCACCTGATATATTGGCAATAGTCGTCTTAATTATTAAGGCATCATTAAATTTTGCTGGTCGCCTAAAATTCATCTGCATTGAATGTACAGCAAATATACATTGATGGTGAGCGATTAATTCATCTTGCTCAAAACCAAGACTGCGTAACCATTCGGTACGAGCACGTTCCATAAAATTCAAATAGTTTGAATGATAAACCACGCCGCCACTATCTGTATCTTCATAATAAACGCGAATAGGCCATTCAAAACTAGTCATTCTTATCTGACTCTGTTGGTGTTAAGCCTAAATGCAACCAAGCTCGCTTAGTGGCAATTCGTCCTCTTGGTGTTCGCATAATAAAGCCTTCTTGAATTAAGAATGGCTCTAATACATCTTCAATCGTACCGCGTTCTTCACCAATGGCCGCTGCTAAATTATCAACGCCAACCGGTCCGCCATCAAACTTCTCAATAATAGCGAGTAATAACTTTCGATCCATCATGTCGAAGCCATTATCATCGACATCAAGTAGATTTAGGGCTTGGCGTGCAATTTCAACTGTGATTTTGCCATCAAATTTAACTTCAGCATAATCACGTACACGACGTAATAGACGATTAGCGATACGTGGCGTACCTCGCGAGCGGCGAGCAATTTCATTGGCTCCCGCCACATCTAATTCAACATTAAAGATGCGAGCGCTACGTTGCACAATAGTGCTTAGATCTTCAGCATTATAAAACTCTAACCGTTGCACAATTCCAAAGCGGTCTCGCAATGGTGATGTTAATGATCCAGCTCGTGTTGTTGCCCCCACCAGCGTGAATGGTTCTAAATCAAGCTTGATAGAACGTGCTGCGGGCCCTTCACCAATCATAATATCTAGCTGAAAATCTTCCAATGCAGGATAAAGCACTTCTTCCACAATTGGGCTTAGGCGATGAATTTCATCAACGAATAAGACATCGTTAGGCTCTAAGTTCGTTAATAAAGCAGCCAAATCGCCAGGGCGTTCGAGTACCGGCCCTGATGTTTGCCTAAGATTCACACCCATTTCATTAGCAATAATATGAGCTAATGTTGTTTTACCTAAACCAGGCGGGCCAAAGATCAACGTATGATCTAAGGCTTCACCCCGATTTTTTGCCGCCGCAATAAATAATGACATCTGCTCACGTACTGAGGGCTGACCAATATAATCACTCAAACTATCCGGACGAATAGTCTGTTCTTGGCGTTGCTCATCCGTTTGAGCGGTGGCAGAAATAAAGCGATCTTGTTCCATAATGTAGTTTAGTCGTTACTATGCAATGCAGTATTCAATCCACCCCACAGTGAACCATCGGTTACGATGGCTTCAACTGCACCTGTTTGGCTGTGTCGTCTAAATAATAAGCCTGATTGCCCTGACAATTTTCTGGCCGATACAATTTCACCATCAGGCATTTTCACTTTTGTACCTGCTGTTATATATAAGCCTGATTCAATAATACAGTTATCACCTAATGAGATACCTAAACCGGCATTAGCGCCTAATAAGTTCTTTTTACCCATTGAGATAACGGTTGTGCCGCCGCCTGATAATGTGCCCATAATCGATGCCCCGCCGCCGATATCTGTACCATCACCAATCACAACACCAGCACTAATGCGACCTTCGACCATTGAATGACCCAATGTGCCCGCATTGAAGTTACAGAAACCTTCGTGCATGACTGTTGTACCTGATGCTAAATGTGCGCCTAATCTAACGCGATCTGCATTACCGATACGTACACCTTCTGGGATCACATAATCTGTCATTCGTGGGAATTTATCGATAGACGTTACATTTAACTGGTGCTCTTCTGCAGCAATCAATTCACGTAGGTTTTCAACTTCACCTGGCAAAACAGGGCCGGCTGATGTCCATGCCACATTGGCTAATAAACCAAATACACCATCCAAGTTAATTTCATTTGGTTTAACGGCACATTCTGATAATAAGTGCAGTCTCAAATAGGCTTCTTCAGCAGATTTAGGTACATCATCGACAGATTGAATTTCTACTTCGACAAAATCACCTTTAATTAAACCTACTTTTAAAGCCAAACAGTTTCGTGAAATTTCTTTATTTGAACGAGGAAACCATACATCAATGGTTGCGCCTGATTTGCTATCACTATAACGGTGTCCGATTCGCTTAATTGTCATGTTTTGTCTCTATTTGTTTCAAAATAATAAGTAGATAAGCTCACACCGTCTAATGACGCCGCAATGCTTGTTTAATAATTTGTTCGGTGCTCAATCCATCGGTATCTAAACTACGGATCATTTTTTCGGCTTCGGCAGGCTTGTAACCCAATGAAACCAATGCTTCTGCGGCTTCATCTTTTGCACCTGCCAGTTTTGCCGCCGGTGATACAACTGGTTTAAGACCCATGGCACCACTAATATCTTTTAGGCGATCACGCATTTCGATAATCAAACGTTCGGCTGTTTTTTTGCCAACACCAGGTAATCGGGTCAGGCTGACTGCATCACCTTCTTGCACGCTACGAGCAAACTCATCAACATCACTGCCAGATAAAATAGTCAGCGCTAACTTTGCACCAACACCATTTACTTTTAACAAGCTACGAAAAAGTAATCGCTCACGAATTGTTGCAAAGCCATAAAGTAATTGGGCATCTTCACGTACGATTAAATGGGTAAAGAGTGATGCTTCTTCATTGATTGCAGGCAAATGAATAAATGTCGACATAGGTGCTGCCACTTCATAGCCAACACCTTGCACGTCTAATACTAAATTGGGCGCTTGTTTTTCTAGGATTATGCCTCTTAATCGACCAATCATCGGCCATATCTCCCGCCACGACGTGAGGTACGCATACCAGCTGGTAGCTTGGTATTTATCTTGCCATCAATAGGGGCATGATTCGCATGAGTCATTGCACACGCTAGGGCATCTGCGGCATCTTCATCGGGCATTTCTGGTAACGATAAAATCACTGACATCATGTATTGAACCTGTTCTTTTTTTGCATGACCATTGCCCACAACTGCTTTTTTAATTTGTGTCGCCGTATATTCGTGTACGGGTAAATTCTGACTCACTCCAGCACAAATAGCCGCGCCTCGTGCTTGGCCTAACTTTAAGGCTGAATCAGGGTTTTTATGTAAAAACACTTTTTCTACTGCCATCATATCAGGTTGATAACGCTGAATAATGTCGGTTAAACCTTTAAATATTTGGCCAAGTCTATCGGGGAAATCACCATCCCCCACCAGCAGTCGACCATTAATAATATGTTTTATTTTTTGACCATCTAATTCAATAATACCAAAGCCTGTTTTTCGTGAGCCTGGATCAATACCTAAAATACGTGTCATTTCAAAGAAAAATTCTTATTATTCGCCAGCAAGCTGAGCCATGACTTCATCAGAGAAATCAGCATTTGTGTAGACATTTTGCACATCATCTAAATCTTCAAAGGCATCAATCATCGCTAAGGCTTTTTCAGCATTTTTTGCATCTAAGGCAATTGTTGTTTCGGGATGCATGGTGACTTCGGAAGATATTGCTTCCAAACCTGCCGCATCCAAAGCATCTTTTACCGTCACATAATCGGCTTGCGTTGTGAACACATCAATAGTGCCATCATCATTTGTGACAATATCTTCAGCGCCAGACTCTAAGGCAGCGTCCATCACTACATCTTCATCCGTACCCGCGGCATACGTGATAATGCCTTTTTTGCTAAATAAATAGGCTACCGAACCATCGGTACCCATATTGCCGCCACGTTTGCTAAATACATTACGCACTTCAGCCACGGTACGGTTTTTATTGTCCGTTAGGCAATCAAGCAGAATGGCAATGCCGCTTGGCCCATAACCCTCATAGACTAATTCAGTGTAACTTACGCCTTCAAGTTCACCCGCACCACGCTTGGTTGCACGCTCAATAACATCACGTGTCATATTACCGCTTAGGGCTTTATCAATGGCGGCACGTAAACGAGGATTATTGGCGATATCACTACCGCCTTCTTTAGCGGCAACACTAATTTCACGAATAAATTTGGTGAACATCTTTCCACGTTTAGCATCTTGAGCACCTTTACGATGCTGAATATTTGCCCACTTACTATGACCTGCCATCTGTTATTCCTTCTAATGCTTCGTTATATTATTTAACGTGTGTATTCCAATTATTATAAACATCACTACGTCCATGAACTTGATCAAAATACATGCTTTGTAATTGCTCAGTGATTGGACCGCGGCCGCCATTACCGATAGTGCGGTTATCCAGTTCACGGATTGGCGTAACTTCTGCTGCCGTACCAGTGAAGAAGGCTTCATCAGCCACATACACTTCATCGCGAGTAATTTGTTTTTCAACAATCTTCAAGCCGATATCTTCAGCCAATGTCATAATCGTTGCACGAGTAATGCCTTCCAATGCCGATGTACATGTTGGGGTATATAACACGCCATCACGGATCATAAAGAAGTTCTCGCCACTACCTTCGGCAACAAAACCGGATGCATCTAATAATAAGGCTTCATCATAACCACAGTTAATCGCTTCTTGCAGCGCCAACATCGAGTTCATGTAATTGCCGTTTGCTTTGGCTTTACACATGGCAATATTGACGTGGTGACGTGTGAACGATGATGTTTTAATGCGTATGCCTTTTTCCATATTCTCAGCACCGAGGTATGAACCCCACTCCCAAGCGGCAACCATCACATGTGTTCTTAAGTTATCAGCACGGATCCCCATGCCTTCACTACCGTAAAAACACATCGGTCTTAAATACGCAGATTCCAAGTTATTTTCACGTACTACCGCTTTTTGGGCTTCATTTAATGTTTCTTTATCAAATGGCATTCCCATGCCTAATATTTTAGCACTGCGGAATAAACGGTCGGTATGCTCTTGCATGCGAAAAATCGCGGGGCCTTGGCTGGTTTTATAAGCACGGACACCTTCAAACACGCCCATACCGTAATGTAATGTATGCGTTAACACATGTACTTTTGCTTCACGCCACGGCACCATTTCGCCATCTAACCAGATAACGCCATCTCGATCTGCCATTGTTGTTGGTGTAACCATAATTCTCTACTTAATAATTCGTTAAAAATACACTTACAGTGCAAAGTCTCATAATTGTTTTATCCAAGCCAGCGTTGCCAAATTGCTTTCACTTGTGGTTGATAAATAGCCACGTCTGCCATTGGTACTAATGCAGGGATTTCCTGCAATACGCAATGATTCGCTTTGTTTCGATAAAACCGATACGCACCAGCTAACATGGTGCTTTCTTCTTCGTTTAATTTACCCGAGGTCTTTAATGCCTCTAAGATCCTGATATTATCGCTATAAACCAGCAATTCAGGCAAGGTTTGTGACCAAGAAAGAACGGCATATTGCACCATAAATTCAATGTCAGCGATACCGCCCACACCCTGTTTAAGGTCAAACAGCTGTTCTGTACTCTTATCTAATTGCTCGCGCATTTTAGCACGCATATCACTAACTTCTGTGGCTAATAGTTCCGAATCACGCTCTTTCGCCATTGTCTGCTGTCTTATGTCTGACACTTTTTGCGCTAATTTCTGATCCCCCGCAACACATCGCGCCCGAACTAACGCCTGATGTTCCCATGTCCACGCCTCACTTTGTTGATATTCAGCAAAGCCCGTTACTCCTGTTACTAACAAGCCGGAATTACCATTGGGGCGTAATCGCATATCAACTTCATACAAAATACCGCCCCCCGTCACGGTGTTGAGCAGATGAATCATGCGCTGAGCTAATCGAATATAAAACATCAAAGCATCCAGTGGTTTATCACCATCGGTTACACCTTTGTTATTCTCATCATCAAAGATAAAGACGATATCTAAATCAGAGCCATAACCTAGTTCTAATCCGCCTAATTTCCCGTAAGCTAATACCGTGAACCCGCACTGGCTAAGATCATCATTTTGCGTACAGGGTGGTCGCCCATGTCGAGTGACTAAGTGCTGCCAAGCCAATTTCATCACTTGTTCGAGTTCAATTTCCGCTAACTCACTAAGCTGATCACCCACTCTCATTAACGGCAACACATCGGTAATATCCGCAGCAGCAACGTGTAATGAGGCGATTTGCTTAAACTCTCTCAACAAATACATTTGTTGTTCTAAATCAGATTTATCCGTCGAAGCAAGGCTATTAACTAAGGCCTTTTTTTGCCTTGCTCGATCAGGAACATCATATAAACTTCTAGGATCTAATAGTTCATCCAACAACACCGGATGACGTGTTAATTGACTACTTATCATTGGGCTAGCCGCACATAATTTGACTAGCTGTGACAATGCCAATGAGTTTTCTATCAATAATGACATATACGCTGAGCGGCGCATGATTGACTCTAGCAACGGTATTAATCGAGATAAACACTGATCTGCATTAGTGACATTTGCCGCGGCTTGTATCAATAGCGGCAATAACTTTTCTAATCGTTCACGTCCGGTGTTTTCTAAATTTCGACACCCATGAGTCTTAAACAAGTTCTCTAATAATTCTAAGCAGACTGTCGCATCAACAAAACCAAGTTGTTGTAGCCGTTCTATTCTTTCATCATCGCTTGATGTAAAAAAGGATAAGCTATCGCTGGCATCGTCTTCCGACTGAGGTATTGTTAATATTTGTTCAAAATGTTCTTGTACTCGCTTGCGATGCTCATCTAATGCCATCATAAAGTCGAGCCAATTATCAAAGCCCATCAAGCTTGCAATTCGTAATCTATCCACGTCGTCTTTCGGTAACAAATGAGTTTGTTGATCTGCCCATGCTTGAATTCGATGTTCGGTGCGGCGTAAAAAATCATACGCTAGTTTAAGTTCATCAACCGCATACGAAGATAAAACACTACGCTCTGCTAATAAATCTAAAATAGTTAGAATAGGACGTTGCTGTAAGGGTTTATCTCGCCCGCCATAAATCAACTGAAAAACTTGACCGATAAATTCAATTTCACGAATACCACCAATGCCAAGCTTAACATTGTCTTCCATACCTTTACGGCGTAATTGTCCAACAATCATTGACTTCATTTCACGCAAAGAATCAAATACACCGTAGTCTAAATAGCGTCGGTAAACGAAGGGACGAAGTAAGCCAAGGATCTCTTTTTGAGCTTGTTCAGAGCCCGTAATCGCTCGCGCTTTGATCATGGCATAACGTTCCCATTCACGACCTTGTGTTTGGTAATAATCTTCCATCGCATCATAACAAGCGACTAACGCTCCACTATCACCAAAAGGCCGAAGACGCATATCGACCCGAAATACAAAACCATCAACGGTTACATTATCCAATGATTGAATTAACTTACGCCCTAAGCGTGTAAAGAACTCCTCATTAGATAAAGACTTGCGACCACCTTGTGTTTCACCACTGTCAGGATAGGTAAATATAAGATCAATATCCGATGATAAATTAAGCTCGCCAGCACCCAATTTCCCCATACCCAGCACGACTAATTGCTGTTCATCACCATCCGTATTACAAGGTGTACCAAAATCAGTCACTTGCCATTGATGTAAGATCGCTAAAGACTGTTGAATGCAGGCATCTGCCATTGCAGATAAGTCTCGTACTGTTTCAGCTAAATCAGCCCAGCCAGCCAAATCACGCCAAATAATGCGTACCATTTCTCGCTGACGGAAATGACGTAGTTTTTGATGGAGCATAGTTTCATCGGCAATGTCATTCAACATCGATCTTAATCGTTGCGAATAGCTATCCACATCATAAACGATAGAAATATCACCCGAAGTGAACAGTAGCTCCGCACGTTCTGTATGTCGTTCGCCCCATTGTGTTACATAATCGCTGCCTGATAACACCATTATTGCCGACTCAGCTAAAAAACTATTCGATATTAACTGTTGCCATTGTGTTGAAAATTGATTGTTAGCTACCATCTATCCCTCAAGTTTAGGGTATATCCATAAAATATTTATCTTACCGCATAACCATAATTTAAAAACAAAAAAGCCCCAATCAAATGAATGACTGGGGCTTTTAATTTAGCTTACCGAATTACTCCTCGGCTTACATGGTTAAGGTTTAAACCTTACATCATGCCGCCCATACCGCCCATACCACCGCCCATATCAGGCATAGCAGGTGCATTTTCTTGTGGCGCTTCAGCAATCATTGCTTCTGTTGTTAGCATTAAGCCTGCAACTGAACCGGCATTTTGCAATGCAGTACGCGTTACTTTAGTTGGGTCAAGAATACCCATGTCGATCATATCGCCATATTCGCCTGTTGCTGCGTTGTAACCGAAGTTACCTTTACCTGCTGCAACTTCGTTTAAGATTACAGAGGCTTCTTCACCTGCATTCGCAACGATTTGACGTAAAGGCTCTTCCATTGCACGACGTAGTAATTTGATACCCATGTCTTGGTCATGGTTATCACCTTTTAACTTGCCCAATGCGCTTTCAGCACGAACAAGTGCAACACCACCACCAGCAATAACGCCTTCTTCAACTGCTGCGCGAGTTGCATGCAATGCATCTTCAACACGTGCTTTCTTTTCTTTCATTTCTATTTCAGTCGCTGCGCCTACTTTAATCACCGCAACACCGCCTGCTAATTTAGCAACACGTTCTTGTAATTTTTCTTTATCGTAATCAGATGAAGAATCTTCAATTTGAGCACGCACCTGTTCAACACGAGCAGTAATATCGCTTGTAGAACCTGCACCATCAATGATAGTTGTGTTTTCTTTGCTGATAGCAATTTTCTTCGCTTGACCTAAATCATCTAATGTTACTTTTTCAAGGTTTAAGCCTACTTCTTCAGAAATTACAGTACCACCTGTTAATGTCGCAATATCTTGCAACATTGCTTTACGACGGTCACCAAATCCTGGTGCTTTAACAGCACATACTTTAACGATACCGCGCATATTATTAACAACCAATGTTGCTAATGCTTCACCTTCGATATCTTCAGCAATGATTAACAATGGACGACTTGCTTTAGCAACCGCTTCCAATGTTGGTAATAATTCACGAATGTTTGAGATCTTTTTATCAAACAACAATACGAACGGGTCATCAAGATCTGCTGTCATTGCTTGCTGATCATTCACGAAATAAGGTGATAAGTAACCACGATCAAACTGCATGCCTTCAACAACATCTAATTCGTTTTCGAAACCAGAACCATCTTCAACAGTGATAACGCCTTCTTTACCTACTTTTTGCATCGCTTCAGCAATGATGCCACCAACAGATAAATCAGAGTTCGCAGAAATAGTACCTACTTGAGCAATGGATTTATCATCGTCACACGCTGTAGACATTTTTTCTAATTCAACCACGGCAGCAGTTACTGCTTTATCGATACCACGTTTTAAATCCATCGGATTCATGCCTGCTGCAATAGCGGTTATGCCTTCACGTAAAATAGCTTGAGCTAATACGGTTGCAGTTGTTGTTCCATCACCGGCAGCATCAGAAGTCTGCGATGCCACTTCTTTAATCATTTGTGCGCCCATATTTTCGAATTTATTTTCTAATTCGATTTCTTTAGCAACAGAAACACCATCTTTAGTAATCGTTGGAGCGCCGTAGCTCTTATCTAAGATAACGTTGCGGCCTTTAGGACCTAATGTTACTTTTACTGCATCAGCCAAGATGTTTACACCTTTGACCATTAAACTACGCGCATCTGCGCCAAATTTGACTTCTTTAGCAGCCATGTTAATTCCTCTTAATATTCTTTATATATAGTATGTGTAGGGGGAGATTGCTTAATCTATAACCGCAACGATATCGTCTTCACGCATAACAAGAAGCTCTTCGCCATCGACTTTAACTTCCGTACCCGCAAATTTACCGAACATGACTTTATCGCCAACTTTGACATCTAAAGCACGCACATCACCAGAATCAGTGATTTTACCGTTACCAACGGCAATGATTTCACCTGTTGCTGGTTTTTCTGCTGCGTTATCAGGGATAACAATACCGCCAGCGCTCATTGTTTCTTCTTCCATGCGACGAACAATCACACGATCATGTAGGGGACGAATACTCATTAAACATTCCTCAAAATAGGGATTAAAAAATTAATACTTCACTTAAATGGGGTTGTAAAAACAAACTTCAAGGGCGATGTGGAAAATTTATCGCAAGTGCCGCGACTCATCATTATCAACAATTTCACCTTCAATAATCGTCGAATCTGTTGAGTGATACTGTGAATGCATTGTTTGACCATGCATCGTAAAAGCAGCTTTCGTGAATAGTTTTTTAATCAAAAATTGGCGAAATGGCGGCAGTAATAAAACAAAGCCAAATGCATCTGTAAAAAATCCGGGGGTTAGTAACAACATGCCACTTGCCGCCAACGCAATGCCTTCCATCATTTCTAATGCAGGCAAACTACCTTGCTGCATACTTGCTTGTGCTCGTAATAAGGTTGAAGCACCTTGAACTCGCAATAAACCAGCACCGATAATCGCCGTAGCCACAACAGCAAAAATCGTCCAAGCAGCACCAATCACTTCGCCGACTTGGATCAAAAAGTAGATTTCAATCAACGGTACCAACAAGAACAATAATAATAAAAATCGAAACATTTTATTTTTCCTAACTATTTAAAGCAGAGTCTTTCTATATTGAGGCGTTGCCTCCCCTTTTCAAGACGTCAGGATACAAATTGATACGCCTTGTCACATAACTGTCATATAGCTTTAACATTCCTGTCACATTCATTCGAGATACTGTTCAGCGTAATTTAGATTTACATTGATTTTTAACTTTAGGAGTTGAACAAATGATGTTCACAAAAAAACTAGCAATCTTAGGTGCCGCAGTAACGATGGCATTTTCTGCAGCAACATATGCTGATGTTGATCCAGCGTTAGCTGATTACGAAAAAGTAAGCGGTGTTTCAGGTAACCTTTCTAGTGTAGGTTCCGATACATTGGCTAATTTGATGACACTTTGGGCTGAAGAGTTTAAACGTGCATATCCAAATGTCAGCATTCAAATTCAAGCAGCTGGTTCTTCTACAGCCCCACCGGCATTGACTGAAGGCACATCAAGCTTTGGTCCAATGAGCCGTAAAATGAAAGACAAAGAATCGGCGGCATTTGAAACTAAATATGGTTATAAAGCAACACCTATCCGTGTGGCGATTGATGCTTTGGCTGTCTATGTACACAAAGATAATCCAATCAAAGGCTTATCAATCCCTCAAGTTGATGCCATTTTCTCTGCAACACGTAAATGTGGTCACGCAGAAGATATCACTAACTGGAGTCAAACGGGCGTTGCAGACCTTGGTAGCATCCAAATCTACGGTCGTAACTCAGTATCAGGTACTTACGGTTACTTTAAGAAAAAAGCCTTATGTAAAGGTGATTACAAAAACAATGTAAACGAGCAACCCGGTTCCGCATCAGTTGTTCAAGGTGTGACTAAATCATTAAATGGTATTGGTTACTCAGGTATTGGTTACAGAACATCAGGTGTCAGAGCGGTTCCTTTAACTAAAAAACCCGGTCAACCATTCATTGAAGCATCTAAAGCAAACGCCGCGAATGGCACTTACCCATTATCTCGTTACCTTTACGTTTATGTGAACAAAGCACCTAACAAACCGTTATCTCCGATTGATCGCGAATTTGTAAAAATGATGCTATCTAAAGCAGGACAACGTGTTGTTATTAAAGATGGTTACATCCCATTACCAGCGTCAGTTGTAGAAAAAGAGTTAGCTAAAATAAAATAACTTTTTAGTTAAGCATTAAATAGTGTCGCCCTACATTCATGTGGGGCGATTTTCTATTTATATCCAAACCCACTTAAAGGTGCTGACATTTCTGTTTCATCATTCCCGAGAAAGTGGGAATCTATGGGCAGTGAATGTCATCACTATCGTTAGAACCCCGTTTCCACGGGGATGACAGTCTTTACGTTAAATAGTCATTCTGAATAATATTGAGAACTTAATGGTTGAACATTCTATAAAAGACAGCGTTTTACCGGCATACGATTCACCCATCGCTATTCGTCGCCGAAAATGGCGCGAAACAAAAGACCGTATGGCTAACGTTGGTGTAGCCGCAGGTGGCATGGCGGTTATCTTTGCTATCGTGTTAATTTTCTTTTATCTGCTTTATGTTGTGATTCCGTTATTTTATGGTGCCGATGTCGAGACAAGCGCAGAGTTTAATCTACAGAAAAATACGGTAAGTCACCTCACGCTAAATGAATATAACGATGTTGCTTTAAGCTTGGATATGCAAGGTCAGTTACGCTTTTTTGCTGCGACAAGTGGCGAAACAATGCTCACACCACGATTACCCTTAGCGGATGCCGAAATTAGTAGTTTTGCGAAAGGCGATCCTTCGACCGGTGTTTTTGCTTATGGCTTTGCCGATGGTCAAGCATTGGTATTCAAACAAGCGTATAAAATCAGCTATCCCAAGGATATTCGTACTATTACACCGCGGATTGAATTTCCTATTGGTGACGTGCCATTAACGCTTGATGCTCAGAGTCAGTCATTACGATTACTGACCGTGCAAAGCAATGAAGAACAAACAACGCTGGCCGCTGTTACTGCAGATAATCGCGTGGTATTAACCGCCTTACTCCGTGAAGAAAACTTTATGGATGAAGATGAATTCACCATTGAGCGACTCAATGCAGAAATTCGCCTACCCCCTTTGGTTACCGCCACACATTTAGTGATTGATATCGATCAGCGTGAACTTTATCTGGCGGATAGTGATGGTTTTATCTCTTACTATAATATTCAAGATATTACTGCACCGCGTTTAGTGCAAAAAATTAAAGCGGTTCCATCAGGCGTTACTATTACCGTTATTGAATTTCTAACAGGTGGCATTTCGATTTTAGTGGGTCGCAGTGATGGTCATATCGATCAATGGTTCCCCGTTCGAGATAAAAACAATAATTACACCCTGCATAATGTACGTAACTTTACTGACCAAAGCGACCCAATTATTGCTATCGCTCCTGAATATGCACGCAAAGGTTTCTTGACCTTAGATGCCAGCGGCCAATTTGGTATTTATCACACCACGGCAGAACGAACATTATTGATTGAGCCATTAATAGCACCATCACAAGCCAATAATACTGTGATGGCTATTTCGCCTCGTGCCAACGGTATGTTGAGCTTGACCAAAGATGGTCAAATTAAATTATTAGCCATTGATAATGAACATCCTGATGTCTCCTGGCATTCATTATGGGAAAAGGTCTGGTATGAAAGTCGTGATCAGCCTGAACATCTTTGGCAATCATCCTCAGCCAGTAATGATTTTGAACCTAAGTTTAGCTTAACACCCCTGACATTCGGTACATTAAAAGCAGCTTTCTATGCCATGGCAATTGCAATGCCATTAGCTATTTTTGGTGCCATATTTACCGCTTACTTCATGTCACCGAGCATGAGAAAGATTGTTAAACCAACCATTGAAATAATGGAAGCCTTGCCGACTGTTATTTTAGGTTTCTTAGCCGGCTTATGGTTAGCTCCGATTGTGGAAGGTAACCTCCCCGGCGTATTCAGTATCTTTATTATGACCCCAATCATGATCGTATTAACGGCATGGGGTTGGACACAATTACCGAGTAGTTTCCGTGACCGTATTCCTGATGGCTGGGAATCTGCCATCTTAATTCCCGTGGTTATATTGGTGGGCGTGGTCTCCATGATGATGAGTCCAAGCATTGAAGCGTGGCTGTTCAATAGCAATATGCCTCAATGGTTGAATGACCATGGTGTAGGGTTTGATCAACGTAACTCATTAGTGGTGGGGATGGTCATGGGCTTTGCCGTGATTCCCACTATCTTTTCGATTACTGAAGATGCCATCTTTGGCGTGCCTAAACACCTAACTATTGGTTCGCTAGCTTTAGGGGCGACACCATGGCAAACATTAACTCGTGTAGTAATACTAACTGCCAGTCCAGGTATCTTCTCAGCAGTCATGATCGGTCTAGGTCGCGCCGTAGGTGAAACCATGATCGTATTAATGGCAACGGGGAATACGCCGATTATGGACTTTAATATCTTTGAAGGTTTCCGAGCATTATCCGCCAATATTGCAGTTGAAATGCCGGAAGCAGAAGTCGCTAGTTCGCATTATCGCGTGTTGTTCTTAGCCGCCTTAGTGTTGTTTATGGCGACCTTTGTGTTCAATACCGTGGCTGAAGTGGTTCGTCAGCGTTTACGTAACAAATACAGCAGCTTATAAAAGAAGAGTTAATTAATTATGTCTAAACAATCATTGTCTTCTTGGGTTAAAAGCGGCTCGCCATGGGTATGGCTCAATGCCGGTGCCGTCAGTATTAGCTTAGTCATGGTGGTTGGCCTATTAGGTTTGATTGCCGTGCGCGGCCTAAGTCATTTTTGGCCTGCTGACTTAATGGAAGTTAGCTATACCAAACCCGGTCAAAAAATAGAAATATTAATCGGTGAACTTATTGAGACCGAGACTGTTCCTGCTGCACAATTAAAACGTGCGGAACTTGAGTTACCAGAAGGCCAAGACACTGCCGAACGTATGTTAATTAAAGTCGGTAATCGTGATTACTTTGGCATGGATTTTCGCTGGGTGAATGGTCCTTGGCTGGCGGAAGCAAGTTATCCCAAAGAGCTACTTTCCATTGAACGTCGTGAATGGGGCCGTTTTTATGGGCGTCTTATCAACATTAAACAGCAAGGTGAAATTGTTGCTTCCGGTGATGATGCCTACGATGAAATGCAACAACGCTTAGCGAGAAGTAATGATCTGATTGGACAAATCAAACATCTTGAATACGGGGTGATTGGTAAGATTAATCACAGTATGGAGTCAATTCGTCTTGATAAACGTCGCTTAGCATTAAAGGGTATTGCAGAAGGTTCACTTGAATATGCTGAGTTAGCACAACGCAAAGCAAAGCTGGATGCAGATTATAGTGAACTTCAAAAAGAGTTAGAAGTTTTATATGCCTCTTTAAATCGCGACCTGTTGCTAGTGAAAATGTCGAATGGGCAGGAAGTAGAAATCCCCTTAGCTAAAATAGTGCTAGTTCATCGTCCGAACGCCATGAACCTTATCGAAAAAATTGGCTTTTATGGTCATGCAATCTGGGACTTTGTTTCTAGCGACCCTCGTGAAGCCAATACAGAAGGCGGTGTGTTCCCCGCCATCTTCGGTACGATTATGATGGTATTGATTATGGCTGTGCTCGTCACGCCCTTTGGTGTAGTGGCGGCGGTTTACTTAAAAGAATATGCTAAACAAGGACCTATAATTCGTTTAATCCGCATTGCAGTGAATAACCTCGCTGGCGTACCGTCTATTGTGTACGGTGTGTTTGGTCTTGGTTTCTTTGTCTACTTTTTGGGTGGCAATATTGATGAACTGTTCTTCCAAGCAAGCTTGCCTGCACCGACCTTTGGTACTCCCGGCTTAATGTGGGCTTCGTTAACCTTGGCAATATTAACCGTGCCGGTTGTGATTGTAGCAACGGAAGAAGGTTTGTCACGTATTCCTCGAGCAATACGTGAAGGTAGCTTGGCATTAGGAGCAACCAAGGCTGAAACCTTATGGCGTACCGTATTACCCATGGCTGCCCCTGCGATGATGACAGGTATGATTTTAGCCGTAGCACGTGCCGCAGGTGAAGTGGCCCCCTTGATGATGGTCGGAGTGGTGAAGCTTGCACCTGCATTAGCGGTGGATAATCTTGCACCGTATTTACATTTAGACCGCCAATTTATGCACCTTGGTTTCCATATCTATGATGTTGGTTTCCAAAGCCCGAATGTTGAAGCGGCAAGACCTCTAGTTTATGCCACAGCAATCTTATTGGTAGTGATTATTATCGGATTAAATTTGGTAGCGATTCACATTAGAAATCGTTTACGTGAGACTTATAAAGCGAGTGAAGGTTAATATGGCAACACAACAATCAGTAACACGAAACATTGATCTTGATGCAATGCAACGTGGATCAAAAATGAACTTAGAAGCAGAAACCGTGTGTTTGCAAGTGAAAGACTTCAACTTGTTTTATGGTGATAAACAGGCTTTACACAGTGTCAACATGACCATTCCAAAGAATCGGGTAACAGCATTTATCGGTCCCAGCGGTTGTGGTAAGTCGACTTTGCTACGCTGTTTTAACCGGATGAATGATTTGATTGATTCAGTCAGTATTAACGGTCAAATGTTATTGGATGGCAATGATCTTAATGCACGGTCAGTCAATGTTGCTGACTTACGTCGTCAGGTAGGCATGGTTTTCCAAAAACCGAACCCGTTTCCTAAATCTATTTATGAAAATGTCGCTTATGGTTTGCGTCTGC
Organism: Piscirickettsiaceae bacterium; assembly: GCA_013215825.1. Lineage (GTDB taxonomy): Bacteria > Pseudomonadota > Gammaproteobacteria > Nitrosococcales > Methylophagaceae. Next base: position 200,695 of record JABSQN010000005.1, on the reverse strand, counting down.
AAGGTGTAAATGATCGTGCAACACTTGATAATGTAGTAGAAAAATCATTAAAAGGTGCTGCTTTGTGGAATGAGGTGAGAGATCGTCTACATGACTCTGCAATGGGGTTGTCGGGTGGACAACAGCAACGATTGGTTATAGCCCGTGCTATTGCCATTGAGCCTGAAGTCTTATTATTAGATGAACCAGCCTCAGCATTAGATCCGCTTTCAACCTTGAAAATTGAAGAATTAATTCATGAGTTAAAAGAAAAATATACTATTGTTATTGTAACTCACAATATGCAACAAGCAGCACGAGTATCTGATTACACTGCCTTTATGTATATGGGCGAATTGATTGAGTTCGGACCAACAGATGAGTTATTTACTAATCCGAAAAAAAGACGAACAGAAGATTACATAACAGGTCGTTACGGTTAAGTTAGCTACCTGTTTTTAAAAGAAAACTGAGCATAAAGGCTTTGCACTTAAACCATCATCCTCGCAAACGCAGGGATCCATGGGCAGTGAAAATAGTTACTATCGTTGGATTCCCGCGTTCTCGGGAATGACGCAGTAGAAAGACATAGGGGTACAATATGGCGACAAATAATTCACAACATATATCACAACAATTTGAACAAGAATTGCAGGATATTCGTTCACGTGTTTTAACAATGGGCGGCTTGGTCGAACAGCAACTTAGCAAAGCGCTAAAATCATTGAAAAAATCAGATATAGACTTAGCGCGAAGTGTAATGGAAGACGATCGCCTTGTTAATAGCTTGGAAATGAAGATTGACGAAGAGTGCATTCAAATCATTGCCTTACGACAGCCAACAGCCAGTGATTTAAGATTGGTTTCCGTCATTCTAAAAGCGATTACAGACTTAGAGCGTATTGGTGATGAAACATATAATATTGCTCAAAAGGCATTAAACTTATCTGAAAACAAACATACCAAAAAGAACTATAGTGAAATATCAACACTGGGTAATCATGTAAAAAGCTTATTGCGTGATGCACTTGATGCCTTTGCTCGTTTAGATGTTGATGCCGCATTATCTGTCGCACGTGAAGCCCAAGAAGCAGATGCTGAATATGAAAGTTTTATGCGAACAATGCTGACTTATATGATGGAAGATCCTCGCACCATTTCCCGCGTGCTTGATTTGATGTGGTCGGCTCGCGCATTAGAACGTATTACCGCTCATACACATAATTTATGTGAATATGTTATCTACTTGGTTGAAGGCAAAGATGTGCGTCATTTAAGTGTTGAGACGATAGAGAAAGTCTTAGATAGAAACAATGAGGACTAAGGTTTCAGTAAAATAAATTATCGTCATAAAACTGTCATAAAAGTTTCATTCTATTGAAATATATCCTTGTTATTATTTTCCCACTCGGTACTTTCAACCGAATTTTGAGAATTTAATAACTAATAAGGATAATCCCTTGAAACTTAAAACGTCATCTCTATTAATCGCTGGAGTGTTATTTGGCACAGCAGTATTGCCAGCACAGGCAAACAACGATGCAATGATTGATTTACTTAAAGTCCTTCGTGACCAAGGTACTATCACTGCTCAAAACTATGACTTATTAGCTAACGCGGCTAAAGCAGATAAAGAGTCTTTAGATGCGGTTGATACTAAGGTAGCTAACGTTGAAAAGAAAGCTGATAACGGCGTTAAAATCGATACCAAAGGTAAAATTAAAATAGCTGGTAATGGCTGGACATTCCAACCTATCGGTCGTGTTATGTGGGATGCCATCTCATCTGATGATGATGGTTTAACTGCTGCAGGCTTCGGTGACGAATTTTCTGGTACAGAATTACGTCGTGCTCGCTTAGGTTTCCAAGGGTCGGTTGATAAAAACTGGATCTACAAATTTGAAGCTGATTTTGCAACCGGTGGTGCAAAAGATAGTAAAGAAGTTGCAATTAAAGATGCTTACGTAGGTTATAAAGGTAGCTTATTAAGTAATAAATTTAGTATTAAAGCCGGTCAATCTATGTCTGCATTTGGTTTTAATACACCAGCAAGCTCTAAATACATGACATTCATCGATCGTCCATTTTACGGCGATTCTCATATTTCTCATTCACGTCTTAGCGGTCTTGCTCTAAGCTTCCACCCTGAAGATTACAGCTGGAAATTGGATGCTGCAATTCAAAAAGGCGGCCTAAGCGATGGTGTTTCTGATGAATCAGAAGCAACAACGTTTACTGCCCGCGGTTCATTTTTACCCTATCACGCAGATGACAAACACATGGTTCAACTTTCTGCGAGTTATATGAACAAATCTGGTGATGGTAGTTTCAAATACGGCCCAGACTTAGTTGCTCATGAAGATGGCTATGGCGTTGATTCAACTAAGATCGCTGCTGGCGACTTTGAAGGTCTAGATGTTTATGATATTGCTGCATTAGGTATTTATGGTCCATTTCACGTTTTAGCAGAATACGTTGATGCTAGTGCAGAACGTCAATCTGGTACTGATATTGACATTGATGCATTCTCTATCGAAGCAGGTTACTTCTTAACAGGCGAATCATTCAAATGGTCTAAAGGTTTATCTGGCGGTGTGACACCAAAAGCCAAATCAGGCGCTTGGCAGATTGCTGCACGTTACGAAACAACCGATGCAGACAATGATAATGTAGCAAAAATTGCTCAAGCTGATAAGTACACAATCGGTCTAAACTACATTGCCAATAAGAATATTCGTTTGATGTTAGATTATTCTAAAATCATCGATCTTGAAACATCTGACGGTACCGACGTTGATGGCGAACCATCATCTATCGCTTTCCGTGCACAAGCTAAATGGTAGTAACTCCTTGAGTTAACAAGTTACTCTCGTACGTTTAGCCTCGCCCTTCTGGGTGGGGCTTTTTTGTCACTATTTAAAGGTGATATGAATGACAAAAGAAGAGTTATTGCAGAGCCAATCTCTTGACCAAATATTAACATCTGGTTCTCTAACAGCATTTCCCAAGCTATCATTTCACTAAAAAACAATCTTATTTATGGTTCTTAAGCATTAATTCGTGGCCATTTAAATAGTCACTTACCTGTTAATGAGCATCCAAAATTGCCCCCCATAGGCGATGATGGGCTTAGGTAAATCACAGTACTCAAAACGATAGCTATGTTTTTTAAAGATGCTCAGCTATCACTTGCTGGTTGGCTATCATCACCAATTTATATGCATAAACACGCAATGGGATACGCTGTTTTTCATACTTACACGGGATACGATATTGATTGGTATCGTATTGCACTAGGAAAGCTTGGTATTAAACTACAAAATAGGTGGATCAGTTTTGCATGCTTATTAACAATCGCCTTTCGACAAACTTGATGTGGTTAAGCTTTATTTACGTAATATAAGCAATACCCAGTTTTTGTTTTATAAACTGATCTAATCATCCACTCTGATATTCTATGAAATTTTTATTACGCCTCTACTAGAATATTTAATAATACGATTAGCGTGTAAATTTACGTTCTGAATAAAGGTGACGTTAACTCTGAGAAATATATTATTGGAAACATTCTTGCTTACCTCACATAAAAAACTAAAATTGATACTGTTTTGTATTACATGAAACGTGATAAAATATGCGGCCCAACTACTTGATCTAGAACTATTGTTATGAATAAAGTTATTCTTTGCCTGCTATTAATCCTTCCTCTTTTGACTCCTATCTCAACTATGGCTGAAACAACACGTTATGTTTCAGATGAACTTGAAATCACAATGCGGTCGGGCCAAGGTACTAAATTCGGCATTCGTAGAATGTTGTCAAGCGGTACCAAACTCGACATACTTGAAGCCGATCCCAAAGGCTACTCTAAGGTTCGTACCAATAAAGGCACGATCGGATGGGTATTAACTCGCTACCTTAGCAATAGCCCTAGTGCTCGCAATAGCCTTATCACTAGCAATCAAAAAGTAGCTAACTTAGAATTAGAACTTGCAAAATATAAAGAAGAGCTTCAGGCATTAACCTCTCAAAGCACTGTATCTGGCAATGAAAACATGACCTTAAAGGAAACAGCACAGCGCCTAAGTACCGAATTAGATGATCTTCGTCGAACAGCATCAAATGCCGTGGCTTTAAATAATGAAAATCGCCAACTAAAACAAAGAATTCAAGGGATTGATGATGATATGCAAACTCTTATCATCGAAAATCGTACGCTTAAAGATAGTAGTGCACAAAACTGGTTTCTTGTTGGTGCGGCAGTGCTATTTGGTGGTTTATTACTCGGCTTGATTATTCCTCGATTACGTTTCCAGAGAAAAGACAGCTGGAGCAATTTATAACAGCTACTAGCTTGCCATTGTTAGCTATATACCCGTGACTATTCAAGATGCAGGCGTTTTAATAAAATCCGTCATCCTCGTAAAAACGGCGATCCAACGATAGCGACTATTTTCACTGCCCATAAATTCCCATTTTCACGGGAATGACGAAACGAAAAACGGTGGCTTCAAGCGATACCCGTTCTACAGCCTAAAAGGACAATAAATGACGCTACGAGTTGGAATCAATGGCTTTGGCCGAATGGGTAAACTGGCTTTGCGGGCCGGATGGGAATGCGATGAGTTTGAATTTGTTCATATCAATGACCTATCAGGCAATGCAAGCTGTCACGCCCATTTATTAGAGTTTGACTCCGTGCATGGTCGCTGGGGACAAGATAAAAACATCTCTAGCAATGAAAAACAGATAAACATTGATGATCAGACTATTAGTGTTAGCCAACACGCCAATCTAGCAGAAGTAAATTGGGCTCAATATGATGTTGATTTGGTTTTAGAATGTTCAGGAAAGTTTAAAACAGAGCAACAACTACAGCCCTATTTTGACCAAGGCATAAAGAAAGTTCTTGTTGCCGCGCCGTGTCCGGATCCTGCTCTTAATCTTGTTTATGGGGTGAATCATCACCTTTATCAGCCAGATAAACATCACATCATCACCGCGGCATCGTGCACCACAAACTGTCTCGCGCCGGTTGTTAAAGTCATGCATGAATCCTTAGGCATTAAACATGGTTCAATGACCACCATCCATAATATTACCAATACCCAAACCATTGTTGATAAAGGCCATAAAGACTTACGTCGCGCCCGTGCTAGTAGCCAATCATTAATTCCAACAACGACCGGTTCTGCCAAAGCCATTACCACTATCTTTCCTGAATTAGCAGGCAAATTAAATGGTTTAGCCGTTCGAGTACCCTTATTAAATGGATCGCTCACTGACTTTGTATTTGAATCAAAACGAGCAACCAATGCCGAAGAAGTTAATGCTTTGTTTAAAACCGCATCTGAAGGTTTATTGAAAGACATCTTAGGCTATGAAACTCGACCTTTAGTCTCTGCTGATTACACCAATGATCCTCGCTCCGGAATTATCGATGCACCCTCAACAATGGTCATTAATGATACTCAAGTGAAAATACTCGCGTGGTATGACAATGAATGGGGCTATGTGAACCGCATGATTGATCTTGCCAAAATGATTGATCAGGCGATGTAACAATGAAGGCAGTACAAAGCCTACGAAACTATGCTGTTATCACGGGAGGCTATTGGGCTTTCACTCTAACTGATGGCGCTATTCGCATGTTGGTAGTGCTGTATTTCCACCAGCTTGGCTACACCCCTCTTGCCATTGCCAGCTTATTCTTATTTTATGAATTCTTTGGCATTATCACCAATCTTGTTGGCGGCTGGCTAGGTGCACGATTTGGACTTAATAAAATCATGCATATTGGCATGTTATTACAAGTCTTTGCCTTATTAATGCTCACCGTTCCTAATGAATACCTAACTATTATTTATGTAATGGCAGCACAAGCGGTATCAGGCATTGCCAAAGACCTCAATAAGATGAGCGCCAAAGCCAGTGTGAAGTTATTTATTCCTAGCGATACAGCGAATGCATCCTCTAATAAACTCTTCAAATGGATTGCCATATTAACAGGCTCTAAAAACACCCTAAAAGGTGTAGGTTTCTTTCTTGGTGGCTTATTACTCACCGTGTATGACTTCCAAACTGCCTTGCTTATTTTAGCCGGTGGCTTATTTATTGTCTTTGTTATCACCTTATTCTTATTACCCCGTGATTTAGGAAAAACCAAAGAAAAAGCCAAATTCTCTCACGTTTTTGCCAATGATCCAGCCATAAACTGGCTGTCAGCCGCCCGCTTCTTTTTATTTGGTTCACGTGATGTTTGGTTTGTTATCGCCTTGCCGGTTTATCTGAGCTCCACATTAGGTTGGGGATACGAACAAACAGGTGGCTTCCTCGCCTTGTGGATCATCGGCTATGGCATCATTCAAGCACTCACACCTAAACTGCTCAAACATCATTCACCGAATGGAAAAACAGCCCAGCACCTTGCCTTTGCTCTTATCTTTATTCCTGCAGGTATCGCCCTAGCACTCACTCAAAACATCAGTCCTAACTGGGTCATTATTACAGGATTAAGTCTGTTCGCCATCGTCTTTGCCATCAACTCGGCAGTTCATTCCTATCTCATCGTCGCATGGTCAGATCATGATAAAGTCGCGATGAATGTCGGCTTTTATTATATGGCCAATGCCGGTGGGCGATTAACTGGCACCTTACTGTCAGGCTTATTATTCCAACATTACGGCTTATCGGGGTGCTTGATCGCCTCCAGCCTATTTCTCACTGCCGCCACCCTATTATCACGCCAACTAACGCCCACATAAATCCAGCTTTTATCTTTAATTTCACCTAATTAGAAGATCCAACTTAAATACGCTACCGTGACGTTCGGATAAAAGACACAATGTTCATATAGCGGGGTATGAATGTCTAACCTTTAGCTAATGGTTCTCGACAGAAAAACAGGCAGGGCAGAATGACAAATGACGATTATTATTGCTTTTCATTCATCAAATCAACGAGACTTCAAGCACTATTACACTGGGTTTATTGCACGTTTCTACAAAGGATATTTTCCTTACTTGCTCCGTTATACCCGCTTCTTATCGGTCATGGCCAATGCGTTAACACCACTGTGTGCTTACTTTACACTTGTTAAAGGGAATCCAACTGAAATTAGCGTTGTTGATTCAACGAGTCTAAAAGTCTGCCATACCCTTCGTATTGAATGCCATAAAACATTTGCTGGAATAGCCAAAAGAGGTAAAGGTACTATGGGCTGGTTTTATGCTCAATATTATGGGTGGGCTTATCGCTTACTTCCCTAAGGAGAATAAGCCATCACTGAGAATTACAGGAGAAAAGTTTAGTCTGATGACGGCTTCTTAACCAGATCTCAAGTTAGTTAGTAAAAACCGAGTATAACTGCTAGACTCATCGTAAATTACGAGGTGAAGTGATATATGATTAATTACAAACATCTACATTATTTTTGGACAGTTGCTAAAGAGGGAGGCATCGCTAGAGCAAGTGAGCGCCTTCATATAACGCCTCAGACAATTAGTGGGCAGCTGACTTTATTGGAGGAGTATTTTGGTGTTGAGTTATTCAGTAAAGTAGGGCGTAATTTAGAAATTACTGATATTGGACGTCAAGTACTGAGCTTTGCCGATGAAATATTTTCTTTGGGTAATGAACTTGAACAAATGATGCATCAACTACCGAGTAAGCGCCAACAGGTATTCAGAGTAGGGGTTGTTGATGTCGTGCCTAAATCCATTGCACAGCATATTCTATTGCCTGTTCTGCAAATGCCTGAATCAACAAGAATGGTTTGTAGAGAAACAGATTTAGAAACACTATTGGCTGAGTTGACCTTACATCGCTTGGATCTTGTTATAGCGGATCGACCGATCCCTCCCAGCGTAAGTACTCGAGGTTTTAGTCATAAACTTGGAGAGTGTTCGGTTAGCTTTTTTGCTACGGAACAAATACAAAAGACATTAAGCCAAGATTTTCCTGATTGTTTAAATGGTGCGCCATTATTATTGCCAAGTCTAGGTAATCAATTACGTACAGATATTGATCAATGGTTAGTTAAAAATCAACTTTATCCGAGGATTGTTGCAGAATTTGATGATAGTGCTTTGATGAAATCTTTTGGCCAAAAGGGAGTAGGAATTTTTTTAGCACCAACGGCATTGGAGCAAGAAGTCATGCAGCAATATGGTGTTAAAGCAATTGGTCAAACCGATGAAATAACAGAATCTTTTTATGCTATCTCAGTTGAACGTCGAGTCATAAATCCTATCGTTTCTACAGTAATAGAGTTAGCAAATAAGACACTATTTGCCCAGGAGAAATAAATGAGTGAAACAAGGCATTCAAATGCTGAAAGAAAAAACGGTGTCTATCTTGCACCATGGGAACAACGTTTCGACAAAATATTAGACCCATTTGAAGAATTTATTCACCGCCAGACTACCAGTGGATTACTATTGATGGGCACGGCAATACTTGCCTTATTTCTTGCGAATAGTTCGTTTTCAGAAACGTATTTACATATTCTTCATACACCACTATTAGTGGGTGTGGGTAGCTGGTCAGTGGAGATGAGTTTACATCACTGGATTAATGATGGGCTTATGGCCTTATTTTTCTTTGTTGTCGGCTTGGAATTAAAGCGTGAAATATTAGTCGGTGAGTTATCAAAACTACGTAATGCCATGCTACCTATTGCTGCCGCAGTAGGTGGCATGGTTGTGCCAGCATTGATCTATTATATGATTAACCCTCATGGTGATGCCGCTAATGGTTGGGGGATCCCCATGGCGACAGATATTGCTTTTGCAATTGGTGCATTAGCATTATTAGCGAATCGCATCCCTAGAGCCTTGATTACATTTTTGGTTGCACTAGCTATTGTGGATGATCTGGGTGCTGTCCTAGTTATTGCCGTGTTTTATACCGAGACGATTGCCATCACTCCATTATTAGTAGCTGGATTGATGTTTATCATTTTGCTTGCTTTTAATATGTCAGGTATTCGTAAAACACTACCCTACCTCCTCGTTGCTATCGCACTTTGGTATGCTTTATTACTTTCTGGAATACATCCCACTCTGGCGGGTATTTTAGGTGCAATGTCAGTTCCTGCTATTCCTAAATACGATCCCGATCGTTTTAGTTTACATGTGAAAGGCCTGATGAAGAGCTTTGATAAAAGCCATCAGCAAAACCAGAGCATTATGACCAATCATGAACTGAGTTCCGTCGTACAGAAATTAGAATATAGTATTGATAGTGTCGGTGTTCCACTTCAGCGTCTAGAACATGCTTGGCATATGCCGGTTGCTTATTTGGTAATTCCGATTTTTGCCTTGGCAAATGCGGGTATACCCATGTCTTTTAGCTCATTGAGCGAAACAGTAACCCACCCGGTTATGATCGGAGTATCACTAGGCTTAATTTTAGGTAAGTTTATCGGTATCACAGGGATTAGCTGGCTGGCACTAAAGTTTGGGATTGCAGAACTTCCCAAAGATACTCGTTTTACCCAAATAGCAGGTGTGTCACTTTTAGCTGGAATCGGCTTTACAATGTCAATTTTTGTTGCCCAACTAGGCTTTAGTCATAATGATGAATTATTGCTCATGGCTAAAACGGGGATCCTTGCGGCATCATTATTGGCTGGAATAGCAGGCTTTATTTGGCTTTACGTTGTGAGTAAACCTGCAAACCAATCAACTGAGCATGAAAAGTAACTCAACTGCCTGAATATAGGGAACCATTTATATGGACTATTTGATTAACTTATTACCAAGTTATAATTGGCTTGAAATCATCACTATATCAGGCTCTAGCTTCCTACTTATATTTGCGGCTGAAATAGGAGATAAAAGTCAACTCGTGTGTATGGTGCTTGCAACAAGATACAGAGCATCACCTGTGATCCTAGGTTCTATCTTGGCATTTATATTTCTTAATACCATGGCGGTTACTTTTGGCGTTGTAATTGCCAATTGGCTGCCTGAAGTCATTATATCTGCTGTCGTCGCCATATTATTTGCAGTATTTGGAAGTCATGCATTATGTGTAACAGCAGACCCTGAAAATGAAACTGTGACAATACGTAGTCATGGTAGTATTTTGATGGGAACATTCTTGCTTATTATAGTCGCGGAATTTGGTGATAAGACTCAATTAGCCGTAATAGCCCTCAGTAGCACAAGCATTCCAATTGCAGTATGGTTGGGTTCTACAGCGGCCTTAATAACAACATCAGCACTAGGCGTGTGGGCTGGCCGGACAATATTGCAAAGAATATCAATTACATTTATTCATCGCATAAGCGGCGTCATTTTCCTTTCTCTTGCACTATTTGCAGCATATAAAACATATATGGCATTCTGAGACGGCTCTCTTGCCCCTGTTTATAACTCAAAAATGAAATCGTTCCTAACTAACCTGAATTCTGTTTAAGGAACAGGAACTAAACGCCTGTTAATCGTTCAGATCTTCTACCATTAATTTGGCATATTCTAGTTTTTGCCTGGGGCTTATGGTTATTTGAATACTTGTGAGGTTTTGCTTGTTTTATGCTATAAATCCTTCCGGTTTCATTAGACCATTACAAATTTATCAGCATTAAATTTTCTATGATAGTATCAATCTTGAGAATTAACGAGTTAGTGAGCCTTGGGCTATAAAATTGTATTGTCAGGAAATAAGGACTAATTTCATGAAAACGTCAGATCTGTTTGTTAAAGCGTTAGAAAATGAGGGTGTTGAATATATTTTTGGTATACCTGGCGAGGAGAACTTGGATTTTCTTGATTCTTTACAGGGATCTACAATAAAACTTATTCTTACTCGTCATGAGCAAGGTGCTGGCTTTATGGCTGCAACCTATGGACGATTAACGGGTAAACCAGGTGTTTGTTTGGCAACGCTAGGTCCTGGAGCAACTAATCTTGTCACGCCAGCAGCATATGCTCAATTAGGCGGTATGCCGATGATGATGATCACGGGACAAAAACCTATTAAGGCGAGTAAACAAGGGCAGTTCCAGATCGTTAATATTGTCGATATGATGCGTCCTATCACTAAGTTCACTAAACAAGTTGTTCACGGAAATGTAATTGCTGCGACTGTTCGCGAGGCTTTTCGTCTTGCTATGGAAGAACGTCCTGGCGCTGTACATATAGAGTTGCCGGAAGATATTGCAGCTGAAGACGCGAATGAGCATTTGTATAAAGTTGCACCGGTTCGTCGTCCTGATGCAGATAGCTTTGCTATTGAAAGTGCTGCAGATATGATTCGGTCTGCAAAAATGCCGTTGTTGCTAATTGGTGCAGGTGCCAATAGAAAGCGGACAAGTGTGGCATTGATGCAGTTTATCGAACAAACGGGGATTCCATTTTTTAATACACAAATGGGTAAGGGTGTTATTGATGAACGTCATGATGCCTATCTGGGCACTGCTGCATTATCAGATCATGATTTTCTTCATTGTGCAATTGAGCGTGCGGATTTAATTATCAATATCGGTCATGATGTTATTGAAAAGCCACCCTTCTTTATGAAAGAAGGCGGCCCCAACGTTATTCATGTGAACTTTTCAGCAGCACAACTTGATGCTGTTTATTTCCCTCAGTTGGATGTGGTGGGAGATATTGCGACGACGGTTAATCGCTTGAAATCCTTGTTAACACCACAGTCACATTGGGATTTTGATTACTTCTATCGTGTGAGAGATGAAGTTAAAAAGCGTTTATCTAAATACAGTGATGATGAGCGTTTCCCTGTGCTCCCTCAAAGTGCGGTCAGTGCTATTCGTGAGGAGTTGGATGAAGATGGCATCGTCACCTTAGATAATGGTGTCTATAAAATTTGGTTTGCCCGCAATTATCCTTGTTATCAAAATAATACCTTATTACTGGATAATGCCTTGGCAACAATGGGGGCGGGGTTACCCTCAGCCATGTTGGCGAAATTGATTAATCCAGACCGCAAGGTGATCAGCGTCTGTGGTGATGGTGGATTTATGATGAATTCACAAGAAATGGAAACCGCGGTGAGGTTAGAGCTTGATCTGGTTGTGATCATCCTTAATGATAATGCTTATGGCATGATCAAGTGGAAGCAAGAAGGCATGGGCTTTAATAACTTTGGCTTAGATTACAATAATCCTGACTTTGTGAAATATGCTGAAAGTTATGGTGCAACTGGGCATCGACCAAGTAGTCATAGTGAATTTAAGACAGTATTGCGGCATGCATTGAATTCTAAAGGTGTTCATTTGATTGAACTAGCCGTTGATTATTCTCTCAATCATTCGATTTTGAATGAAGGTTTAAAAGAAAAAATCTGCATTTTATAAGGCGATTCTATAATGACTGATATAACACATTTCCCTCTTAAAATTGCGGGTCGAACTAAAACGAATGATCATCAAATAGAAGTGACTTCTCCCTTTGATGGGCAGGTCTTAGCAACGGTTGAGACCGCTGATCTTGACGATATTAATCAAGCATTACAAACGGCCAGTGCTTTATTTGCTGATCGTGATAATTGGCTCTCAATACCACAGCGACTTAGCATTCTTGAAGCAGCTATTACACTGATGAAAGCGCAGGCGGATGAATTGGCTATTGCTTCTTCTCATGAGGGCGGCAAGCCATTATTAGATTCTAAGATTGAAATGGTTCGTTGTATTGATAGTATTCGGTTATGTGCGGATGCTTTACGTAACGATGTATGCAAACCGGTTGCGATGGGCGTTAATCCAGCATCGCAACATCGTTTCACCATTATGAATAAAGAGCCCATTGGTGTCGTGGTGGCGGTGAGCGCTTTTAATCATCCACTGAATTTGATTGCTCATCAGATAGGACCCGCTATTGCCGCTGGCTGTCCAGTGATTGTAAAACCAGCAGGAGATACACCATTATCCTGTTTTCGTTTGGTTGATATTTTCCATCAAGCAGGTTTGCCCGAAGCATGGTGCCAAGCATTGGTTCCACAAGATATTCCAACAGCAGAAGCCTTGGTGACCGATCCTCGAGTGGCGTTTTTTAGTTTTATTGGCAGTGCGAAAGTAGGTTGGTATCTACGCTCTAAACTTGCTCCAGGAACTCGTTGTGCGTTAGAACACGGTGGTGCGGCGCCTGTAATAGTGGCAGAAGATGCGGATCTTGACTTGGTTATTCCAGCACTTGCTAAAGGTGGTTTTTATCATGCAGGGCAAGTGTGTGTGTCTGTGCAACGAATTTATGTTCATGATTCTATTGCACGAACGCTTGCGGATAAGCTAGCGACTGCCGCAAAATTGATGGTGGTCGGCGACCCTTTATCTGACAAGACGGAGGTTGGGCCTTTAATTCGGCCAGCAGAAGTTGAGCGTGTAAATTCGTGGGTTCAACAAGCCGTTGAATTGGGTGGTGATTTGATGTGTGGTGGGCACTCACTACCGAATAATTGCTATGAACCTACAGTGTTATTTAATCCGTCATCGGATAGCAACCTTTCAAAATTGGAAGTGTTTGGCCCTGTGGTTTGCGTGTATCCATTTAGTGATATTGATCATGCAATTGAGAGTGCAAATTCACTTGATGTGGCTTTTCAGGCTTCAGTTTATAGCGAGAATATTGATACGGCAATGTATGTGTCAGATCGCTTGGCAGCATCAGCAGTAATGGTCAATGAGCATACTGCGTTCAGAGTAGATTGGATGCCATTTGCAGGCTTGCGTCATTCAGGCTTGGGTACTGGCGGTATTCCTTACACAATGGAAGATATGCAGGTTGAGAAGATGATTGTAATTAGCTCTAAGACAATTCGATAAGCAGACAACGTGTTATAACTGATTTATAATGCTCGGATGTTAAAACTTAAATCACTCACACTATTATTCGTTTTAAGCTTGTTGATGGGGTGTAATACACCGTTTACAACCGTAAAAGATGAGCCAAAAGATCCCGAGCCTGTCGTGCAGGTCACTAAAGAAGAGTCTGCATGGCAGCAAGCTTATGGTGAGTCGCAAGATCATAAACAGAATACATTGCCTGATGTGGCGTCTCCAGAAATTGATTTGGAGAAGTTGACACAGCCTGCTCCGATCACAGATTTATGGCAACGTATTCGTAACGGTTATGGCATTCTTCCGCCAACATTACATCGTGATTCTCAACAGCAATTAACATGGTTTGTTAAGCATCCTGAGTATATGAGCCGAGTGGTAGAGCGCGCACGACCTTATTTGTATCACATTGTCGAGCAACTAGAACAACGTAATATGCCGTTGGAAATTGCCTTATTACCAGTGGTGGAAAGTGGTTTCCAACCGTTTGCTTACTCTCATGGCAGGGCGGCAGGCTTATGGCAGTTTATTCCTGGCACCGGCAAGATGTATGGTTTAAAGCAAAATTGGTGGTATGACGGTCGTCGTGATGTTATTCAATCTACACGAGCAGCTTTGGACTATTTAGAGAAATTACACCGTGATTTTGGTGATTGGCAATTAGCATTAGCTGCATATAACTGTGGTGAAGGTACGGTAGGTCGTGCAATTAAGAAGAATAAGAAGGCGGGGAAAAAGACGGATTTTTGGTCTTTAGACTTGCCGAAAGAAACATCAGCCTATGTGCCAAAACTAATGGCAGTCGCACACCTAATACAGAATCCAGAGAAGTATGAGCTAGCACTTAGTCCAATTGATAATGTACCTTTCTTAACAGTTATTGATGTCGGCACTCAGATGGATTTAGCATTAGCGGCAAAATTGGCTGAGATCAGTACCGAAGAAATGTATCAGCTTAATCCCGGTTTTAATCAATGGGCGACCACGCCTGATGGCCCGCATCATTTAGTCATACCAGTAGAAAAGGCAGATGTTTTTCAACAAGGTTTAGCATCCCTACCTACGGATAAGCGAGTGCAATGGACGCGGCACAAAATAAAAACAGGCGAATCATTAGGTGTTATTGCTCAGCATTACAAAACGACCACCGCTGTTTTAAAAGAAGCAAATGGACTTGGAAGTAATACTATTCGTGCCGGTAGGCATTTATTAATTCCTATTGCTTCTGGCAAGCCAAGTGATTATCCATTAACAGTTAGTCAGCGCTTGGTAACGCGGCAAAACACACCACGTCGAGGTGATAAAAAGATTCATACGGTAAGAGCGGGTGATACGTGGTGGGATATTGCGAATCACTATAAAGTGGGTGTGAGACAGCTAACAAAATGGAATAATAAAGCACCTGCAGACACCTTGCATTTAGGTCAGAAGTTGGTTGTTTTTACTAAAGGAAAGTCAACGTCATCAAATAAGAGAGTTAGAACTATAAACTATAAAATACGAAGTGGGGACTCACTTTGGAAAATATCTAAAAAGTTTAATGTCAGTGTGGCACAGGTACGGGAATGGAATGGTTTGAGTGATCGCACCTTGCTAAAACCGGGTCAAAATTTAACATTACACATTGATGTTACTCGCCAGCATAGCAGTATTTAATCATGTTACATGTCGCTCTATTTGAACCAGAAATCCCACCGAACACGGGCAATATTATTCGCTTATGTGCCAATGCAGGTGCACAATTACATTTGATTAAACCACTCGGTTTTGAGTTAGATGATAAGCGACTTCGCCGTGCTGGCTTAGATTATCATGAGTTTTCTGACGTGAAGCTCCATGATGATTTTATTGCATTTACTACTTGGTTGGGTGACCGTCGATTATTTGCCTGTACAACAAAAGGCTCTAGGCATCACGATCAGGCCAATTATGAAAATGAAGATGTATTGTTGTTTGGGCCGGAGTCTCGTGGCTTACCCGCTGAGATCCTTGAGAGTATTGATGCAGAACATAAAATCCGGATCCCAATGCAAGAAAATAGTAGGAGCTTAAACCTATCAAATGCCACAGCGATTATCCTTTATGAAGCATGGCGGCAATGTGGTTATCCTAATTCAAGCTGAATTCAATTTTATTTTTCAGAAGTACATCACTGATAAGAGAAGGTTTTTTTAATATTATTAGCGTATTCTTAACCGTAGAGAATAGTATTAATCTAACGACGATATAAATTGTGATGATATGAGCTTTCCTTTCCCTGACAATATGCCGACTTTAAATCTTCGAGTACCCTCGAATTTGGAGAATGGTGGTGTCGAGTTAAATGATGGTTTATTACGGCATTGGATAAGCATATTACCTAAGAATGATCTAACATCATTCATTCAGCTTTACATGGATGCGTTGAAACGATTTAATCAGAATGAAACGGAAGAGCAGCAACGGCTAGCCTTGTTAGATATTTATCGTGAGCCGCTCAATAAACTTTTATTTTCTTTAACAGCAGTAAAATTAGCTAAATTATTTCCTGATTTAGTAGATCAAAATAGAATTATTGATGATTTAGCTGAGTTGATGTCAGAATTAGCTATTGGTTATAAGATTATTATTGTTAAAGCCGACAAGAAAAGTAATAACCTTAAATTAAATACTGTTGCATTGTTGGCAATTAATCGTGCCTGCGAACAACTTAACTATATGGCATTACATGCTTATAAGTTTTATCGTGCACTGCCTGCACGCACCCTGAATGAATTACATCAGCTTTATCAATTAACACTCACGGCAGATCTTGAAGAAAAACCGCCTTTTGTGAATAAGAAATTGCAGTCTGATTTTTCCTTTAAAGAGTGCTACTGTCAGTTATTATTAGTGACTATTAGCAACCCTTATGGTTTGAATAGCGATGAAGTATTAAACGCTTATCACATGATGGCACAGCTGACTTCTATAGTTGAAATATCACCCTTACCGATGGGTGCAAAGGTCGTTGCAGGACAATTTTATATTAACTGTTTAAGTGACCATCCTCCGATGCCATCAGTATTGCCAACAATTGCAGAACAAGCTCAGCCTCCTGCATTAATCTTGAATACTAAGCCCGCACTGATTGTTGTTGATTCGCTATTTCAGCAGGCTAAAAACACAGGTAAATCTTCAGGAATTATTGATATTGCCCTGTTGAAACAGTTGATCCCTTATTTGAATACATCTTATGAGCGTAAGCAAATTCGAGTACGCGTAACGGGAAATCAAAAGGCCTATCTAGCAATAGGATTAGTATCTGTACATCAATGCTTATCTAATGCGACTAATAGTTATGATGATGCGTTCCCTCTGCTTAATCAATCTTGGACGATTCTGAATAAAAACAGTGCGGGCTATTTAGTTGAACGACGAGGTGTTCTTGAGGAGCAGTCGATAGTCATTGGCGGATTGTTAAGTATTTTTGAAGCCAGTGAAACAGGCCGTAAGCCATTGATCAAGATTGCTTTTATTCAGTGGATGAGAACAGACCAACAAGGGAATACTAAGCTTGGTTTAGATATTATTGAAGGTGAACCTATCGCTGTGCATTATAGTTTACAGAATAAGGATAAGTCCGAGCCTGCGATATTAATGCCGGAAATAAGTCGTATTAATAGCCCCGCATCACTGATTACGAGGGTAGGTATATTTAAGCAAGGAAATATTTTACGAGTTAGGCCTAAAAATAAGCGATTTCAATTTAATATTATGCTGAATCTAATGGTAGACAAAAGTGATGGTTTTGAACGATTTACTTTTAATGATGAATTATAAAACACGCAATTATAGCTATTGAAGAAGCGCTTCTATTATCGTTTTATATACGAAGAGGCAAGTGAGTAAATCATTTAGAAGCAGGGAAGACTGCGAGATAAATGTATTAAATAGGTGTTATGGTAAGGGTCTAATAAAACAACACACTAAGTTAGAGGCTAGAATAAAATCTAATGAGGTGAAAAATGAGTGTGATTTTTCAAATTCGCTACAAAAAAGAGGTGAATAGCAAGCTCTTGACCATTATCCTTCATATCTTTCGTGTACAGGTCTCTTATAGTTTATGATTAATGCTATGAATTTCCTGAAATCTATCCTTTTAAGCAGTTTTTTATTAGCACTCGCTCCTCTTTGCTATGCTGCTGACTCGACAGTTTTAAATAAACAACGTACCCTTTTTCAGCAAGCTAAAAAGGCAATTCAAACCAACCAAACTAATCAGTTCATTAAATTAAATACACGACTAGAAAACTACCCGCTACAACCCTATCTTGATTATCTGTACTTACAGCATCGTCTAAATCATGTCGATAGCAACACTATTGCTCAATTTTTATCCCAAAATAAAAGTACATTCTATGCAGACAGACTGCGTGGCTCTTGGCTAAACCGCCTCGCTTCCACTAAAAAATGGGCACTATTTCTTGAGCATTACCAAGAACCTCAATCTACCACTCGACAATGTCTACGGCTACAAGCACTGATCGCCACAGGTGATACAGCTCAAGCCTTTGCTGAAATACCCGCGCTGTGGCTAATATCTCGCTCTCAAAACAAAGCTTGCGATTCGGCCTTTGCACTCTGGCAGAAAAAAGGATATTTAACGGATGAGCTTCGCTGGCAACGTATCCAACTCGCATTACAAGATAACCAATTTAATCTCGCTAAATACCTTGCCAAATCATTAGCTAATTCTAAAGAAGCTAATGCGTGGATCCAGCGTTGGCAAAAAATGCACACTAATCCACTGTCTTTATTAAAACAATTACCCGCCGAAATACCTGCGAATCAACTCGTCAGCCTCACACGGGATGTCGCGTTATCTAGAGATATTATCAAACACGGGATTTATCGATTAGCTAGAAAATCAACCGATAAGGCCTTTGAAGCATGGCAACGTATCCAGCCTGCTTACCGATTCAGTGAGCAAGATAAGCTGACTATTCAACGGAGCATTGCCAACCGTGCCGCATTAAATCGAGAGGATAGAACCTTGGAATTTTTCGGTGATATTCCTGCCGAGCCTTGGCGTGTTCGTGCTGCATTATGGCAACAAGATTGGCAAGCGGTGCGCGATGCGGTACTCAGCCTCAATAGCAATGAGCAACAATCATCACGCTGGCAATATTGGCTGGCACGGAGTCAGGCTCAACTGGGTGATAAACAGGCGGCTCATAAAACATATCAAACACTGACGATGGAGCGTGATTTTTATAGTTTTTTGGCTGCCGATCAATTACAGCTACCATACAAAATGAACCACAATCCAATTCAATTTACTCCTGAAGAATTAGCTATCTTTTCCCAACGTCCTGCCGTCCTAAGATTAAATGAATTTTACACCTTAAATATGGGCTTAGAAGCTCGCCGCCAAGCCTATGCATTGAATCGAAAACTATCAAAGAAAGAACTACAACTTCTTGCCACTTTAACGCATCAATGGGGCTGGCATAATCAAACTATTTCCTTGCTCGGTCGTGCTAAATATTGGGATGCATTAGATCTTCGTTTCCCCATAGTCTATGACACCGCTATTTTAAAAGCAGGTAAAATCAACGGTATTGACCCCTCCTGGCTCTTTGGTATTACTCGCCAAGAAAGCGCATTCAACCCCAAAGCCCGCTCCCATGTTGGCGCTACGGGTTTAATGCAATTAATGCCAAATACAGGAAGATTAATTGCCCGATTAATCAACAAACCACTAAAAAGACAATCTGAATTATTAAATCCCGATAGAAACATTCAGCTAGGTAGTGCCTATCTGCGTCGAATGTACGACAAAAACCAACAAAATCCTGTTTTAGCTACTGCCTCTTACAATGCAGGACCACATCGCGTTGCCCGCTGGTTACCTAAAAAAGAATTAGCCGCTGATATTTGGATTGAAAATATTCCTTATAAAGAAACACGGCGTTATACCCGCAGCGTTTTAAGCTATACCGCTATTTTTGATTATCAACGTAAACAAACCATCATCCCCTTATCAAAACGGATGCCAGCAGTAAAACCCAAAACACCTTAAACTAGTCACATGAAAACATATCTTGTCGGCGGCGCGGTTCGTGATCAATTACTCGGTTTAACGGTTAAAGACCGTGACTGGGTTGTGGTGGGTAGCACCCCAGAACAAATGAAAAATCTAGGATATCAAACCGTTGGCAAAGACTTTCCTGTCTTTTTACATCCCAAAACACATGAAGAATATGCCTTAGCCCGCACTGAGCGAAAAACAGCGCCTGGCTACAAAGGTTTTATTGTTCATGCCGAACCAGACGTGACTTTAGAGCAAGATCTTGTCCGTCGTGATCTCACCATCAATGCCATTGCCCAAGATGAAGATGGTAGCCTCATTGACCCTTACAATGGGCAACAAGATATTAAAGACAAAATCTTACGCCACGTATCACCCGCATTTACCGAAGATCCGGTTCGAGTCTTGCGTATCGCTCGTTTTGCTGCTCGTTTTGGCTTTACCATCGCCGATGAAACGAAACAGTTGATCCAACAAATGGTTGCAGCAAAAGAACTGGAACATCTCGTACCCGAGCGCATGTGGCAAGAATTAGAAAAAGCACTTGCGGCACCAAAACCATCACTCTTTTTTACTGCACTACGCGATGCAGGGGCATTAGCAACATTATTTCCTGAAGTAGATCAGCTATTTGGTGTTCCTCAAGTTGCTAGATGGCATCCTGAAATAGATACAGGTATTCATGTGATGATGGTGATTGATCAAGCCGCCAAACTCAGCGATGAAATCATCGTTCGCTTTGCCGCGCTGTGTCATGATTTAGGCAAAGGTACAACTTCAGAAGATATTTTGCCACACCATTATGGTCATGAGATTCGTAGCGTTAAACTCAGTAAAAAACTTTGTGCTCGACTACGAGTACCAAAAGAAATCGAAGCATTTGCCCTCAAGTTTGCCGAATATCACACCCATATTCACCTTCTGTTCGAAATGAAAGCGGCTACCATTTTAAAAGTAATCGAATCATTAGATGCCTTTCGTAAACCCGAGCGATTCAAACATTACCTACTTGCAGGAGAGGCTGATTCTCGTGGAAGAACAGGTTATGAAAACAGCGATGTGCCTCAAATTGACGCATTCCAACAATGTTTTGATGCCGCACAATCAATCATCGCCAAACCTTTTGTAGAACAAGGTCTGCAAGGCCCATCTATTGCCGATGCAATACGAACAGCACGCATAACGGCCATTAAACACGTTATGGATAATATAGCGACTTAACGTATAATCAACGCTATCAATCTAATTTAGGATCCAAACCATGAGTGAATCTATTTCTGCCAATTGGACTAGCGTTAACGCTACCTGCAACCCACTTGTTGAAAATCTTGTTGCCGATGCACAAGCACTACAACTTGAAATCAGCACACTTAGCAATGGCACACGTATCATTGATGCCGGCATCAATTGCAACGGTGGATTAGAAGCCGGTCGCCTAATTGGTGAAATATGTATGGGCGGATTAGCCACCATTACAATGGGGACTAACAGCGGCTTTGATAACTGGCCTTGGTCCATTAATGTTCATGCTAAAACCCCCGTATTAAGCTGCCTAGGCAGTCAATATGCAGGCTGGAGTTTATCGCATGAAAAATTCTTCGCCCTAGGCTCAGGCCCTGGTCGTGCATTAGCGGGCAAAGAAGAAGTATTAAAAGAATTTGGCTACAAAGATAAAGCGGATAAAACAGTTATTGTATTAGAAACTGATAAATTCCCACCGCTTGAAATTGCAGAAAAAGTAGCAAAAGATTGCGGTATTAAACCTGAAGACTTAACATTTATCTTAACGCCAACATCAAGCCTAGCCGGAGTAATGCAAATCGCTATCCGTGTACTAGAAGTCGCCATGCACAAAGCGCATACACTGCATTTCCCTATGGATAAAATCATTGATGGTTTCGGTGTAAGCCCTGTTTCACCACCAGGTGGCGATTTCATGACCGGTATGGGGCGCACAAACGACGCTATTCTTTATGGCGGCATGGTTCACCTCTTTGTTAATGCAACTGATGAAGAAGCACAAGACTTAGCAGAAAAACTACCCAGCAATACTTCTTCAGATTACGGTCGCCCATTTGGTGAGATCTTTAAATCATATGATTTTGACTTCTTCAAAGTTGATCCCATGCTATTCAGCCCTGCTAAAGTGACGGTTACCAATGCCAATACAGGTAAAAGCTTTACGGCTGGTGAATTGAATAAAAAGTTATTGACGACTTCGTTTGGCTTGTAGAATCCTATTTCATCGAAACTGATATCGATGCCACACGCTAAAATAGTCATTTTCAATGATACCCACGGCTGGCACAGCGCTCAGTTGGTGGATGCTTTGTCGGCGCTCAATATTGAGGCGGTGTTAACGGATCTTGCTGATTGTACGATTGATCTCACTCACCCCACCGGAATTCTTATTCCTGGGTTTGAAAATCAATTACCTGCAGCGGCGATGGTACGTGGCATCGCGCCCGGTTCTTTGGAGCAAATCACACTACGAATGGATGTATTGCATACCTTGTCGGAGCTGGGGGTGCCTGTGTTTAATCCCGCTAGTGCCATTGAACATACGGTCGATAAGGCTCGGACATCACTTCGATTACATCTTGCAGGGTTAAACACACCAAAAACATGGGCGTGTGAGAATCGTGATTTAGCACGCAACATTGCTCTAAAACACTTGTCCAAACATCAATCTCTAGTCATTAAGCCGCTATTTGGCTGCATGGGCAAGGGAATTGAGAAGATAAATAATATTGAGCAGTTTGATACTATTCAAGCGGTAGGTGATGCCTTTTATATGCAGGAGTATATTGCACCTTTTGAACAGGATCTTTGGCAGGATTGGCGCTTGATGGTGATTGATAATAAGGTCTGTGCTGCCATGTCGCGACGTTCTCAGCATTGGATCACTAACTTCGCTCAAGGTGCAGAATGTTTCCCCACCACGGTGACTTCAGAAATGGAGCAGTTGGCCATTAGGGCAACGCAAGCAGTGCAAGCCGATTATGCGGGGGTTGATTTAATCTGCCAACAAGATGGACGTTATACTGTGTTGGAGGTCAATAGCGTTCCTGCTTGGAAGGGACTTGAACAGGCAACCGGGATTAATGTGGCAGTTAATTTAGCACAAGCATTAGCCAATCGAATTGTTGATAACGCCAAGAATAAGCAACGCTCATGCTAACGGTAGAACAAATAGAACAATGTGTCATATGGGCATGTGAGAAGGAAGTCTCCGCACCGAAACCGGGCAATGTGAACTGCTTTAGTGGTGGTCATAATATGCAGATTGAGGACTTCATCAACAGCGCTCATGCTATTGCTCCCGTATTAGCTCGCACTGATTTATCGGTTGGCCAAATAATTTTGCAATCAATTATCGCAACAAGAACTGTGGTTAATTGTAATACCAATTTAGGTATCGTGTTGCTATTTGCACCTTTATGCAAAGCGATCCAGAATTGTGATGAGATTGACCATCTCCCTATTGAACTGGAAAAAGTACTTAATAATCTAAGTATTCAAGATGCCATTGATTGCTATCAAGGCATTCGTTTAGCTGAAGCGGGTGGCTTAGGAAATAGTGAGCAACAAGACATAAATGAAGAACCCAGCATTACGTTAAAAGAAGCTATGTTTTTAGCTAAAGATTACGATTCGATAGCCGCTCAATACATTAATAACTACCACGATATTTGGCAAACTGGCTTGCCAAATTTGACAAGCGCGATAAATTGTGGGGAAAGTGTTGTATGGGCGAGCGCTTTCGCGTATCTTAACCTCTTATCTGCACTTCCTGACACCTTAATTTGTCGAAAAAAAGGATTGGAATGTGCGCAAGAGATACAAAGAAAGGCTGGAAAAATAATTGACTTCTCTTTAGAAATCAACCAACTATCCAGCTTTGAGTTGGACGTAATCTCTTGGGATAATGAATTAAAACAGAAAGCGATTAACCCGGGTACAACAGCAGATCTTACCGCAGCGACGTTATTGATCAGAGCTTTTGGACAGGCGCTTTCTTAAAACAGAATTTTAGAATTGTCGTGTAGAAAGTGCACATAATTCTGAGCAGGGAATACGTTCCTTTAATGCGTATAGCTTATCATTAAACCGATAAGCTGAATAAATGGGCCTTTTTATAAAATTTTTGGAACAGGAAGAAATAACATGCCAGTTATCGATCGCGTACTTGTTGGTGAATCTTTAGTCATTGAAGATGGTGACTTAGACAACGTTGCACACATTGACTTACTTATGGGCCCTCGTGGCTCTGCTGCAGAAGATGCATTTTGCCGCACTATGACAGACCAAAAAGCAGGCGTTAACGGTTTATTAGCCGTTGTTGCACCTAACTTAATGGTTAAACCAGCGACAGTAATGTTTAACAAAGTTACTATCAAAAACATGAAACAAGCCGTACAAATGTTCGGCCCAGCACAACGTGGCGTTGCTATCGCTGTTGCTGAATGTGTTGAAGAAGGAATCATCCCAGCTGCTGAAGCTGATGATTGCTTCATCTGTGTTGGTGTTTTCATCTCACCAACTGCTGATGATGATCAAAAGATCCAAGACTGGAACTACCGCGCAACTAAAGAATCAATCCAACGTGCTGTAGCGCGTGAGCCTAAAGCGGCTGACGTTGTTGCACAATACAGAGAAAGCTCGCATCCTTTTGCTGCTAGCTAAGATTGAATAGATCTTGATAAACACATCGCCTTCTTTATTGAAGGCGATGTTTTATTTTTGCACCATCTGAATACTTTCACTATCTAACATGCCATTGTGCAATGCACTGGCAATAAGTACTTTTGTCACACTTTCCTGCTTTAAACACATCAAATCCTGCACGTTTCTCACACCACCAGCAACAATAATGTTGACACCTTCTCGCTGTGTTCTTAACTGTTTTAACAAGCTTATATCCGGACCAGTCTGAGCACCAACGGCGTCTAAATTCATCATAATAATTGTATCTGGCCAATGTTCTGCTTGTTCTAATATCTCGTTGTTTCCTAAAAATACACCATGCTGAAAGTCCAACGATAAAATACCATCTTGCGCTATTTGTAATAATTCGATCTCAGATAAACTCTCACTGGCTATCACCACTGTTAATCCTGATAACTTATTTAAAACTTCCCATTGCTGCTGAGTTTGAATCCCAACATCTAATAGAAAGCTTATTTGAGGAAAGACCTTGATAATCTGTCGATACAGTTCAATATTTAGAGTTTGATCGGTAATTGCGTCAAGATCGGCAAGATAAAGGGTCTTAAATGAATAAAAGGCCAAAAGATCGGCAATCACTTTTATCGGTTCAACGTGATCTGTAAGGACAGATTGCAAAGGCAGATAAGACTGTCGCTCTCCTCCTCGCGCATGCACAACAATGCCGCCCATTAAATCAATGACTGGTATAATTTCCACCTATACTCCCTAAAACTCATTCAATGAAATTATTTGTTTACGAACACATCACTAGTGGTGCATTAATCAATCAATCAATGCCCAATAGCCTTGCTCAAGAAGGCAATGATATGCTCGTGGCTATCTTACAAGATTGTCACGCTATAGAAACTATCGAACTTACCATTCTACGTGATTCACGATTATCAGCGATCAAGATCCTTGATCAGAATGCTCGCCATCACTGTCATTTCATTACTAATACAGAAGAATATGCACTCTTCTGGCAACAATGCCTAGCTGAGGCAGATGCGGTCTTTATTATCGCACCTGAAACAGAGGGTGTTTTATATCAGCTACAACAAGATGCTTTCGCCTTAAATAAGTGTGTTCTAGGATGCCAACTCAATGCTATTGCCCTAACGAGTAATAAAATTGATTGCGATAAGCGACTTAGAGAAAATAATATTAATACCGCGCCAAGCTGTCTAGCAAACCAATGGCATTTAAAATCTTTCGATTGTGTTGATGGCTATATTATAAAACCAATTGATGGTGCAGGCTGCATAGATACCTTTGTTTTTGAGTCTCGTCATCAACTCGAACAGCATCTATCTCAAGCTGATAATGACACGCTACAGGCTCAGCTGGTGCAAAGCTATATCAAAGGCACACTATTAAGCCTATCTCTACTTATAGATGAGAGATGTGTCACGGTATTATCAATCAATCGTCAAATGATAAGCCAATCTGGTAATGCATTAACATTCGAAGCTTGCCTTATTAATGACCTTGGTTCACACTCTTTTTCTTTATCCAATGCACAACAATTAGCACAAGAAATTCACTATGCAATACCTGGATTATGGGGCTTTGTCGGTGTTGATCTAATAACAAACTCTGAGGGTACCGTTGTGATAGATATAAATCCTCGATTAACAACATCTTATATTGGTTTGTCGCAATCATTGGCTTTGAATCCTATCGAATTACTCTTAACCATGAATGAACAAGGAATAGAGGCATTGCCCACGATTAAACAACGTCAGAAAGTAGAGGTATCCCTATGATGAGTACGCTTATTACTGGCTGGGATATTGGCGGCGCGCACCTCAAGGTCGCTCGCTGTGATGTGCAAGGCAATCTTGTTGCAGTATTACAACTACCCTGCCCACTATGGAAAGGTATTGAGTATCTACAACAAGCCATTCAGTCGGTGCATCAACAACTTAATAATCAAAATGATTTAGCAGCAATCACCATGACCGGCGAATTGGTTGATATATTTCCCAATAGAGAATCGGGGGTCAATCAAATTCTTGATTGTCTTAATGGCTTCATTGATGATGACAATATATCTGTTTATGCGGGTAATCACGGCTGGTTAACGCTAAGTCATGCTAAACAACAATGGCAAGACATAGCATCACAAAACTGGCAAGCAAGCGCTAACTTCACTGCATCAAAAATGAATACAGGACTCTTTATTGATATTGGCAGTACCACCTGTGACATTATTGCTATAAAACAAGGAGCAGCCCAAGCTTCAGGATATAGCGACTTTCAACGACAAGCCAGCCGAGAGTTACTGTACACCGGAGCCATTAGAACACCGCTCATCGCGCTTACTAATCATGCACCTTTTAATGGTATTGATATTGGTTTAGCGGCTGAAGTCTTTGCCACAACAGGCGATTGTTGGTGTTTATTGGGTTATTTAGATCCAAAGAGTATTCAAGACACGAGTTCCGATGGGAAGCCTTGGCAAGCCGCATACTGTATTAATCGTATCGCTAGATTATTAGGTACCGATGCCAATCAAGCCACAAAGTCACATTGGTTACAGCTCGCACAATGGTTCACAGAAAAGCAAACTCAACTAGTTACTGATGCTATTTTACAGGTACTTTCATCGCATCCCGACCTAGCCGCAGATGCCCCTATAATAGGCGCTGGCATCGGTCGGTTTATTGCTAAAACCTGTGCTCAACGTCTTAATCGTCCCTACCAAGACTTTCATGATCTGATTGACTCCGCCAATACGGATATATCCGATCATGCACCTGCCGTTGCAATTTCCCTTTTAGCACAGCAGCAGTTATCGTAAAATAGTCAGATGAATTTACCTCCTCTTTACGCCGAATTACCTTATCACCAAGATAGTAGTCTCTATTTTGAGGCTATTCGTGATAAAAACTGGCCAGTATTTCTTGATAGTTCAAGCTCAGATCAAACAAACTCCCGCTTTGACATTATCACTGCCGAGCCTTTTATTACTCTAGTTAGCACTGACAATAATACGACCATCGACTATTTAGATGGTGAGCAACAGCATTCGACTGACGATCCATTCCAATTATTACAATCCATACTCCAACAGTTTCAGCAGAAAACAGATATTGACTTGCCATTTTGTGGTGGTGCTTTAGGCTATTTTTCCTATGATCTTGGCCGCCGGCTTGAAATGCTACCAACATTAGCCAAAGATGCCGAACACATCCCCGATATGCTGATTGGTATCTATGACTGGGCAATTATTGTTGATCACCAACTGCAACGCTGCTATTTAGCCAGCTTTGGACTTAACTCACAAACGCAGCATGATTGGAATGCGCTCATTACCCAATTATCTAATCCTGCTAACTTTACACCTGCTAACTTCAACGTTTCAGGGAAATTAAAGTGCAATCTTGATAAAGAGAAATACACAATAGCATTCAACAAAATTCAGAACTATATTAATGACGGGGACTGCTATCAAGTTAATCTTGCTAAACGTTTTGAAATTGAAGCCAATGGTGATCCGTGGGCAGCATACAAATTATTACGCCAACAAAATTCAGCCCCCTTCTCTGCTTTTTTTGATACACCTTTCGTCACACTCTTAAGTTCATCACCTGAACGTTTATTACAGGTTCGAGGTGAGCTAGTTGAAACAAAGCCTATTAAGGGTACCCGCCGCCGCGATCTTGATAATGAAGAAAATGACCGTGCATTAGCAGAGGAACTACTCAATAGCAGTAAAGATCGTGCTGAAAACTTAATGATCGTTGATTTGTTGCGTAATGATCTCGGCAAAGTCTGTGAACCTGGTTCCATCAAAGTGCCTAATCCTTTTGCATTGGAATCCTTTGCAACCGTACATCATCTCGTGAGTACAATCACTGGCACATTATCAGATGAACAAGATTCACTATCACTACTTCGAGCCTGCTTTCCGGGAGGCTCGATCACTGGCGCCCCTAAGCTTCGCTCAATGGAAATTATCGAAGAGCTAGAACCTAATCGTCGCGGTGCATATTGTGGCAGTATGGCCTATATCGGTTTTAACGGCGATATGGATAGCAATATTCTTATTCGAACGCTGATCTATAGCGATAACCGCCTACGTTTTTGGGCTGGCGGCGGTATTGTTGCCGACTCCAATGTTGATGATGAATTTCAAGAAGTTCATGATAAAGCCGCCGCCATGCTGAATCTTATCGAGCAATTACGCTAACTATGATTGTCGTCAAACTCGGTGGCAGCCTCTATGGAACAGATGAATTATCGCAGTGGCTAGATGAACTTAGTGAACACGCTAAACATCAGGCGATCATTATCGTACCCGGTGGTGGTCCTTTTGCAGAACAAGTTCGACAAGCCCAACAAGTTCATACTATTGATGATAGTCATGCCCATCATATGGCTATTTTGGCAATGGCACAGTTTGGTCTGATTATTTCAGCTCTTTGTACCAACTGCCAAAAAACATCTAGCCCGACAAGACATCAAGAAGGGCTTACTGTTTGGCTGCCTGATTCACTGTTATTATCTGAATCAGAACTCAGTCATAGTTGGGATATAACATCTGATAGCTTAGCCTTGTGGCTTGCTGATAAATTAAATGCAGCACAACTTGTTTTGGTTAAGCAATCGGATGAAACAAGCACATCTATAAATAAACTTACGGAACTAGGCGTTCTGGATGCTGGATTTATATCACTATTTAAAAACACAGCCATTAATAGTCAAATAATCCACGCCAAACATTCCACTTTATTTGCAGATAAAATCATTCACTATACTGATTATAGGCTGTCATTATCATGAGCCAATTAGCACAGCTATTAAAGGACTTATTGAAAGAGTTTGATCAAAAGTCATCGTTAAAGTCTACCGATTTACCAAAAATACAAGATACTCCGAATGAGGAAGATCTGCTTGCTAATGTCATCAACTCGCTTCTAAAAGAAGGTAACGTGCATCATTCTGATCGTTGGGGGGCACATATGACACCAGAAACATCACATATTAGCATTCTAGGTCAGCTTATTGCGGCAAGTCATAATGGCAATCTTCTTTCAGCCAAACTCTATCCTATTCTTGCAGAAATTGAACAGAAAACACTTCACTATTTATGTCAATTATTTGGCCAGCAATATGGTCATTTTGTTGCGGGTAGTAGTTATGCCAATTTGGAGGCTCTTTGGCAGGCAAAGCAATCTCAAGCGACTAATTCACGTATTGTCTATGCTTCTAAGTCGGCGCATTATTCCATTGTTAAAGCTTGCCAAATCCTTGATTTAGACTTACGTTATATTGCCAGTAATAACGATGAGCAGTTATCAATAGCCGCGCTTGAACAAGCATGCAGTCAGCATCCGCCTTTGGTGATTATTGCCACTGTTGGCACCACCACAATGGGAGCGATTGATCCTGTAAGTGAATGTAACTCTTTAGCAAAGCGCTACGATGCTTGGTGTCATGTTGATGCCGCTTGGGGTGGCGCATTGGTCTTGTTGCCAGAGTATAAATCTCTATTTCAATCTATATCTGAGGCTGATTCTATTTGCTTTGACCCCCATAAATCATGGCAACAACCCAAGCCCGCAAGCGTATTATTATATCAACAGCCTCTTAGCCCAATGCTATCTGCAGATAGCAGTTATCTTGAACAATCGCCTATGAATAGCTTGCCAGGATCACGAGGTGGCGAATTATTTTTACCCCTGTGGCTCTCTTTGATTCATTCGGGTTCTGATAGCTTGCAACGTCACACTCAACAGCGTTTACAACAAGCGGAGTTGTTTGTAAAACGATTAGGAGGAGAATCTAACTGGACTATATATCCATCAAACACTGGGATTGTCTGCTTTAGACCTGATAAAGGAATTGATTTAGCGTCGCTGATTGAACAAGGTGTTTTATCTCAAGCCGACATCAATAATGAGAAAGTTTACCGGGTGGTATTTGCCAACGCACAGACTACGGCCAATTCGTTAATTACTATGTTGGAGCCTTATTTTTGATTTGCTTTTGTACGCTATCAAAACGACGCAACCACGATGGTAATGTATTCAATGGTGCAGGCCATTGACTGCTTGCCGCTAAGGCCGCTTGCTTATTGTTATATGAGCCATAAATTAGCGCATACCAAATTCGACCACTACGTAAACTCTCGAACATAGCGACATCGCCCGTCAGTGCGTATTTCGCAATAAAGTCTTCCACTTCCTGCTCATCCCATGAGCCCATTAGCTGGAAGGTATAGTGCATAGCCTGCTGGTGTAACACCCACGCGTGCTGATAAATATCTGATTCAGCTATAATTTCCACTTTTGGTTTCGGCTCTACAAGATCGATGGTAACCTCATCTTCTTGTGGTGTTTCTTCCAAAGGCATAACCTCTTCAGGATCGGGAATCTCAGCTAATAAATCGGCTAATTCTTCTCGCTGCTGCTGCTGCTCATCATTCACAGCCGTATTATCAACAATGATAGTAGCAAGTTCTTGTTCTTGCACTTCTATAATAGTCTGTATATCACTCTCTGTTTTAGATTCTTGTTGCGCCATCCATTGATTAATTTTATCTTGATAACTTAATAGCAGCACCAATAAAACCGTACTAATCGCTACAGCTATCCAGCGTAAAGGATTAAATTTAAGCCCTGAGGAGTAATTTAATGTGGATTTCAGGCCTAATAAATGTTGGTGAGCCAACTGGTTAATCAGTGTTAAATTTCCCGATGACTTTATATAAATTCTTTTTAGAGCTTTCTCTGAGAACAGTTCGTCACCTTGATAGCCTGCGCTAATCAATTTGTGCAATAAATAGCGTTCTAAATCTTGCTCTGCTAATACAGGTAAGTCAATATCCTGAATTCGAAGTTGTGCATCACCTTCTAGTTTAAATGGTTCATTTGAAGCAATAACAGCCTGCAACAAATAACGCTCATTATCTTTCCAGCTTAACCAAATAGAGAGTGTCTCTAAGAATTCATCTGTCAAGACATTGGCATTATCAATCAGCAATAATGGCTTAACATTAAGTTTTCGTAATTGTTTCAGCCTGTTTTTAAATGTTTGCGTGTGATTGTTACTGCCATTTATTTCATTATCAGCAACACCTAAGCTTTTTAAACACGCCAACATAACCATCTGACTATTTGCTGATGTAGCCCCGTCAACAGATGAAATTCGTAGCTCATCACCAGAACGATGACCAAGCTGACTGAGTAAGCTTGTTTTACCTTGCCCATCTGCCTCGACTAAAATCCCTATTTTGTCCGTAGCCCGAACCATATGAAGTAATAAATTTAGTCGATGACCAAATTGCCCACCTTTAAAAAAATCCTGCGGTTCAACATTGTCACTAAAAGGGATTGAATGGAGAACAAGCCGTGAGATATAGGCAGGTTCTGCTTTAGAAGCCGTCAACTCACTCATTATTTAAAGTCAGCAATTAGTGCTGAAAAGCCTTTAATGTTGCGACTAACTTATCAGCATCATAATCATCACTAATAATCGCTTGGCCAATATCTTTTAGCAGGATTAAACGAATTCGACCATCCTGTACTTTCTTATCAACCGACATCAAACTCATAAACTGCTCTGATGACATTTCCTCAGGCGATGTTACTGGGAGTCCCGCCGCTAATAATAAGTTTTTAATACGTTCAACAATGGCATTATCAATCCAATCCATACGTTGAGATAGATCAGCCGCCATTAACATACCAACAGAAATAGCTTCACCATGCAGCCAGTTGCCATAGCCCATGCCTGTTTCTATCGCATGACCAAAGGTATGACCCAAATTTAATACGGCACGAACACCCTGTTCTAATTCATCTTCAGCAACAATATCCGCCTTGTCCTGACAAGAGCGTTCAATGGCCTCGGCCAACACGCTAGGTTTGCGTTGGCGTAAGGCTGGCATATTGTCTTCCAACCAACTGAAGAATTCAGGATCATTGATAATGCCATATTTAATCACTTCGGCTAAACCTGATGATAGCTGTCGGTCTTCCAGTGTATTCAATGTATTAGTATCTGCAATCACACACTGTGGCTGGTAAAAAGCACCAATCATATTTTTGCCTAAAGCATGATTAACCGCTGTCTTTCCGCCTACTGACGAATCGACTTGCGACAATAATGTGGTTGGAATTTGAATAAAAGGCACGCCACGCTGATAGCTTGCCGCAGCAAATCCCGTCATATCACCAATTACACCACCGCCGAGTGCGATCATCGTAACCTGTCGTGAAAAGTGATTTTCTAATAAGGCATCAAATATTTGATTTAAAATCTCTAGGTTCTTAAACTCTTCCCCATCAGGCAAAATAACCGATTTACATCGATAATCTGCAAGCTGTTCACTCACTTGTTGTAAATAAAGAGGGGCAATCGTTGTATTAGTAACAATAAGAACTTCTTTGCCTTTAATGTGCTTTGTTAGAAGTTCAGCATGAGACAGTAGATCGTCGCCAACATAAATAGGATAGCTTCGCTCAGCTAATGAGACGGTTAATGTGTTCAATCTTATTGGCCTAAATTTTCTAATTCTTTGATTAAATCAGCAACAACATGTGTAATGGATTGCTCACCTGTTCGTAGCTCAATATCTGCAACATCTTTATATAAGGGAGCCCGCATAGCAAGTAGTTCTTCAATTTGCTTTTTAGGATCATCTGTTTGCAATAAAGGACGACTTTTATCTTTTGATGTGCGACGACTTAATTGTTCAATAGATGCCGCCAAATAAACCACATGTCCACGAGAGCGTAATACTCGACGGTTCTCTTCAGATAAAACAACACCACCGCCGGTTGCTAAAATAATGTTCTTTTTTTCTGTAAGCTCATCAATCACTTTTTGCTCACGAACTCGAAAACCTGCCTCGCCTTCCATTTCAAAGATCCATGAAATAGAAACGCCAGTACGCTCTTCAATTTCTTTATCACTATCATAGAAGTCACGGCCCAATGCTTTTGCCAACTGCTTACCCACAGTTGATTTACCTGCACCCATAGGTCCAATAAGAAAAATATTGCCTGAAATCACTTTTTTATCTCAACGTTGCATAGTCTATGAATGAAAAAGCCGGCTCAAAAATGCTCCGGCTTTTATACTTTACAAGTTTAATTGAAATTAGAACTGTAAACCATCTTTAATAATTTTTGGTGTTACAAAAATAAGTAACTCGCTTTTCGAATCTGAATGTGTTGTCGTTTTAAACAAGAATCCAACATAAGGTAAATCGCCGAAAAATGGAACGCGTGTTGAGCCATCAACTTTTCGTTGTTCATAAATACCGCCTAAAACCACCGTTTCACCATTATCCACAAGGACTTGTGTTTTCACGCTACGAGTATCAATGCTTGGTACACCATTAAAGATACCGCCGATTTCATCCTTATTGACTTCTAAATCCATAATAATATGATCATCTGGTGTTATTTGTGGTGTTACTGACAATCTCAACGTTGCAGACTTGAATGAAACGGCTGTTGAACCACTAGAACTTGCTTCTTGATATGGAATTTCTGTTCCCTGCTCAATAACTGCTTGCTGCTGATTTGAGGTAATAACACGAGGGCTAGAAATAATCTCACCATTTCCCTCTTGTTGCATTGCTGATAATTCTAACTCGAGTGCAGCACCAAATGGTAGTTTTGCCAAAGCTAGTGCAATTGATCCTGCGGCATTAGCTACAGGTAAATTGACATTTAAATGTTCTGGAAACTCTAAAGCTTCTCCGTCCAGTAGGTTCTCTGCTTGTGCTAGACTTCCTGTTAGAGCTGCATTAACACTAAAGTCATCACTCTGATTCTTGAGCTTCGAAGCACCAAATCTAACACCAAGATCCTTGGCGAAGCTATCGTTAGCAATAACAATCCGAGATTCAATCAATACTTGACGAACAGGTTTGTCTAAAATATCTAATATTTTCCTGATTTCAACTAATTGCTCAGCCGTATCACGAATAAGCAATGAATTAGTTCGGTTATCAACGGTAATACTACCTCTATCAGAAATAAAGCCCGTAACTTCGCCAGCACTTGAATTAGACCCCGTACTCTTACTCTTACTCTTAAGTATTGTTTTTAACTCCGATGCCTTAGCAAAATTTATTTCAAATACTTCTGAATATAATGGTTCTAACTCAACCAATTGCTTCTTAGCTTCTAGCTCTTGACGTTCTTGTGCCGCTATTTCTGCCGCTGGTGCAATTAACATCACATTGCCATTTTGGCGCATTGCCAAACCTTTAGTTTTAAGAATAATATCCATGGCTTGATCCCATGGTACATTTTTAAGTCTTAATGTAACGTTGCCTTGCACCGTATCACTGGTGACTAAGTTCATACCCGTAAAGTCTGCCAACAACTGCAAGATTGCCCGTACTTCAATATTTTGAAAGTTTAGTGACAATTTATCACCTTTGTAGCCAAACTGATCTTTATCTCTACTCACCTGTGTTTCTACTGCAACAGGCTTAATTTCGATTACTAATGTATTTCCGGATTGATACGCTAAATGTTCAAACTTTCCTTTAGTGGACAACCTTAGTTGAGTCACTTTGCCTTTTTGTTCACTATCAATAATTTGAACGGGGGTGGCAAAATCAATCACATCCAAACGTCGGTGTAATCTCTCAGGCAATGAAACACCGCTTAAATCAACAACCACATTATTTTGCTCTTGTCGCACATCAACATTCGCACCATCATCACTTAATGTAATAATTAATCGAGCTTCACCATTCTCACCGCGACGAAAATCAATATCCGTTACTTCTCTATCTGCACTGTTATTTGTAGCAAGTTGACTAGCACCTTCAATAGTTATTACAACTTTATTGCCATTATGTTCAATTGTGTAAGGTACTTTCTGTAATAAATTGATGACCATCCGAGTACGGTCTCCCGCCTCAACCGTCGAGATACTGCTCGTTGCACCAATATTAATTGCTTGTGTCTTCTTGTTTAATTGATTTTTTACGCCCGTAAAATCTAAAACCACGCGTGCAGGCTCATCAATTGAAAAGCTATTTGGCTGTTCAATTGATGCTGAAAAGGTCACCGTTATTTGCGCTTTATCACCCAATAAAGAGGAATATTCCACTGACTGAAGATCGACCGCCGAAGCGTTAGTCATTGTCAGCAAAATCAGGCTAAATACCGATATAATCGAAAGTATGCCCTTGAAAAACATTCCTAATAACTGTTTATTTTTCATCATAATTCCATCTTTGTTAGTCATATTATTCAACGCCTTTAATTTTCAACCATAGTAAGAGCTGATTCACGCTCAATATAGCCACCACGAGGTTCTGTCACTATCTCTTTTAATGTTACTTTTATATCCGTGATTGTTAAAATTTTACCGTAATTTTTCCCAAGATAGTTCCCAATTTGCACCCGATGCACGACGCCATCTGACGAACGAATTAGAGCCCAAATACCTTTCCTTTCTAAGGTCCCAACTAATTGTAACTCACTCAAGGAATAGGATTCCAAGGCTTCTTTTCGTCGATGCTTCTCAGGATGAATACCATTCTCCACAAGAGGGACTAACGTTTCTTCCGGCTGTTCAACAATTGTTTTGATAAATGGGTTTCGTAATTCAGTCGCAGCATAGGAAAACGTTTCATACGGCTTCATGACAGGAATAGGCTCAATATCTGGTTTTTTCTGTGCTTTCACTGTCGCCACAAAAGCAGCCAAATCGTCTTTTTCTTGTTGACAGCCCATTAGTGACAGAGTTAAAACAAGTGTTGCTATTTTAATTAAATTTGCCACATTACCTTCCCTTGAATATCCCATTTTCAGCACGCTCTCTCTTACTCATCATCGAAATAACGGTATGTTTTCGCAGTGATATTCATTGTCATTTTGCTACCCCCCGTAGGCGTTAGCGTTAAATTATGCATTGTTACAATTCGAGGTAAGGCAGCAATAGCACTAACAAAATTACCAAACTGATGATATGTGCCTGTCACCGTCATTTGAATTGGAAGCTCTGCATAAAAATCAACAGGTCGTTCTCCGCCAGGTTTAAACAAATTAAAGACCAAGCCATTAACAAGACCAGAACTTGATATATCAATTAACAAATCTGCTACTTCATTCTTTCTCGGTAATTGCTGCAGCATTGAAGAAAAAGTAACCTTCATCTCTTTCATCTGTTCTTTATATGCTTCTAGGTTAACGGCTTTCGCTTGTTTCTTTTCAAAGGATTTTTTTAATTGAATTTCTTTTTGTTCTAAGCTCGCTAGCTCATTTCTTTTATCATCAATAATAAAATAATAGCCAGCACCCCATACGACTGCACACAAGAGAATGATTGCCATCATCTTAATAATGAAAGGCCATTCACCACTTTCATTAAAATCTAATTCACTTAAAGAAGACATGTCCATTAGATTTCATCCTCTTCTTTTTTAGGTTCAGACTCATTTATTGTTAACGTGAAATTACGAATAGCATTGTCTGCACTTGAGGTACGTTGAACCACTTTTAGATTTGATTCGTCAAATTCAACATGCTTATCTAGTTTACGCATAAGGACGGAAACCCTTGCGTTAGACTCGGCAACACCTTTTAAAGTTAACCTCTTACCTTGTCGCGTTAATTTATTAAGATGAATACCATCTGGCACGACACGCACTAAAGAATCAAATACCTTGACGACTTTGGGTCGGCTAGCTTGTAAATCTTGAATAACCTGCATCCGAGCTAATAGCCGTTCACGTTCACGTTCTAAGGTATCAATTTCTTTTATTTTTTTATTTAACACTGAAATTTCACGCTGCATAAAGCTATTGCGGCTACTTTGTTCATCTATCAAACTATCTGCAAATAAAATTACGCCATAGAGCACAACGGCTGCGAAGATAACACCAGCAACCAAAGCAACGATAAATTGTTGTTGACGCTCTTGACGACGCTCTTCACGCCAAGGGAGTAAATTAATATGAGCCATTAATCAAAACTCCTCATTGCTAATCCACAAGCAATCAACATGGATGGTGCATCATTGCTCAACGCTTGAATTTTTATTTTATTCTCTAAAACCATGTCCATAAATGGGTTTGCTATTGATGTGGGCGTACCAGACTCTTCTTCAATCATGACATCAATTCCTTGAATCGAGGCACAACCACCCGCTAAAATAATTTGATCTATTGATTGATATTGCGTTGATGCTGAAAAGAAGAACTGTAATCCCCGAGTCACCGTCGTCACCATTGACCGCTTAAAAGGATCTAAAACCTTCGCATTATAATCATCTGGCAAGTTATTTTGTTTTTTTGCTCGACCGGCTTCCTGATACGACATACCATAATGACGCTCAATATCCTCTGTCAATATTCGGCCACCAAAGGATTGCTCACGTGTAAAGACAATTTTGCCATCAACTAACACATGCAATGCGGTTACAGTAGCACCAACATCGACAACTGCGACCGTTAGTCCTTGCCCTTGATTGGGTAATTGCTGAGCAATTAAGCTAAACGTATTTTCAATGGTATAAGCTTCAACATCCACTAATTTAGCTTTCAAACCCGCTTTTTCTAAAACTTCTATACGTGCATCAACAATTTCACTTCTTGATGCAGCAAGTAAGACATCAACTGCATCGACATCTGAAGCAGACGTGCCTAGCACTTCAAAGTCTAATCGAACCTCTTCTAATGGGTAGGGGATATAATTATCAGCTTCCATCATGACTTGCTCTTCGAGTTCGCGCTCAGTCAATGACGAAGGAAATGAAACTATTTTCGTGATCGCCGAACTGGCCGAAACAGCAACTGCAGCCTGCTTTGCCTTGCTAGCTGATCGTTTAACCGCGCGCTTAATCGCACTAGCGACTTCATCCGTGTTTTCAATTCGCCCCTCTATCACAGAATTAAGAGGTAGCGGCTCAACAGCATAGGCTTCAACACAATACTTACCGTTTTTTTGGTTAAGTTCGATAACCTTTAC
This sequence comes from Piscirickettsiaceae bacterium, assembly GCA_013215825.1. GTDB lineage: Bacteria > Pseudomonadota > Gammaproteobacteria > Nitrosococcales > Methylophagaceae. The sequence goes on along the minus strand of JABSQN010000005.1, from coordinate 162,201 downwards.
TACTGAGGAACTGATATCGATCCCTAATAATGGTTTTTTTTTTCGTCCAAACATGTATTGCCCCAACTCCCTAATAATACAAAACCTAACGTTTTATCTTAGCCCGCCAACTTAAAGTGATTTATTAAGACTATAGTCCATGTTTAAATAAAAAACAACTTTCCGCTATTGTTTTTAACACGCTTGTTAATCCCACGGTAATTAATACCCAGTCAATTTCTTCAGAGTTTATCACTTCCACTATAACTTAAGACGTAATACCCTTGCTAAAGACGGGTCCTTAATCAATCGTTAAAATATGGCTTATCCTCTTACTGAACCGTACATCTTCAAGTAAAAGATGGTATATACTCAATTGCATTATGACCCAACAGTAAAAAACTATGCTTCAATTCATCAAACGACTATCAGTTCTCATTTTTATTGCTTTTTTCTTAGTGCTTATCGCTATTGCAGGTATTTATTACACGCTGGCTCCAAACTTACCCTCACCAAACGTATTAAAACAAACGCCTTTTCAAGTGCCTCTCCGCATTTTTAGTGCCGAAGGAAAGTTAATTGCTGAGTTTGGTGAAAAGCGTCGTATCCCAGTTGAATACAATGATGTCCCTAAGCCTCTTATTCATGCATTTCTCGCCTCGGAAGATGATCGGTTTTTTGAGCACCCCGGCGTTGATTACCAAGGTATTTTACGAGCGGTGTACTCATTAGCAGTAACAGGTAAAAAGGCACAGGGTGGTAGTACCATTACCATGCAAGTCGCTAGAAACTTTTTCCTTAGTAATGAAAAAACCTACTTGCGTAAACTGAATGAAATCATTCTCGCTTTTCAGATTGAACAAATCTTAAGTAAAGAAGAAATCCTAACGCTCTATCTTAATAAAATCTATTTAGGTAAGCGTGCATATGGAGTCGGTGCCGCTGCTAATGTCTATTATGGTCGATCACTCAATGAACTCACGCTAGCTGAATTTGCCATGATCGCTGGCTTGCCAAAAGCCCCATCTAAATATAATCCGTTGGCAAATCCTGCTCGAGCACAACTTCGCCGAAATTATGTATTACGTCGAATGTGGGAGGTAGGCTATATTGAAGAACAAGCTTATCTTGATGCAACACAAACAGCCCTTACAGCTGTACACCATAGCCGTAACGTTGAGGTTTATGCGCCTTTTGTTGCCGAAATGGTACGCAAGCAACTGCTCGAACAATATGGTGATGACGCCTACAATTCAGGATTTAATGTCTATACGACCATTCGTTCTAGTCATCAAAAAGCAGCAAATACAGCACTGCAATCTGCTTTATTAGCCTACGATAAACGTCATGGTTTCCGTGGTGCTTTATCTCAAATTGTATTAACAGAAGATAGTGATCAAACACAATGGCAACTTGCACTTGATGATCAATCATCAATCGGCCCTCTTCAACCGGCTATTGTCATCAAAAAACTTGATGACAATACCGCTCGTATTTATGTAAAAGATCATGATGTTAATGAGATACACTTGGATTCTATTAAATGGGCTCGCAAGCAACTCAGTACAAATAGTCGAGGCAAAGCGCCTAAGAAAGTAAGCGATATACTTCATACTGGAGATATGATTTGGGTGCATAAAGATAATGACAGTCACTGGCAATTAGCACAATTACCAGAAGTTGAAGGTGCTTTCATCGCCGTTTCACCATTTGATGGTGCAGTGACAGCGCTTAATGGTGGTTTCGAGTATTTTCATAGTAAATTTAATCGAGTTACGCAATCACGCCGCCAACCAGGCTCTGGCTTTAAACCATTTATTTATTCTGCCGCATTAGAAAAAGGCTACACCGCCGCCAGTATTATTAATGATGCACCTGTGGTATTTGATGATCCTAGATTGGAAAATTCTTGGCGGCCGGAGAATTACAGTGGCAAGTTCTTTGGTCCAACCCGTTTAAGAGTTGCACTAACCAACTCCCGAAACTTAGTTTCCATCAGAATTCTGCGTGATATTGGGCCGAGCTATGTTGTTGACTATGCAAAGAAATTTGGCTTTGATACAACGCAAATGCCAAAAAGCCTATCACTTGCTCTTGGTAGCGGTAATGCAGCCCCTTGGGATATGGCTAGAGCTTACTCAGCACTTGCCAATGGTGGTTATCGTATTGAGCCTTATATTATTCAACGTATTGAAGATTCAGCTGGCAATATTATTATGCAAGCACAAGTCGATACCGTTTGTGAAACCTGTCTTGTTAGCCAAATAGAACCACAAGATGGTGAAATATTAGCGATAGAACAACAGGGGTTTTCAGCTGCCAAGCGCATTATGACGCCTCAAAATAACTATATTATGAATAGTCTGCTACGTGATGTTGTCCGATATGGAACAGGCCGTAAAGCAATGAAGTTAGGTCGAGGCGATCTTGCTGGAAAAACGGGAACAACAAACGATCAAGTGGATGCGTGGTTTAACGGCTTTCACCCAGAACTTGTTGCCATCGCTTGGGTGGGGTTTGACTCTCCTAAAACATTAGGCCGCTATGAAACTGGTGGCCGAGCCGCATTACCTATGTGGATTGATTTTATGAAAGAGGCTTTAAAAGATGTGCCAGAGGAAGAGTTAAAACCAGCTATCGATATGGTTACTGTACGAATTGATCCCAAAACAGGTTTATTAGCCCAACCAGAAACCCTTAATCCTATTTATGAAACATTCCGCGAGCAATATGTTCCAACAGAATTAACACCAATAGATATACTTGAAAATACAGGTTCTAACGGTATCGCTCCTCAAGAAGTAGATCCATTCTAGACGCTTGAAAACACCTTTTTATTTAATGCGCTTTACTTTCTGACCTAATTCTAACTCACCATTAGGATAATGACCGTTTAATAAACGCAAAGCCATTAAAGGACTATTGCTAATCCGCGACGCCTTTGCCCAAGTCTGATAATTATCTTGCTTTATCACCGTTACCGTTTCAACTTCTTGTGCTTTAGCTAAGTAATATTCCTGTATTTTCAAAGTATGCAAACTCTTAATCGTTACTAGGAAATCAGGATCAAATTGTGAAAACTCTTTTCGCTTTTTACTGCTAGCAAAAAATACAAAGGCCTGTTTTTTTAGATACACGACTGCAACCCTAACTATCTTATCACCCGTATCAAATAAGCCCGTATAACCATCTAATCCGCCTATATTTAAGCTTCTACCTACTTTTAAGTTGTCAATATTCAATCGCTCTATGATAAACACTTGTGGTGAGAGCTTCCGATTAAGATCCATTGCTCCCATTTCAATGAACGCTTGGCCATTTTCAGATATCGCCTGCAAACTATCGGCTTTATTATTAATCTGCCAACCATCAGGAAAACTCAGCGAAAACTTCATTGGTAAATGATAAAAATGTCGCCCTGAACGGATACCTTGCTCTTCACTATCACCAAATGCCAAACCATTAATTTGATCTAAATAAGATGCGCGTAGAACCTTGCCTTTTTGACCTTTGGAAAAAGCTTCAGCAGTCGCAACGACTTCGTGCAATCGGGTATCATTGTCAGGATGGCTGGCAAATAAACCGTGATAACTCTCTATTTCACGACCTTGTTTTTTGGCTTGTGCAGCTGCAAATATTTCTTGATCTTTTAGAACTCGAATAACTTCAATCATTGCTTTAGGATCATAGCCAGCCCTAGCAAGATACTCAGCACCTAAGCCATCAGACTCCAACTCATGCTCACGACCATAACCGCTCAATAATGCACCACCTAGAATATTGTATAACTGCTGAGAAGGTGCAGCACGAAGTTCAGGGAAGAGAATAGAACCAATAAGATAGCCTAAACCAGCAGCTTGAGCTGCACTTTGTTGCCGTACACCATGACGCGCAGTGACATGGCCAATTTCATGACCTAAAACAGCAGCGAGTTCCGCTTCTGAATTCAAATAAGCCATCAACCCTCGTGTTATATAAATATAACCACCGGGCAGTGCAAAGGCGTTGATAACCGGCGAATCTAATACTGTGAAGCGATAAATCAACTCATTACGATGACTAACTGCAGCAAGCTTATCACCTACTTTTTGGACATAATCTTGTAATGTCTCATCGTCATAACGACCGTATTGCTTGATTATTTTAGGATGATTAGTTCGACCAATAGCGATCTCACTATCTTCACTCAACATCACAAAATCATGTTCACCCGTAACCGGATTCTGTGCACAGCCCATTAGGCTTAAAAACAGCAAAGCCCCTGCTAATAAGCAGAGGCTTTGTATTTTTTTGCGAGCTATACCTTTAAGCATAATCACAGACTTTCTTCTTTAGCAGACCCGTATGGCCTGACTAAATTTATCTTCCGTATTTTTGACGGAATTTATCAACACGACCGGCAGTATCGAGCATTTTTTGCTTGCCAGTATAAAACGGGTGACACTCTGAACATACATCTAAAGTCAAAGCCTTGTCACGTGTTGAACGTGTTTTGAATGAGTTACCACAACTACATGTAACATCGATTTCATTGTATTCTGGGTGGATATCCGCTTTCATAATCACTAATCTCATTTTATATTCTAAGAATTTCTAGCCCTAACATCTAAACAACAGGACATTTGAACCGCACAATTTTACTGATCAACGCTGCTAACAGCAAGTTTTATTTGAGATAATATTCTTATTACTCTTTTTCCGCCACCAATAAGGCTTGATTCCGCCAACCTTTCTGGTGATCACCTAATAATGATTCTTCACGATAAACCCGCACTTTCATTGATGAAAACAACTGCAACAATTCATTATCTTTTAATAAGAAATTAGGATTACTAGGCCCTTGTTGTTGTACTTTTTGCTGGCAATACGTTTGATAAAACAATAAACCACCCGGCTTAAGTGCATCAATTAAATGTGATGTTAAAGTGCGATCCAGAAAATAACTCACCACTAAAATATCAAGACTACTTTTCCCCGGAGGAGAGGCAATAATATTTCGTGTCTGAGCATCAATGACTAAACCATTTTCTTTAGCTGTTTGTTGTAATTGTTCAATAGCAACTGCGGAAATATCATATGCCAACACATCAAGCCCAACTTCTGCCAGTAACAAGGCATTCCCCCCTTGTCCACAAGCTAAATCAAGAGCAACTCCCTTTGCAGGTAATAAATGTTGATTTTGCTGCAACACCAATGCCGCCGAGGGCACGGTTTCTTTCTCGCGATAAATAGCATCCCATTTCACTTTCATAGTTTGCATAAATTATCGCCTCCAGAAAGCCGGCGTCAGCACCACCAGCAAGGTAAATATTTCTAAACGGCCTAATAACATTGCCATACATAACACCCATTTCGATGCTGAATTAATATCACCATAATTAGCGCCTACATCACCTAAACCTGGACCTAAATTATTCAAACAGGCTGTCACTGCAGAAAACGAGGTCACAATATCCAAACCTGTTGCCATTAAAAGTAAATGCATAATACTAAAACAAAACACATATAAGGCAAAGAACCCCCAAACAGCACCGACAACTTTTGAAGGCAAGGCTTTATTATTCACCTTAATAGCAAATACGCCATTAGGATGAATTAGACGTAATACCTCACGGTAGCCCTGTTTAAACAACAACATCACCCGAATAACTTTCATACCGCCACCGGTTGAGCCCGCACAACCACCAATATAGCTAGTCATAAGCAATAAGATGGGTAAGAAGCCCGGCCATAAAGAATAGTCTGTGGTGGTAAAGCCTGCTGTTGTCCCAATAGATACTGCTTGAAAAACGCCTTGATGAATTGCCGTCCAAGGATCATCAAAAGTATGCATGAAATAAAGGTAGCTCGATGTAATAATTGAAATTATTAGCAGAATAAACAAATAAACGCGGAGTTCAGAATCAGATAAATAATGCCAGACAGAACGATGTCGCCACGCTAAAAAATGCAGTGAGAAATTCATGCCCGCAATTAGCATAAAGACCACTGTGATCATTTCAATCGTAGCACTATTAAAAAAGCCAATACTGGCATCATGAGTAGAAAAGCCACCAATTGCAACGGTTGAAAAGCTATGTCCAATCGCATCAAACCACGTCATTCCTGCCCAATGAAAGGCAATAGCACAAGAAATAGTTAATGTTAAATAGATATACCAAAGCGCTTTTGCTGTTTCGGTGATACGCGGCGTGAGCTTAGAATCTTTCATTGGGCCTGGTGTTTCGGCACGATATAACTGCATACCGCCGACCCCCAGTAATGGCAAAATTGCAACAGCCAGTACCACAATCCCCATACCGCCTAACCATTGCAAGAATTGGCGATAGAACAGCACTGCTTTTGGCAAAGAATCTAAACCTGTTAAAACGGTCGCCCCAGTCGTGGTTAACCCTGACATGGATTCAAAAACCGCATCCGTAAAGGACATATCAGGAACTTTAGTCAGATAAAAAGGGATTGCACCAGAAATGCCCAGCGTCACCCAGAACATGACAACCACAAGAAAACCATCTCGGGTCTTTAGCTCTTTTCGATGTTTTCGTACTGGCAACCAGATAAATATTCCAGCCACTAATAGAAGTAAAAAGGCATCAACAAATGCTTGTGTTGAACCATCTTGATAATATAAAGATACGGCAATGGGAGGCAATAAAGTAAAGCTAAATAAGCCTAATAAAATACCCAATATGCGTTGAATAGTTAAAAACTGCATTAATCCGCCTGTTTGCTAGGATTTTGACGATAATACGCCCACACCAACAACATGAATAGAGCCAATAAAAACAAAGGCAGTCTTTTCCATGTTACATACGGCGTTTCACCCTCTCTTGGCTGAATATTTTTTGTCAATACAGCTTCTTGAAACTGTGTCGTTTGGCTCATTAATTTGCCTTTATAATCAACAAATGCCGAAATACCATTAGTTGTTGCACGAATAAGTGGTCGGCCGGTTTCTAATGCTCGGTTTTGAGAAATCTGTAAATGTTGATGAGGCGCAAAAGAATCGCCATACCACGCATTATTAGTTGCATTCACTAATATCGTTGCTTCTGGCAAGGCTCTTAGCACCTCCGTTGAAAACGTATCTTCATAACAAATTGATAATCCAATAGTCTGCCCAGCAACGTTTAATAACTCGTTTGAAATAGGTCCGGGGCGAAATGACGACATGGGCAAATCAAAGAATTTAATAATACCTCGAAGCCATTCCAGCGGTACATAATCTCCAAATGGCACTAAATGACTTTTATAATAAAAATCTTCTTGCTGATTTTCTAACGACATCATCGCATTGTAATAATAGCCCGTTTCTTGATCCAATACCGGCAAGCCTAAAAGTAGTGCCGTATTATTTTCTTCTGCTAATATTGCAATAGGATCAAGATAGAACTCTTTCGCTTGATGATAAAAAACGGGGAGCGAATTTTCGGGCCAAACAATTAAATCACTTTGCCAATTTTCCTCTGTTCTCGCTTGATATAACGCTAAGGTCTTAAATAACTGCTCAGGATCCCACTTAATTTCTTGCGGGATATTACCTTGAATAATCGTCACCTTCACTTCATCGTCAATAGGCGTTGTCCATTGTTTAGATGTTAAAACCTCTCCACCAGCCCAAATTAACGCTAATACAACAACTGCCCATATCTGTTTTTTCTGCCAAGAAACCAATAACAATCCTGCTGATAATGCCGTTATCAGAGACACTCCTAACACGCCGATAATCGGTGTATAACCACTCAAAGGGCCATCAATTTGCCCTACGCCGATTTCAAGCCAAGCAAGCCCTGTTAAAAACCAAGACTTAAACCACTCAAAGCCGAGCCAAGCGACAGGAAATAGGAATATAGAATCTACCACCGGTGAATTATTCGATGATATTTTCTTAACACTCCAGCCTAATAGAGCAATATAAGAAGCAAGAAAAGCGACGAACAAGCTCGTCATCAATGTGGCAAGAATGATACCTGCCTGCCCAAATTCATGAATAGCAACATATACCCAGGATATTCCGACACCGAACATGCCAATACCAAAGATAAAGCCCCGTATTGCAGCTTGCTTAGGGCTAACATTTTGCCAGCAAAAAAATAGCAACGCTAAACTAATAACGGCAATAGGATAAAAATGAAAAGGCGAAAAAGAGAACGGCAGTAATGCGCCTGCAAATAGCGCGATAATATTGCCTTGTTTATTACTCACTCTCTGCTTCTTCAAGCTCGGAATCAGGAATAATATACATTTTTATCAAGTGAATCCGACGATTATCTGAACGCATTATAGTGAATTGAAACTGCTCAATACTGACTTGCTCATCACGTTCAGGTAAATGTCCGAATTTATTCATCACAAAGCCACCAATGGTATCAAAATCATCACTCCATTCAACATCAAAATACTCATTGAAATCTTCTACTGTTGTTAGTGCTTTTATAGTGTAAGTATCGTCATCATGTTGCAAAATAGGCGCATCGTCGTCGATATCATGTTCATCTTCAATTTCACCAACAATTTGTTCCAATACGTTTTCGATAGTGACCATTCCTGCAACACCACCATATTCATCAACCACGATGGCCATGTGATTACGTCGTGCACGAAATTCACGTAACAATACATTTAAGCGTTTGCTTTCAGGAATAAAGATCGCAGGGCGCATGATATCTCTTAAATCAAACTCAAATTTTCCTGCGGAAACCACTGCTGCCAACACATCTTTTGCCAACAAAATCCCAATCACATCATCACGGTCATCATCAATCACAGGAAAGCGAGAATGGGCTTTTTCAACAATAAGTTTTAATGTTTCTTCTACAGATGCATCGCGTGACACCATCACCACTTGCGAGCGCGGGATCATGACATCCCTTGCCTGCATTTGTGACACGTTTAATGCGCCCTCTACAATCGACAAGGCATCCGCATCTAAAATATGTCGTTCTGATGCGCCTCGGATCAGCTCAATAAGTTGCTCTTGATCTCGTGGTTCAAACAATAATTTACTTAGTCGTTGAACCCAATTTAGACTTGTTTGCGAACTACTCGGTCGCCCGTCACTCATTTTATTGCCTCTTGTTCTTGATACGGATCATCAATATTCAGGGATTGTAATAGTTTAATTTCTAAGGATTCCATAATTTCGGCATCCTCATCATCGATATGATCATATCCTAACAAATGTAAACAACCATGCACCACTAAATGCGCCCAATGATCATGTGCGGTCTTATTTTGCTCTTTTGCTTCTTGCTCCACTACCGATGCACAAATCACCAAATCGCCTAACAATTTAGGTTTTATCTCTACAGAAGAATCAAAAGGAAATGACAACACATTGGTCGGCTTATCTTTACCACGATAGTTTGCATTTAACTCGGCACTTTCATCACAATCAACTAAGCGAATGCTCAACTCACAATCTTCGCTGACTTCTTGCAATGCCACATCAACCCATTGCTGGAATTGGTCGACACCAGGATGTTTACCATCATCTGCGATCTGTAAATCAACAGTCACAATCATGGTTGAGTGCGTTCTGCCTTTTCATAAGCCACGATTACTTTTTTAACTAACGCATGACGTACCACATCTTTCGCTTGGAAGAAAGTAAAGCCAATACCTTCAACACCGTCAAGCACTTCAATCGCATGACGTAAGCCTGATTTTTGAGATTTGGGTAAATCAACCTGCGTAATATCACCAGTAATAATCGCTGTTGAGTTATACCCCAAACGCGTTAAAAACATTTTCATTTGCTCAGTTGTGGTATTTTGCGCTTCATCTAAAATGATGAATGATTCATTTAATGTACGTCCACGCATATAGGCCAATGGTGCAATCTCAATTACATTTCGTTCTATCAATTTTGCAACACGTTCAAAGCCTAGCATCTCATATAAAGCATCATATAAAGGGCGGAGGTACGGATCGACTTTTTGTGTTAAATCACCGGGCAAAAAGCCTAACTTTTCTCCAGCTTCAACCGCAGGTCTAACTAAAATAATACGTCGAGCAAAATCACGCTCTAATGCTTCAACTGCACATGCCACAGCCAAATAGGTTTTACCTGTTCCTGCCGGACCAATACCAAAATTTATATCGTAAGTCATTGCTTTTCGCAAATAATCTTGCTGATTTTCACCTCGCGCTTTTACTAGACCACGCTTAGTCTTAATCACAATGTCTTTTTGTTCAGGCTCGACGATTGTCTCTTCACCACCCATTTTACGGATCGCTAAATGCACTTGTTCAGCCACTAAAACGGTCTGTCCTGTTTCAGCATAAAGTTCATGGATCACATTCTGCACATCGGACAAAATATCAGGCTTGCCAATGATTTTGAACTTCACGCCTCGATTATTAATCTCAACCCCGAAGCCACGCTCCATCATGCGTAAATGCTCATCCAAATTCCCGCAAAGGTTTGATAACCGTGGATTATCAGCAGGGCTTAATTCAAAACTAATACTATTTACTGAAGAGGTTGATTCACTCAAAGTTGTATTTCTCGATTAATTTAAAGGATTGGGCTATTGGCGATCATTTCGCCACGTAACGAATTGCTATACGCTTCGGTAATTGTCACATCAACAAACTTACCCATCAAACTGCTATCGCCAACAAAAATAACAGAACGATTATTTTCTGTTCGTCCTTTCATTTCGCCATCAACACGCTGGCTAATTCGCTCAACTAAAATGCGTTGTGTCGTGCCTAACATCGCTTGACTATGTGCTGCTTCTAGCTCTAAAAGGCGCTCTTGTACCCGCTTCAAGCGTTCTTTTTTAACCTCTTCAGGCACAGAATCAATAAATGCAGACGCTGGCGTACCTGGACGAGGACTATAAATAAAGCTAAAGGAATGATCGAAACCAATATCATTAATTATCGCCATGGTTGCTTCAAAATCGGCATCGGTTTCATCAGGAAAACCAATAATAAAATCACTCGACATACTGATATTCGGGCGAACTTTTCGTAGGCGACGGATTTTGTCTTTATATTCCAATACCATATGACCACGTTTCATCATTGCTAAAATGCGATCTGAACCGGATTGAATAGGTAGATGTAAATGATTAACTAGCTCAGGAACTTCAGCAAACGCATCGATCAAACTATCTGAAAATTCAACAGGATGCGATGTTGTGAAACGAATACGATCAATGCCATCAATCGCCGCGACATAATGGATCAGAAGGGCTAAATCAGCGGCGCCATCATCATCAAGGTCACCTTGATACGAGTTCACATTCTGCCCCAGAAGATTGATCTCACGTACACCCTGTGCTGCCAATTGTCGGATTTCAGTCAACACGCCCTCAACCGGACGACTCACTTCTTCACCACGCGTAAAAGGCACCACGCAAAACGTGCAATATTTACTACAGCCTTCCATAATCGACACAAATGCCGTTGGGCCATCTGCTTTTGGCTCAGGTAAATTATCGAATTTTTCTATTTCAGGGAACGAGATATCAATACTAGGTTTGTGAGTCTTTTTAACCGCATCCAGCATTTCAGGCAATCGATGCAATGTTTGCGGGCCAAAAACCAAATCAACATAAGGTGCACGACGACGAATAGCCTCACCCTCTTGGCTGGCCACACAGCCACCGACACCAATGATTAAGTCGGGCTTATCATCTTTCCAGCGCTTCCAGCGACCAAGCTGGTGAAACACCTTCTCCTGCGCTTTTTCGCGAATCGAACAGGTGTTCAGTAAGAGCACATCCGCCTCTTCAGCTACCTCTGTCAGCTCTAATTGATGAGAAGCGGCAAGCACTTCAAGCATTTTTGATGAATCATATTCATTCATCTGACAACCAAATGTCTTTATAAAAAGTTTACCAGCCATGCAATCGATATCGTAAAAATAAGGCTGTGTAGAATACTCTTTTTTGTCACTCAATTCAAAAATAAGTGATTGTTTTTATTAAAAACAAGCGATAGAATTAGCCATCACTCTTCAAAAGGAATCGAAGTATGGCAATTAAAGATTGGCCGGCCGATGAAAGGCCTCGTGAGAAGTTACTACAACATGGTGCAAATATATTATCTGATGCCGAATTGTTAGCTATTTTCTTACGGACAGGTGTAACCGGACTCTCCGCAGTCGAATTAGCAAAAAACCTGCTCGCCTCCTTCGGTAGTTTGCGCGCCTTGCTTGAGGCTGATCAAACGGCCTTTTGTCAGCAACATGGTTTAGGCCCTGCCAAGTTTGTGCAATTGCAGGCAGTACTTGAAATGAGCCGACGCCATCTTGAATCAACCTTATCTCGCGGCGATGCCCTCACCGATGCGGCAACTACTAAACAGTATTTACAACAACGCTTACGCGCTTATCATCATGAAGTCTTCGCTTGCCTTTTTCTCGATAATAAACACCGCATGATTGCCTTTGAAGAATTATTTCAAGGCACGATTGATGGTGCATCCGTTTATCCGCGAGAAGTTGTTAAACGCGCACTTGCACACAATGCGGCAGCAGTGATTTTTGCCCATAATCATCCATCTGGTATCGCTGAACCTAGTCAAGCGGATTACGCCATCACTACCCGATTAAAATCTGCACTGGGATTGGTTGATATCCGAGTTTTAGATCATATTGTTATTGGCGATGGTGAGACTGTTTCTTTTGCTGAAATTGGGCGGCTATAGTTTCGCTTCGTCATTTTCGCGAAAGTGGGAATCTATGGGCAGTAATGTAATCAACTATCGTTGGAGCCCCGTTTCCACGGGGATGACTGACGTTATTAAAACGCATGAAACCAGAAGAATACTCCGCGCCCTTTGTAATATATTCTAAAGACCCGAATCAAACGGCTTATTAGCAAACACTTTTTTACCGGTAAACATCGCTGACACAATGCCATTTTTCTCTTTTATTTCGGTAATAATAACGGCTAGTAAATGCAGAAATATCGCGGCAAGCAGCACAAAAAACACATAATAATGTGTCGTAACAATTGGCTTTCTGAAGTCACGCATTTCTTTATAAGCTTCGGCATCAACGCCCTCTTTTGAATACGGTTTAATGCTCTCAACAGTTGAACTATCGACTGCCACCCATTCTTTTATCGTATTACCAAATGGCGGCATATACACATCGGTTCCAGCCAGGACTAAGCCTGTTATCGCCTGCACACTGAGTAATAAAAACAATAGTGCCACCATCATTCTCCCAATGGGGTTATGACCTAAAAAACCAATTGGCGTACCGGCTTTAGCACCAATCATCATCGCTGATATTTGTGCCCGATGTTGAGTATTAAACGGAATAATCGCCGACCAGCGCGCATAGCGATTACCGATGAATCCCCATATCAATCGCCATGCAAGGTTAAGAGAAAACACATAGCCAATATAAACATGAACCGATTTTAATAAAATCTTACCATCAGTACTGACTCCCAAGCCCTTTGCATTCAAAATTGCTGTACCCACGGCAATTAAAGCTAAAACACACAGCACATTAATCCAATGAAAAACCCGAACGGACTTATCCCAAACATGATAAGTCGTTAACTGTTGCTTTAAGTCTGTCATGTGATTCTCCTATATTCTCAATTTATAGAGCATTACAACAAAGAATAATTATCTAAACCTTAACACTTTTATTTTATTATTCAATTTGTAGTTTTAGCACTCAAAATTAAGCTGAATACTCTTCTATACCTTGTTAATTATTTTCTGCAATTAAATGCACCCTTGATGACTATAGAGAAATGACTGATTCATGCAACGCACGGTCAGATTGAATTTTATAACTCAATCCCTTTCTGAGCTTTAATCCCAGCTCGAAAAGCATGTTTCACATCTTCAATACGACTCACGGTATCCGCCGCGTCAATCACAGACTCAGGCGCACCGCGCCCCGTGATAATGACATGTTTCATATCGGGCCTTGTGGCGATATCAGCTAATACGGTTTCACTTTTAAGGTATTTCATTTTCAGTACAATATTGAGTTCATCAAATAACACAACATCAATCTTAGGATCTGCTAATAGCTTCTTACATACTTCCCAACCAGCTTCTGCTGAAGCGATATCTTGTTCAAGGTTTTGCGTATCCCAGGTGAAACCATCGCCCATAACATGGTATTCAACTTCATCAGGGAAGCGACGGAAAAAGGTTTCTTCACCCGTACTGTAAGCACCTTTAATAAACTGCACCACACCGACTCGCATACCATGTCCTAGCGCGCGAGCCACCATGCCAAAGCCTGATGAGCTTTTACCTTTGCCATTGCCAGTGATAACCAGTAGCAAACCTTTATCGGTTTGTGCTTGCTCAATTTTATCGTCAACAACTTCTTTATGACGCTTCATGCGCTTTTCGTGACGCTGTGTTTTTTCTTTATCTGCCATAAGTAGAGTTCTCTTTTTAAATAATCACAAAGCTAATTAATAGCGTTACTTCCAATATCTCAACCATTGCACCAGCAGTATCACCTGTTGTGCCACCTAAACGTTGCATCATGCAATAACGCAAGACTAATAGCACCGCTAAAAATAAAAGAAGGGGAATAAAATCAATCATGATCAATGCCAAGAAAGCAACTGAGGCAAGCATAATTCGTAAAGATTGACGAGGCAATGACTTGACTAAAATTGCCCCCAAACCATTAGGTCGAACATATGGTGTTGTCATCAAGAGTAGCGGCAATGCCAACCTAGACAATATGATAGTTGCCATAATACTCAGCCATGCCTGTTGTTGAATAAGCTCGGCTAGCATAATGAATTTGATAAGTAACAGCATCAGCAACACCACAACAGCAATCGGTCCGCTGGCCGGATCTTTCATAATCAATAAGGTTTTCGCTTTATCACCTAAGCCGCCCAGCCACGCATCGGCACTGTCAGCAAGCCCATCCAAATGTAGCCCCCCTGTGAGAGCTATCCATAAAGTCAGTGTTAAAATGGCACTAACCCAATATGATTGCCCATCTAATATATAAATATTAAACAATATAATGCTGCCAATAATCAGCCCAATGAATGGGTAATAAAGCAGTGAGTTTCCTTGGTTTGTATCTTTAACCGGACTAGTCAATCGAACAGGAATCATTGTCAGAAATTGCAGCGCGATAAGAAAGGATTGCCATTGATTTTTCATTACTGAGATACCGATGCTTGGGAAAATGTTGCCATATTATTATGCAAAGCACAGCTTGATTTTATAAGTGGTAACACCATCGCCGCACCACTGGCTTCACCCAATCTCATACCAAGACTTAGTAACGGTGTTGCATTTAATTCTGCCAATACTTGTTGATGACCTGGCTCGGCAGATTGGTGACTGAATAAAAACCAAACCTGGGTACCGGGACAAATTTGCTCTGCTAATAAGGCGGCCACTGAACTAATAAAACCATCGATCAATACCGGCAATCCAACTTTAGCACAGTGAATATAAGCGCCTACTAATGCCGCTATTTCGAAGCCGCCGACATAGTGCAAGATACGTAACGGGCTATCCAGTTGCTGGTGATGCTTATCTAAGGCAGTTTGAATAATATTCGCTTTCATCTGCACACTGTCCGAATCTAATCCTGTTCCAGGTCCGACAAGATAGCGAGCCTCCCGTTTAAGAAGAGCGCAAGTAATGGCGGTTGCAGAACTGGTATTACCGATCCCCATCTCACCACCAATAAAGAGCTGAATACCTGAGTTATATACGTGTTCAATATGCTCCTGCCCTATCAATAATGCTTGCTGACATTGAGATTCTGTCATGGCAGCATGGTGGAGGAAATTTTTTGTTCCTGCCGCAATACGCGCATCATCAACATTCGTAAGAGGTTCCAACTTATTCACTGTACCCATATTAATCACGGATAGTTGAGCATTATTTTCGTGTGCTAAAACAGAAATAGCCGCACCACCTCGTGAAAAGTTACGAATCATTTCACCAGTGACTTCTTGAGGAAATGCCGAAACACCTTCTTCAACAATGCCATGGTCAGCGGCAAAAACCGTTATCTGTACACGATCAACACTCGGATTTTCATTCGCTTGTAAACTTGCCAATGTCACCGCAATATCTTCAATTTGACCCAATGAACCTGCTGGTTTTGTTAATTGCTGCTGGCGCTCGAGAGCCGCTTGCCGACTCGCCAAATCGGGCTGTTTAGCTGGCGATGCTAACCATAATTCAAAGTCAGTCATGTAAATGTCCTTTTAAAATATGAGGCAGACCTGCAACGGTCAGCACAACATTGTCACATTTTTGAGCGATTCTCTGATGTAAAACTCCCACTTCATCACAATAACGACGTGTTAATTCTCCCAAGGGTGTAATGCCCATATTCGTTTCATTACTCACCATAATCAACGTGCCTTCAAGTTGATTGATACAATCAACTAAGGCATCAATTTCACGTCGTAATAACGTTTCATTTTCTTGCATCAGTAAATTCGTTAGCCATAACGTTAAGCAATCAACTAAAACACAGTGTTTCTCTACACAATGCTGTTGAATCGCCGAAGCAAGGTGCAATGGTGTTTCCACTGTTTGCCATTGTTTTGGGCGGCGGCGTTGATGTGTTTGAATTCGATATTGCATTTCATCATCTTGCCCCGAAGCGGTTGCGATATAGGTCACAGTCATCGCACTCTTGTGCGCTACAGCTTCAGCTAGAACACTTTTCCCTGATTTTACTCCACCTAAGATAAGTGTCGTGGTCATGATGAAGAATCCGATATATTAAGTAATTTCAATAGGTGAGCCGTATCAATATACGTGTCTATCATATCAGCTAAGCGATCGATATCCGCTTCGCGTAATGCATGATAGTCGATAGGCTCAAAATCATGTAAACCCGCCCATTTCAAGATGGCAGAACACGCTTCACTTTGTTCAAAAATACCATGAACATAGCTACCTAAAACTTGACCATCATCACTTATTGCCCCTTCATTATGCCCATCAATGCAACACACAGGCGTATCGAGCGAACGTCCTTCCGAGACTCCTGCATGAATTTCATAACCTGAAAATAGGGCATTATCCAACGATAAGATTCCCGACACATTTCGAAGCTGTTTTGCCGGTTTCAATGTGGTCGTCATATCTAATAACTTTAAGCCGGCAATCATCTCTATATTGCCTTCAAGGCCATCTGGATCATGAATTTCCTGCCCTAACATTTGATAACCACCGCAGATACCCAATACTTTACCGCCATATCGCAGATGCTTATTAATGGCCGTTTGCCAACCACTCGCAATTAAAGACGTTAAATCATCAATCACACTTTTAGAGCCGGGCAAGATGATTAAGTCTGCATCGGGAATATCATGACCAAGCGGGATAAATTGCAGATCAATATTGGGATGTAAACGTAATGGATCTAAGTCAGTATGGTTACTGATCCTCGGATAAACAAGCACAATCACTTTAAAATTGGCTTGCTCACTAATTTGCTGGGTATTAATGGCATCTTCCGCTTCAAGGTGAAAATTTTGAAGATAAGGCAAAACACCTAATACAGGTTTGCCAGTTTTCTTTTCCAGCCAATCTAAACCTGATTGCAATAGGCTAATATCGCCGCGAAAGCGATTAATAATAAAGCCTTTAATTCGTGCCTGTTCAGAACTAGAAAGTAGCTCAAGCGTTCCAACAATTTGAGCAAACACCCCGCCACGATCAATATCTGCCACCAAGATAACAGGGCAATCGACAGCTTCGGCAAAACCCATATTGGCAATATCACGATCTCTGAGATTAATCTCGGCGGGCGAGCCAGCACCTTCAACAATCACCAGCTGATACTGATTACTTAATCGCTGATGTGATTCAAGCACCGCAGCCATAGCAGTTGTTTTATAGTGATGATAATCCTGTGCCTCCATATTACTAATCGCATGGCCATGAATAATTACCTGCGCGCCAGTATTGGTATTTGGTTTTAATAATACTGGGTTCATATCAGTGTGAGGCTCAAGCATACATGCTTGCGCTTGCACCGCTTGCGCGCGCCCTATTTCACCGCCATCAACTGTCACCGCACTATTAAGCGCCATATTTTGCGGTTTGAAAGGAACCACAGAATAAGACTTTCGCTGCAAATAGCGACATATTGCCGTAACAACGGTGCTTTTTCCTGCATCTGAGGTTGTTCCTTGAACCATTAATGTTGCTGCGATCACGATACGGATAACCCTTGTAATACAATATTTAGACGTTGCCAATCCTGCTCTGATTTAGGCAGGCCAAAACGTAGGCTTTGTGGCTGTAAAAATAGACGCGTAAAGATACCTTGCTGAGCCAATTGTTGATGAAGGCTCTCTGCATCTCTGCTTTTAATCCATTGAAACAAACTACTCGAGCCACTTGGCGTTAAACCCGAACAAGTTAGCAATGTGGCTAAACGCTGACTCTGCTGTTTTAATTGAACTTTAGCATCAGTTTGCCACGCTTTATCAGCCAATGCTAACTGCGTGACATATCGTGACACGCTTGCAATCGGCCATGGCCCTAACTGCTCAGATAATGCTGTTAATATACGATTTTCAGCAAAAACAAACCCAGTTCGTAATCCCGCTAAACCAAAGAACTTACCCACAGAACGAAGTACAATTAAGCCATATCGAGGACAATGCTGACTTAAGCTCTGTGTTGCATCCGTATCAATAAAGGCTTCATCAACAATTAACCAACCGCCTGTTCTAGCAAGTTGTTGATGCCAATCTAATAGTTGTTGAGGGCTAAAGCATTGCCCTGTCGGATTGTTTGGATTAATAAGTATCAATACATCAAACTGGCTTAATTGATCGCTAATGCAATCTGCATCAACAGTTACAATCTCATGACCCGCCTTAGTCCATGCATGCTCATGTTCGGCATAAGCAGGAGATAACACGCCCACTTTACTATGTGATCGCAATAAAGGAAGCATCTGAATAGCCGCTTGTGAGCCGGCAACGGCTAATAAAGAATCACATTGATAATAATCCCGTGCTACGGCGATTAAACCATCATCGTCTTGCGGTAGTCTTGACCATAAATCAGAGGGTAGATCCTGAGGTACAGGCCAACCATTTGGATTAATACCTGTCGAAAGATCCATAAAGTCAGCAACCGCGATACCATATTGCCGAGCCACTTGATTAAGTCTGCCGCCATGTTCAAGCATAATAAAGACCCGATAATAAGAGTAAGGCCACAAGCCATAAATACACACTATGGCGTAATAACGTTAATGCCTTATAAATATCAACAGCCTCAGGGCTATCGCCATAGCCCAATAAAATTCGGTGGTGCCATTTACCATCATATTGAGCATCACCACCCAAGGTAATATTTAATGCGCCTGCGCCTGCCGCCATTACAGGGCCGGCATTCGGACTATCCCACAATCGTGCTTGCTGTCGCCATGCGCGTAATGCCAATTTAGTATTTCCGACTAAGGCATAGCTTAATGCCGTTAATCGGGCAGGAATATAGTTTAAAACATCATCCAATCGAGCGGCAAAACGACCAAAATAAAGATAACGTATATTTCGATAGCCCCACATTGCATCCAAAGTATTGGCTAAACGATAAAAAATAACGGCTGGCACTCCCCCAATCAAAAACCAAAACAGGGCGGAAAACACACTATCAGCACCATTTTCTAACACCGATTCAATCGCTGCCCGTGGGATGTTTAATGTTGCAGGATCACGGCTAACAATTCGGCTAGTATGATAGCGAGCCTGCTCAAGATCATCACTTTCTAGGGCTTCGGCAATGGGTAAGGCATGGTCATGTAAACTTTTATGACCTAGGCATAATGTAAGCACGAGAATAGAAAACAACGTAGACACAGCATCGATTTCAGCAATAAAATAGCTTAGAAAACTAATCGGAATAAGTAACAATAAAACTGCAATAAAACCACGTATTATCTGCTGATTATTACTCACCGCTGACTGATGAAGACAACGTTCCATTCTCATTACAAGCCAACCAAAGCCAACCAAGGGATGCCATCGTTTAGGCTCACCAATCAGCCAATCTAATGCCAATGCTACGATGATAATAAGTGTCGTTAAAATCATTTTACGTTATCGTGACTGCCAGCTATTTTCAAATAATACATCGTCCAAAGCCCCACCTTGTCGCCACTGTTCTAACTCCAACATTGGCGCAGTATAAAACTCATCGACATGTCCTAAACATAAAATAGCAATCGGCTTCGCACCTTGAGGAATCGTTAATAATTGGGCAAGTTCACTAGGCTCAAATAGTGATACCCAGCCCATCCCTAAACCTTCGGCACGTGAAGCTAACCACATATTCTGAATAGCACAAGACACCGATGCCAGATCCATTTCCGGCAATGTTCGACGACCAAAAATATGTTGTTCTCGCTGATCCATTAGCGCCATGACTAATAACTCGCCACACTGCTCAATGCCCTCGACTTTTAATTTCATAAAGTCATCATGGCACTCACCCAAGGCTTTAGCTGTTTTTATTCGTTCTTTATCAACAATCTGTTTAATACTCTGCCTAATCACAGGCTCTGTGATCCGAATAATCCGCCAAGGCTGCATTAATCCAACACTCGGCGCTTGATGCCCAGCCATTAAAATACGTTTAAATACATCGTCATCAATAGGATCAGACAAGAAATGACGCATATCACGACGTAGTTCAATTGCTCGATACACCGCCAATCGACTTTCTTCATCAAAGGCGTGTTTTGATGGACTCACGGCAGTGTGTTTTTAGATTTAACATCCATATTATTAAATGCCAAAACTAAGACATGGCTAATCATAGCAATCGAAACATAAAGCACAACATTGGCTAAATAGTCGGGAAAATAAAGACTAAAACGCTGTCCAAATTCAAATAATGTTGTATCTGTATAACGACCAGAGAAAAAGTAAAATCCACCGCTTGATATCACCGTACACAATGCCGTTGAGACCGTGACAGCAATAGTTAAGGGAAACAAAGACCCTAGTTTGAGTGCGTAACGCTGTCGACACCAACGCCCTGCTATCCATAACGAACCATAAGCAGGAATCAATAACGGATAGGCAGGAGAGACACAATAACTGCTAACACCCGCGAAAGTAATTGCCAGATAATCAAGCGAACCGGCAAGTATCAAGAGAGCTGGAAAGACCCACTTACTGGAAAGATAAAATCCAGCGAGAAGAAACACCGCCCAGGAGGCACTGGGAAGTTGGTTAAATGCTGCAAAGTGATTGCCTCGAGTAAGAATCATCAAAACAATAAGAATAAAACCAATAATAATTTGGCGCTGAACAGATAAAAACATAATATCTCCCGTGTGCCGGCCCGCACACACAATAGTGAGTAAAAATAGAACATTCGCTCTATCGTGAAAAACGTAGGTCGGTATTAGGACTGATGAATAATGTGATTCATTTACCTTTGCGGGGGCAGTGTGGGCCTTGTCATTTGACGCACCCACTTTCCCAGTTAGTTACCAATACAGCACTGGCAACACCTAAATTAAGCTTGCAAGGATAGAGATGAACACGGAATCTTGTCAATTTAATCTTGACTAAATCAGTACAGAATTATACGATCTCGTCCGCTTTTGGTGCTCTGTCATTGCTGACAGTGTTAAAAGGGAAGTTGGTGAAAGGCCAACACTGCCCCCGCAACGGTAATCATATAAATATGAAAGTCCGGAAACCTGCCTGAAGTTTTTTAGCAACCCTCATGGTTGCACCCCTATTTTTCGGATCGCGGGTGAGCGATCCCTCAGGAGAAACAATGAAAAACTCTTATGGGCATAAAGCCCTACGAACTTCTGTACGCCTTGCTTTAGCGGCTATTGCTGTCTCTAGCATTCCCTTTTCAGTTAGTGCCGATGACCAGTTAGATGCCATAACGGTAACGGCTAACCGCATGCCATCAGTCAACGTATTAGCAGCAACAACCGTGATTACGCGTGCTGATATTGAACGCTTACAAATTAATAATTTACCTAGTTTATTATCGCGTCAAGCGGGTATTGATATGACGGCATCGGGAGGATTAGGCAAAGTAAGTAGTATATCAATACGTGGCACAAACTCAGACCATGTTTTAGTATTAGTCGATGGTGTTAAATGGCACTCAGCAACATCAGGCGGAGCATCAATCCAAGACTTCCCTGTAGAACAAATTGAACGTATTGAGATTGTTCGTGGCTCTCGTTCAGGTCTATATGGTTCAGAAGCAATTGGGGGTGTTATTCAAATATTTACTCGCCAAGGTCAGCAAGGTTTTACTCCTTATTCCAAAGTCTCTTATGGTAGCCATAACTCAAAACAATTTGCAGCTGGCGTGAGTGGCGGCAATGAAGCAACAACATATAATTTAAGCTTCAATCATCAATCAACAGAAGGCATTAATGCTCGAACAGATAAAAATCCTGATAAAGATGGCTATCGAAACAACAGCATTTCAGCCAAGATCCAACATACTGTTAATGATCGTTTCAGCATTGGTGCTAACTTTCTAAGAAGTGAAGGCTTTAATGAGTATGATGGTTTCGATGCAAGTGATAACAATAAAGGTGAATCTATACAACAGATCTTTGGTGTTAATGCCAAGCTAGCGATCAACGACAAATGGTCACTTACTTTAAATGTAGGTGAATCAAAAGATGAAGCACAAGACTATGTAAACAGCATTGAAAACGGTACATTCAATACTCGCCGCCAATTTGCTAGTCTTATTAACACGGTTGCGATTACTAAGAACCATACCTTAAGTATAGGTTTGGACTATGAAGAAGATAAAGTAACTAGCTCCACCGATTATAGTGAATCATCTCGTGATAACAAGGCTGTATTTGTAAGCTGGCAAGCACAATTTGATAAAAGCAGTTGGTTAGTAGCGGCTCGTTACGATGATAATGAGGCATTTGGTTCTCATAATACAGGTATGGCTGAATGGGGCTATTGGCTGCAAGATAATCTTCAATTCAGCTTAAATTATGGCAGCGCATTTAAAGCACCAACTTTTAATGACTTATACTGGCCTGTTACCTCTTATTTCCAAGGTAACCCTGATTTACAGCCTGAGCGTTCAAATAGCTTTTCTATGAACCTTGATGGCAACCAAGCTTGGGGTAATTGGGGATTCCACCTTTACAACACGCATATTCGTAATTTACTCGTTTATCAATTTCCACAAATGGAAAATGTAAATAAAGCTAAAATTGCGGGTGTAGAATTCGACGCTGATACACAACTTCTAGGCTGGGATATTGCAGTAAATGCAACATTTTTGAAGCCAGAAGATCTATCAACAGGTAATATCTTAGCTCGTCGTGCACAACGTTTAGCCAATGTAAATATTGATAAGCAATGGGGGCAATGGTCAACTGGAGCCAGCTGGAAGTTAAGAGGTCATAGTTTTGATAATGCCTCAAACAGTACTCGCTTAGGTGGTTATGGCTTATTAGACTTACGTGTTTCATATAAAATTGATAGCGACTGGTCTATCCAAGCTAATGTTAAAAACCTATTTGATAAAGAATATCAAACAGTTAACAACTACAATAGTTTAGATCGCACAGGCATGATTACATTGTCTTATACACCATAAAGTAGACTGTTTTTGGGGCTTGCAATTCATCTGCAAGCCCCAAAACACTTATATATTCCCACCATGAAAACTTAGAACCGGTGGGTATTGCTCATACTGCTTAATCCGACTAAGGCAGGCATAAGGCACTTCAATTCTAAATAGATTGGTATTTGGAAAGCCAAGAATATGGCTAAGAATTGTTCGAATCACACCACCATGAATCACCAAGACACAATGGGCTATCTGCTCTTGATGTAGCGATTCCAACAAGACTTCCCACGCGGTTATTATCCGCAATTCAAATGCTTGATAGCTTTCACCATAAGGTGGTGATAGTGATGTCGGTTCATTCATAAACCGCATAAGATCTGCCGACGAGTCACTGGCATAAAGATCATTCAATAACTGACCATCCCAATTCCCAAAATCCAACTCTTGGAACTGTTCGTCTAATAGCAACGGAACAGATAACTGACTTGCGATCTCTTTCGCATAGGCACTACATCGCTGTAATGGTGAGCTAATCACTTTTTGCCATGGTAATGCAGTAATAGGAAATGCTGTTCGTAATTGTTGCCAGCCCAACGCTGATAATGGCTCGTCAGTTATTCCTAATAATTTCTTACCGCCAGCAACATCGCCATGCCGTACTAAATCAATCGTTATCTGATCCAATATCACACTGAAAACGGATATTTAATCGGGTCATGACATTCATAGCCTGTCACTTCAAAATCATCCATTGTTACCCATGTTTCTAAATCTTCTAACGATTTAATATCAGGATTAATAATGAGTTGTGGTGATGAGTATGGCTGGCGTTTCACTTGCACATCTCGCATTAATTCCAGCTGATCTTCATAGATGTGTGCATTGACGATTTTATGGTGTGCTAATCCTGCTTTATGGCCTGTTATTTGAGCAACTAAAGCAAGAAGCGTGAACACTTGAACTTGGTTAAAGTTAAGCCCTAACGGCACATCACACGAGCGTTGATATGAGGTTAGATATAATGTATCACCCAATAAGGAAAAGGTGTGAGTGTGCATACACGGTCGTAAACAGCCCAGTTCAAACTCACCTGGATTATAAAATGTCAGGATCTCACCGCGATCATCAATCCCTTGTGACAAATTATCCACCAGCTTGCGAAGCTGGTCTAAATGGCCACCATCAGGTGTAGCCCATGAGCGACCTTGCACACCATAAACCCGACCCATATCATCCTGACCTTTACGCAAAGGATTGTTTAACCATTGCTCGTTTTCATTGGCATTAGCATCCCAGGTTTTAGTGCCGATCGCACGAAAATCAGCGGCATTATCATAGCCACGAATATAACCAATGATTTCAGCAATAGCTGATTTCCAATAGCTTTTACGTGTCGTAATTAAAGGGAACTGGTTATTGCCAACATCATAGTTTAAATCGGCATTAATCACAGTCAGACAACGCTTACCCGTGCGTTTATTCTCGATCCAGTGTCCTCGGTCGATAATACGATTACATAAATCAAGATACTGTTTCATGGCGAAGTCCTGGCAAGAATTAAGCCCCTATTATAACGAGTATTTTTGCATCCGATATAACAATGTATCACGGCTGATTCCTAGTAATCGAGCGGCACGTGAACGATTTCCTGCCGCCATTTCAAGTGCTTGGTTGATTAAATCCAGCTCTATTTGCGCGAGTTTAATACCTGTTGGTGGTAAGGAGTATAAATGCTCACTTGCCGCTGTTTCTGGCAACATTTCCATGCCTAAATCTTCTGGCAATAATGATTTACCTGGTTTAAGCAATGCCATACGTTGGCAAAAGTTGATCAGTTCACGCACATTACCCGGCCAAGCATAGCTCAGTAAACAACGTTCTGTTTCTTTGGTATAACGTATCACCGCATTGCTACCCGCAAACTCTTGTCCATAATGACGTAACAGCAGGCGAATATCTTCGCTACGCTCGCGTAATGGTGGCAGGGTGATCGGAACAACTTGTAGGCGATAAAACAGATCTGATCGAAAACTGCCTGCGGCAACGGCTTGCTGAAGATCCACACTGCTTGCGGCCAAGATCCGCACATCCGCAATGTGTAATTTATAACTACCTTGTAATTGGCACTCACCCGCTTCTAAAAAACGTAACACTTTCGCTTGAATAGCCAATGGCAAAGCATCAACTTCATCCAAGAAAACGGTACCACCATCTGCCGCTAACAATCGTCCACGATATTCAATTTCGCCATCAGCATTGCAACGCCCAAATAGATCAACTTCAATCCCCTCAACTTGCAAAGCTGCACAATTAATAATGATTAAGGGTTTATCTTTACGATGACTTTCAGCATAAATAGCATGTGCAAGTAACTCTTTCCCTGTCCCAGTTTCACCCTCAATTAAAACACTGGCATCACTTGCTGCGATCATCGGTAATGTACGCAAGATATGAGTAATTTGAGGGGACTTGCCTAATAACTTAGTCATGTTGCATATCCATTTCTGGGTGAATATGATTTACCGCATGATCATGGCCTGTATCATGATCCATAGGCCAAAACGCGGTCACTAATGCCATCATAATAATAGATATACCGGCAATTTTACGTAGATGTTTGGCTCGTGCCATTGAGGCTAATAGACCGGTAAACAAGCCAGCACCCATTACTGCGGGCAAAGTACCCGCACCAAATGCCAACATAACTAACGAGGCTTTAACCGGATCGCCTGCTGTTGCCGCAACCGCTAGTGCGGCATACACCAAACCACAGGGTAACCAACCCCAAACAGATCCTAAAAAGAAGGCGTGAGTGCGAGTTCGTACAGGTAAAAACCTCTGTCCTAGTGGTTGCAACCATTTCCAAATAGGCGCACCCATTCGTTCCATATGGGCAAATTTAGGGAACCAACCAGCAAGGTATAAGCCCATCGCAATCATAACCACAACTGATAAAGTCCGTAATATTAAATGGCCATTAAACTCAGTAAGTGGCGATGCCAATAAACCAACAATCAAACCTGCAAGTGAATAACTTAATAAACGCCCTAAATTATAATTGAGCACATAGGGAAACATTTTGGCTTGGCTTTCACGTATTTCGACCGGCAAACTTAGTGTTAATGCACCAATTACCGAACCGCACATGGCAATACAGTGAACAGTGCTAAACAGCCCCAGTAGAAAAGCGGTGATATATGAACTTGTAATTGCTTCCATCATTTAACCTTAAATTTATTTCCAACACAATAACACGCGCTCTAAAATAAAAATTGCGTTATTTCACACATTTTATGATCATAAAACACACTTTTTCTCAGACAAAGCCAATTAGAATAGTTGCACTTTTTATAGGAGCTTCATCGTGCACTATTTCAAATTATTACCTCTGTCATTTTTAATGTTTGGTCTCAATTCGACACTACATGCCGAACAGATTTCTCTGCCAAGCATGTCAGTAGAAGGTATATCAAGTGAAGAAATACCGTATGCACTGCCCACTCTTTCTATCGCCACACCAGATACTGGAGATATGATAAAACGCCTACCAGGCGCCAATATTAATAGTAATGGTCCACTCACCAGTATTTCTCAATATCGCGGCTTATTTGGTGATCGCGTTAACGTCCTAATTGACGGTGTTCGTATTAGCCAAGCCGGCCCAAACCGGATGGATTCACCATTAAGTTATTTGCCAAGTTCTCGTGTTGCTGATGTCGCTCTTTATCGTGGTATTGCCCCCGTTAGCTCAGGTATAGAAACAATTGGCGGCACGATTATGGCCAACTCTAGAAAGGCTGAATTCGCGTCCGGTCAAAATGCTGAATTTCATGGCAATGCATCAACAGGTTATGCTGATAATGGCGATACCTATTATGCCAGCGTGATGGCTAGTGTGGCGACCGAAAATCATCGTTTTCAAATAGCGGGAAGTATTGACCGTGGTGATGATCTTGAATTTGATGGTGGCTACATTCTACCTAGTGAACATGAGCGCGATACAGTCGGTATTAACTATGCCTTTCAATCAATGGGCTATGAATTAGATCTTGATATAGAACACCATGCCACAGGCAATACTGGCACCATAGCACTGCCGATGGACATCATGTTTGCCCGCGGTGAAAATTACAAAATAAAATTTAGTAAAGAGCTCGCTAATGGAGGCAAGATTAAAGCTCGCATTAATTATCAAGATGCCGAGCACTTAATGAATAACTACACCTTACGAACTCCGGGCATGATCACTCGTTATGCACTGACCGATGTTGAATCAAAAGGTATTCACCTAAGTTATGTTCAATCTGGCTGGAAAGTTGGACTAGATGCCGACCAGGCAGAACATAATTCGGACATCTCTGATCCAACTAACCCTATGTTCTGGACAAAGAATTTCAACGATATTGAACGTGACCGTAGCAGTATCTTTGCCGAATGGTCAGGCCAATTAAATACTGATTGGAAACTAGAATCAGGCATTCGCTTATCTCGCATCACATCCGATTCGGGCACGGTCGGTAGCAGCATGGCAATGATGATGGGGGGCATGGGTACTAACACTCAAATACTTATCGACCAGTTTAATGGTGCTGATCGTAGCCAAGAAGACAATTTAATCGATCTAACGGCCGTATTTACTTACAAAATAAATATGGATCTTGATATTGAATTTGGGCTTGCTCGTAAAGAGCGTGCACCAAGTTATCAAGAACGTTATCTTTGGATGCCAATGGAATCAACATCTGGGCTAGCTGATGGTAATAACTATATTGGCAATATCAATCTTGATCCTGAAACCGCTTACCAAGCTGAATTTGGATTAGATTGGCATACATCAAAAGCGGCGATATCACCGCGACTTTTTTATCATCACATCAATGATTATATTCAAGGCACCGCCAGCATGAATATGACAGCCAATATGATTAGTGCAATGATGGGTAACCCTGATCCGCTGCAATTTAATAATGTTGATGCTAAATTATACGGTCTTGATACCAACTGGTTTGTTGCCATTAATAATGATTGGCAGTTAGATGGAACAATCAGCTACGTTCGTGGTGAACGTCGTGACACTAGTGACAACCTCTATCGTATTGCACCGCTTACGGCTCGCACCATGCTTAGTTATGTACAAACAACATGGCGTGTAGGTTTTGAGGCTGAAACTGTCTCCGCTCAGAATAAAGTTTCATCTGAAAATAATGAGAAAAAGACCAGTGGTTATGCGGTCTATAGTTTGTCCGGTAGTTATCAAGCTAATGACTCTATTACCTTATCAGCAGGTGTAAACAACCTGTTTGACCGTGAATACAGCAACCATCTTGGTGGTTATAACCGTATTAGTAACAACCCGGACCTTACACAAGGTGATCGTATTCCTGGTCTAGGACGTAGTTTTTATGCCGGTGTGAATGTAAATTGGTAAATCCAATCCACTATTTTTCAATAAGTTGATGTATCTTCTCAGGCGGCAATTCAAATACCGCCTGCCGAGATTCTCCAGCATCAGTTACATAGCGGAAAACAAGTGATTTTCCTTGTTGAAACTGCTGCCATAAGTCTACAAGGGCAAGATTGGCTTGGATCGGAAAGTCCACCAGCTCCGGTCGGCGATCTGACTTCATATGCTGGTAGGTTTCTTTATCCCAACCCGTTAATTTAAGGATGTTAGGTTGAGATTCGGCAACACGACTAAACTGCCATTGCGCTTGTTCAGGTTCGCTTTGAAAGGAATAACTCACCTTTTGAGCCTCTCTAGCGGGACTTCCACACAGTTTCTGATGATCAAGTTTAATTGGCTGATGCTGGTCCACTTGCATCACGATTAACTCATTCTCAGCAAAACTATCAGCAACTTGGTCGGTGATCAGAAAACTTCCCCAGATCTCACCATTTTTCAAACGATGAATCATTAAGGTGTCACCGGTTTCGCTAGAGAGTGTGATAGATTCATTTGCCTGTACAGATAAAATGCAGCTGAGCCATAAAATCATCATTATTTTGAATTTCATCATATCTATCCGACTAAATTACAAACATATAGTTCAATCTTTAATTTTAAGTTTGAATCCAATCTCTTGCAAATAAGCGACTTCATGATATAAGTCTGACTTAGTGAGTGGATGCCGCTCTAACCACGCATTTGGCAATAGTAATCGCAACCCTTTCTTTTTCACTTTTAACTTCACAAATGTATCTTCTTTTTCTGAACGGCCGCGATTAAACACCATTGCCAAACGTAGTAATATCGCCAATCGCTTACTTGTTTTTTGTACCTCATCAGGTAATTTCTTGATTTCTTTTTTAGGAAACTTCCGTCGTTGTCCAAGAACAATCGTTGCTAGAATATGTTGTTCTTCACGAGAAAAACCAGATAATACAGAGTTATCAATCAGATAAGCTGAATGTTTATGAAAGGAATTATGGGAAATAGCCAAGCCGATTTCATGCAGTTTTGCCGCCCACTTCAAACAATCTAAATGCGTTTGATCTAGCTTCCATTCATCCGATACTTGTTCAAATAATTGCATTGCCATCGTCTCGATACGCTGGGCATGTGCCACATCCGCGTGATAACGTTTTGCAAGTGATAACACGGTTCTATCACGTTCATCATCATGCTGAATACGACCTAGTAAGTCATATAATAAACCTTCACGCAACGCACCATCAGAGACAATCATTCGCTCAATTTTTAAACGTTCGAATGCGGCTTTTAATACCACCACACCACCCGGCAATACCGACATTCGCTCACGACTCAAGCCCTCAATTTTTAATTGATCAATATGACCCGCCTTCACCATCACATCAATCAATTTATTTAAGGATTTTAAGGTAATAACCCCATCGTCAGACCAGCCCTTTTCTTTAACAATATTAGCAACACAACGAATGGTTCCAGATGCACCAATCGCTTCAACCCAACCCATATTTCGATAAGGACGTTGAATAGAACGTAAACGAGATCCTGCTGTAATTGCTGCGATTGTAAAGCGTGACTTACTGATTTTTCCATCTGTAAAAAAGCGTTGTGAGAAGCTCACACAGCCCATTTCTAAACTTTCCCGTCTTAGACCTTTAAATCCTTCGCCAATAATAAATTCGGTACTGCCGCCGCCAATATCCATCACTAAACGTCGGGAGCCATCAAAGGCTAACGCATGAGCAACACCCAAATAAATCAGCCGTGCTTCTTCTTCACCCGCAATAATTTCAATCGGATGCCCCAAAGCAATTCGGGCTTTTCGTAAGAATTTCTGGCTATTCACAGCAACGCGCAAGGTATTTGTACCCACGATCCGGACACTGGCAGTTGGTAGGTCTTTTATTCGTTCACCAAAACGTTGCAAACAGGTAATAGCCCGTTCTTGAGCTTCATCAGAAAGGTATAAGTTCTCATCCAATCCGGCACGCAGTTGCACCATCTCACGTAATTTATCAACTACTTGAAAATGCCCATCACGCATGCGGGCAATGATCATATGAAAACTATTCGAGCCTAAATCAATCGCAGCTAGAATATCTTGCTCTGGCTCTGAGGGCATAATTTCAGTTACTTTCTTAAAATTAAAGTCCATATATTGCTACACATTGTCTTGCTATTCAAGCGATACCCGTAGATTCCCGCTAAAAGTACGTGAGAATGACCGGCTTTATTAAATCGTCTGCAAGTTGGATGGTCACGGCTATATATCAAGCACTTGATTCAATGGGAAACTGCAACGAAATTGTGAACCTTTGCCAAGCTCACTGGAGATAGTAAGCTCGGCATTATGGCGTTGTAATATATGCTTGGCAATTGCCAAGCCTAACCCTGTGCCACCCGCTTCTTTAGCTCGACCACTGTCTACCCGGTAAAAACGCTCGGTTAATCGTTCAAGATGCTCTTTAGCAATACCTTCACCATTATCAGACACCTCAATATGAGCCCCTTTCTTATCTACAAACCACCGAATAATTATTTTGCTATTTCCAGGCGTATACTTCACCGCATTAAAGACCAAGTTTGAAATAGCACTACGTAATTCATCGACATCGGCAAGCAATCCTTTATCGGTCATCAATTCAAGTTCAATTTGATGATTGCGATAGTGTTGTAGTTTTTGTGCGTCATCTCGTACAGAAACTAATAATGCCTGGATATCACAAGGTTCATGCTGTACTGCTTTTTCACCTGTTTCTAATTGTGACAACGCTAACAACTCGGTGATCATTAAGTGCATTCGTTCTGTTTGCTGTTGCATAACAGGTAA
Organism: Piscirickettsiaceae bacterium; assembly: GCA_013215825.1. Taxonomy (GTDB): domain Bacteria; phylum Pseudomonadota; class Gammaproteobacteria; order Nitrosococcales; family Methylophagaceae. The sequence continues at coordinate 130,414 of JABSQN010000005.1, read as the reverse complement.
TGCACTCCCCCACAGTTCGACCGGGCTATCTTGATTTAAAGTTTCTAAATATCCTCGTAATACGGTTAATGGCGTACGTAACTCATGCGATACATTGGCAACAAAATCACGTCGCATAGTTTGTAATTTTATGGTTTTCGTAATATCACGAGCAACTAATAAACGGCCGCTTCCCATGTATTTCACAATTTTAACTTCAAGGTTTAAATTAGGATTAAAAGGTGAAATAACATTCACAAACTGCCCATCTTTGAGACCGGAATCAAAGAGTTGCTGAAACTTAGGATCTCGGATTAGATTCGTCACTCGGACATGATTATCTTGTGGCCAAAAAACACCTAGCAACCGCTCTGCAGCCTTATTTGACCAAATGATACGCCCATCAGTAGCCACCACCACAATACCGTCAGGCAGTGCTGAAGTGGTAGCTTGAAAGCGTTTTAAATAGCCTGTTAATTTTTTCTTACGCGCCCTATTTTGCTTTCGTACTCGCTCAATTTCTCGGCACACATCATTGATTACGCCATCGGCACTCGGTGATGAGTATTTTTTTGAATTTCTCATCCATCGATATAATTTATTCCAGCTATGTTGCAACCACAGCGCATAGACAACAACCGCCACAAACATTAAGGGCAACATCTGTCCGACTAACAGGCCAATAAAACCAGCAATACTTACTATTGCAATTAAGCGCCAATAATCCCAATGCATCATGATTTATACCCGTGATTATTCAAGGTATCGTTAATCTTCCGAAAACCGATAGCCCACACCGCGTACAGTCTGTATTAAATGATCGTGCTGTGACGGCTCTAACGCCTGACGCAATCGACGAATATGCACATCAACGGTACGTTCTTCAATATAAACAGTATCACCCCAAACATGATCTAATAATTGCCCCCGGCTATAAACTCGCTCTGGCCTCTTCATGAAGAAATGCAATAAACGAAACTCCGTTGGCCCCAAATCAATACGTTGGCCTTTTGCACTCACCCGATGGCTTTGCGTGTCTAATACCAATCCCGAAAACTCTAACTTTTGATCATCATCGTCGGCTGAACCACACCGTCTCAATAAAGCCTTAATACGCGCCATTAACTCTGGCGGTGAAAAAGGTTTGTTCACATAATCGTCAGCCCCCACACTCAAGCCTTTGACCATATCCTCACTTTCACCTTTTGCTGTCAACATAATCACGGGGATATCTGCCAATGCATCACTCGCACGTAAACGACGAATAAACTCGATACCATCAATGCCCGGCAGCATCCAATCCAATAATATTAATTTTGCCTGCTGTTTCTCCAGATATTTTAAGGCCTGCTCCGCATCCCCAACCGATTCGCACTCAAAACCAGACTGTCTTAATGAAAAACAAAGCATGTCACGAATTGCTACATCGTCCTCTACTACTAAAATTGTTGTTGCCATTGAGTCAGATTCTCAAAATATGAAGTAAAGGGTAATCATACTCGCTAAATATTACAGTTTTATAACAGCGTTCACATAAGATGTTGAAAGACCTAAATCAGATTTAATTCCCATATTTTTTTACTTTTTGTTAAATCGACGCTTGTACGCAACGCAAAAACCCATAATCATATTCACCATCAAGCTCATCATAGACGGGCTTTAATCGTCCTTGTTCTTCTTGTGATTCAATCACAAAGATAATTTCATTAAATGCAGCATCGCTCAAATCTAACACCTCTCTAACATCCAACAATCCAACTTCAATTGCATCGGCTAAATGGGTATAGATTGTGCTCACTTTAACATCACGTTGTTGTGCTATTTTTTCAATCTCTAAACCTTGTTGATACGCCATCAAGGTTTCATTCACGGTTGCACTGAGGCGATTATTCAATAATTCAGATAAAGGATATTGTGCTATTTCATCAATAAAGGCTTGGCCGTATCGCGCTAGTTTTTGCTCGCCAACACCCGATACTTTATTTAAATCGGCTAATGTCATCGGTCTACTTTTTAGCATTTCTTGCAAGGTACTATCATGGAAAATTACGAATGAAGGCACGCCATGTTCTTCAGACAAGCTAAGTCGTAGTGCTCGTAAAGCTTGCCATAATTCGCTATCTTGTGGTCGAACCGATCCTTTTTGTTTCTTCCCTTTGACTGTTTTTTCTGGCTTTGCTTGTTTGCGTAGTTGTAAGCGTTGTTCGCCACGTAATAATGCCCGACATTTCTCCGTCAGTCGTAATGCGCCATGTCGCTCAGCATCGGTTTCAAGATAGCCTAATGCAATAAGCTGTCTAAAAATACTACGCCACTCAATTACCAGCGTATCACTGCCAATACCAAAGGTACTGATTTGATCATGACTATTTCGTTGAATGCGCTCATCATTTTTACCGTGCAAAATATCAATAATATAGTTCACACCAAAGCGCTGTTCAGTGCGATAAATACACGATAAGGCTTTTTGAGCCGACTCCGTAGCATCCCATTGTTCAGGTGGTGTTTGACAGTTATCACAATTACCACAAGGCGCTGAGCCTGTTTCATCAAAGTACGTGAGTAATGATTGCCGGCGACAGCTAATCACTTCACATAAACCTAGCATCGACTCTAGTTTTTGATGCTCAACACGCTTGTGTGCTTCATCGGCATTAGAATCCTGCATAAACTGTCGCAAAGTAATAATATCTTGTAGACCATAAGCCATCCACGCATTGGCTGGCTCACCATCACGCCCTGCTCGACCTGTTTCTTGATAATAGGCTTCAATACTTTTAGGCAGATTCAAATGAGCAACAAATCGTACATCCGGTTTGTCGATTCCCATACCAAAGGCAATGGTGGCCACAATAATCACACCCTCTTCTCGCAAAAATCGTTGCTGATTTCGTTGACGTGTTTCCTGCGGCAGTCCAGCATGATATGGCAAAGCTAAACGACCTTGTTCTACCAACCACTCTGCCGTGGCTTCTACTTTTTTACGTGATAAACAGTAAATAATACCGGCATCATTAGGATGATTATTCTGTAGAAAGGTCCATAAGCGTTGTTTGGCATTATTGCCTTCTGAAATAGCATAGTGAATATTAGGGCGATCAAAACTAGTGATATATACGCGTGCTTGATCTAATTGCAGTTGAGCAATAATTTCATCACGCGTTCGTTGATCCGCGGTTGCCGTTAAAGCGATTCGAGGAATAGTGGGATAACGTTGATGCAGTAGTTTTAATTGCTGATAATCAGGACGAAAATCATGCCCCCATTGCGACACACAATGAGCTTCATCAATAGCAAACAAGGAGATATGACAGCGATCTAACAGGCCTAAGAACTGGCGATTTAATAATCGCTCCGGTGCAACATAAAGTAAGGCTAATTCACCGTTCAATAATTGTTGTTCAATATCATAAGCCTGCTGGGCATTTAGACTGGAGTTCAGATAAGCCGCCTTAATTCCCAACTGTTGCAAGGCATCAACCTGATCTTGCATTAGTGCAATCAACGGTGAAATAACAATGGCTGTACCATCTCGAACCAATGCGGGAATTTGATAACACAGGGACTTACCGCCCCCGGTTGGCATTAATACTAGGGCATCACCACCATCAACAATCGTTTGAATAATATCCTGCTGTGCATGACGAAATTCATCATAACCAAAAGTAGTATTAAGGATCTCTAGGGCGTGTTTCATTTAGCCTTGCTCATTTCATTAATAAAGCGGTAAACAAACAAAAAAGGCACAGAAATTTTCAGTCTGTGCCCTTGGTGTTTTGTGACGTTACTTGGAGTCTTCGTGCAAAGCACTCGCTTGAATGTTAACTCATCAAACCCTTAATGACAAAGAAGATGCCCGCAGCCATCACAGCCGCCGAAGGCACGGTAACAACCCATGCTGTAATGATTTTCTTAATCGCATCGCGTTTAACATACAAGTTTTTCTTATCTTCTTTTAATGTCTTTTTAGCTTGCTTAAGCGACATTTTATCCTCATCAATCAAACGATAAAGTGTTGTTATACGATCATAATCTTGCTCTGTTTTAACTGATTTTTGATTAAGATCTTTTAATTCTAATTGCAAGGCATGTAATGCCTTTTTATCACCTTTGATAGTTTCCTTTTCATACGCTATCTCATTAACGATACTTACTGATGAATCTAGCCATTCACGCAAGAATCCCACACCAAAGATACCACCAATTGCAATATGTGTTGAGCTCACTGGCAAACCTAATTGGCTGGCAATAATCACGGTGATTGCCGCCGCCATTGCGACAGAGAACGCGCGCATTTGATCTAATTCAGTGATCTCACTACCCACGGTTTTAATCAATCTAGGACCATATAATGCCAAGCCGAGAGCAATACCAATAGCACCGACCGCCATAACCCAAATTGGAATACCTGCTTTAGCTGATATACCGCCGGTCATCACCGCATCATTTATCGCCGCTAATGGACCAATCGCATTGGCAACATCGTTGGCTCCATGAGCAAAGCTTAATAATGCCGCCGCAAAGATAAGTGGCACTGTAAACAATTTATTTACGCCTGAGCGTTCATTTTCAATACTGCCTAATTTGGCTTTAATGGACCTTTTCATAAAGATGAAAACAATAACGGCAGCGATAGTCCCTAATAATAATGCCACTCCTAGCGTTGGTTTTTTAGTGACTTCTACCGAGAAAAACATCACATCATTAAAATTGTTAATCAATGGTTCCCATACTTTTTTCAAGCCTTTTAAAACCAAATAAGTAACAAAAGCGAGTGACATAACAGCAACATAAACAGGCACCCAACGATACGAAGCGCTCACTTTATCGTCTTTAAAAACAATCGTCTTTTTAATCGCAAACAAGAATCCTGCAGCAATAATACCGCCAAGCACTGGAGAAATAACCCAAGAGCTGGCAATCTTCGCCATTGTGCCCCAATCAACAACACTAAAGCCTGCCGCCGCGATACCTGCTCCCATCACTCCACCGACTATTGAATGGGTAGTTGAAACAGGTGCTTTAGCCATTGTTGCTAAGTTTAGCCATAATGCTGCCGCCAATAATGCCGCCATCATCGCCCATAAGAAACTATCGGTATCGGTACCAAAGGCATCAATATCAATAATGCCTTTTTTAATGGTTGAAACCACTTCACCACCGGCGATAAAAGCACCACCCGCTTCAAAAATTATTGCAATAATAATCGCACCACCCATGGTGAGTGCTTTAGACCCTACCGCTGGCCCGACATTATTAGCGACATCGTTGGCACCAATATTCATTGCCATATAGCCACCAAAAACGGCTGCTACTGCAAGAAACATATTGTTGGGTACACCGCCACTGGTGGCAAAACTAAAAGCAAGCACACCCATGAGGAAAAAGAGTGCGAAGCCTATTCGTGCTAATTCGGTATGACTTTTCTTCATTGCTTGTTTTTCAATCTCATTAATTGTTTTGATTTCCATGTTTCATCTACTCTTAAAAATAGTAATTCCTACGATAATATTACAGTATTGTTACAGTATTGTTACAGTTGTCCACACTAATTATTTTTATTCTGTATGGTGTAACTTTCACTTACTCGCATTGTCTACTTAAACACTTTACACACGACTGATATTGATCATGAAAAAATATTTTGCTCTCTTATTAATACTACTTACCTTTAGCGCACAAGCACGACCCGGTCTACTAGATAGTCTGGGTTTCTCTAATGATATGGATACACCACCTGATGTTGATCAGGCATTTATTTTTTCTGTTCAGGCACAAGATGCCAATACATTGCTGGCACGCTGGGAAATTGCTGAAGGCAACTATCTTTATCGCGATAAAATTCGCTTCGAAATACTAGAGCAAGAGTCAGTCCAGTTACAGCCTTTTTCACTCCCCGCTGGTGAAAACAAAATGGATGAAATTTTTGGTTTGAGTGAAGTCTATCAATTTGATACCGATGTAATTTTACCTATAACTCGCAGTGCTGAAGCAGCAACCGTCACATTAAAAGCCTATTACCAAGGCTGTTCAGAAACCTTCCATATCTGTTATCCACCGACCGAAAAAGAAATTCGAATCACATTGCCAGCCTTATCATCATCTGATGTAGATAAATCTGTAAGCAAGACCTTACCGGCATCCTCATCCAAACAAGATAAAATTGTACAAAGTCTGGCCGAAGATAATCTCATTACCATTTTACTTGGATTCTTTGGTTTAGGTTTATTACTCGCCTTTACCCCTTGCGTGTTTCCAATGATTCCGATCTTATCCAGCATTATCGTTGGTGAAGGTGAACGAATCACTACTCGTCGAGCATTTTCATTATCTCTGGTCTATGTATTAGCCATGTCGGTTACCTATACTGTGGCCGGTGTTATGACTGGATTATTGGGCGAAAACATTCAGGCCATGTTCCAAAACCCATGGGTTATCGGCAGCTTCAGTGCCTTATTTGTTGTGCTATCTCTCTCTATGTTTGGTTTATTTGAACTGCAATTACCTCATGCATTACAACACCGCCTCCATAAAATTAGCCACCAGCAACAAGGTGGAAAAATGGCTGGTGCGGCCTTAATGGGCTTGTTATCAGGCCTAATTGTTGGCCCGTGTTTAGCACCACCTTTAGCCGCCGCTCTGATTGTTATTGGTCAACATGGCGATCCCGTCTTAGGTGGAAGCGCCTTATTTGCTCTTAGTATGGGCATGGGCTTACCACTATTAGTTATCGGCACATCGGCTGGCACATTATTGCCCAAAGCAGGTAGCTGGATGGATACGATTAAATCGGTCTTTGGTGTATTAATGCTGGCCCTAGCTATCTGGATGTTAGAGCGTATTATTCCTGGATGGATCAGCCTTTTATTGTGGGGTGGCTTACTGATTGTGACTGCCGTATATTTAGGCGCACTTAATACGCTCAATATTGATTCCAGTGGCTGGGAAAAATTATGGAAAGGCTTCGGGCTGATTCTATTAATTTATGGCAGTTTATTAATGCTAGGAGGCGCTAGTGGCAGTCATAATGTGTGGCAACCATTGCATCTTATCAGCAGTTCCAATACATCTAATTCAGAATCATCAAATGGCGTGGACTTTATTGAGATAAATACCCTGGCTGAGCTTCAGCAACAACTTGAGCAATCTAATACGCCTGTTATGATCGATTTTTACGCTGATTGGTGTGTTGATTGCAAACGAATGGAAGTCACGACTTTTCAAGATAAAGATGTACTTGCCTCATTAGGTAATATGAAATCACTGCAACTGAATATGACGGATAACACCGATGAGCACAAAGCCATACTCAAACACTTTGGCATATTTGGTCCGCCGACTTTATTGTTTTTTGATAGCAATGGTCAGGAATATTCACAATATCGCTGGGTAGGTAACGTTTCTGCATCAGAGCTAGTCGAGCACATAAGTAAGCTTCCCACACTCTAAAAACAACGAACATTGCCATTTCGACGAATTTAGCGACAAATTCCTGCTTTTTCGCTTAAAAAACTAGATATTTTCTAACCATTAGTGCAAGATATGCCCTATATTAAATCTTCCTGATGGCGCAAAACTCTAATGGCAAAATTCTTAGTGCTACACGGTCCCAACTTAAATCTTCTTGGTTCTCGTGAGCCAGAACATTATGGGGCGGATACCTTAGCCGATATTGCCGATAGATTAACTGCTCAAGCCAGTAAACAAGATCATCAATTAGAAAGCTTTCAAAGCAATGCTGAACATGACTTGGTTGATAAGATTCAAGATGCCCGCACTAACGGCACTGACTTTATTATTATCAACCCTGCTGCATTCACCCACACTAGTGTTGCTATCCGTGATGCCTTATCAGCAGTAGAAATACCGTTCATTGAAGTACATCTATCTAATGTTCATGCACGAGAATCATTCCGAAAACAATCCTATTTCTCAGACATTGCCGTTGGCGTGATCTGTGGTTTAGGGGCACAAGGTTACGAGCTCGCTCTACAAGCAGCTATCAAACATACAACTACTTAAAGGTTTATCTTTATGGATATTCGTAAAATCAAAAAACTGATCGATTTAATTCAAGAATCAGACATCGCAGAAATTGAAATTCATGAAGGTGAAGAATCAGTTCGCATCAGCCGTAATAATACTGCCGCCCCCGTTATGATGGCGGCACCGGCTCTTGCCGCGGCACCACTTGCCGCACCTGTTGCCGCAGCGCCTGCTGTTGAAGAAGCACCTGCCGCAGCAAATACTGATAATGCAGTGAAGTCACCGATGGTCGGTACGTTCTATCGCTCATCATCACCTGAATCAGCTTCTTTTGTTGAAATAGGCCAAACCGTGGCTGAAGGTGACATTATTTGCATTATCGAAGCAATGAAAATGTTTAACCAAATTGAAGCCGATCGCAGCGGTACGGTTAAAGCTATTTTGGTTGAAAGTGGACATCCTGTTGAATTTGATGAGCCGTTAATTATTATTGAATAATTACTCTTTCCTGATCATTTTAAACTGTGGATATATACCATGATTGATAAAATTGTTATTGCAAACCGAGGGGAAATTGCCCTTCGTATTTTAAGAGCGTGTAAAGAGTTAGGCATAAAAACTGTTGCGGTGCATTCCGATGTAGATCGCGATTTAAAACACGTTTTATTAGCCGATGAAACTGTTTGTATTGGTCCTGCACCATCAGCAGAAAGCTATCTTAATGTGCCCGCATTAATCAGTGCGGCCGAAATTACCGATGCGTCTGCTATCCATCCAGGTTATGGCTTTTTATCTGAAAATGCTGACTTTGCCGAACGCGTTGAAGAAAGTGGCTTTATCTTTATTGGCCCTAAATCTGAAACAATCCGCATGATGGGTGACAAAGTGTCTGCTATTAAAGCGATGAAAGAAGCTGGCGTACCGTGTGTGCCAGGCTCTGACGGTGCTTTAGGCGAAGACGATGAAACAAACCTTCGCCTTGCTCGTAAAATCGGATTCCCCTTAATAATCAAAGCATCTGGTGGTGGTGGTGGTCGCGGTATGCGTGAAGTCCACAGTGAAGCTCACTTATTAAATGCAATTTCATTAACCAAAAGTGAAGCGAAAGCATTATTTGGTAATGGCATGGTTTATATGGAAAAATTCCTAATGAATCCACGCCATGTTGAATTCCAAGTATTAGCCGATCAACATGGTAATGCAGTACATTTAGGTGAACGTGATTGCTCAATGCAACGTCGTCACCAAAAAGTAGTCGAAGAAGCTCCAGCACCGGGACTTTCCGAAGAACTTCGTGAAAAAATGGGTAAGATTTGTGCTGATGCCTGTGTTCGGATTGGCTATCGAGGTGCAGGTACCTTTGAATTTTTATATGAAAATGATGAATTTTATTTCATCGAAATGAATACACGAATTCAAGTAGAACATACCATCACCGAACAAATTACCGGTATTGATCTATTAGCCGAGCAAATTAAGATTGCCGCCGGTGAGCCTTTATCCTTCACTCAAGATGATATTGTGCTTAATGGTCATGCCATTGAATGTCGTATCAACGCTGAAGATGCCAAAACATTTATGCCAAGTCCAGGTAAAATCACGCATTATCATGCACCAGGCGGCGTGGGAATTCGTATGGATTCGCATGTATATAGCGGTTATAGCGTCCCTCCTAATTATGACTCAATGATTGGTAAATTGATTGCTCATGGCCCTACGCGTGAATCTGCAATTGCTCGTATGCTAACGGCGCTGAGTGAAATTGGTATTGAAGGCATTAAAACAAATGTCGCTCTGCAACAAGATATTATGAGTGATACTAACTTCCAACAAGGTGGTACGAACATTCACTATCTTGAGAAGAAGCTAGGTCTTTAGTCTTGGCCTGGATTCAATTTATTTTTGATAGCACACCCGATGATGCCGATGCATTATCAGATCTGCTATCAGAATGCGGCTCAAGTGCGGTTACCTTTGAAGATAATGAAGATCAACCGATTTACGAACCTGAAATAGGTACTACACCATTATGGGCGGCAACCAATGTTATCGCCTTGTTTGATGCGGATACAGACACTGATCTTATCATTCAGATGCTAACAGGCATGTTAGCGCCTAAGCCGGTGCCCAAATACCGTATTGAGGTGGTGGAAGATAAAGACTGGGTACGCGAATGGATGGATAACTTTCATCCTATGCAATTCGGCGATCGTCTTTGGATCTGCCCTAGCTGGCATACACCGCCTGATGAAAATGCCGTTAATATCATGCTCGATCCTGGTCTAGCATTCGGTACTGGCACGCATCCAACAACCGCCTTATGCTTAAACTGGCTGGATCAAGCTGATGTTAAAGACAAAGTGGTGATTGACTATGGTTGTGGTTCCGGTATTTTAGCCATTGCTGCTGCCTTATTAGGCGCGAAAAAGGTCATTGGCGTTGATACAGATCCACAAGCATTAGAAGCAACACAAGCCAATGCTGAGCGTAACGGCGTCACTATTGATACTTATTTACCCGATGATTGTCCCGATATTATTTGTGATTTACTGCTTGCCAATATCCTTGCAGGCCCATTGCAGTCACTATCCGAACGCTTAGCAAGCCTCACAAAATCAGGTGCGCCAATTGTGCTTTCTGGCATTTTAGATGTGCAAGCTAACGATGTGAGCCAAAGCTATCAAGCATGGTTTGATATGGAAGCGCCAGTACTAAAAGAGGAATGGATCCGACTCGTTGGTCAAAAACGTCCATGAATATCGGACAATATACACTACCCAACAATCTATTTTTAGCGCCAATGGCTGGCGTAACTGATCGCCCTTTTCGTCAATTATGCCGTCGCTTAGGTGCAGGTATGGTGGTGTCTGAGATGATCACTGCCAATAAGTCATTATGGGCAAGTAAAAAATCATTACTTCGTGCTAATCATGACGGTGAACCTGAGCCTAGATCTATTCAAATAGCAGGTACAGATCCGGCAATGATGGCTGAAGCTGCCCAACATAATGTGGCACAAGGCGCCCATATTATTGATATCAATATGGGCTGTCCTGCTAAAAAAGTATGCAGTGTGATGGCGGGATCGGCTTTATTACAAAATGAACCCTTGGTTGCTCAAATTTTAGAAGCCGTTGTTAATGCGGTTGATGTGCCTGTCACCCTAAAAATCCGCACAGGCTGGGATCTCGATAATCGTAATGGTGTTGCCATTGCACGCATTGCTGAACAGTCAGGTATTCAAGCGCTCGCGGTGCATGGTCGAACTCGTGCTGATGGCTACCGTGGTGATGCAGAATATGACACCATTGCTGAAATCAAATCCGCCATCACTATCCCCGTTATTGCTAATGGTGATATTTCTAGCCCTGAAAAAGCCAAATACGTTTTAGAATATACCAAGGCGGATGCATTGATGATTGGTCGTGCCGCACAGGGTAATCCGTGGATCTTTCAACAAATTAATCATTACCTCGCTCATAAGGAACATTTATCCGCGCCAAGTGTTACTGAAATCAGTCAGATACTGATTGAGCATTTACATACTTTGTATGAATTCTACGGTGATTACACTGGCGTTCGTATGGCTCGAAAACACATTGCTTGGTATAGCAAAGGCTTCCGTGATGGCAACCCTTTCCGCCAGCAAATGAATACACTCGAGTCCCCACAGCAACAGCTTGATTTTACACAGCAGTTTTTTGCTAAGCTGGAACAGGATACAATAGCGGCATGACAGACTCTTCAAATAATCCCTCAAGTCCATATTGTAATTTATCTGTGGCAGAAGAACGTAGCTCAGCACCTTTGGGTGAGTGTGTGGAGAATGCGTTAAGGCAGTATTTTAAACAGTTAGATGGTCATCCCGCTGCTAACCTTTACGATATGTTATTGGCAGAAGTAGAAGCACCTCTTTTTAAAGCCACGCTGTCGCATACTAATGGCAATCAAAGTCGTGCAGCTGAGATCTTAGGGCTTAATCGTGGCACCTTAAGAAAGAAATTAAAATCGTATGGTCTATAACGACCTTTTCACTATATTTAGAGAACATAAATGAATAAAGTCCAACGTGCATTATTAAGTGTATCTGACAAAACAGGTGTTTTAGAATTAGCGCAAGAGCTTACTCGTCTTGGTGTTGAATTATTATCTACTGGCGGCACAGCTAAACTATTGCAAGATGCAGGCGTTCCGGTAAAAGAAGTATCCGAACACACGGGCTTTCCTGAAATGATGGATGGTCGCATCAAAACATTGCATCCTAAAATTCACGGCGGTTTATTAGCGCGTCGTGGTATTGATGAAGCCATCATGGCTGAACATGATATTGCACCTATTGATTTGGTTGTGGTGAATTTATACCCTTTTGAAGCAACTATTGCGCGTGATGATTGCACGCTGCCAATGGCGATTGAAAACATTGATATTGGTGGTCCAACCATGTTGCGTGCCGCCGCTAAAAATCATGCTTCAGTGACTGTTTTAATTGATCCGGCTGATTACGATCGCGTATTAAAACAACTTAACGCGACGGGCGCTGTTGATGATGCCACACGTTTTGATTTAGCCGTTAAGACATTTGAACATACCGCTCATTATGATGGTGCAATTGCTAATCACCTTGGAAAAATCACCAACGCCTACACGGAAAATGCTGGTGAAGACAACTTCCCTCGCACCTTTAATAACCAATTCAATAAAACACAAGAATTGCGTTATGGTGAGAATCCACATCAAAAAGCAGCCTTTTATACCGAAAGTAATCCTGAAGTGGGCACGATTAGTTCTGCCACTCAAATTCAGGGTAAAGAGCTGTCATACAATAATATTGCCGATACTGATGCCGCACTTGAATGCGTTAAAGCCTTCCCAGAATCGCCAGCCTGTGTGATTGTGAAACATGCAAACCCATGTGGCGTAGCAATAGCTGACGATTTATTAACCGCTTACGATTTAGCCTACCAAACAGATACAACATCTGCATTTGGCGGCATTATCGCCTTCAACCGTGAATTAGATGGCAAAACAGCACAAGCGATTGTTGATCGTCAGTTTGTTGAAGTTATTATCGCGCCATCAATCAGTGATGAAGCAAAAGAAGTTATCAGTGCCAAAAAGAATGTACGCCTACTTTGCTGTGGTGAATTCCCAACACAACAAGCCGAAGGTTTGGACTTCAAACGTGTGACCGGTGGCTTATTAGTACAAGATCGTGACACGGCGTTAGTAACACAAGATGAATTAAAAGTCGTCACCAAAAAATCACCAACCGACGATCAAATGGCAGACTTATTATTTGCATGGCGCGTGGCTAAGTTCGTAAAATCAAATGCCATTGTCTATGTTAAAGACCAACAAACAGTGGGTATTGGTGCTGGGCAAATGAGCCGTGTTATCAGTAGCCGTATTGCAGGCATTAAAGCCGATGATGCTGGTTTGCCTGTTCCAGGTGCAGTGATGGCATCAGATGCCTTTTTCCCCTTCCGCGATGGTTTGGATTTGGCTGCGAAAGCAGGCATCAGTGCTGTTATTCAACCAGGTGGTTCTATGCGTGACGATGAAGTTATTGCCGCCGCCGATGAACACGGTATTGCCATGGTCTTCACAGGTATGCGCCACTTCCGTCATTAAGCTACTTAGTATGGACACCTAATGGAACAAGAACAGGTTCTAGCTAATTTTCAGTCTCTCAACCGTACACGGATCGAACGGTTGCGGGAAATAGCACCAAAGAATCAAACACTCTACTTTGATTTATTAGCTCTGGTTTTTCATACTAACTCACCTATATTACCCAAGACAATTAGCGATAAAGCACCTGCTGGCATTGCCGGTTATCAACCTTCTAAATCGCAATTAACACTCGCTAAAACACTAAACACTAAATTTAACACCAAGCTTCGTGCTCTGCGACACTATCCAATCTCTGGCCTCTATTTAATTAATAATAGCGGACTATTACACTATCCCAAACAGCCTCAGTATGAACTATGGCTAGTGCATTCAGCCGATCTAAGTCCTGAACAGCAACAACATTTACAAAATAAAAGCGCGGTCTTTAGTAACTGGTCGACATCATTGGGCATCACTACATCCATTCGCTTATTTGCTGACGATAAATTACAACAATCGCTGTCCAACGATGAGTTAGATAACTTTTATCTCAATGGTTTAGTTATTGCCGGAGCAATGCCTGTCTGGTGGTTAATTCCACCCAATGTTGATTATCAATCAACAGCCGAACAGCTACTAGCACAACGTATACAACAAATCACACTTCTTGATTTTGGTGATGTTACGAAGACACGCTCCGCAAAGAAACTAGTTGATAACACCCTAAGCTTATTAGCACACGCCATTGAAAATGGATTAACAGACTTATTAACACTCTTTTATTACCACCATCAGTGTCAGCAATTTCCAACAACATCATGGCTGAGTGCGGATCTAAAAGTACTCTTTTATCACGGTGAAGTAGAGCCGCTAAATATAGACACTAGACAATTGCAGCTCAAACAACTCGAGTCCTCGGATATATCCTTTGAAACATTGGAGCTTATCCAACAATCATTTTATATCCAGACCGAAGAACGTCTATCCCAAAAAGTATCACATCCTAAATATCCTTGGCGCAGAGCCTTTGTTAATCAACGCTGCCAAACTTGGACCGAACAAGATGAACACTTAAATTTATTGGACAGCCGACATCAATCACACTATAAACAATGTGCAGATGAGCATTTAAAAACACGTTCTGCATTCCAACAGGTTTCTGATTCTTTGATGTATTTTTCCAAACAACAGCAAATAAGCCTTCCTCCTCTTTACACATCAATTGAGAAGAAGCTACAGCAAATTTCTGACACCAAACCCGAGACTATTGAACAACTGCCCTCAGGCTTATTACCAAAACAACATGAAGAACATTTATACCTCCATCGCTTTGAAGAAAATGGTGACTGGAAAATAAGCAGTATCAGTCTAAGCAGTACATCGCAAATTCCCCTGCATCAAAACCTTTCGTTACTGCATATTTTAGCTTGGGCTGTGAGCAATCATCTATTAACCAGTAATTCAAGAATTATTGTGTCAGACAATACACATGTGATATCGATATCAACGGTTAAGCCGTTGATTCAACAATTATTAGACTCGCCTTTAGCAATCAACCCAAAACCAGCTATAAAAGCTTTTTCACAGTCTCCTAAATTAAAGCATGTATTACTCTTTGCCAACCTTGGAAAACAGGCAATGGCTAAACTGGAACAGCAAGGACTAAAACTAGCAAGCTTACAAAATGACCCTCTTAACTATGCAAATAGAGGTGAAGCTCTTATTCTTAGTATTGATGGTCTAATTTGTTCTAGCTGGGGAGAATGGCATACATTTACCTTCTCAGGTACAACGGCTCCTTTAGACATGCTCACTACATTCATTCCTTGGTGGAATCCTGCCCATAACACAGCAAGCCTGTCCTGCTGGTCGCCCTCGGATACCTATAGCCATATTATCAATGTTCGACTCGAAGAACTTTATAAGAATGTAAATGCTCACTACTGCAAAAACAGATTGTGTGGCGACTACTTTATTGTTATCGCCAAAAACAGTTATCTATTGCAATGGCAAGAGGGTAGCTCTGATTATTCCATTATGAGAAAATCGGTCAATGTGTATGCAGCCTTAGCCAAGGCACGAATAGATTTCTCTGCAAGCATGATTGACCCAACTCTCGATCCCTCCGGCATATTTTCATCCTTACTAAGCTATCAATCTGATTCGCAAATAACATTGTTTCTACACCAAAACAGCACTCAAAGCATGTCGGTTTATTTACTTGATGAATTTGGCTCTTTATTTCTGCAAACGTACACTGATTTAAATAAAGCAACCCTAATTAGCCACTTCCACCATTTCCTAAGTTCGCGGATAAAACAAAAAGATCTTAAATTGCAATTTTTCAGCATAGAAAACGCCATAGCCAACAAATGGAAAATGCGCGAATTACCCCTGCCAAATACTGCAACAAAGTTTAATTATCTCCCAGTTATCATTACGATGGACTTCGCCAAAGACAATGCGCATTGTACAATTAAATGCGGCCCCAAACATTTCTCAGGTATCAGCAATGATCCCGCCTTATTTAAACAAGTAGCCGATTTTATGCTCAGCTTGCGTAAATCAAACAATAATTATCCTCTTTACATCACTGAATTAAGCTTCTCTCAAGCAATCGTCAGCACGACGAGAGACTCTATATTGCAAAAACAACGCTTAGAAAAATTACTCAACACGCGTTAAGTCCTTTCTCTTTCTCTTCCGCTCTTTTATTATGTAACGTTTTATTCGCTTAATTTAGAGAGCAAGCTATGATTAATGTCGGCATCGTAGGCGCAACGGGATACACAGGCGTAGAATTATTACGTCTTCTTGCGACACACCCTGAAGTATCATTACGCGTTATTACCTCCCGTAGTGAAGCGGGGACTGCTGTCAGCGACCTATTCCCTAATCTACGAGGTCATGTCGAACTCGACTTTTCTGAACCTAATGTAGATGCGCTCGCGGCTTGTGATGTTGTCTTTTTTGCCACTCCTCATACCGTGGCAATGGCTCTCGTACCAGAACTTATTGCGCGCGGCACTCGTGTTATTGATTTATCTGCTGACTTTCGCCTTAAAGATATCGCCCTTTGGGAACAGTGGTATAACACCGCACATACCTGTCCTAACTTAGTGGAACAAGCGGTTTATGGCTTGCCAGAAGTGAACCGTGAGCAAATAAAGTCAGCACAACTGATTGCTGTTCCGGGCTGCTATCCAACAGCAACACAGCTTGGCTTTTTACCGCTACTTGAAAATAACCTTATTGATCCTGCACACCTTATTGCCGATGCGAAATCAGGTGTGAGTGGTGCTGGACGAAAAGCAGCAATAGGTGCATTACTTGCTGAATCATCAGAAAATATGAAAGCCTATGCTGTTGCAGGACATCGTCATTTACCTGAAATTACGCAAGGTTTAAATAATGCTAGCGGACAAGATGTAGGCCTTACTTTTGTACCCCATTTAACACCAATGATCCGAGGCATTCACGCCACATTATATGGCACATTAACCAAGGATATTGATCTTCAAGCCATATTCGAACAGCGTTATAAAGATGAACCTTTCGTTGATGTAATGCCTGCTGGCTCTCACCCTGAAACACGCAGTGTTCGTGGTGCCAACACCTGTAGAATTGCTGTTCATCAACCGCAAGAAGGCAATACGGTTGTCGTATTATCCGTTATCGATAATCTTGTAAAGGGTGCATCAGGACAAGCTATTCAGAATATGAATATCATGTTCGGTTTTGATGAGTCACTAGCCATTAACACTATTGCGACTCTACCTTAATATGTCATCACTTGCTAAACACGTTATCCGACAGCCAAAACCTTTCCGCTGTATCATCATTGTGCTGGTCACTATTGCCCTTACTGCTACATCACTTTGGCTCTACCAAAAACAAACAGCTGATCAGCTATTGTCACAAGCAACATTGTTAGCAGAAAAAAATACAGTGCTAAACAGTGACAATCAGAAATTAAACAATACTAATCAACAACAAGCAGAACAAATAGAGTCGCACCAACATTTTCTGGCGATTCAACAAGCCACCGATGAACAGTTACAATTACAATTAATCCAGCTACAAGATGATCTGGTTTTGCTAAATAAAGAACTGATGTTCTATCAAAACATTACCCAAGGCAGCAGTGATAGTAAATTACAAATTCGTGAATTACATCTACGCCAAGATATCGCCCAATCAAATAAAATAAATTACCGTTTAGTACTCACACAAGGCAAACGAATTAATAAGCCCATTACAGGAACTGTTATTGTCCTATTAAATAAAGGTGGAAAACAGCATGTAATTAAGGAACATTCACTTAAGATCCGTCATGTTCAAGTGCTGGAAGGACAAATAGAATTGACCGACAATGTGACTCCGAATACTATAACAATTCATTTAAAGCAAAAAAAGAAAAAAGTCCTTACGCACGTTTTTGACTGGCATATTGAGACCTTTGCACGATAATAATTAATAGTAGAGAGACGACACCCATGTTTAGCAAAAAGAAAAAGGCCGTAAAAGCAACTCGCATTGACACATTGATTGGCCAACATACACATATTAAAGGTGATATTAGCTTTAGTGGCGGCTTGCGTATTGATGGCAGTGTAGCGGGCAATATCAATGCAACAGGCGATACGGAATCGGTTCTCACATTAAGTGAACAAGGTGTCATCGAAGGTGAAATTCGTGTTCCAAACTTGATCATTAATGGGTCAATCTCAGGCAATGTGTATGCCTCAGAGCATGTTGAACTTGCCTCTAAAGCCAAAATTAATGGCAATGTGTATTACCGCTTACTAGAAATGGCGATGGGCTGTGAAGTTAATGGGCAACTTATTCATGTGTCTGAGAAGGATGAAAACATCCTCAATGTTGCACACAATGTGATCGATGAAGAACAGCCTATACAGCAATTAGAATCCTCACAAGAAAAAGACTTATTAAGCTAAGAACTAGCTGCAATAGTGCCACACCACCTTTTAACTAAACAGTAAAACCACTCTATGGCAGCAAAGAAACCCACTAAGAAAGCAACTCGACGACGATTGACTCGAAGCAAAAAAATAGTAAAACCAGAATTTAAAAGTAAATTTATTTCTTTTTTATTCAAAACACTATTTTCACTTATTGTCTTAGCTAGCTTAGGCGGCTTATACCTTGATACTTATATTAGACATCAATTTGAAGGCAAGCGTTGGGCATTACCCGCCAAGGTGTATGCTCGCCCTTTAGAGCTTTATGCAGGCTCACCACTCTCTCTTGATGAATTAAAAATAGAGCTACGTGGCCTTGGTTATCAATTTGTAAAAAAAGTACGACTTCCCGGTCAGGTTGAGTTTTCAGCAAGCAAAGCCATTATTTCTACCCGTGGCTTTCAATTTCCTGACAGTTTTGAACCTGCACAACATTTAATACTCCAATTTTCTAATTCAACCTTGAGTAATATCAGTAATTATCAGGGTATGTCACTGGCACTTGTTCGCCTAGAGCCCGTGTTAATCGGTGGTATTTATCCTCTTAATAATGAAGATCGTGATCTAATTCAGCTATCAGAAACGCCGCAAGGTTTAACTGATGCTTTGATTGCGATTGAAGATCGTGACTTTTACAATCATCTTGGTATTTCATTGAAAGGCATTAGCCGTGCAATGGTGGCTAATATTCGTGCAGGTCGTTTTGTTCAAGGTGGCAGCACGCTGACACAACAATTGATTAAGAACTTCTATTTAACATCGGATAAGAGCTTGGCACGTAAGCTATTAGAAATCCCGATGGCATTATTATTAGAGTTACATTACAGCAAAGATGAAATCCTCGAAGCGTATCTTAATGAAGTGTATTTGGGGCAGGAAGGTGCACGGGCCATTCATGGTTTTGGCTTAGCGGCACAGTATTACTTTGCTCAACCAATTCAAGAACTAAAACTGCATCAACTCGCCTTATTAGCGGGCTTGGTTAAAGGTGCATCGTATTACAATCCACGCCGCCACCCCGAACGGGCAAAAAAACGACGAGATCTTGTACTTAGGGTATTGAAGGATCAAAGTTCAATCACCGTTCAACAATATCAACAGGCAGTAAATTCTAAGCTAGGTGTTGTCAAACAAACCAGTTTATTAAAAGGCGCTTACCCTGCTTATTTAGACTTGGTAAAACGTCAATTACAAAAGAATTATAATAATGATGATCTAAGCTCCGAAGGTTTACGCATATTCACCAGCTTAAATCCTATCGCTCAAAACAAAGCGGAATCGGCCTTAGTTGGTACAATTAATAGGCTAGAAAAACAATACGGTAAAAAAGTAAATAACTTGCAGGGCAGCATGGTAGTAACCGCACCCCAAACAGGCGAAGTGATTGCCATTGTCGGCGGCAAAAACACGCGATATCAAGGCTTCAATCGTGCATTGGATTCTGCCCGTCCTGTTGGCTCATTGATTAAGCCCGCTATTTACTTAACAGCGATTGAACAAGGTTATACACTGGCCAGCACATTAGATGATTCACCTTATAGCCTGACAATGAAAGATGGACAGGTTTGGCAGCCTAAAAACTTTGACAACAAATCACATGGCGATGTGCAATTACATACCGCATTAACAAAATCTTATAATATTCCAGCTGCCCGTCTCGGCATGTCGCTCGGGCTTGATAAGGTCTTGGATACGCTACGCCGTTTGGGTGTGTCAAAATCATTGAAACCTTATCCATCATTACTACTAGGTGCTCAAGGATTATCACCCTTAGAGCTTGCAGGAATGTATCAAACTATAGCCGCAAATGGTTTTCAAATACCACTTCGCGCTATCAGAATCGTAACAGATAGTACTGGACAGGAATTATCACGCTATCCTTTTCGGCTACAGCAAACTATTGATCCTAATTCAATTCATTTATTGCAGTATATGCTGCAAGAAGTTACACGCTCAGGTACTGCACGTTCCATTTATAATCAGCTTCCCACCACGATGAGTACTGCGGGTAAAACGGGTACCTCTAACGACCAACGAGACACCTGGTTTGCAGGGTTCACTGATAATCGACTTGCCGTTGTCTGGCTAGGACGAGATGATAATGCGCCTTTACCTTTCACATCTACTCGAGGTGCATTACAGGCGTGGATCGCGTATATGAAGTCTGAAACATTGGAATCATTTATTGCTGCAACACCTAAAGATATTGAATATCATTGGATTGACCAACAAAATGGACTGCGTTCAGCCGAACTATGTGACAATGCACAGAAAATGCCTTTTTTGATTGGTACCGCACCCACAGAAACAACGGCTTGTGCCTCTAAAAAAGAGCAGCCAATATCAAAGTCTATAGATTGGATTAAACAATGGTTTTAAAAATACTTATACGTTCGCTTACAATCACGCTTATTGTGGGAATATCTTCTTGCTCCACTCTGCCAGTAACAAACAGCAACATACCCACTGAAGATCGTACCGAAACTAGAAAACAGCTTGAAGATACTCGCATTACTGAGGGTAGTAGAACCGTTGCTGTACCTCAAGATAATCCACAAACCATTAAAAATAAAGCCACGGTCTCAGTGCCAGTTTCACCAACAACAATTGCACAAAAGAAGCAAAGTCCTGCCGTCATTGCTTTATTAGCATCTGCACAACAAGCAAACAACAATGGCAACCCTCGTGCGGCCCAATCCAGCTTACAACGTGCTCAACGCATTGCACCGCAAGATCCAGATGTTTATTATGCCTTAGCGAATATTCATCGTGATTTGCAAGATTATGGCTTGGCGGAACAAGTTGCCCTGAAAGGTGTTTCAATTGTGCAAGGACAAGCAGCACAACTAAGACGGTTTTGGTTATTAATTGCTGATATTAGAGAAGAAACTGGCAATTCCTCAGGGGCTAAAAAAGCTAGAAAATCCGCCGCACTCTATTGATTAATCCCGAAGGTTTAATACATCCTGCATATCAAATAAGCCGGATTGATGCGTCATTAACCAGCTTGATGCACGCATTGCACCGAGTGCAAAGGTCATTCTGCTAGATGCTTTATGGGTAATCTCTACTCGCTCACCTTCACCAGCAAACATTACAGTATGCTCGCCAACAATATCACCAGCACGAACAGTAGCAAAGCCAATGGTTTTACGATCTCGTTCGCCAGTTCGACCTTCACGACCATAAACAGCACATTCTTTCAGATCTCGACCTAGAGCATCAGCAACCACTTCGCCCATGCGTAATGCGGTACCAGAAGGTGCATCTACTTTATGACGGTGATGTGATTCCATTATTTCGATATCAACATCATCACCTAAAACACGTGCGGCAATATCTAGTAATTTAAGTGTCAGGTTTACACCGACACTCATATTGGGCGCCAAGACCATTGAGACTTGCTGTGATGCTTGTTCAATTTCAGCTTTTTGTTCATCGGAAAAACCCGTTGTGCCAATCACTAGACGACATTGATTCTTGGTGCAGTATGGCAATAAGGCAATAGCGACTTCCGGTAAGGTGAAATCAATAATGACATCAGAATTAGCGGTTGCTACATCAATATCGGTGGTAATAGCAACGCCTAATTTACCGACACCCGCCAACTCACCAGCATCAACGCCAATCAAACTGGAACCTGCTCGATCAATTGCAGCGCTGAGCTCCAACCCCTCTGTTTGTTCAACAGCTTGAATTAGACATCGTCCCATACGCCCTGCGGCACCATTGATTGCTATACGTGTAGCCATATCATTTCATCCTTAATCAAAGAACTTTTTAACTGCATCTAACCATGTACTGTGTTTGGGACTGTGTTTATGACTGCCCTGCATGGTTTCATCAAATTCTTGCAATATCTCTTTTTGTCTACTTGATAATTTTACGGGGGTTTCTATCACAACTCTACACATTAAATCACCCACCGCACCACCACGCACAGGCTTTACACCTTTGCCGCGCAATCTAAATTGTTGCCCGGTTTGCGTACCTTCAGGTATTTTTAAGCTCGCTTTACCTGCTAAGGTCGGCACTTCAAGATCTCCGCCTAAGCTTGCTGTGACAAAACTAATTGGCATTTCACAATATAAATGACTGCCATCGCGCGTAAAGACATCATGGTGCTGCACCTGTACTTCAACATACAAATCACCAGCTTCAGCACCGTTAGTACCCGCTTCACCTTCCCCTGAAAGACGAATACGATCGCCAGTATCAACACCTGGTGGAACTTTAACAGAGAGTGTTTTATGTTCTTCAATTTGACCCTCACCATGACAATCACGGCAAGATTCTTTAATCATTTGTCCAGTACCATGACAGTGTGGACACGGTTGTTGCACGGCAAAGAAACCCTGTTGAATTCGTACCTGACCATGGCCGGCACAAGTTGTACACGTAACAGGTTTTGTACCTTTTTTAGCACCACTACCATCACAGGTTTTACAATTTAGATGAACGGGAATTCGAATTTTTACGGTTGTACCAGCAACAGCATCTTCAAGCGACAAATCTAAGTGATAACGTAAATCTGCACCACGATAATTTCGTCGTCCACCGCCTGATGCACCAAAGATATCATTAAACACATCACCGAAAATATCACTAAAACCGCCAGCACCACCGCCTCGATGTCCACCAGCAGATTGATCGACACCGGCATGACCAAACTGATCGTAAGCAGCACGTTTTTGAGCGTCAGATAACATCTCATACGCTTCTTTAGCTTCTTTGAAATGCGCCTCGGCATCGGCATTATCAGGATTACGATCCGGGTGATACTTCATTGCCATCCGACGATAGGCTTTTTTTAATTCTGCCGCCGTTGCCGTGCGTGATACGCCCAGTGTTTCATAATAATCTTGTTTTTCCATTAGCTTACTTTGCCCATCTTTTAAATACAACAAAACAGGCGAGGGTAAAACCCTCGCCTGTTTTGATTTTTAATAATCTAAATTAAGATTATTTTTTATCGTCTTCAACTTCTTCAAACTCAGCATCAACAACATCATCAGCCGCTTCTGCTGTTGCTTCACCTTCTGGCGCTGAACCTGCTTCTGCATTTTCTGCATAGGCTTGTTCTGCTAATTTACCAGACGCTTCTGTCAGTGCCGTTGTTTTAGCTTCGATATCATCTTTATCGTCACCTTTAACCGCTTCTTCTAAAGCGTCAACGGCTGCTTCAATTTTCACTTTTTCATCAGCATCTAACTTGTCACCCAAGTCAGTAATTGATTTCTTAGTTGAGTGAATTAAGCCATCAGCGGTATTACGCACAGTGACTAATTCTTGGAACTTACGATCATCTTCCGCATGCGCTTCCGCATCTTGAACCATTTTTTCAACTTCTTCATCAGACAAGCCACTTGATGCTTTGATGACGATAGATTGCTCTTTACCTGTTACTTTATCTTTCGCAGATACATTCAAAATACCGTTGGCATCAATATCAAATGCCACTTCAATTTGTGGTTGGCCACGTGGTGCAGGTGGAATATCAGATAAGTCAAAACGACCTAATGATTTATTACCCGATGCCACTTCACGCTCACCTTGAAGTACGTGAATTGTTACTGCTGGTTGATTATCATCTGCAGTTGAGAATGTTTGGTTCGCTTTCGTCGGAATGGTTGTATTTTTCTCAACCAATTTCGTCATGATGCCGCCCATAGTCTCAATACCTAAGCTCAATGGCGTTACATCAAGTAACAAGACATCTTTAACTTCGCCCGCTAATACTGCCGCTTGAATTGCCGCACCAGAAGCCACAGCTTCATCAGGGTTTACATCTTTACGAGGCTCTTTGCCAAACATTTTTTCTACAGCAGCTTGTACCATTGGCATACGTGTTTGACCACCGACCAAGATAACATCATCAATCTCATCCATAGATAAGCCTGAATCTTTGATTGCTTGCTTACACGGCGCAAGGCTACGTTCAACTAAATCTTCAACCAATGATTCTAACTTAGCACGTGTTAAACGTACTTCTAAATGTTTAGGACCTGATGCATCAGCTGTTACATACGGCAAGTTAATGTCTGTTTGCTCGCTTGAAGAAAGCTCAATTTTTGCTTTCTCAGCCGCATCTTTTAAGCGTTGTAATGCTAAAGGATCTTTTGATAAATCAATA
The DNA here is from genome assembly GCA_013215825.1 of Piscirickettsiaceae bacterium. GTDB lineage: Bacteria > Pseudomonadota > Gammaproteobacteria > Nitrosococcales > Methylophagaceae. Next base: position 105,721 of record JABSQN010000005.1, on the reverse strand, counting down.
CCTTGGTCTTTTTTGAATTCGTCTACTAAAAATTCAATAACGCGTTGATCGAAATCTTCACCACCTAAGAATGTATCACCATTTGTCGCTAATACTTCAAACTGATGCTCACCTTCGATGTCTGCAATTTCGATAACAGAGATATCAAATGTACCACCACCTAAATCATAAACAACGATAGTAGAATCACCACGTTTTTTATCCATACCGTAAGCTAATGCAGCGGCTGTTGGCTCATTGATAATACGTTTAACTTCTAAACCAGCAATTTTACCGGCGTCTTTAGTTGCTTGACGTTGTGAGTCATTGAAATATGCAGGAACAGTGACAACAGCTTCCGTTACTTCTTCACCCAAAAAGTCTTCTGCTGTTTTTTTCATTTTCATCAAAACACGTGCAGAAATCTCAGGTGGTGCCATTTTTTTACCATTGGCATCAACCCAAGCATCACCGTTGTCAGCTTCAGCAATGGTGTAAGGCACCATATCAATATCACGCTGTACAACATCATCTTTAAATTTACGACCAATTAAACGCTTGATAGCAAATAAGGTGTTTTTAGGATTTGTTACCGCTTGACGTTTTGCTGATTGACCAACAATCACTTCATCATCTTTGGTAAAAGCAACAATTGAAGGAGTGGTACGATCGCCTTCACTGTTTTCAATTACACGTGGTTTACCATCTTCTAGAACAGCAACACATGAGTTTGTTGTTCCTAAATCAATACCAATAATTCTACCCATTCTCATTCTCCATTATTCTTAAATTCTTGCCGGTTACACCAGCTGTTGATTAACAAGTGGGGGGGCGAAATAAAATTTCAAGCCCTAAAGCCACTTTATTGTTTTTAATATAAATAGTTGTCTTTTTACGTGCTGTATTTTTTATCAAGGCAAGAAAAAATACTGCTCGTAAAAGCTTATTGAGAAACAACAACCATTGCAGGACGTAACAATCTGCCATTAAATTGGAAGCCTTTTTGAGCCACAGTTAAAACTTTATTAGCTTCAACACCCTCAACGACCTGCATTGCCATGGCTTGATGTTGCTCAGGATCAAAGTCATCACCTTTTTCTGGGACAACTTGCTCTAAACCAAACTTAGTGATTGATGACAAGAATATCTTCATTGTCATATCTAGGCCTTCACGTACCGTTTCTAGAGAGGCATCTTCAGCGTTAGCGGCATTGAGCCCTAAATCCATGCTGTCGTATACAGGAAGTAGTTCTGACACAAATTTATCCAGTGCACGTTTGTGGGCATTTTCTAAATCACGTGATTGACGCCGACGTAGGTTTTCCATATCAGCTCGGGCACGGAGTAATTCATTCCAATGCTCATCGGCTTTGTTTCGTGCATCTTCCAACAAGGCTGTTGGATCGTCATTAATTTCTACTTCAACACCTGATTCTTCAGTATTTTCAGGCTCTGTGTTTTCGATTTCTTCGTTACTCATGATTCCATATTTCCGGATTACTATTCACAATTCAGTTATTTGGGGTCAAAAAAACTGATTTCAAGCGCAAATCACTATTTTTAATGATTTATTTACTCTCGCAGCCACACACATTGACCGCCACTAACGTCATTCAATTGTTGCAGGTTTTCATTATGTGCTGTTATTTCATCGTTATTTGCTTTAATGACTCGTAAAGTGCCACGCTTTTTCGCTTTAATTGCCTTCGTTGCATTTGAATTTCTATTATCTTCAGATTCTGTTGCCGCAAGTAACAAACTGACTTGCCCACCGGTCATTGCTAAATAAACATCCGCCAAGATCTCCGCATCGAGTAAGGCGCCGTGCAATTCACGATTTGAATTATCAACATCATAGCGTCGACATAGGGCATCAAGATTGTTCTTCTGTCCAGGATGTTTGTCACGTGCGAGTTTCAGTGTGTCTAAGATCGTACTAACATCCTGAACACGCTGTTTCTTTATTTTAAGCTTGGCTAGCTCATGGTTCAAAAATCCAAGATCAAACGGTGCATTGTGGATAATCAATTCCGCACCATCAATAAACCGCATAAAATCATCGGCAATTTCAGCAAATTTAGGTTTATTTAACAGCGATTCATTGGTAATGCCATGCACTTCCAATGCACCAGCATCACTTTCTCGCTCAGGGTTTATATATTGATGAAAGGTTTCCCCCGTTAAACGACGATTAATCAGTTCCACACAACCGATTTCAATAATACGGTGATCATCTGCCGTACTCAGGCCGGTCGTTTCTGTATCTAATACAATTTGTCTTGTTTTCTGTTTAGCCACTTGATTGCCTTATTTCGCTATTTTTTCACGTGCATCTACTGCCAATTGATCCGCACGTTCATTTTCAACATGTCCTTGATGGCCTCGCACCCATTCCCATTCTAGCGTGTGCTGTTCTGCCGATTTTTCCATGCGTTGCCATAGATCAACATTTTTAACTGGCTTATTGCCTGCGGTTTTCCAGTTGCGTTTTTTCCAGTTAGGCAGCCATTCCATCATGCCTTTCATCACATATTGGGAATCTGTTGTTATCTTAACGTTGCAAGATCGCGTTAATGATTCTAAAGCGACAATTACTGCCATCATTTCCATGCGATTATTGGTTGTATCTTTTTCGCCACCTGATAGTTCTTTTTCGACACCTTTCGATCTCAAAATCGCTCCCCAACCACCAGGTCCAGGGTTACCACTACATGCACCGTCAGTGAACACTTCTACTTCATTCATTTATCTTCTCTTTTATTACAGGTTTATTTGCCAACGCTGCTGGAAATAATCGTTTTGTCTGCCACCGATGGAAAATTGGTGTTAACGGAATTGTTCGCTTTGTTGCCACGATAATGCTGACACCCGAAAATATCGACCATAATCGTTTTCCCCATCGCTCCATAGGTGCTAGTTTAGCAAACCATTTCTCAGAGTAAACAGGTGGACGAAATAATACTTTTTCTGTGGCCACTATTTCAAAGTTTAATAATGACAACCAATCCTTTATTCGTGATCGTCTAAAGAAATGACCATTCCACGGCGGTGTATCTTGCCATGAGAATAAGCATCGCAATCCCCACCAGCTCCACGGGTTGAAGCAACATAGAATAACCGTACCATCGGCAACTAAGACTCTTTCAACCTCACGTAATACTTGATGCGGATCATCTGAAAATTCTAAAACGTGTATTAATAATAAAGTATCAAGGCCGTAACATTTGAAGGGCAAGGCTTCATTGCAACCGTCAACATCGGATAAATGCGCCATGACCTTTTGCTGTTTTACGCCAGCAACAGTGGGCAATAGCTTTTCTTTCACACCTAGCTGAACCTGATAATCGCCATCAAAATACGTCGATAAGGATTGCAATACAGCTCGTTCTTGCTCTAAAACATGCCGACCCAATGCACTTTTCCACCAATTAGACATTCTTTTTTCTTTATTCGTCTTATAATCAGTCATATTTATTATCCAAATGGCGATAATCTATGATCAATATACATGCAATCTCTGCGTTTAAAGATAATTATATTTGGTTAATCCAAGCGCCAAATTCTCAGCACGTTTTAATTGTTGATCCTGGCGAGGCTAAACCTGTTATTAATGCGATTGAACAATATCAATTTGAGCCAGCTGCATTACTTATTACACATGGCTGTCACGATCATATTGATGGTGTCACACCGTTACTTAAGCATTATGATTTAGCCGTTTATGGCTCGAATAAAGAAAACATTCCTCATTTAAACCATGCTGTTACGGAAAATGATCGACTACTTATTAATGACCATTTCCCTGCTATCACGGTATTAGAACTGCCCGGACACACCCGAGGTCATATTGCTTTTCTAATCGAGGATTGCTTGTTTTGTGGTGATACCTTATTTGCTGCGGGCTGTGGACGAATTCACAGTGGTACCGCTGAACAGCTTCATACATCATTACAAAAAATTGCTCAATTACCAAAGCATACCAAGATTTATTGTGCGCATGAATACACCCAAGATAATCTTCGTTTTGCAGCGACGGTTGAACCTAATAATGTAACCATTCAACAACGCATTAAAAATACCAAGCACATACGACAAAAAGGAATGCCAAGCCTACCTTCAGACTTGGCTTTAGAGCTTGCTAGCAATCCCTTCTTACGCTGCCATCATGCGGATGTTATTCGCGCTGTTGAGAAATTCTCAGGACAAAAATTGACAACAGATCTTGCCGTATTTACCGCATTAAGAGCTTGGAAAGATCAATTCTAATCGCGATGATTTTTTCCCTTTCCTTTGTTATGCCCTTTTCCGCGATGGCTCTTTTGTTTCGCATGTTTATAGTCGCGATCTTTATAGGACCATAGTTTATGAGGAACAACCTTTTTATTGGTGTCATACCAGCCATTACCTAAATTAACACTGGCTTGCCAATCACCGCTGCGATAGCGGAAATAAAGACCGTCATCAAAATAAACTTCACGTTTACCTAAAACAATATAAGCCCCCAAACCAGAGTCATAACTCATATCGTGTTTGTGATGTTTATGCCGATAACCATGCGCTGGAGCATGAGGCGGCGGCCCGCTTTTATATGTTGAACGGCCGGAGTCACCATAACGTACTGCTGCGCTATCAACACAGCCTGTTAACAAAATAATAAATGACGCTATCAATGCTATTTTTATTTTCATAATGACCTCTTCTCTATGTTTAAAATAAAAAGCCTGTATAGATCACACTCTTTACAGGCTTTTTATTCACTCAAAATCCATACTTATTTATCTGTATGAACATCCATTTGTGGGTAAGGAATCGAAATGCCTTCTTTATCAAATGTTAATTTAATTTTCTCAATCAAATCAGATCGCACCGCCCAATAATCTGCACTATTCACCCATGGGCGAACATTGAAGTTGACACTGCTATCAGCCAATTCGGCAATAGCTACGCCTGGTGCAGGTTCATCTAATACCAAGTCGTGTGCAGCTAAGATGTCTTCCATAATTTTTTTGGCTTTTAACATATCATCGTCATAACCAATGCCAAAGACCATATCGATACGGCGCGTTTCACGTGCTGAATAATTTGTTATTGCTCCCGCATAAATTTGGCCATTCGGTACTATAATTTCACGGTTATCACCGGTTTTCATAATTGTACTAAAAATGCTGATTTCTTCGACAACACCTACAACGCCACCCGCTTCAATAAAGTCACCTAATTTGAAAGGACGGAAAACAATCATCATTACACCTGCTGCAAAGTTTTGTAATGATCCTTGCAAAGCAAGACCAATTGCCAAACCTGCCGCACCAATTAAGGCAATAAACGATGTTGTATCAACACCGACTTGATCTAATGCAGCAATAAATACAAACAACAACAATACTGCATTGGTAATTGAGCTGGCAAAATTGACCAAAATAGGGTCAAGATCAGAGCGAACCATCATCTTACGAATTAACTTCACCAACCATTTGATAACAATGCGGCCAATAACAACAATCGCAATCGCAATCGCAATACTCACTAACCATTCCATCACCATACTTCCATTTCCTGCTTCCATGTTTACTTCCTCTTTTCTATTGTTTTAACAATATCGCTAATTAATTTAGGTCCTTGATAGATGAATCCGCTGTATATCTGAACCAAATCCGCACCGGCATCCAGTTTTTTAACCGCATCATCGCCTGACATAATCCCACCTGCTGCAATAATCGGCAAGTTATCTGTTAGACTTTTTCTAAATTGACTCACAATTTCCGTTGATTTCTCAAAAACAGGTGTGCCACTTAATCCACCCGCTTCATCGCCATGCAATAATCCGTCTACACCTTCTCGGCTCATCGTCGTATTAGTGGCAATCACTGCGTCAATCTCAAATTGATTAAATGCCTGTGCTAACTCCTCAACTTCTTCAACACTCAAATCAGGCGCTACTTTCACTGCCATAGGCACATATCGACCATGCTGGTTTTGCAATTTAGCCTGCTCTTCTTTCAAAGCCCCTAACAATTCATTAAGTGACTCGCCAAACTGCAATGTTCTTAAACCTGGTGTATTCGGAGATGAAATATTGATAGTGACGTAATCAGCATGAGAATAAACCTTCCTCAGGCCAATCAAATAATCATCAACCGCCTTTTCAACTGGCGTATCAAAGTTTTTACCTATATTGATACCAATAATGGCATCTGTTTGTGCTACTTTTACTTGTTCAATTAAATGATCAACACCCAAATTATTAAAGCCCATCCTATTAATAATAGCTTGGGCTTCTGGCAATCGAAATAAACGCGGTTTCGGATTACCATTTTGCGGTCTAGGTGTGACAGTGCCAATCTCAACAAAGCCAAAACCAACCGCTGATAATGCCTCTATATAATCCCCATTTTTATCCAATCCTGCCGCCAAACCAACGGAGTTAGCAAACGTCAGCCCCATTACAGTAACAGGCGTTGCCGCTTCTTTTGGATAGATTATCGACGACAGTCCACTCATTTCGAGAATATTAAGACCCTTTAACCCCAAATGATGTGCTTTTTCTGCATCTAATTGAAACATCAATGTGCGTAGTAATTTGTACAACATTATTCACTCACCATGGCGACTTGATAGCCACTAAATTTACGTATATTCAATACACCTGTATCTAAAATTAAATACTGACCTTTTATGCCTTTTAGTACACCGCTAATTTCTGCCGTTTTATCAAAATTAAGGGAACTGACTTTTTCTGGATATTGCTGAACAGGATAATCAATAGCCAGCACATCTTCATCTAATAATGGCAAAATGGCTTGCTCACCAAAACGCTGTTGCAAGGCTTGAATCTCATCACGACATTCAGCCATTAACTGATCCCTCTTGGACTGCAGATCCATAGGTTCTACAAGACCTTTCAACATTTTACGCCAATCTGTTCGGTCTGATACATGAGCCTTAAATATCATTTCAACTAAACCCGACTGATAACGTGTTTTCACTCGAAATATCGGTAATGCTTGAATCGCGCCTTGGTCAAGCCAACGCGTCGGCACTTGATCGATGCGTGTGATCCCAACTTTAACACCTGAACTATTGGCCAAATAAACAATATGGTCTTGCATACAGAACTGTTCTGCCCAGTCAGGCTCACGGCATGTTCCCGCATCATAATGGCAAGTTTCTGGCTTCATAATACACAAGTCACATCTTGCTAAACGTTGAGAGCAAGGATAACAAAAGCCGCCACTGTAACTTTTCCGAGTTATGCGGTCACACGCCTGACAATGAATTTCACCAGCAAATGTTAATGTGATTCTCGTCCCAAGCAGTGCATTCATTGCTACCTTCTGCTCACCAAAAATCATCTTATAATTAACCACCGACTGCCCTGCTTCTGGCAATGTAGCCACCATTTTCGACAATAAACCTTGAATCTCACTCACTCCAACATATCCTAATAACTAAATATGTTGACTATATTAACCTAGTCTCTATTTAGAGATTGTATTAAACTCGCCCCACTTCGGCTCTGGTGGCGGTTCACGTTTTATCTCACGCCTTAATGGATAATCGCTTTCTTCTTTTGTATGGCGATTAATTATATATTCACTGGCTCTTAATTTAAGTGCTGGATCTTTGTCTTCTAAATCATTCAAGGCTTCTAATTCACTTATTTGTTGCTTTAAACGTACATTTTCTACTTGAAGTTCTTTGGCTTTTTTAAAAATCTTCGACAACTCAACTTCTGTTTTCTGTTTATCTTCTTCCGTATCAATTGAAATGTCACTGGCCATGTCAGGAAGCTCAATAGTTTCGTCACCCGTTTCATCAACCACACCATCAGAGGTATCTAATTCATTAGGCTCAGAAAACTCAACCTCATCAGTGCCAACATCTATCTCATCTACGTTTGTCTCAATCGTCTCATCATCAATTTCTGCTGCATCTTCGGCTTCCGGTGAATCGTTCTGATCAAGAGCTTCCGCCATGGCTTCATCTTCAACAGGCGCATCTCCCGATGCGAAAAAGAAATAGCCACCAGCAGACAGAAGTACAACAACTAAACCAATACCAATTTTTATGAGCATCGGCTTTGAAAGCAATTTTTGTTTTAATGATAAACCAGCTTCATCTGTTGAACTCTCATCCTCAACAACCTCACTCGCTTTATCTTGTGACGGTTCTTCAGTTTCACTCTCAGCCATTATTTATTCCTGAATTAAACTTTTTCGTTACTACTTATATCGGCAAGAGACTGAGTTTCTTCAATAAGTTTCCATTGCTAATGACAATATATCCAATCTACTTCATCCGATGCAACTTAAATAATCCCATAGAAAAAAGCAGCAATGCAAACCAAATCAAACCGAATGTAATCAGTCTTTCTGGTGGATATGATTCATTGAGCACAAATACACCAATTAAAAACTGCATCGTCGGATTGATATACATAATAAATCCGACTACCGACAAATTAGCCCGCCGTGTTGCCATTGCAAACAATACCAACGGAAAGGCAGATAGGAAGCCGACCCCAATTAACAAGAGCGTAATCCCCTGATCACTACCAAAATGAAGTACGTTTAACGGCTGAAAAGACTGCCAAACTATCCATAGTAAAGCAGGTAATAACAGCCACATGGTTTCAATCGTCATGCCACTAATGCCATCGACTACGCAATGCTTCCTAACCACACCATATAATGCAAAGGCAAATGCCAAAACTAAACTCACCCAAGGCAACTGCCCGACACTGACAAGCTCCCAAACAATCGCAGCCAATGCAATAATACCGGCCCATATCTGCAATGGATGTAAATCTTCGTTAAAGAATATCCTTGCTAGAATCAAACTGACAACAGGGGAAATAAAATAACCAAGGCTCGCCTCAAGCACGCGATGTTGCCCAACTGCCCAAATATACACTAACCAATTAATGGCGATTAAAAGAGCCGATAGCCCAAGCCAAAGGACTAACTTTCGATCTTTTAATGCTGTAAATAACTTATTGCCATAGCCAAGTAATAATCCAATAGATAATGTTGCCACCAACGACCAGATAATACGTTGAACCAATACTTCGACTGACGATACCGCATTAAGATAACTGAAATAAAGAGGGAAGAAACCCCAAATGCTGTAAGCAGAGATCGCTAATAGCAATCCTTTTGACTGTTGCTGCATAAATGCTCACGACTAGGAGTTGAAATTAAAGCGGAAATTGAATTACGCTCAAAATAGATCCGTAACATATTGATTTACAGAAGAAATGGAGGCTGCGGTCGGAATCGAACCGGCGTTAACGGAGTTGCAGTCCGCTGCATGACCACTCTGCCACGCAGCCTAAGTATTTCTTGTATTGATGCTCTGAAGTGATATTAAAAACCCCAACACGATTAAGTGTCAGGGCTTCAATATATGATGGTACCTAGGGCCGGAATCGAACCGGCACGGCCGTGAAGCCGAGGGATTTTAAGTCCCTTGTGTCTACCAATTTCACCACCCAGGCATCAAGTCGGATGATTATACAGTATTACAAACCACTTTTTGCACTTTTTATTTAAATTAGTTTAGAAAAGTGCTGCCCGGCCTTTTGTTGCATGTATTTATCAAATGCCATACAGATATTACGGATGAGTAAATGACCGGCCGGTAGGACTTCAATTTTTTGTTTGTTATGACGTAATAGCCCATCCTGTGCAAATTGATCAAGCTTAGGTAACACATCGTCAAAATAATCGGCAAAGTTGATGTTGAGTTCTTTTTCTATCGCAACGATATCTAATGAAAAATGACAAATCAATTTGGTGATCACGGTTCGGCGTATTTTGTCATCTTCATCTAGGGCGAAGCCACGAAATACCGGTAATTCATTATTATTAAGGCTTTGTGCATATTCTTCTAGTGTCCGTTGATTTTGAGAATATGAATCAGCTACGCTCCCTATTGATGTCACACCTAAGCCAATTAAGTCACACTCTGAATGGGTGGAATAGCCTTGGAAGTTACGATAAAGCTTGTTTTCTCGTTGGGCAACCGCAAGCTCATCATCCGGTTTGGCAAAGTGGTCCATACCTATATATACATAGCCTGCTGAAGTTAAACGCTCGATTGTTTGTTGCAAGATCTCTAATTTAACAGCCGGTGCTGGCATGTCTTCACTGTTCATTTGACGTTGCACTTTGAAACGTTTTGGCAAATGGGCGTAATTAAATACGGATAAGCGATCCGGATCAGAGGCAATGATTTTATCCAGTGTTTCAGCAAAGCTTGTGGGTGTTTGATGTGGTAAGCCATAGATCAGATCAATACTGATTGAACGGAAACCATTGGCTCTCGCGGCATCCATCACGGCAAATGTTTCTTCTTCACTTTGTATGCGATTAACCGCTTTTTGTACGATAGGGTTAAAGTCTTGCACTCCGAGACTGATTCGATTAAAACCAATTTCACGTAATACCGCAATGGTTTCGGCATCGGCTTCTCGTGGATCAACTTCTATTGAAAATTCACCTTTATCATCTGTTGCTAAGTTAAAGTGTTGGCGAGTAACTGCCATTAATTCACGCATTTGATCATGGCTGATAAATGTGGGCGTGCCACCACCCCAGTGAAGTTGTTCTACAATACGATTTTTATCAAACAAGGCACCTTGTAGGGCTATTTCTTTATGTAAGTTGGCAAGATAGGGATCAGAGTGTTTGCGATTTTTAGTAATAATTTTATTACAGGCACAATAGAAACAAACGGTATCGCAAAAAGGCAGGTGGAAGTAGAGCGATAAGGGTCCGCCTCGCTGGTTTGATAATGCAGCTTGTTGTCGATAGCTGTCAGCAGTAAACGTCTCAGAAAATTCAACCGCTGTTGGGTATGACGTGTAACGAGGCCCCGCAGTGTCATAGCGGCGGATAAGATCGAGATCAAAAGTAACAGATTGTTCCAATGTTATGTTCCTAAAATTAGGTATGTGTGAAAAATTATATCGTAAATCGGTGTTCTTGCTCAGGGTATTCCCGTAGCTCTTCATAATGTCGCTGAATAATGGGCAGGACCTCTTCAGGGTTGTCGACAATATAAAACAATTCTAAATCTTTTTCGTCAATACAGCCTAATTCTAATACATGATCCTTGAGCCAATCTATTAAGCCCTTCCAAAATGATGAGCCATAAAGAATGATAGGGAAGTGACGTATTTTTTTGGTTTGGATCAAGGTTAATGATTCAAAGAATTCATCCAACGTGCCAAATCCACCGGGGAAAACGACATAGCCCATAGAGTATTTCACAAACATTAATTTACGTACAAAGAAATATCGAAAACTTAAGCTGATATCTTGCATATTATTAGGGGACTGTTCTTGCGGAAGCGCAATATTCAAACCAACAGAGTGACCACCTTGTTGATAAGCACCTTTATTTGCCGCTTCCATAATGCTAGGACCTCCGCCACTGATTACCGAAAACTTGGCATGCGATAAACTTTGGGCAACGGTCATGGCATCTTGATAGTAAGGTGACTCAACAGGTAATCGGGCACTACCAAAGATAGACACTGCAGGGCCGAGGTTATTCAGCGTTTCTATGCCATCTATAAGTTCCGCTTGAATGCGAAATACTCGCCATGCTTCTGAGGTTTTAAGGTCTTCCACGCTTACGCTCTCTTACTGAGAATTTAGTTATCTTTCCATCTAAGGTATCATAGCCGACTTTATTAGTTAATATTGGCTCGTTTATGAAGGTTTTAGTTATTGGTGGTGGCGGTCGCGAACATGCTCTTGCATGGAAGTTAATCCAATCACCAAACTGTACGCAAGTCTATGTTGCTCCTGGAAATCCTGGCACAGCTACCGAAGAAAATATCGAAAATATTGATATTGCGGCGGATGATATTGCGGGCTTAGTTATTTTTGCTAAAGATAATGACATTGAACTCACGGTTGTAGGTCCTGAAGTACCTTTAGTCATGGGCGTGGTTGATGCCTTTAATGATGCAGGATTACGCTGTTTTGGCCCATCAAAAGATGCGGCACAATTAGAAGCATCAAAAAGTTTTACTAAAGATTTCTTAGCACGTCACAACATTCCAACGGCTGATTATCAGGTGTTTACTGATGTAACTCCAGCTTTGGCTTATATAAAGGAACAAGGCGCTCCCATTGTTATCAAAGCCGATGGTTTGGCGGCGGGTAAAGGCGTTATTGTTGCCATGACTGAACAACAAGCAAATAATGCGGTTGAAGATATGTTGTCTGGTAATGCCTTCGGTGACGCAGGAAGTCGCGTTGTTATTGAAGAGTTTATGACCGGTGAAGAAGCCAGCTTTATTGTAATGGTCGATGGTGAAAATATATTACCTTTAGCCACATCACAAGATCATAAAGCCCGTGATAACGGCGATTTAGGGCCAAATACCGGTGGCATGGGAGCTTATTCTCCTGCACCTGTTGTAACGCCAGAAATACACAATCGCATTATGGCAGAAGTCATTGAGCCAACCGTAAAAGGCATGGCCGCAGATGGTCGCCCATATACGGGCTTTCTATATGCGGGTTTGATGATTGATGATAGTGGTACACCGCGTGTTGTCGAATATAACTGTCGTTTTGGTGATCCTGAAACACAACCTATTATGATGCGTTTGCAGTCTGATTTAGTGACCTTATGTGAAGCCGCACTGGATGGCAAGTTAGATACTATTGATGTACAGTGGGACTCGCGCGCCGCAGTAGGCGTAGTTTTAGCCGCTGGTGGCTATCCTGATAGCTATAAAAAAGGTGATGTTATCAATGGCCTTGATATTGCTGATACCGATGATGCAAAAGTGTTCCATGCCGGTACTGCATCAAAAGATGGCAAGATTGTCACTGCTGGTGGCCGTGTTTTATGCGCGACCGCATTAGGTCAAACAGTTGCCGAAGCGCAAAGCATGGCGTATAAAACAGTAAACAAGATCAATTGGCAAAACATGTTTCATCGCGATGATATTGCCTATCGCGCTATCGAAAGAGAACAAGCCAAATAGAAAGAGAACAAGCCAAATAATTAAACCTAAGAGGTAAAGACATGTCTGTAGCTCATCCGATTATTGCTGTCACTGGTTCATCTGGTGCAGGAACATCAACCGTTAAACATGCGTTTGAAGATATATTCCGACGTGGTGGCATAAAGCCTGTTGTTGTTGAGGGTGATAGCTTTCATAAATACGATCGCATGGGAATGCGCGAAGCGGTTAAAGAAGCAGAAGCACGCAATGAAATACTGACTCATTTTGGCCCCGAAGGTAATTGTCTTGATGGCTTAGAACGTCTATTCCAAAATTATTCTGAAACAGGTAAAGGTGAAAGACGCTTTTATATTCATAGTGATGCTGAAGGTGTTCCCTTCAATCAACCCGCAGGTACCTTTACCCCGTGGGAAGAAATTGATGGCGATAACGATTTATTGTTTTATGAAGGACTTCACGGCGGAGTCGTGACAGATGAGGTCAATATCGCGCAATTTGTCGACTTATTGATTGGTGTTGTACCGGTTATTAACTTGGAATGGATCCAAAAAATTAAGCGTGATTGCACTAACCGTGGTTATTCAAGTGAAGCTGTAGTCGATATTATCTTGAAACGTTTACCCGATTATATTAACCATATTACACCGCAATTTTCACGCACACATATCAACTTCCAACGTGTACCATTAATTGATACATCAAACCCATTTGTAATGCGTGAAATTCCAACACCAGATGAAAGTTTGATTGTTATTCGCTTTAAAGATCCTAAACAAGCTGATTTCCCCTACTATCTCAGCATGTTAAAAGATTCATTTATGTCACGTCCTAATAACCTTGTTGTTCCTGCTGTAAAAATGGGCCTGGCAATGGAAATTATTTTGACACCATTTATTGATGACATGATGCTCAAAAAACGTCAACGTGGTTAAGTCCTAATCCTGATTACACTCGTGTCCTTGGCATTTTTCAGAAACTTGTGATCCCCGTGGAAACGGGGATCCAACGATAGTGCTACTTTCCACTAGCCATAGATTCCCACTTTTGTGGGAATGTCGAAGCGGAAATAAATAATGACGGAATATCCAATATAAAAAATTATGCCTACTTGGAAATTAAGACAAGCAATCTCAACATTAAATGATGGCGGCATTATTGCTTATCCGACTGAAGCTGTTTATGGCTTAGGCTGTGATCCTTGGAATATTGAAGCCGTGCAACGTTTGCTGGAAATTAAACAGCGTCCGTGGCATAAAGGCTTAATTCTTATCGCCGCTGACTTTAATCAATTACAAGACTTTATCGCCCCTGTTTCAGCAGATATATTAAAGCAGCTTGAAGCTTCATGGCCAGGAACAACAACTTGGTTATTACCCGCCTCTCCTGATACACCTTTTTATTTAACCGGCGCACACAACACCATCGCCGTACGCGTTACTGCACATAAACAAACCGCAGACTTATGCCGTGAATTTGGTGGAGCAATTATTTCTACTAGTGCTAATCTAACCGGTCTTCGGCCAGCCAAAACATCACATCAAGTTCATTGGCAACTGCCTGAACTAGATTATGTCTTAACAGGTTCATGCTCAGGCTCAAATCAACCATCAACCATTAAAGATGCAAAAACTGGAGAAGTTATTCGATGAGCAATATCGATATTAATGCTGTTCGTACTTACTTCTTAGACTTGCAAGATCGTATTTGCAATGAATTAGAAGCTGTTGATGCTAAGGCTAAATTTATTGAAGACAAGTGGCAACGTGATGGCACTAATGGTGGTGGCGGTCGAACTCGCGTTTTAACCGATGGTGCAATTTTTGAACAAGGTGGGGTTAACTTCTCACATGTTACCGGTGATAGTTTGCCTGCTTCTGCAACAGCAAGTCGCCCCGAATTAACGGGTCGTAGCTTTGAAGCGCTGGGCGTATCATTGGTTATTCATCCACATAATCCTCATATTCCTACTTCACACGCTAATGTTCGCTTCTTTATTGCCGAAAAAGAAGGGGAAGATCCCATTTGGTGGTTTGGTGGAGGTTATGATTTAACACCTTATTATGGTGTTGAAGAAGACGTTATTCACTGGCATAGAATAGCAAAGAAAGCCTGCGATCCCTTTGGTGAAAATGTTTATTCACACTATAAGAAATGGTGTGATGACTACTTCTTTTTAAAACATCGCAATGAACCTCGCGGTGTCGGTGGCTTGTTCTTTGATGACTTAAATGAAGGTGGCTTTGACCATTGTTTTGAGTTGATGAAAAGTGTGGGTGATAGTTATACTCAGGCTTACATTCCCATCGTGGAGAAACGAAAAGAATCGCATTATGGTGAACGCGAACGTGACTTCCAGTTGTATCGACGAGGACGTTATGTCGAGTTTAATTTAGTATATGACCGTGGCACCTTATTCGGCTTGCAGTCGGGTGGACGAACCGAATCTATATTAATGTCACTGCCACCTCTGGTAAAATGGCAATATAACTGGCAACCAGAAGCAGGAAGTCCAGAAGACCAGTTATATCAGACCTTTCTTAAACCGCAAGATTGGTTAAATTTAGAAAATTAGTCGGTTATTTTAATTTCAGAACGAGTCGCAATTTAAACGCACTCATCATCGTAACATTAGGAAACATTAAACATGGCAAATGAAAGATTCAACGGAACAATAAAATATTGGAATGCTAGAAAAGGCTTTGGCTTTATTGCACCTGAAACAGGTGATGAACAAAAACAAGTTTTTGTTCATATTAAGGCCTTTAAAACTCGCACAACAAAACCAACAATTGGTCAAACTGTTAATTATATTATCTCAACAGATGATCAAGGCCGAACTCGTGCCGAGGATGTGATAAAAACAGATGAAGAATCCGTAGCACAAGTAAGTACAGAGAAAAAATCATCAGTAGCAACGATTGCAATAGTCCTTGTTGTTATCAGTGTTGCTATCGTTGCATTCAACTATCTAACTTAAGAATCAGACGCTAACGAGGCTAATTGATCCGCTTGATATTCATTAATTAGCGGCTCAATGACTTGCTCCAGATCACCGGACATAATCTCTGCCAATTTATATAGCGTGAGGTTAATTCGGTGATCTGTTATTCGTCCTTGTGGAAAGTTATAAGTACGAATACGCTCACTACGATCACCACTACCCACTTGTAGCTTACGATTTTCAGCTTGCTCAGAATCAATTTTATCTTGTTTTTCCGCCATAATACGTGACTGCAAGACCGACATCGCTTGAGCTCGGTTTTTATGCTGAGAACGCTGATCCTGACACTCAACAACAATACCTGTTGGTAAATGAGTAATGCGAATTGCAGAGTCTGTTTTATTAACATGCTGACCACCCGCACCCGATGCTCGGAACGTATCTACACGCAAATCAGAAGGATTAATCTCAATTTGATCAACTTCATCCGCTTCCGGCATGATGGCAACCGTACACGCTGAAGTATGAATTCGGCCTTGTGATTCTGTTTCTGGCACACGTTGTACACGATGACCACCTGATTCAAATTTCATCCGTGAATAAGCGCCTTCACCAATGATTTTAATAATCACCTCTTTATAGCCACCATGCTCGCTTTCTTGTGTATTGATAAGCTCTACCTGCCAACGACGTGACTCCGCATAACGGGTATACATTCGATATAAATCACCGGCAAATAAAGCCGCTTCATCACCACCGGCTCCTGCACGCACCTCGAGGAATATATTACGTTGATCATTCGGATCTTTTGGTAATAATAATTTTTGCAACGTGAGTTCGAGCTTTTTCTCTTCCTTTTGTGCATCGACAAGCTCTTCCTTTGCCATTTGCTGAATTTCTTTATCATCTTCTTTCAACATTTCTTTAGCATCTTCGATGGCTATTAAGCTGCTTTTATAGGCAGTGAAGTTACGGACAACAGGTTCTAATTGTGCATATTCTTGTGATAATGAACGAAATTTATTTTGATCAGCCATTGTTTCAGGTTCGGCTAACAAGCCTGCAATTTCTTCATGACGTTCAATCACACTTTCAAGCTTATTTTTTATTGAATCTTTCACTATTATTCCTTGATGTTGAAGAGCTTACGTGCTGCTTCAATCAAATTATTCTCAGTATTAAAGCCTGATTGGCGCAACTGCCTGCTTGGCTCATGTAACAATTTCTTGGTTAGTGTGCGAGCAAGCTCCGTAATGACTAATTCCGCATCCAAACCTTGTTCTAGTTGTTTTTTTGCTTTATCAAGTAAGCATTCACTTTCTAACTTTGCTCTATCACGTATAGCTCTAATTACAGGAACTGCATCTTGAGTTCGTAGCCAAGCCATAAAATTTTCGACCTGACTATCAATAATATCTTCTGCTTGTAGTGCCGCTTCTCGACGTGATTGCAGATTTTCATCAATGATTTCATGTAAATCATCGACACAATAAAGATACACATCTTCTAAGTCGCCTACTTCTGGCTCAATATCACGTGGCACAGCAATATCGACCATAAACATAGGCCGACGTTTTCGCTCTTTTAATGCACGCTCCACCGCGCCTTTACCCAAAATAGGCAACTGGCTGGCTGTGGAACTAATCACAATATCAGCTTCTGCTAAATGTGCGGGAATTTCACTCAAGCTAATCGCATAACCATTGATCTGCATCGCAAGATTATGAGCACGCTCCACAGTACGATTAGCAATGATAATGCGACCAATGCCATTATCATGAAGGTGAC
This sequence comes from Piscirickettsiaceae bacterium, assembly GCA_013215825.1. Lineage (GTDB taxonomy): Bacteria > Pseudomonadota > Gammaproteobacteria > Nitrosococcales > Methylophagaceae. The sequence continues at coordinate 88,022 of JABSQN010000005.1, read as the reverse complement.
GTGCGGCAAGCTCGATAGTTTCACCTGCACCAATCAATAAGGCTGTTGAATCCGCCAGATTGCTGAATATTTGTTTCGCTAAATTAACGGCAGCAAAGGCAACAGAAACAGGACTATTACCAATCGCGGTATCAGTACGCACTTGCTTGGCAACAGTAAAAGCATGTTGAAATAAGCGGCCAAGTGATTTGCCTAATGTCTTTGTATTTAATGCCTGACTATAGGCCGTTTTTATTTGACCTAGAATTTGTGGCTCGCCCAATACCATTGAATCAAGACCACATGCCACACGTAATAAATGTCGAATTGCATCATCATCTTTATACCGATAAAGATAATCGTTTAATGAGCCTGCCGTTTGATTATGAAATTGATGCAACCATTCCTTAACAATATGGTCACACTCATCACTTAAATAACAATATATTTCAGTTCTATTACAGGTCGATACAATCACTGCTTCCAACACATTTTCGTGCTGCTTGAGTGATTTTAAAGCGACAGGCAATAGCGCATCATTAAACGCAATGTTTTCGCGAATATGAACAGGAGCAGTATTGTGGTTAATGCCGTAGGTGACAAATTGCATAGTTTTTGATGATAAGTCGTGGTTAAATGCTGGTAAACTAATAGTCGTTACTTTAATTGAAAGTATGAAGCTATTCTATCAAAATCAGTCAGCCAGGTCGTTTTATTATGGATTTATTGCAATTTCACTGGAAAAACTGGGTGAATTTATCACAGCGAAGTCTTGTATTAAGTATTCCATTATTACTGCTCGCTTGTAGCTCGGCCCCTATCCAGCCTGAAATAGTAGACTCTGTCATACCTACTATTTCCGATAGTAATGAAGAAGATAGTGTGGTTGAAGATTTACCCTTAACATCCGAACTAATCTATTATATTCTAATGGCTGAAATTGCCGGACAGCGCGGAGAGATGGAGGTAGCCGTTGACCTTTACCACCAAGCATCAATTTTAGAGGATTCAGCTTCTGTTGCTGGTCGTTCAGCACAAGTGGCTCTTTATACGCGCAATCAACAACGTATTAATCGAGCCTTAGAGCGTTGGATCGACGTTGATCCAAATGATGCAGATATTTACATCATGCAAGCTCCTTTTCTTATGTTGAAAGGTGATTTTGACACCTTAATTGAAACGCTTAATACCGCATTAAATTTAGCTCCTGAAAAATCGCGTGATTATTTAAGCCGTATCGCTGACAACTTAACTGAAATAACAAAGGCAGACCAAGCATTATCGACATTACAAGGACTGGATGGCTATGCAAATAAAGATCCTGAAGTGCTTTTCATTTATGCGCGCTTAGCAGCATTTTACAAACAGTATGAACCCGCTTTACCTGCGATTAATGATGTCTTAAAGCAACAAGCTGATCGTGAAGATGCCATTGTACTCAAAGCAGACATTTTACAACGGCTCAATAGAGGTGAGGAAGCAATCGCCTTGTTGGAAAAGATAGCGTCCTCCAAAACAGCTAATGAAAATTTACGCTTTGCCTATGCCAAACTATTGGGTGAAAACAATAAACCGATAGAAGCGCGAACTATTTTTGAACAATTGCATGAAGAACGTCCTAAAAATGAAGAAATCATCTTCGCTTTAGGTTTGTTAGCGCTAGAAGAAAAAGATGGCAAAGTTGCAAAATCATACTTTAGTCAGCTAGTTAATCTTGGTGATCGTGGCAAGCAAGCCTCTTATTTTATGGGCCTATCTGAAGAATTAAACAAGAATATTGACGCTGCATTAATTTGGTTTGCCTCCGTGCCTGCAGATAGCCAACGGTTTCAACCTGCGCAATCACGTTATATCAACCTACTTGCTGGCCAAGGAAATTTAGAAAAAGCACGTTTGCATTTAAAATTGTTACGTAAAGAACAACCAACACGCGCCGCTGATTATTATGCTTTTGAAGCCTCATTTTTAAGAGAACAGAAGCAAGATCAAGCCGCTTTTGATTTATACAGTGAAGCTTTATTAAAACACCCTAAAGATATTGAATTGCTTTATGGGCAAGCTATGGTTGCCGAACCGCTTAATCGTTTAACTATCTTAGAAAAGAACTTAAAAGCGGTTATTGCCCAAGAACCCAATAATTCACAAGCCCTCAATGCCTTAGGTTATACCTTAACGGATCGTACAAATCGCCATCAAGAAGCCTTAGTTTTAATCAAAAAGGCCGTTGCATTAAAGCCCAATGATGCCTTTTATTTAGATAGTTTAGGTTGGGTGTATTACCGTTTAGGTGATTTAGATAAAGCGGTCACATTTTTAGAACAAGCCGTTGATATCCAAGATGATCCTGAATTTTTAGCACATTTAGGTGAAGTTCTATGGATTCAGGATAAACAATCTCAAGCTAAAAAGATCTGGCAAAAAGCGCTTAAAAAAGATGAAAACAACCATCTATTAAAAGAAACGCTGCGTCGATTCGGACAATGAAACAGTTACTCCTTATCTTGCTTTTGCTGCAATCTGTCGCCTGCGTACCTATTTGGCAACAACGCCCCGTTAGTAGCCCTGAAACATTACAACAAACGCGTCAGCTTGAATTACAACAACTTAAACAGTGGCAAATTAAAGGCCGAACCGTTATCACCCAAGACAAAGAAGGTTGGAATGTCGGTTTAATATGGCAAGAATATAATGATCACTATCAAATACAGTTAAAAGGCCCCTTTTCACAAGGTGGAGTCACCCTTAATGGCAACGCAGAAAAAGCAACGCTAATAATGAATGATGGCAAAACCATCACATCTAATGATCCTGAAAAGCTGATCTATGATGTGCTAAAAGTGCAACTTCCTATTTATGCATTACGCGATTGGGTGCGAGGCATTCCTCATTCTAATCATGAAATAACATCTATCGATTATGATGAAAAAGGTCGTATCACCCAATTAATACAGCAAGGTTGGGAAATTAACTATCTTCGTTACATTCCTTTTAAAAAGCTTTCTATGCCAGCAAAGATTTTTATCAAACGCCCCAATCAAAGTCTTCGGCTTATTATCACTCGCTGGAAAGAAACAAGCCTAGAGCAATCTACGGCATGGAAAATAACACCATGAACCAATGGCCATCGCCAGCAAAACTAAACCTATTTCTGCAAATTACCGGGCAACGTGAGGATGGTTATCACGAGTTACAAACTGTCTTTCAGTTTTTAGATTATTGTGATTATTTACAGTTTGAAATAAGCGATAGTACTGATATTCAGTTATTAACACCCATTGCTGGTGTCAGCAATGACGATAATTTGATTGTTCGTGCCGCTAAACTTTTACAACAACACGCAAATATCCAACAAGGTGCAAACATCACTCTTGATAAACACTTGCCAATGGGTGGTGGTTTAGGCGGTGGTAGCTCCAACGCCGCCACGACACTGGTCGCCTTAAATCAATTATGGAATTGTCAGTTAAACAATGATGAATTAGCACAATTAGGCCTAAGTTTAGGCGCGGATGTCCCCATATTCATCTATGGTCATGCTGCTTGGGCAGAAGGAATTGGAGAAAAGTTAACACCCATTTCACCTCCTGAGCCTTGGTATATTGTCATTGTTCCTGATTGTCACGTCTCTACAGCTGAAATATTTTCATCTCCAGAATTGACACGTGACTGTAAATCGATAACAATGTCGCGCTTCCTTTCGGGGGAAGGCAGAAATGTTTGTGAAGACGTAGTGTTAAAGCATTACTCACCTGTCGCCAAGGTGTTTGACTGGTTAGCTAAATTTGCCAAACCAAGAATGACCGGCACAGGAGCCTGTGTATTTGCTAGCTTTAATAGTAAATCACAAGCGCAACACGTAGTTGATAGCTTGCCAGAAAAATGGCGAGGCTTTGTAGCAAAGGCTTGTAATGAGTCACCGCTAACTACGATGACTTCAAAAAGAAGTCAAAACTAACTGTAATAATGTTAAAATAGAGTTTCATCTGTTGGGGTATCGCCAAGCGGTAAGGCACAAGGTTTTGATCCTTGCATTCCCAGGTTCGAATCCTGGTACCCCAGCCATTTTTGTTATGACAAATATCCCGGCGGACCATCGTGAAAAAGAATAAACTTCTTCAACTGCAAGAACGTACTGCAGACTCTAGCATGATGGTGTTCACCGGCAATTCAAATCCAAGTCTAGCCCGTGCCATTGCTAAATCACTGCATGTACCTCTAGGTAAAGCAACGGTTGAATCATTCAGCGATGGCGAGATCATGGTTGAAATATTGGACAATGTCCGCGGTAAAGACGTGTTCATTGTGCAGCCAACCAGCATGCCTGCCAATGATAACTTAATGGAATTAATGGTGATGACGGATGCTATTCGTCGCGCCTCTGCCAGACGAATTACCTTAGTTGTTCCTTATTTTGGTTATTCTCGACAAGATCGTCGTCCACGCTCAGCACGTGTTGCCATTACTGCAAAAGTAGTTGCCAACATGCTCACAGGCGCTGGTGCTGACCGAGTATTAACCGTTGATTTACACGCCGATCAAATCCAAGGCTTCTTTGATTGTCCTGTGGATAATATCTATGCCTCACCTGTTTTATTAGGTGATATTTGGAAACATAAATATGACAATTTAGTTGTTGTGTCTCCAGATATCGGTGGTGTTGTCCGTGCTCGTGCATTAGCTAAATTATTAGATGTTGAACTGGCTATTATTGATAAGCGTCGTCCAAAACCCAATGTTGCTAAAGTAATGAATATTATTGGTGATATTGAAGGCCGAACTTGCATCTTAATTGATGATATGGTCGATACGGCTGGTACTTTATGTGCGGCAGCCGCTGCATTAAAAGAAAAGGGTGCAGCTCACGTTGTTGCTTACTGTACGCATCCCGTTCTGTCTGGTGCGGCTATTGAGAATATTGAAAACTCCGTGTTGGATGAGTTGGTAATTACTAACACCATTCCATTACGAGAAGAAGCTCGAAATTGCTCGAAAATTCGCGTGTTAAGTATTGCAGAAATGCTTGCTGAAGCGATGTATAGAATTAGTCACGAGGAGTCTGTTAGCTCCTTGTACATGGATTAACGTAGTTTTACGCTATGTTTAACTGCCTCTTCCTGGTCGCGGGGGAGGTGTTTCGCCGCCAATTTGGTGGCATTTTTATGAATAAAGACCTCTTTATTCAGTGTTTGGAGAAAAACAATGGAAAATTTATTCGAAGTTCAAGCTGAACTGCGTACAGATTTAGGGAAAGGTGCGAGCCGCCGCCTACGTCACGCAGGTAATGTTCCAGCTATCATGTATGGTGTCGGTGAAGAGCCAGTATCATTACAAATCAACCACAATGTGTTTCTTCGTCATTTATCAGAAGATGCATTTTATGCGCACATTTTGACCTTAGTCATTGATGGTAAGAAAAGCCAAGTTGTATTAAAAGACTTACAACGCCATCCAGCAAGTGATGTAAGAATCATGCATGCTGATTTCTTACGTATCGATGCTAAACAAGCAATGACAATGACGGTACAACTTCACTTCACAGGTGATGATATTGCTCCTGGCGTTAAAGAAGGTGGTCAAGTTTCTCACTTAATGTCTGATGTTGAAATCTCTTGTTTACCAAAAGATCTTCCTGAGTTCATCAACGTTGATACATCTGCACTAGAACTTGATGGCAGTATCCACTTATCTGAACTTGTATTGCCAAAAGGCATTACATTAACAGCCTTATCGCATGACCAAACAGAAGAGCTTGCTGATGGTGAACGTTCAGCTTATGACCAAGCGGTTGTTAGTATTCATGCACCACGTGTTGCGGTAGAAGTTGAAGATGATGATAGTGCCGCTGCTACTGAAGGCGAAACAGAAGAAGCGACTGAAGCGTAATTCAGTCAATATTGAGGAAACAGAATGGCTAACTGGTTAATCGCCGGATTGGGCAACCCAGGACCTCAATACGAACACACCCGGCATAATGTTGGGTTTTGGTGGCTGGACCAATTGGCTCGTGATATGGGTGTAACATTCACTGTTGATAACAAATATCATGGTCAATTGGCTCAGTGCCATTTATCTGAACATAAGCTATTTCTGCTCAAACCCTTGGTTTTCATGAACCGCAGTGGTCAATCTGTAGCCGCTTTAGCTAACTTTTATAAAATTCCCTTAGAAAATATACTTGTCATCCATGATGAACTCGATCTGCCCACAGGCACTGCCCGCTTAAAACGAAGTGGCGGTCACGGCGGTCATAATGGACTACGAGATATTATTGCTAGAACCAGTGGTAAAGATTTTTTACGTTGCCGCTTAGGCATTGGTCACCCAGGTAATAGCCGCCAAGTGTCAGACTATGTTTTAAGCAAGCCATCTCAAGTAGATCGACAACTGATCACTCAAGTAATTGATGACTCAATAAGGGTATTACCTGATATTTTATCGGGTAATTTAGACAAAGCCATGAACTGGCTACATTCACAATAGGAACAATCATGGGATTTAAATGCGGAATTGTTGGACTCCCCAATGTTGGCAAATCAACATTATTCAATGCCTTAACACAAGCAGGTATAGAAGCTCAAAACTACCCATTTTGTACCATCGAACCTAATGTCGGCATTGTTCCGATGCCAGATCTCCGACTAGATGCTTTGGCCGAGATTGTTAAGCCAGAACGCGTCCTACCGACCACAATGGAATTTGTTGATATTGCCGGTTTAGTGGCTGGCGCATCAAAAGGTGAAGGGCTAGGCAATAAATTCCTAGCCAATATTCGTGAAACAGATGCCATCGCCCATGTAGTTCGCTGTTTTGAAGATGACAATGTTATTCATGTTGCTAATAAAATTTCACCTATTGATGATATTGAAGTCATTAATACAGAGTTAGCACTGGCCGATTTAGAAAGCGTTGATAAAGCAATCACCAAAACAACACGCGATGCCAAAGGTGGTGATAAAGAGGCGAAAGCACGCTTAGAGTTATTAATTCAAATGCAAGAAGTGCTTAATGAAGGCATCGCTGTTCGTACAATGAATTTAGATCAAGACCAACTTGACCTATTAAATGAAATTCATCTATTAACCATCAAACCCACCATGTATATTGCCAATGTATCTGAAGACGGTTTTGAAAATAACCCACTGCTTGATGTTGTCACCGAATATGCCGCTCAAGAAGGGGCTGCTGTTGTTAGCATCTGCGCCTCAATAGAGTCTGATATTGCTGAACTCGACGATGCTGAAAAGATGGAATTTCTTGCAGAGCTAGGTCAAGATGAACCGGGACTAAACCGCGTGATTCGTAGTGGTTACAGCCTGCTTAATTTGCAAACCTACTTTACAGCAGGCGTAAAAGAAGTCCGCGCATGGACGGTTAAAATAGGCGCCACAGCACCCGAAGGTGCTGGCGTAATTCATACCGACTTCCAAAAAGGATTTATCCGTGCAGAAGTCATCGGTTTCGACAATTTTGTTGAATATAAAGGCGAATCGGGCGCTAAAGATGCTGGAAAATGGCGTTTAGAAGGCAAGGATTACATCATTCAAGATGGCGATGTTATGCATTTCCGCTTTAATGTTTAAATAAAGTAACTATTTATTGAAATTAGAGTGCTGGGATTGTATAATTCCGCGCTTGGTATGGCTATATAGCTCAGTTGGTTAGAGCACATCACTCATAATGATGGGGTCCCTAGTTCGAATCTAGGTATAGCCACCATATCAACTTCCTACACCCCTCCCAAACAGTCCTAAAAACATAGCCACATAAGGCTTGAAGCCCATTACCTGTCCTACACCGTCCTATACAATAGCTGGACTTCCCACCACATTTGGTGGCAACTCTAGGTTTTGATGGAATTAACAGCCTGCTTTTACTTTCGATCTAGTGCGCGCAATCCTTTAGAGATGGTTTTTATGTTTATTAATCACCTTTAACAATTGTAAGGGTCTAACAAATCAGCACAGATCATTAGGCCGTTTTTAAATAGTTTAATTCATATTCCCCGGTTTTGAATGCCTTTTTTTTGATTATAAAAAGGGTCTATATAATCAATACTATCTGCAATAGCTTCATGTCGAGCGTGAGAGCGATAAGCCTCAACAGCTCTCGGTGATACCAAAGCCTGCCTTCTTCAGCTGAACAGCTATTTTGATGTGCAGTTCATTTCCATGGCGAAGAAGGCTGAAGATTTTTTTAGTAGTTCTTTATCCCGCTTTAGCTACTTCTGTAACACCGTAACCATGTTGACTGCACATTCACGTTCGTATTCTGTTGTAAATAGTCGTCTTGAACTCATTTTTCACCTCATTAGATTTTATTATAGCCTCTAACTTAGTGTGTTGTTTTATTAGCCCCTTACAGTTTTGAGTGTTTATTGCTGACTAATGATCGTTTCAACTCTATCCAAATTAGGAATATAGGCTATTTTATTCCCTATTTGAATCTGACAATGTATAAATTCAGAGTCTTGTGTGTTTTCTACAATATTAAGTGCGGATTCCTTTAACAGGATAAGTTGCGGCATTCCATAACAGGGTAAGGCATATGTCGTGATGTTTGCAGAAGAATTGATACCATGGACAATACAAAGTTTAGTTGCAGTAGCGGTGCTAAGACGTGTGTTTTCAATAAGGCTTTCTAGCTCAATAACAGGAAGCAGGGATGATTGCCAATCGTATTGACCCAACCAATAATCGGGTTTGTTAGCCGCCGTTTCCAATTTTGGCATTGGAATAACTTCCGCTATTGTCGTGTTTGGCAACAGTAGATAGTGATTTTGTAGAGGAATTAATCTGCAAGGAATAAAGTTGCTAGCATTGTCAGCCATAAATTGTGCGCCTTGTTAGTTTATCGTGCTTGGATATTTATCACCCAATAAGTTTTTCATGGAAGCAATAAGATCTATTTCTTGATATGGTTTGCCCATATAATCATTTACACCAATACTTTTGGCTCTGTCACGATGTTTATCACCGGTACGTGATGTAATCATGATGATGGGCAAGTCTTTAAATTGAGGATCATTCCTGACTATTGTTGCAAATTCAAAACCATCCATACGCGGCATTTCAACATCGAGCAATATCAGATCTGGTGTATATTCATTTAATTGGGCGACAGCATCAATACCATCACGAGCAGTGATAACATTAAAGCCATGGCGTTTTAACAGATTTCCGGATGCTTTTCGCATGGTGATAGAGTCATCAACGACCATCGCCAGTGGTGTATGAATTTGAGTAGAGGCTTGATTTTCGGCACTTTCTTGCAGTGTGTTGCTCTTAATTAAATCGGTAGTGCTAATGAGCGTTGGAATATCAATAACAAAGGCAACTTGGCCATCACCAAGAATAGTTGCGCCATTAATAGAACGAATATGATCTAGTTGTTCACCCACTGATTTGAGTACAATTTCACGGTTACTATTAATTGAATCTACAAGTAGTGCAATATGTTTGTCACCATAACTAAATAACAATAAAGGAAGATGCTGTTTGGGATCTACAGGTAAGTTTAATGGTTGATCAAGCAGTTTTGCGAGAGGGATAAACTGATAATATTTTTTGTTAAACTGATAACGAGGCTCATCACCTTGGCTAAGTAGTGCGTGTATATCTTGTACCATAATACGTTCGCTGGCATGGACGGCAGCCAGAGGAATAGCATATTGCTGTTCTAAGCTACTTACTAATAATACTTGCATAATTGATAAGGTAAGCGGCAAGCGAATAGTAAATGTTGTACTTTGTCCTGTCACAGATTGGATAGATAAACGACCTTTTAATGTTCGAATATCACTGACCACAACATCCATACCGACACCACGGCCAGATAGTTGAGATACGTTATCTGCAGTGCTAAATCCAGACGTTAAAATAAGTTGAATCAGCTTTTCATCCGAAGGTATATTGTCAGTCGTGATTAGATTTAACTCTAATGCTTTTTGACGAACTTTAGCTATATTGATGCCTTGTCCATCATCTTTCAACGTAATTAATATCTCTGAACCATCGCGAGCAATAGTCAGTGATAATTTTCCAGTTTCATCTTTGCCTAAAATTCGACGTGCATCTGGAGACTCTATTCCGTGAGCGATAGCATTTCTTAGAATATGTTCAATAGGTGCAACAATACGATCTAGGATTGTCCTATCTAACTCTTGATCGACACCATACACTACCAGTTCGGCCTTTTTCCCAAGTTCACTATTTGATTGCCGTATGATACGTTCAAAACGAGGTATCAGACCACTAAAGGGTAATAAGCGGGTATTCATTAAACCGTGTTGTAGATCGGTGCTTAAGCGTGACTGCTGAAGTAATATTGAATCAGAATCACTGACTAATGTACTTAGTGATTGAGTAATATCATTTAAATCACTCACACTTTCAGTTAAACCGCGTGACAGTTGATGCATCATTGAGAAGCGGTCTAATTCAAGGGGATCAAATTCTGATTGATTATCAACCTTGGTATCTTCATAGCGGAATAATATTTGAGCCTCTGTTTCCATCTCAAAATTACGCAGCTGCTCTTGTAATCGCGATACAGTGGCTTCCATTTCTGTTACTTGTTGTCGAATTGCGGTATTTTGCTGGCTAACACGATCATGTGAGATGTTCACCTCACCAGCAAAATTACTAAGAAAATCGAGAAGATCGGCGCGCACGCGGATTTGTTCAACATGTGTAGGCGCAGCCTGAGGAATAGGAACCTCTTCGATCTGAGGCTCGACAATGACTGGCTGTTCACTCACTTGGCTGTAGAATTGAGAAATTTCAGTCAGAAGGTCATTGGCGAACGAAATGCTAGAGCGCCTAGCAAGACTTTCTTGCATTTCTGTTAAGCGGTCTTGGCAGCGTTGTAATAGATTAAAGAATTTATCGCTCAGCTCGTGATTATTAAGTGTTATTGAAATTAGAGATTCTATTTGATGTGTTAAATCGGCAATAGGTGTCACAACAGCTAAGCGAGCACCGCCTTTTATGGTATGAAGATCGCGATTTAATTGCTTAATTGCAGATTGGTCATTATTATTTTGTTGCCATTGTTTGATTGTACTGCCACTAGACTCCAACAATTCAGCACATTCTTCAGTGAATGCTTCTAGTAAATCGGCATCAATATCTGGAACAATAAAATGATTACTAGTTGTTGTTACAACTGAGACTTTTAGTTCAGGGTTATCGATAGGCTGACTAAGGAAGTTTTCAACGTGTTGTTTGAAATCATCAAGATCTGGTGCCGGCTTGTTTTGAATTAGGCTTTCAATTTGGTTATTAACTTCTTCGAGACCATGCTCAAGTAAATTGAAGCTGGTTTCATTTTTTTCATATTGAATGAGAGATGTAAATAATTTATAAAGTTCGACAAGGCTTACTAATCTAGCATCTTGTGCACTTTCTGATAGTATTGATAATGTTTTTTCAATATTTTTCTGATAACTGGCATTATCAGATTGTTGCTGAAGTTGCGAGAGCTGTTGTGAATATTGGTTTAATAACTCGTCGGTTTCTTCTAGGAAGACAAGTAAAAACTCAGGATCAATTCGTTTTTCTTGAGATTCTTTATCGGAGCTATTTTTAGGGACTAATTGTTCAATATTTTCAACTAGTAAACGGATATCAGGCTCATTGGACTCTGGCGATCTTAAAATCTGTTTAATGCCATCAATGGTCTCGATTAAAACAATTAATTGCTGTTCATTAAGAGCATGATTATGTTCATAAAGGTGTCGCAACGTTTTATCGAGCTGCGTTGCAACAAGTGCGACCGGTGTTACTTGAGCAATATTCGCACAGCCTTTAAGTGAGTGTGCCGCTCGTAATAATTCTGAATTAAGAACAAAAGGTGATACAGCACCGCCGAGATTGTGATCAAATACATTGAGATGTAATTCAGCTTCAGTAATAAATATTTGTTGCAATTCATCATCTTCAGAGAAATTTATTTCTGTTTCTGTTGAATTGAAGATGTTATTTGCATCATGAATAAGAGTATCTACCTGCTCTGTCCTGTTCATATCTCCCTGTGTGAAACGAGAGAGTAACTCAGGAATATGCTGCTGTGAACTTACGATAAGATCTACTACGGCAGAAGAACACGATGCTTCTCCTTCCGTTATTTTATTCAACACATCTTCAACAGACCAAGCAAGATCGCCAATGACGATTGCCCCTGCCATGCGGCCGCTTCCTTTTAATGTGTGGAAATAACGACGAATATCTTTTGTGAGATCAGGAGCGTACAGTGTTTTCCAGCTAGGAATAAGCGTTGTTAGTTCGGCAAGGACTTCATTGGCTTCTTCAATAAATATTTCTGCAATTTCAGTATCAATACCTTCTGAAAATTGGGGCTCACGGCATTCTTCTTTCTCTGGTAACGCCTTGGTCAATAGCTCATTTTCAATATCTAGCTTCTGCTGTTGCTGAATATAACGTTCGACGCTCGTTTGTGGTAAGTTTGAGAGAGAGAGTTGTTTTATATAACGGTCAACACTCGTTTCTGGTGATTTCTTAGTGAGAATTGTTATATTTTGTTGTTGAATATACTTTTCGACACTTGTTAACGAAGCCTCTGATTTAGCATGTTGTTGTAAGTAACGCTCTACGCCTGTTTCGTGAGTAGCACTACTAGTCGGTATGTCATCTAACGCCGTAATAGGATCATTGTCTTGGCTTTGTATAATTGTTATTGATAATGAATCAAAATTAATAAGTAGGTTTCGAGCGCTATCTAACAATTGCGATTGTTGTTGACCATGTTGACGGATGCCACTTAAATACATATCGATAGCGGCAATGATTTCAGCAAACCAGCTAAGTTCATGGTTTGTCACATCTTGTTTAGAACTACTTATGAATGACATTTGTTTAGCTGTGTTTTCAAGCAGCTTGGCAGTATCAATTAGATTTAGCAGGGTCATGCTGCCGGCAATAAGTGCTAATTGAGAAGAGGCCTCAGATAATATTACTGCTGTTTTTTGCGGTTGCTCATTGAGTAATGTGAGATTTTCTTTAAGATTGCTAAGCTCATTCAAGCATTCATTTAAAACGATGTTCTGTAATTCTTTATTTTGAGAAGCTTGCTGATTAACAGTTGTACCTTGTTGTAAAATATCTTCTAGTTGAAGAAGATCGTTAGCAAGGCTCATTAGTTGCTCATCATTGGGTAGTTGTTGTTTGCCAATAAGCGTATTAAGTTGTTCCGCATTATGTAATAAAATAATGCTGGCAGATTCTTCGGATAGCAATTGAAGCGTACTGGCCATGGTTGAAAATTGTTCTGATAATTGTTGGAGTGCTTCTAGGGAGTAAACATCATGTCGACTAAATTGATCAACTTGCTCTTTAATTTCTTGTAATTGTTCAAGCAAAGCCATATTTGCATCAGAGAAAGCATTATTGCTAAGGCTATATATTTTGAGGTTTTGTTGGGCATCAAAGAAATCTAATTTAAAGGCTTTCTTTAATGCGAGGACGTGCTTTCCTGAGCTAGTTGCTTTGGCAACGATGAGTAACAGTCGTTTTAGTAGTTCGACAGGGAATAGAGATAGAAATTGTTGTTCACCACTTTGAGTAAACACTTTAATAGGTTGATTCAAATTTCCAAGGCTTAGTTTTATTTCTGGGTTTGGTGACAAGCCATCTTCAGAAATGGCCTCAATAATACCTTCAGCAGCCCACCAAAGAGTAATGGATAGGTCTTGAGTCGAGCTGAGACGTAGGTGGCGAATAATTCTGACCATTTTAGTAAGGCTAGAAGTCTCATTGTTTTTTATCCAATGCAGTAATAATATTTGAAATACATGGCTGATTTTATCGTGTGGCACATTAATCTTAGGTGTTTCTTGATTGGGGATCGGCGCAATTATTTCTGGTAGTTGGATAGAAAGTATTGGTTTAAATAAACTTTGATCATCAATAGCATCGTCACCACGAGCAGATCGGAGTTCATTAATCGTTGTTATTAATCTTAGAGGGTGATCTTCTAATTCAATTCCGAGTAGTTTTAGATAATTGGGTAATATTAATAGACCTTTAAGAAGAGAATCTTGTATATCAACAAGCTTGCTCGCTGATATACCTCGAGTTGCAACTGCTGACGTAAGCATTTCTTTAGATAATAAATAAGCACCTTGTAAGCTCAGCATTTCTACCAGCCCATTAATTTGATGTAAATAGGTGATACATTGCTCTAATGCACTATTATTTGTAGGATTATCAATAAATTGAGTTAGCGCTTGTAATGCATCCTCAAGAGATTGCTGAGCTTCATCTTGAACTAAAGCCAGCGCATCATAGTTACCACTATTTGTCTGTGCCATTTATAGATCCAATTTCAACAAGGAAGGTGTTTGAAAAAAATAAGACATTTTAAACCTTAACGCCTTGAGCTTATGGTAGTTTGAAACCAGAAACCGAGGTGCGAAGCTCATTGGTTAACTCTAATAAGCGACCAATAGACGCTGAACTTTCGCTGGTTCCTGTTGATGTTTGCATAGTGATTTCTTGAATCACATTCATGTTATCGGATGTGCTTATTGCTGCTTGGGCTTGCTGTTTTGCAGCATCAGAAATATTGTTAATTAAATCCGCCAATTGGTGTGATACTGTTTCGATTTGTTCGAGAGAGGTTCCTGCATCTTGGGATAAACGAGCCCCAGATACAACTTCTTTGGTACTTTGTTCCATAGAGCTAATGGCTTCATTGGTATCGCTTTGGATAGTTCTTACGAGTGCGTCAATTTGTTTGGTTGCATTACTTGAACGCTCTGCTAGTCGTTGAACCTCATCGGCAACGACGGCAAAACCACGTCCGGCTTCTCCAGCCATTGCCGCTTGAATTGCAGCATTAAGTGACAGGATATTTGTTTGCTCAGCAATATCATTGATTAATTCTACAATATCACCGATTTGTTGTGAGCTTTCGCCTAGACGTTTGATTCGTTTTGAGGTTTCTTGAATTTGTTCGCGGATATTATCCATACCGTTAATGGCTTTCTTCACCGCAGTATTACCTTGGGCTGCTAGGCTTACAGACTGTTTTGCCACATCGGCAGATTGCTTGGCATTTTGAGATACCTGTTCAATTGAAGCTGCCATCTCGGTGATAGCTGTACTTACGGTCGTGATTTGTTCTGATTGATGCTCGCTAGCATCGGTTAAGTGCAATGCGGTTGCTTGTGTCTCTTGGGCTGCAAAGGCTACTTGCATGGTGGTGGTATTAATGTTTTCAACTAAGCTTCGTAATGCTTCAACGGTATAGTTGACTGAATCAGCAATGGCGCCGGTGATATCTTCGGTAACAGTTGCGGATACGGTCAAGTCACCATCCGCTAGGTCGCCCATTTCATCAAGTAATCTTAAGATCGCATCTTGATTATGGCGGCTTTGAAGCTCCATATTATCTAAGGTTGTTTTCATGCCTTTAAATGGTTGATAACTTAAACGAAGTAGCATTATGGCGGTAATAAGCAAGCCGCCAGTAATGCCCGCAGAAACAAGCAATATATCATCTAAAAATTGTTGATATTGATTTGTGGCGACTAACCAAAGACCTGCGAACGTAATACTTGCAAAAAGAAGTGTGCCTATTAAATTGAATAGATTATTTTTTACAAATAAGGAGGAGAAAAAAAGTCTGTTTGTTGAGTTCATAATGATTGTCCTGACATCAAAATATTATGCGGCCGCATTTAGAAATCGCGGATCAGTAGCCAATTTATTGAAACTAAATATGTCCCAATGGTGATTCTGTTGGGAAATATGGCCGTTAAGATAAGGGGAAATAGCATTGTTAGCGAGTGTTCCCTCTGTGGCTTGTTGATGAAAATGTTTTAAGCCAAAGACTTCATCAAGGAGTAAGCCCAAATAGAGATTATCGTGATTAATAACAATGATTCGACTACGACTGCTAACTTTTGTTGCTTGACCAGATAAAAAATAGTTGAGGTCAAATAACGGTAATAGTTCGCCTCGAAGATTAGCAATACCGAACACCCACGGTTCTGATTTTGGTACTTGGGTTATTTGTTTTGGGACGGGAAATATTTCACGCGTTTCATTTAAGGGGATAAGATAATGATCTTTTCCTATTCGAAAATCAATAGCAGCCCATGAGTTTTGTTGCTGCGTTAGTTGGCTCGACTCTTGCCGGCTTCGATATTCCATATCGCGAAGAAGGTTTATGATTTCTGCTGGTGAGCTAATGGCTGTCATGATCTTTAGTCCAGTAGCTTGTTAATTTCTGATATAAGTTGTTCTTCTGTCACTGGCTTTCCAAGATAACCTTTTGCACCTTGTCGCAGCCCCCACAATTTATCTGTTTCTTGATTTTTAGATGAGACGATAATGATAGGAATATCTTGTGTCTCCACAGCCTTGCTTAAACGTCGAGTTGCTTGAAAGCCATTAAGTTTCGGCATGACCACGTCCATTAAGATGAGTTTAGGCTGTTCTTGTTGGCTTATGGCAATGGCTTGTTCTCCATCTTCTGCTGTAATAACTTGATGACCATGTTTTTCTAATATTTTTTGGAGAACATAAATCTCAGTTGGAGAATCATCAGCAATGAGGATTAGAGCCATAGTGCTTATACGTCCTTGGTTTTATTTAAGAGGTGTGTACGAATAGCACCTAGTAAATCTTCACGGGTAAAGGGTTTAGTGAGATATTGTTCAGCGCCGGCTACGCGACCTTTTGCTCGATCGAATAAGCCATCTTTACTTGAAAGCATAATGACAGGAATGCTACTAAATTTTGAGTTACTCTTAACGAGAGAGCATGTTTGATAACCATCTAAACGAGGCATAAGGATATCAATAAACAGAATATCAGGATGCTCACTATTTATAATTGGCAGAGCTTCAAAGCCATTTTCAGCGGTAAGTACAGTGCATCCTGCATTAGAAAGCAATTTTTCAGCTGTGCGTCGAATAGTCTTGCTATCATCGATCACCATGACTTTTATACCGGTAAATTCTGTTGGTTCATCACTCACACTAAAAAATATCCATTAAATAAAAACATGTCTGACTTACACAGAGAATGAAGATAACTCATTTTATACAATCAGGCTAGTAGTAAGATTAAAATCTATCCTTGTTAAATCCTGCTATTGCATAAGAATGATGTAGTATGAAGTGCATATTGTTTTGAAACTGTGTTTCAACTCACATGTCTTAGTTTTATTCTTTTCAGGCCAATTATTATGACTTCTACTGTGCCACATTTAACAACCGCGTTAAAAGGTCCTTTATTACAACTCGAATCCCATCTTTTAACCCATCGATTAAAGGTTGAATCATGGCTTAGAGAGCAATGGTTACAAACGCCAGCACCTTTTTATGCATCGGTTGATTTAC
The DNA here is from genome assembly GCA_013215825.1 of Piscirickettsiaceae bacterium. Lineage (GTDB taxonomy): Bacteria > Pseudomonadota > Gammaproteobacteria > Nitrosococcales > Methylophagaceae. The sequence continues at coordinate 70,678 of JABSQN010000005.1, read as the reverse complement.
GTAATGCAGGTTTTAAGCTTGCCCCTGTTGATACGAATTTATTCCCCGCAGGCTTTAATAATCTTAATCCAGAATTTATGCCTTTGTGTATTCAAGCTGTGCAGTCGGCAGTAGAACGAGTATGCCCGCATGCTCGTCGAGTATTAATTATTGCTGAAAATCACACGAGGAATTTATTTTATTTGGAAAGCTTAGAAACCTTACGGCAGATTTTTGAAAAAGCAGGGCTTGAAGCGAGAATTGGCAGTTTGCGAGATGATTTGCATGAACCAATGAGTATTGAATTGCCTTCTGGAAAAGAATGCGTGTTAGAACCATTAACGAGGGAGGGCGACCGTGTTGCAGTGGGCGATTTTTCGCCGTGTTTGGTATTACTTAACAATGATTTATCTGCAGGTCGTCCAGCTATTTTAGAAAATGTAGAACAGAAAGTGGTCCCGCCATTATCTGCAGGATGGTCAGATCGTAAAAAATCAGATCATTTTTCGCATTATCAGGCGGTTGCTAATGAATTTGCCAAACAAATTGATATCGATCCTTGGTTAGTATCACCGCTTTCCTTGCAGTGTGGCGAAGTTGATTTTATGGATAGAGAAGGCAGTGATTGTTTAGCGAAGAACGTTGAAAACATGTTGGTATCTATTCAGAACAAATACGATGAATACGGGATTGATAAAGAACCATTTGTTGTTGTGAAAGCGGACTCTGGAACCTATGGCATGGGGATTATGACGGTGAAAAATGCGGATGAAATTACTAGCTTAAATCGAAAGCAGCGAACCAAAATGGCATCCGCTAAAGAAGGACTGAAGGTTGAGAATGTACTGGTACAAGAAGGTGTATATACCTTTGAAACATTAGGTGAAGATCACGCGGTTGCCGAACCCGTCGTTTATATGATGGACCATTTTGTGGTGGGCGGCTTTTATCGTGTTCACACCGGACGAGGAGTTAATGAAAACTTGAATGCACCGGGTATGCATTTCGAGCCTTTAGCGTTTGCTCAATCGTGTATTACACCGAATAAACAAGAAGGTCCTGATGCCGAGCCAAATCGTTTTTATGCCTATGGCGTTATTGCCAGATTGGCTTTATTAGCCGCTGCTCGAGAGTTAGCTTAATTCATATTCTCACTTAAATAGGCAATAGTCATTGTTTGATTATGTAATTGACTATGGCTATCGTCTTCACCGGAGCAAATTTCACCATTGGAGTAAAAACCGGTGATGCCCGTTTGCATGCCTAGTAAGCGTTGAACTGCAAATACTTCATCAGAAACGTGTTCTTCCATGACCAATTTTCGACCAACACAGCTTACACAAATGGCAACGGCTTTATTGTTGATATTAATATCTTTATCTAATATTTGGCGAGCAGCATCACTGGCACCGTTAACCAGCATGTCATGATCGGACTTAAGGAACCGGATAGTTGATCCTTCTTTTATATTACCAAAAAAGGTAAGGCAGTTCTTACTATCATCAACAGCTGCAACTGTTCGAATAACAGAAATACTCTTATCTTCATTCATGATCGCAAAGGGGAAATTAAGTCCAGAAGCCGGCAAGCCATTAGCATAATGACCGATATACATTTTATAAAGAGGCAATGCCGGTTTGTTATCTAATTCATAAATAACATTTTTCACGGAACGTGTCACTTTACGAGGTGGGCCATAAGGTTTCCAGCCACCTAAAGCTCCACTGGTTACAATAGCGTCATTGCCATAAATACCAACCGCAATGATGATTTTGTCGTGCACTTTCGTATTGTGAAGTAACAGGGTTTGAGAAAAACTAGCACCATCACCAGCAAGACCGCCGGTAATTGGAATATTAGGCAATGTCTCTTGAATACCTTCAACAAGCTCTGAGCCATTAACATTCAGGCCATCACTGAGGACAAATACACCCTTGAGATCATTTTGATTAAGATCGTTGGCGATGTCCACGCCTAAGGCATGTGACTGTTCCATATTAGCCACAGGTTTAGCAACAAATTTCAGTGTACTACGCTCCCACTGCATGGCTGTAATCTGAAGGCTGCCGTCTTGTACGCCATCATCTGAGATTTCTCCGGATGTTGTACAGCCCATAATTTGAGCATGAGGATAACGTTTTTGTAATATCTTAGGGAGTTTAGAATTCTTGAATCGCTCTACGGAACCAAAAACCAATACCCAGTTAGCTTCGGGGAGTGGCGAGTCGGCTGGCAGTTTGTTCAGTGCCATTTTTTCCGAAAGGTTTTCTTGCTCAAACTTCATGGTTTATATGCCTAACTCAAGGTACCGTGGTCGAATCTTATTGATGCTACATTATTTTGTCTACATTATGGAAGAGGGAATGAAAAAAACGTGAACAGTTTCGCAAAAAACGATTCTGAACGGGCATAATCATAGGGTTACAGTACAGTAACATTCTTTAAATTTAAGGATATTTCTAAATTTTCCAGTTATTGTTATTTGAAAAAAGAATTGAATTGTGTTCTAGTGAACATTGAAGCATTTTAAAGATATGCTTCTTAAACGCTGGTTTTCGGTTAAATTGATAAAATAAAATATGAGCGGTTTGACGGAAAGCTAATCTATATTATTTCATAATCAGAGAGAGAGAATTATGTTTTCATTAGCATTAAGTATTGGTGGTTTGGGTGCAGTAGCAACATGGCTTGCACTTAGCCCATTAGCAGGAATGGTTACAATTTGGGCAATCTTTATTGCTTGGGGTTCATATTTCCACAATGGTGCAGACAATGCAGCATTAAAAAATACGATTGTATGTGGTATTTTTGGTTCGGTTTTAGCTGGTGTTGCTTTTGCATTGATTACAAAAGTAGGCTTGGGTGAAGGTACTCCATTAGCTGTGAATGCAGCTGTTTGGGTTGGCGTGTGTGTATTTGCTCTAGTAATGGGTGCATCAATTCCTGCTTTATCTGTAATTCCATCAGCAGTTTATGGTTTTGCAGCAACAGCAGCATACGCGATTCATGCAGGTACTGATTTATCAGCAGCTGGTAATACATTAAACATGGATTTCTCTAATCCTGTTCTTGTTATTTCATTATCATTAATTGTTGGTGCTGTGTTCGGTATGTTGTCTGGCAAGTTAAATGCGATGATTTCTAGTAGTTAATACTAGTTAGCATTTAGATAAAAAAAAAGGCTGTGCTTAGAAATAAGCACAGCCTTTTTTGTGTTTACTTGAAACGTTTAACTAGATAATTTGGCTTTTAAAATATCATTCACTTGTGCCGGGTTAGCCTTACCTTTTGAGGCTTTCATCACTTGACCTACAAAGAAACCAAGCAACTGCTCTTTACCGGCACGATATTGTTCAGCTTGATCGCTATTGTTTGCAATCACGTCATCAACAATGGCTTCAATCGCTCCTGAATCGGTTACCTGCTTTAGTCCTTTTTCTTCGATAATCGCATCGGCATTATCGCCATCACTATTCCACAAATCATCAAAAATCTGTTTGGCAATTTTGCCTGAGATAGTATTATCGTTAATGCGAATTAATAAGCCGCCTAATTGTTCAGCGCTAATCGGTGATGCTGTAATGTCTAAACTTGCTTTATTCAGAGCCCCTGATAGTTGTGTAATCACCCAGTTGGCACATAGTTTTGAATCTTTATTATCTGATGCAAGTAAAACTGCTTCAAAATAATTAGCAAGTTCACGACTGCTCGTTAGAACAGAAGCGTCATAACGAGACAAGCTTAAATCTTTGATAAAGCGATCACGTTTTACATCTGGCAATTCTGGCAAGCTGGCACGCATTTCTTCCATCATTTCTGGCTCAAGTACTACAGGTAATAAGTCAGGATCAGGGAAATAGCGATAATCATTTGCTTCTTCTTTGCTACGCATTGAGCGTGTTTCATTTTTATCTGCATCGTATAAGCGCGTTTCTTGAACCACTGAGCCGCCATCTTCAATTAGTTCAATTTGGCGTTCGATTTCAATATTAATCGCACGTTCAACATTACGGAATGAGTTAATGTTTTTAAGTTCGGCGCGCGTACCTAGCTCTTTCTGCCCTTTTGGACGAACAGACACATTAGCATCACACCGAAAAGAACCTTCTTGCATATTGCCATCACAAATTTCAATGTATTGCACTAAGGTGTGGATCTTTTTCATATATGCAACGGCTTCTTTAGCGCTACGCATATCAGGTTCAGATACGATTTCTAATAAAGGCGTACCAGCACGATTAAGATCAACACCTGTTTGACCTTGGATAAAACCATGGGTGGACTTACCCGCATCTTCTTCTAAATGCGCTCGAGTCACGCCAATTACGCGCTCAGTGCCATCTTCTAGTTCAATCGTTAATTCGCCTTTGCCAACAATAGGCAATTCCATTTGACTGATTTGATAGCCCTTAGGCAAATCGGGGTAAAAGTAATTTTTACGCGCAAAAACAGAGCGCTCCGCCATTTCTGCACCAATAGCCAAACCAAATTTCATCGCCATTTTTACAGCTTCTTGATTGAGCACTGGCAAAACACCTGGCAAGCCTAAATCAACCGCACAGGCTTGTGTATTAGGCTCCGCACCATATGCAGTCGATGCACTAGAGAAAATCTTAGTTTTGGTGGCGAGTTGGGCGTGAATTTCTAACCCAATAACAACTTCCCATTCCATATTTAATGATCCGAACTTATGTATTTAAAGGTGAAATTGTACCAACTTATGAGCGCAGGCTCAGTATTTTCCAATCTCGTTGTTTGGCAATAGCCAATAATTTAGCATCAGCATCAACTACAATCGGGTGTCCAACCAATTCCAATAATGGTAAATCATTATGCGAATCACTATAAAAATAGCTATCGTCTAATGTTTGATTGTGCACTATCAGCCATTCCTGTAAGCGAGTTACTTTGCCTTGTTGATAAGAAGGCGTGCCTGACACGTTGCCAGTATAAACACCATTAATCATTTCTGCTTCGGTGGCAATCAAGTTTGGAATGGCTAATTGACTTGCAATGGGCGCAGTAATAAAGCTATTGGTTGCGGTGATAATAAGTAGCGTATCACCTTGTTGTTGATGTTTAGCAATAAGTTCACGCGCCGCGGGCAATATAATAGGAGCGATCTTTTCTGCTAAATATTGCTCACGCCAGCGAAGTAGATCGGCCATCGTGTTATCAGCAAGTGGTTTAAACTGGAATGCTGAGAATTCAAAAATATCCATTGTGCCGGCTAAATATTGGTCGTAAAAATCTTGATTAATTCGTTGGTAAGAGTCGGTATCAACAATATTCTGCTCGACTAAAAATTCACCCCACAAATAATCGCTATCACCGCCAAGTAAGGTGTTATCTAAATCAAAGATCGCTAGTGCCATATTGTTAACTTCAACTATATCTAATGAAAGAGAGATTATACCGAAACAATATGAAAATGGTTTGCATACCGCCTGTGCTTTGATCTAATCTAGTCGGCATTGAGAAATTATAGCGTTATTGATTAAGGATAATGAGTAACGAGAGATTAAGGCGTGATAGATAAAGATGGTTTTAGGTCCAATGTGGGGATTATTCTCTGCAATAATAGTAACCAAGTGTTGTGGGCGCAACGCGCTCAGCATGATTCATGGCAGTTTCCACAAGGCGGCATTAAACCCGATGAAACTGCAGAACAAGCGGTTTATCGCGAGTTAATGGAAGAAGTCGGCCTCGGGCCGGAGCATGTTGAAGTGCTTGGCTCAACACAAGGCTGGTTACGATATCGTCTGCCAAAGAAATACTTACGTCATGGCAATAAGCCACTTTGTATCGGTCAAAAGCAACAATGGTTTTTATTGCGATTTATCGGTAAGGAAGAAGATGTCAGGCTCGATCAATATGAAAAACCAGAGTTTGATGACTGGCGCTGGGTCGATTACTGGACGCCGGCACAAGAAATAGTGTTTTTCAAGCGCCGTGTTTATGAAAAAGCACTACATGAACTCGCGCCAATATTATTTCCTGAATATAAGAAGCGGGTTGATAGTCAGCGCAAAGCTTAATCTAAGGTTTTACTAAATACTTTCGCATTACGCTGATAGTTATAAAGTTGTTGTTTTTCAATCGGCAAGTCACTAATCTTAGCGTGTGAAAAACCGTGCTCTACAAACCAATGCTCGGTTTGAGTTGTGAGTACGCACAAATAACGTAATCCTAATAAATTTGCCTGCTGTTCAATAGCGGATAATAATTGCTCACCACGACCATGACGTTGATAGTCTGATGCAACCGCAAGGCAGGCGATTTCTGCAATATCATTATTTGGATAAGGATAAAGAGCGCCGCAGGCGACAATGGTGCCGTCACGTTCCATCACCGTAAAATGATCTATTTCTATTTCTAAGTGTTCACGAGAACGTTTGACTAGCGTGCCATTGTCTTCTAGTGGCTGGATCAGTTCTAAAATGCCACACACATCATCAATGCTAGCTTGGCGAATGGTTTCAAAGGAACTTGCGCTAATTAATGTGCCGGCACCATCACGGCTAAAAAGCTCTTGTAATAATGCGCCATCTTTTGAACGATCTAATAAATGAACCCGTTGCACACCCGATTTACAGGCGGTAACGGCAGATTTTAATGATGGGTTATCGATATCTTTCAGTATTTCATTGGCTTGTTGAACTGTAAGCTCTTGCGCAAGATCTGTTTGACTATCTCCAATCATAATTAACTTATCAGCTTGCAATTCGGAGGCTACGGAAGTGGCAATAGCTTCCGCTGATAGGTTAAATATCTCCCCCGTTGGCGAATAACCCAGTGGCGGTAGTAGCACAATATTATCCTGTACCAACTGTTGTTCAATCCCATCCGTATCAATACGGCGAACCTCACCTGTGTGTTCGAAATCAACGCCTTCTCTAATGCCAACAGGTTGAGCCATCACTAAGTTACCACTCACACAGCGAATACGCGTATCAGCCATAGGAGTATGAGGCAAACTAAAGGATAATTTGGCTTCAATATCAAGCCGTAGTTTGCCGATAACAGACTTAACTATTTTAAGGCTGGCATCATCGGTAATACGTAATCCTTGATGATAATTGATTGCAATATTATGGCTTTTACATTGATGTTCAATTTGCGGACGCGCGCCATAAACCAATACCAAACGAATACCGAGACTATTTAATAAGGCTAAATCATGAATTAAATTATCAAAATAGGCCGATGCAATCGTTTCACCATCAAAGGCGATAACAAAGGTTGCACCACGATGCGCATGAATATAAGGCGCGGCGGCACGAAACCAGCTTGTTGTGCTGGCATTTGTCATTGAGTTGGCGCTGTTATTTATTGTTTTCATACGGTCTTTTTAGTGTAAAATTTGTACTATTATCTGCTTATTTTAGCAGATCCAAAAATCTATAGAGATTGGAGAGTTCCCATGCCTGTATATCGTTCAAAAACATCCACAGCGGGTCGTAATATGGCCGGTGCTCGCGCACTATGGCGTGCAACAGGTATGACCGATGATGATTTCAATAAACCAATCATTGCCATTGCCAACTCATTCACCCAATTTGTACCGGGTCATGTTCATTTAAAAGACATGGGACAACTGGTTGCGCGTGAAATTGAAAAAGCCGGTGGTGTTGCCAAAGAATTTAACACCATTGCCGTTGATGATGGTATCGCTATGGGTCATGGCGGCATGCTGTATAGCCTGCCTTCACGCGACATTATTGCCGATTCAGTGGAATATATGGTCAATGCTCATTGTGCTGATGCTATTGTCTGTATTTCAAACTGCGACAAAATCACTCCGGGTATGTTGATGGCGGCATTACGTTTAAACATTCCGGTGATCTTTGTTTCTGGCGGCCCGATGGAAGCGGGCAAAACAAAATTAGCCGGTAAAGACGTTAAATTAGATTTAGTTGATGCCATGGTGCAAGCTGCCGATGAAAATGTCAGCGATGAAGAAGTAGCGCAAATTGAGCGTAGTGCTTGCCCAACCTGTGGCTCATGTTCAGGTATGTTTACTGCTAACTCAATGAACTGTTTAACCGAAGCGTTAGGGCTATCATTACCGGGTAATGGTTCTTTATTAGCAACGCACTCTGATCGAGAAGAATTATTCCTAGAAGCCGGTCGCACCATTGTTGATTTAGCAAAACGCTATTACGAGCAAGATGATGAATCCGCATTGCCACGTTCAATTGCCTCAAAAGCGGCCTTTGAAAATGCCACGGCCTTAGATATTGCCATGGGCGGTTCAACTAATACCGTACTACATTTATTAGCAGCGGCACATGAAGGTGAGATTGATTTCACCATGAATGATATTGATCGCATGTCACGTAGAATCCCTAATCTTTGTAAAGTTGCTCCTGCAACGCCTGAATACCATATGGAAGATGTGCATCGTGCAGGCGGTGTATTCAGTATTTTGGCTGAATTGGCGGCGGGTGGCTTATTGCATACTGAACTCCCCACTGTACACAGTGCAACATTAGCTGATGCCTTAGCCGAATGGGATATTGTTCGTGGTGATAGCGAGGTTGCAAAACTACGTTACTCAGCAGGCCCTGCCGGCATTCCAACGCAAGAAGCTTTTAGCCAATCAACTCGCTGGCCGAGTTTAGATACCGATCGTAAAACAGGCTGTATTCGTGATATTGAACATGCATATAGCCAAGATGGTGGCTTAGCCGTGTTATTCGGTAATATTGCCCTTGAAGGTTGTATCGTTAAAACTGCTGGTGTCGATGATGATAATTTAACGTTCTCCGGCCCAGCCCGTATTTTTGAATCACAAGATCATGCGGTGACAGCTATTTTGACCGAACAAATTGTTGCCGGTGATGTGGTGCTTATTCGCTATGAAGGCCCTAAAGGTGGCCCTGGTATGCAAGAAATGTTGTATCCCACCAGTTATTTAAAAGCCAAAGGGTTAGGCAAAGCCTGTGCCTTGTTAACCGATGGCAGATTCTCAGGTGGCACATCAGGACTTTCAATTGGCCATGCCTCTCCTGAAGCGGCAGAGGGCGGTAATATTGGTTTAGTCGAAGAAGGCGATACCATTATCATTGACATTCCGAACCGTATTATCAAAGTAGACGTCACCGATGAGGTGTTAGCTGAACGCCGCGTGGCAATGGATGCTAAAGGCGATGATGCGTGGACTCCCGTTGGACGTGAACGCAAAGTGAGTTTGGCATTACAAGCCTATGCCGCTTTAACTACATCAGCATCAAGAGGCGCAGTACGTGATTTGGAACAATTAAAGAGAAAATAAAGGGTAAGGTTTAATGAGAGTTTCTTTCTTATTTCTTATCGTTTCTCTATTTTTAGTGGGCTGTTCAACAGCCCCTAAAACTCATCATTATCCTCAATAAGCAGAGCCGGCTTCATATTATAAAGGCATGAAAATACAGGCTTATGCCGAGTCTTTATTGGGTATTTCCTATCAATATGGCGGAGCAACACCTAGAGCAGGGTTCGACTGTTCGGGGCTGACAATGTTTGTGCATAAGCAAAATGGCATCACGATTCCAAGAGTCACTCGCGACCAATTCAAATGATGATGATTAGATGCTATTACCAACTGTCTACATATGGAATAAATAAAAAAAACCCAACACTAAAAAGTGCTTAGGCTTAGATATAGTTGGTGGGCCTACAAGGGTTCCAACCTTGTACAAAGGGATTATGAGTACCAGTAGACAGTCGGTATGGGTTCAGCAAGCTGAAGAAAGCTAACAAAAATTCACAGCATCATAGAATGGAAAGCCAAAAGCGACCCGATATCGAACCTGAATGACTCCTCTTTCGGTCAAAACTTTACGAACTCGAAGAAACCTAATGACTTTCACAAACCGAACTCCAAACGAAAACCGAAATTCAAACCAATTTTCTCAAGCTGCCACCTTTGTGCCCCAATTACTGAACTTTACCCAGCCTCATTGATGCAGTCTGAGGCACCAGCTGCAGCTTCTTGTAACAATTTACTCGACAAGTGAGCATCGCGTTGAGTAGTGATTATCGATTAAATTTTGATTTTCCTGGCCTTCAAAGGGGCTAATTCCAGTAACCTTAGGTGTCGAAATACCATTTCAGCTATACTAAATTTAGTCATTTATCAGAGAATAAGGAAATTCCGTGATTAAAGAGCAACCCACCTCAAAAAAACGTCCTCTACTTTTAATCTTGTTATTGCTGCTTTTGTTAACGGTGTATATAAACAAAGATAAGCTGGGTACGTCTCCAAATCAAATAACTGCTGTTTCTCAAGTCACTAAAAGCAAACAGTTAACGTTAGATGATGAAACCAAGACAGAAATAAGAGCATATTTTTCCGACATTAAGGTAAATCCAGAACAATATTCCATCGCGTACGCAACAAAGTTGGATTACGGGACGGGCAGGAAGCTTCTGATTGCGGGTAAAAACAGAGAGGCCTATCCTGTGTATCAAAAAATTATGGCGATTAGCTATGATCAAGGGAGTTTGATGGGCGTTAGTATAGGCCTTGGCGCATTATCTAATATTATGCATAAAATGGGGCAAAAGGATGAGGCTATTAAGCTGGCGATGCTTGAATATAAAGTTAGTCGTGCATTAGGCCAACGGTTTGAATATGGCGTAACGCAACAGCGAATAGCTATATTGATGGAAAAGGAAGGTCGTAGCTTGGCGATGAGCTGGCGACTTCGAGCTCGAGAGAGTTTAAAAGGAACACCGCATAAGCAAGATTACGTTGGTTTGTTAGTGAATACCGCGCGTGATTTTGATCGGTTAAAACGTCCCGATGACGCACTAAGTATGTATAAAGAGGCTTATGAGTTGGGCCGTACCTTAGGTCATTCGCCAGCGCACCGTAAATCATTTCTTCGAGCTGCTCGCTGGTATATGATCGCGCTTAATTCATCTGAGAAATACCAAAATTCAATTGATGTTGGATTGATAGCGCTTGGGACTATAAAAGAAGATATTCGGTCAACGGCTTTGCATTACGATCTTTTGTATCAGATGGGCGAAAGTTACCGTGGCTTAAACGACCCGCTTCAGGCATCAGGGTATTTCGGCACAGCATATCGTCATTATGAAGAAAGCAGGGCAAATGCCTTAGGCGATAAGGCAAGGGCGAAATTAGACAATAATAATTGGACACTTATTAATAGATTAATTGATAGTTATATTGATCAAAGCGATTACCACCAAGCACTGGCTATATTGGAAAGTAATAAAGCACGCACACTCAGTGATATTGCAGATGATTCGAATCAGCAATTTATTTATAAAGAATTAACTGCGTTAAATAGGCAGCATGCAAAGCAACGTGCAGAATTCTTTGACCCTTATCGCATCTCGCTTGAAGGTGCGGTTGAGCAAGCACTAAATCCAGAGCCCATTGATACGAAGAAAGAACTAAAGCAACTAGCAGATAGTTATGAAGAGCTGCTTGAAAAACAGGCGCAGGAAATTACTCAATTAAAGATTTCATCACAAATTCGTGATGTTGCGATTAGTCGGTCGGTAAGTGCCAAACAAATTAGAGAGATACAAGAAAATCTAAATGCGGAGCAAGCAATTATTTCAATCTATGCTCGACGCGATTCGGTAGCTGTCATATTAATGTCCCGTCATTCAATTTATTTTCACAAGTCGTCCCTAAGTTATGACGATGCCAACAGAGTGGTTAAGCAGCTTCAAGCAGCTCTACTTAACCCGGCGGTTGATTTTTATATTGAACCGGCTCAATACCTTTCAAATCAGTTGATACAACCACTTTTGCCGAAAATACCATCCTCAGTTAAGACTTTAATTTACAGTGCAGATGCAACCTTTCCGGATATTCCAATAGGTGTACTACCAGTAGGGAATCAATATCTTGCAGAACGATTTGGAGTGGCGCGTGTTCCATCATTAAGACTTTTTAATGTGGAAAAAGACTTAAAAAAACAAAATGCAACACAAGGCATTAGTTGTGTTGATCCAGAAATAGTTAATGCTCGGCTTATTTTTCAGCGTGAAACCGGAGAAGCCTTACAACAACTATATGGTAATCAATTAGTCAATTTAGTAGGCAAAGATTGCTCGGCTAATCAATTAGAAAAAGCGATTTCCGTTAATCATACTCCCGCTTTTTTACATATCGGTGCACACGGCAATTTCTATAAAACAAACGCTATGAAGTCTGGTCTTTTGTTATCGCCAGTGAATAACCCTAGCAATTTTGAGCCATCAGATGTTTGGAATGCTGAAGCGATAGGGGCTGTTGATTTGAGTTCAATAAATTTAGTGACTATTGCCAGTCGGGAGGCAGCATTAACAGATGTAACACTTCGACGAGATCTGTTTGGCTTAATGCGAACGTTATTATTTGGCGGAGTAGATAAGGTAGTCGCACCACTATGGGCAGTTCAAGACCAATCAACTAGCTTACTGATGCAGTATTTCTATCAAGGTTACAAGAAGGGTTTAACACCAAGAAAAGCCTTGCAAAAGGCTCAAATAGCCTTAATTAAAAATTCCAAATTTGCGCACCCATTCTATTGGAGTGGCTTTGTGATCACGGAGGTATCACTATGAGACTGACCATTAAAACAATTTTAGTGATAATGATGTGGATAGTTTTTTCTCCACTTTCGGCCAATACCAGTGCGACAGTTGAAGCTGAAGCATTGTTGGAGAAATCAATAACCGCCTTCATGGAAGGTGAAGATAGATCGGTTAGAGATCGTTTGTTGCAAGCGGCTTATGACTTGGATCCAGATAACCCCGCGGTAAATTGGCAAATATTATGGTGGCAAAGTTGGGCATTACGCAGTAATGGCTCACTATCTAGTCGTGCACCTAGTTTGGCAATAATTGCACCGGTTATTGATAAAATTAAAAAGATGGCTGTCAAACGTGGGAAGGAATCATTTTCACATTACATACAAGCACGTTATTTAGGTGCTTATAACCAGTTCGACCAAGCAATATTAGAGATCGATAAGGCATTAGAAATCGAGCCTTTATCATCAAGGCTTATGTATATTAAAGTAAGTATTTTAGATAGAAAAGGCCATTGGGATTTGAAGCAGGGAGACGATTGGATTATGCAAAGCCGTCAACTATTAGAACAAATCCTAACCGATGATGTTAATCCGTCTGTGCTTGTTAATAAAAGCCGTATTTATTACAAATTAGCACACATCAATTCCCATATGATTGAACCAGATTTAAATGAGTCAATCGAGTTCTATTTACTTAGTTTAAAAAATGATAGACCGAACTCACCTGATTACAATACCTGGAATATGCTCAGTATCGCTTATCGTAAAAATGGTATGTGTCAAAAGGCATTTGACGCTGCAAAAAAATCGATAGAAATAAAAGTATTTGATGCTAAAAAGAAAGTACTTAAATACAGCGGTTACGGTCGTGGAGAAACTAGTTTGAGATATGCCAAGTACTGTTTAGAAATGCAAAAAATGGGTATTTTGCAGGAGGCAACGGCATTAAAGTAATTTTGAGTACCTAGAAACAATAGATAGTCAATTTAAACGGTGGTCTCATTTTCTTGATAATCCGATTTTACTTGCTAGTTTTACATTAAAAAAACATTTCATAATATCTTGAATTATAGGTGACCTACTCGTAATATTGTGATTGATACAGCAAATAGAATAAGAGCTTTTTTCATATTTAGTATAAATCCATTTTTCACTGCGAAGCATAGTGTTAGTCCATTCCTTTGTGTAGGTAACCATCTTCTCAACTCTTCACGAATTAATCAATGTCCGCTTTGGGTTGTGGATTCAACCGGTCAATGCAACAGCTTACAACTCTTGCCGACTCTAAAAACTGCCTGAATCTACTGTATAAGTACCCGATCGGCTACAAATTGACACAAAAAACATTTCAGATTATGCCTTAATCACTAGCAGATAAATTGTAATACCTTGAATACTATATCGCCCTTAACCCTTCGACTAAAACCATCAGCTCTTCTGTAATCAAAATTAGTTCAGAGAGTAATTTAGGACTAATTTCTAAATGTCCTTCATATTCAGCTAAATTACGTTGATTATGGCATTGGGCGAGCACTCGCCATTTGGATGTGTCGAGATTAACTGTGTGCTCTAAGCATTGAAATACTAAATAACGATTATCTGAACGATAACCATGCCAACGCATTGCCGCCAAAGATAATGCATGAGCGGCACCGTAAGCCAAAGAAAATCGTCCTTCTTCGGATAACCCTTCAATTTTGGCATCTTGTAGGCGGCTTTTTGCAGAGCTCACCATTCCATTGAATTCATTTTGATCTGGCGATTCTCTTTTGAGCTTTTGGATCTTGACTAGGTTATCTAACTGTTTCAATGTCATCATCATTTCCTTTAAGCCATAGTTTAGGTTGCGCTATCACTCTGGTCAAAAAAGAATTGTCTTTATCCACTCGTTCACGAAACTGTAACGGCGTATAAATTGTGGGATTAATCGGTCTAGCCAACCGTTCCTCGGCATCAACTAATACTGTCATTAAGTCGCTATAAGATAAGTTATCGGTGAGCACCATCAAGTCGATATCACTACTGGCAGACTCCTCACCTTTGGCAATTGAACCATATACAAAGGCTAACGTTACTGACTCTAAAATGGGTTCTAGGGCGATCTTAATGACATCGGAGATACCAAATGTTTTTCGGACGATACCTACCAGTTCATTATAAATAGGATTTTGACTATTGGCTTGATAATAGCGTTGGTTTCCCTCCTTAAATGACACCAAGACACCAGAGGAAGTGAAATTATCCAAGATACGAGTAATTGTTCCTCGTCCCATTCCAGCTAGACGAAGGATCTCATTGGTATAAAATCGTGTATCAGGTTTACCATAAAGCAAGCCTAATACACGCTGTTGTGTTTTGGTAAATAAAGAATCACCCAGCGAAATTGATGGCATTTGCAATCCAAGTTAATACCCGAAATGGGTACTATAATCCCCTTAAAGGGGATGGGCAAGTGTTAATTAGCTTTCTACTTAAACACTGACGGTTGAAAGTGTCTATCAAAATCTGGGAAGTCCAGCATGGTCTATTAGACAGTTTCAGCAAACAGGAGGTGCACAAGTAAGCATCTGGCGTTAGTTACGAAGAATGGAGGCTGTAGCTGAAAAAGGTTCAGTCATCGAAGAAGCAAGACTTGCCGCTGATAATTCAGACTGGAAAGCCTATCAAGAAGCTATGGGCGGTGTTATATGCCTTCGAAAAAACAGACCACTTCAAATCGTATACGAAAATGATGTTGATCTCAGTACTGGTGCACTCCGGCAAAATCAATATGAAGAACTAAGTGCTCCGAAGATTTTCGGGATTAAACATGGGAATACAGTCATTAACTCTCGTCCACATGTCTGGAAGATTTCGAAATCTTTCGGAAATAACTCCGAAAGCACATCTGCATACCTTTCGGAATTTTCGAAAGCTTTAAAAGGCTAAGCCTAAAACACTTGGAGTTCTGTCAATAACTGTACGGTTGATTAAATTATGAGCCTATTAAGCATATTTTATTAATGTTGTTTGAGACTGATAATTCGATAATCAATATCTAACGAATCTTTATATAATGTCAGCCAATCTTTCTGCCTTTTTGTTAGTGAGTCTTTTGTTTTCACTTCAATAAAATACACACAATCATCTTTAATCGCAGTAATGTCTGGCCATCCAGTTAGTCCTTGCGAATAAGCCGAATAGGCAAGTTCAAACATAGCCAATAAACGCTCCACAGTAAATGCTTTTAAAAAAACATAAATTATAGCTAATTCTTCCTCTTCAAAACCATAAGGCCTTTTATACAAAACAAGCTGACCATATATTTCTAAATATTCAATAATCTCATTAATTGAAGAAGTTGTAAGTAGTTTTCTAATATATTCTATAGTAAAGGGTGAGTTTGGAGAGATTGCGCCGCAAGGTCTCAGAGATATTCTCACTCCCTTTGCTGTTTTTTTAACCATTGAGCCATTATGATGCTCTTCGTGAGCAATTAATTGAAGTAGGTTAAAGAACTGTCTGATCAGTTTTCCTTCCCCACTCATCACTAAAAAATTATGTTCTTCTAGAAGCATGGTTATTACTGCCTCAGGGGTTAGGTTGGATTCTCTTTTATATGACCAATACGGTGCTTTTCCCTCCCCTCTTTTTACTGATATTGAGTACCCTGGTATACCAAAACCTTGTACATTTTCTTTAATAAGTTGTATCTCTTCTATTTCATTGAGATTCTTTGATAAACAATGAGACATTATTACAGGTAAATCCTTACGAAAAAAGCTAGCTTGTTTATGAATCCTCATCATGGTCTCTCTAACTTACTTCACGATAAAGCAGATCTTTTTATTTCTAAAAGATGATTTAATGAATCCTTTGCAAATAAATTATCGGGCTCAGCCTGTAACCAAAAATTTACCTTTCCTATTAGAGATTCCAAATAATATGGGTTACTAATTTTATTCTTACTGATATGGGAAATATAACCAAAAGTTTTTATATAATGTATTTCCTGTTTTAATTCTCGCTTAGTTTTTCTAGGCAGTTTCAGTTCATCACCAGAAATCGAAAGTCCTGTCACAATCCTCTGGCCGGGCTTAGTATGTAGTCTCGTTTTATCTTCATTAACTTCTAAGCCGTAATCAACGATACATGCATTGACGATCTCTATATAGCTATGCGGTATATACTTACCTGAAAAGGTTAAATCATCTGCATATCTACTATAAATAAGCTGATATGTTGTTGATAATTTTTGCAGTCTCTTGTCCAAACCTTTCAGAAGGATGTTTGTTAAGTATGGACTTGTTGACGAACCTTGCGATAAGTGGCCTTTATAACAGCATAATGATGCGAGATAAAATGAAACATTATTCGCATATCCTAATGATGAGAAATAACATATCACCCAGTTAATCGATATTGATGGAAAAAAGTCCTTTAAGTCCATTTTTAAGAGAGCTTTTTTCGAAAGATGCATAGAGGCGTATGTAAATATGGACCTATTAGGCACAAATCCATGAGCAGAATCATGAATTGGCTGCGGCAATAAAATATTTCTATAAATCCATTTTTGACAGTGAAGCAATGAGGGGTAAGGTGAAACAATTTCCCTCTGCCCTCCCTTTTTTTTGGGAATGGTAAACTTACGGTGAAAGGATTCTGGCGAGTTTACAATCTTGGAAAGCTCAGCACGTTTAAGGCCCAATAATTTAGAGAGATGTTCGAACTCGAAAATTACTGGTGCATTATTCTTTTGTAGCTTTTTAATATAAGGTAGGTAAATCGAGATAATTTCATCCGATAGACCTCTACTTCTATAAAACTTTTTCCAATATGGAATATTATATTTTTTATTCATAACGATGACCCACAGAAGCTACCTTCTATACTTTAGCATAAGCATAAAGGCTCCTGCTTTTATGCGGATGCGCATAAAAACAGGCTCCTTTATGCTATTTCAAGAATAGCGATAGCTATTTCTTGAAGTACCATAAATGCGATAGCAACTTTATGGAACCATGGTTAACGAGGGCCTTACCTCGGGGAGCGACTACACTCCAACATACTAGCTTCTGCAAGCCATCGCGTCTAATCTACCTTAGAACTTTCAATATTGAAAGTTCTTTTATCCAACAGCTCAATATTTGGCAAGTATGGTTCTCCAATCATCCCGTTAGACTCATCCTTAAATCTATCAGGAATATCTCTCCATTTCTTTTTACTATCGTTTGTAGTACTTGTGCTTATCATCGCTCCTCTGCCACTACTAGTTAAATATATATAGTCTTCATCCATTTTAATAAAGTTTGCTTCCGCCAGAGCATTGGTTGAAGATGAAAACTCATTAAAACTCAATAATGACCTTTTAAACAAAGTGTAAGAATCTAATTTCCCCCCAGACCTTATAAGCTCTGAAATTACTTTGCTCTGTAATGTATTCAATTTTTTCATGCATCCCCCATTGCTCTATGAAGCATTGGAATCCTCTTTTCACCATTTTCATAAAATGGCCACCAGAATATTGGAAAAACACTATTTGGAGTATTCCCATTATCTCGACAATATAGAGATTCTGTCTTTCCATAACCAAGACTCGGTAAAGGTCTATCTTTAAAGTAGCTGAGTAATAAGCTTTCAAGTTCAATCATAAGACTGAGTTTATTATTAACATCAGAATTAGGATAATTATCAGATATCCCCTTATCAATAATAATTTCTGAAGAAATATCAACACCACTTTGCTTAATCAAGCTTAAACCAGCCCGAGTAGCTACTAATACTCGAACTCGAATAGAGTAATCAAAAATGTTTTTTTCGGCAAATTGACTCTTAATTCTAGTTACTCTATTCAAAACTGTATTGCCACTTCCAACGAATTCATCTAACAATAAAATATTTTTATGTTTTGGAGATTTCTTATAGGTTCTAATTGAAGCATCGTATCTATTAACAAGTTTATGGTTCAGCCAGCCTAACTGTTGCAACTTAACTTTCATATAGTATAGAACCTCTTGCGAGCTATCTGCATTGCTATCTGGGGCCATAGCTACTAGCTGTGTGTTTGTATCATTCAATCCTGGCTCAGTTACAATACCAAGTGCTAGATCGTCCAAAAGCATCGTATATTTATTCTGTGGTAAATATTCAAAACGACTAATTAGATCTATTATTAATTCCTGCAGTTCATCTCGTGAACATTCTGTAAATAATAGTTGGTACATTGCATCGGCACACTGCTCTAGCCAAGGTTGTTTTTTCTGTAAATTTAGCATTAGCTTAAATTCTTCAGCGTCTCTAAATTTCATTTACTGTCCTTGAAAATCGAATATTTATCAATAAATCACCCCATAAAATACCAATGGTCGACTCCTCAGTCGGATAAAAAAGTATAATTTTTATAATTACTATAACTTTATTGATGGCCAAACTATATCTTCTTCAAAGAAAAGATACAAAATTTCAAGTTAATGCTGTCTACATAGCGTCTACATGAGAAGAAAATAAAAAAGCCCCAACACTAAAACTAGTGCTGAGGCTTTGATATATATGGTGGGCCCACAGAGACTTGAACTCCGGACAAAGGGATTATGAGTCCCCTGCTCTAACCAACTGAGCTATAGGCCCTAATTTTAATTATCTGTATCTAAAAAGCTTCGTAATTGATCTGAACGTGTTGGATGACGTAGTTTACGTAGCGCTTTTGCTTCAATTTGACGAATACGTTCACGTGTTACGTCAAATTGTTTACCGACTTCTTCTAGCGTGTGATCGGTATTCATATCGATACCAAAACGCATGCGAAGTACTTTTGCTTCACGTTCTGTTAGGCCGCTTAACATGCCTTCTGTTGCTTCTCTTAGGCCTTCGATCATAGCAGAATCTTGTGGTGAAATCACGTTAAGATCTTCTACAAAGTCACCTAGATGTGAGTCTTCATCATCACCAATTGGCGTTTCCATTGAGATAGGTTCTTTCGAGATTTTTAATACTTTACGTACTTTATCTTCTGGCATTTCTGCACGTTCTGCCAATTCATCTGGTGTTGGTTCACGGCCCATTTCTTGTAACATTTGACGTGCAACACGATTCAGTTTGTTGATTGTTTCAATCATGTGAACTGGAATACGAATTGTACGTGCTTGATCGGCAATTGAACGCGTAATTGCTTGGCGAATCCACCAGGTTGCATAAGTCGAAAATTTGTAGCCACGTTGATATTCAAATTTATCAACGGCTTTCATTAAGCCAATATTACCTTCTTGCACTAAATCTAGGAATTGTAATCCTCGGTTAGTGTATTTTTTGGCAATCGAGATAACTAGACGTAAGTTTGCTTCGACCATTTCTTTTTTAGCGCGACGTGCTTTGGCTTCTGAAATCGACATTTGACGATTAATTTCTTTAATCTCAGTGATGATCATTTTACGATCTTCTGACAAGTCAGCCATTTTTGATTGCGCATTAAGAATGGCATCAAGACTCTTTTTAATCGTTGATGAGTAGTGCTTTTTGGCACGAATATGTTTGTCGATCCAATTCAGATTTGTTTCGTTACCCGAAAATGAGTCAATAAAGTCACGGCGATTCATCCGAGCATCCGTCACAACAATTTTGGCAATAATACGTTCTTGTGTACGAATAACATTGACGGTCGTAGACATTAAGCTGTTTAAATTAATCAATGCTTTTGGTGTTAATTTAAACTCCATAAAGAGATTGGTTGCTAATTCTTGTGCAGCGGCAACATCGTCACCTTCTGCTTGTTGAAGTTTACTGTGGGCATCTCGTAGAATAGCGAAACGTTCACGTGCTTCTTCTGGGTCAACCCCTGTTGGGCCGTCCTCTTCTTCCTCATCTTCTGAGCTATCACCTTTATGATCAGGTCCTTTCTGGGGGCCGGGAACAACTTCAGCCTCTTCTTCCTCAGGAAGAATAAAGCCTTTAATCAAATCATTAAGACGCAAGTCACCAGCTTCTACGGCATCATATCGCTCAAGGAATGTAGTGATACAAGCAGGGTATGTTGAAAGCATTATTAAGCTTTCACGAAGAGCGGCTTCAATACGTTTGGCGATAACAATTTCGCCTTCACGTGTCAGCAATTCAACTGAACCCATTTCACGCATATACATACGAACAGGATCGGTAGTGCGACCAAACTCACCATCAGAACTTGCTAAAACAGCCGCGGCTTCTTCTGCAGACACGTCATCATTTGATGATGCAGCCTCTGCCAGACGTTCCATTTCATCCGTATCTAGGCCATCTTCATGAACCATAATACCCAGATCACTGAACATGCCGATTACATCTTCAATTTGATCCGCATCAACTACGTCTTCAGGCAAGTGATCATTAATCTCACCATAGGTAAGGTAGCCACGTTCTTTACCGAGGGTGATAAGTGCTTTAATGCGTGATTGTTGATCTTTCATTTGACCTCTTTATTCATCAATGTACATTCAATGCGTACAGAACCGAGCATTATACCGTATAAGTCTATAATTATGCACGTTTTTGTTTGCGCAACTTTTAGTCTAAATATTAAGTAATTGTATTTCTTGCCTTTCTTCGACAGTTAAATTACGCAAACCTTTTTGTACTAGATACGCATGCCGCAATTCGATTGCTTGTTGTTGTAGCTGCTGAACCATGCCCGCCAGCTCATGCTTTAACTCATCTGACGATAATGATAACGACTGCAAAGCCAATTTTTGTAAATGTGCTTCATGTTCGGTATCGCGAGCACGTTCTAATAATGCTGCAGTATTTAGATGGGGGAATTGCTGCAAAGTTTCAAGCATTTTTACTAAAATACCTATTCCTGGCAGCTCTAATGTTGCTATTTTGTCGAATACGCCAACGGCAGTATGTAATTCTGGATGCTGTAAAAGAATGGTTACCGCCATTCTCACTGGTGAAATAGTATTGTTTGACGGCTTATATTTTTTCGTTGTTGTTGGTTTTGTTGTAGGTGACTTATCTAAATGTTTTGCTAATACGGATAGGCTAGTTTGTGCCCGCTCGGCAAGTTGTTGTTCCAACATGTCCTTATAAACGCCAGCAGGAATATGTTTAAGATACGGTTTGGCAGTTTCAACTAATCTTGCACGCCCATCCATTGATGAGGTGTCTAACTGACTTTCTAAGGTATCAAAGAAAAAGTCTGAATAGTTTTTGGCGTCAGCCACTAAATCATTAAAACCTTGCTGTCCGTATTGTTGCACCACGCTATCTGGATCTTCTCCATCTGCTAAGAACATAAATTTTAGCTGATGATTGCCGCCTAACATTGGCAATGCATTTTCTGCCGCTCGCCATGCCGCTTCTCGTCCAGCACGATCACCATCAAAACAAAAAATTATTTCTGGCGAACTACGCATTAATTGACGTAAATGATCGGGGGTTGTTGCCGTGCCAAGCGTTGCTACAGCATTTGTCACGCCATGATCGGCAAGAGCAATAACATCCATATAACCTTCGACAATAATAACCTTGTCTAATTTACGGTGGGCTTTACGCGCTTGGAATAAACCATAAAGCTCACTGCCTTTGTGGAAAATAGGTGTTTCTGGTGAGTTTAGATATTTTGGGGTGCTGTCATCAAGCACGCGTCCGCCAAAACCAATCACTCGACCACGGCGGTCTCGAATTGGAAACATAAGACGATTACGAAAGCGATCATATGTTCGCCCTTTATCATTACTACTTAATAGACCGGCTTCATTGAGTTGTTTACGATTATATTCATCGGTGCCAAAAACTTTTAATACATTATCCCAACCATCGGGCGCCATACCAATGCCAAACTTCTCAACAACTTGTGCAGATAAACCGCGCTGTTTTAGATAGTCTAAAAAGATTGCTCGTTGTGGATGCGTTTGTAACTGCTGAATGTAATATTGGCTGACTCGGTCCATTAAGTCATATAAGTTTTTCTTAGCAGGTGATGCAGAAAAAGACTGTGTTGTTGGTACGGTCATCCCTACCGAGTCAGCAAGCTCCTGAATTGATTCAGGAAAACTCATCTGATCGTATTCCATTAAGAAACTAACGGCAGTGCCATGCGCACCACAGCCAAAGCAGTGATAGAACTGTTTATCAGGACTTACGGTAAATGAGGGTGTTTTTTCATTATGAAAAGGACAACAGGCGTGAAGATTCTTGCCTGCTTTCTTAAGTGGCACCCGTGCATCGACAATATCGACAATATCAACGCGCGTTAATAAATCATCAATAAACTGAGGAGGAATATGACCGGCCATGACCTAAGTCACTAACCGGTTTATTTTTTGTACAATCAACTTGCCGAATGTGTAACGTGGCAAGTGCATCGTTTTACGCAGTCAGTGCGGCCTTAACAAGACCACTAACAGGTCCCATGTCAGCACGTCCTTGCAATTTAGGTCGTAAAATAGTCATTACGCTACCCATATCACGAGGACTTGTTGCGCCTGATTCAGTAATAGCGTCTGCAACTGCTTTTGCAATGTCATCGTCGCTCATTGCTTCAGGCATAAATTCAGCAATAATTGCTAATTCTGCAACTTCGATTTCAGCTAAGTCATTTCTTCCAGCTTCTTCAAACTGGCTTAAAGAGTCACGGCGTTGCTTACACATCTTGGTTAATATGGTAATAATACCGTCATCATCAAGATCTTCTCGATTGTCGATTTCAAACTGCTTAATTGAAGCAGTGATTTGGCGCAGCACGGCAAGACGATCTCGGTCTTTTGCGCGCATTGCGGTCTTGACTTGATCTTGAATAGTGACCTTTAAAGGACTAGATTCAGCAGACATAAATACGGTCTGTCTTAGTACATGCGAACGCGACGAGCGCTTTCACGAGATACTTTCTTTTGGTGACGTTTAACAGCCGCTGCAGCCGCGCGTTTGCGTACTGTAGTTGGCTTTTCATATGCTTGACGTTCACGAGCTTCTGCTACTGTTCCGGCTTTTTCACATGCACGTTTGAAGCGACGTAAAGCGATATCAAATGGTTCGTTTTCTTTTAAGCGTACTGAAGGCATTAATAATTCCTAAATAAATTTCTATGGAAAAGCCCTTAATTGTACGAAACTTACGTGGTAAAGATCAACTCCTTTCTAAAAGAAGCGGTCTAAGTAACTTGAATTGGTCTATTTACGTGTAATATAGAGCCATCAAATTACGTGTTGGAACTACGAAATATGCGAGTACTGGGCATTGAATCTTCCTGTGATGAAACAGGCATTGCAATCTATGATAGCGAAAAAGGCTTGCTAGCACACGCCCTTTACAGTCAAATTGCCATGCATGCAGAATATGGCGGCGTGGTACCCGAGTTGGCTTCTCGTGATCATATTCGTAAAACCCTGCCGCTGATTGATGAAGTGCTTGATAAAGCCAAGCTTAATCGCTCAGATATTGATGCTATTGCATATACCGCAGGTCCTGGTCTTGTTGGCGCATTATTAGTGGGTGCAGCAATTGGTCGCAGTCTTGCCTGGGCACTGGATATTCCTGCTTTAGCCATTAATCATATGGAAGGGCATTTGCTATCGCCATTGTTGGAAGAAAATCCGCCTGTATTTCCTTTTGTTTCTTTGCTGGTTTCTGGTGGACATACTTTATTGGTCGATGTACAAGGTGTCGGGCAATATCATTTGTTAGGAGAATCCATCGATGATGCAGTCGGTGAGGCTTTTGATAAAACAGCAAAAATGTTGGGCTTAGATTACCCGGGCGGCCCTATTTTGGCGGCCCTTGCAGAAAAGGGCACGGCTGATAGATATGTTTTCCCACGCCCCATGACCAATCGCCCCGGTTTAGACTTCAGCTTTAGTGGTTTAAAAACATCTGCCATGAACACCTGGCGAAAAAGTGAGCAAACAGACCAAGACCAAGCCGATGTTGCCCTTGCTTTTCAAACAGCGGCAGTAGAAACATTAGCCATTAAATGTAAACGTGCCTTAAAAGAAACAGGGTACAAAACATTGGTCGTAGCAGGTGGTGTAAGCGCCAACAAGGCATTGCGTACGCGTTTAGATGCCATGCCTCATCTTAATGTTTATTATCCGCGTCCTGAGTTTTGTAGTGATAATGGCGCTATGATTGCTTTTGCTGGCGCGATGCGTGAATCTGCAATGGTTAAGCAAGATGATCCAACTTTTTCAGCGCGACCTCGTTGGCCTCTAAATGAACTAAGTCCGCCTTAACGTTCCACTACCACATCAAATCATCAGGGATCTCATAGTCGGCATAAGGATCATTTTCATCTGTCTCTTGTACTCCCTGCGAGCGAACAACTAATGCCGGTAATCGACTTTCTATTCTTGCAGCGATTTTATCGGGAATAAGTGCGTAATTATTGGCTGTCACTGCAATGGCCAAATAGCCTTGTGTCAGTTCTTTTTGTTGCTCTGCGGTGACATAAATCTTTTTAATCTTATTGTCATAGGTAAAGTTATACGCAATCTCTGCCTCTTTCGGGATCTTAATACTGTGTTTATCAATAATTTGCCCAACTTCTGCCACTAAGGCCTTTTGAGCTCGTTCGGCATCACGTTGTTTATTCAGCTCTAAATCACGTTGTTGTTTTTCTTGTGCCGCATGCTCAATCTTCTGTTGCATTCCATCTGTTTGTACTTCTTTGCCAGATTTCACGGCTTTTCTGTTTTTGTTCACTGTTTGGCGTTTTTGATGTTGTGATTTTTTGGCTTTCTTTTTATCGACAACGCCCATATTAAGTAGTTGGTCTTGTAATGATGCCATTATTTTTTTCCTGATTTACTTTCTTCGCCCGCTAAAAGACGTTTGATATTTGCATGATGACGAGCAACCAGCATCACGGCGATAACAAGCACGATCCAACGAGCATTAACAGATTCAATTAACCATAAACTATATACAGGGCCTAATGATGCCGCGATGATGGCGGCTAATGATGAAATTCGGCTTAACTTAAATACAATTACCCAACTTAATAAAATAGCGCCCGCTAACATTGGCGACAAGGCCAAAAACCCACCCAATGCTGTGGCAACACCTTTGCCGCCTTGAAATTGAAAGAAGACGGGGTATAAATGCCCTAAAAAGGCGGCAAAAGCCGTTGCCGCGATCCATGTTTCGTTCATACCTAAAAGCGTGACAATAACAACAGGTAAAACACCTTTAACAACATCAAGGATAAGTACCGTTGCCGCTAATTTCTTGCCACCAAAACGTAAGACATTGGTCGCGCCAGGATTTCCTGAACCTTGCGATCGCGGATCGGGTAGGCCTGCCAATTTACACAAAATGATTGCACTTGATAGCGAGCCTATTAAATAAGCGCCAATAAGTATCATCACTGAAAAGGTGATTGTTTCAAGCATGGTATGATGCTCCTCAAATTATCGTCCCTGTATTATACCCAAACTATTTGAAGATGCAGGTTTAGCGTTTTTCTACTTTTTTACACTGTGACTTATGGATAAAATATTTCTTAACGATCTTAATATTGACACGATTATCGGCATTTATGACTGGGAGCGTGAAACCTTACAGACGCTTAGCTTTGATTTAGAAATGGATTGGGATATTGCCAAGGCGGCAAAAAGTGATGATATTACAGATACGCTTGATTATGGTGCGATAGCTACAACGATTGTCAGTTTTGTTGAAGCCAGTCGTTATCAATTAATCGAAACATTGGCCGAAGATCTCTGCGCTTTATTATTAAAGAGCTACCCAATTCCAAAACTTAAATTAACGCTGAGCAAACCCGTTGCCTTACATGGTCAAAATACGGCTCGAATTGTGATTGAGCGCTCAAAATAGTGCCACCATCTCAATCTGGTTATTTACTCGGTATTGGTAGCAATATTGATCCTCACCAGAATATTGCTCAAATCATCCCCTTATTGCTAGAAAAATTTCCCACGCTTACATTAAGTCGTGTTTTAGAGATCCCACCTATCGGCATGAATAGTCAGCGTGATTTTCTTAATGTCGTGATGTTTATTGAAACCGATATTTTAGAAGGTGAATTAAAAGCCATCTGCAATAGTATTGAGATTCAACGTGGTCGAGATAGAAGTGATCCCCATCGAGGCACTAAAGATCGATCTGCTGATCTTGATATTTTAACGGCAATACACTTTCCAGATGACGCTAACCGTCCTGCACATTCCATTACCGATGAATATTTTCTCTATCCCTTATTAGATGAAATAAGTGCTTATTTGATGCAATCACCTTTTGAGATACAACAAAAAGGCGTAGAAATTAACATCGGTCATTTAACGTTTGGACAAGCGGCGACCACCATCCACAGGGATGCTAGCACCCGTGATAAACGGATTGTCTAACAGGCTTCTCACCGCAAGATAAACAGGTTCTGCCCCGCCCTCTTTCGCTAATGGCGTTTCAGATAACATTTGTTTTTGCACGTCAATACTATGCTTGTCGGTAAATAAGACCGGGCCCGGCGCAACGGCATTCACCTTAATTGTCGGTGCGAACTTCTTCGCCAACACCAACATCATATTGTGCAATCCTGCTTTGGTTGTGCCATAAATATCAAAATCCGGCGTTGGGTTTTCTACATTAATATCGGTGATATGAATAATGTCTGCTGGATTGCCATTCTCTCCGTGTAGCAAAGGCTGTAGTCCCTTATTTATCAAATAAGGTGCCATCATATGCGTGGTGAAAAATTGCTGATATTGTTGTGCCGCAACACTTAAATCATCCGCTGTTTTATCAAATGAGGAGGCGTTATGGATTAACGCTCTAAAGCTCTGACAACGTTCTTTTAATCCACTAACAAAGCTTAAGATAGCATCGCTATCACTAAAGTCAGCCTGAATCGTCTCAATACCTAAATCATTCAATACTTGGATTTCATCGGTTGGCGTACGATAATGAGCAAGCACCGTATAACCATCTTGCTGCAAACGCTTGGCAAGGTGAAAACCAATACGACGATTTGCCCCTGTAACTAACACTGTATTTTCTAACATGCCCACAACCAATAATTTACCTATTCCAGATAGTATTGCACAACAACATAGCGAGCATCTACTCACGCATATTAAACAGGCGATTTCAAAGGCCGGTGGCAAGATTAGCTTTGCAGACTATATGCAGCTCTGCCTCTATGCACCCGGATTAGGTTATTACAGTGCGGGTAGTCATAAGCTCGGTGGCAAAGGCGACTTCACCACCTCACCTGAAATTTCATCTCTTTTTTCTCGTACCTTAGCACAGCATATTATTGATGTTTTTCAACAAATAGAATCAAAGGATATTTTAGAATTCGGTGCAGGTAGCGGCAAAATGGCTATTGATATTTTACTTGAATTAGAATCACACAACAGCTTGCCAGAACATTATTATATTATTGAAGTAAGTGCTGACTTTCAACAAAGACAGAGACAAGCTATTAGATTATCTATTCCACACCTTATAGACAAAGTGATCTGGCTAGAGTCATTGCCAACCGATTTTATTGGCGTCGTATTAGCCAATGAAGTCTGTGATGCCATGCCTGTTCACTGCCTTCACTTTAATAATGGCACAGTGAAAGAACGGTATATTGAAAATGTTGACAACAGATTACAATGGTGTGAATCTGAATTATCTCAAGTCGATCTTATTCGTCATGCAGAAGAAATAACGCCCTTAATTACGAATAGAGATGACTATTTTACAGAAGTAAATCTAGCCGCCGAATCTTGGCTAGCAAGCCTTGCCAGCACCTTGCAGCAAGGTGCGATATTTATTATTGACTATGGTTATTCAAAAACTGGCTACTATCACCCAGAACGTAATAGCGGCACATTAATGTGCTACTACCAACATCAAGGTCACGACAACCCCCTAATTTTACAAGGCCTGCAAGATATTACAGCTCATATTGATTTCACCGCTTTAGCACAAGTCGCATTCGATAATAGTTTGCAAGTAGCTGGCTTCCAATCTCAAGCAGACTTCCTACTTGCAGGCGGTATTACTGAACTTAATACGACTGAAACAGATGCCTTTGACACCCTAAAAACAGCAACAGAAATAAAACAACTCACATTACCGTCTGAGATGGGTGAAAACTTTAAAGTACTTAGTCTAACGAAGGATCTTGAGCAAATACTTGCTAAGGTTCAACTTGGTGATCGGCGTCATAGTTTATAGCTGCCAATAAAAAAGGGAGCCGAAGCTCCCTTTTAACTATCCTAAACTGACACTTGTTTACTGTGTTGCTTTTGCAGCTTCAAGTTGTCTTTTCAGCTCTTCAATTTCATCACTCATTTCAAATAGGATTGCTTTGATATTGCTGACATCATCGCGCAAGTTACTGGTCGCTTGCTTGCTTCGTGCAACATCTTCTAATAATTCAGGGCTGACCTTGCCATCATCACCACCGGTACGATCTGCCACTGTTGCTAATACGGTTGCAATATCAATCACCAACCAATCTGCACGCTCTTTACCACTATCGGGATCAAGGTAAAATGATTGTCCTTTATCTAAGGCTATGCGAGTATGAATATCGGCTTCAAACTTACGAGTACCTGGTGATAGAGGATGAAGCCGACGATCTATCTCTTGCCCAGTAAGCTTATCTTTTTCACTATAATTCTCATGAATCAAGCCAAATACAATATTTAAACGGCCACCACTGATAAAAACACGTCCCGTTGTTGTTTTAGACTCTTTCGCTATCGTACCTTGATGTGAACCTATACTAACAAAGTTAATATCTTCATTCGGAGCTGCTTGAGATAAGCCATTAGCAATCGCGGTACTTAATATATGCAATTCAGATATCGCAAATAGTGGTACTTCTTTCTTTTTAAAGAAGCTACTTTTACCGACATACAATGCAGATAAAACAGTACGTAATTCATCGGCAGTTACGGTCCCAGGATGTTCACTTGCTAATCCAGCTATATCTCGATCAACAATCTTAACGTATTGTAGTTTTGACTCCCATAATATGCGTCCTTCTTGACCCTGCATAATTTCAGCATCTGTTTGAGGTTTATCTCGTGAGAACATCCCGCCACCACATGCCGTTAAACCGCCAGCTAAAAACATACTGATCGCAATAACACCGCTTAATTTCACTAATTTACGCATAAGATTCCTCTTTAATTTTTTGTTCTTGCACTAGGACGCTTGGCTTCCGCTTTTTGTTCCCGACAAAGCAATTCTTGTACAGATTTTCGCGGATCGACCCCTTCAAATAGTATTTTGCATACCTGTTCAACAATGGGCATTTCTATTCCTGCTTGTTGTGCACGCAATAATACCTCGCGTGCCGCATGCATACCCTCAACTGTTTTTCCAACTTCGGCAATCGCTTCTTCAACACTTAAACCCCGGCCAATTGCTAAGCCAAGTCGACGATTTCGGCTTTGATCATCGGTACACGTTAAAATTAAATCACCAATACCGGCAAGACCAAACATAGTTTCTGTTTCAGCACCCAAACTCAGCGACAACCGCATAATTTCAGCCATTCCACGCGTAATTAATGCTGCTCGTGCGTTGGCACCATAGCCTAAACCATCTGAAATGCCAGCACTGATCGCCAATACATTTTTAACCGTACCGCCGATTTGCACACCCAATACATCATGCGTTGTATAAATCCGCAATGTTGGACTGTGCATTGCAGATGCCAGTTTTTGAGCAAAGTCATCATCTTCTGATGCAACGGTTATCGCTGTTGGTAAATTTTTTGCAACTTCTGCCGCAAAAGAAGGACCCGATATTACCGCCAGTGGATGAGACTCACCTACAATTTCAGTTGCTGTATTATACAAAAACTGTCCCGTTTCTGGGGTTAAGCCTTTGGTTGCCCAACTAATTGGCGTGCCATCTTTAATAAGCGGCGCAATTTTATGCACTATCTCACTGAAAGCAATGCTCGGTACCGACACTAAGACATGTTCAGCAGATCTTAGTGCTGACTCAAAATCCGTCGTTATTTGCAAACTATCTGGAAAAGCAAGCCCCGGTAAGTAACGCTCGTTAGTTCGCGTTGCTTGCATTTCTGCTAGATGCTGCTCGTTACGTCCCCAGAGCAAAACATCATTGCCATTTCTAGCAATGGCAATCGCCAATGCCGTACCCCACGCACCCGCACCAATAACAACAGTGGCAAGATGTGTTTGTTTTTTAGACACGGTATAAACTTTCGCGTTTAGTGTTTTGTTTCTTTAGCAGCAGCGGCTTTTTTACCTTGCTCAATTTGATTCATATATAAAGCATCAAAGTTAACAGGCGCTAATACTAATTGTGGGAAACCACCTTTCAACACAACATCTGAAATAACTTCACGTGCGAATGGGAATAATGTATTCGGGCAATAACTACCGACTAAAGGACCCATTTCTTGGTCACTATAGCCTGTTAAAGAGAAAACACCCGCTTGTTTAACTTCAACTAAGAAAGCAACTTTATCGTCTACTTTTGCAGTCACTGTCACTGTTAACGTAATCTCATGATTATCGTCATCAATGCGTACGTATTCATTGCCTAGTTGTAGATCTAACTCAGGTTTCCATTCTTCACGGAAAATTTCCGGTGAGTTTGGCGTTTCAAAAGAAATGTCTTTTGTGTAAATTTTTTGAATAACAAAGCGTGCTTGTTGCTCTTCTGTTGATCCGTTTTCTTCAGCCATTATATTTCCTTAAAACTTTAATATTATGATTGGGCCAGCAAGCCGTCCAATCGATTCGTTTTTTCAAGCGCTATTAGATCGGTATACCCGCCTATAGCATCATTATTTATAAATATCTGCGGTACTGTTCGTTGCCGACTTTTCCCCATCATCTCTTGGCGTTTTGTTGGATCAATATCAATACGAATTTCGTCGAACTCAATACCTTTACGCGTCAAAAATTGCTTCGCCATTGTGCAATAAGGACACAATCCTGATGAATAAATAACAACGCTAGCCAATTTCTTGTTCTCTAACTTTAACTAAATAAGGGCAGTTTGGCTTCTTTCCAAGTATTTAATCCACCTTTTAGTGCATAAATATTAGAAAAGCCTTGTTTGCGTAATTGTTTTGCCGCAGCGCTTGTTCGCTGGCCACTCGCACACACTAAAATAATCGCCTGCGCTTGATCTTTTAACGTACTACTTTCATCTGCCAATTTTGATAAAGGTATATTTTTTGAGTCCGCAATATGCTCTTTAGCAAACTCAGATACTTCACGAATATCTAAGAAAAGACCATTTTGTTGGTTTATGATTTGCACAGCTTCTGCTGCGTCAATAGCTGTCATCCCCGCCAGTTTGCTATTTAACGAACCCGACATCACCAATGAAGTCAAAACAACAAATAGTGTCGCTAATACCCAATGATTAACAATAAATTCACCTAAATTTTCCATTCTTACCCTTAAAAATTAATTATTACTCTGCTGAGCAGAATACATCACGCATCATTTCAATCAAGCGCAATGTGCGCTCATCTTTTACACGATAATAAATACGATTAGCATCACGTCGTGATGCTAAAATATCTTTTTCTCTTAATTTTGCTAAATGTTGTGACACATTACTTTGTGTCGTCCCTACATGCTTCACAATATCCTGTACGGCCAATTCTTGCTCACCGACAACGCATAAAATCTTCAAGCGTAAAGGGTGCGACATTGCCTTTAAAGAAAAAGCCGCGCGTGCAATATCACTGTCTTTTCCAATAAATTTTGTTTCTACCAACTCGACCACTCTATTCACCAAAATGATTTACGTGACTGCACTTTGCCACAAAAGCCCATATAATACACGGCATTGATCATCATGACATGTGTTGCCTAGAACTTGGCGCTCAAACACGACACGTAACTAAGGGTCCTAGAATTACTTTGAGCATAAAAACTTGAGAAAAAAACACACCATAGAACGCGCTATCGTAAAGTTTTGCAACAGCATCACTAGATGTTTTAAACTCCAAGTATTATTCGTTAATTCTTCTATTTCTCTTCAGCCTATAAGGATGATTCTATGAACCACCCTCACCGCCCATTAGCGCTAATTATTTTAGATGGCTGGGGTTACAGTGAAGATCCAAAATACAATGCAATTCATGCTGCAAACACACCTGTCTGGGATCATTTGTGGCAAGACTACCCGCACACGTTAATTAGTGCCTCTGGTGCGGGTGTTGGTTTACCTAGCGATCAAATGGGCAACTCAGAAGTCGGCCACCTTAATATTGGTGCTGGACGAGTGGTGTATCAAGAATTCACCCGTATTAGTCGCGCCATTCGTACTGGCTCATTCTTTAGTAATCAGACACTAACCCATGCCGTTGATCAAGCATTAGACAATGACAAAGCAATTCACATTTTAGGTCTATTATCACCCGGTGGTGTACACAGCCACGAAGATCATATTCAAGCCATGGTTGAATTAGCACTTCAACGCGGCGTTAAAAAAGTCTATGTTCACGCCTTTCTCGATGGTCGAGATACACCTCCTAAAAGTGCTCAAGCTTCAATTGAAGCAATGGAAGCCAAGTTTAAACAGCTTGGCGGCGGTCAGATTGCATCAATAATAGGACGCTTTTATGCCTTAGATCGCGACCAGCGCTGGAACCGAGTCAGCAAAGCTTATCGTGTGATTACTGAGGGAGAAGGGGAGTTTCAGGCTGAAAATGCTAGCTCAGCACTCGAAATGGCCTACCAACGTGACGAAACAGATGAGTTTGTTAAAGCCACCAGTATTTCTACTGGCACCGCAATAAAAGTCGAAGACGGCGATGTCATGATCTTTATGAACTTCCGCTCTGATCGCGCCCGTGAACTTACCAATAGCTTTATCGATCCTGACTTTGATAATTTTGAACGTGAGCGACACATTGATTTAGCGTCGTTCATCACATTAACAGAATACAAAAAAGACTTTAAAGTACCGGTTGCCTTTCCATCCGAGAAACTTAATAACGTATTAGGTGAATATGTATCGTCACTGGGCTTGCGTCAACTTAGAATTGCTGAAACCGAGAAATATGCGCATGTCACCTTCTTCTTTAATGGTGGACGAGATGACCCATTTGAAGGTGAAGATCGAATTTTAATACCATCACCCGATGTTGAAACCTATGACTTGCAACCCAGCATGAGTGCCGCAGAAGTAGCAGAACAATTGGTCAAAGCAATCCACAGCAGCAAATATGACCTAATTATCTGTAACTTTGCCAATGCCGATATGGTGGGACATAGCGGTAACTATGACGCCGCAGTTAAGGCCGTTGAAACATTAGATAACTGCCTAGGTCGCGTTTGGTCAGCCTTAAAACAAGTCGGCGGTGAAATGCTGCTGACTGCTGATCATGGAAATGCTGAATTGATGATGGATGAAAAGTCTGGTCAAGCTCATACCGCCCACACCCATAATCCCGTACCACTCATCTATGCAGGTCGTGTAGCATCGTGTGTTGATCAAGGTTCTTTGGCGGATATTGCACCCACATTATTATCATTGATGAATTTACCGATCCCTGATGAAATGGGCCAGCACTTACTCGTTAAATTAGACGAAATCGACCGTTAATTTTTTATTCCATGAAGTTGTTGTTTTCTCTTTTATTACTCTTGAACATCTCGCATTCTTGGGCAGATTCACAATCTAATCGCCTAGAAAATGTACAAATTGAAATTCAATCCCTTGCCGAAAAGTTAAATAAAACTAAAGTAAGCAAGAACGAACTTTACCAACAACTAAAAAAGCAAAGTAGGGCGGTCTCTAAACTCAATCGTGAACTACATAAACTCAATCAACAGTTACAACAACAAAGCACGCAATTAAAACAGATCAAACAACAGCAACAGCAACAAAACAAATCATTAGCCACACAACAGCAAGCACTTAATGAGCAACTTCGAGCGGCCTATTTCAGCGCTCAACCTAATTACCTAAAAGTATTATTAAATCAGTCTGATCTTGCCAAGCTCAGTCGCTCAAAAGTCTATTTTCACTATTTCCATCAAGCACGCCAACAACAACTTATAAAGATAGCGACAGCTCTGCAATCTTTAACTCAAGATCAACAACAATTAACCGCGGCTCAACAGCGTCATCAACAGCTTTATAACCAGCGGCAAGAGCAACAGGAAAAACTAAAATCGCAAAATAAGCAACGCTTAGCAACGCTAAAACAACTGGATTCAAAATTAGATTCTCAAGCTACGCGCCTATCTGCTCTGCATGAGGAAGAACAATCATTACAAGCAGTCTTCAAGTCAATTAGCCAGAAAAAACAAACAACGTCATTAGCCAAACAGACAAAAATACAATCAACTAAATTTGCCAAAAACAAGGGCGCATTACCTTGGCCAATCAAAGGAAAAGTGACTGCTCGCTATGGTAGCTCGCGAAATCTTGGTAAACTCACATGGCAAGGCATTATGATAAAAGCGCCTGCGGGGAAAGAGGTAATTGCTAGCGCATCAGGTCGTATTGTATTTTCTGATTGGTTACGAGGCTTTGGTTTGTTATTAATTATCGATCACGGCGATCAATATATGACCCTCTATGGCAATAATCAATCCTTACTCAAAGGAGTAGGGGACACGGTCAATGCCCGCGAACTTATCGCATTAAGCGGTGACAAAGGTATTCGTCAGTACATTGGCTTATATTTTGAAATAAGACATAAAGGAAGCCCAACCAACCCAAGTAAATGGTTAGGTAGACACGGTTAGTAATAATATTTGAAGGAAAGGTTATGAGTTTTTTTAAACGCGATCTAGGATTAATTAGTGCAGGTGCCATATTAGGTGCCACGCTAATATTTGGTCAGATGGTATTTGCCGACAAACCGAGCAAGCCCGATCTCCCACTTGATGATCTCAGAGCTTTTTCTGAAGTTTTTGGCCGCATAAAAAGTAATTATGTCGAAGATGTAGAAGATAAAGAACTCTTACAAAATGCCATTCGAGGCATGTTATCAGGGCTTGACCCTCATTCAGCATACCTTGATTTTGACGACTTTAAAGAACTTCGCGAAGGCACCTCGGGCGAATTTGGCGGGCTTGGTATTGAAGTCACGATGGAAGATGGTTTTGTTAAAGTAGTATCTCCGATTGATGACACGCCTGCGGCACAAGCGGGCATCCTTTCTGGTGACTTAATTATTCGACTAAATGATACCCCTGTAAAAGGCATGACGCTAAATGATGCGGTAGATATAATGCGGGGCGAACCTGATAGTAAGATCTTACTTACAATCATAAGAGATGGTGAAAATAGACCCCTAAAAATCGAACTAATACGTGCGGTTATTAAAGTTAAAAGTGTCAAACAACGCATGCTAGAACCCGGCTATGGTTATGTTCGAATTAGTACGTTTGCATCTCGTACCGCGGCCAGCCTAAAAGAAGCCATTGATGCACTTAAAATAGAAAATGACGGCGCATTAAAAGGACTTGTTTTAGACTTACGTAACAATCCTGGCGGCTTGCTTACTGCCGCTGTTGATGTCTCTGATGCGTTTATTACTAAAGGTTTGATTGTTTATACAGATGGTCGCGTTAAAGATTCTAAGCAAAAGTTTAATGCTAAACCTAATGACATTCTAAAAGGTGCGCCTCTAATTGTCTTAGTCAATGGTGGCTCGGCTTCTGCTTCAGAAATCGTGGCTGGTGCATTGCAAGATCATCATCGGGCGGTGATTGTTGGCTCAAAAACATTCGGCAAAGGCTCGGTTCAAACCGTGATGCCTTTAACAGATAACACAGCAGTCAAGATGACAACAGCTCGCTATTACACACCGTCAGGTCGTTCAATTCAAGCAGAAGGTATAGTTCCTGATATTAAAATTGAACGCCTTAAAATCTCATCATCGGAGAAAAGTGACTTCTCACCACTACGAGAACGCGATTTATCCAAGCATCTTGAAAATGGCAATGCAGAAGAAAAAGACGAGACTGAAGATGCGGTTACAGAAGATAAAAGTGAGGAGAAGACAATACCGCTTGCCATTACAGACTACCCATTATCACAAGCACTCAATCTGCTAAAAGGAATTAACATCCTTAATCCTTAAAAGGCGAAGGAGTAGATAATCATGCCTACTGTATTAATACCTCTTGCTGAAGGATGTGAAGCACTCGAAGCCGTCACGCTTATTGATTTGTTACGTCGTGCAGATATTACTGTTGTAACCGCTAGCTTAGGCTCGCAAACGATCACCGCTAGTCAAGGTGTTCATTTAACTGCCGATACACGCTTAGAGAATGTGCTTTACGATAATTTTGACATGATCATATTACCTGGCGGAATGCCAGGCACAACACATCTTAATGGTGATCCACATATTCATGCCATCTTAAAACGATTGCATCAATCTAACAAAGCCATTGCCGCTATTTGCGCGGCACCACTTGTATTGGCTACTGCAGGGCTGCTCGATGATAAGAAAGCGACCTGCTATCCCGGTGTTTTAGATGCGAAACAATGGCCAAATATTCATCTATCTAATGATGCTGTTGTTATAGATGGTGAGATATTAACCTCAAAGGGCCCTGGCACAGCAATGGACTTTGCCTTAGCAATCATTGAATACCTTACCGATCATACAACACGTCATACAGTTGAAATCGAGCTGGTTCGTCCAGCTTAATTACGGAATTACACGATGCCATCAATAAACATAAGTGAACTCGCCATCTTGTTGATTGAACCATCAACCATGCAACGAAAAATAATCCAATCACATCTGCAAGAAGAAGGCGTTAATAATGTTGAAGGTGCATCAACAGGTGAAGAAGCGCTCAAGTTTATGAAGCAATACCCGCCCGATCTTGTTATCAGCGCCATGTATTTACCCGATATGTCTGCTACCGACTTAATCACCACGATGCGTAATTCTGACACGCTACAAGACATTAACTTTATGCTTGTTTCAAGCGAAACTAGATTTAAAGCACTTGATCCCATTCGACAAGCGGGTGTTACCGCTATTCTGCCAAAACCTTTTGATCACCAAGATCTTAAAAATGCCCTGATTACCACAGTCGATTATCTTGATACGAACGAATTAGAATTAGAAAACTATGAAGTTACCGAATTACAGGTCTTAGTCGTTGATGATAGCCTCACAGCCCGCAATCAAATTAAGCGTATTTTGACTAATATGGGTATTCAATATTTGACTCTGGCAAAAAACGGCCTTGAAGCAATAGATAAACTTCGTGAAACCCACTTTGACCTTATTGTCACCGACCTCAATATGCCAGAAATGGATGGACTAGAGTTAATAGAATATATCCGTAAGGACATGAATGACAGCTTTATCCCAATCTTAATGGTCTCCAGTGAAAATGATGAAACACGCCTTAGCAATGTACAACAAGCGGGCGTCTCTGCAATATGTGACAAACCTTTTGATCCTCACTCTATCCGTACAATATTACGTCGGATATTGGATGAATAATAACTGAAATTACTGTTGTCCTAACTGAATAAACGTCTGTATATAATTAATATCCACATCAGCCTGTCGCATTGCGGCAAATAAGGTTTTAGCCAAGCCTTTTCGCCCCAAACGTACTGTTGCCACTGGTAATTTCTGACAATATTCTTCTGCCAACCATGCAGGTAACACCGTTACACCGCGATCTAATCCAACCATTTGCACCATAATATCCAGTGATTCTATCGCCTTGGTTTTTGGATTAATCGATGCAGGCAGTAAAAACCGGGTAAAAATATCAAGTCGATCATGTGCAATAGGAAAAGTAAGCAGGGTTTCATCGCTTAATTTCTCAGCACTAATAAATACATTTCTCGACAAATGATGCGACTTAGCGACCAACAACACTAACTCATAATCAAATAACGACTGATAAACAATGCCCTCTTTTTTCACAATATCAGGAGTGACTAATAAATCGACATGATGATTAAGTAAGCCCTCCAACCCTGAAAACTGGAACTTATTAACAATATCAACATCCATTGCCGGCAATGTGACCAAAAAATCAGCCAGAATACCTTTTAACCACTGATAACAAGGATGACACTCGACGCCAATACGTAGCACTCCTTGCCGCCCCTCACCATAAGCCTGCAAGGTTTTCTCTGTTTGTTCCAATACTGGCAAGACTTGTCTGGAAACTTGAAGTAACACCTCACCAGCCGGTGTTAATCGTAATTGTCGGCCTTCTCGCTGCCACAAAGACACGGCCAATTTCTTTTCCAAATACCGTATTTGATGTGACAGTGCCGGTTGAGTCAAAAATAAGGCATTCGCTGCGGCGGTCAAAGAGCCATTGTCGTCAAGGGCCCGGATTATTTTTAGATGCGCTCGCTCAATCATGAGTATATTTCATAGATTCGTTAAAAATCATCATTATTACTCATGGACAAGCTTCTTTACAATAGCTGTTTTTCTCCATCAAGCACGAAAGGTATCATCATGGTCACTACGCACAATCTCGGCTTCCCTAGAATCGGTAAGAATCGTGAACTAAAATTTGCATTGGAATCTTATTGGCAAGGCAAGTCATCACAACATGTTTTACAAAAAGTAGGGCGAGCCCTGCGTCAATCACATTGGCAAATACAACATCAGTGCGATTTCATTCCCGTTGGTGACTTTTCATTTTATGATCATGTTCTAGACACCAGCGCTTTACTAGGAAACTTACCTACTCGCGCAGATAATAAGGCTAGCGATTTAGATCGTTATTTCCAAGTTGCACGAGGACAGTCGCAATCAGACAGTACGTGTCAGCATATTTCCGCAGGTGAAATGACCAAATGGTTTGATACTAATTATCATTACATCGTGCCAGAATTCACAGCTGAAACACAGTTCCATTTGTATGCTGATAATTTAATTGCACAAGTAAAAGAAGCCCAAAAAAATCACCCTCAAGTAAAGCCTGTTCTTCTGGGTCCTGTCAGTTATCTCTGGCTGGGAAAAAGTAAAGATAATAGCGATAAGCTTGAGTTATTAGATAGTGTCGTTGCCATCTACGAACAACTGTTAATTTCCTTAGCCGAGGAGGGGGTTGAATGGGTGCAAATTGATGAACCTATTTTAGTTACAGAACTCGACAAAAAATGGCAGCATGCTCTAAAACAGGCTTATTTTTCTTTAAATAAAACACCCATTAACGTGTTGTTAACCAGCTATTTTGGTGAATTAAAAGAAAACTTACATCTTGCTTGTGAGCTTCCTGTCGCGGGGCTACATATTGATGCTATTAATGCCTTTGATGAAATTACCAATATTGTCGACTGGTTAGCGCCACATAAAATTTTATCGCTAGGTGTTATTAATGGCCGTAATATCTGGAAAACAGATCTTACGGCTACATTAGATTGGTTAGAACCTTTAGCATCACGCTTAAAAGATCGGCTCTGGCTCGCCCCTTCCTGCTCATTGCTACATGTACCCGTCGATCTTGATAATGAAATAGAATTAGATGATGAAATTCAGTCTTGGCTTGCCTTTGCAGTGCAGAAGCTTGATGAATTAGTCACATTATCTACTGCACTCAATGATGGTAGACAGGCTGTTGCTGAAGAATTGATACTTAATGAGATGGCTATACAATCTCGACAACACTCGCCTCGCGTGCATAATCCACGTGTAAAAATACGTGTTTCAGCAATCACTCATTCACTTACAGCTCGTCAAAGCCCTTATCTACAACGAGCTGTAATTCAAAAACAACGATTTAAATTACCTTTATTTCCGACGACGACAATAGGATCATTTCCACAAACAGCTGAAATTCGCCTAGCACGGCAACAATTTCGCCAAGGAAAATTAGATGAAAACAGTTACCAACAGTTTATTAAAAATGAAATAAAATTCAGCATAGAACAACAAGAAGCCATCGGCTTAGACGTGCTCGTTCATGGTGAAGCAGAACGTAATGACATGGTTGAATACTTTGGTCAGAAACTCGATGGTTATACCTTCAGCCAGTTTGGTTGGGTACAATCTTATGGTTCTCGTTGCGTAAAACCACCGATCATCTATGGTGATATTTCACGGCCAAATCCAATGACCGTCGATTGGGCTTGTTATGCACAATCATTAAGTGACAAACCTGTAAAAGGCATGCTCACTGGACCTGTCACTATCTTAAACTGGTCGTTTGTACGTGATGATCAACCGCGCTCACAAACCTGTCAGCAAATAGCATTAGCAATACGAGATGAAGTACTGGATTTAGAAAAGGCTGGCATTCGCATTATTCAAATTGATGAAGCTGCATTACGAGAAGGCCTGCCATTACGTAAGTCACAATGGCAAAGCTATCTTGATTGGGCAGTAAATAGCTATAAAATAAGTGCCAATGGCGTGCGTGATGAAACGCAAATTCACACTCATATGTGCTACTCCGAATTCAACGATATTATTGAAGCCATTGCTGAGATGGATGCCGATGTGATCACGATTGAAACCTCGCGATCAGATATGGAGCTTCTCGATGTCTTTAATGAATTTAACTATCCCAATGAAATTGGACCAGGTGTTTATGACATACACTCACCCAATATCCCAACGGTGGAACAAATTGTCGTGTTAATGAAAAAAGCGGCACAACGTATTCCTGCTGAACGGCTATGGGTCAACCCTGACTGTGGGCTAAAAACTCGTGGCTGGAAAGAAGTTAAACCCGCGCTCACCGCCATGGTAACTGCAAGTCGAATTTTGAGAAATAGCATTCCTAATACTTAGATTTAATATGTTTACACAGAGGAGATTTTTTCCTCTGTGTAAGTCACTTTTTAAAATGATGTGATTCGACTAAAAAGAGTTAATACAATTAAGATATTGCCT
This sequence comes from Piscirickettsiaceae bacterium, assembly GCA_013215825.1. Classification (GTDB taxonomy): domain Bacteria; phylum Pseudomonadota; class Gammaproteobacteria; order Nitrosococcales; family Methylophagaceae. Next base: position 29,389 of record JABSQN010000005.1, on the reverse strand, counting down.
GCTGAACTTGCTCGGCCAGTGCCAATTGCAAGCTTTGCGTACGCTGCTGTTGCTGACATAATGCACTACGAAAGCCTAAATAGTCCGCTTCTAGAGGCTGTAACGATTTAATATCTTCTATTTTTAATGATCCTGCTAGGCCGCAAAGCATGTTTTTCTGCCGCACGATACTTACAAATGTTGTTAACTGTTGCAGGGGCCAATGCTCAAGTAGGCTTTGACCATTTTTAATTGCTGTATCGATCATTACGCCTTCAAATCCGCTGTCTTTTAATAATGAGATAATTTCAAGATCAATACTTTTATCAGCAAATAGCACCGCAATCACCGGAGCGTTAAGTGTTTTAACGGTTTTTTCTAGATCTTTAATACAGGAATTTAAGTTGCTATCAGGGAATAAACCAATTTTGACATAATCCACACCAGATCTAGCCATATTAGTCATGGCCTCAGCAATCATATCGGCTTGCATCGGTAGATCGCCAATGGTGGCACTGGTTTGGCAACGATTATTAATCAATGCCACGATCTCAGTTACTGTCTCGACAGATAAAGCTCCTAATGCGCCTTTTGATGGATCTTTCATATCCAAAATATCAGGTAATATGGGTAATAAAATCTGTGCTTCTTCTAACGATTGTACGCTGGCTAACCATTTACTCATTTCAAGTCTATCCCAGCGTCTTTAATCTTATCGATCAGCCAGCCCCACGCTTCTAACTCTCGGGTACCTGCTGTTTTTTCAATAGCAATGGTTAAATAGGCGACTTCTTGCTGTACTTTTTCGGCAGGCAACATAGTTAATCGACTGACTAAGATTGCCGCATCAATGACGGCACTCTGAGCACGATTGAAACCACGAAAAGGCGCATGAGTAACCTCATACACCACTTTAGCTTTAAAACATGCTCTTGGATCATCATCATCAAAATCAACGATCTCTAGTTCGCTATGTGCTAACGCTTGACTTAAATAAGCACCTGTAATTTTCTGACAGGCTAGGGTGGGCCAATCTCGTCGCCCGGTTAATGATCCGGCAAACACTCGAACATCATCGGTGTAGTTAATGGTGCATTGGCGATGTCGCTTTAAATTATTATATGTCGCCGAGGGCTTAAAAGGTTTAATTAAGAAGTAACCATTCACTTCGGATATTCCCATTGGGGCAGAATGCGCTTTTCCATCCTCATTTAAGGTTGTCACAATAACTTCATGAATTTTTGCTTCAAGCTGTGCCACATTTTTTCCCTGTTGTCATGGTTGAACCTTCCGTTTTTTGTTTGCTTAGGTCTTGTTCTACTTTAGCTATCGCACAGCCCCACTGTAATTCTTCATCTTGGGTATAACGCTTGCCCAGTTGCCATGCTATTTGGGCTCGTGCCAGTTCAGCGCCGAGATAAAAGGCATGACCGGTATCTTCTTTCAAATTCAATTGTGGATAAAATGCAAAAGGATCGGTGTCTTGCATTAAACCATCTCGGTTGAACATATAAATACCTTGTTCTGCAATTTTGATCCGATAATTAGGATCTTTAATTTTACTGGCTAATTCGGCAATATCTTGTGCAGTATCTGGAAAAGGTCGGCGCTCATGTGCAACGAGTAAATCGCTAGTAAAATCACGCGGCAAACTACTCTCTTCACGCGCGGAAAACATCATTCTTCTAGCGATGTCGGCTTCTTTAATCGCTCGACGTGCGTGAGGACTCACTTCGGTTGCTAGCACGTTGGTGATGTTAAGTTCTGAGATAATCCCAAACAATAAGGCATTAATGCCACTGGTATCGGCATCGGTTAATTCTGTTAAATTCCCCACGCCCATCATAATGGGTGCATCTGGATATTTACGACGTAATTCATGATAACGTACGATAGAATTGGTTAATCCAAAATGAATAGGGTCAAGGATCGGATCAGCAATCCAAGGTTTATTAATTTTATCCATCAACTCCATTGCACGTTCTAATGAAGCGAGCGATCCCATCTCGGCAGGCACTAAAATCGGTATAGCATCGACCTCTTCAGCTAGATGGTAGTTTTTTTCAGTCAAACTCAATAGATAATCAGCCCCAGCATTGCCTGCACGCCGTAAATCATCTAGCTCTACGGAATCGACGCTCACTTTAAAACCCTCCTCATGCAAAGCGATGATGGCTTCTTCTAAATGGGGAAATTTTTCTTCGGGCAAGCAACCAATATCGATCACGTTCGCCCCACAATCACCATAATACCGCGCACGTTCAACGATACTTTCAACACTTCGTTCCGGTGCATCAACAATTTCGGCAAAGATGTTGACATCATAACGGCTTAAATCAGGTTGTTTTCGTTCTCGACCAAAGAATAGAGGCAGATCTTTGACTTCTTCAGGACCTCGCACTACGTCAACTCCTAACTGTGCACTTAATGCCTCTAAATCACCTCGGCAGCGTCCTGGCACAATAATTTGAGTACTATCTTGAATAATCTCGGCAGTGAGGCGACGAGCAATCATTTTGTCCGTCATTAGCGCAGCAACAGATACACCTATTTGATGAACGCGATGTTCAAAATCTAAAGGTGCCATATCTGCCAACACGCGACGCAAGCTCACTTCGGCAAGTTTTCCAGTTAGGAAAAGGACTTTATCAGCCATCGGTTAATTGATTTCATCCAATCTTAGTCGTATCGCGGTTAAAAGCTTCTCTGGGGTTTCCACAACCGTGGTGGCTTCAAAAGAACGTAATTTATGTGTGTGCGCCAAATCAACTTCTCTTGGCCAAACTTTGACCAGACGATCGGGAGCGGGGGTCTCCATTTCAGGCTCGGTATCACAGGCAAGAATAATGCTTGGAATACGACACTTGCCCGCTTGTGCGTAGACATTGGTCACCAGGGTGTCTGACAAGCCTAATACCATTTTCGCCACGGTATTCGACGTAGCTGGCGCAACGACTAAGGTATGATAATCACCGCGATAAAACAGGCCGACAGGTGGTGCACTGGCGGCACGGTCATGATAAACACGACCACTACCATTAACGGCTTTAGGTTCATGCCCATACATCCGAATCACCTCTTCTCCGGCGCGACTATAAAACAAGTCAACATCGTCTAAATCTCGGATAATATCTAAACACTCTTCTAAGTAATGACCTGAGCCAGTGACAGCCCATGCTAAACGTGGTTTTTCTGGACGTGACTGCATGGCAGACTCCTTAAAATATAAACTAATTAGGTAATTTTGCCAGACTCTACGGTCAGTGTAAAAAATAAGATAGTTATTCCCCTATTTAATACGTTAGAATTAGGGGGATAAATTTATCGCTTTCTGGAGTCGAACACAATGACCAATCCAATTCCCAAAATAGTCGTCGTCGGTGGTGGAGCCGGGGGACTTGAACTTGTGACTACATTGGGTCGTAAACTCGGCAAAAAGGGTAAAGCTGAAATCACGCTGGTAGATAGCACGCATACGCATATTTGGAAGCCCTTACTTCATGAAGTTGCCGCTGGCACACTCGATTCTCACGAAGATGAAATTGAATATTTAAGCCAAGCAATGTGTAGTGGCTTCCGTTTCCGATTGGGAAAAATGGACGGGCTTGATCGTAAGAATAAAACAATCAACGTTGCTGCAACCCACAATGAACGTGGTGTTGAAATCATTCCTCCGCGCACATTTGACTACGATTACTTAGTCATTGCCGTTGGTAGTGTTAGCCATGATTTTGGCATTAAAGGCGTTGAAGAACATTGTTTATTTCTGGATACAACATCACAAGCAGAAAGCTTCCAAGCCCAACTGCTAGAAACCTATCTTCGCGCACACACACAAGGCGCACCAGTCAAAGAGAGTCAATTAGATATCGCTATTGTGGGCGCAGGGGCAACAGGCGTTGAGCTAAGCGCTCAATTACATGAAGTGTCACACCTTCTAACTGCTTACGGTTTAGATGAAGTAAAACCTACAGATGTAAAAATTAGCATTATTGAAGCCAGCAACCGTGTTTTACCGGGGCTGCCAGAGAACTTGTCTGCAGCAACAGAGCGTGAATTGGCGAAACTTGGTGTAGAAATATTAACCAATGAACGCGTAGTTGAAGTAACTGCCGATGCCATTAAAACTGAAAGTGGCAAAGTTATTCCTGCGGCAATTAAAGTATGGGCGGCAGGCATTAAAGCACCTGATTTTCTTAAAGATATTGCTGGCCTTGAAACCAATTGGATCAACCAATTAGTCGTTAAGCAAACACTGCAAACAACTTTAGATGACGATATTTATGCCATCGGCGATTGCTGTGCTTGCAAATGGATAGGGCAAGATCAAAACGTACCGCCTCGCGCACAAGCGGCGCATCAAATGGCATCACTGGTTTATAAATCGATTAAATACCGCATGGCTGACAAAGAACCGCCTGAATACTATTATCATGACTACGGCTCATTAGTGTCACTAGGTAGATATAGCACAGTCGGCAATATGATGGGCGGCTTAAGTAAAGGCAGTTTGAAAGTTGAAGGCTTCTTAGCAAGAATGATGTATTTATCACTGTATAAAATGCATCAAGTCTCTTTATTTGGCTTCTTCCGAGTGGCTATGTTGTCTTTATCTCACCTATTCAGACGCAGTGTTCATCCTAAAATTAAGCTTCATTAATCTGAGTTTCATATAAGATGAAAAGCCCCGCTATCCTATTTGGATAGCGGGGCTTTTTAAAAAATACATATCACGAAAAAGTCTCTATTAATCTGTGGCAGGCGTTCGCATAGTGACAAACTCTTCAGCTGCAGTTGGGTGAATACCAATTGTCGCATCAAAATCTGCCTTGCTTGCTCCCGCTTTAATGGCAATAGCAATACCTTGCATAATCTCTCCTGCGTCAGCACCCACCATGTGCACACCCAAAACCTTATCCGTGTCACCATCGACTAATAGCTTCATCATTGTTCGCTCTTGCGAGCCACTGATGCTATGTTTCATTGCTTTAAAACTAGAACGATATTTCACAACATTAGGATAGTCGGCCCTAGCTTGCTCTTCTGTCATACCGACCGTACCGATATTTGGCTGGCAAAACACCGTTGTTGCAATATTACTGTAGTCAATCTTCCACGATGAATTATTATAAAGCGCTCGCGCCAAGGTCATTCCTTCTTCTAATGCGACAGGTGTTAACTCCATTCCTCCAGTGACATCTCCTAAGGCATAAATGCTGCTTTCACTGGTTTGAAACTGTTCATTAACATTAATATATCCACGCTTTGTTAAACTAATATTTACATTTTCTAAGCCGAGATTATCTAATTGTGGTTTACGTCCAGTGGCATACAAAACGGCATCAGCAACAATGTTTGTACCATCATTTAACATTACTTTTAAAGAACCATCTGCTTGTTTTTCAATTGATGTAACATCCGTATTAAATCGTAAATCGACGCCTTTCTTCGCAATTTCCTGTGCAGCGAAATCACGAACTTCATTATCAAAACCTCGTAAAAACAAATCGCCACGATAAAGCTGCGTTACTTGCGAACCTAAACCATTAAAGATTCCAGCAAATTCAACAGCAATATAACCGCCACCAACCACCACCATACGTTTAGGAAACACCTCTAGATCAAACACTTCATTTGAACTAATTACATGCTCTTTACCCAAAATATCAGGTACAAAAGGCCAGCCTCCTACCGCAATCAAAATGCGTTCTGCAGTATATTGCTTACCATTTACTTCAACGGTATGTGGATCAATAATTTTACCGCGACCATTTATCACATCAACGTTAGCATTCTCTAAAATACCATCATAAATAGTATTTAATCGGCTAATTTCTGCTGTTTTATTATCACGCAATGTTGCCCAATCAAAACTCACAGACTTTGATTGCCAGCCGAAACCTTTGGCTTCGTTAAAATGGTTCGAGTATTCAGAAGCGTAGACATACAGTTTTTTGGGAACACAGCCAACATTCACGCATGTTCCTCCCATATATCGGTCTTCACATATCGCTACTCTCGCTCCAAAAGAGGACGACATGCGACTAGCACGTACACCACCTGAACCAGCACCAATAACAAAAAGATCATAATCGTAATTCATAACACTCACCTTACGGTTTATCATAATAAAAAGGCATCAAACTAAATCGTCTAATGCCTTTCTAAATATTGCCTTATAGCTTGATTATGCTAAGTAATTCAGCATCGTATCAACATCACTACATGTAAACGGATCATCAGGACAGTTATCCATTAAACCCGGTTCAGAAAATAGCTGTTTGATTTCACCATCAACAACATGCATTGAATAGCGCCAAGTACGCTCACCAAATCCTAAATTCTCTTTTTTGACTAACATACCCATTAAACGAGTAAAATCAGCATTACCATCCGGTAACATTTTTACTTTCTCAATACCTAGACTCTTAGACCACTGGAACATCGTGAATGCATCATTAACACTTAAGCAATAAACTTCATCGACGCCTTTGGCTTTCAATTCATCATACTTCGCTTCAAAACCAGGAAGGTGTGTACTTGAACATGTTGGTGTGAATGCACCAGGCAATGCAAGAATAACAATATTCTTACCTTTGAAGATGTCAGTAGAAGTAACATCCTGCCAACGGAAAGGATTATCACCACCTAGGCTTGCATCACGAACACGTGTTTTAAATGTAATTTCTGGTACCGTTGTTTTCATTATTATTTCCTTAAATAGTATCAATAAAGTTATCTCGAGTAACGCTACCTTTAAAGTGTTACTTGATTGGCTACAAGTATCCCACCAACCATTACTTTGGTAAAACAACTTATTTGAATCTAATTAAGTGGCAAAATCGATTACTTGTTATTAAAGTCTAAATAATAGGACGGATACTGTAACTACTTAAGCATAATTTTATGCTCATTAATTACATAAGCTAAGCTCAAGATCAAAAAAGGCCCGTTAGGGCCTTTTTTTATTTCCAGTCTTCTATACCTTTATCTTTTTAACGACATTCTATCCGAAATCGCTGAGCCTGCTAGTTTGTGCTTAACCACCGCTACAAGATGGATAACAATCAGTACAATCAGTGCAAAGGCTAAATATTCATGTACTTGACTATAAAACTCTCGCATTCCTTGATCGGCTTCCGCTAAGCGGGGCAGTTTTATTCCCCAGAACTTGGTGCTATATTTGCTATATATTGATTGCATGAAGCCTGATAGCGGCATTGCCACCATCAATAGATAAAAAAGCCCATGAACAGCCCCAGCAGCTTTCTGCTGCCACTTTCCGATCGTATCTGGCAATGCCGGTGCTTTATGCGTTAAACGCCAGAACACACGCAATATGATAAGAAATGCAACCGAGATCCCCATTGACTTGTGCAATAAGAAGTAAAAAGCACGAACACTTTCCTCACCTGCTGGTAATTCAGACTGTTTTGGTAACTCGACCATAAACAGACCTAAAATAATCATGGCTAAAATAATCGGGGCAATCAGCCAGTGTAAAATTATTTGTACGCGATCATATCGTGGTGCGGTATTTGTCATATTATTCTCTTTTTAGCTCATGCAATAGCAACAAAGGCCATAATAATGAACATTATGACCTTTGTGAATTAGGAATAATTCCCGAATCAATTGAGAGATTTTGCACGATAAGTATTCTTTGTTCATAACAAGGCAAAAAAGACGACTCGTGGACATATCTCTCTAGTTTAAATATCTAAATTTGTTGCCTGTAATGCATGCTTCTCAATAAATGCACGTCGCGGCTCAACATTATCACCCATTAAGGTACTAAATATTTCATCAGCGGCAATCGCATCTTCGATTTTAACTTGTAACAAACGACGCTTACTTTTATCCATTGTCGTTTCCCATAACTGATCAGGATTCATTTCACCCAGACCTTTATAACGCTGTACATATTGTCCGCGGCGCGCTTCTGCAAGCAACCATTTTACGGCTTGTGCAAAGTCTGAAACTTCTTCACTACGCTCACCACGTTGAACTTTAGCGCCCTCAGAAAATAGGCCATTAATTTTTTCTGCAAACGTCAAAATACGTTGGTACTCTGAACTTTCAAAGAAATCACCAGGGATATGGAAGTCGGTACTAATACCGTGACGACTAAAGCTAACATTGATATAAGGCTTAGCGTCATCACCTTTAGTGGCAACCGATAACTTATAACGCGTTCCTGTTGGTAAATCAGCATTCAGATATTGTTCAATCGTAGCCAACCACGTTGTCATCGCCGCCGCATCTGATAATGCAGGAATAGCTGTTTGAAAAATCAACTGTTTAAGGAAAGCAGGGTAGTAGTGGTTAGATAAGCGAACAATAACCGCCGTAACAACTTGATATTCTTCAACTAACACTTTTAACGCATCGCCTGAAATTGGATCGGCAGACTCCCCTGGATATAGCTCTGCATTATTGAGCGCCAATTCTGTCAGATATTTGTCCATTTCAGCATCATCTTTCACATAGCGTTCTTGCTTGCCTTTTTTTATTTTATACAGTGGCGGTTGTGCAATATAGATATGACCACGTTCGACTAGCTCTGGCATTTGGCGATAAAAGAACGTTAGCAACAATGTTCTGATGTGCGATCCATCGACATCGGCATCCGTCATGATAATAATATGATGATAACGTAGCTTTTCAGGATCATATTCATCGCGGCCAATACCACAGCCTAATGCAGTAATCAGCGTGCCTACTTCAGCCGAACTAATCATTTTGTCGAAGCGTGCTCGCTCGACATTCAAAATTTTCCCTTTCAACGGTAAGATAGCTTGGGTGCGACGATCACGACCTTGCTTGGCACTACCTCCCGCAGAATCACCCTCCACGAGGAATAATTCTGATAGGGCAGGATCACGCTCTTGGCAATCAGCCAATTTACCTGGCAAACCAGCAATATCCAAAGCACCTTTACGTCGTGTTAATTCACGCGCTTTACGAGCGGCATCACGCGCTCTCGCAGCATCCACCATTTTGTTAGCAATTAATTTGCTCTCTGCAGGATTCTCAACCAAATAGTCATGGAAGAATTCATTGGTTAATGATTCAACAATTGTTCTTACTTCAGATGAAACTAATTTATCTTTAGTTTGTGATGAGAATTTAGGATCAGGCACTTTCACCGAAAGAACAGCAGTTAGACCTTCACGCGCATCATCACCACTTGTCGTTACTTTAGATTTTTTCGCTAAACCTTCAGCTTCAATATATTGATTTAATGTCCGTGTAAGCGCGGCTCTAAAGCCAGCTAAATGCGCACCTCCATCACGTTGTGGAATATTGTTGGTGAAACAATGAATATTTTCTTGATAAGAATCTGTCCATTGCATCGCCAACTCGACAACCACATCATCTTTCTCACCAATGATATTGATCACCGCATCATGCACCGGTGTTTTGTTTTTGTTTAAATGCTCAACAAAGGCCTGAATACCACCTTCATAATAAAAGACTTCGCTTTGCTCATCGCGCTCATCGGTTAATACGATACGAACGCCCGAGTTCAAGAAAGCAAGTTCACGAATACGTTTGGCTAAAATATTGTAATCAAAGGACAGTACATTAGAGAATGTTTCTTCACTCGGCCAAAACTGAATTTTTGTACCTGTTTCATCTGTTGCTTCACCAGCCACAATACGATCATCAGGCGTGCTGTCAGTATAACTTTGGCGATGAACAAAACCATCACGTTTAATTTCCATGGTGAGCTTCTTAGACAAGGCATTAACAACTGAAACACCTACACCATGAAGACCGCCAGACACTTTATATGAATTATCATCAAACTTACCACCGGCATGGAGGACAGTCATAATTACTTCCGCAGCAGAAATGCCTTCTTCTTTATGAATATCAACTGGAATACCACGACCATTATCCGAGACAGATACTGAATCATCTGGATGAATACGCACGTTTATTTCACTACAATAACCAGCTAAAGATTCATCAATGGCATTATCCAACACTTCAAATACCATATGGTGTAAACCGGTGCCATCATCCGTATCACCGATATACATACCCGGACGTTTTCGTACCGCATCCAAACCTTTTAGCACTTTAATATTCGACGAGTCGTATGTGTTTTCTTCAGTTGTCATTTGCATTTATCCATAATAAAAGCAGAAATACTTTCTAATAGCCCATTTTAGCACATTTAACAGCAACTCTTTACCCCTGCATAGGGAGCTATTATTGACCGCTATAAATAGCACCATGTTTCACGTGGAACACGCTTGTTTCGGCTTCTTTGAGTGCCAAATCAGTGCTGGTTATAAAGGCTTGGACAGGTAATAAGGCAAGTTCATTTAGCACCAATTGTTGATGCCTGATGTCCAATTCTGAACTAATATCATCGAGTAATAATAAGCTTCTCTCATGTCGTGTTTGCTCGGTTATCTTCGCTTGAGCCATGCACAAGGCAAGAACGAAAAGCTTTTGTTGTCCTCGAGAAAAAAGTTCCGCAGGATCGACATCATTAATTCTGAATGACCAGTCTGCCGCATGACTGCCAGAACGTGTGTAACCTAATTTTTGATCTCGCTCTAGCGAGAGTTGCAGTGACTCGGCAAGGTTGCGGTCTTTTGCCCAGCCATTTTTATATCTTATTGAAAATTCGGCATCACTATATTCCGGACATATACGTGTAAATATCACCTCAAAACTCGTTAACAGTTGTGATAGCTGTTGCTGTCTATGAGCTGTTATTTTCTCACCAAAAGATGCCAAATGCGTATCCCATAGCTGAATTTCATCACTCTTTTTCCGTTGCCGAATGGCTGAGTTTCGTTGTTGTAATATCTTTTTATACGATTGCCATTGGTAATTAAATTCCGGTTCCACGTGAAACAATCCCCAGTCAACAAGCTGACGACGATAACGCGGACCTTGCTCAAAGAACTGGTGACAATTAGCAGGAATCATCTGCATTGGGAGTTGTGTTGCTAGTTCAGATAGCTTTTTTAAAGGCGCATTATTGAGCCTAATCTGTAAGCCTGTATTTAAGTTGAATTGTAAACCAACTGGGATGTTCGTTTCAGTTTTAGCAACAACTTGAAATTGTTGCTGCTTAAATTGAACTGCATTTTTTAAGCTTCGCGTTCTAAATGAACGCCCTAAACCTAACAAATGTACGGCTTCTAATATGCTTGTTTTACCCGATCCATTATCACCCAATATTAGATTAATTCCCGATTCAGGCTGAATCGAAATATCCGTAATATTACGTAAATTTGAAATAGTTAACTGGCTAATCACCTGTGAATCCGCTGGGAAGGTAAGCTGGTTACTGTACTGGAAAAGAGAAGACTAATAAACCCTCAACATCGCTTAATTTAACAGTGCAGGTAACTCTTTAGCCAATGCTTGTTTTTCAGAAACACAATCACCGCTTAAGGCAAAGCCCTGCAAGTTTCCAGAAGGATCAACAAATGAACCTTTTAAGCCAAAGCCTGACGATGCTGTTTCAAAAAGCCATTCACCATCAACACCTACTGCGGGTGGTGCGACAACTAAGGGGTAGATAGGAGTCTTAATTGCAACTGGCATGGCAGGATATTTAACTTCTGTGACATCTCCCACCAGTGTTTTTGCTAAGGCTTTTGCACCCGCCAGAATAGGGGCAATAAATAACAAGTTATGACCAGAAACTTCTGCACAATCACCCAAAGCATAGATATTTTCTTGGCTTGTTTGTAATGTTCTATCGGTCACTATTCCACGGTTTATTTCTAAGTTTTCAGCTTGGGCAAGCGAGACATTCGCCCGTAAGCCAACAGCAGAAATAACAATGTCCGCATTAATCGACACGCCATTTTCAAGCGTTATAACAACACGTGATTCCTTAGACTTGTCAATTGATATCGTACTTGTTTCCAACTGCCAATCAACGCCAATTTCTTCCAGCTTAATTTTTAATTGTTCGGCAATAGGGGAGGGTAATAGATTCTCCATAGGGAATTTATTTGGACCAATAATCGTCACCGAAACACCTGTTGAGGCTAGATCATTGGCAAATTCACAGGCGATCAAGCCTGGACCAATAATCGCAACTCGACCTGCATCGGCTAATTTTTCTCGAAACGATGCATAGTCTACAATATTATTAATCGATAACACCTGATTAGCCGCGTCACCATCAAGCCCTAACTTAACAGGGCTAGCACCAACCGCTAATACAAGTTGTCGATATTCAATCACCTTGCCATTATCTAATGTGACAGTTTGTGACTGCGGATCAACGCCATCAACCTCCACATTGGTCATGATTTCTGCTGAGAGTGTTGATGCCATTTTACAGGCATCAAACATGGCGATCTGATCAGCCGTTTTACCCTTCGCCAATGCATTTGATAGCATCGGCTTAGGATAACTTCGACCATCATCAGACGTTATTAGTATCAATGGAGTATCACTGTCTAACTTGCGAAACTCCCTTGCAAGCGTGTAGCCCGCAAAGCCTGTTCCAATAATAATAACTGCTGCCATGTTTACATTCTCATCATCTTAAATAATAAAAGGAAGAAGCTTACACTTCGACCATTTCAAAATCTTCTTTACCGACACCACACTCAGGGCATTCCCAATCATCAGGAATATCATCCCAACTTGTTCCAGGAGCAATACCATCTTCTGGTATGCCTTTGGCTTCGTCATAAACATACCCACACACTGTACATATCCACTGTCTCACTTTTTTCTCTCCACTTTAAAATTAATCAAAATTACTTTTTTATTTTGTTGAATCTAATGCATCTTGGTAATGCTGAGCATGTCGCTTTTCAATTTTTGTTAATGCCGAAAAACACTTTCCCGCCATGATGGATGAGTACTTTACAGCATGTTCCCTTAGATTCTTCTATTTACTCATCCATTTCCGCAACAGCAGCAGTATTACGCTCTTCTAATGCTGTATTGCGACATTCAGGATACATCTCTGTATATTCATATGTTTCACCGTCAATCGCAAGTTGCAATATTTTTTCTACGGTTAATGTTTCTGGCGGGAATAATAACTGCAAATGACACAAAAGCATGTGCAGTTTCTTCTTGCTCTGCCGCTTTATCAAAGACCTCTGCAATTTCATCCGCACCTAATGCTCGGCATTGTTTAGCAAAATAAAGGTGTTTTCTATTTGCCATTGATTCACCAGAAAAGGCTGATCTAAGTTTTGAATTGTTTTTGATAACGCTTCTTGTAACAGATCATATCACTCCTTAAAACTTCATTTCCCCCCTGTAATTCGGAGCACTGGAAACAAGTATATGATTCATGTTAATTTAGAACCATCTGATTATTTCTATCGTATTAAGTGACTTTTCCGATTATGGTCTTACCAACACTTCGACAATTACAATACCTCACTGCTGTTGTTGCATTGAAGCACTTTGGCAATGCGGCGGAGCAGTGCTTCGTTACACAATCGACCCTAAGTGCTGGCATACAAGATCTTGAAAATCTTTTGGGTGTACCTTTACTTGAACGCACCAAACGTAAAGTACTTCCTACCGCACTTGGTATTGAATTTGCAGAACGCGCACAACAAATATTAAGTCTATCCGCTGATCTGGTTGATCTTGCACACTCTGAGGATCAAACGGCTAGCGGACGAATTAGAATAGGTGTTATTCCGAGTATTAGTCCATTTTTACTGCCTAAAGCTCTGGCAAATATACGTTCCTCACACCCAAAGTTAGAGCTTGTTCTTATTGAAGATCAATCTGAACGTTTATTAACACAGCTTCGAGCGGGCGAGCTTGATGTCGCTATTCTCGCATTTCCTTATAAGATTGATGAATTAAGCCATCTTATTTTTGCTGATGAGCAATTTTATCTCGCATTACCCAAACATCACCCTTTAACCACTCAAAAACGCATTGATGTCCATCACTTGCCGACTGATGAGTTATTGCTTCTATCTGAAGGCCATTGTTTGCGCGAACATGCACTGAGTGCCTGCCAGCTTCCGACAACAAAACAACGAACAAGCTTGCAAGGTACAAGCCTTTATACCTTAATTGAAATGGTCGCAAGCGGGATAGGTATTACTCTATTACCTGAAATGGCAATTAACTCTGATATGGTGCGCCATGCGGATATTACTCTTCGACCACTCATCACCACAGATAACAAACCCATGCGAGAACTCGGCTTGATATGGCGACCTAGCTATCATCGAGTTAATACACTTAATTTACTTGCTACGCATTTTTCTGAGGCATTGAAATAAGCTGATTTATTCTGTTCTTGCATAAAACAATCTTGCTTTTAGAAAGCGAGATTGAATATTACTTGCTGAAAAACCCGCATCAAACGTGGCATAAACACGGCCTTTAGGATCAACTAAAAATATATTATGCTTTTGCTCTATTTGATAACTACCATTACTGAAATTTGTTTGTAAAAATAAGGCAATAAATGTTTTTGCCAACTTTTCAATTTCCTCATATGAACTTGATGCTGCAGTGAAGCTGTAGTTTTGTGACGTTAAAAATGTCGCTAATGTCTCTGCTGTTTCATGTTCGCTGTCAATGCCAATCACTAAATATTGAAAGTCGGTACTAGAAAAAGCGGTTTGTAATTGTGTCATTTTATCAAGCGAAGGCTGACACTCGGGCAAACAATGACTGTGAGAAAAATAGACAAATGTCCATTTATCCTCCATCCATTCGTTAGTAAGCGCCAACTTACCTGTTGTTCTCATCGAAAAGGCATCAAGATGACGAGGAGGAGATTCCAAATAATCTTGTAACTCCGCAGGGATCGCCCTTTGATCGCTATGAACCAAGGGTAATTTATTCATCCACAGCACCAGCAGAAAACCTACAATCATAAGGTATGAAAACAAAAAACACTTAGAATTAAGACCTTTACATCGTTTCGCCATTTGGGGCTCTCATTTTGATAGACTATGTTGTGATAATTAAAACTAGGCTGTACACCCAGTGAGTGAAAAACTATTTAAATCCACTGCTATTGTAAGCGGTATGACATTTTTGTCACGTATTCTTGGTTTTATACGCGATATCGTTATTGCCCGAATGTTCGGTGCCGGTTTGGGCGCTGATGTTTTCTTTGTTGCTTTTAAAATTCCCAACTTTTTACGTCGCTTATTTGCCGAAGGTGCTTTTTCACAAGCCTTTATCCCTGTCTTAGCTGAATATAAAGAACGTGGTGATAACGATCTCAAAACATTAATTGCCAACACCAGTGGTACGCTTGCCACCATCTTATTTGTTATTACTCTTATTGGCGTTATTGCAGCACCCTTGTTAATCATGGTGTTTGCACCTGGCTTTATTGACGACACGTATAAAATCACCTTAGCAGGTGACTTATTGAAAATAACATTCCCTTATTTATTCTTTATTTCCTTAACCGCTTTGGCAGGCTCAATATTAAACAGCTTCGGTCGCTTTGCGGTGCCTGCATTTACGCCTGTATTGCTCAATTTATCCCTAATTTCATGTGCTGTCTGGTTATCACCGCAGTTAGATGAACCCATTACCGCTCTCGCTTGGGGCGTGTTTATTGCGGGAGCGGTACAACTCTTGTTCCAAATCCCATTTCTTATGAAGATACACCAATTACACATGCCGAAATGGGGCTGGCAAGACAGTGGGGTGCAAAAAATACTTAAGCTGATGATTCCTGCGATGTTCGGGGTTTCAGTCGCTCAAATCAACTTATTATTAGACACTATCTTAGCGTCATTCTTAGTCACGGGCAGTATTTCATGGCTTTATTACTCTGATCGCTTAGTTGAGTTTCCTTTAGGCGTATTTGGTATCGCCTTATCCACCGTTATCTTACCTAGCTTATCGAAAAAACATGCATCTGCATCCAAAGCGGAATTTTCTCATACCATTGATTGGGCATTACGCTGGGTATTTATCATCGCCACACCTGCCGCTATTGGGCTTGTTTGGCTGGCAGAACCATTATTAATGACCCTGTTTCAATATGGTGCATTTACCACTCAAGATGCCCACAACGCCTCGCTTAGCTTAATGGCATACGGCTTAGGTTTATTACCCTTTATATTTATTAAAGTACTCGCACCCGCTTACTTTGCTCGCCAAGACACCAAAACACCAGTCAAATTTGGCATTATCGCTTTAGTCATTAATATGGTGCTGAATATTATCTTAATGATGCAATATGCCCATGTTGGATTAGCCTTAGCCACCTCATTATCAGCCATGCTTAATGCCAGCCTACTTTATATGGGACTTAGAAAAACAGGGGTATATCAACCAGATAAAGGCTGGAGAATATTTATGCTAAAACTATTAGCTCCTAATCTCAGTTTATTACTACTTTTGTTCTGCTTAACACCAGCAAATACAATCTGGATTGATTGGACTGTATGGCAACGCTTTGGCGGTTTATTTGGCTTAGTAGGCGGGGCCATGCTTCTTTACTTCACCATCCTCACACTGGTTGGAATTAATGTTCGCACTTTGTTGAAACCTAGAACCATAGATTCATAATCTACAGGCAAAAAAAGACCCTCAATTGAGGGTCTCTACTATTTACATGCTGTCAGGTTTAGTCTTAGAAACGACGACCAATACCTACAGACCAAACTAATGGGTTGATTTCAGCATTGATTCTAGCATCGCCTGCAGCCGTACCGCTAAAGTGTGCTTCAGTTTCCATATCAATGTATTTCACATCAGCATTTACAAACCAATCATCATTGATAGCAACATCAACACCAGCTTGTACTGCGAAACCCCATGAGCTATCTAGATCAATATCATCACCAGATTTTGGCAATACTGGACCAACTACTTTTTCATCAAAGAAATATGTGTAGTTAATACCAGCACCAACATAAGGGCGGATATTTGAATTAGGTGCGAAGTGGTATTGTAATAATAATGTTGGTGGTAATACTTTGGTATCAATTACATCACCCAAACTTGTTGCTACAGCACCTTTCTCACCTTTAATAGTATGCTCAGAATAACCTAAGATTAATTCCACACCCCAGTTAGGTGTAATCATATAAGTAATGTCTAACTCAGGAATAGTATCAGAATCAACACCCACTCCTTCACCAACACTCACGCCATCTACATACAAACGACCACTATCATCTTGTGGTGCAATATGTGTGATACGACCACGCACTAACCAATCGCCAGCTTCGTATGCCATTGCGGGTGCAGCAACTGCAGAAAGACCTAGTGCAGCTAATAGCGCTACCGCAAGTTTTGTTGTTTTCATTTTATTCTCCATAAGTACAATCTAATTTAATGGTGCAGATCATACGGGGTTAACAGTTATCTTCCATGATCCAGATCAATGATCTGTGGTAATTTTAGCAATATGATTACTATCCGCAAAAATATTGTTGTATTTTAACCACATAGTAACTGTAATTTGTCCATATCCTTTAAAGAAATAGATTTGCTGGTGATGGTAATTAAGCCATCTTCTTGAAAGCGTGACAAGACTCTACTCACTGTTTCAACCGCCAAACCAAGATGATTGGCAATATCACTGCGTGACATACTTAATTGAAAATCCATGGCAGAAAAACCACGTTCACTAAACCGTTTTGATAGCGATAATAAAAAGCTTGCAAGCTTCTCACCGGCTGTTTTTTTACCTAACAACAACATCAAACTCTTGTCACCCGCTAATTCTTTACTTATACGCGTTAACAATTGCACTTGTAGCTGTGGCATTTCCTTGCCAAGCTCTTGCAGACCATCAAAGGGCAGCTCACAAACACTACTACTTTCTAAAGACTTCGCTGTTGATTGATAAGATTCTTGATGAATGGCATCTAGCCCAATAAATTCACCCGGGAAATAAAACCCCGTTACTTGCTCTCGACCATTATTGGTCGAAATAGTTGTTTTAAACGATCCGGAACGGACTATATATAAGGATGTAAATTTGCTATTCGCCTCAAACAACGGTTGAGCACGCTTATATGTTTGGCTTCGCGTAATAATTTTATCTAATTGAATCAAATCTTTGCTATGCAAACCTAATGGTAAACAAAGGCGGTAAAGAGAGCAATCCTCACAGGCAACGCGATCATGCTCAATTTTGGCAAGATCTTTAAAGAGGGGAGTAACATTGCTCAATTGCGCCATTTTGTATTCCAATATTAATGAAAGATAATGATACCCCTTCAAACCTCTCTCCGAAACAGTTATTATGCTGTTTTATTTAACACTCTGGAAATGTCATGACAATGCGCACGGCAACAGTTGCTCGTAATACACTTGAAACCCAAATTGAGGTGACAATTAACCTTGATGGCAGCGGTCAGTTTAATGCTGAAACCGGTGTTCCCTTTCTTGATCATATGATGGAACAAATTGCACGCCATGGTTTGTTTGATCTTGATATTAAAGCCAAGGGTGATTTACACATCGATGCTCACCATACCGTTGAAGATATTGGCATTACTTTTGGTCAAGCCTTAAAGCAGGCATTGGGAGACAAGAAGGGTATTATTCGATATGGTCATGCTTATATTCCGCTAGATGAGGCATTATCTCGTGTTGTTTTAGATTTATCAGGTCGCCCTGGTATTGAATTTGATGTCACGTTTAACCGCGATAAAATTGGTGAATTCGATGTTGATTTATTTTATGAATTCTTCCAAGGTTTAATTAATCATGCTGGTATAACCTTGCATATTGACTGCATAAAGGGTCGCAATGCACATCATATTGCGGAAACTATCTTTAAAGCATTTGGTCGCGCATTACGCATGGCTGTATCACTAGACGCGCGTGCTTTAGAGCAACTTCCATCAACAAAAGGTGCTTTGTAAACACGCCAACATATCAAGTTCATCATTTATTACGTAAAATAAGCGTTTTTTATACATAGGTTTTGTTGAATGCCACACGTAGCGGTCATTGATTATGGCATGGGTAACTTGCGATCAGTCTCAAAAGCATTAGAAAGTGTGGCGGCTGAGGGTGTAACGATTGAAGTCACGGCTGATCCTGAACGGATCCTGACTGCCAGCCATATTGTTTTTCCAGGTCAAGGCGCTATTCGTGCTTGTATGAATGCCTTGAACGATCTTGGCTTAACCGATGTTGTGCGACAAGTAGCAGCAGAAAAACCTTTTTTAGGTATCTGTATTGGTATGCAGTTACTGCTCACTCATAGTGATGAAAATAATGGCGTCGATGGCTTAAATATCTTCTCCGGTCAGGTACATCACTTTGACATTAAACCTGAGGATAAGCTGAAAGTACCTCATATGGGCTGGAATCAAATTCACCAAACAATCGAGCATCCCTTATGGAAAAACATTCAGCAAGATAGTCGTTTTTACTTTGTACACAGTTATTTTATTCAACCTGACAATGAGTGCGTCACTGCGGCAACGACAGATTATCCAAACACATTTACATCGGCAGTACATCAGAACAATATCTTTGCCGTGCAGTTCCATCCGGAAAAAAGCCACCGTGATGGATTACAGTTATTAGAAAACTTTTTAAATTGGGATGGTCAGTCCTAACTGACTAAATTGGAGAAAAACGTATGCTATTAATTCCTGCCATTGATCTAAAAGACGGTCACTGCGTTCGCCTAAGACAAGGTCGTATGGAAGACAATACTGTTTTCTCAAAAGATCCTCTTGCCATCGCTCGTAAATGGGTAGATGCAGGAGCTAAACGATTACACTTGGTCGATTTAGATGGTGCCTTTGCCGGCAAACCTGTTAACGCTCAGATTATCCATGAGATATGTAAAACGTTCCCTGATTTAGATGTGCAAATTGGTGGTGGTATCCGTGATGAAAACACCATTCAGACCTATCTAGAAGCGGGTGTTCGCTATGTTATTATCGGCACCAAAGCTGTTAATGCACCGCATTTTGTTGGTGATGTTTGTGCTGAATTTCCAGGTCATATCATTATTGGTTTAGATGCTAAAAATGGCAAAGTAGCCATTGATGGCTGGTCAAAACTCTCTCACCATGATGTCACTGATATGGCTAAACACTTTGAACAAGATGGTGTTGAAGCTATTATTTATACTGATATTAGCCGTGATGGCATGATGCAAGGTGTGAATTTAGAGTCCACGCGTGATTTAGCTCGAGCGATTAATATCCCGGTCATTGCCTCTGGTGGCGTAACTGATTACAACGATGTAAAAGCATTATGTCATTATGAAAGTGAAGGCATTATGGGTGCAATTGTTGGTCGTGCAATCTATGAAGGCACCATTGATTTGGCTGAAGGCCAAGCACTCGCTGATCGCTTAAATCCACCAAAAGAATCACAATAATGGGCTTAGCTAAACGCATTATTCCCTGTCTTGATGTTGATAATGGTCGCGTTGTCAAAGGTGTGCAATTTGTTGATATTCGTGATGCAGGGGATCCCGTTGAAGTGGCTAAACGCTATGATCAACAAGGTGCAGATGAAATTACATTTTTAGATATTAAAGCAACGCATGATAATCGCGGCACAATGGTTGATCTTGTCGAAGCGGTTGCCAGCCAAGTCTTTATTCCTCTGACTGTTGGCGGTGGTATTCGAAAAGTTGAAGATATTCGTCAAATGCTTAATGCTGGTGCAGATAAAGTCGGCATCAATTCTGCTGCGGTAAGCAACCCAGACTTTGTCCGCGAAGCTGCTGAGATGTTTGGATCTCAATGTATCGTTGTCGCCATTGATGCTAAATGCGTTTCTGCCGAAGGCGAACCTAAACGCTGGGAAATATTTACCCATGGCGGCCGTAAAGAAACCGGTATCGATGCCGTGGAATGGGCTAAAAAAATGGTTGTTCTAGGTGCGGGTGAATTATTATTAACCAGCATGGATCGTGATGGTACTAAATCTGGCTTTGATTTAGAGTTAACCCGCGCTGTCAGTGATGCTGTTACTGTTCCCGTTATTGCATCGGGTGGTGTTGGCAAACTACAAGATTTAGCGGATGGTATAAAGCTAGGTCATGCTGATGCTGTGTTAGCAGCAAGTATTTTTCATTTTGGTGAACATACCGTACAAGAAGCCAAGCAACAAATGGCAGATCAAGGTATTGAGGTTCGCTTATAATGCACTTTTCAGATCATATTAAATGGAATAATGATGGTTTAGTACCCGTTATTACCCAAGAGTTTAATACGAAGCAAGTGCTCACTTTAGCCTGGATGAATAAAGAAGCATTACAACTCACAATGGAAACCGGTCATGCTGTTTATTGGTCGCGTTCTCGCCAAAAGATCTGGCATAAAGGCGAACAATCTGGCAATCAACAACAGATAAAATCAATCCGCAGTGATTGTGATAATGATGCCATCTTGATCGAGGTCATTCAAAAAGGTGGCATAGCCTGTCATACTGGACGTCATCATTGTTTTTATCAACAGCTAATCGATGGTCAATGGCAAACAACAGAACCCGTGTTAAAAGACCCTAAAGAGATCTACAAATGAGCGATGTATTAATCAAGCTGGCTACCATATTAGAAGCTCGTAAAACAGCAGATCCTGAAAGCTCTTATGTTGCCAGTCTTTATCGTGATGGCACCGATAAGATCCTCAAAAAATTAGGTGAAGAAGCAACCGAGGTTGTGATTGCTGGCAAAGGTGGTGATCGCGATGAAATTATCTATGAAACTGCCGATTTATGGTTTCACAGTATGGTCTTGCTTGCACACAATAATATAGAGCCTCAAGACATTTTAAATGAACTTTCTCGCCGCTTTGATTTGTCTGGCCTTGACGAAAAAGCGAATAGGAACAAATAATGTCTGATTGTCTTTTTTGCAAAATAATTGCCGGTGATATTCCATCTTCCAAGGTTTATGAAGATGAACAGATATTTGTTTTTAAAGATATAGCACCTAAAGCCAAGGTACATTTATTAGTGGTTCCCAAAGTTCACTTAGTTAGTTTAGATGACCTTAATGACAATCATCACGCATTAATCTCACACATGATGCTAAAATTGCCTATTTTAGCGCGTGAACAAGGTTTAGATAATGGTTTTCGTACCGTTATTAATACCGGTGAAGGTGGCGGACAAGAAGTGGCACATTTACATTTACATTTACTGGGCGGCGAAGACCTTCCAGGTTTTAATTAGGAGAAAATAATGGGATTTGGTGGAATTAGTATTTGGCAATTATTGATTGTTTTAGTAATCATTATTTTATTATTCGGTACCAAAAAATTACGCTCATTAGGTGGTGATTTAGGCAGTGCCATTAAAAGCTTTAAACAATCTGTACGTGAAGGTGAAGATAGTGAAAGCAACAATAATAATACAGCCATAGATAATAATGACGATAATGTAGTGTCAAAATCTGAAGTAAAAGAAAAAGACTCTCAGTCGAACTAAACAGATATGTTTGATATTGGTTTTTTTGAATTACTACTTATAGGCATCGTGATGCTTGTTGTTGTTGGCCCCGAAAGATTGCCAAAACTTATGCGTGTGACAGGTTTATGGGTAGGGCGGGCGAACGCATCAATACAATCCATTCGCAGTGAAATAGCCCAAGAATTGCGTGCTGAAGAACTCACTCAGGCATTAAATAAGACGGTTGATCTTGAAAAAGTAATTTCAGATAAACCAACTAAGAAAGAGTCTAAATAGTGGCTGATAATCAATTACCACTAATGTCGCACCTGTTAGAGCTACGAGATCGATTATTGCACAGCATTCTTGCAGTGCTTCTTATCGCGGTATGTTTAATCCCTTTTTCCAATGATTTATATCATTTTCTAGCGATACCATTATTACAGCATTTGCCAGAATCCAGCACCATGATTGCTACCGAAGTTGCATCACCTTTTCTAGCCCCGTTTAAACTTACATTAAGCACGGCTATTTTACTGGCTATCCCATTTTTACTTTATCAACTTTGGGCATTTGTCGCGCCGGGTCTTTATGATAATGAACGGAAAATCGTTTACCCATTAATGATCGCCAGTACCATACTGTTCTTTTTAGGACTTACTTTTGCCTATTTCATTGTCTTTCCACTGATCTTCGAGTTTTTAACGCAAGCCGCACCAGAAGGGGTCGCGGTAATGACTGATATTAGTAGTTATCTTAACTTTGTATTAAAACTATTATTTGCCTTTGGATTGGCTTTTGAAGTGCCTATCGCTACGTTATTACTAATTTGGACTGGCATGTCTACTATTGAAAGTTTAAGCGAAAAGCGCCCTTATATTATCGTCGGCGCTTTCATTATTGGCATGTTACTGACACCGCCTGATATTATATCTCAGACATTACTGGCAGTGCCTGTGTGGCTTTTATTTGAATTAGGCTTAATTTGTGCCCGATTTATACCTAAGAAAGTTGAAGATAAACCCTAGTTACATTCCGTAACGTAATCGCGTGCCATGCTCTAATGATAATAAAATTTCTTCAGCACGAATTTCTTTTGGAAAATAAGCGCCTGAAATTTTAGCGCCATGAATACTCGCACCTTCCATCGTTTTACAATGATTAAAATCAACACCACGCAGGATTGATTGTCGAAAATAACTGTTTGAAAAATCCAAACCATCTGTTATCAAACCTTGCAAGTTCACATGTCTAAAATCACAACCTGATAACTCTGCTGTTTCACCCGATGCTATTCGCTGATTAAATTCAGCTATTTTTCCATCACGCAATAAACGATATAAAGGATCATCAGAAATAATTGGAGCAGCCATACCTTTTTCCTTATGCGGTTAGGTCAATATTACGACCAATACTCTCAGAACTAAATTCCGTTGCTTGGGCTTCATTTGCTTCATTAACCACTTCAGCAGAACTCACCGTTGTTGTTAATTGTTCTTGTGCTGTGGTTGTATTTTGCGTTTCACTTGTTGATTGCGTTGATGTTTCACGACCTTCTAACAAGCTTGACTGGCTTAATGGATTTGTCAGTGTTGGTTGACCGCTTAATGGTGCTGTACTCGAAATTTCCATAACAATCTCCTTTTTCTAGTTAGTAATGAGAATACAACTTAATTGATAGCCTTGTAAAATAATCGACTAGTTCATTTATTTTTTAGTGATTTGGTTCACACTTTCTAATAATAAACGTTCAATTCGTTCAAGTTTTTTCTCTAATGCTTGGGTATGCTCTTTTATCCAATGAACATCAGCTGCTTCACCCTCACCTGTTTCAAGGCTGTGTTTTTCCTGCTCTTTTTGCATTACATCCAAAATGACACCAATCATCATATTAAGAAATACAAAGGCGGTTAAAAATATAAAGGTTAAATAAAAGATCCAACTCAACGGATATTCCATCATGGTTTCATACATCACATCAGTCCAATCTTCAAAGGTCGCTATTCGAAATAATGTCAGCATGGCAATCGAAATATTACCCCATAAAACAGGATTAATATGCTCAAAAAGCACACTACCAATTGCCGCATAAATATAAAAAATGATAAACATCAATAAGACGATATAACCCATTCGAGGTAATGATTTCACCAATGCTGTAATCAACATTCTTAATTCTGGAATTACGGAAATCAATCGTAACACCCTAAATATACGCAATAATCTAGCTAATAGAACAGTATCGTTACCTTCCACTGGCAATAAACTTGCTGTCACAATTAATAAATCAAATACATTCCAACCGCTTTTGAAAAAGTTAAAAAATCGTTGTTCAGACGCTAAACGAATCAGAATTTCAACCAAGAAAAACACGGTAATAAACATATCTAACCCAATCACAATCTGATTTAAGGTAGAGTCGATATTATATGTTTTAGCCCCTGTAATTAAGGCCGAAAATACAATAATAAAAATAACTGTAAATTCAAATATTTTGTTTTGGTGTAATTGAAATAAGTGTGTTTTTAACTGTGTAATAGAAACCAACTTTCCATACTCTCTATTTTAAAAATAAGATGAGAAGATACCAGAAGCCCCATAAATATTGAATAATAATAAAATTAAGTAATAAATAAGTGTAGGATTAACATTAAATTTTAAATCAACTAAGGCAAAGCCAATGACTATTAAACAAGAACTCGTCGATGAAATTGAAGTACTACTTCGTTATAACCTTGATACCACACAAGAAGGGATTAAAGTGCACCACACAGCACGAGAAGGGCTTATTTCCGCTACACAACGCCTACATAAAAAAGGTTTAGTTGATAGTGAAGATGGTGGTTATTTAACAGACTTAGGTCATGAAGCCGCCGAACATACTCAAGCTGCTTTACGTCTTTTAACGTCTGATTAGACCTTATTTTTTTGATAAACAATAAAACTATAGGCATATTCATTCTTATCATCCGCTAAATGATCGTCACGGCTCAACTCTTGCCAATGATCTTTATGCCAATCTGGAAACCACGTATCACCTTCTAGATTGGCATGAACTTGCGTTAAATATAGCTTATCTGCCAACGGTAATAACTGCTTATATAACGACGCACCACCCATCACCATAATTTCATCATCATCAACACACAACGCCAATGCTGCATCTATTGAATGCACAATCGAACATCCTTCTGCTTGATAATTCTTATCGCTAGTAATCACAATATTATGCCTACCTGGTAAAGCTCGACCAATAGACTCATGGGTATTTCTTCCCATCATTATAGGTTTGCCCATTGTTACCTTTCTAAAATACTGTAAATCAGCAGATAATCGCCACGGTAAATCATTATCTTTACCAATCAAACCTTGTTCATCTGTCGCTACAATAATTGCTAATGTCATTATCAAAACCTAAAAATATAATAATGAATAGGATACCACTAAGCACAAAAAGATCAGGTATCATCACATATGAAAACACGTATTATTGTGTCTATATAACTTAGGTATAAGCCCTGTATTAAAGAGATCATAATCTGTGGATAACTTTAGCTGTGGATAACTACCTTACTTATCCACAAGAGATCAGCCCTTAAATTAAAAGTTATTAACAGGTAAGATAGTAGATAAACGATTGATATTTATTAAATTATAGAAATAATCCAGTTATAAACAGGCATCAAACATCAACAACAACATCTTTTAAATACTTATATATTATTATTATTCATGAGCCTTATTCTTCAAATTGCTGTTCAATGTCCTCTTCGACAAACGTTCGATTATCTTCCAGATCAATCATCAACAAACTGGCAAGCAGGCCTACGTGTAAAAATACCTTTTGGCTCAAGAGAGCTCATCGGTATTATCGTAAAAACAAAAAAAAGAACAAATCAACAAACAGATAAATTAAAAGTGGTTTTAGAATGTTTAGACCAAACACCACTGATATCAACCGATCTTTTATCCTTAACCCAATGGTTAGCCAATTATTATCATCATCCGATTGGAGATTGCTTTCAGACTGTCTTACCTAAAAAAATACGTTTAGGTGAAAACGCTGATCTGCAAACAGAAATAGTTTGGTCTATAGAAAAACAAACAAACGAAACAAAAGTAGGTACAAAACAGCAAAAAATACTGACTCTATTGAAACAACACGATAAATCAATGCGACAAAGCGATCTCTATCAACAAATGGGCCAATGCCGTTCATCGTTAAAATCATTAGAAGAAAAAAAATTAATTTCTCAGCAACCGCAAATAAAGCTACCCATATCAGCTATAAAAAAAATCGATCCCTGCACGTTAAATGAAGAACAACAAAATGTTGTTGATAATGTCGCTCAATCAATAAACAGCTTTACGCCCTTTTTATTGCAAGGAATTACTGGAAGTGGCAAAACAGAAGTGTATATCGAACTTGCAGAGCAATTTATGCAGCAAGGAAAGCAAGTTCTTATCTTAATTCCTGAAATAGGCCTGACGACACAATTTGTAGAACGATTTAAACAGCGTTTATCGGCAACGATTGTAGTATTAAACTCATCCATATCCGATACAGAACGTAAACAAGCATGGTTATTAGCAAAAGAAGGATTGGCCGATATTGTTATAGGGACTCGTTCCGCCGTATTTACTCCGTTAAAAAACGTAGGGCTAATAATTATTGATGAAGAACACGATAGTTCTTATAAACAATATGATGGCCTGCGATATCATGCTCGTAATATTGCTTTAATTCGTGCACAACGAGCTCTAACGCCTATTTTGTTAGGGAGTGCTACTCCATCCTTAGAAAGTCTCTACCAGGTCCAACAAGGGCTTTATAAGCGCTTAGAATTAACGAAACGTGCCACAGGGGCAACATTGCCTAAAGTACACCTTGTCGACAGTAATGGGCCTAAAGCAGAAAATGGCATCTCCAGCATCTTATATCACGCCATAAAAAAGCAATTAGACGCCGATAATCAGGTTTTATTATTTATTAACCGCCGTGGTTTTGCTCCCGTCTTAATGTGTCACGAATGTAACTGGCAAGCCACCTGCACACAATGTGATGCCAGAATGATCGTTCATCAACGACGAAATACCCTGCATTGTCATCACTGTGGTTTTATTCAACGATTGCCGACACAATGCCCAAAATGCAATCATCCAGAATTAAAAACCTACGGTGCAGGCACCGAACAAATAGAACTCAGCCTACAAAAATACTTTCCCGATACCCCCGTATTACGGATAGATCGCGACAGTATGCAAAAAGTAAATGCCTTTGCCGATATGATTGATACTATTCGACAAGGCGGAGCGAAAATATTAGTTGGCACACAAATGTTAGCCAAAGGCCATGATTTTCATGATGTCACCTTAGTCGGTGTATTAGATGCTGATCAAGGATTATTAAGTGCCGATTTTCGAGCGACAGAAAACCTAGCCCAACTTATTACTCAAGTCACAGGAAGAGCAGGACGAGGTAAAAAAGAAGGCGAAGTCTTTATTCAAACCAGTCAACCCAAACACCCTTTTTGGAAAGACCTGATCAAACAAGGCTACAATGTCACAGCCGAAAAGTTACTAGAAGAACGAAAACAAATGGCAATGCCACCGGTAGGCTATTTATCCATTATCAGAGCAGAAGATCAGCAAGAACAACTTGCTATTCAATTTTTAACAGAAGTACAAACCCTCTTAAACCAACAACAAACAGTCATAGTGATGGGGCCGGTGCCTGCAATGATGGAAAAACGAGCTGGACGATTTAGAGCACAACTTTTATTAAGCTGCCCAACACGAAAACCGATCCATCAACTTTTAGACCACACGATTGATGCTATCTCATCATTAAAATTAGCTAGAAAAGTACGATGGTCGATTGATATTGATCCCTTGGATTTAATGTGAGTGATATAGTAATAATGGAATTAAGGAGTATGGCTTTACTGAAGGCAATCAATACTCAGTTTCTAAAAAAAGAGAAATTGAAAATTATTTTTCTACAGATGCACTTGAGAGGCTTGTACCTGGATGTGATATTTCGTTTACGGACTGGTGTGATGTAAAAGCTATATCAAAATCTCATGCACTTAGTGGGAGGTTGGGAGGTGGTAAAATTATTCAGCGTCATTTCCTCTCTGACATTCAGGGAATTGAAAAGCACGTTTGACCCGACAGAAAGTGATGATGAATTTATCGCTATATTTGATAAAGTACAAAATATGGCAGAAGAGCCTTAACAAACGCATGTACTCGGATAAAATAAAGCTTTGCCGCTTTGCCGCTTTGCCGCTTTGCCATACAGCTTATTCTTCCGGTGATGCCAAGCGTTAGTACTCATTCAGGAAAATTACGAAAGTAGAGGATAAAAAGTCATGCACGAAATCATCTGTCCCCACTGTAAGAAGGCATTCAATATTGACAAAGCTGGGTATGCAGATATTCTGAAACAGGTTCGCGATAGCGAATTTGATCAGCAGCTGCATGAAAGGCTTGAGTTGGCTGAGAAAGATAAAGCTAATGCCGTGGAGCTTGCCAAAGAAAAAACTGGCCGTGAAATGCAGGTAGCGGCAGTAGCCAAGGATACTGAAATTCAAGACTTGAAGTCTAAGTTAGACGCCGCCGAAGTTGCGCGTAAACTTGCTGTAAGTGAGGCTCTAAAAGTCGTTGAAAAGGAACGCGACACACTTAGCAACGAACTAAAGCAGGCTAAGCAAGATAACCAAAACGCTTCGGAGCTAGCTAATGCAAATCATTCAAATAAACTTCAAGAGACATCAGCAAAAAAAGATGCAGAGATTCAAGCGTTAAAGTCAAAGCTCAGCAATAATAAGGTTGAGCAGGAACATGCAATCAAGGATGCAGTTAATAATGCCGAGAAAGAGCGCGATCAACTTAAAAGTGATCTAGACCGGGCTACGCTAGAGAAACAGCTCGGTGAGAAGTCGCTTCAAGATAAGTACGAGACGCGGATTAAGGATCGTAACGACGAAATTGATCGCCTCCGGGATATGAAAGCCCGTCTGTCGACTAAGATGGTTGGAGAAAGTCTTGAGATACACTGTGAAACCGAGTT
>JABSQN010000004.1 GCA_013215825.1 Piscirickettsiaceae bacterium | reverse complement strand
GCATTGCCCGGTAGCTATGTACGGACGGGATAACCGCTGAAAGCATCTAAGCGGGAAGCCCCCCTCAAGATTAGATTTCCCAGAGCTTTAAGCTCCTGAAGGGCCGTTGAAGACTACGACGTTGATAGGTTGGGTGTGGAAGCGTGGTAACACGTGAAGCTAACCAATACTAATTGCCCGTGAGGCTTGACCATATAACCCCAAGGTAACTTGGGGTTCGCTAGACATTATTCTTATTTAGAAGAACTTCTTATTTACTTCCCAGATTAGTTAGCTAACGCTAACACACCAGTTATGCCTGGCGGCCATAGCGAGTTGGTCCCACCTGATCCCATCCCGAACTCAGCAGTGAAACGACTTAGCGCCGATGATAGTGTGGGAGTTCCCATGTGAAAGTAGGTCACTGCCAGGCTTTAATACTAAAATACCCAGTCCTTTATAGGTCTGGGTATTTTTTTGCCTTGGATCTGTAGAAGCTGTAGTGGACCACTACAATCAGTATAAACTGTCTACCAAAGTCGAGATTTTTATACTACAAACTGCAATCCCCGAGGGGGATTAAGGTGTAATTCCTACTGTTACTTATGTTTCTCAGTATACGCGAGGGCTGAATCATAGCAGTTAGAGAGCAGGATTTGTCTATGGAGTTAGCTGAGAGCCTTGTTGGCTAGTGGGGATGCCCCCGCTTTATGGGGTGAACTAAAGTGTCAATTTATGTATATACTCATACATAAAGATATGTTTAATAGACAAATAGACTAGGTTTGCTGACTATGAAAATCCTAATAATTGATGACCATCAACTTTATCTCGAAGGTATGAGGACGATACTTAATCAATTGTTTGTAGGTAGTCATATTTTTGCAGCACATAAAATTAGCGATGCGTTCGATATAATTTCAGGACATGATGATATTGACATTATATTACTTGATGTTCGCATGCCTCATGGTGGCGCTCCAGCCGTCCTTAAAAAGCTTTGCGAGAACAATCAAGCAATACCCGTTTTAGTTGTTTCTGCTTCAGAAAATTCTGCCGATGTACAAATGGCACTATCTCTTGGAGCGCTAGGCTATTTACCAAAATCATCAACATCAGCGGATTTAAATTTTGCTATAGAAATGATTCTACAAGGTAATGAGTACCTGCCAGAAAATTGGGTCGACTCATTAAAGAATACAAAAACTATTACATCTAATGATGGGGAGGAAAAGATTTCCCTTTCACCTCGCCTATATGAGGTATTACAGCTAATCGAAAAAGGTTGTACTACCCCCGAAGTCAGTCACTTACTTGAATTAAGTGAACACACCGTTAAAGGTTATATCAAAGAACTGTTTTCACGATTCAACGTTCATAACCGTACTGAACTTATTCAAACTGCTCGTCAATTACACTTCTTTAGTTTAAGCACTTAACCTTTCTCCATGTCATCAGACTATCAACGTATGTTTAGATTAGTCATAACATTTATTGTTTTTCTATCTACAGGAGTACATGGTCAGCTGCATGCTGAAGCCCAAGATGGATTAGAGAAATCAATACAAGTTTCGGTGGAATACCTGCTAGATAATAAACAAAAATTATCCATTAATGAAGCTATCCATTCAGTCTATAGCCCTAGCACTAACAAACAGTGTTTCAGCTTAAATAGCAGCACGATATGGTACAAAGTCACGGTGGCTAATTTTCTTAATTCTCCAGCTGATTTATTTTTACATAATAATCGAGGGAATCTGAGTAAACAGGTGGATATATATGATGTTACGGATGAAGATGCGATTAAAACACATCATTATGACTTCTTCGACAAACAGGTTGGGGATAAGCTTTCAGGAAGTATAATTGTTTATCCATTGGCCATACCTCCGAATGACAGCAAAACGGTCTATATAAAAAACAAAAGTTTAGCGTATCAATGTATTGATATTGAGATACATGATGAAAAATCGTCTGTGCAAGCATTAATTAACAATGATTTCTACTCAAACATCATTGTGGTTGTTCTTTTCACTATGGCAATATACAACTTATTACTTTATTCCTTCATCCGAAGAAGAGAGTTTGTTTTTTATGCACTTTACCTTGTTAATGCTGCCGTTGGACTTGCGTATTATTACGGGATCATTTTTCATCACTTTCAAGTATATGGTGCATATGTCTATTGGTTGAATATCACCGCCATTATCGGTTCGGTTTTTCTAGTATTGTTTGTTCAAGAAATTATTAATACAAAAAAAGAGTACCCAACTATTCATCGCTTATTAAATTGGGTAGTCATCTTGTCGATATTAGATGTTCTGATTGCAGTGTTGTTTAACTTAAGTTTGGCTAGCCAACTTGTTTTTATTGTCTTTGCTTATTCATTTATCGTTTTAGGCTATATGATAGTGACGCTGTTCAAAGACAAGAACCCATTGGTTGGAATGTTTTCTTTAGCCTATCTTGCTTATATTATCGGCATGGTCATAGTCGTACTTATGTTTATGGGATTTTTGCCGCTTAATGAGTTTACATTTCACTCGTCGGGTATCGGCATTATTATTGAAGCGCTTCTATTCTCTTATCTTCTGCATCATCGCGTTAGATTGCTTATACAACAAAAGGTTAAGGCCGAAGGGGCGAATAAACGCAAAACTCGATTTTTGGCTTCTGCCAGCCATGACTTACGCCAACCTGTTCATGCTTTAGAATTGTTTTCAGCAGCATTTGTCGGTGAAAAGCTTACTGCAAGGGGGGAAGAAACGCTTTCTTATATGAAAGAATCGATAGCCTCACTGAGCGAATTATTAACTTCATTACTTGATATAAGTCGTTTGGATGCAGGTATTGTTAAGCCATCGATTGCTCCGATTGATGTCTTTCAATTGATTAAGCGATTATCAAATACCATGGAAGTAGAAGTGAAAAATAAAGGATTGAAACTGCATGTTAGAGGTCAACCGTTGTGGGTAAATAGTGATAGTGTGTTATTGGGAAATGCGGTATGTAACTTACTTACTAATGCCATTAAATATACAGTTGAAGGTGGGGTTTTAATTGATTGTCGCCCTAGGAAAGATGAGGTCTGGATAGAAATATGGGATACGGGCATAGGTATACCAGTAGATGAGCTGGATAATATCTTTGATGAATTTTACCAAGTTAATAATGTTGAATTGGAGCGTAAACAAGGTTTGGGCTTAGGCTTGTCGATAGTGACTCGTGAAATGGATTTATTGGGTCATTCGTTCTCGCTATACTCACGTGAAGGTCGAGGGACAATGGTAAGGATTAAACTCCAGCGTGTTTATTTCGGCTCCAAGACAGAGCCAAGGTTGCGGGAAGAGTTGCCGGATAGGTTGGCGAATAAAAAAGTACTTATTATTGATGATGAGGAATCTATATTGGTAGCAACAAAGCGGTTAGTTGCTAACTGGAAATGTGACATCGAAATAGCTAGGAACATTGATGAAGCGAGTGCTATTTGTAGAAACTTTGTTCCTGATGTGATTATTTCTGATTATCGCCTTCAAGGTAGTGTCACTGGTATAGACGTTATCAAACATCTTCGTTCGCAAATTAGTCAGCACATCCCCGCTATTTTAGTAACTGGAGATACGGCATTAGACATACATCAATTGGCTCAAGACAATAAGTTAATGCTTCTGCATAAACCTCTGAAACCAGCAAAACTTAGAGCTGCTATTAATATGCAAAGTAGTGTAAAACTTAATAATTGATGGCTTAATTATGCCTCAGTGAGTCTTTTTAGACAGCCTTCTATCTAAGCGCTTTTTCCCCGCCAGCTTGTGTTTTCAAAAGACAATTAACTTTGCGGAGTCAAAATTGGTAGCTTACATCAATGCCATAAGTGAATGGTTCATCCCATAAATCACCTACAACACCCAAGGTGGCGACATCATTCACATAATGGCGATATTTTTCATTGGTGATGTTTTTACCCCAGATGCCGATTTCAAACTCATTATTACTTGTTGCCAATGCTAGTCTCGCATTCACTAACCAATAGCCGGGCTCACGTGCGGTAAGTATATTAGAGGACTCAAGGTGCCGGTCTGAACGATAACTTGCATCAGCTAGACTTATCAATTTCATGCCATTTGATAGTGGGTATTCATATCGAATAAGACTACTCAGCGTCCATTCTGGACTATTAACGACCTCATTACCTTCTTGGTTTTGTCCTAGAATAAAAAAATCACCGTATTCAGCATCGAGCCAACCTAAATTTAATTTAATATCTAACCCTCTCAAAGGATGCCACCACGCTTCCACTTCTGCACCGATATGTTGGGATGAGTCCGCATTAGTGGTGATCAAGCTTGGTGGTGTTGGTCCGTCTGCATTTAGCTGTGGATTGGTCACCTGATAATAAAAGGCAGAGGTATTTATTTGTAAATTTTGATTGAGGAGAGTTATTTTTGAACCAATTTCAAAAGCGAGAATTTCCTCTGGCTTATACTCGCTAAATTCTTCAGTAGAAAACGCAAAGCCACCATTAAAACCTCCACTTTTGAAGCCGCTAGATACACTTCCATAGTAAAGCTGGTTGCTATATGGTTGGTAGTTCATTCCTAATTTAAAGGATATATTTTGGGTTTCGTGGAAATCATCTCGCTTGGCCAACGTAAGTAAAGGGCTACTGAGTTTGTTTTCTTGTCCAAGAGTAGGGGAGGCAGCTAGTTGAGCCTGAGTAATACCATCAAAATGTATTTTTTCCCGTGTATAGCGTAGGCCAGTTATGAGCGTCCAGTTTGTCATAAATGGATATTCAGTTTGACCAAATAAGGCAATTGAATCATTTGATTGTCTATAGCTTGTGGCGATAGTGAGTCCATTGAATGTTGGGAGAGGATGTTCTGCGGTATCTAAAACATTGACTACATCCAAATCATCGTGCTCAAAGAATATGCCCAGGAGCCAAGACCAACCATCTCTATTCCGAGAGCTGAGCCTAATTTCTTGGGTGTACTCATTTAATTCATTGAACCAATCTACTTCAAAGGCAATGATTGGTGAACCATCATCATCTTCATGCATATCACGTTTATAATATTCATAAGCGGTAATGGAAGTTAGTGTTGCCCAAGAAAAGTCGGTGCTATATCGTAATGAAGCGCCATAACTTTCATCATTTAGTTTGTTTGCCCTATTTACATTGGCTGTATAAGGATCATCATCGGCCCCAGCGGTGCCTGATGGCAAAACACATCCGGGCGAGTTTTCAGAAAAGGATTTAGTAAAATAGGCAGAGCAAGGTTGTAAAGTTCCAGGAAATACAGCCGCATCATAAGTACCTCGCACACCATATGCCATTAGTTCAGAATTGTCTTCCCCTCCATGAACATTTAGTAGCAGAGCACTTTCATCATCTGGGAGCCACAATAATTGTCCTCGTACTGCAAACACATCTAGCTTTCCTAGATCGTCACCAGTAAAGCTATTCTGACTAGGGCCCTCTGAAGACTGGTGTGCATATCCGGATAAACGGCCCAATAAATTATTATTAATTGGGCCGCTGATATAGCCCTCTGTCTCTTTTCGATCAAAGCGACTATAGCCTAATGTAATTCCGGCCTCATGCTCCAAAGTTGGTTTTTTAGTGGTGAAGTTGACGGAGCCACCAGTTGTATTTCGTCCAAATAATGTCCCCTGAGGTCCTTTTAATACTTCAATACGTTCGATATCAAATAAGGCACCTGTGATTTGAAATGCTTTGCTTTGATAAATCTCATCTATATGTATCGCGACCGGGGAATCAGTATTGGGAGCAAATTCATTAACCCCCATGCCTCGTATTGAAAAAAAAGGTAATGCAGTTTTAATAACTTGGACATTTGGGATATGATTAGCAATATCTTTGGGATAAGTAATTGCTAGCTCTTTAATGTCCTGTTCTGTGAAGGTCGTGATGCTAATACCGACATCTTGTGCATTTTGTTCCGTCTTTTGTGCAGTGACAGTAATACCTTCCAGAACATTAATATCTGATTCTGGAATTAAATTCTGATCTGCATACGCGTGACTACCAATCAATATTAGAGAAATAATTAAAAAAAACTCTTTTAAACAAAAAGTCTTGAAGGGCTCCATGTGAAATGCTCGTAATTTATTAATTATTATGGATAAATAACAGCATGCTCTAGAAGTTCTGGAGTGTCAACGCTATTTCGAGTCTAGACATATTCCAACATTTGGAATAGTTAGTATCTCTTGTTCGTAGAAAGCCTATGCTTTCTCACTGATATTGTTAGGCGCAGAGATTTTTTTTCAAAATAAGTTCCTTGTACATCCTAATGAGAATAGTTGAAAATTAAGAGCTGAGCCACTAAAAAACACGAAAATATTAGAGCTTTATTGGAAGAAAATTAAATTATTTGTTTTCCTTAAAAGCTTGAGTTAAGAAGAAATTAGAAAGACGGTATAACAGTATAGTAAATAGAGTATTAATGACATTAGTTTCTAACAATGGCTTATACTCCTCCCCAATGAATTTAGTTGAAAGGAAATATTATGTCACTTATTAAAGGGCTTTTTTTTAGTACATTATTTTTAGGTTTAATAGGTTGTCAAACTGTCAAGTTGGATGATATTTTTGGTGGAACAGACAAGGCTGAGCCAGCAGAGAAAACGGCTACTACTAAAGTAGAGCCGCAAGCTATTGAGCTACCTCTAATTGAAACATCACATCAACTACTATCAGCATTAGCGATTCAAACTCATCAGTCATTTAGTCTTAATGATGAAAATAAAGCTCAAAAAGTACTTGAAGATAATTACACCAAGCAGTCTACAAAGTGGCAAGTAATATCAGGTGAATTAGTCGTCGTGCCAGTGAGAATTTTTGAACGTGAACAAGGTGTTTTTTGTCGTGATTATCAAGCTAGATTAATCACTGCGAGCAAAGAAATAAGTGTTAACTCGGTAGCATGTCGACAGCAGGATGGTTTGTGGATCCTTCAAGAATAAAGCTTTAAGCTTGCAAGTCCGCATTAAGTAATAGTATTTTATGGCACGGATTAACGGTAGTTAAATGATTTCTTGTGTGTTAAGTGATGATTTATTACATAAGATTAATTCAATTAAGTCTGCCCGTGTTTTGATATTCAACGTAACGATTATGTTTTTAATATGCTCTTTCACCGTATACAAACTTCATTAAAGAGTATCAGTAATATGTTGTAATGTTTTTCCTGCGGCATAAAATAAAGCGATAGTCTCTTGGCAGACTATTAGCTGAAGTCGTTTAATTCGATGAAACAGCTTCAATACAACGGGTTGTTGCCAGTGAATGCTTAGACCAATTTGAGATGCTCCTTGGTTATCAATATCCTGTAAGACAAACGTTCATAATTTAAATTCTCTCCATGTATGAATAGTTGATTGATAATAGCTCTGGTAGACGATTTGTGAACTTTTTAAAACAACTTAGACTATCGGGTGAGTGATTGCTTTTTAGATTAAATTCGGACACGAAGCCATTATTAAAAGCTTAGCTCCTAAAGTACAACTATTTTTTATTTTCCCTGATGAATCAATTAGAAATAAACCCTGTTCATGGCCCTTAAGGGTCGTTAGCTCTTGTTGGTTGATACGGCTACATCCCTTAGTAATGAGACTGGCAACATCTGCTAAATAAATTCTTTCTTTATTAGTGAATTCTTCATTACGGCTTTTACGGTGAATCATTAAAATACCTATCCGCTTATCCTGTTCAGGGCAGATTATGGGAATAAAGCAACTATTACGGAAACCCATAGGTAATAAAATCTGTTTATAAAACGTGGCAACACTCTTACATTCAGAAAAATACTCTGATGTAGTTGTAACTGTATTGAGTGATGCAGCCCAATTAGTAGTATATGAATACATATTATCTACCGTAAGTATTAGAGATCGCATTGATAAAATGATTAATAGCATGAGAGCTTAGTGATTCATCGTAGATATTATTAAACTGACCACTATCATCTTGCCTGCAAAAAGTATTGGCTAAGGAAGATATTTCATGATGTAACGCTTGCAACAAAGATCTGACCAGGAATGCCCATATAAGCAAGTTGTTCAAGTCAATAAAATGATATAGGCCGTATTTATACAAAGAGTTTAACCTTTGTAAAATTATATTTAAAATATTAGCACTAAAAATAGTGCTGCAAAGAGTGGGTGAATAGAGGGGGCAAGGTTAAGCAGTTGAATTTATTGGGTTATGTGTTTTTTTGTCACCCGCCACCCCACTTATGGGGGGTTATAAATATAGATGTTTATAAGTATTATTCCTGCTTCATTTAAGACTTTGATGAAGGTGTTAAATGGTTTTCGGGCTTTTTATAAACATAAACCTTTCTGGAGATTTTAATAATGAAAAAAATTGCAAGTTTAGTTGCTGTTGCAACTTTATCAATGGCTTCTGCTAGTGCATTTGCTAATGATTGTCCTGTTTCACATGCACAACTTCAAACTGCGTTAGATTCAGCTGTATCTGTATCTAATGGTGGTTTAGATTTCGATATGTGGGGAACAGTAGTCAATCGTGATGGCGCGGTGTGTGCTGTGGTTAAATCAATCAACGCTGGAACAGAGAATTCTGTTGCAGATCCATGGCCTGGAAGTCGTGTTATTTCAGCTCAAAAAGCCAATACTGCTAATGCATTCAGTAATGCTCAGC
Organism: Piscirickettsiaceae bacterium; assembly: GCA_013215825.1. Taxonomy (GTDB): domain Bacteria; phylum Pseudomonadota; class Gammaproteobacteria; order Nitrosococcales; family Methylophagaceae. Next base: position 692,285 of record JABSQN010000004.1, on the reverse strand, counting down.
TATCATTATCAACTGCTAATCTATACTCAGCAGTACAACCCGGTGGTTCATTATTTGGATTACAACATAGTAACCCTGTAGACGTTCGTGTTGCCTACCGTGGAAACTCAGCAAATAATGGTGCAGCTAATGATCCAATGAACGGCTTAAAAGTCGGTGGTGTTAATGTATTTGGTGGTGGTTTAGCATTATATGATGCTTCAACAGGTGAATTAGTAGGTGCTGTGGGCGTAAGTGGTGATACTTCATGTGCCGATCATAACGTAGCAATGCGTACACGTGATAATTTAGGATATGATTGGGGCGTAGGTGGTATTGATGAAGATGGAACTGATAATATTGTATATGACGATAATATTGGGTCAGGTTTAGAAGCCGCCTTTAATCAACCTCAGTGTGGCTTTGGCGAAGAAGCTGTTAATGACACAATCATGAGTGAACTCTTTGATTAATGCTAACTTTGTAAAATCTAGGAGGTTTTAATATGAGAATTAAATCTTTACGTTTAATAGTGTTATCACTGTTAGTAGTTACATTAACAGCATGTGGAGGCGGCGGTGGAGGTGGTGATTCAGCAGCAGTTGATCCTGCTACGGTTCCGCTATCAACGACACTGATTCAAGCTGCTCAATCTGCACTCGATGGGGTTGAAGCTGTATTGACTGGGGGAGCAACGGTTTTCAGCGGAGCTGAGATAACTAGTTTGCAAGCTCTATTTGATGTGTTTACAGATGTTTTAATGGGTGGAGCCGCTGTATTATCTGGAGTCGACATTGCTACTTTACAGGCTAATTTTGATAGCTTTGTTAGTGCAATTGTAGGTGCTGGAACAGATGGTGTACTGACTGCATCACAAATTCAAGCTGCACAAGATGCATTAGACGCAGCAGGATAATCTTAACTTTTTAGATATTCTGAATTTGATAAAGTGGCGACGGGTTTCCGTTGCCGCTTTATTTTCTGTAAGATTAATAAAATCAGAATAGAAAAGTGAGTTGAGTGGAAGTGACAATAAAATTATTTACAAATAAACATCTTATTGCGTTAGCTCATAAAATAATGACATTAGTGATGATTATTTGGCTTGCTTGGGGACTAGCATCACTCACGTGGTTAGTTGATGGTGATATACAAGCGAATAATGAAAATTTTCATGATCTTAACTTGTCACAACAGCAAAATAAATTTACTGAAAGAAAATATAATATCGGTTCTATTAGTAATTTATATTTGTTTGGCAAACCGCAACGGATGTCAGCTACGCCAGAACAATCAATGCTAGCGAGTATAAATGTGACGGAAACACGTTTAAATCTTAAGCTAATGGGCTTGAGACATGGTTTCGGAACTATCCCAAGTAGTGCAATAATTGAAGGTCCGAATAAAAAACAAAAAATATATTATATCGGCGACAAATTGCCTAGTGGCGGAGCCGTGGTTGAAGATATTTTTATTCAACATATGATTATTTCTAGGCAAGGAAAACATGAAAAATTAACCTTGTTCACAGCGCTAAATACAAAGCAGGTGTCTGAGCCTCTGGTGAGTGCACGAAGTTTTACTGATTTGACTAGTAATACCTTTATAACAAATAAATTAAACAAATATAAAAGTATCGCACTAAAGGAGCCTTCAGCATTAAATGGAATTGTAAATATTCGACCTGTAGTCAAGGATGAAAAAATTATTGGTTATCAGTTAAGTCCAGGTATTGATAGTAGATTTTTTTCTCAATCAGGGTTAAAGCGAGGTGATATGGTTACGTCAATAAATGGTATTAAATTAGATAGTCCAGATAAAGGTTTGTCCTTGATGAGAAGCTTAGCGCTTTCAAGTGATTTAGAGTTGACAGTTGATCGTGATGGTGAGCTATTGTCATTTAAATATAGTTTTTAAGTTTTAATGAATTCAAAAGAGTGGTGATAAGCATGTTCAAAAATATGCAAAGATGGGTAGTGTCTTTTTTAGCAATTAGTGTATTGACTATAACAACATCAATGGCTGAAGAAGATTTAATTACGCTCAATATGAAAGATGCAGATATCACTACCTTTATTACCGATATTGGTCAGATGACAGGCAAAGCCTTTATTATTGATCCTCGTGTTAAAGGTAAAGTAACTATTATTACTCAACATCCTATGACTCAGGATGAGGTTTATCAGGTCTTTATTTCCACTCTAAATGTGCATGGTTTTACTGCAGTTAAAGCGAATGGAATAACTAAGATTGTACCGACTGCTAATGTAAAACAAGATGTTATGAAGATTGCTAGTACACGTTCTCCTGGTCATGGTGATGAATATGTCACACGTGTTATTCAACTTGATCAAGTGAGTGCACAAGAAATTCTGCCATTAGTCAAACCTATGATGGCTAAAAATGCTCATTTAGCTGCATACGCACCTTCAAATGTATTGATCGTAATTGACCGTGCCGATAACGTACAACGTATTGTTAAATTAATTAATAGAATTGATACGGCCAGTAATCAAGAGGTAGAAATCGTACCTTTAAAATATGCAGCCGCAGCAGATGTTGTTCGCATGTTGAAGCAAATTGATAAACCGTTAGTAGGAAAAAAAGAAGTGCCTGAACGGGTGACAACGTATGTGGCTGATGAACGAACAAATGCAATTCTGTTGCGAGGTGAATTTGCCGCTAGAACTCGAATAAAAGAAGTTATTTCACAATTAGATTCACCATTAGCAAGCGATACTGGCAATATTAAGGTTATCTATCTTCATAATGCTAATGCTGTGGACTTAGCAAAAGTTCTTAATGGTGTGAAAGATAATATTGAAATGCAGGCAATGGCTAACCAGGGTGGCTTGGCTAAACCTAATGCAGCTAAAATTAAAAGTTCAGTAAATAATAAAACAAAAACGAGTATTCAAGCTGATGAAGGTACAAATTCATTATTAATTTCTGCTGCACCCGATGTAATGCGTTCTTTGGAGGCTGTCATAAAACAGCTTGATATTAGACGAGCTCAAGTATTAGTAGAAGCAATAATTGTTGAATTAACAGATAAACAAAGTTCAGAATTAGGTGTGCAGTGGTTAGGCGTGGGTGGCGCTGTAGGTGTGTTGACTTCCTTCCCAGGTTCCGGTCTTGATCCCGCTGAATTATTGGGTGCCGCCGTATCGGGTTCGACTGAAGATGTCGCTGCTGCAATAGGCGGGGCTAAAGGGCTTAATCTTGGTTTTGGTGTCGAGAGTGGTAGCAGTGGTTTTGGTGCAATATTACATGCTTTGGCAACCGATGATGATGCCAATATTCTTTCTACGCCCAGTATTATTACTATGGATAATGAAGAAGCTTCAATTATTGTTGGTCAAGAAGTTCCCTTTATAACGGGCTCAACGACAGGTTCTAATAATAGCAACCCATTTACTACGGTGACTCGTAAAAAAGTGGGTGTTAAATTAATAATAACCCCACAAATTAATGAAGGTGATGCTGTTAGACTTAAGATTTATCAAGAAGTCTCAGGGGTAACTACGGCAACAGGTGCTACCGATTTAATCACTAATCAACGTGAAATTAGTACAACAGTCTTAGTTCAGGATGGTGCAACAATTGTTCTTGGCGGCTTAATCAGTGAAGAGCATAGTGAAGGCGTTCAAAAAATACCCTTATTGGGTGATCTACCAATAATAGGAGGTCTTTTTAAGACAACAAAAGTTAACAAAGAACGCCGGAATTTAATGGTGTTTATTCATCCAACTATTATTCGAGATGATAAATTATTAAATGAAATTAGTGGTCGTAAATATAGCTTTATTCGCAAGCAACAGCTTGCAATGCAAGAAGAAGGCATTTCTTTAATGAGAAACGCAACCCCGGCATTATTACCAACATGGGATAAAACAGAAGTATTACCTTGGCAGAATTAGTTTAAGTTCTTTTCTAAGATAAGATAAGATGGAAACAATTCACTAATTAATACACTGAAATAAGTATGAAACAAACGGTTAGAACTCAATTGCCTTTTAGCTTTGCTAAACAACATGGAATGGTTGTTAGTGATGATTTAACAGAAGGCCTTGAGTTAAGTGTAAGCGGTTTAGACTCTTTATCTATAAATGCGGTTCATGAAGCACGACGTTACTTAGGTTCTGTGCTTAAAGTTAAACTTATTTCTGACGATGAATTTGATTTGTTATTGATGACAGCCTTTGATCGAGATGCAGGTGAGGCACAACAGGTAATGGACGATCTTGGTGGTGAGTTAGATTTATTTCAATTAGCAGAAGAACTTCCTCAAATTGAAGATTTGCTTGAAACTGAGAACGATGCTCCGATCATTAAACTAATTAATGCCTTATTATCTGAAGCTGTGAAGATGCAAGCATCAGATATTCATATTGAGCCGTTTGAGCAAGATCTTGTGGTTCGTGTTCGTGTTGATGGCGTGTTACGTGAATTAATACGACCTCAGAGAAAGTTAGCACCATTATTAGTTTCTCGCATTAAAGTTATGGCGAAACTTGATATTGCTGAGAAGCGATTACCTCAAGATGGGCGAATAGCGTTGAAGATAGGTGGCAGACCCGTTGACATTCGGGTGTCATCATTACCTTCAAAACATGGTGAGCGTATTGTTTTACGGTTATTGGACAAGCAAGCTGGTCGCTTAGATTTAACATCATTAGGTATGCCTGATAATCTTCTCAAAGATTTAAAAGTTCTACTTAATAAACCACATGGCATCTTATTGGTTACTGGCCCAACAGGTTCAGGTAAAACAACAACACTATATGCTGGCCTGTCTATTCTTAATGATGAAACACGTAATATTCTGACAATTGAAGATCCCATCGAATACGATATTGATGGAATCGGTCAGACTCAAGTTAATACCAAAGCAGATATGAGTTTTGCAAAAGGTTTACGAGCAATTTTACGTCAGGATCCTGATGTAGTAATGGTTGGTGAAATTCGTGATCTTGAAACAGCTCAGATTGCTGTACAAGCTAGTTTAACAGGGCATTTAGTTCTCTCAACTTTGCATACTAATAGTGCTGTAGGTGCAATTAGTCGTTTAACTGATATGAAAGTTGAACCTTTCTTATTTGCAAGTAGTTTGTTGGGTGTTTTGGCTCAGCGTTTAGTACGCCGATTATGTTTGAATTGTAAGCTTGAATCATCTGCAACATCAGCTGACAAGGCTAGACTATCTCTTGCTGAGGATACAACGGTATCTATTTGGCATGCTGTGGGTTGTTCTCATTGTAATCATACCGGTTATTCGGGTCGTACAGGTATTTATGAACTATTAACTGTCGATGAGACTTTACGCGAAATGATTCATAATGCAGAGGGTGAACCGCAACTTATTAAATACATTCGACAGCATACACCGAGTATGCGTGATTATGGATATAGCTTGGTTCAAGAAGGCGTGACGACTTTTGAAGAAGTATTACGTGTCACACGAGAAGATTCATAACATACAATGCCTGCCTTTCAATATACTGCTTTAAATGAAAAAGGACGCCAAAAACGTGGTGTTTTAGAAGGTGACAATGCTCGTCAAGTACGCAAACAGCTCCGTGAATTATCATTAGTTCCTCTTTCTGTTGAGGCTGTATCAGAAAATGAAAAAACAGCATCAAGTAAACATGGTGGCTTAACTCTTAAACAATCTATTAGTGTTGCAGAACTTGCATTAGTTACTCGGCAGTTAGCTACACTAGTTCAGGCAGGGTTACCACTTGATGAAGCATTAACCGCTGTTTCACAGCAATGTGATAAAGCACGGTTAAAAAGTATTATTCTAGCAATCCGAGCGGGTGTTTTAGAAGGTAAAAGTCTGGCGGAGAGTTTTGCAGAATATCCACATATTTTTGATTCTTTATATCGCTCTATGGTGGCCGCAGGAGAGCTCTCGGGTAAGCTTGATAGTGTGCTGCTTAGATTAGCTGACTACACCGAACAGCGACATGCTATTCGTCAAAAGACACTCTTGGCTTTGCTCTACCCCACTATTTTGAGTTTTGTTGCAATTGCTGTGGTAGCCGGTTTGTTAGCCTTTGTTGTGCCTCAGGTTGTTGAGCAGTTTGTGACAGCAGGTCAAGAATTACCCACTGCAACTCAGATTTTGATTGCTTTGAGTGATGCTGTTAGGAATTTCTGGTTGCTTGCTTTAGCTATTATTATTATTTTAATATTAACGACTAAATGGGCATTACAAAAAGACAGCTTACGCTTTCTTATTCATAAAAAACTTCTGGCGATACCTGCATTGGGTAAAGTGATTTTAGGCGTTAATACTGCACGATTTTCACGTACATTAAGTATCCTAATTTCAAGCAGCGTTCCATTATTAGATGCGTTAAAGATTAGTGGTAGGGTGCTTAATAACGATTGTTTACGACTTGCTGTTGCTGAAGCAGCAACAAAAGTACAAGAAGGTGCGAGTCTGAACCGCGCCTTGGCAGATACAGAATATTTTCCACCAATGATGATACATATGATTGCTAATGGTGAGAAAAGTGGTGAATTAGATGATATGTTAGAGCGAATTGCCGATAACCAAGATAGAGAGTTTGAGATGTTAGTCGCAATGGCTTTGGGTCTATTTGAACCTATACTGATCTTAACAATGGGTGGAGTCGTATTATTTATTGTTATTGCTATTTTATTACCGATTTTTGAATTAAACACATTGGTAGGCTAAGGCCTAGTATTATCGTAAAAGGAAATATAATGAACACTAGAATGAAACAATTTAAGCGGTCACAACTAGGTTTTACTTTATTAGAAATCATGGTTGTTGTTGTGATTCTAGGTATTTTAGCAACAATGGTAGCACCACAAATATTAGGTCGTGCTGATGATGCTAGAATCACTAAAGCTAAAGCAGATATTGTGAGTTTAGAATCTGCTTTAGATCTGTATCAGCTAGATAATTATGTTTATCCAACTACAAGTCAAGGTCTAGAATCTTTAGCTTCTAAGCCAAGTGAATCTCCTGAACCACGAAATTATAAGCATGGAGGTTATGTTAAGTCATTACCTAAAGACCCGTGGGGATATGAGTATCTATATTTAAATCCTGGAGTAAAAGGGGGGATATATGATATTTATACATTAGGTGCTGATGGTGAAGAAGGTGGTGAGGGAGCCAACTCTGATATTGGGAACTGGGATATATAAGCTTTAAGTTAAAAGGTTTTCTTATGCGATTTCAGAAAGGTTTTACATTATTAGAATTACTAGTTGTCATGGTTATTATTGCTTTGTTTGCAGGGTTGATAATGCTAACAGTTACACCGAATGATAATAAATCTCTAGAACGTGAAGCAAAAAGACTTATTCATGTTATTCAATTAGCTCAAGATGAGGCCATATTTCAAGGTATTGAATTAGGTTTAAATGTTCAGACGGATAAATATACTTTTATGCGATTGCAAGATCATAGCTGGTTACCATTAGCTTCTGATCGGGAGTTTAAAGAATATAGGATCAATCCAGCTGCATTAATCAGTGTTGAAATTGAGAATGAAAATATTGTTAAAAGTCAGGATGAAGAATCACCGTTACCAGCGATAATGATTCTATCTAGTGGTGAATTAACGAATTTTAAAATAACGTTGTTTTTAGTGGATAAGCCAAGTCAGCAATATAATATTATTGGACTGGAAAATGGTGAGGTATCACTACAGAGTAGTAATGATGAAATATAAACAATGTGGTTTAACCTTAATCGAAGTGATGGTTTCTGTTGCAATATTAGCCTTTGCCTTATCTGCCCTAGTAAAAATGACAGGTCAAAGTATTAATACATTAACTTATTTAGAAAAAAAAACCTTTGCTCAGTGGGTTGCAATTAATCAAGTAAATGAGATTGAAGCAAATTTACAATGGCCTAATGTGGGACGTAATCAGGGTCAAGAAGATATGGGAGGCTTGACTTGGTATTGGCAAGTTAAAACCTCTTTGACAGATTCAGTAGACTTGCGCCGTTTAGATGTGACAGTGAAACAAGATAGACAAAATGAAGAAGCTGTTTATCAATTAACTGCATTTATTCATAGGCCTTAGAGATGAAAAAATTAGGCCAGTCAGGTTTTACTCTATTAGAGGTTTTGATTTCAGTTGCAATATTCTCTTTAGTTTCAGCTGCTATGTTCTCAATGTTGCAGTTAACGCTAAAATCCAGCAAATCTTTTGAGGATAAAACGAACTATCTTGTTGAATTACAACGAGCTCAACATCTTTTGCAACAAGATTTTAGTCAGGTTATAGCCCGATCAATAAGAGATGAATTTGGTGATAGGTTAGCTGCGGTATTAAGTGATGATTCACATTGGGCGCCAGCCATAGAATTAACCCGTACAGGGCACCCCAACCCATTATCAAAACCACGAAGTGATTTAATCCGATTACGTTATCTATTGGATGGTGAAAACTTGATTAGAAGAACATGGAAGCGGCTTGATCGTGTCCCAGGTGTGAAATACTTTGATCAAATAGTATTGAGCAATGTTAAATCATGGCAAGTGAGATTTTTACAAGGAAAAGAGTGGGTAGACAGTTGGCCTCCTGATAATGCGGTAGAGGATAAAATGACTATGATACCTACCGCCTTTGAGGTTAAGTTAATACTTGATAATGAGCGAGAGTTTCGCTGGTTATTTACTAGTTACCCAAAGATTCTGGATAGTTAATATGAATAATACATCCAATTATATATTGACTAAATATTTTTCAAACAAGCAAAAAGGAGTCGCCTTAGTAATCGTATTATTAGTTGTTGCTCTAGTTTCTGTTATTGCAACTGATTTAACAGGTCAGTTACAACGTGAAACCCGTCGCAGTGCTAATTTATTTGATCACCAGCAAGCACGTTATTATGTATTAGGAGCAGAGAAGTTTGCTATTGCAATTTTGCAAAATAATATTAAAGAGAGTCCAGATAGAGATGACTTAAACCAAGCGTGGGCAACTCAGGGATTGTATTTTCCAGTTGAAGGGGGCGATTTAACCGGTGCAATAACGGATAAGAACCGTTGTTTTAATTTAAATAGTTTAATTTCAAAGTCCGATGATAATAGCTATAAATCAAATTTGGATGGTATCGCTTTTCAAGCATATAAACGTTTATTAGTTTTGCTTGATTTACCTGATAGTTTAGCTGCTACCCTTATAGATTGGTTAGATACAGATGAGCAAATATCAAGTTATGGAGGTGCTGAAGATTTAGAGTACGAGCTATTATCACCAGCCTATCGAGCAGCTAATAATTTGATTGTTGATGTAAGTGAATTAAGATTGGTACAGGGCTATAACAATGAGGTATTAACAAAATTACGACCTTATGTATGTGCACTACCTGAGGATGGTTATTTTAAATTAAATGTGAATACTTTAGATAAAGATAAACCAGAATTATTAGCGATGTTAATTGATAAAATGTCGATTAGTATTGCAGAAACAGTATTAGCTGAACGTGTACAATCAGGTTATGATGATTTATCCAGCTTTTGGCAGTTAGATGCCTTAGCAGGGATTGAGATTGACTCATCTGTAAAGTCAGTGATACAGCTAGATTCAGATTATTATATGCTTCATGCTAGGGCTCAAATTGGTCGTGGCCATAAAGAGTTAAGGACTTTATTTAAGCAAGTAAATAAAGAAAAAGTACAAATTATTTGGCGACGTTTTGGGACTATACAGTGACAGATACACTACTAATAGATTTTACTATACCGGACACGTCAATAGCTTGGACACGATTTAGCAATGGTGTTCAACAAGATAAAGGGGTTGTAGAATCACTGAATGAACTTATTGAAATAGCAGACAAGCAACAAATATTTGTTTGGTTATCTGCTGAAAATATAACGTTGAACAGCATTTCAGTTCCTTCTGGACAACAACGTCATTTGCAACGTATTTTACCTGGCTTATTAGAAGATAGTTTAGCGAGTGATATAGAAGAGTTGCACTTTATCCATGGTGGCGTATTAGAGGATGGTGTCGTTAATGTTGCTATCATTGATCGTGAGTTAATTAAGACATATTTAGGGTTATTTAATGAGGCCGGCTTAACCCCTCATGCAATGTTGCCAGATAGTCTTTCAGTAGCGATAAATGGTGATGCACCAAGTTTGCAGGTTAATGGTGATTTAAGTCAGTTACGAATTTCACCACAAATTGCATATGTTTTTGATACTGATAATATGGTACAACTATTACCATTGATGCTCAAAGATACATTACAGCCATTATCACTTTATATTATTGATAGCCAGCGTAATTCATTAGCTATAACATCACCCTTTGAATGGCAAGGTGAGCCAACAGATAAATTGTCACAATTACCCGATAAATCGGTAATGGCTATGAATCTTTTACAAGGTGAATTTACACCGCAAAGTGATTTTAAAAAGCATTGGTTACAATGGCGAAGTGTTGCTATCTTAGCTATAGGTGCTTTAGTAATACAGCTTTCTACAGTAGGCATAGAAACATGGCAATTAAATGGGCAAGTCAAAGAGTATAAACTTGAAATTAAATCTGCATTTAATTCAGTATTTCCTGATGTGACACGAATAGTTAATCCTAAAGCTCAAATGAGTCAACAATTATCTCGCTTGCAATCACAGCAAGGTGGGATGGGTTTTTTAATGTTATTACAACAGGTTTCCCCGATAATAAACCAATCGAAAAATGTGAAGTTAACAAAAATAAATTTTGAACATCGCCTTGGTGAAATGAGGCTTGATGTTGAGGCACCAGATTATGCCCAGTTAGAAAGAGTGAAAAACAAGTTAGAACAATTAGGCTTTAACATCAATTTAGGGGCAGTCTCAGCTAATAAAGGTGCCTATACGACTAGATTGACAATTAAGGGGCAGAGATGAAATCATCAGTACAACAATGGTGGCAAACGCTAGTTATCAGAGAAAAACAGATGGTGGCTGCATTAGCTGTAGTTATAATTTTTCTTTTATTTCAAGTGATGATTATTGGGCCTTTATATCAAGGGCGAGAGAATGCTACTCATTCGCTGGACAAGCAAGTCGAGCTATTACAATGGATGCAGGACAAGACATTATTGGCAAAGCAATTGCAGCAACAAAACCCTCTGCCTAAAATGATTGGTGCTCAATCTATTTCTCAACGAATAAATTCAACAGCAAAACGAGCTAAAATTGATATTAGTCGTTTCCAAACAGCCGGTAGCGATAATGTACAAGTTTGGTTAGAACAGGTTGAATTCTCAACGTTATTGCTGTGGCTTGAGACTATGCAAAAGAAGCATGGGGTTCAAGTTGAGAGTATCGCTATTAGTGAAACAAGTAAATCTGGACGAGTGAGTGTTCGTGCTACATTAACTACAAGCTAATGCTAGATAAATAGCGAATAAAGGAATACTAACGAAGACATGTTAAAGCAGCGATTAATCATAATAACCTTTACTCTTGTTGTGTTTTTTTGCAGCTTATTTTTGACTATGCCAGCACATAAAGCTTATCAATGGGGCTTCTATTCTTCTGATATCAGTATGCAGGGCATTAGTGGCCGATACTTATCAGGGCAAGCTAAACAATTGAAAATAGATGAAAGTACTGTTAGAAATGTATCTTGGTCATGGCAGCCTTTAAGGATATTATTGAGTAAGTTATCTTTAAATTGGAATATAAATGATCCGAAGCTAGTGGGGAGTGGCGTTGTTTCAATCAATCTTTTTAGTAAGATAGTCTTTTCAGATGTAAAACTTATATTAAATGGGGATAAATTAACTCCATATCTGCCAAAAGGAAACTCAATTTCTGGTGAGGTTGGATTTGATATTGAATTAGCAAAATTTAGTGATCAAATTGAAAATATAAAATTAGTAGCTAAAGCAGAGTCATTATCAGTCTCAACAGTACTAGGAATATTTGATCTTGAGAATATTATGTTATCCGCTACGGGAAATGAACAAGATGGATTTAATTTAAAGATAATTGATTACAAGTTTAGTGATGCTGTTGATATTCTGATACATATAAAAGCTAATAAAATTACTCTAACAGGTCATGTATTATCAGAGTCTAGCACAGGGATTACATTATCCCCCTTACTTCCATTTATAGCTGAAAAACAAGGGAAGATTTGGCAAATTAATTGGAAGGGGAATGTTTAGTTTGTCTCTTTTTTGTTAATTTCTGGGCTGCTTCAATTATATGCATCTTTATAGTTTGCAAATATTGCGGTATTTGAGTGTGTGTTTTTAATTATTGTTGCAACCAAGCAATGATTTAACTACCCTAAAATACCACCCCTTAAAAAAACTAACAACTACGATCCTAAAAAACAACAAACGACCAAGCCGAGGCCTGGACAACAGCTGTTTATTATCCTGCTCCATCAACTTATTAAGTGTAAATATCCCACCCAAAGTCATCCCCCGAACTTCCCAACCCATCCGACCATCCAAATGTACACCCAATTCACAACCTTCAGCCATAATGGTTTCAGTACGTTGATACAAACTACGAATAAGCGGAGCGATCTTCTGACTATCAGGATTAACCAAATCTTCTTCTTTTAATCCAGCACCAGCAAGTTCATCTTGTGGGATATAGATACGATCTGATTCGATGTAGTCTTGTACGATATCTTGGTAGAAGTTGATGAGTTGCAGGGCGGTGCAGACATTATCTGACTGTTTTAATTGTTCATTATTAGTTTGACCGACTAAGTGCAGTAATAAACGTCCTACCGGATTGGCAGAGCGAGTACAGTAGTCGAGCACTTCTGCAAAATTAGCGTAGCGACTTTTCACTACATCTTGTTTGAAAGCGGAGAGTAGATCGTCAAATAGACTGATCGGGAGTTGGTGTTGTTGAATTACGTCTGCAAGGGCGATAAAGATGGGATCTTGCCCTTGATAGTTGTGATTGTGTATCTGTTGCAATGCCTGACTGTAGGAGTCTAGTTGCTGTAGGCGCTGTGGTTGTGTGGCATCACCTTCATCAGCAAAGTCATCGGCAGTTCTGGCAAAGGCATAAATAACGCTGATCGGTTGCCGCAAGTGTTTAGGAAGTAATATTGAGGCAACGGGGAAGTTTTCATAATGACTTTTTGCTAATTGTTGGCAGTGGTCATAGGCTTGCTTTAACTGTGTTTCATTTGTCTTCACGTTGATCCTGTACTTCTCTAATTTGTTTTTCTATGGGTTGTAGCTCGACTATTTCGCTTTTTGCACGTAAGCCCATTTCTAAGAATTTACGCCCGCTTGGCATGACTTGGCGTTCGAGCGAGCCGACGGATTTATTAAAGTGATCAACACTGCTGTTGAGGCTTTTGCCAAGTTTGTCGAGGTGGCCAGTAAAGGTTGCCAAACGCTTGTATAAGGTTTCGCCGAGTTCACGAATTTCCATGGCATTTTCTGCTAAGACTTGTTGTTTCCAACCATAGGAGACGGCGCGTAATAGAGCGATAAAGTTGGTTGGCGTGGCTAAGATAATATTTTGGCTCATGCTGTCTTCTAGCAAGGTGCTATCTATTTCTAAAGCGGCGGATAGAAATTGATCACCGGGAATAAACAGTACAACAAATTCAGGCGAATCACTGTATTCAGCCCAGTAGTTTTTGGCGGCGAGTTCGCGTACGCGGCTACGGATAATTTGAGCATGACGTTTGAGTTCTGACTGGCGCGTTGCATCATCTTTTGCTTGAATGGCTGATAAATAGGCATCAAGCGGGGTTTTAGCATCGACGATGATGGTTCTATTTTCAGGTAGACGTACAATCATATCCGGGCGAATGGCACCGGTGTCTGTTTTAGTATGTGTTTGTTCAAAAAAATCACAATGTGCCACCATGCCACTAAGCTCGGCAAGACGTTTTAGGGTCATTTCGCCCCATTGTCCACGAACTTCTGGCCGGCGTAAGGCTTGTACTAGATTTTGGGTTTCTTGTTGCAGGTTTTGTTGATTTTTGTTCATGGTATCAATGGTTGTTCGCAAGCTACCGTAGGCTTCTTTGCGATCTTTTTCGATATCATGAATTTGTTTTGTAGTTTGTTTTAAGGCGTCACTGATCGGTTTGACCAGTTGTTCTATCGACTTTTCTTTACTGCTTAACTCTGCTTTTGCTTCACTTTGAAAGCGTTTTAGATTTTCTTCCGCCAATTTAAGGAAGCTATTATTATTACGAGTTAAAGCTTCATTAGAGAGTTGGTTGAAGGTGTTGGCGAGCTGTTCTTGTGTTTGTTTGATGGTGCCGTTTAATTGGTCACGATTTTTTTGTTCGAGTTCTAATTTTAAGGAGAGCTCAGAATGGGCAAGACTTAGCTCGCGGATCTTTTTCTCACGGTTAAAGTAAGTTGCGATTGCACCGACTAAGCCGCCACAAATTAACAGTAGGATAATGATGAAGGGGCTTAAATCCACTGTAATATCTCGCTCGGGTGGTCAATGATGGCATCGGCTTGCCAGTCTTCAATATGATCATGTTCACCCAAATAGCCATAGCGGGCAGCAACGGTTTGCATATTTACATTTTTTCCTGCTTCAATATCTCGGGCTGCATCACCAATATAAAGGCATTGTTCTGGTTTTTTATTGATGAGCTTACAGGCATGCAACATAGGCGCCGGATGTGGTTTGCTATGTGCTGTGGTATCGGCACTGACAATGCAGTTTGTTCGTTGATTTAAGTTGAGCTTTTCTAATAACGGCTCGGTTAAAAAAGCAGGCTTATTGGTGATTATTCCCCACGGAATATTTCTTTCTTCCAGTGTAGATAGTATGGTTTCCATGCCATCAAATAAGGCTGATTTACGGACAATATTATCTTGGTAGTGTTGAATAAAACGTTGTTGTAAAGCAGGATAATCTTGATCTTCTGTTGAAATGTCGAAGCCTAATTTTAATAAGGCAGGACTACCGTGACTAGCAACTGGGCGAATCGCATTATAAGAAAGTGCGACAAGACCCTCTTGTTCAAGCAGGGTGTTGAGGGCAAAAGCAAGATCGGGTGCCGTATCGACTAATGTACCATCCAGATCAAAAAGTATGGCAGAGATTGGCTGCATTAATCCGTTACTTTCTGGCAATGAACGAGGTAGTTAACACTTACATCGTCACTTAGTGAGTAGGTTTTACTGAAAGGGTTATAGCTTAACCCCGTCATGTTTTTAACATTTAAACCGGCTTGACGACACCATGATGCCATCTCGGAAGGTCGGATAAATTTCTTATAATCATGAGTGCCTTTAGGCAGCATATTCATAATATATTCGGCACCAACAACAGCAAATAAGTAGGCCTTTGGGTGACGATTAAGCGTCGATAAAAAGACATCGCCACCGGGTTTAACTAATTGGGCGCAGGCTTTTATTACTGAGACGGGATCAGGCACATGTTCTAACATTTCCATGCAGGTGACAGCATCATATTGCTCAGCAGATTGCTCGGCTTTTTGTTCGGCCGTAGATTGTTGATAATCAATGGTGAGTTCCGCTTCTAAGGCGTGTAATTTGGCAACGTCAAGCGGTAGTTTACCCATATCAATACCCGTTACATTCGCCCCTTCTTTTACCAAGGCTTCGGATAATATGCCACCACCACAGCCAACATCAATGATTTGTTTGTCTTTTAGTTTGGTGTGTTGTTGAATAAATCCTAGTCGTAGTGGATTTATTTCATGCAACGGCTTGGATTCACCTTCAAGATCCCACCAACCATTGGCTAATGCTTCAAATTTAGCTACTTCAGCGGGGTCTACATTTTCCTGTGTATTGCTCATTGGTCTGCATGCCTTATTTTATCTGCCCAATCGTGTGTGGTTTGAATAATTTTACTGCTATGTAAGGTGGTGAGTTCTCGGTCTTTTAATAATTGCTTACCTTCAACCCATACATCGGTTACTTGATGCCGACCTGTTGCATAAACGAGTTGAGAAATTACGTCATAACAAGGCTGAGATTCTAAGTTACTAAAATCAACAGCAATGATATCTGCCGCTTTGCCTTTGGCTAATGAGCCGGTGATTTTATCAATGCCCAAAGACTTAGCGGCATTGATTGTTGCCATTTCTAATGCAGTATGGGCTGGGATTGCACTGGCATCTTGAGCAACGGCTTTAGCAAGTATTGCTGCTTGGCGCATTTCAGCAAACATATCTAAATCATTATTGGAGGCCGCACCATCAGTACCAATAGTGATGTTAACGCCGACTTCTTTTAATTGAGCAATAGGACAAAAACCACTCGCTAGTTTTAGATTAGACTCAGGGCAATGAGCAATATGAATATTTGCTTCACCACACCATTTAATTTCTTGTTCCGTTAATTGGGTCATATGGACAGCAATTAACCGTGGTGATAATAGGCCTAGGTTTTTTAAGCGTTCTAAAGGTCGTATGCCATATTGTTTAATACTGTCCGCTATTTCATCTGCCGTTTCATGAATATGCATATGAATCGGAACATCTAATTCTTCTGCATTCATGATAATAGATTCTAAAGCGCTATCAGAAATAGTGTAGGGAGCGTGGGGGGCATAGGCAGTGGTAATTCGAGGGTGATGACGATAATGATCATGCAATTGCTCACCCTTGTGTAGATATTCATCAACATTTGCTGCCCAAGCAGAAGGGAATTCAAGCACAATCATACCTAGGTTGGCACGGATACCGCTTTGATCAACCACACGAGCCGTGGCATCAGGGAAGAAGTACATATCATTGAAACAGGTGGTGCCGCCGCGAATCATTTCAGCAATGGCGAGTTCCGATCCTGCTTCAACAAAGGCATCACTGACCCATTTTTTTTCAGCTGGCCAGATGTGATCATTAAGCCATGTCATTAAGGGTAAATCATCAGCCAGCCCACGTAGTAACGACATCGGACTGTGAGTATGATTATTGATTAATCCAGGCATAATGCAGTGCTCAGCAAAATTTTGCTCAGTCGTGGCAGAATAACGTTGTTTCGCCTTGTCTTGAGGGATTACTGCAACAATATGACCTTTATGAATCACAACAGAATGATGTTCTAAAACAGACTGTTTAGCATCAATAGGGACAACCCAACGGGCGTGTATAATAAGATCAATATTTTTCATGGTTTGATTATACCCAAACCGTTTCGAAATGTAGCTTTTCTTGTGTGATATCCTCGCGAATACGGAAATTTATAGGCTTTAGTATGCATTCACTACCGTTGGATTGCCACGTTCGCGGGAATGACGACCATTTTTGCAAGAACAGCGTGATTTAACTAAGATATCTAGTTGCATTAACAGGAGATAATATTGCAAAAACAACAATCAATTCAGCCGATGGCATGGCGTGATAATAAACTCGCTTTATTAGACCAACGACAACTTCCTCATCATCAAAATTGGTTGGATTATGAGCATCCGGATGATGTTGCTAATGCCATTACTGAGATGGTGGTTCGTGGAGCGCCAGCAATTGGCATTACGGCGGCTTATGGTGTTGTGCTAGCCGCGCGACAAGCTTGGAATATTGCCGCAATCAACTGGAAACAGGCGATGACAGCACCGCTGGCGCATTTGGCAGAGTCACGACCCACAGCAATTAATTTGCATTGGGCAATTCATCGTATGACAGAGATTTATCAAGGTTTGCCAGATAATGAATCGCCAGAAGCACGTTTATTGAAAGAGGCTCAGTGTATCCATGATGAAGATATTGTGGCTAATCATGTGATGGGTAAATTAGGTGCTGATTTATTAAATGCCAACAGTATCGTACTAACACATTGCAATGCCGGAGCATTAGCGACGGGTGGTTTTGGCACCGCTTTAGGCGTGATTCAACAAGGCTATATTGATGGCAAAATAGATCATGTTTATGCCGATGAAACACGGCCTTGGCTACAAGGTGCAAGGTTAACAGCATGGGAATTACAGCAAAATAATATCCCCGTTACCTTACAAACAGAAGGTGCAGCGGCGGTATTAATGGCGACGGGCAAGGTTGATTGGGTGATTGTTGGTGCTGATCGCATTACTGCTAATGGTGATGTGGCTAATAAAGTTGGCACCTATATGTTGGCGATATTAGCCAAATATCATGGTGTAAAAATGATGGTGGTTGCACCGACATCAACCATTGATTGGCAGTCGCATGACGGTGCAGAGATCCCGATAGAACAACGTCCAGAACAAGAAGTCACCATGATTAATGGTATGCAAATTGCGCCAGAAGGGGTGGCGGCATTGAATCCTGCTTTTGATGTGACTCCTGCTAAATTGATAGATGCCATTGTTACCGAAGCAGGTGTTATTATTTCACCCTCACTAGAATCAATGGCAGCAATAAAGTAGGTCGTATTTTAATGCGACATATTGGACTAAAGTCCAACCCACGGCTAAATGAATGGAGAAAAACATGACTCAAACAGTATTAGTCACCGGCAGTAATCGAGGTATTGGTTTAGAGCTTTGTACTCAACTCAAACAACGTGGTTTTGATGTGATTGCCACGTGTCGCCAGAGTTCAACCGCTTTGAAAGGCTTAGGCGTGGACGTGATTGAGAATGTCGATGTCAGTGATTTTGAAAGTTTAGCGGCTTTGGCTGCTACCTTATCAGGCCGAAAAATTGATTGGCTAATTAATAATGCCGGTATTGCTGACGGCATCGCGATGGATGAACTTAATGAAGACACGATTGCCAGTTGCAAACGCCTTTTTGAGGTCAATAGTCTCGGTCCATTATTAACCACACAAGCATTATTGGGCAATTTAAGTTCAGGTAGTAAAGTCGGTATTATTACCAGCCGCATGGGATCGATTGATGATAATGATTCGGGTGGAAGCTATGGCTATCGCATGTCTAAAGCGGCGGTTAATGCGGCGGGGAAATCATTGTCGATTGACTTGAAACCGAAAGAAATTGCCGTGGCCATTTTACATCCAGGTTGGGTACGTACGGATATGACCGGACATAATGGCTTGATTGATACTGATGAATCGGCCTCAGGTTTATTGGCTAGAATGGATGAATTGAACCTTGATAATACAGGTTCATTTTGGCATAGCAATGGTGAAATATTGCCTTGGTAGTTTTTTCAGCGTCTTTAAATTCACTTGTCATTCTCGCGAACGTGGGGGGAACTCTGGGCTGTGTAAATAGCCACTATCGCGTGGGTTCCCGCGTTCGTGAGAATGACGAAAACGATTTAATACAGGTTTAATTATTATGGGGCTGTACCCTTCTTTATCAGATGAGCAACAACGAAGCTTACCTAAATTAATCAAGGCAACAGCACAAGCGGCCATGTTTGAAGATAGCACCCATCAACTATGGCGCTGTGACACAGTGGCGGGTGAGATGATGTTGAAGCTTTGCAATACAGAGAATGTACGCAGCTCATCTTTCTGGCAAGGTATGGCATTATTATTTAAAGTTGATTTGCCACGACAATTGGGTGAATTCAGTCAGGTATATCAACAAATATCTGACCTAAGTCCATTACTCATTCCGGATTATATTGCTGCGAGTTCACAGAGAAGGGATGATTCGGCATTTATCTTAAATAAAGTAGTTGCAGGCACAATGGTGACTGCAGATGTCATTGATAATGATATGGTGGAAAAGCTAGCCCAACATATTAGCCAGCTTCATCAACAGCAACAAGCAACATACGGTACCTTGCTGGATGTTAATTTATCCGTCCAGAATTGGTCACAACAATTACAATCGACTTTAAAACAATTAGCAGAAGACCACGTTATTCCAGCAGAATTGTTAATGAATGCACTCAGTCAGGCGGCATTACTATCCGTGGATAGCTTTGTGCCCGTTATGCTTGATCTTCGCTGGGATCAGTTTTTACACGATGAAGGAGCGTTATCGGTCTTAGTTGATTTAGATGCCTTTGTTTTTGCACCCAGAGAGTTAGAGTTTGTTTTGCTGGAATATCTTTTAGATCAGCAACAAGCTGAAGTATTTATGCAACAATATCGACAAAGTCATACTATTCCTGACTTATCTATAGTGAGAACGGCCTATCGTTTACTACTTTTTATGATGAATGTATTGGGTGAGCACGATATTGATATTTGGATGCAAGCACCTAAACGATGGTGATAACTATCAATCAACCTTATGATAGCGTTTTTGCCACGATAAAAGCCCAATCACGGCTAATATTAAGTAAATACTGTACATCACGATAGTAGCATAATAGCCATTTTGAGCATAAAGCACGATGGCAGCGGCATCAATTACAATCCAGTAAAGCCAGTTTTGCAATACTTTTTTGACCATTAAGAAGGTATTCATAATGGAAAAGACCATCACCCCAGCATCAAGATAGGGATTGTTAGAAAAGTCTGCGTAGATAAGATATTGAGCTAGGACAAAGGTTAACAATGAGCCCGTAGTGATAAAGAGTAGCTGTTTTAATATCGACCAACTGCTAATCGGCAGATCATCTTCTTGGGTACCGTGTCGTCGCCATAAGAAATAACCATAGATTGCCATGCCCATATAATAGAAGTTCATAATGGCTTGCATCGGCAATTGGCCATCCCAAAACAGCAGAGTGTAAATCAGCGTGCTGATAAAGGCTAAAGGCCAACACCATTGTGATTCCCGTGCTGCTAAGATGACATAAGCAATACCGAGTAATGAGGCAAGCACTTCCCAGCCTGAGATGGCGGCGAGTGCATTCAATACGGTGGTTAATAACTCAGGGTCAAACATCAACAATATCTGCTCGATCCATACCGACCAATTTTAAAACAAAAACGGATTCTGGTAACTGTTCAAAAACTGCTTCAATATCACTATCTAAACAATCCATCACATCACGATATTCACCAAAGATCTGTGTGCTTAAGCTATTTCGTTTAACGATTAGTTTTGGATTGGTTTCTAGCTTGGCAATAAATGCGAGGATTGGCTCAACATAATCTTGGCTGAGTGGGTATAGGCTGATATCTACGGATATTCTCATTGTTAAATCCTTAAAGAAAAGGGCTCCGAAGAGCCCTTTGTTATTTAATAGTCGTAACTCAGTGATACACCTACGATACGCGGTTCACCTTGTTGCGTGTAGGTTTCAGTAATATAGCTTTTGCTTGGATTATTACCGAAGCTACCAAAGCCTCGTACGGCATAGTCTTTATCAAACAAGTTTCTGCCCCATAAGTTCAGTCTCCATGACTCCATGGCATATTCAATGCTGGCATTGACCAAGGCATAAGAGTTAGATTTTGCATTGTGGCGATCTGAGAAATAGAATTCATCTTTACCTTCAAGATTAGCGCGTACAGTCCAATTTTGACCAATATAAATTTCAGTTCCTGCGGCAAATTGGTAATTAGGCGCATGGGCTTGGCGACGACCTGAAACATCCAAACCATCTGGGTCATTATATTCATCAAAGGTGGCGCGTAATAAGCCAATATTGGCAAATAAGCGCCAGTTAGCATTGACTAACCAATCGACTTCCGCCTCAATCCCCATATTCTTACCTTTGGCTGCATTGGTTAAATAGCCAATAAACTCAGTGCTATTGTCAGGACGAACGGTGAGTAATGAGCTTGATACTTGCTGGTCTTTACGTTTGGCATAAAAAACAGCAAGGTTAGTTTTGAGCGTACCGTCTAGCCATAATGATTTGATACCTGCTTCGATATTCCAAAGGTATTCAGTATCAAAGTCACGGGCATTTTCTGGTAATGTACCATCAGTATTCACACCGCCGGCTTTGTAGCCACGTGATAGGCTGCTGTATAACATTTGATCGTCATTGACTTGGTAGTTCAAGCCTAATTTACCACCAAAGAGCGTATCATTAGAATTAATATTAAGGCTCTCTGAATCGTTATACTTAGCTTGCCAATATTCAACACGAAGACCCGTTACTAAGGTTAATTTATCAGATAAGGCGCTATCGAACTGACCAAATATAGCCGTATTTTTAGTATCATATTTACTGGTAAATACAGGATCATAGGTGTAATTACGCTCTAAATCCTCATCTTGTGTGGCATGATAGAAACCAATTAACCAATCGGTTGAATTATTGAAAATACGACCTTCTTCATTAGAAAGAAGTCGAACTTCGAATGAATTGTTATTACGGTCACGTAAGTATTGATCAAACGAACTATAAGGCCAATCAGCGGCATCAAACTGACCATCATAAGACCAGTCTTCATCATAGCTATATTCAAGATCGGAACTCGAGTGACTGATAATGCTTTCTAAGCGCAATGCCGTTGAAATATTCCAATCCGCACGCAGTGAAAAGGCATTGGTTTTTTGAGAATCAGTACCAGGCTCGTCAGAAACAGTGGTACGACTATTATCAAAGCTGAACACATCGTAGCCATTATCAATATCAAGATGTAAGAATTTTAATGAGAGTGTTAAATCATCTGTGGCTAACCATTTTAAACTGGTGCGGGCGGTTAATTCATCTCGATTATTAGTGTTATCACGATTAAGGAAGTCATTATCAATATAACCATCAGATTTATTACTGTGTATTGCAAAGCGACCTAATAATTTATCTTTAATTAATGGACCGCCAACAGCAATACCGACACTGCGAGTATCATATTCAGCGAGGGTTGATTCAAAATGAATATCAAGTTCGTTAGTTGGCTCTTTGCTACGAAGATTAATGACACCAGCCAGTGCATTAGCGCCAAAACGAGTGCCTTGCGGTCCGCGTAATATTTCAACTTGTTCAATATCAAACAAGGTTGCAGCTGCACCGCTACGACTAAAATCTATATCATCAATAATTAAACCAACAGAAGGGTTGATGGGTGCTGAAAATTGACTACGTTCACCGATGCCACGGATTTGGAAATAATGACTGCGAGAACCACCGCTAGACATATTGACATTGGGTGCCATATTTAAAATATCTTCGAGATGTTGTGCCGAACGTTGTTGAATTTCTTCTGAAGAAATGCTGGTAATGCTAATGGCTGTTGTTTGTATTTCAGAGGGGCGAAAATCAGCATTGACGATGATAGGTTCAAGTGTTGTATCGTTAGCAAATGCGTGGCTAGAAAGTAATGCTGCGATAGCAAGAGATAAAGCTTTAAACTTCATGTGTATCCTTTTTAAAATAAAAAGGACAGGGGATAACGTGTTCTACTCAAAAGAGCATGAAATGTATCTCGGCCTGTCCCTACGCCAGTATTAACTGGATCAGGTTCATAGGGTTTCTTCTGTTCAGAAGATCTCAGGCTTGTTTGCCGCCCCTAGGCTTGAGTTTGCAGAAGCAAAATCAGAAAGACAATATACATTGATAATGGTGTTTTTTCAAGGTGTTACTATGAATTAACATCTTGTTTTAATGTGGAAATCTAGCGAATGCTTGCGCGGCAACTGGGGCAAACCCTTAGTTTGCTGTTCATCCGTTTCGTTGCTACTTTTTTTGCATCGTTATCGTAACAATTAGGGCAATAAAACACTTTTTCATTGGCAAATATATAACAGCCGGATTTTATTTCTGGCGTGGTCTGAGACGATATTGATGTGTCAGATGTTAGCTGGTGGGCAAAGGTGTTGATATGCTCTAATTCTGTTAAAAGTGAATCAAGTAGCGCGGTGATTTTGGCATCATTATTACGAGATGAGACCTGCTTCAATAATGATTGAGAATGTGTAATGGCATTAAAAATGGTCATGGTGGGTTTCCTAAATAATGGCTTTTTCGACAACACGACGAGTCAGTTGTGGCGCTAAATATTCAATAAAGGCATAGGTGAATCCACGCAGATAACTGCCTCGTTTAATGCCAAGATGGGTAGTGCTTTTTTTGAATAAATGACTGGCATCCATGGCTTGTAGCGGTGCATCTTTGACAGGATCAAAGGCCATGCTGGCAATAATGCCAATCCCCAATTCTAGTTCAACATAGGTTTTGATCACATCGGCATCGGTAGCAGTAAAGACAACATTCGGTTGTAGCCCTTGATCAGTAAAGGCTTGATCTTGTTGTGCGCGACCAGTGAATCCCATCACATAGGTGAGCAAGGGATATTGAGCGATGGCTTTAAGACTGAGTGCTTTTTCTGCTAATAAGGGGTGATTGGGCAGCATGATAATCGAGCGATTCCAATCATAACAAGGCAAAATAGCTAAGGAATCAAACTTCGCCAAACCTTCAGTGGCGATAGCAATATCAACCTGTCCATTGGCAGCCATTTCTGCAATCTCCGTCGGAGTGCCTTGCACCATATTCAAATGCACATTAGGGTAATGTTGTGAAAACTGTTTAATTGCTTTAGGCAATGCATAGCGAGCTTGAGTGTGGGTTGTCGCAATGGATAAAGTACCCAGCTGGTCGTTTTTACTATCGGCAGCAAGTTGGCGAATATTGTCCACATCCAGCAACACGCGATCTGCCATTTCAACAACACTGCGGCCAACAGTGGTTAGGCCGGTTAAGCGTTTGCCGTGGCGTTCAAAGATTTTCAACCCTAATTCATCTTCAAGTTGTTGGACTTGATTGCTCACCCCAGGTTGAGAGGCATGCAAGGCATCGGCGGCGGCAGAGACGCTCATGCCTCGTCGGGCAATTTCTCTGACGTATTTTAGTTGTTGCAGCTTCATATATGTTTTTCTTATATAAATAGACAATAATATTCATTGCTAGAATATGAGGAAATGATAAAATTGTCACCTTTATTGATAAAGAAGACTGAATTAATTACGTATGGAATGGGGATTTACATTAGCTGGATTGTTTGTTGGTGTCATGATTGGCATGACCGGAGTGGGTGGCGGTTCGTTGATGACGCCTATTTTGATTTTCGGGTTTTCGATTCAACCTGCGATAGCGGTGGGTACTGATTTACTGTTTGCAGCGATTACAAAATCTGGCGGTGTGTGGGCGTATTGGCGCCATAATGTAGTAGATTGGCTGGTGGTTCGGCGCTTGGCAACAGGCAGTATTCCGATGACATTAATCACCTTATGGGTTTTAAAATCAACGGGAATGGGTGACGGTTCCCATGCTAACTTGATAACAAACGCACTCGGTGTGGCGTTGATTTTGACTTCAAGCGCCTTGTTATTAAAAGGAACTATTTCCCGCATGTTGCAGGCGCGAGTAGGGCATCCAGTGGTTAATGCCTTTTATAAATTGCGACAAGATGAACAACATAAAGCCATGGCGACAATAGTAACCGGTGCTTTTCTGGGTGTAATGGTCACCATGTCATCCGTGGGTGCCGGTGCATTAGGTGCGATTACATTATTATTTTTATACCCTAAAATGAAAGGGGTCGAAATTGTGGCAACAGATATTGCTCATGCCGTGCCATTAACGGCTATTGCCGGCTTGGGGCATTCAACGGTCGGTACGGTTGATTGGTCTTTATTATCATTTTTGGTGATAGGCTCATTGCCTGGCATTTATATTGGTAGTCATTTGGGTATAAAAATATCGGACCGAGTGATGCGGCCATTATTAGCAGTACTGTTATTATTGGTAGGTATTAAATGTCTACTGTAGTTGAAAATATCGTTGATTTAAGTTTATATGGTTGCCCAATGCATTATATAAAAGCACGTGAAGCAATACGGCTAATAAATATCGGCGAACATGTGTTATTCCAAGTGAATAATGGCAAGGCAGTTGATGATGTATTAAGAAGTTTGCGCCACGATGGACAACGTTGTGAGATAAGCGTTAAAGAGACAGTAAGTACAATAATTAAAGTGACAAAAATATTATGACAAAAATTAATCAAATACTGGTGGATAAAATTGCAGCAGTAAAGCAGATTTTAGCGGATATTGAGGCTAACTATAAGCCAGCAACGTTGGCATCAAGTTATGGTGCTGAAGATATGGTGTTAATGGACTTGATTGCTAAATTTTCTCCTGAGATTGAGGTTTTTACGCTTGATACAGGTCGTTTGCCAAAAGAAACGTATGACGTAATGCAGCAAGCAAAAGCACATTATAAACGCGACGTTAGTGTTTACTTTCCTGATGCTAAGGATGTAGAAAGCTATGTCACTCAGCAAGGGCCTAATGCATTTTATAACAGTGTTGAATTACGCAAACAATGTTGTAATATTCGTAAGGTAAAACCTTTACAGCGTGCTTTAGCAGGTAAAAAAGCGTGGCTAACGGGCTTGCGTCGCCAACAAGCTGTGACTCGCAGTGAATTACCTGTTTCTGAATATGATGATGCTCATGGCCTGCAAAAGTTTAGTCCATTAAGCGATTGGTCTAATGGCGATGTTTGGGCTTATATTAAAGCCTTTGATGTGCCGTATAATAAACTGCATGATCAAGGTTTTGCTAGTATCGGTTGTGCGCCGTGTACCCGTGCAATTACCGCTGGTGAAGATATTCGCGCGGGACGCTGGTGGTGGGAAAATCCAGAAAATAAAGAATGTGGCTTGCACGTTAAAGCAACACAAATAGAGAATAAATAATGACTAAAAAACTAACTCATTTACAACAATTGGAAGCAGAAAGTATCCATATTATGCGTGAAGTGGCGGCGGAGTTCGATAATCCGGTGATGCTTTATTCAGTAGGCAAAGATTCGGCTGTGATGTTGCATTTGGCGATGAAAGCTTTTGCACCGGGCAAGCCGCCCTTTCCATTGCTGCATGTTGATACTAAATGGAAGTTTAAGGAAATGATTGCCTTTCGTGATCAGCGAGTCAAAGACTTGGGCTTGGAGCTGTTAGTGCATAGCAATCAACAAGGTATTGATGACGGCATTAATCCGTTTGATCATGCGCGTTATACTGATATTATGAAAACCGATGGCCTAAAACAAGCGCTAGATAAATACGGTTTTGATGCTGCTTTTGGTGGTGCGCGTCGTGATGAAGAAAAATCTCGGGCGAAAGAGCGGGTTTATTCTTTCCGTGATAAAAATCACCGTTGGGATCCCAAGCAACAACGCCCTGAGTTATGGAATATCTATAATAGCAAAGTCAATAAAGGCGAAAGTATTCGCGTATTCCCATTATCGAATTGGACGGAGCTTGATATTTGGCAATATATTCATTTGGAAAGTATTCCAATTGTACCGCTTTATTATGCGGCAGAACGTCCAGTTGTTGAACGCAATGGTTTGAAGATCATGGTAGATGATGATCGCATGCGTTTAGAGCCGGGTGAAGAGCCAAAAATGGAAATGGTACGTTTTCGGACATTAGGTTGTTATCCTTTGACGGGCGCGGTTGAGTCTAATGCCCATACCTTGCCAGAAATCATCCAAGAAATGTTATTAACGACTACTTCAGAGCGCCAAGGTCGTGCGATTGATCACGATGAATCGGGTTCGATGGAGAAGAAAAAACAAGAAGGCTATTTCTAGGGTTTCAATCGAGTCCGACTCCATTGAAACCACCTGTTGGAAATCAATCGAGTCTGACCCCATTGAAAGAAAAGGGCGGATTTTAATGAATAGAGAAGTAGAGAATATGAGCACAGAAAACAACTACCAAACAGACAGCCTAATAGAAACTGATATTGATGCCTATTTAAAACAGCATGAAAATAAAGAAATGCTGCGTTTTCTAACCTGTGGCAATGTCGATGATGGCAAAAGCACCTTAATTGGTCGCTTACTTTATGATTCGAAAATGATCTATGAAGATCAATTAGAAGCGGTTACTAAAGACAGTGTTAAATCAGGTACAACGGGTGACACGATAGATTTGGCCTTGTTGGTGGATGGTTTACAAGCTGAGCGTGAGCAAGGAATTACCATTGATGTTGCTTATCGTTATTTCTCGACCACTAAGCGTAAATTTATCATTGCCGATACGCCAGGTCATGAGCAATATACCCGTAATATGGCAACTGGCGCATCAAACTGCCAGCTTGCCGTTATCTTGATTGATGCACGTTATGGGGTGCAAACTCAAACTCGTCGTCATAGTTATATCGCTAATTTATTGGGTATTAAACATATTATTGTTGCCATTAATAAAATGGATATTAAAGATTATAGCGAACAGGTTTATAATGAGATTCGACAAGAATATAGTGCCTTTGCTCAGGAATTAGAAATGGAAGATGTGCATTATGTGCCGCTTTCGGCTTTAAAAGGCGATAACGTCGTCAATAAGAGCGAAAATATGCCTTGGTATCAAGGTGAAACACTGATGAACCTGTTGGATAATATTGAAATATCCAGTGATACTAATATGGATGATGTTCGTTTCCCTGTGCAATATGTTAATCGACCTAATTTAGATTTTCGTGGTTATTGTGGCACCTTAGCATCGGGAATTTTGAAACCTGGTGATGAAATTACTGCCTTGCCTTCAGGTCAAGAAAGCCGTATTAAAGACATTGTTACTTATGATGGCAATTTAGAGCAAGCAGTTCCCGGTGAAGCGGTTACGGTTACCTTAGAAGATGAAATTGATATTAGCCGTGGCGATATGATAGTGCATCGCAACAATCAACCGCATATTGGTAGTAATTTTAAAGCTACTGTGGTGTGGATGACTGAAAAACCATTAGTCAGCGGTAAACAATATAACTTCAAAGTAGGTGTGAGTGAGAGCACCGGTATCTTGACCGGAATTGATAGCCAAATTGATGTAAATACTTTGGCTGAACAAGAAGCCAGCGAGTTAGGACTCAATGAAATTGGCGTGTGTGAATTTTCATTAAACAAGCCCGTGGTATTTGATGCTTATAAACGTAACCGTAGCACTGGTGCCTTCATTATTATCGACCGATTAAGTAATGTAACCATTGGTGCAGGCATGATCACTGAAGCCGTATCGGGTGATAATACACAGCAAGTTACTAGTTCAGAACAATTCTCAGACTTTGAAAAAGAGCTCAATGCTTTAGTCAGAAAGCACTTCCCACATTGGGATGCAAAAGATTTAAGCAAGTTGCTTTAAATCATTAAATATGAAGAGCCGGGCATTGCTCGGCTTTTTTATATGTAAAATATAAACTCAGTTCATTGATATAAGGAATGTAGATATGAAGTGGCAAATACAACTAAGCATAATTTTCACCATACTCTATTCAGTTTCAAGTCATGCGATAGATAGCTATGATCTGAGTAAGGTTTCTCCCGAGGGTCAACTCTTTGCAGATAGAGTAATCCAAGTTTATTGCGTGCAGTCAAAGGGAGCATACAGCGAAGAATACTGTATAGACACACCAAGAAATAAGCAGATAGGAGATGAGTTGTTTGCAAAAAAGCGGTCTTTTCCATTCTATGGCCTAGTCCAATTAGAAAATCCATACAGTTGGCGCTCAAATAACAAAATTGAAGACTATATAGACTGGGCAAAAACGATTTCACGTCAAGATTGGATTGAACTGACAAATCATCCAGATGCTCATGTTCGAACCTCTGCTTTTCAAACATTAGTGTATTCCTTTCCATAAGTGGACGTTGTTCCATTTTTAATAGATCACCTTAATGATAATACTGAGATTAGACGTGGTTCGTATGATGAATCAGGTAAGGTAAAAGTAGGGGGTGTCTTTTTTTCTATTGCGGTTAAGTTAAATCCGCTCTCGGTATTAAATGTTGAAAAATTTAATGCATCCCAAAGAGCAATACTGTTCAATGCGTTATTGGCTACGCCAAATAAACTATCTGCAACTGCTAGATTCATCATACAAGCTGAAAAGAGGCCTGAGCTTTATCAAAAGCTTCGCAATGCTATAGATTTATATCAGAAAGAAGCTGTTTTTTATAAGCTTGCAAAGTATAGAAAGCCTGAAGATGTAGAGCTGATATTGGACTATTTGCTTTACGATGGACATAAAAAAGGCAATCAACTTTCTCAGAAAATAATTCAGATTTTTACAAACGATGAATTATTTAAAACTTTTAATGAAACTAAGAAGTCCAGGGCATTTAGAGCAAGTACATTGAAAAACTTATTTAACGCTCTTGTTAAGCAATTAGATAATGATGCGATTCTCTCACTTAACACTCAACTAAATGAGACGGAAGAGTTAAACATCCAGAAAAAGATGCAGTATAAACGACTTCTTTTTGATGCCATTAATAAGTTGAGTAATGGTAAAGGAACTGAATTGCTATGGTTCTTCTGGGAAAAAGAAAACCGGATACAACGAATTAATTATGATTATTTAGTCCAGCAAGATCCTGAGAGAGCGTTGGAGTTGACTAAGTCTAATTTAAGAAATTTGGAACAGTTTTATACCGATAATAAAAGCCAAACAAATTATATGGGGATTTTCGCAATTAAAATGGTCGGTTTTGTATTGAATCAAGACAGGAAAAGTGGAATAGAGTTAGTTAAATATAATATTGTGACTCCAGCACAACCTCTTCATACTTTTTTTGGTAGGTTTATACGGAAGACTATTGAACTGCAGGACAAACAGTTTATTGATTTAATGCTGCCTATGTTGGAAAATGATTATCATTACTTTGTTCATCATGCGGTGCTAGTTTTACTTTCTTTCGATGATGATGAGTTAGATAAAATAATAGCTCAATCTTTAAATGAAAACCGAAGTCAAAGAACAACGGAAAACTGGAAGTGGCTATATGAAAGGTTTGAGGCCACAGGAATCCTTGAAGGTAAACCGAATAATATAGGTAAGTTAGGTGCTAGATTTAGACTCTGAACTTGAGTATATACAAAAGAATATTCCAATCACTGCTAATCTCGGTGTTGAAATCAAATCGTTTGATGGTAATGAAATCATTATCACTGCTCCATTAGAGGCCAATAAAAACCTACATGGCACTGCGTTTGGTGGCAGTCAGGCCGCGATAGGTATTTTGACTGGTTGGGCATTAATTTACTTAAAGTTGAAACAGTTAGGCATTAACAATGATCTGGTGATTCAAAAAAGTGAATACGATTTTAAAAAGCCGGTCACAGCAGACTTTACTGCTACATGTGCTTTCCCGAGTGCTGAAGAACTCGAGTTATTTATTACAACCTTAAAAGAAAAGGGCAAAGCACGATTATCTTTAACTGCTGAAATTGAGTCTGAAAAAGGGTTATGCGGAGTACACCAAGGTTTGTATGTGGTGTTTTTAAAAGAATCACTAGAATAATCAATTCGCCAAATTAAGTAATCGATAAAAGCGATTAAACTTTAAGGTATAACTCGTTATACAATTTGTTTAAGCTGGCCTATGATTAAAACCAGATTCAAGAACGGCTTGTATCTGGAATAAATCGAGAGGCATAACCATGGCAAAAACAATATTGACGACAGCGACGGGTTCACCCGTTGCAGATGATAATAATAGTATTAGTGTGGGTGAACGTGGGCCACTTACCTTTGATAATCATTATACCTTTGAAAAGTTGGCTCACTTTAATCGAGAGCGTATTCCTGAGCGAGTTGTTCATGCAAGAGGAACAGGTGCGTATGGGACTTTTACCCTAACTCACTCGCTTAAGGATCGTACAATAGCAGATTTTCTACAGGTAGAAGGGCAAGCCACCGACATTTTTGTCAGGTTTTCAACCGTAGGTGGCGGACAAGATTCGAGCGACTATGCTCGTGACCCACGTGGTTTTGCGATTAAGTTTTATACCCAGCAAGGCAACTACGATATGGTGGGTAATAATACGCCGGTGTTCTTTCTTAGAGATCCGATAAAGTTTCCGGACTTTGTACATTCACAAAAGAAAAACCCACAAACCAATATGCCTGATCCGGCTGCAATGTATGAGTTTTGGGCCAATCATCCCCAATCGTTACATCAGATGACAATCTTGATGTCTGATAGAGGTATTCCAGCTTCATATCGACATATGCATGGTTTTAGTTCACATACCTATAGCTTTTGGAATGATAAAGGTGAGCGAGTTTGGTTTAAGTGGCACTTTAAGAGTAATCAAGGCATTCAAACATTGACCGAAGCGGAAGCATCAGTAAAGCCTGGATATGGTGCACAACAGGATTTAGTTGAAGCGATTGCGAGTAGTGATTACCCAAGCTGGTCTGCAAAAGTTCAGATCATGACGGAACAAGAAGCTGAAGGTTATCAAATTAACCCTTTTGATTTGACTAAAGTTTGGCCTCATTCCGATTTTCCTCTCATAGAAGTAGGGAAGTTGGAATTAAATCGTAATGTGACCAACTATTTTTCTGAAACGGAACAGGCTGCATTTTCCCCGAGTAATTTAGTACCGGGTATTGGTGTTTCACCTGACAAAATGTTGCAAGGACGTTTGTTAGCCTATCAAGATGCTCATCGTTATAGAGTCGGTGTGAATGTGAACCAATTGGCTGTTAATGCGGCTAAATGTCCTGTTAATAATTATCAACGCGATGGTGCAATGGCTGGCGGTTGCCCGGTACATGGTGGTGAAAACCAAGGTTCAGGAACTAACTTTTATCCTAATGACCGGATTAATGAAGGAGCGCCATCTCCAGATCTTTCTGTTGCTGAACCCCCCATGCCTGTTGAGAATGATGCATGGATTAATCGATATCAGACCGATCAGGATGATCATTATTCACAAGCGGGTGATTTATATCGCTTGATGGATGAATCACAAAAAGACCAGCTAGCTAAAAATATTGCTGGTGGTTTGGTGCATGCAAATCGTTCTATTCAAGTGCGGTTGTTAACACAATTTGAAAATGCTGATTCTGGCTATGCAAATCGAGTAAGACTTGCATTGAGTGTTTTGAAATAACGACAACTCGTGTATATGGAGGCTGGCAAATTAATCAGCCTCCATATTTTGTTTGGTTATTTGCCATTGGCTCAATTTATCATCAAAAGATTGAGTTGCATGTGCCGGACTGGTTGAGGGCAATTTGTGTCTTATTATTTGTTGCTGCGCTGTTGTTAATGTAGGTAGCACATAGCGATGAAAGACTTGTTCTGCTTTTGTACCATTGAAACAAATAGATTTGATTTTAGGGTACTGAGTGAGGAATGCAAGAAAGTCATTGGCAACGATGGAGTCCGTTTCAATCGCTTGATCTAAACTGCCTTGGCGGCAACAGCTTTTTAACACGTCCCAGATAGCCACTTTATTGTCGACTAATTGTTGACAACGTGCTGCGTAATCTAACGATAAATCAAAATCATACAAGCTCGCCATAATCGGCCAAAAGGCATTGCGTGGGTGGGCGTAATATTGCTGTTCTTGTAATGATTTGATACCGGGCATGGAACCGAGTATTAATATTTGTGCATCTTTGCCAGCGATTGGGGGAAAGCTGATACTGGCCGGTACTAGGTCAGTCATGCTTATTGATAAACTTGGCCTTGATGTTTTATCCAACCATCAATATGACGTTTAGCTGGGTCGTGATGTGTCCAGTGCAAAACACCCCCTTTAGCATTCCATTCGTATTCACCAAAGAGTGTGATTTCATCATTAATTTTAAGCTGATCAATTCGGTTCGCCAGATCAATATTGTGTGCGATTAAAAGGGTTTGGTCATGGGCTAATTTAATAATAAAGCGTTGGTGGCGGTTGCCGTCGAGATCATCTTTTAATAACGTGATCACTTTACCAGTCACTTGTAATTGAACATTACTTTGTTGCTGCTGAAAAGCGTGTTCAATCTTTGTTACTTGAATGGGTGAGTAAGCTTGTTCTGCTGAAAATTGGCTGGCACCGTAACCGATAATTATAAAGGCAATAATTAACCATATTCGTTGCTTTTGACGTGATGATCTTGACATGATTATTCACTATTGTTGTTTTGTAGTGTTTGGCTTCTACTCTATTGATAGAAGATTATCATCTATTAATATAGATATTTATAATTTACAGTTATAAGAGTATATCACTTATAATAAGCAACTTACTTTATTGAGTGTAGAGATGTTTAATGTATCAATACGATAGTTATGATCAAGCAATGGTTGATCAGCGAGTAGCGCAATACCGCGATCAAACACGTCGTTTTCTGGCGGGTGAATTAACAGAAGAGCAATTTCGTCCTTTGCGATTGATGAATGGTTTATATGTTCAAATCCATGCGCCAATGTTGCGTGTGGCAGTGCCTTATGGACTTCTATCATCAAAGCAAGTTCGTAAAATGGCAGATATTTCTCGCCGCTATGATAAGGGCTATGTGCATTTTACAACTCGAACAAATTTCCAATTAAATTGGCCCGCATTAGAAACAGTGCCTGATATTTTAGCTGAGCTTGCTTCAGTACAAATGCACGCTATTCAAAGTAGTGGTAACTGTATTCGTAATACGACTTCTGATCAGTTGGCGGGTGTCTGTGCTGGCGAAATTGAAGATCCACGTCCTTGGTGTGAAATTATTCGTCAATGGTCTACGTTTCATCCTGAGTTTGCTTATTTACCACGTAAATTCAAGATCGCTGTTATTGGCAATAAAGAAGATAGAGCGGCTACGAAACTGCATGATATTGGCCTACATTTGGTTAAAAACAATGAAGGCGAAGTAGGATTCGAAGTCTTAGTTGGTGGTGGTTTAGGCCGAACACCTATTTTAGGTCAGCAAATTCGACCATTTCTAGAGAAGAAAGATTTATTATCTTATTTAGAAGCCATTTTACGGGTTTATAATCGTCTAGGTCGTCGTGATAATAAATATAAAGCACGGATTAAGATCACGGTACGTGAGCATGGAATAAACCATATTCGTGAATTGGTTGAGGCTGAATGGGTACAAATTCGCCAACAGCTTGAACTTGATGACAAAGAAATTGAGCGAGTCAAACAGCATTTTACCGAACCTGATTATGATTTAACGGCTGGAAATGATGAAAGCTTTGCCAAAATGCAGGCTGAGGATGCAGACTTTGCCCGCTGGGTGAAACAAAACGTAGTTGATCACAAAATTTCTGGCTATAAAATTGCGTATATTTCATTAAAAGCACCCCAAGTTCCACCAGGCGATGTGACTGCAGAACAATTAGATGTTATTGCTGAAGTGGCGGATGAGTTTAGTGTAGGTGAAATTCGAGTATCGCATAATCAAAACTTATTATTAGGTGATGTTAAACAAGGCGAGCTTTATGCCCTATGGTTGCGTTTGCAAGCAGAAGGTTTAGCAACGCCGAATATTAATACGTTGACCGATATGATTTGCTGTCCGGGCTTGGATTTTTGTGGATTGGCTAATGCCACCTCAATACCACTGGCAAAAGAAATTAACGAACGTTTTGATGATTTAGATTATTTGTATGACTTAGGTGATATTAAGATAAAAATGTCAGGCTGTATGAATGGTTGTGCCCATCAAAGTGTTGGTCATATTGGTATTCTTGGTGTCGATAAAAAAGGCGAAGAGTGGTATCAATTTACCTTGGGTGGTAGTTCGGAGGCTGATGCGACATTAGGCAAGCGTTTAGGCCGTGCAATTCCTAAAGATAAAGTGGTTGATACCGTAACGACTTTATTAGAGGTCTTCAAAGAACACCGTCATGAAGGTGAACTGTTTTTAGCGACGGTACGTCGTGTGGGTATTGATCCGTTTAAGGAGCGTGTTTATGCAGATAATTAAAAATCGCGAAATTGTTGAAGATAATTGGCTGCATTTGGATGATGATGCCGATCTTGTTACCGGTGATATTACCGTCTCTATTACACGTTGGCAGGCAGAACACGAAAGTTTAAACAAGCATGAAGGTGGGCTTGGATTGCGTTTAACGGGTGATGATCCTTTAGAAGAAATCGTACCTGATTTGGCGAAATTTTCACTGATAATCTTAGTATTTCCAGCTTTTACGGATGGTCGTTGTTATTCCTTTGCTAGGCTGTTACGTGATCGTTATGATTATCAAGGTGAGATCAGAGCGCAAGGCGATATTTTGTATGATCAACTGTTCTATATGACGCAATGTGGCATTAATAGTTTTGAAATGGCTAATCTAGATAACCTAGAGAATGCGCTGCCTGCGTTTAATGATTTTAGTGAAAGTTATCAAACGACGGTATTGAAGCCCGAACCACTATATCGCCGCCGATAAGCTGTAGGTCAGGTTTTAACCCGATATGTCGGACTAAAGTCCGACTTACGGTTCAACTGTTCCTCACCGTCTTTCTCAGGTAAAGTAGTCACTAATTAAAAACGGTGAGAATTTTAAATGGCTATTTATGCAATAGGCGATGTGCAAGGGTGCTTTGATGAATTATTGAAGTTACTTAAGGTTATTGAGTTTGATCCTAAAAAAGATCAAGTTTGGCTGGCTGGCGACTTGGTTAATAGAGGCCCTAAGTCAGCAGAAGTAATTCGCTTTGCAATGGCTCATCCTGATAGCGTTAAAGTGGTTTTAGGCAATCATGATCTCCATTTAATTGCCAATGCAGTTGGGGTGAATGATTATCATCATCGAATGGATACTATGGAATCGGTACTAGATGCCGATGATTGCGATGTATTGATTACTTGGTTACGTCACCAGCCTTTGTTCTATCATGACAAAACCCTTGGTTTTAGTATGGTACATGCTGGTTTGCCACCGAAATGGTCGATAAAAAAGTGTCGAAAAAGAGCCAAAGAAGTTGAAAAAGTATTGCAAGGTGAACACTGGCAAGACTTTTTCAAAAACATGTATGGCAATAAACCAGATAAATGGTCAAAAGAATTAATTGGCTGGGATCGCTTACGCTATATCACCAATTGTTTTACTCGCCTGCGTTATTGCCATGATGATGGTCGTCTAGCGTTAAAATTCAAAGGTGAGCCCAAAGATAAACCAAGCGGTGAATTACCCTGGTTTGAAATGCCAGATCGTAAAACAAAGGCAGATTGTATTGTTTTTGGTCATTGGTCAACCTTAGGTATTGGACAATATGGCAATGTTTTTTCCTTAGACAGTGGTGCAGTTTGGGGCGATAAGCTCACAGCAGTTCGGATTGACAAGAAAAAGTATAAATGGTTTGAGATCGATGCTGACCCAGCGGGGCTTCCTCATGCTAAAAACAAATGAACAAAGCATGCAATACTTAGTCGGGCAGACACTCTCTAAAAACAGTACAATAGTGGTTCATAATTTCTCGGATAGATTAAACAAATGAGTAAGATCACTACATTTTCAGGCGATTTTTCAGCTAAAGGGCTAAAAATAGGCATTGTTGCAGGGCGATTTAATGACTTTATCGTTGATAATCTAATTTCGGGTGCGATTGATTGTTTAGTACGTCATGGCGCGAGTGAAAGTGATATTGATTTAGCACGCGTACCAGGTGCCGTCGAAATTCCATTAGCTGTTCAACGTATGGGCCGTACCGGTAAATATGATGCCATTATTGCATTGGGTGCGGTTATTCGTGGTGGTACGCCACATTTTGAATATGTCGCCGGAGAATGCTCTAAAGGCTTAGGTCAATTAACGTTACAACTTGATATTCCAGTATCTTTTGGTGTTTTAACTGTTGATACTATCGAACAAGCAATTGAACGTGCTGGCACTAAAGCTGGCAATAAAGGTGCAGAAGCTGCAATGGGAACTATTGAAATGGTCAATGTTTTACGTCAAATTGAAGGTGCAAAATAAATGGCAAGAGCATTACCTCGTTCACACTCACGTCGCGCCGCTGTTCAGGCCTTATACCAAGCACTTGTTAATGAGCAAGCATTGGGCAAAGATAGCTTAGAATTTGTTACCGCTGAAAATTCTGACAAAATGGACGCCAAATATTTCACAGGTTTAGTGGATGGTGTTTCTAAAAATATTGACACACTAGATGCGGAATTAGCCTATGCCGTTGATCGTAACTTGGCTGACATTGATCCGGTAGAAAGTTCAGTATTACGCTTAGCCGTGTACGAGTTTATGTACCGCCCAGAAGTGCCATACCGAGTTGTATTAAATGAAGCCGTTGAGCTAGCTAAAGCATTTGGTGGCGAAAAAGGTCATAAATATGTCAATGGGGTTCTTGATAAAATGGGCTCTAAATTACGTGCAGCCGAATATAAAGAATCAAAGGCTCGTCGCGCCAAGAAATAAAATCTGTAGGTCGAGTTTTAACTCGACACGGACTTTTAATAAAGTCTGGAAGTTGGACTTAAGTCCAACCTACACATTGTGGTTGAGATAATAATAATGACTACACCATCTGAATTTTCTCTGATCCAGCACTATTTCGAACAACTCACCCCACAGCGTGATGATGTCAAACTTGGCATTGGTGATGATTGTGCTTTATTACAGTGTCCTTCTGACCATGTGCTAGCAGTTTCTATTGATACTTTAGTGGAAGGTGTACACTTTTTTGCCAATGTGGATGTCAAAAGCTTAGGACATAAGAGTTTAGCCGTTGGTTTAAGTGATTTAGCGGCAATGGGTGCAAAACCTGCTTGGTTTACTCTAGCCTTAACGTTGCCAAAAGTAGATGAAAATTGGCTGGCTGACTTTTCACAAGGTTTGGCTGAATTAGCCAATGAACATGGCATACAATTAGTCGGTGGAGATACGACCCGAGGCCCATTAACTATCAGCATTCAAGTACATGGTTTTGTAAAATCAAAACTTGCCTTGCGACGTGATGGGGCAAAAGTGGCTGACCATATTTATGTGACCGGCACAGTAGGTGATGCAGGTGCAGCATTGCAACTAAAGTTACAGAAAGACACCGATCGTCCTGAGCTTGTCGAAGGATGGTTCGACAAGCTCACCATGAACGGTAAAAAACAAACTGCATCTTTAAATAATTTGGATATAGATTATTTAGAACAACGACTACAACAGCCAACACCTAGAGTTGAGATTGGACAAAAATTACAAGGATTAGCAAGCTCTGCGATTGATATATCCGATGGATTATTAGCTGATTTAAAGCATATCTTAGATAAAAGTCATGTTGGAGCAGAATTAGATTTAGAAAAATTGCCTCTATCTCCTGTGCTTATGAAAATAGAAAATGAAACGGCAAGGCGGCTAGCCTTAACCTCTGGTGATGATTACGAACTTTGCTTTACGATTTCACCTGATAACAGCATAAAAGTAGAACAATTATTGGCCGAACAATGCCAATGTATTGGTGTTATTAATAATGAATCTGGCATTATCACCACACAGCAACACGGCAAGCGAGTCGAGTTAAAAGGGATAGGATATGACCACTTCACAGTCTAATATTACATTCAAAGAACTACTAAAAAAACCAATTTGTTTCTTAGGGTTAGGCTTCGGCTCAGGTTTAGCACCCAAAGCACCAGGCACATTTGGGACCTTAGCGGCTCTCCCCATTTACTGGTTAATGCAAGATTTATCGCTAGGTATATATTTAGCAATCACATTCATTGCTTTTATAGTCGGTATTTGGATCTGCCAACAATCAGCAGACTGGCTAGGAACAGACGACCCATCCGCCGTAGTCTGGGATGAAATAGTCGGTTATATGGTCACCATGATCGCCGCCCCAGCAGGTTGGCAATGGATGCTTGCAGGCTTTGTATTATTCCGCTTTTTCGACATCCTAAAACCCTGGCCGATTAGCTGGTTAGACAAAAACCTGCACGGCGGATGGGGAATTATGGTTGATGATGTGGTTGCGGGATTGTGTTCTTTAGCTATTTTGCAATTACTGGCTACTATTTAACGGCTCCAGCATTGGGAAACAGTTCCTGAACCAGTGATTGTTACTTCATTGTTTTGATTAATACTAAAAGCCAAACACTTACTATCATTAATTTGTGCTTCTGTCGCTACTGGATCCGCCGTAAGTAGATATGTGGAACTCGAAGTAGAGGCGGCTATGATACTTAGGTTGTAATAATTATCTGGCGAAGTGGTAGCTGCAGGTAAGCTTGCCATAATAGTGGCATAAGCAGGATTGTTAGCGCGCCATTTCTCTTGAGCTAATTGTAAAGATAGTAATGCTACTTTGGCATCGGCACGCTTCGCCCGAGTTACATAATCACTATAAGCAGGCATGGCAATCGCGGCAATAATTGCAATAATCGCTACTACAATCATCAATTCGATAAGGGTAAAACCTTTAGATAAAATTTTCATAATGCACCAACAATAATTATGTTTATGAGTGAAATATAGACTAAATAATACAGCAGGTCACTAAGAAAATGTGTGCAAAATCACAAAAACAGATAAAAACTCGTGATTTACACTATTAAAGACTATTATATGAGGATTATACTTAGCCAAGGAACGTGGGAATACATCAATGGCAAATCAAAGACATAGCGGCTTTACTTTAATGGAGTTAATGATCACACTGGCTATTCTTGCAATTTTGGTTGCGATAGCCGCACCGTCATTTTCTGGATTGTTAGAGCGTAGAAAAGTGCAAGGTGCAGGTGATGTTTTATTTGCAGATTTAATGTTTGCTAAGACTGAGGCTATCAAAAGGAATAAAACAGTTAATATTACATTTAAAGGAAGTGCTGCAACATGGTGTTATGGAATTACAGTTGAGACCTTTTGTGACTGTACTGACAATGTTCCAGCATGTGAAATTGATGGTGTGAAAAAGATAGTAACTCAGGATGATTATCCTGGAGTTAGTATGGAAAGCAATTCTTTTCCAACTAATGCTGGTGGAGATAAATATACATTGTTTGCACCATTACGAGGCTCATCAAAGGCTGGCACTTTAAAATTTAGTGTTTCATCAGGTGCTGAATTAGGTGCTGTAGTTTCTTCCATTGGCAGAGTAAGGATGTGTGGTGATAGTTTTGGTCATACGTCATGTTAGGTAATGAAATGAAAACAAATCAAAAAGGACTCACCCTAATTGAGATGATGATAGCGATTGTTATCGGCCTGATCATGACCAGTGCCGTTATGACCATGTTTATCAGTAATATACGGTCAAATAGTGATAGCGTTGCTATGATTCGTCTTAATCAAGAATTAAGAGGTACAATGACTTTTATTTCGGATGAGCTAAAAAGAGCAGGCTATTCAGCAAATCCTGATGAACATGATTTTATGAGTGAATTGAATTCAGTCGATTCAAAGTGCTTGTTGTATTCTTATGATGAAGATGGGAACGGGGTTCAAAATGTTTCAGGCTCATCATCTGATGAGCGATTTGGTTTTCGTGTTGAAACGACTACTACAAGTACAAAAGGTCAAATAAAATGGGGAAGAAGTGCTGATGATAACTGTACTTTTGGTGAATCAATAACCGATAGGAATATTGTAGCAATAATTTTAAATGATACAGTGACCTCAGTAGCGAATCCTTACGGGCGACCAATAAATTGTTTAGTAGCTGATTATCCTTTATCTTCAATAACATTAACATCTATAACAGCAGGGACAGTTTTAGTAAAACAAGTAGAGATAGTTTTAACAGGAAAAGCTACCCTTAGCGGAAATACAGAAGTGTGCAGGACCGTTAAAGAAATTATTCGATTAAGGAATGACGATGTTTAAGGTGAATATTATGCATAAGTCAAAATTAGAAAATAACCAACAAGGTGCCGCCACATTATTGGTAACAGTAATGTTATTAATCGGTGTAACGTTAATTGCTTTATTTGCGACTAGAGTAGGTATATTAGACCAGCGAATTTCTGGTAATGAAGTGCGTCATAAAGAAGCCTTTGCAAATGCAGAAGCAGGACTTGAACAAGCGGCTTCTTTCCTGCGTGCTAATCCAAGCTTGCATGATGGTGCCACGGCAGGTTGGATTCCTTGTGCAGGATTGACTAGTGTTTTTCCTTGCAGTGTTGCAGTCGGTGCCAGCTTGGTAAATCCAACATTAGTTTATGCAACTGTTGCAGCTAGTACGATTACATCTTCTGTCAACTCAGTATTAGTCAATAGTAAAAGCTACCTAGTTAAAATAGGAGATAACACAACAGCTGTAGGTTTAGGTAATTCTGCAGATGGTACTGGTGAAGCTGTTGCTCAGATAGAATATGCAAAAACAAGTTTATTAACACCTGGTGAAATCCCACCATTAATGTCTCCTAGTGTTGATTTAGGTGGTAATTTTACGATTGTTCCAAATCCTAATGGTGGAGGACCTGGTGTTGCAGTATCTGTATGGGTTCATTCATCAGTAACAAGTGGCGGCGGTGCAAGCTGGCAAACATGTAATCATGGTGAATTTGAGGCGGCGGGTATCTGCATGGATACATTAGATGATACGGATGCTTGGAAAGTCTGTGGCTGTACAGAAAATTTAAGTGATTCAGGAAATATTGGAGATGACATCGTTATAAATCCAAGTGCAGATTTCCCATATTCACCTTTTGCTTTTATATTTGGTGTTGATATTCCTGGCCCTCCCCCACCTGGAGGTGCGGACAGTGATAAAGATGATTTGGTTGCGGAAACAAAACTTGAAATAAAAGCACGAGCAAAAGCAAAAGGGAAGGTCGTTGATGATTGTTCTGCATTAGCAGGTCCGCCAACAACAATAAATGGTGTTTTATTGACCGACTTAAAAATTCCACTTATTTGGGTTGAAGGAGATTGTTCATTTCCCACTGGTTCTACGGTTATTCTAGGCAGCAGGGATACACCGCTTATTATAGTTGTTGAAGGTGATGTTCATGCTAATGGTACCTTAGATGTTTGGGGAATATTAATTGGATTAACAGCTGATTTTAGTCTGAATGGTAATGTGGTTGTTCATGGTTCAGCAATATCTGATTTGCCAAGTAACCTAACTAATGGTGGTTATGCACAAGTTTATGATGAGGATGTTTTTGCTGCTTTGGCAGATGATACGTTAACGACAGATATAGCAAAAGTTAAATACAGCTGGCGAGATTTCACCCCTAATTAAAGTGGATATAAGCCTAGAAAATATAAAGCTGTTAAAGATAGGAATAAGCTGATGAATATAAAATTTAGAACAAAAGCAAAAGGGTTTAGTCTTATTGAGGTAATGATTGCCTTGGTAATATTAGCTGTTGGGATTTTAGGAATCTCTAAACTGCAAGGTGTTTTAATTAAAAACAGTTCAAATGCCAACCAACGAACAGTTGCTATGTCTATCGCGCAGAAGAAGATTGATGATTTAAAAAGTTTTGTTCACTTAACAACAGTCGATTCTGATGTGGCGAATACATGGACAGTAGCATCTGGCGCAACAGCAACTGCATACGCAGCAAGTACCTTATCTTATAGTCATATTAATGATGATGAAGGTGGTGCGCCGGTAGGGAGTACCGACTTATTAGCCGGAGCTTTAACCGTTGGTAATTACAATTACACATTAAATTGGGTGGTAACAGATTATTGGTTTGATCCTGCAGCATTAACAGCAGCATCAACAGTTGACCCATCTGCACCATCGGCTTATTCAGATGAAAAATTAGTGACTATTACTGTTGCTTGGAATGATGAAATAGGTGGGACACAAAATATTTCATTAAGTACCGTAATTGACGCTTATGCGCCAGCATTAACAGCATTTTCAGATAATCCGGCGAGTCTTGGTGATAATGGACCAATAGTAAACTACACACCATTAGCTGCACCAGATGTGGTTCCTGTTACCCTTGATGTGGGTGATCAAAAGAAAGAATCAAGCAAGCCTGTTCCTGATTTAAGTAAAAAAGGTGATAGCACTGTTGTAACATTCCAAACAGTTACTTATTCACCTATTGCATTAAGTTCAGTTACTACTACAGAGCGGCGTGAAGAGTTTCTTACTGCAGTTTGTAATTGTAAAAGTGGGGGGGCAACACCAACGACAAGTATAATCAAGGGCTTTTTAGAATGGGATGTTGAGGATCTGGTTTTGAGAGACGTTGCTTCAGTAGTAGCTGTATCTCCGAGCATTATAAAGGCCGCCGTAGATAATGGTGGTGGTGAAGATCAGCACGCAGCATGTACAGCATGCTGTCGAGATGAAGCGGATGGTGCGACAGGTTTCAAAACATGCCGTATGAAACGAGTAGATGGAATTTATCGTCTATTTGAACCATGGAAAATGATTGCATTTAATATTATTCCCGCATCATATTTTAATAAAGCAACTGGAGCTTCAGGGGCTACGTCATCAAATAGCATTCCTTATATGACTTCAACAATACAGGCTTCAAATATTGGACTGTATTCAGAGTATGTTAAGTCAGTAGTCAGAGATGCCTTGCAAAATGGGATAAGCACTGTTCCCAATAGTAGTTTTAAGACGTTTAGTACAGTTAGTAATTTTGTGAATGGAGCTAGCACAATACATACACAGTTTTCCCAAGGCGAGGCTAATTATCGTGAACTTCAGGCGCGAGCAGTATATTTAGATATTCCACCTAATGAAATTTATGATGGGGGTAACTATACGCCAACAGGAGTTTCGGCTGTACCACTAGATAGAGTGCCTTTCTATGAAAATAACTTCACTCAGATTGCAGGTTGGATACCAGATGTAAACTTGGGAGAAAATACATCATCAGATGGTGATCTTACTTGGGTCACAGACTATACCGCGGTTCATGATTATATGAA
The DNA here is from genome assembly GCA_013215825.1 of Piscirickettsiaceae bacterium. Lineage (GTDB taxonomy): Bacteria > Pseudomonadota > Gammaproteobacteria > Nitrosococcales > Methylophagaceae. The sequence continues at coordinate 647,991 of JABSQN010000004.1, read as the reverse complement.
TAGTTCATGTGAGAATCCTAGACATAATACTTCTGCGGAACGCACGGCTTTGAATCGAAATCATGTTACCAATGAAAAATTCTTTTATCCTGGCGGGGGAACAACCACAACATGTTTAAATTCTTCTCGTGGAGCTTTTTATCCTATCAGGATCACATCAGGAGTCGTTCCAACAAATAATCCTATTACTGGAACCATTAACTCAAGAATGTACACTTCTAATGATGGTGTTATTGATAGATTGGTGAATACTGGGGTGAGTAGTGCCAATGCCTCGATTGAATTAACGGTTATTCCATAACTTTATAAGATAACGTAGCTAATGAAACGAAGCCTAGTTACAAATTGTGACTAGGCTTTATTTTTTGTGAGAATTAACCAAAGTTAGCCTTAAGGTGTACAGCAAGTTTATCAGTTGTAAATGGAAAGTGGGGGTCAAGTCTTGCATTGTCACACTCCGTAGGTCGGGATGTTTAACCCAACATCAGCCTTTTTTATAAGCTGGGAGTTGGGCTAAAGACCAACCTACGCAAGCGTTCTTACTTGAAACTCGTTTCAAGTCGTTTAGCAAATTCCTCAGCCGTAAACGTATGATTTTGAGTACCATGCTGCTCAATCTTAATTGCACCTAGTAGGGATGCAATTCGTCCTGTTTCTTCCCAGCTTTTACCGTGCAATATCCCATGAATTAAACCGGCACGGTAGGCATCGCCACACCCTGTTGGATCGGCTAGTTTCTCTGCTTTGGCACAGGGGATATCAATGCGTTTGCCATCGGTGTAGATGTGTGACCCTTTTTCACCGCGGGTGATGATTAAGGCGTCTACGTGTGCGGCTATTTCATGTGGAGATAAGCCTGTTCTATCTTCAAACAATTGTGCTTCATAATCATTGAGTGCGATATAGTTTGCTTGATCGGCAAACTTCATTAAGTCTTCACCATTAAACATCGGTAGGCCTTGACCTGGATCGAATATAAATGGAATGCCTGCTTCGTGTAGTTGTTGTGCATGTAAAATCATGCCATCACGACCATCAGGTGCAACGATAGCAAGTTTGATGTCTTTGGCTTCACTGATTGCTGTTTCGTGTGACAAGTTCATTGCACCGGGATGAAAAGCGGTGATTTGATTGTCATCCATATCGGTGGTGATAAATGCTTGGGCAGTATAGCTACTGTCTTTTACATGCACATGACGGCGGTTGATGCCGTGTTTATCCATCCATGTGGCATAGCTGGCAAAGTCACTACCTACTGTGCCCATTGGAATGGGATCATCACCAAGCAATTTTAGATTGTAGGCAATATTACCGGCACAACCGCCAAATTCACGACGTAAATTTGGCACTAAAAAGGAAACATTAAGCATATGTACTTTGTCGGGCAATATATGGTTTTTGAATTGATCGGGAAAGACCATAATGGTGTCGTAGGCGAATGAGCCACAAATTAATGCTGACATAATGTATTCCTTATTTTTGTGGGTTGGGTTTTAACCCAACATGGCACTTTGATAGAGGTTGGAAGTTGGACTGAAGTCCAACCTACGGGCTTGTATTTAATTGTTTTGTATCGGCTGTGATGGATAGTTTACCATCAATAAATGCTTGCAGATGATGGCCGACAATTTCATTACGCCAGCCTTGAGTGATGGCTAAGTCTTCATCACCAGCAACAAGGCGTTCAATCTCTTTACGTGAGGCCACGGCTACGGGTGAGATAGATTGTTCGTCACAAAACTTTCTAAGCAATGCCATTAATGCATCGGCAATCGCATTTTGTTGTTGTGTTAGTGGCTGTACTTTTTTCAATACGGGCCATTGTTCTTTTGGTATTGATTTGGCTTGTTTAATTTCTGCTAATAATGTGTTGCCATGATGTTTGATTGTGCCAGCTTCAAGATTGCGAATGAGACTGAATTTATCAGTAGATTCTGGTGCAAGTTTGGCAAGATCAAGTAATACATCATCTTTTAATATCCAACGACGAGGGCGATTTGACTTGATAGCACGTTGTTCTCGCCATGCGGCTAGTCTTTGTAAAATGGCAAGTTGAATACCTTTTAAACGACCAAAGCCTTTGACTCTACGCCAGCTATTATCAGGATCTGGCTTGTAAGACTCTAAACTTGTTAGGGTGGCAAAATCATCATCTAGCCAATGTGTGCGATTTTTATCAGCAAGTTGTTGTGTGAGAAGTTTGTAAACATCACGTAAATAACGAACATCATCCGCAGCATATTCAATTTGGGCTGGATCTAGTGGGCGTTTTGTCCAATCTGTACGTGAATGAGCTTTGTCTAAGTCAACATCAATGCATTGCTTAACGAGATTTCCATAGCCAATTTGTTCGCCATAACCGAGTACAGTTGCTGCGATTTGAGTATCAAATACATTGCTAGGAAGCTCGTCACGCATTAAATATAGCAGCTCTAGATCTTGTCGAGCAGCATGGAAAACTACGGTGATATTTGGATCGTAGATTAAGTCTAAAATCGGGTTTAAATCATCAAGTGCGAGAGGGTCAATGCAGGCAATATGATCGTCGGTTGCCACTTGAATTAAGCATAGCAGGGGATAATATGTCTTCTCACGGAGAAATTCGGTATCCACTGTCATCCATGTTGTATCAGAGATTTGCTGACAGAATGTGGCGAGTGCGGCTTGGGTATCTATAAATTGGATTGTCATGGTTGAGTTAGAGTGCCTTGATAATTGTGTTGGTTGGACTTTAGTCCAACATGTTGGGTTGAAACCCAACCTACGATTTTTATAAAGTTAATTTTCTTTCAATATCCTGAGCCTCAAAAGGCCAGTTCAGTTCACTGTTATCAGAGAATTTGATAACAGGAATAGACACGCCATAGCGATCAACGAGTTCATCATTATCACCAATTTCAACAGCTACAAGCGTGATGTCATAGTGCTTAGGAAGTGATTTTATTATGTCTTCACCGAGTACGCATAAATGACAGCCAGCGGTTGTATAGAGTATCAGTGTTGTCATTTTTCTAGTAATCGAGGCATAAGTTCGACAAAGTTACAGGGGCGATGTCGGGCATCTAATTGTTCTTTTAAAATATCATCCCATGCGGTTTTACATGCGCCTGTTGAACCGGGTAGGCAGAAGATAAATGTACCATTAGCAACCCCGCCAATAGCACGAGATTGAATAGTTGATGTGCGAATATCTTGATATGAAATATGACGAAATAGCTCACCAAAACCTTCAATTTCTTTATCGAGAAGCACTTTAACTGCTTCTGGTGTGCCATCTCGTCCAGTTAAGCCTGTGCCGCCCGTTGTGATAATGGTTTGAATATCAGGATTAGCGATCCATTGTGAAACAATTGAACGAATTTGATACATATCATCTTGTACTATTTCTTGTGCCGCTACAGTGTGATTAGCATCTAATATTCGTTCTCGGAGAACTTTTCCAGAGGTATCGTTATCTATAGTACGAGTGTCAGAAATCGTCAGAATGGCAATATTGACAGGAATGAAGTGTTTTTCCATGATGTTTCTCTCAGAACTTTGAGGTGTAATACCGTAGAATAGCAACAATAAATAGTAAGAGGAGATTTTGTGATGAAAAAATTAGTATTAGTAGCCGTAATGACAACGGTAATTAGTGCCTGTGCAACGGATGATCCAAATCAACGTGCAAAATTAGGCGCTGCGGCAGGCGCTGTTATAGGTGCTGTCATCGGTCATTCTATTGAAAATGACAAAGGTGGCTTATTAGTTGGGGCGGCGATTGGTGCTGCGGCCGGCGGCGGTGTCGGTTATTATATGGATAATCAACAAAAAGAAATGGAAGCGGCACTTGCAGCAGAGCAAGCGAATCACGATATTGAAATACAGCGCTTAGAAAATGAAAGCTTAAAGATTGATATATCTAGTGAGGTTTCATTTGATTTTGGTAGTGCAGGATTAAAAACTGCCTTCATGCCAACCTTGCAGAAAGTATCAGCGATCTTGCAGCGTTATCCGAACACCATTATTCATGTGGTCGGTCATACCGACAGTATCGGCTCAGAAGGTTATAATATGGACCTTTCATATCGTCGCGCTCAATCAGTTGTTGATTATTTTAACTCTGATGGCGTGCCAGCCAGCCGTTTAATCACGGAAGGACGAGGTGAAGCCGAACCAAGAGCCAACAACGAGACCGAAGCAGGTCGTCAATTAAATCGTCGAGTAGAAATATATGTCAAACCCATTGTCGAAGGACAAGAATCAGAAGCATACCAAGCGCCGTAGAGCCCCTAAATCTGATAAGCATTCACCGAATGATTTAATTTTTGGCTTACATGCAATACAAGCAGCACTTGAGCTGCCGACTACGCGTGTTACTGAAATATTCATCGCAGATGAGCGTGATGATGCGCGTATTGAAAGCCTGATTGAGGCGGCACAGCCTCATGGACTTAAGCCACAAAAAGTCACGCGTGAAGAGCTTGATGAAATGGTGCCTGATGCGCAACATCAAGGTGCTATTGCACGCTGTCGTCCTCTTGATAATTTAGATGAAACGGATTTGTTCAAACTGATCGATGAGTTGGATGTTCCGCCGTTTTTATTGATCTTAGATTGTGTGCAAGATCCTCATAATTTAGGTGCATGTATGCGTTCTGCCGAAGCGGCTGGCGCACATGCCGTGATAGCTCCTAAAGATCGGGCATCGAGTTTAACTGCGACAGCATTAAAAGTGTCGAGTGGCGCCGCAGAGCGATTACCATTTATTCAAGTGACTAATTTAGCGCGTGTTTTGCGCGAATTGCAGCAAAATGGTGTTTGGATTGTAGGTACGTCAGGTGATTGTGAAACAACTTTGTTTGAAGCTGATCTGAAAGGTCCTTTAGCGATTGTATTAGGTGCTGAAGGTCGTGGGATCCGCCGTTTAACGCGTGAGAACTGCGATCAAGTAATGTACATTCCAATGCAAGGTGGTGCTGAAAGTTTGAATGTATCTGTGGCGGCTGGTGTGTGTTTATTTGAGGCTTCTCGTCAACGAAGTTGAGCTCCGCTAGCAAAATAGCGTAAAATTATCGATTGCCTTGAAGTTTAATAGGCAATACTCCTTGCTTCTTGAATTAACTTTCGGGGAGCTGTTGAAACCGTGAGGAGCTCATATGAGACATTACGAAATCGTGTTTCTGGTCCACCCTGATCAGAGTGAACAAGTACCTGCAATGATTGAAAAATATCAGCAAGTATTAACCAGCCAAGGTGGAACAATCCACCGTTTAGAAGACTGGGGTCGTCGTCAATTAGCATACCCAATCAACAAAATTCATAAAGCACATTACGTGTTAATGAATGTTGAGTGTGATGTTGCTCAATTAGACGAAGTAACGACTGCTTTCCGTTTTAATGATGCGGTTATCCGTAACCTAGTTATTAACACTGACGAAGCAATCACAGAACCTTCACCAATGATGCGCAAAGACGAAGATGATAAACCTCGTCGTCGCGACTCTTAAGAATTAAAGGAGCATACAAATGGCACGTTTTTTTAGACGTAGAAAATTTTGTCGCTTCACCGCTGAAGGTGTTAAGCAAATTGATTATAAAGATGTAACTTTATTGAAAAATTACATCACGGAAACAGGAAAAATTGTTCCTAGCCGTATTACAGGTACGAAAGCACGTTACCAACGTCAACTTTCTAACTGTGTAAAACGTGCGCGTTTCCTAGCGTTAATTCCTTACTGCGATATGCATAAGTAAGGCTAGTGTTGTTTTTCAAAACATCAAACCGAAATAAGGCATAAGGAATAGTATGCTGCGGAGTATTGCAGTGTTTTCAATGCAAGGACGTTGGCAAGCTGCCATCGCCATTGCATTGCTTTCAATTGGTGCTTTAATGTTGCCACCGTTAAGTTATTTAGCGAGCGGTATCATTGCGCTTTGTACATTACGTATGGGGCCAAAAGAAGGGATAAAAGCAGTTGTAGCAACCTTAGTAATATTTACATTACTGGCGGGATTGTTATTAGACCAAGCGGCTATCTCTGGATTGTTTTTAATATCGAGCTGGTTACCTATGTTAGGTGTCAGTTTGGTCTTGGGTTATACGCGTTCATTAGCAGTTAGTTTTCTAGCGGCAGGTGGCGTAGGCATAGTGTTGGTATTAGGGAGTTATTTAATAGTCTCTGATCCTGCATTATGGTGGCAGCAGATGCTTGCACCGTTTATGGAAGAATTGGTTAAACAGCCTGAATGGCAGTTAGACCAAGACCAAATGCAAGATATGATGCTCAGTTTGTCGAAAATGATGACTGGCCTAGTTGCAGCAGGATTGAGCATGAATTTAATGCTTGGATTGCTGATTGGTCGGGCGTGGCAAGCTAAATTATATAACCCAGGAGGTTTTGCAAGCGAGTTTCAACAGCTTCGTCTTGGTAAGTCTGCCGCAATAGTGATGGTTGCCTTAATGGTGATCACCGCATTACCGAGTGGTGATGCATTAAACATATTGCGAGAATGCTTACCTGTGGGCTTGGTTGTATTTGCATTGCAAGGATTGTCGGTCGTTCATTCGATTGTCAATCAACAACAAAGACAGTCATTTTGGTTGGTAGCTGTTTATATGCTGCTGGTCGTGATGTTGACCCAAATGGTGGTGATACTTGCGATGATAGGTGTTTTGGAACAGTGGTTTAATTTTCGTCGACTTTCAACTGAAAGTGGCGAGTGACTTAAAGAGCAGTATGATACTGCGAATGAGGGTAGAACGATGCAAGTAATTTTGCTAGAAAAAATGCAGAAGCTTGGTAATCTTGGTGATGAAGTAGCTGTTAAAGCTGGTTTCGGCCGTAATTTCCTAGTGCCTACAGGTAAAGCGTTACCTGCTAACAAGCGTAACCGCGAAGTGTTTGAATCACGTCGCGCAGAGCTTGAAGCAGCCGCTGCTAAATTGCAGGCTGAAGCAGAGCAACGTAAAATAACACTTGTTGCCGCTGGTGATGTAAACATCATGGCGAATGCAGGTATTGAAGGTAAATTGTTCGGTTCAATCGGTTCAGCAGATATTGCTGAAGTATTGAATGCAGCAGGTGCAAATATTGAGCGTAACGAAGTGCGTCTTCCTGAAGGCCCATTACGTCACACTGGTGAATACAGCATCGACATTCAATTGCATTCAGACGTTGTTGTTGTAGTAAAAGTAACAGTAACATCAGAAGCGCAATTAGCTGCACTAGCAGAAGCCGAGCAAGCGGAACAAGCGAAAGCAAAAGCGTTAGCAGAAGCTGAGAAAATTGCTCAAGAGCAAGAAAACGAAGCTTAGAAAATGAAGGTGTCGGGATCGTGAAAACGATCCCGATTCTCTTTTAAAGAATTTATTTAAAATAGCCACTCATTGTGGTTATTTTTGTCTGTTGTATCTGAATCTATTTATTTATAAAATAAGTGGGTTTTGTATTCTCAATTTAGGGTGATTACCGTGGAAGATGAATTATCATATCCTGACTCCTATATGGATAGCGCAACAGAAACACTGAAAGTTCCTCCACATTCAGTTGAAGCCGAACAATCTGTATTGGGCGGCTTGATGCTCGCCAATGAAAGTTGGGATAAAATTGCTGATGTCTTAGTCGAGTCAGATTTTTATCGCCGAGATCATCAATTGATCTTCCGTGCTATTACTCAATTATTTGAAAAATCAGAACCTGTTGATGTGATCACCCTTGCTGAATGGCATGATAGTCGGGGGGAGCTAGAACAAGTGGGTGAGTTAGCCTATCTTGGAATGTTGGCTAGAAACACGCCGACCGCCGCGAATATTGTCGCTTATGCAACCATTGTCAGAGAGCGATCTGTCCTACGTCAACTTATTGCTGTGGGCACATCTATTTCAAGTGCTGCTTTTAGTCCCGATGGTTTGGATAGTGACCAAATGCTGGATCAAGCTGAACAACAAGTGCTTGCGATCGCTGAAAAAAGTGTCAATCGTGGTGGTGGTTTTATTCAGATTAAAGAGGTGTTAAGTAAAGTTGTCGATCGTATTGATACTTTATTTGATAATGACAGTTCCATTACGGGGCTTTCAACAGGTTTTACAGATTTTGATGAACAAACCGCAGGCTTGCAACCCGCCGATTTAATTATTGTGGCGGGGCGACCGTCTATGGGTAAAACAACCTTTGCTATGAATTTGGCAGAAAATGCAGCCATTAGAAGCAAAGAACCTGTTGCCGTATTTAGTATGGAGATGCCCGCAGATTCATTAGCAATGCGGATGCTATCCTCCCTAGGTCAAATCGACCAACATCGCCTGCGTACAGGTAAATTAAATGATGATGATTGGCCGCGTTTAACATCGGCTCTAGCAATTTTAAATGAAGCCCCATTGTTTATTGATGATACGCCTGCCCTCACAATTACAGAGTTACGTGCACGTGCTCGCCGATTAAAACGAGATCATGGCTTAAGCCTTATCGTTATCGATTATATTCAGTTGATGCAAGGCAGTGGTAAAGCGAATGAAAACCGTACTACCGAAGTATCTGAAATTTCACGAGGTCTAAAAGCCTTAGCCAAAGAAATGAATGTGCCTGTTGTCGCCCTTTCACAATTAAACCGAAGCTTGGAGCAACGACCTAATAAGCGACCTATTATGTCAGACTTGCGTGAATCAGGTGCGATTGAGCAAGATGCCGATCTGATCGTATTCATCTATCGTGATGAGGTCTATAACGAAGATTCACCAGAAAAAGGCAAGGCAGAGATTAATATTGCCAAGCAACGAAACGGGCCTATTGGTACGGTTCATCTCACATTCCAAGGAAAATACACACGATTTGAGAACTTTGCTTATAATAATTATGACGACTATGGTGAGCAATAGTTGTGCATTCTTCTCCTACTGCGAAGATTGATTTAAACGCCTTACAATATAATCTTTCACGCGTTAAAGAGATTGCTCCTCGGAGCAAGATAATGTCTGTGGTTAAAGCTAATGCCTATGGACATGGACTTATCCAATCAGCACAAGCCTTGAGTGATAGTGATGCCTTTGCAGTGGCTAGAATATCGGAAGGTGTAAGGTTACGACAAGCAGGAATTCAACAGCCAATTGTTATTCTAGAAGGTGCATTTTCCCAGACTGATTTTGAGCTTGCTTCAGAGCATTGTTTATCACTGGTTTTTCACCAAGTTGCTCAGATTGAATTATTCAAAATACTGGAACTAGCAACGCCATTAGAATTCTGCTGGTTGATGGTTGAAACGGGCATGCACCGTTTAGGTGTTGCTATTAATAATGTTGATATGGCATTAATCGCTCTAAATCAAAGTCCAAATATATCTGACACGATAGGTTTAATGAGTCATTTTGCTAATGCCGATGAACGCAATGATCCTAGAAATCAGCAACAGTTAGATAAAATATTACAACTTACTGAAAAACATGAATGCACATTAAGTATGGCTAATTCAGCAGCAATATTATCTATTGATGATAGTCATGGCGATTGGGTGCGGCCGGGGCTGATGTTGTATGGCATTTCCCCTTTTGAAAAATCATCAGCTATCGATTTAGGCTTGAAGCCAGTGATGACATTAACATCTACTATTATTACTATTCAAGACTTAGTTGAAGGGGAACAAGTGGGCTATGGCGGTGAATTTGTTGCTGATAAACCGACACGCATAGCGACTGTAGCAATAGGTTATGGCGATGGTTATAGCCGACAGTTATCCGCTGTTGGAACCGTATTAATTAATAATAAAATCACACCTGTTTTAGGGCGAGTATCAATGGATATGATCTGTATTGATATTTCAGATATAGAAGCAAAGATAGGTGATGACGTGTGTTTGTGGGGTGATAAAAAACTTCCTGTAGAAATCATTGCTCAGCAGGCAAATACAATTCCCTATGAACTTGTCTGCCAAATTAGTGAGCGTGTAACAAGGAACTACCAGCATGGCGAAAGTTAAACGAGTTTATCGCTGCAAAGACTGTGATGCACAAACACCTCAATGGGGTGGGCGCTGTGCAGAATGTGGTGCGTGGAATAGCTTAGAAGAAGAAGTCCAAAACTCACCAGTAACCGCCACTAGTCAGGCAACTATTACCAAACATACGGGTTATGCTGGTGCACAAAAGCCAGAAGTTCAATCGCTTAGCGAAGTGACATCAGAACATGCGGTTCGTTGGACAACAGGCTTGGCAGAATTAGATCGCGTTTTAGGTGGTGGTTTGGTCACAGGATCTGTAGTGTTAATTGGTGGCGATCCGGGTATCGGAAAATCAACTTTATTGCTACAGGCTATGGCAATGATGGCAAAGAGCAGTGGTGTCAGCCCGTTATATATCAGTGGTGAAGAGTCTTTGCAGCAAATACGTTTGCGAGCCGAGCGTTTGCAATTAGAACAAACCCCCTTAGATTTATTAGCTGAAACACATATAGAACAAATAATTTCTATTGCAGATAGTCGCAAACCTCAAGTAGTGGTGATTGATTCGATCCAAACCGTATTCACCGAACAATTACAATCTGCCCCAGGTACTGTGGCACAAGTACGAGAAAGTGCGGCACAGTTAGTTCGATTTGCTAAATCCAGTGGTACAACGCTGATTTTGGTTGGACATGTGACTAAATCGGGCTCGATTGCAGGACCTAGAGTGTTAGAACATATGGTTGATACCGTACTGTATTTTGAAGGCGACACATCGACCCAGTTTAGGATCTTACGTGCCGTTAAAAATCGCTTTGGTGCGGTTAATGAACTGGGCGTGTTTGCCATGACCGAATTAGGCTTAAAAGAAGTCACTAATCCATCAGCCATCTTTTTGTCTCGTGGTGAAAGTGCACAGGCAGGTAGTGCTGTTACGGTTATTCGTGAAGGAAGTCGTCCGATGTTGGTGGAAGTGCAAGCCTTGGTTGATGACAGTCCTTTAGGTAATCCACGTCGGGTATCTGTAGGTTTAGATCAAAATAGATTAGCCATGTTACTGGCGATATTACATCGTCATGGCGGAATTACCTGTAATGATCAAGATGTTTTCATCAATGTGGTTGGTGGCGTCAAACTAAGTGAAACCGGGGCTGATTTAGCGGTATTAGCCGCTGTATTATCAAGCTTGCGAAATAAGGCTATTCCACAGGATTGCATTTTATTTGGTGAAGTTGGTTTAACGGGAGAAATACGACCGGTACAAGGCGGAGAAGATCGAATTCACGATGCGGCAAAACATGGTTTTAGCCACGCTATCGTACCAAAAGCAAATGCACCTAGAAAAGCAATCAAAGGAATCAAAGTGGTTGCTGTTCAGCATTTATCTGAAGCGATAGAAGCAATTTCAAATATTTAATGAATTAGTGCATGCAGCTCACGGTATAGCAGTGATTCATCGCCTAAATTGAGTTCAACTAATCGTTTTAAATGACTGATACTATCGATATCAATCTGTTCACAAATAAAACCAACAGTGTCATCATCAATATGTGCGACAGAGGATTGCATTTGGATAATGAGTTGACCATTTTCTAGTAATAGATTAACTTGATATTTTGCATAGAGATGCCCTAACCAGTTGCTAGGCTTAGCAATGAGAATCCCTTTTAATGAAATATCAATGACATCACAATTAAGGTGTATTTCTGCTTTTTTCGAGGTGATATGCGCTTTAGCCTTAAAAGGTATGCGAGTAAATTGACGACGTTCGGCAGGATTATTGTTTGACATAATAAAGTCCTCCAAATGAATTTACATTAGAATAGTAACACTAATTTTATAAGGAGTAGAGAATGCTTTGGGTTAAAGCCTTTCATATTATATTTGTGGTGACATGGTTTGCCGCCTTGTTTTATTTGCCACGGCTATTTGTTTATCACGCTATGTCTGACGATAAAGTGAGTAATGAGCGATTTAAGGTCATGGAGCGGAAGTTATATCGCGGCATTATGACGCCAAGTGCTGTTTTGACAGTGATCTTTGGTGGTTGGATGTTGAGCTTTTATCCACTGGAACAAATCGCAGCAATGCATTGGTTGCATGCAAAGTTGACTTTGATTGCGATGTTATTGGCATATCATTTTTATTGTGGTCGATTGCTAAAACAGTTTAAAGAGGATGCAAATAAGCGTTCTCATATTTTCTATCGCTGGTTTAATGAAGCACCTGTTTTAATATTGATTGCTGTTGTTATCTTGGTGGTTGTTAAGCCGTTTTAAAAGTAAAAATCGACCTCTCAAAAAAAGAGAGGTCGACGATTAGGTTTAATCTAAGTATTCAAATATTTTTATAACACGTTGAACACCGGCAGAGCTTGCTGTAATTTCTACAGCTCTGTTAGCTTCGGCACGCGTGACCATTCCCATTAGATAAACAACACCATGTTCTGTAATGACTTTAATATAAAAAGGGTCAATATCGCTAGCAGATGTCAATTTTGTTTTAATTTTTGAGGTGATCCACGTGTCACTGCTACGTGAAGGTAAGGCGCTTGGCGCGGCAATAATCAATTCATTATGAACACGACGAACTTTAGGAATAGCTTTTATTTCAGCAGTGATTTTTTGTTTGAGCTCTTCGGTAAGTGTTTCACCGGTAATGAGAACAATACCGTTATAACTAGTGACATTGAGATGGCTTTGATTATAAATTTCTTTATTGCTGAAAAGGGCATAAGAGGCTTTAAACTCGATGCCTTGATCATCAATCACGGAACCAGTAGAGCGACGATCATGTATTAATGCAGCACCCGTAGCGCCACCAGTAACAATGGCGGTAGCACAGCCTTGTAAGATCATGATTGAGACAATAAGTAATACAATATATTTGATGTTTGGCATGATCTAATTCCTGATAAAGTTGAAGTGTCTATTATGGCGGCTATTAGTTCAGTTGGAAAGCATCTTTAACCCAATCAATATCTGTAGGATTAAGCGCCACCACATCAAAGCGGTAAGCTGAGTGTTTACTTGGGTGTTGTTGCAGATAGTGCTGGGCGGTATGAATAATACGCATTTGTTTCTGTCTGTTAACACTTTCCAGTGCGCTGCCATATTTTGTTGATTGTCGATAACGAACTTCTATAAAAACTAGGCTGTTTTTATCTTCCATAATTAAATCAATTTCACCGCGTCGACTATGGTAGTTTTTCGTTACCAGTGTTAGTCCATGTTTTTCTAAATAAGCTAAAGCCTGCTGTTCAGCATCTTGTCCCGTTTTTGTTGACAGCATTTTACGGATTATTTTCGATTGCTACTAAGGCTTCTATTTTCCCTTGTTTGAACGTTGCCCATTGTAGAACTCGTTGTATATGGCCATATTCATTAATGGATAGTTCACCGGTCGCCCCTTTAAATGTCAGTGATGGTGAGCGAGTTAGTCCATTGAGTTCAGCAATCAAACGATATGAATCAGTCCCTAAGGCATAGAGGCGAATAAGCGGTCCAAACTGTTTGTCTTTACTATTAAGCAAGGCTATATAAGCAGGATCACTTAGAGCATCATTGCTAAAGATCCACGGAATATCGTTAATGATCAGTCTATTTAGATCAATGTCTTGTTGTGTGTTTTCATAACCCGTATAGGCATGAGAGGTGGCGATAATAGGCAATGTGCCTGAACGATGGAATTTTAATTGGGGTACTAATTGGCGAGCTTTTAGTGGTCTGGCTATTAGAAATACAAAATCAATGTCTTGTCGGCGGCGAGGTTCAAATTCTAATGGTACTGCTAGTGTTCGTTCTAGTTGTTTCGAGCGTTGCTTGCTGACTTCTAAACCTAATAGCGGTTTAATGGTGGCCGAAAAGTCACTATCTGACGCATTATATATTGCTTGATTAATTAATAGTCCGCCATTATTAGACCACTGTTCAGTAAAGGCGGATGCAATACGCTCACCCCAAGCACTCTTTGGTGCAATAAGAACCGCACGTTGGAAGCCTTGTTCAAGTGCATAATTGGCCACAGAAACCGCATCATCTTCAGGCGCCAAGCCAAACTGGAATAAGTTCTTTTTTTGAATATGATTCGATAAACGATTCAGCGCTAATACGGGGATCGGTAAATCATCAGCATCCACTAAAACTTGAATAGCGTGTTTATCTAATGGGCCAATAACCAGGCTGGCATTAATCTTAATGGCTTCTTGGTATTGTTGCCAAACATTACTTTCACCAGATTGAGGATCAGACACAATATCAAAGAAATGCAATTTAGTATCACTTTGAGCATTATAGTGAGCAGCAATAATGCCTTGTTTTATTGCTTTTGCAGCTTTAAAAAACGGCCCTGAATTAGGTAGTAATATGGCAATATCATTCAGCTGTTGTGGTAAGCGAGTGCCTGTTGCCAAGCTCTTTTTATAGAGTTCAGGATTGGCCGGATGGTTTGGGTAATTACGTTGCCAATCTTCAATTGCTACAATTAGTGCATCTGGATTGGTACGATATGTTTGCACGGCATAGGCCAAGGCAAACCAGCCGCTATCTATTGCTGGCGGAATACCGGGGTTAAATAAGTCTAAGGCCTGTGGGGTTAAATTTGTTAATGCTTGCCAAAGTGATTGTTGATTTTCTTGTTGTTCAAACTCAGCGAGTAACATGCTAAGTTGAATAAGATTATTTGCTTTTTCGAGCCAGTTTTCAGTTAAGTCATAAGCGTTAATTCGTAACTCAAGCACGCGTCTTTGCTGTGTTTTTTTAAGCTCATCAAGATTAATTGTTGCTAAAGTGCTTAATGCTTGTTCCGGTAGCAATTGTGACAGTACAATTTCAGCTTCTAGTATCGCAATATCCGCGTGTAAAGCCGATCTTAATTGATCACGATTAATCTTAGATAAACTTTCCGTAGCCTGATCAACGTGATTGATTTGCCAAAACGCCTGTGCTGCACGTAAATAATAGTTTGCTTGTTGTTGTCCTTTTGTTGCGGATGCTAATTCAAGGTAAAAGTGAGCGGCAGAGAGATAATCACCAGAACTTAGTGCTTCAATTGCGTGTGTTTCAGCCGATGTATCAGGCTCAACCGTAATGATTGGTTTTGTTGGTTGGCACGCACTCAGTGTTAAAATAACAAGAGTGATGAGGCTTAAAAGTGTCCGTTTGTTCATAACTCATTAATCAATGATGAAAATATAGGAAATAGTGTACCTGTTCGGGTATATTACGACCAGAACTGAGTGCTAATTAGAAGGTGATTATCCGTGTCAAATAATACAAGTGCATCTTTATATATAGTGGCCACCCCCATTGGCAATCTATCCGATATGTCGCAACGCGCCATTGAGATTTTGCAATCTGTTGATGTTATTGCTGCTGAAGATACGCGTCATAGCGGAATTTTATTACAACACTTTGCGATAAAAACACCGAGTATTTCATTACATGATCATAATGAACAACAGCGAAGCGAAACTTTATTAGTGCGACTGCAACAAGGTGAATCGGTGGCATTAATCAGCGATGCAGGTACGCCATTGATTAGTGACCCAGGTTATAAATTAGTTTCCTTAGTGCGTGAACATGGTATTCCTGTTGTTCCTGTGCCGGGTTCTTGTGCTGTGATTGCGGCATTATCAGCATCTGGCTTACCTTCTGATCGTTTTACCTTTGAAGGCTTTCTGCCTTCCAAACAAGGTGCAAGACAACAAACATTGCAATCACTTGTTGATGAAAGTAGAACCATGATTTTTTATGATGCGCCAAGACGGTTGCAAGCGACATTAGCGGATATGGTTGAGATCTTTGGAGGTGAACGCCAAGCCTGTATCGCCCGCGAACTGACGAAGTTACATGAAACTATTGTTACCCAACCGTTAGCTGAATTGCTGGCATGGGTAAGTGATGATAGCAATCAGCGAAAAGGTGAATGTGTGCTGCTTGTCGAGGGAATTAAACAAAAGAAAGATAGCAGTGAAACTGAGATTAATCGCGTATTAAGTTTATTATTAAAAGAACTACCCGTTAAAAAAGCAGCGGCAATCACAGCATCATTATTAGAAGTGAGTAAAAATACCGCTTATGATATGGCGCTAAAGCTAAAATTGTAGGTTGGAAACGAAGTAACTGGCTGCGTAGCTAATTTATTCCAAATCAAACCTATGCCAAAATTCCGCGAGGTAAGATTAAAATGCAATCTACAAAAAGATTATATTCAACAAAAATAAACAACATACTGTAAAATCCTCGCCTGAGATGGCCAGGCAATCGCGCTTATAGCTAGTCTATTTGTGAGGAAAGTCCGGGCTCCAATGAGCAGGGTGCCAGATAACGTCTGGAAAGCGTGAGCTTATGGCAAGTGCCACAGAAAATATACCGCCTGATCTTATCAGGTAAGGGTGAAATGGTGCGGTAAGAGCGCACCGCGTAATTGGTAACAGTTGCGGCAGGGTAAACCCCACCTGGAGCAAGACCAAATAGAGGAGCAGTTTGCTTGCAAACACGTGTGGCTCGCACGGTTCCTGGGTAGGTTGCTTGAGGCATATAGCGATGTATGTCCCAGATGAATGATTGTCCACGACAGAACCCGGCTTATGGCCATCTCACTTTTTCTTCAAATAATTTGATCATGATTTACATTGAAAATACACTTAAATTCAAGTAAAAAATTGATAGAAAATCACTTCCGCGAATCTCTTCTTTTTCTACTTTTGTAGCGGAATAGATGTGATATGTTTTTAAAAGTGACATTGTAATAAGATCTGATTCAAACTCTAGAATTTACTTTAACTTCCAATGCCAGTTTTTTGATTAAAAAGTAGTCTTGTTAAGCGTGAAAACATCATCTCTCCCACCTTGATAAAGTCACGCTAAGTCATTGTCCTTAAAAGAGGATTTTGTTTGTTCTCATGCTTGACACGCTCTGATCACGCTTCTATAGTATCGGAAAGTGGGTAAAAGTGGATCAAAGTGGATCTTGCAATTTAAGGATGACAAATGTTTCGAGGCGTAGCAACATTTAATTTAGATGTAAAAGGACGTATGGCAATACCCGCCAAGTTCCGTAAGCATCTGGATGTCTGTTGTGAAGGTCGATTAGTCGTGACGATTGATCATTCTGATCGTTGTTTGCAGATCTATCCTTTGCCTGAATGGGAAGCTGTCGAACAAAAACTATCAGAATTACCCAGTTTAAATCCACAAGTACGTCGCTTAAAACGGATGTTACTCGGTTATGCAACTGAGTGTGAAATGGATAGTAATGGCCGTATTTTGTTACCTGCTAAGTTACGTGAGTTTGCAGGCTTGAAAAAAAGCACCGTGATGATCGGTCAAGGAAATAAATTTGAGTTGTGGGATGAGGAAACGTGGAATGCGTTGATGGATGAGTGTTTAGAAGAAGATTTTGACGGTATTTTGCCAACTGAATTAGAAAACCTTTCACTTTAAAAGGCGAGATGATGACCGATAGCCATTCAGAACATTTACCTGTTTTGTTAAATGAGACCATTGCCGCGCTGGATGTGAAAGCTGATGGTTTTTATGTTGACGGTACTTTCGGTCGTGGCGGCCATGCGCGACAAATCTTAGCTCAATTATCTGAGCAGGGAAAATTACTGGGTTTAGATAAAGATCCACAAGCTATTGCTGAAGGATTAAGACTTTCTAAGCAAGATCCTCGTTTTAGTATTGAGCAATGTTCTTTTGCTCAATTAGCAACTCCGATCAATGAGCGACTTTGGCAAGGTAAAGTGGATGGTATTTTATTAGATATTGGTGTGTCATCTCCTCAACTTGATCAAGCAGAGCGTGGTTTTAGCTTCCAGAAAGATGGTCCGCTGGATATGCGAATGAATCCTGATGTCGGCATTAGTGCGGCCGAGTGGTTGGCAACAGCAAAAGTAGAAGATATTACCTTTGTGATTAAAACATTAGGTGAAGAAAAGTTTGGTAAGCGTATTGCCAATGCTATTGTTGAAACACGTGAACATACGGCAATTACATCGACTACACAGTTAGCAACGTTGGTGGATAAGGCGATGCCGTTCCGTGAAAAGAATAAACATCCTGCAACACGAACATTTCAAGCGATCCGTATCTACATTAATAATGAGTTAGATGATCTTAAGGCTGGCTTAGAACAGTCGTTAGATGTACTGGCAGTTAATGGTCGCTTGGCGGTTATTACCTTCCATTCATTAGAAGACCGAATTGTTAAACGCTATTTTCGAGATGAAGCAAGAGGCGATGATTTGCCTTCTAACTTTCCCATTAGAGCCGATGAGCTTAATCCAAGAATCAAATTAATTAGCAAAGCTATTAAAGCCGGTGATGACGAATTAGCGGCGAATCCACGGGCTCGGAGTGCTGTATTACGTGTGGTGGAAAAAATAGCATGAGTATTGCCGATATGATTCTACGTATTCGTACTCATTCTGTGGTGTATCTATTAATAGCGTTGGTATTAATTTCTTCAATAGCTGTTATTTATACCAAACATAGTGCTAGAACTGAATTTATTGTATTGCAAAAACTAGAAAAGCAGTACGATCAATTAAATGAAGAATGGGGACGCTTATTATTAGAAGAAAGTACTTGGTCTGGGCCAGGACAAATTGAGCAACAAGCATCGTTACGTTTAAATATGATAGTTCCTACTGCGGATGTGCTGGTGGTGATTAAGCAATGAATCATCAGAAATCATCAGGTAATCATATCGATGTTTGGCGGCTTAATGTCGTGCGTTTAGTTTTTGTAAGTTTAGTGATTGGTTTGGCTTGGCGTTTGGCTGATATTCAAGTGATAAATCCTGATTTCTTACGCAATCAGGGCGATGCACGTCATTTGCGTAACGTTTCTGTGGCGGCTCATCGAGGCATGATTCTTGACCGACATGGTGAACCCTTAGCAATTAGTACACCGGTTCAATCCGTATGGTTTAATCCTCAAGAAATAAAGGTGAACGCGACTCAAATAGCAAATCTTGCCAAAATACTACAGTTAAAAACAAATACGGTTGCTAACAAGGTCAAAGCGAATAAACGGCGTGAATTTGTTTATTTAAAACGACGAGTATCACCTGAAATTGCTCAAAAAGTGACACAGCTTCAAATAAAAGGTGTGGCATTGCAACGCGAATATAAGCGTTATTATCCGACTGCGGAGGTTGCTTCGCATCTTGTTGGTTTTACAAGCATAGATGATGCGGGACAAGAGGGCTTGGAGTTAACTTATAACGATGTATTAACGGGCGTGCCGGGTTTAAAACGAATGGTACGAGATAGCCGTGGTAATTATGTTGAAGGTGGTGAGCAGTTAAAAGTCACTAAACATGGTCAAGATATTCAATTGAGTATCGATCTACGTTTGCAATATTTGACTTACCAAGCGCTGAAAACAACGGTCAATAAATTTAATGCACGTTCGGGCACCGCGGTTATTTTGGATATTGAAACAGGCGAAGTATTAGCGATGGTTAATCAACCGTCATTTAACCCCAATAACCGTCGGGGATTAAAAGCCAATGATTTTCGTAATCGCGCGGTTATTGATTTGTTTGAGCCGGGTTCAACCGTCAAACCCTTTACCGTCGTTAGCGCTTTGAAATCAGGTGAATTCACACTTACAACAAAAATTGATACGCGACCAGGAACTATCAAAGTGAGTGGTCATACAATTAGTGATCATAATAATTATGGCGTGATTGACCTTGCAAAACTCATTCAGAAATCAAGTAATGTGGGAGCAACAAAAATTGTTCAAGCAATTAACCCCGAGCAATTATGGCAAGATTTTTCAGCATTTGGCATGGCCAAGCTAACGGGTGCATATTTTCCCGGTGAAGCGATGGGCAATATGCCTGATTTACAAACATGGCGAAAGTTGGATCAAGCTACGCTATCCTATGGATATGGTTTAAATACGACCGCATTGCAGCTAGCGCGAGCCTATAGTGTGCTTGCTAATGGTGGTATATCACGGCCAGTTAGCTTGCAAAAATTAGAAGCAGAAGAAGTTCCCCTAGGACGACGCGTGTTTTCTAAAGATGTGATGGCAGATGTTTTGGCAATGATGGAAGCAGTGGTTAAGCCCGGAGGAACCGCAACAAGGGCTGCCGTTAAGAATTATAGCGTGGCAGGTAAAACGGGTACGGTAGAAAAATTGGTGAGAGGGAGTTATACCGAAGGGCGTTATGTATCTTTATTTGCGGGCGTTATTCCTGCTAGCAAACCACGTTTAGCGATGGTGGTTATGGTTGATGAACCACAAGGTGAACAATATTACGGCGGTCTGGTTGCTGCGCCAGTATTTTCGAAAGTCATGACAAGTGCTATGCGTCTGTTGAATATTACGCCTGATAATGTGTCAACAAGACAGTTACAGCTGGCACACAAGTGATGACGTCTATCTTATACAATAAGTCATTATCTGAATTGCTGGTGGGTATGCTGGCTGATCCTTCTGTTTTAGTAGATCTTAATGTGACAGGACTCAGTTTAGATAGCCGACAAGTGCTGGCTGGTGGTTTGTTCTTTTCATTGGCAAAAGATATAGATCAACGTGTGCATAATCTAAAACAGGCATTAAGTTTAGGTGTGGCGGTTGTTTTATTTGATAAAGAACAAATCGCTACTGAAGAAGAAAATAAGCTGTTAACACAGGCAAATACACATGCTTATTCCGTCAGGAACTTAGGTGATAAGACCGGTGAAATTGCTGCTCGTTTTTATGGGCATCCATCATTAGCTTTCACGGTTATTGCTGTGACTGGCACTAATGGTAAGACATCGGTAAGCCAATTTATTGCACAAGCGCTTGAATCGTTGAATAAGCCGTGTGGTGTCATTGGCACCTTGGGCGTTGGTAGTAAAGATAAGTTGAAAAATACAGGAATGACCACGCCAGATCCGGTGACTTTACAAGCTGTTTTGGCTGAATTATGTCAGCAAGGTATTAAATATGTGGTGATTGAAGCATCGTCACATGCACTGGCACAAGGTCGCTTAAATAGTGTTTCTATTGATGTTGCAGTGTTAACCAATTTAAGTCGTGATCATCTTGATTATCATCATGATATGACGGAATATGCCGCGGTTAAAAGTCAGCTATTTGATTTTCCGAGTGTTAAAATAGCGGTGTTGAATAGTGTCGATGAATTAGGTCAAAAACTCATTGCGAAGATGTCTGATTCTGATGATGTCAAACTATTAACCTATAGCAGTCAAGCTGAAATTTCAGCATTATTTGAGATAAATAACAAACATGTTGCCATTAATGGTTTAAGTTTTAATTTGACGACACAGCATGCTTATACCAAGATTAGTAGCCCGCTTTTAGGTGCTTTTAATATTGATAATTTATTAGCAGCTTTTGCGAGTTTAATAGCTATTAATGTGTCTTTTGATGATGCAAGTCAGGCTATAAATCAATGTCATTCTGTTGATGGTCGCATGCAAAATTATGGCAGTGAAAATCAGCTTAATGTTGTGGTTGATTTTGCTCACACGCCAGAAGCGTTAACACAAGCGTTGCAGTCATTACGTACTTATATGCCAGAAGATGGAAAGTTGTGGTGTGTGTTTGGATGCGGTGGTGATCGTGATACAGGCAAACGTGCATTGATGGGTTACAGCGCGGATAGATATGCCGATTATGTAGTGTTAACCGATGATAATCCGCG
Source organism: Piscirickettsiaceae bacterium (assembly GCA_013215825.1). Classification (GTDB taxonomy): domain Bacteria; phylum Pseudomonadota; class Gammaproteobacteria; order Nitrosococcales; family Methylophagaceae. The sequence goes on along the minus strand of JABSQN010000004.1, from coordinate 626,403 downwards.
CAGTGAAAATAATGCAGTGATTATTGAGGACATTTTAACGGGTATCTCAGAACAAGAAAAAGTACATATTGAACATGATCGGAAATTAGCTATTACTTATGCAATTACACATGCAAAAGCAACGGATATTATCTTGGTGGCGGGTAAAGGACATGAACAATATCAAGATGTGATGGGTGTAAAACAGCCTTTTAGTGATGCTGAGATTGTTGTTACTGCACTAAAAAATGCTAAAAATGACATGCTCATTTATGCCGGTGTTACCTCATGAGTATGCAATTTCTTCTTTCACAAATTGCCGATGTTTTGGGCTGTGTTACACCTGAACACGATGTCACTATTACCGGTGCGGTGATTGACAGCCGAAAAGTAGAAGCCGGTAATCTATTTATTGCCCTGCCTGGTGAACATGTTGATGGCCACGATTATATTGCTGTAGCACGTGAAGCCGGCGCGAGTGCGGCATTGGTATCACGGTTGCAAGATGATGAGTTACCTCAAATAGTTGTGGATGATATTGTTAATGCGTTTGGTGTGCTGACTCAATATTGGCGACAACAATGCAAAGCAATTATTGTGGCTATTACGGGCAGTAATGGCAAAACAACGGTAAAAGAAATGGTTGCCAGTATTTTGAGCCAGCATGGTTCAGTGGTTGCCACAGTGGGTAATTTTAATAATGAATTAGGCGTGCCTTTAACACTGGCTCGCTTAGATAAAGAATCAGATTATGCCGTGATTGAAATGGGCGCTAATCATGCCGGTGAAATTGCACGTTTAGTTGAGATTGTGAACCCACAAATTGCCCTTATTAATAATGTTGCAGCGGCTCATTTAGAAGGCTTTGGCGATATTACTGGTGTAGCATCAGCAAAAGAAGAGATTTATGCTGGATTAGCTAGTGATGGTATTGCTGTGGTAAATGCAGATATGCGTTTTTCGGATGATTGGCAATCTCGATTAACAAATAAGAATGTCGTGACCTTTGCATTAGAAAATGATGCCGATATTACAGCTAAAGATTTACAAACAAGTTCAACATCAAGCCATTTTATGGTGGCATTAAATGAGGTGTTGCACTATGTTAATTTGCCACTGCCAGGCAAACATAATGTTGCTAATGCCCTAGCAGCTATTGCTATTACTCATGCTTTAAATATTCCAGAAACAGCAATTATCAAGGGCTTGGCTTTAATGAAAAGTGTGCCCCATCGCTTGCAAATACGTGCCGGATTGAATCAGTCACAGTTGATAGACGATAGTTATAACGCTAACCCTGGTTCTTATCAGCAAGCATTACACGCCTTGCACGATTTTTCTGGTGAGCATTGGTTGGTTTTGGGTGATTTCGGTGAGTTGGGTAGTGATAGCGCCAGTTTTCATTATCAAATGGGCTTGGATGCTAAAACATCGGGTGTGACACGTTTATTCACCATAGGCGTTAGCAGTCAAAATGCAAACGATGCATTTGGTGAAGGTGCACAACACTTTGATGATATGACTGAATTACAACAGCAATTACAACAAGAGCTAACAACAGGAGTGACATGCTTGATTAAGGGATCACGCTTTATGCAATTAGATACGTTGGCCGATGTGCTAGCAATAGAAGGGGAAGACTAATGTTGTTAATGCTGAGTGATTATTTAAGCCAATTTCATAGTGGTTTTAATATGTTCCAATATTTAACCTTGCGTGCAATTCTGGGCGTTATTACTGCACTGGGTATTGCTCTTATTGTGGGTCCAACAATGATTCGTCATTTGAATTTCAAACAGATAGGTCAAGTGATCCGTGATGATGGTCCCGAATCGCATTTAAGTAAAGCAGGCACGCCAACCATGGGCGGTGCGTTGATTCTAGTAGCGATTACAGTGAGTACTTTGTTATGGGCTGACTTATCGAACCGTTATGTCTGGGTTGCACTCACTGTTACATTAGCCTTTGGCGTGATTGGCTTTATTGATGATTACATTAAATTAGTTCGCCAAGATCCGAAGGGCTTATTGAGTCGATATAAATACTTTTGGCAGTCTGTTGTGGGTGGCAGTGCCGCTGTATTCTTATATATGACAGCGACCTTGCCTGCTGAAACTATATTGATTATTCCTTTCTTTAAAGATGTGCTGATTCCTCTCGGTGCGGGTTATATGTTGCTGACCTATTTTGTGATTGTGGGTACCAGTAACGCTGTAAATTTAACCGATGGTTTGGATGGTTTAGCGATTATGCCAACAGTGATGGTCGCCGCGGCATTAGGCTTGTTTAGTTATCTGACAGGGCATTATTCTTTTGCTAACTATCTCTCAATTCCATTTATCCCTAATGCAGGTGAGTTAACCGTATTTTGTGCGGCAATGGTTGGCGCAGGTTTAGGTTTTTTATGGTTTAACACCTACCCAGCACAAGTATTTATGGGTGATATTGGTGCATTAGCCCTAGGTGCTGCATTAGGTACAGTAGCAGTATTGGTTCGACAAGAATTGGTGTTACTTATTATGGGTGGTGTTTTTGTTATTGAAACCTTGTCGGTTATCTTGCAAGTTTCTTCTTATAAGCTACGGGGTAAACGGGTATTTTTAATGGCACCTATTCATCACCATTATGAGTTAAAAGGCTGGCCTGAACCACGTATTATCGTGCGATTTTGGATCATTACGGTGTTCTTAGTGCTAGTCGGTTTAGCGAGTCTAAAAATCAGATGAATATAATGGCAACAGAAGTTAATCACACACACTCATTTCTGATCGTTGGCTTAGGCCAAACAGGATTATCGTGTGCTCGGTTCTTGGTTGAGAAAAATTATGCAGTTGCCATTATGGATACGCGTAAACAACCACCAGAACTAACAACATTACAAACAGAACTCCCTGACGTTTTGGTTAATACGGGTGGTTTACTTGCTGATTGGATGCTCAAATGTGACACCTTAGTATTAAGCCCGGGTGTTGATCCTCGTTTGCCAGAAATTAAAGCGGCACGTGATGCAGGTATTGAGATCGTTGGTGATATTGAGCTGTTTGCTCGTTATGCTAATGCCCCGATAATTGCTATCACAGGTTCAAATGGTAAAAGTACCGTGACAACAATGCTAGCAGAAATGGCTGCAACAGCAGGAAAACGAGTACAAGTCGGTGGTAATTTGGGCACACCAGCCCTTGATTTAATTATAAGGCCAGCACCTGATTTCTATATTTTAGAGTTGTCTAGCTTTCAATTAGAAACGGTTGAATCATTAGATGCTCACGCGGCGGTAGTGCTTAATGTAAGTCCAGATCACTTGGATCGCTACGATAGCGAACAAGCATATCAAGATGTAAAAGCCAAAATTTATAATGGCTTTGGCGTGATGATATTAAACCGTGATGATGCCTTGGTTAATAGTTGGTCGCAATTAGAACGTAAGCAAACAGGTTTCACATTAGGTCAAGCTGCGAATAATGAATTTGGTTTAATAGAGAAAAATGGACAAAAGTGGTTGGCACAGGGCACACAGCCGTTATTAGCTGTCGATGACTTACAGATCGCGGGCAAACATAATGTTGCGAATACCTTGGCAGCACTGGCATTAGGCAATGCAATGGGCTTAGAAATGTCGGCAATGTTAACAGCTATTCAGAATTACCGAGGCTTGCTACATCGCTGTTATTTGGTGACTAAACACGATGATATCCGTTGGTTTGATGATTCGAAAGCAACCAATGTCGGTGCGTGTGTTGCGGCTATTGAAGGCTTAGCAGATTTGGGCGATATTGTTTTAATTGCGGGGGGGGTTGCTAAAGATCAAGATTTCTCAGGCTTAACAGATGTCCTCTCAAGCAAGGTAAAAGCCATTGTATTGATCGGGCGAGATGCACAATTAATTGCCGATGCTACGCCTAAAAATGTACAAATAACCGTTGCTAAAAATATGGCTGATGCGGTTAAACAAGCACAGCAAATAGCAACAAGTGGTGACAGTGTATTGTTATCACCGGCCTGTGCTAGTTTTGATATGTATGCGAATTATATTGAGCGTGGCAATGCGTTTGAACAGGCTGTGAAGGCGTTGTTTACATGAATAATTTTTCATATACATTCGATCGCCAACTACTCTTTGTTGTAATGAGCTTATTAGGCCTTGGCTTAGTGATGGTCGGTTCGGCTTCGATCTCTACAGCGGCAAGCAATATGGATAGCCCATTACATTATTTTAATCGCCAATTTGTCTTTGCTGTTATTGGTTTGGGTATTGCTTGGGCTGTGATGACTGTACGATTATCGGTTTGGCAACAAAATGCACCATTCTTGTTAATGACTGGAATTGCTTTATTAGCATTGGTTTTGATCCCTGGTATTGGGCGCGAAATAAATGGTAGCCGACGTTGGTTGCCTTTAGGTCCTGTTAATGTACAAGTTGCAGAGATTATTAAATTATTTGCCATTATTTATGTTGCTGATTATTTACAGCGTAATTATGGACAGTTGAAAGGTTCTTTTTTTAAAGTCTTTGGACCTTTGGTTTTACTGGGCATGGCGACTATATTATTACTTCTTCAGCCAGATATGGGCTCGGTTGTTGTTATTTTATCAACCGTTATTGCAATGCTATTTTTAGGTGGTGCACGCTTAGATGTGTTTGCTGCCTTGATTGCTATTTTAGGTGGTTTATTCGCCGCATTAGTTTGGTTCGCACCTTATCGTTTAGAGCGTTTACAAAGTTTTATGGATCCATGGGCCGACCCATTTGATACAGGCTTCCAATTAACGCAGGCATTGATTGCATTTGGCCGAGGTGATTGGTTAGGTGTCGGTTTAGGTAGCAGTATGCAAAAACTATTCTATTTACCAGAAGCACATACGGATTTTTTATATTCGATTTTGGCAGAAGAACTTGGCTTAGTTGGTGCTGTAACCGTATTGGTATTATTCCTAGTCTTTATATGGCGAGCATTGGTTATTGGGCGCGCGGCTGAATTAGCAGGGCAAGTATTTGGTGCTCAAATAGCTTACGGCATTGGCATTTGGATCGGCTTGCAAGCCTGTATCAATATGGGGGTCAATATGGGGGCGTTACCAACCAAAGGTCTTACTTTGCCCTTAATGAGTTATGGCGGTAGTAGTTTGGTATTGGCTTGTGTTGCTATTGCGTTATTATTTCGTGTTGATATGGAAACCCGATTCCCTGAACAAGCTGCTGCGAGGGTGAAACGATGATGTCACGTATTCTTATTATGGCCGGCGGTACAGGCGGGCATGTATTCCCAGCATTAGCGGTTGCTGAAGTAATGAAGCAACGCGGTGTTGCTGTATTTTGGATGGGAACAGCCAAAGGTATTGAAGCTAAATTAGTACCGGAAGCAGGTTATCCATTAACTGAAATTAGCGTACAAGGTTTACGTGGTAATGGGATCCTAGGTTGGCTATTAGCACCATTCAAATTGATTAAAGCGGTGTTAGAAGCACGGCAAGCAATCAAAGACATCAAGCCAAATGTTGTATTAGGCTTAGGTGGTTTTGCATCAGGTCCAGGTGGTGTTGCGGCATGGACATTAAATAAACCTGTTGTTATTCATGAACAAAATTCCATTCCTGGCTTAACAAATCGCTTGTTATCGCATATTGCCAAAGGTGTATTAGAAGGCTTTTCAAATAGCTTTGATGCAAAACTAAAAGCACAGTGGGTAGGCAATCCAGTAAGAAATAGTATTGTTGGAATAGCACAACCTGAGCAGCGTTTTACTGAGAAAAAACAGATTAATTTATTAGTGCTGGGTGGTAGTTTGGGTGCTAGAGCCCTGAATAGAATATTACCTCAATCTTTAGCATTAATTGATGAGTTACAACGTCCAATAGTAAAGCATCAGTGTGGCGTTAAACATTTAGAAGATTGCCAGCAAGCTTATGATAAGGCGAATATCAACGCGGACGTTATGCCGTTTATTGATGATATGAAAGCCGCGTATGAATGGGCAGATTTGGTGGTGTGTCGTGCTGGTGCATTAACGATTGCTGAGTTAACTGCGGCAGGTATTGCTTCAATATTAGTGCCTTATCCCTATGCTGTTGATGATCACCAAACACATAATGGCTTGACCTTAGTTGATGCTGGTGCCGCCAAATTAATTCAAGAAACCGAGTTAACAGCTGAATTATTAGCTGAACAATTAGTGATGGATTCGCAACAACTATTAACAATGGCAAAAGCAGCACGACGCTTAGTCAAACCAGATTCAGCCCAAGTTATTGCTGATATTTGTATGGAGGCCGCTCATGGATAAACTGACCTCAGCAATGCAAAGTAGAGTGAAACATATCCACTTCATCGGTATTGGTGGTGTTGGCATGGGCGGTATTGCTGAGGTATTAATCAACCTCGGTTATCAGGTTTCCGGTTCCGATTTGCGTGAAAATGCATTGATTCAACATCTTCGCACATTGGGTGCAACGGTGATGATTGGCCATGATGAAAAATATCTTGCAGATACCGATGTTGTGGTCGTAACCACCGCGGTTAATGATGATAATCCAGAATTGCAGGCAGCGAGAGAGCGACGCATCCCTATAGTGCCACGCGCTGAAATGTTGGCTGAATTAATGCGTTTCAGTTACGGTATTGCGGTAGCTGGTACACACGGTAAAACAACAACAACCAGCTTGCTTGCGGCTTTATTAAGTGAAGGCGAACTTGACCCCACCTTTGTGATTGGTGGACGATTAAACAGTGCGGGTAGCAATGCACGATTAGGCAGTGGACGTTATTTGGTTGCGGAAGCCGATGAAAGTGATGCATCATTCCTATATTTACAGCCTGTGATTGCTGTTGTAACTAATATTGATGAAGATCATATGGCAACCTATGATGGTGATTTCGGCAAGTTAAAAGCAACGTTTATTGAATTTTTACATCATTTACCATTTTATGGTCTTGCTGTGATGTGTATTGATGATGATGTTATTGTCGAGATATTACCCGAAGTCACTCGTCCGATTTTGACCTATGGTTTTGCTAGTGATGCTGACTTCCAGTTATCCGACTTGCAACAAGCCGCTGGACAAAGCCATTTCACAGTATTAGATAAATCAGAAAATGAGCAGTTCACCATCACTCTTAATATGCCGGGCAAACATAATGCATTAAATGCAACTGCCGCATTAGCGATTGCGAGGAATCTAGGGGTATCAGTTGAAGCATGTCAACGTGCATTAAATAATTTTGCAGGTGTAGCGCGTCGCTTTAATATTGTCGGTGATTTATCGGTTAATGACGGCAATGTTTTATTGATAGATGATTATGGCCATCATCCTACGGAATTAGCGGCCACTATTGATGCTACGCGAGCAAGCTGGCCAGATAGGCGTGTTGTCGTTGTATTTCAACCACATAGATATAGCCGAACACGCGATTTATTTGATGACTTTGTACAAGTGTTATCAACTGTTGACGTGTTGATAATGATGGAGGTTTATCCGGCGGGTGAAGCGAAAATCACCGGTGCAGATGCTAAAAGCCTTTGTCGCGCTATTCGTTTACGTGGCCAAGTTGAGCCGGTTTTTGTTGAAAGTAATGAAGCATTGTTTGAAATATTGCCAAGTATTAGTCTCGATGGCGATGTATTATTAACCCTAGGTGCTGGAGATATTGGTACCACCGCGCGTGAGTTGGAAATTCGAATGGGAGTGCAATCATAATGACTGCCGTATTCGAAAACTTACAAGGCGAATTATTACTAAATGAGCCATTATCAAAGCATACATCATGGCGCGTTGGCGGCAATGCACAGCGATTTTATAGCCCTGCTAATGTACAAGATCTGGCCGTGTTTTTAACGCAACTTTCTACGGCTGAACCTGTAATGTGGCTAGGTTTAGGAAGTAACTTATTAGTACGTGATGGTGGATTTTCCGGTACGGTTATTTCAACCGCAGGCTCATTACAAGAGTTAGAAATTCGTGATCAGTCAGTCTATGCTGAAGTCGGTGTTTACTGTGGCAAGTTGGCCAAACAAGCGGCTCGTGCAGGATTGTCGGGCACTGCTTTCTTGGCGGGAATTCCGGGTACGTTGGGCGGTGCATTGGCAATGAATGCAGGCTGTCATAACTCAGAGATTTGGCCGTTAGTATCAGAAGTGACAACGATTGACCGTTTTGGCACATTGCGTCAGCGTAAACCAGCAGACTTCACCGTGTCATATCGCCATGTTGACGTACCTAAAGGTGAGTGGTTTGTATCCGCAATATTGAACTTAACAACGGGTGATGCGGAGCAAGAAATGGCTGAAATTAAAACGTTATTAAAACGTCGCAATGCGAGCCAACCTACAAATCAACCGTGTGCAGGCTCGGTTTTCCGTAATCCGGAAAATAATTTTGCAGGACGATTAATTGAAAGTAGTGGCTTGAAAGGCCTCACCGTTGGAGGTGCTCAGGTATCAGAAAAACATGCCAACTTTATTGTCAATGATGGCACGGCAACGGCGGCAGATATTGAAGCGCTTATCTTATTAGTGCAACAAAAAATTGAAGTGGCACATGGTGTGAGCTTGCAAGCAGAAGTACATATTGTGGGTGAGGTGGCGTAATGGCTAAATTAATCTCATCGGCAAGTGAATTTGGCAAAGTTGCCGTGTTAATGGGCGGACGTTCTGCCGAGCGTGAAATATCATTAATAAGTGGTATGGCAGTGTTGAATGCCTTAATTACACAAGGTGTTGATGCTCATAAAGTAGATGTAAATAGTGACGTGAGTGAACAGCTACTATCAGGTGAATTTGATCGTGCCTTTATTATTTTGCACGGTCGAGGTGGTGAGGATGGTGAAATACAAGCGGTATTAACTTCATTAAATATCCCATACACAGGTAGTGATATTACCGGTGCTGTTTTATCAATGAATAAAATGCTGAGCAAGCAACTTTGGTTGCAACACGGTTTACCAACGGCTGAATTTGAACAAGTTGACGCGACAAGTGATGCAGATACTATCGTTAAAAATTTAGGGTTACCACTAATTATTAAACCGGTAAATGAAGGTTCTAGCATTGGCATGACGAAAGTGAAGTCGGTTGATGAGTTAGCGCAGGCTATTAAATTAGCAACTGAATTTGATGCTGAAGTAATTGCCGAACGATGGATTGAGGGTGAAGAATATACCGTTACAATTTTAGAGCAGACCGCACTCCCAGTCATTCAGCTAAAAACACCAAATGAGTTCTATGATTTTGATGCTAAGTACCAAGCCAATACCACAGAATATTTATGTCCATGTGGCTTGAATGAACAAGCTGAGCAGCATTGCAAAGATCTTGCATTGCAAGCATTTAACGGTTTAAGAATGACCGGCTGGGGTCGAGTTGATTTTATGCGTGATGAATTGGGACAGTTTTATTTAATAGAAGCTAATAGTGTGCCGGGAATGACTGATCATAGTTTGGTCCCCATGGCGGCTAAACAAGCAGGAATATCGTTTGAAGAATTAGTTTGGCAGATTTTGCAAAGTAGTATGGAGACAGCCAAATGATAGCAAGCCGTACGAAACGAGGCGCAACTCGCAAGCCAGTTCGTAAACAACAGCAGCCATTAGCGTGGCAGCAGTTATTACGACATGGCTTTGTCAGCCTTGTATTTCTGGCGTTAATTGCGACAGGTGTTTTTTTGCAGCAAGACGATACGTTACCTATTTTGCATGTCAGTGTTGAAGGTGATTTTGATTATGTTGATAAAACTTTGTTGATGAATGCAGTACGTCCATTTACACGTGGAAGTTTTATGGCTGTTGATGTGGCGGGAATACAAACTGCAGGTGAGGCATTGCCTTGGGTGAAAGAAGTACAGGTTCGACGGATCTGGCCGGATAGTTTGCATTTGATTGTGGTTGAGCAAGTCGCTATTGCACGATGGGGCCATAAGAGCTTTGTCAATGCACAAGGAGAATTGTTTACGCCATTCGATAGGGTACAACTGGATCATTTAGCGTTATTAGAAGGGCCTGACAAGAGTTTTAAGATGGTGACTCAGCGTTATTTGCAGATGACAAAAATATTGCAGGATGAAGGTTTAGAAATAAAAAGTTTGATGATGAATAAACGTCGTGCATGGAATATGACATTAAAGAATGGTATGAAAGTGGTGTTTGGTAGAGCGAATAACGAACAACGATTTAAACGGTTTGTGCGTATTTATAAACGAGGTTTAAGTCAGTATCAATCACAAATAGTAGCAATGGATATGCGGTATCCGAATGGATTATCAGTAGTATGGAAACAGGGACAAAAACCTGATTTTAACGGAACGGTGTAATGACTAGAAAAAATGACAGAGATTTAATTGTTGGCTTAGATATTGGAACATCAAAGGTGGTGGCTATTGTTGCGGCTACTGTTCCTGATGCTGGCCCTAATGAGCCATCACTGGAAATTATTGGTATCGGTTCTCATCCTTCCCGAGGCATGAAAAAAGGGGTAGTCGTTAATATTGAGTCAACTGTGCAATCTATTCAACGTGCCGTTGAAGAAGCGGAGTTAATGGCAGGTTGTCAGATTCATTCTGTCTATGTGGGTATTGCTGGCAGCCATATTCGTAGTTTGAACTCACACGGTACAGTCGCTATTCGCGATAAAGAAGTCACACAAGGTGATGTGGAACGTGTACTTGATGCCGCCAAAGCCGTCCATTTTCCTGGCGATCAACAATTACTTCATGTCAGACCACAAGAATACTTAATAGATAATCAAGAAGGTATTCGTGAGCCGATTGGCATGTCAGGTGTTCGTCTTGAAGCAAAAGTACATCTTATTACCGGTGCGGTTAGTGCAGCACAAAATATAACTAAATGTATTGAACGCTGTGGATTAGCCGTCGACGGCGTCATTTTGGAACAAATTGCATCGAGCGCTTCTGTACTTGAACATGATGAAAAAGAATTAGGCGTTTGCTTGATTGATATTGGCGGCGGTACAACGGATATCGCAGTTTTTATTGATGGTGCAGTTCGTCATACGGCAGTTATCCCTATTGCGGGTGATCAGGTCACGAATGATATTGCTGTGGCACTACGAACACCAACGCAGTATGCCGATGAAATCAAAATTAAATATGCTTGTGCATTGACACAGTTGGCACGTGAAGATGAAATGATTGAAGTGCCAAGTGTGGGTGATCGACCACCACGTCAATTAGCACGACAAACCTTAGCAGAAGTGGTTGAGCCACGTTATGAAGAACTGTTGATGTTAGTACAAGCTGAATTACGACGTAGCGGTTTTGAAGAGTTATTGGCAGCAGGCATCGTGTTGACAGGTGGTAGTTCCAAAATGGAAGGTGTGATTGAGCTTGCTGAAGAGGTCTTTCACTTACCTGTACGTTTAGGTTTGCCAAAACATGTAGGAGGCTTGGTCGATGTGGTGAAAAGTCCAATACATGCGACAGGTGTGGGGCTGCTGATATTTGGTAATGAGGAAGGATTGACTGGGCAATCTGATACAAATTCAAGTGCTGGGTTTCAAAGTATGTTGGCACGAATGAAAAGTTGGTTTCAGGGTAATTTCTAAAAAAATAAATAATTTAATATAAAAAGTAAAACTAGGAGAGAGAGTTATGGTATTTGAACTAATTGATACATATACACAAAATGCAGTAATTAAAGTAATTGGTGTCGGTGGCGGTGGCGGCAATGCACTTGAACATATGGTAGCCAATAAGATAGAAGGTGTTGACTTTATTTGTGCTAACACGGATGCACAAGCTTTAAGAAAAAGTTCAGCAACAACACAATTGCAATTGGGTACAGATATTACAAAGGGTCTTGGTGCTGGTGCAAATCCTGATATAGGTAGACAAGCGGCATTGGAAGATCGTGAACGGATCATAGAAGTGATCAGCGGTGCTGATATGATCTTTATTACTGCTGGAATGGGTGGTGGTACTGGTACTGGCGCAGCACCTGTTGTGGCACAAGTAGCAAAAGAAATGGGTATTTTGACGGTTGCTGTTGTGACTAAGCCATTTCCTTTTGAAGGTAAGAAACGATTAAAAATCGCTGAAGCAGGTTTAGAGGAATTAAGTCAGCATGTCGATTCATTAATCACTATCCCCAATGAAAAACTATTAGCTGTATTAGGTAAAGATATGAGTTTACTTAATGCGTTTAAAGCCGCTAACGATGTACTACTTGGTGCCGTACAAGGTATCGCAGAGTTAATCACTCGTGAAGGTATGATTAATGTGGATTTCGCGGATGTTCGTACGGTTATGTCTGAAATGGGTATGGCAATGATGGGGACGGGGCAGGCATCGGGTGAAAATCGTGCAGTTGAAGCCGCAAAATTGGCGGTATCTAGTCCTTTGTTAGAAGATGTGGATTTATCCGGTGCGCGTGGCGTATTGGTTAATATCACTGCTGGACTGGATATGACCATTGGTGAGTTTGAAGCTGTGGGTAATACCATTAAAGAATTTTCTTCAGATGATGCAACGGTTGTTGTAGGGACTGTCATTGATCCTGAAATGGCAGATGAAATTCGGGTCACAGTAGTTGCAACGGGGCTAGGTACAGAGCGAGTAGCACAAGTTGATTCGGCGCCAGAAGTGATTACACCTCAAATTGAAATTGTTAAAAAATCAGTTGATATTGATTATGACAAGCCAACAATTCTTAGAAAAGATGAAAGTGCAATGGTACAAAAACAAGCCGTAAATGTCGATGTCAGTATGGAGTATTTAGATATTCCTGCTTTTTTACGTAGACAGGCGGACTAGTGATGTGCAGGCGAATGTGGAAAGGAAGCATGAGCCTGTGATAATATATGATGTCATGTCAGTAATAAGGGGAGAAATGCACCGTGATTAAGCAACGAACATTGAAAAATGTCATTCGTGCAACCGGTGTTGGGTTGCATAGTGGAAATACGGTTTATTTAACCCTACGACCTGCTGCGCCAAATACGGGTATTATTTTTAGACGTATTGATTTAGACCCTGTTGTTGAATTTAAAGCTAAGGCTGAAAATGTCGGCGAAACAGCATTATCAACAACGCTGATGGAAAATGGTCATAAAGTATCAACAGTTGAACATTTATTGTCAGCATTCGCAGGTCTAGGAATCGATAATGCCTATGTTGACTTGAATGCACCTGAAGTGCCTATTATGGATGGTAGCGCTGGTCCTTTTGTGTTTTTAGTGCAATCAGCAGGTATTGAAGAGCAAGCAGCTCCGAAAAAATTCATCCGTATAAAAGAAACCGTTCTTATTGAAGATGGTGATAAATGGGCTAGATTTGAGCCATTTAATGGCTTTAAAGTAAGTTTTACTATTGATTTTGATCATCCGGCATTTACCGGTCGTCCACAAGAAGTTGAAGTTGATTTTTCATCCACATCCTTTGTCCGTGAAGTGAGTCGAGCCCGAACTTTTGGTTTTATGAAAGACATTGAGAAGCTACGTGAAAACAATTTAGCATTAGGCGGTAGCATGGATAATGCAATTGTTGTTGATGATTATCGCGTGTTAAATGAAGATGGCTTACGTTATGAAGATGAGTTTGTTCGTCATAAAGTACTTGATGCCATTGGTGATTTATACTTATTAGGTTATAGTTTAATCGGTGCGTTTTATGGCCATAAATCAGGTCATGAGCTGAATAATAAATTGTTACGCAAATTATTAGAACAAGAAGATGCATGGGAATTAGTTAGTTTTGATGATGAAAAAGAGGCGCCTATTTCATTTAGTCGTCCTGCGGCATCTATTGTTACTTAATCATTAAATCGCTTACTTAGTTTTTCGAGTGAATCTTTAAGAGGTCCATCTTCAAGTGAACCGGCTGTTTGTTGTAATGCTCTGGCAGCAGAGGATGGTAAGGTAATATTGTGTGTGGGTTGGCTTTGTAATGGTGTGTGTATAGGTCTGACTTTAACATCAAGATGAGCAATCTCTATTTTAAGCTCGGTGGAAAGTGTTTTGATAATAACGGGTGCTTGAAAGCGAATTAAACTGGCGTATGAGGCATTATCAGTATGAATAATGAGGGTACCGTTATTCATATTGGCTAATCGGCAATGTGCTGAAAACTGGCTAGGTAATGCCTGTTTTAATAAATAATTAAGTTGTTCTAAATGCTGAGAGCGTTGGGACAACTGATGTAATGCTGAGTTTTGTTGGAAAATTGAACGAATATTCTCTGGTTGTTTAGTCATGGATGCTATCTTCAGGTTTATCTACAAGGGTAACTATGAAAATCATCATTATCTCACCAAATAGGTCGATACATAAACATTGGCACTTAACACGAAGCAAATTTCTCATAACGTGTCTCGTGTTGGTGGTGGTAATACTATCATCGGTAAGTTGGTTTTATCAAAATATTAATGCGATAACAACACCTGCTGTTAAGCATGCTCCTCTTTTATTTCCAGAACAAGCTAATATTGAAAGCAATAGAGCTGTCATAGAAGTGGAAGGCTATTATGCAAAACGCCTAGGTGGCTTGCAAGCAGAAGCTATTCGCCTAAAAGTATTAATGGAAAAGTTAGCAACAATGGCAGGATTGGATATCGTTCCTTATAGTCTAGATACAAGACCTGCTTTGGGAGGTGTTGATAGTTCTGGCGTGGGCGTTGATAGTGATGAGTTTGATGATGATCTTGCTGAGCTTGAAACAATATTTAACCAACAATTTTTACAATTAACCATGATTCAAGATTATTTAATCACAGAAGATATGATTAAATCTGCGATTCCAATGGGAAGACCTGTTCAATCGGGCTGGATTTCTTCTTATTATGGCTATCGAATAGATCCTTTCAATGGTAAAAAAACATTTCATCATGGTTTAGACTTCGCGGGTAAATCAGGTAGTGATGTCAATACAGTCGCTGATGGTATTGTTAGTTGGATCGGTAAACGTAATGGCTATGGTCAAATGGTGGAAATTGAACATGGCAATGGTTATATTACGCGTTATGCACATAATAAAACACTGACAGTCGCAAAGGGTGATCGTGTTAGAAAGGGGCAACAAATAGCATTAATGGGCTCAACGGGGCGATCGACCGGCCCTCATGTTCATTTTGAAGTCTTGTTGGATGGGAAGACAGTAAATCCATATAATTTTGTGAAAAAATAATACTGTATTTTAGGACTCACGCCTTCATCTCATTTAGATAAAGGAAGGCTAATCAACTATTTTCGATTTGTTTAGGTATTTCTTCGACCTGGAGTGAGCTACGGGTTATAATCACACGGTTTTTAAAAATACAGTTCAGGGATCTTTCTGAGCATTTACAGGTAGTAATAAAGTAATGGTAAGCAAGTTTTTTAGCAAGATATTTGGTAGTCGCAATGATCGCGTTCTTAAGCAAATGCGTAAGGATGTCGATAAAATTACCGAATTTGAAACGGATATCGAAGCACTTGATGATGATGCGTTGCAAGCTAAAACAACAGAATTTCGCCAACGATTAGCGAAGGGTGAAAACTTAAATGAGCTTATCCCCGAAGCCTTTTCTGTGGTACGCGAAGCGGGTAAACGTGCATTAAACATGCGCCATTTCGATGTGCAAATGATTGGTGGCATGGTGCTTAATGATGGCAAAATTGCCGAAATGCGTACCGGTGAAGGTAAAACATTAGTGGCAACATTAGCTGTTTATCTTAATGCATTAGAAGGTGAAGGCGTTCATGTTATTACCGTCAATGATTACCTTGCGCAACGTGATGCTGCGTGGATGAGCCAGCTTTATAGCTTTCTTGGCTTAACAACGGGTGTCATCATTTCAGGCTTAGATTCTGATGCGCGTCGTAGTGCCTATGCCTGTGATATTACATATGGCACAAATAACGAATTTGGTTTTGATTACTTACGCGACAATATGGCTTTTTCTATGGAAGAAAAAGTACAACGTAAATTACATTTTGCGGTGATTGATGAAGTTGATTCAATCTTAATTGATGAGGCTCGCACACCGCTAATTATCTCTGGTGCAGCTGAAGATAGCTCAGAAATGTATCAACGAGTTGATGTCATGATCCCCGGTTTGTCTAAGCAAATAGGTGAAGGGGATGAAGTTGAAGTACCCGGTGATTACACCGTTGATGAAAAAGCCAAGCAGGTTCATTTCACCGAATCTGGTCATGAAAAAGTTGAAAACTTATTAACTGACGCAGGTATTTTAGATCCAAATGCCAGCCTATATGATGCGGCTAATATTAGCTTAATGCATCATGTTACTGCCGCTTTACGCGCACATGTGTTGTTTTCTCGTGATGTTGATTATATTGTTAAAGACAATCAAGTTGTTATTGTCGATGAGTTTACGGGGCGAACAATGGAAGGCCGCCGATGGTCTGATGGTTTACATCAAGCTGTTGAAGCAAAAGAAGGCGTAACCATTCAAAATGAAAATCAGACAATGGCATCTATTACTTTCCAGAACTTTTTCCGTTTATACAGCAAACTATCAGGCATGACCGGAACAGCTGATACGGAAGCGTTTGAATTACAGTCTATTTATGGCTTGGAAGTTATTGTAATCCCTACGAATCAGGAAATGAAACGTAAAGATGCCGCAGACCAAATTTATCTAACAACCAAAGAAAAATACGATGCCATTGTTGAAGATGTTAAACGTTGTGTGGAGACTAAACAGCCGGTATTAGTGGGTACATCATCGATTGAAAGCTCAGAATATCTACATGACTTGTTAGAGAAAGCAAAGATTAAGCATGAAGTATTAAATGCTAAGTTCCATGAAAAAGAAGCACAGATTATTGCTCAAGCAGGTCAACCCGGTGCGGTCACTATTGCTACAAATATGGCGGGACGTGGTACTGATATCGTATTGGGTGGTAGCTTGGACGTAGAGTTAGTCGCTTTAGGTGAACAAGCAAACGATGCGGTGAAAGAAAAAATGACGCAAGCATGGCAAGTGAGACATGATGCGGTATTAAAAGCAGGCGGTTTGCATATAATTGGTTCTGAACGTCATGAATCGCGTCGGGTGGATAATCAATTACGTGGTCGTTCTGGTCGTCAAGGTGATGCAGGATCAAGTCGATTCTATTTATCACTTGAAGATAATTTAATGCGAATTTTTGCTTCAGAACGCATGGCGGGATTGATGCAAAAGCTAGGCATGGAAGAAGGTGAAGCAATTGAACATCCTTGGGTTTCACGCGCCATTGAAAATGCCCAAAAGAAAGTTGAAGGTCATAACTTTGATATTCGAAAACAGCTATTAGAATACGATGATGTTGCCAATGATCAACGTAAAGTTATCTATGAGCAACGTAATGAACTAATGGCTACAGAAGAAGTCGCTGAATCTATCATTTCTATGCGTCAATCAGTTATTAATGCAGCAATTAGCGTTTATATTCCAGAAAATAGTATTGATGAGCAGTGGAATATTAGTGGCTTAGAACAGTCTTTACGTGATGATTTTTCTTTAGAATTAGAAATTAGTGACTGGCTAGAGCAAGATGAAAACCTACATGAAGAAAGTCTAAGAGAGCGTATTCTTGAGGCGGCAGAATCAGCGTGTAAAGTGAAAGAAGAATTTACTGGCGCGGATGTGATGCGTCACTTTGAAAAAGCGATTATGTTGCAAACACTGGATCGTGCATGGAAAGAACATTTGGCTCAAATGGATCATTTACGTCAAGGTATTAACTTACGTGGCTATGCTCAAAAAGATCCAAAACAAGAGTTTAAGCGTGAAGCATACCAATTGTTCACGACGATGTTGGAAAGCATTAAACATGAAATAATTTCATTAATTTCACGAGTACAAGTTCGTGCAGAAGAAGATGTACAAGCAGTTGAAGAACAACGTCGTCAAGCTGGAGAAGTTGAATATCAACATGATCAAGCTAAGAATGTTGCAGATAATAATGACAGCTTACCAAATCACCAAGACCCCATTACGCGTGATGGTAAGAAAGTCGGTCGTAATGATCCTTGCCCATGTGGCAGTGGTAAAAAGTTCAAACAATGTCATGGTGCAATTAGCTAATGCCAGTTAATTTAATTCGTCCAGAAAAAGCTGATTTATTAGCTGTTTCAGGCGTTAAATTGGGGTTAAGTAGTGCCGGCATTAAAACAGTAGGAAAAGAAGATTTAGTCTTAATTGAATTAGCAGAAGGCACAGTTACATCTGCCGTTTATACTCAGAATGCTTTTTGTGCAGCCCCAGTTACATTAGCTAAACAACATCAGCAACAAACTAGCCCTCGTTATTTATTGATCAATTCAGGCAATGCCAATGCAGGAACTGGTGATGCTGGCATGCACGCCGCACAAGCCTGTTGCCAAGCTGTTGCAAGCTTAACCGACATAGAAAGTAATACTGTTCTACCTTTTTCAACCGGAGTTATTGGTCAGCAATTGCCCGTTGATAAAATCCAAGCTGCACTTCCTGATGCATATCAAAACCTAAGTGAAGCTAACTGGTTTAATGCTGCTCATGCCATTATGACTACTGATATTGTTGCCAAAGCAGTATCTCAACAAATTGAGTTAGATGGCAAAACCATTACTATTACAGGTATGGCGAAAGGTTCCGGTATGATTCACCCTAATATGGCAACAATGTTGTCCTATATTGCTACCGATGCGGATATTGAACAATCTGTTCTTGATATGATATTGCACCGTGCGATGGAACAATCATTTAATCGAATTACTGTTGATGGTGATACATCAACCAATGATGCCTGCGTATTGATGGCAACAGCTAAAGCAGGCAATGCAAGAATTACTACTATTGATTCAGATGATGGTCAAAAAATAGCCGCTGTGATCGATGAAATTAGTCAGCTATTGGCTCATGCCATTGTGCGTGATGGCGAAGGTGCAACCAAGTTTATTGAGATCAATATTGAACATGGTGTTGATGATGAAGAATGTCGTCAAGTTGCCTATACTATTGCTCATTCTCCTTTAGTAAAAACAGCCTTCTTTGCCTCCGATCCTAATTGGGGACGTATTCTAGCGGCTGTTGGTCGCAGTGGGCTTAAAGACTTTGATTTAAGCAAAGTTGCAATCTATTTAGGTGATGTCTGTATTGTGGAAGGCGGTCAACCTGCTGAGAGTTATACCGAAGAACAAGGTCAAAAGGTAATGGCTGAAGATGAAATTACCATTAAAGTCGAACTAGGTCGAGGTCAAGCTCATGATACCGTTTGGACCTGTGATTTTTCTTACGATTACGTCAAAATAAACGCCGAATATAGAACCTAACCCAGCACATTCATCTTTTATCCCAACCGCGTTATTTCTGTACTCAAATGGTCACGTATCTGTATACACTCACATTTTCCGTGCAAAAATAACGCGGTTTTGGAATAAAATCTAAACATGCTGAATGATTAGGTTTTTTTAGTTGAAAAACAGGACAAACAAATGACAACAGAAAAAATCACAACGCTTAGTGAGTTCTTACATCAAAGCGGTGCTAAATACCGTGTATTTGATATGGGACGACGTGTTGTTCAGTTATCTCCAGCTGAATTTGTTGATTTTGAATGGGCTAAAAAACCATATCCATATCCATTCCAACAAACGGCATTATTAGGTGTGGTCTTTTGGAATCCCGCCACACCCGAACAACACTATGTTTGGTTTTTAAAGTTCCCCTTAGATGAACAAGGCTTGTTGTTGCAGGTCGCAAGAGATGAATTCTTAGTCATGCTGCTAGATCGTGTTGGCGAGTGTATGTTGGCGGCATCTGAAGGTAATAAAATTGAAGGTGCGTTAAAAGACAGCCCTTACACATTCAATCCGCGTGATGATAAAATGGCGGCATTTAACGCCTTAGCGACGAAAGCATTATCAAGAAAACCATCACAGTATTATAATGATGCTTTAGCGTATTTTACTGGGAAAAAGGACTTAGATGATTGGCAATCTTTGGGTCTGCAAGGTGTTGCAGATGTGGCTATTAGATTGGATGAAAATGAAGAAAGCTTAGGCTTAATGGAAACCATTCCAAAATTGGCAGATGAACCTTTTCATATACTCAGTACATTTTTGGAACATGGCTCACCGGATGCAAATATCGTGGAAGTATTGGCACAGCGTATTGATATGGAGTTGCAAGAAAAAGAACCTGATAGTAATCGTATTTGCTCATGTTTGCGAGCGGCATCTAATAGCCCCGCTACAGGATTGGTCGATCAAATGGTATTGCGAGTATTGAAACATAAATGCAGTCAGAATATAGAAATATTAGCGATCATATCAGGACGAATTGAGCGGGCATTAAAGCAAGAGCATATTTGCCAACTCTTTGTTGAACAACTGGCTGATAATGATGCCGGCTATACGGGCTTCAGTCATTTGCTAGTGGATATTATGTATATGCCGGGTATGCGAGAGCATATTATGCAGGCTTTGCGTTCACCGAATCGCTCTGACAAACTATCTAGATTAGTAGGACGATTATTTTCTTAAGCAAAGAACCAATAAGCCACAGCAATAGCCGCGAGTATTCCTGCAATATCTGCTGCTAAGCCACAGGCTGCAGCATGACGAATATTTTTAATTCCAACCGAGCCGAAATAAACCGCCAGTACATAAAATGTCGTTTCAGTACTACCTTGGACGATAGAAGATAAGCGTCCTGCAAAAGAATCTGCACCGTGAACTTGCATGGTATCGATCATCATTGCACGAGCACCACTACCACTAAAAGGTTTCATTAATGCCGTCGGCATGGCTTCAATAAATTGATCATCCATATTAAGACCCAATACGATATAACGCAGTCCATCAGCTAATAAATCTAAAGCACCACTGGCACGAAACACACCGATAGCGACCAACATGGCAACAAGATAGGGAATAATGGTGATTGCTGTTTCAAAGCCTTCCTTTGCACCATCAATGAAGGCATCGTAGGCATTCACTTTTTTAATGACTGCACCACTAATAAATAGCATCACCAACGAAAACAGTATGACATTACTGATTAACGATGATTGTGTCAGCATATCCGCCTGAGGCAAGCTAGAAAAATAAGATAATAACCCTAGAACGAAAAGGGTAAAGCCACCAAGGTAGCTCATAATGACTTTATCAAATAAGTTGATTTTTTGTACCGATGCGACAGTGAGTAAGCCTATCAAGGTCGATGCATAAGTAGCAATAAGAATGGGAATAAAGACATCAGTTGGATTAGCCGCACCCATTTGAGCACGATAGGTAAATATGGTGACAGGGAATAATGTCACGGCTGAGGTATTAATCACTAAGAATAATATTTGAGCATTACTCGCCGTATCTTTTAATGGATTGAGCTTTTGTAATTCTTTCATCGCCTTAATACCTAGCGGTGTCGCGGCATTATCTAGGCCCAACGCATTTGCCGATATATTCATTACCATTGCACCTAATGCGGGATGGTTTTGGGGGATCTCAGGCATTAATTTAGCAAATAGTGGAGATAGTCCACGAGTGAGAAGGGTAATAAATCCACTACGTTCACCGATACGCATAATGCCCAACCATAGAGCAAGAATGCCAGTAAGACCTAATGATATTTCAAATGCAGTTTTAGATAAGCTAAACATTGCAGTCATTAATTGACCGAAGATTTCAGTATCACCCAAAACCAATAGCTTGATTAAAGCAACAATAAAGGCGCTGGTGAAAAAGAAAATCCAGATAAAGTTCAGCATGTGACTATTCTACATATTATGAAGGATAGTTAAAGACATAAAAAAGCCCCCTAAAAAGGAGGCTAGTTTATTTAGTCTTTATTACCACGACGATGGCTTGGACGGCGTTCAGTATCACGAGAGCGAGTACGTGACTTCCCTGAACGTCTAGGTTTACGGCGAGTATCATCGCCTGATGGTTCGGCTGAGGCATCGTTATTATTGACAATGCTTAGTTCAAGTTGCTTGTTACATACCCATACTTTACGAAGTTGTTGGAATAAATCCTTGGGCATACCATCTGGCAAATCAACGGTGCTGTAATCATCTTGTAAGCTAATGCGACCAATATCTTTGCTATCGATGCCAGCTTCATTGGCAATTGCACCGACAATGTTTTTAACTTCAACACCATGAGAGCGACCGACTTCGATGCGGTAAGTTTGCATGCCTTCTTCACTACGATGTGGTGAAGATTGATTGTCGCGACGTGGAGAGCGTTCACGACTAGGGCGATCGCCTCGATCTGATTTATCTCTACGACTACCGCTTTCACGTTCAGCACGTGGTGGGCGAACATGGACAACCGGTTTAAGAGGACGGTTTTTCTGCACTAAATACGTTAATGCTGCCGCAATTTCTAATGGATCAGCATCATGTGATTCTTGATACTTCGCCATTACTTCTTGGAAGAAAGCCAAGTCTTGTGATTCAATCGTTTCGCTCAGCATTTGAGTAAATTGCATGACACGGCGATCAGCAATATCTTCGGTACTCGGTAATTGCATCTTTTCGATTGGTTGACGTGTTGCCTTTTCAATAGCAAACAACATACGCTTTTCACGAGGAGATACGAATAAGATCGCTGTTCCTTTACGTCCAGCACGGCCTGTACGACCAATACGATGCACATACGATTCTGTATCGTAAGGAATATCGTAGTTTATAACATGACTAATGCGTTCAATATCTAAACCACGAGCGGCAACATCGGTGGCAACAAGAATATCAAGTTTGCCTTTTTTCATACGATCAATGGCTTTTTCACGCGCCGCTTGGTTCATGTCACCATTTAGAGGTGAACTTGAATAACCACGCGCTTCGAGTTTCTCTGCCAATTCAGCAGTGGAATTTTTGGTACGTACAAAGATGATCATAGCTTCAAATTCTTCAACTTCAAGAATTCGCGTCAATGCTTCTAGCTTATGCATGCCCGTTACTTGCCAGTAACGTTGGTTGATAGTTTCCATTGTTGTTGTTTTCGATTTAATACGAATTTCAACCGGATCTTTCAAATAACGCGTAGCAACACGATGGATTGGGCCTGGCATTGTTGCAGAGAATAAGGCTACCTGGCGATTATCAGGTGTTTCTTTTAGGATTGTTTCAACATCATCAATAAAGCCCATACGTAACATTTCATCGGCTTCATCCAAAACGAGTGACTTTAAGTCGCCAAGTTTTAATGTTTTACGACGAATATGATCAAGAATACGCCCTGGTGTTCCAACAATAACTTGTGGATTGCGTTGCATTTGGCGAAGTTGAATTCCCATGCTTTGACCACCATAAACAGGTAGCACATGCAGGCCTTTCATATATTTTGCATAGCTTTGAATTGCTTCTGCAACTTGAATGGCTAATTCACGCGTAGGAGCTAACACAAGCATTTGAGGTGTTTTAGCGTTAACATCAATACGACTTAATAGTGGTAATGCGAAAGCGGCTGTTTTACCTGTTCCTGTTTGCGCTTGACCCAGCAGATCGCGACCTTCAAGTAGAGGCGCAATACTTTGTGCTTGGATTGGAGATGGAGTTTCGTACCCAGCTTGATTAACTGCTTTAAGAACGGCGTCTGATAAGCCTAATTCTGAAAAGGGTAAAACCGGTGTTTGTTCTGTGTCTGACATGAATTCGCCTGTGAAAGTCAGTTTTGAAAGTAAAACTGAGAGGAAGGTTTAATTAATCGAATAATTATACGCATGTTTGACTATAAAGTATAGTTAAATCAGTCTGTTAAATGTAGGGTTAATTAAAGTTGACGTTAAAACTATGAGTAAGCGTGAAAATAAGGCAGAATTGAATATATTATTGTAACTTAAGGAATAATACGTGGATCATTTCTCAGTTGATGCTTATTCACCTAAAGAGATTGCCGCCAGAATTGAAAATGTTGGCATAAGCAAAAGTACCAGTGATCCTCTACGTGTGTTTGCATTGGCAATTTTGGCTGGCGCTTTTATTGCATTTGGAGCCGTCTTTTTTACTGTAGTGACTCATGATGCAACCGCTATTTCAGCTGGTATTTTGCGTCTTTTAGGCGGGCTTGTTTTTTGTTTGGGTTTAGTTCTAGTGGTTGTAGCAGGGGCTGAATTGTTTACAGGAAACAATCTAATTGTTATGGCGTATGTTGACGGCAAAGTTAGTCTAAAACAATTATTGACTAATTGGATGATTGTTTTCATAGGTAACTTTGTTGGTGCATTAGGGATTTTGTTATTAATTTACCTAAGTGGTCATTGGCAAATTAATGGCAGCGAAGTGGGTGCAAAAGTGTTGACGATAGCGAATTCTAAGGTGAATATGACTTGGATGGAGGCCTTCACTCGCGGAATGTTATGTAATATTTTAGTGTGTATGGCAATATGGTTATGCTTTGCAGGGCGAACGGTGGTGGATAAAGTATTGGCTATTTTATTTCCAATTACGGCATTTGTAGCGATGGGTTTTGAGCATTCAGTCGCTAATATGTATTTTATTCCTGCAGGCTTGTTGGCTAAAAACCAGCCTGATATTGTACAATTGGTTGGTAATATTAATTTAGATAACTTAACAATATACGGGTTCTTATTTGATAATTTATTACCGGTAACATTAGGTAATATTGTGGGTGGCAGCGTATTTGTTGGTTTGTTTTATTGGTTTATTTATTTGCGAGATTAATGGAGAGAATATAATGACTGAACATACATATAAACATATCGAATTAACGGGTAGCTCGGCGGAGAGCTCAGATCAAGCGATTAAAAATGCAATTGCTAAGGCATCTGAAACCATTAAAAATTTACATTGGTTTAATGTGGTTGATTCGCGTGGCTATATTGAAGATGGTGGGGTTAAATATTGGCAAGTCACGATAAAAGTTGGTTTCAGAATTGAAGAGTAAAAGGACTTAAAACCTTCTCCCGATAAGGGAGAAGGTTTTAAAATGCTATTTAGGCTGATTTTTCGAAAGAATGCACCCATACTTTGTGGCTTTCATTCCATTTCATGCCTTTGTGCATACGAAGAATAAGCCCTTTATACATTTCCATGCTTGGATAACCTTCGGCTTGCGCATCGGCATCCGTCATATCACCTAATGTTTTTTGTTCTAAATTTGTGACGGTGAATTCAACACCTTCAAGTTCAAATGTTTCACCAGGATAGGCATAAACGCCATCTCGGCGTTGCTGTGTTTTTCGGCCTGCTAATGTGGCTTCAACTAATTTTTCATGTGTAACTAAGCGATCAATTTCACACGACTTTTTTGGATAGTTTGTTTCTGTCATTTTTATTTCACTATTTTAGTAAATTTAGACCCTTCTAAGGTCAGGTTGAACATCAGTCCTTTATTGCTAAAAACAAAGCCGATGATAGGATCTTCAATATCAAGTGTGTTGATGTCTTCGCCTACACCCCATTCGATAAGGGCAACGGAACCGTCGACACCCGCTTTCCAGCCTTTGCTAGATTGGAATTGTTTTAGGGCATCATCAGACATAAAGACTAAGACTAATGATTTGGACTGTGCACCAAGTTGGAAGCCGATAGAAGCTGCAGCAGTACTATAATAAGACGTTATTTTACCGCTTATTTGTAATGCGCCTTCACCATATTCACCACCAATGCCAAAACCGACTTTAATGACGCTGGGAAAGATTAATACACCTTTTGCTCTTTTTAGAAACTCAGAACCACCAGGTATTTCTTTCTTAAAACGTTTAAGCGTTTCTGATACACCGATATTAATTTCAGTCGCTGATGCTGCATTAACAACAGGGCTAAACGATAGGCTAAAACTGGTTAATACGATAGCTAAAAAAGCGAGTAATGATGAGCGTGTTAGTGACATAATAATTTCCTCAATAAATGAGTAAGTTACGTTAGCATGAAGTAAAGATAGATGAAAGACTAAGTGTTAAACAATGAGCCAGACATCATATCTGGCTCAATATATACCCGTTAGAATTCAAGTTGTAGAGTATTTTAACAAAGCCAGTCATCCCCGTGAAAACGGGGAACCAACGATAGTGGGCTTATTCAGGGCTTTTAGATTCCTGATTCCACGGAAATGACAAAATTAAAATCTCTATCTTCAAGTAGTTTGGCTATGTATTACTTAATACCTTGGCTGTTCAAATACTCTTCATAACTACCTTTAAAATCGATAATGCCATCAGGTGTCATATCAAAAATACGGGTTGCTAATGAGGATACAAATTCACGATCATGGCTGACGAAAAACAAAGTACCATCGTATTTCGTTAGGGCCATATTGAGTGATTCAATTGACTCCATATCCATGTGGTTAGTTGGCTCATCCATGATTAAGATGTTTGGTTTTTGTAATAATAACTTACCAAACATCATCCGGCCTTTTTCACCACCCGAGAGTACTTTTGCTTTTTTCTCAATGGAGTGACCAGAGAACAATAGGCGACCTAATGTGCCACGAATAACTTGTTCATCATCATTCGGACGTCCCCATTGTGACATCCATTGGAATAAGTCTAAATCATTATCAAATAAACTCTCATGATCTTGGGCGTAATAACCAATATTGACATTTTCAGACCATTTAACATTACCTGATTTAGGTGTAAGTTCATTGGCAAGTGTTTTGGCTAAGGTTGTTTTACCGATACCGTTAGGGCCGATAATAGCGATACGTTCGCCGACTTCAGCCATAAACTTGAAGTCTTTAAATAAAAGCTCTTCATCGTCATAACCTTGGCTAATGCTTTGTACTTCAACCGCATTACGGAATAATTTCTTATCTTGTTCAAAGTTGATGTAAGGATTAATACGGCTTGATGGTTTGATGTCATCTAACTGAATTTTATCAATTTTTTTAGCACGAGATGTTGCTTGTTTAGCTTTCGATGCATTAGCAGAGAAGCGACGAACGAAGTCTTGTAACTCAATAATTTGTGCTTTTTTCTTAGCATTATCAGCGATTAGACTGGCGCGTGCTTGTGTCGATGCCAACATGTATTCATCATAATTACCTGGGTAAATACGCAATTCACCAAAATCCATATCAGCAACATGGGTACAAACACTGTTTAAGAAATGACGATCATGCGAAATGATAACCATGGTGCCATTACGTTGATTGATCATATCTTCTAGCCAACGGATTGTATTGATATCCAAATGGTTAGTCGGCTCATCGAGTAACATAATGTCAGGTTCAGCAAACAAGACCTGAGCAAGCAAAATACGCAATTTCCAACCCGGCGCAATTTCACTCATTGGGCCAGTATGTTGTTCAATCGGAATACCGACACCTAATAATAATTCACCAGCGCGAGATTCAGCAGTGTAACCATCCATCTCAGCATATTCACCTTCAAGATGAGCTACTTTGATACCGTCTTCTTCTGACATCTCAGGCAAGCTATAGATGCGATCACGCTCATGATGCACTTCCCATAATTCTTTATTACCCATGATCACAACATCAATAACACGCAGCTCTTCATAAGCAAACTGATCTTGTTCTAACACAGCAAATGTTTCGTTAACATCGTAGCTAACATTACCGGCTGTTGGCTCTAATGTTCTTGAAATGATTTTCATGAAAGTGGACTTGCCACACCCATTCGCACCGATAAGACCATAGCGATTACCACCGCCGAATTTTACTGAAACGTTTTCAAATAGTGGCTTTGCGCCGAATTGCATGGTGATATTTGCAGTAGTAAGCAAGACTGTATTCCTGAATATGAAGGTTAGTTCGAGGGCGTTATACGATCTTGCATAACCCACCTCAATTTAGATAACCCACCATTATACATGAACTTATTGATTTTCTATAAGAGACTCGCCACGTGTCGTCTTTTCTACCATACCTACGTTAAAAATAGTCTCAAAATTCGTATTTATATTAGTAAACTGCGCTTTTTTAACTGTTTTTGCCTTGTTATGACAAAAAATACTTATCGAACAAAGGTCTCTATAAGATCTATTTTTGCCTTACGAGAAAGCTTCTTGATTGCCGCTTCACGCTTAGATGCACTACTACGGTTAGGATGAGGTTCGTAGAAGACCATTTCTTTAGCGGCACTGGAATTAAAGAACTTGGCGCCACCTTGTTTAGAACGATGTTCAGAAAAACGACGGGCTAAATCAGTGGTGATTCCTGTATATAAATAGCCATTCTCCGCTTCAACAATATAAACAAACCAATTACTTTGAGGCATTAAATGACAGTGAAACAGAGTTAATACAATAGCGTAACCCTGTTGGTTCTGGGCCATCATCAAATACATGGCCAAGATGAGCATCACAATGCTGGCAACGCACTTCGGTTCTATTCATGCCGTGACTTTTATCTATGTGATGGCTGACAACACCGTGTTCAGATTGTGCTGAAAAACTAGGCCAACCACAGCCAGAATGGAACTTGTTTTGCGATGAGAAAACAGGGTTTTCACAGCAAATACAGAGATAAACTCCCTCATTAGCATGATTGACATACATGCCTGAAAAAGCAGGTTCAGTACCTGCCTGACGAGTCACGCGATATTGCTCGTCACTAAGTTGTTCTTGCCATTGCGTGTCAGATTTTTCTAATTTTGAAGCCATTTTTTTAGCTCTTAATTATTGTTGAGGGTTTATTATGCCTACAATAACGTGGATAGAACAAGCGTAAAACAGTTTTGTTTTTGCTATGATTGAAATAGGAAAATAATTGTTGAGGATATAAAGTGGTTTTAGAAAAAGCACCAAGTTGGCAACAAGCCTTAAAGACCGAATTTGAACAGCCTTATATGCAAAAATTACAGCAATATCTAGGTGCAGAAAAAGATCTTGGCAAAACGATTTACCCACACTCATCAAACTGGTTCCATGCCTTAGAAACGACACCATTAGATAAAGTAAAAATTGTTATCTTAGGGCAAGATCCCTATCATCAGCCAAATCAGGCACATGGTCTGTGTTTTTCAGTATTACCAGCGATTAAAACACCCCCTTCATTGGCTAATATATATAAAGAATTACACACTGACCTAGGTATTAAACCCGCTAAACATGGTTACTTGGAAAGCTGGGCAGAACAAGGTGTATTGTTACTCAATGCTGTTTTAACAGTAGAAGATTCTAGAGCAAATGCCCATCAAGGAAAGGGCTGGGAGAAATTTACCGACAAAGTCATTGCCACCGTCAATGAGCAATGTAATCACGTCGTTTTTATGCTTTGGGGTAGCTACGCTCAAAAAAAAGGGGCAATGATTAACACGTCACGCCATTTAGTGCTCAAAGCACCACATCCATCTCCCTTATCATCTTACCGTGGATTTTTTGGCTGTAAACATTTTAGCCAAGCTAATAATTACTTAAAAATGCATAACAAACAATCTGTAGACTGGCAGTTGCCCATAGATGTTAGCGGGTATAGATCTTAATTTCCTTAATTAGCAAGGAGGAGTTTAAGCATGCATATTAACGCAATGTTAACGCATCGTTCTCAAATTTAATGCCGTCCCATTTGGAGAGCATAAAATGACGAATATTTTGGTGATCATTTCCTTGGGGGTTGTTTAATACATCATCTCGGTAATACGAACCAAAACAGACCAATGTTTGCTCGGGTGATAAATTGTTTTTTAAGCCAAAAGAAAAAATTTTACATGAACCATTATTCTGATTTTCATCATTCAGAGTGTCTCCATTAGTAAAAGCAGTAGGATTGAAATTGTAATTGGCATCAATGATTGCCATGGTGTCTGAAAATTCAATAGTTTCAGGATGAGTGTTTAGCTTGTGGATAAAAGTATTTAGATTCATTATATTTCTTGTTTAATTAATTGAAATAATCGCTAAAAGATGACGCCGATTCGCGAGCTGTTCGGTAGTTGTTGACTGGAGCGTGAGTGTCTTCATAGCCTAGTGCCATACCACAAATTAATATGTCATCATTTGTGTAGCCTAGAGATTGTTTAGCGATCTGTGGATATTCAGCTAAGGCAGCCTGTGGGCAGGTTGCTAAACCTTCTTCCATTGCCGCAAGCATGACCGATTGTAAAAATATACCGTAATCTAGAAAGGATCCTGTTTCCATTTCAGGAGCAATAAAAAATAACAACATAACGGGAGCATCAAAAGCACGGTAATTGGCCGCCCACTGAGCCTGTCGTTTTTCGCGGTCATTTTTTGCAATATTTAAGCTTGAGTATAGTTGTAAGCCACATTCTTTACGTCGGCTTTTATATATTGGCTTCCATGTAATGGGATAATATTGATAACTTATTTGTGCGTCCACGCCTGAATTAAAGGCGTGTTCTATCTTTTTCTGTAGCGTGTTTTTTGACTTACCTGAAACAACGGCAACACGCCATGGCTGAGTGTTGGCACCTGAGGGAGCATGACGAGCAATGTCTAGAATACGATTAACTTGTTCCCGCGAGACATTTTTATCAAGGAAGGCCCGTGTAGAATGACGCTGGCTAATAGCATCATTAATATTCATTGGTTAGATTCCTTAAGTCTCCATACAAAGCTTAATAAAATAAGACAAAAACAGACAAGCATAATTTGTAAGTTAGCTCGGCCAGATAAAATAAAGATTGAAATACTGAATGTTGCGATGATTAGTATCATGACTCTGTGTTTTATTTTTCGTCTAATTGTTTTGCTTCTTTCCCATTGGGCTAAAGGCGGGCCAAACCATTTATTCTTTAATAACATGCGATGAAAGCGTGGTGAGCTTTCCGCAAAACAGGCAAGCGCAATAATTAAGAAAGGCGTTGTTGGCAGTAAAGGTAATAAGGCGCCAATCACCGCTAATATAATGAAGAACCAGCCTAAGGCGATAAGGCAATAATGTTTAATTTTAGTCTGCATTATGTCATTTATGCACGAGACATAAATTTGCCTGTCACAGTATTAATTTTAATGACTTCATTGGGCTCAATATATTCAGGAACTTGCACTTCTAAGCCTGTTGCTAGACGAGCCGGTTTGGTACGAGCAGTGGCTGAGGCACCTTTAAGACCAGGCGCGGTTTCAACAATTTCCATTGCGACCGCGGCAGGCAATTCAATAGCGACTAAAACACCGTCCAGTAATATTGACACGACACCTTCAAGTCCCTCAGTTAGATACAGGCTCTCATCTTCAATATCGCCAGCATTAATGGTGTATTGCTCATAATCATCCAAACTCATAAAAGTATAACCATCGTCATCTTTATATGAGAATTGAAGTACACGGCGTTCGCAATCGACATCTTTTAAAAAGTCATCACCTTTCAATGTTTCATCACGTTTCTGCTTGGTTTTAAGATGATTAAAACGGATTTTATATAAGGTTGATGCTCCGCGTGAAGATGGGTTGCGTACTTCAATTTCTTTCACTACATGAGGTTCGTCATTAACTTCAACAACCATTCCACGTTTTAAATCACTGGCTTTAGGCATAGTTTCACTCTATTTATAGTCATTAATATTAGAGCATTATACGTGAGTATTTTTAGGAGACCTATCAATTACATTTCATTTCAACGTTACAATCGTGATTGGGTTAAAATCTACCAAATATTAATTATATTTTTCGAGAAAATCATGGCTGAATTAGGCAAACTTAATAAATTAACAGTAATAAAAAGATTGGACTTCGGGATTTATCTTGATGGAGGTGATGATGGTGAAATTTTATTACCTCGTCGATATATACCTGAAGGATGTTCGATAGGCGATGAACTTGAGGTGTTTATTTATTTAGATTCAGAAGACATGTTGATAGCAACGACTGAAACACCTAAAGCCGAAGTCGGTGAATGTGCCTTTCTTAAAGTGATTGAAGTGAATCGTATCGGTGCATTCTTAGATTGGGGTTTGCCGAAGGACTTATTAGTGCCTTTTGGTGAGCAGCAACAACCGATGCAAGTAGGGCAATATTACGTGGTTTATCTGTTTATTGATTCGGCATCAGAACGGATCACTGCAAGTAGCAAATTAGATAAGTTTTTAGGTGATACTTCACCTTATTATAAGGCGAAGCAACAGGTCGATCTGCTGATTTGTGGTCGTACTGATCTGGGGTATCGTGCTGTAGTTGATGGTGGCACGATTGGTTTATTGTTCCAAAGTGATGTGTTTGAGCCAATAAGTATTGGTCAGAGTATGAAGGGCTATATTAAACATATTCGAGAAGATAAGAAACTAGATATCTGTCTACAATTAGTAACACGTGAAGCCTTGGATGACTTATCGAAGAAAATAATGGCCTTTATTAAAGCAGAAGGTGGTCAAACAACCATGACTGAAAAAAGCCCGGCAGATGTGATTGCTAAGCAGTTTGGTGTCAGTAAATCGAGTTATAAAAAAGCATTGGGCAAGCTGTATAAAAAGCGCATGATTTTGATTGAGAAAACACAGATCAGCTTAGTGACAGGCGACTAATTATGGCTAATATCAATTGGTATCCCGGTCATATGCATAAGGCTAGCAAAGAGATGCGTAAGATCGTTCCTCAAGTGGATTTGATTATTGAGATCCTTGATGCTCGCATTCCTTTTAGTAGTGAGAACCCAATGCTGGCAGATATTCGGGGTGATAAACCGTGTATTAAAGTGCTGAGTAAAAGTGATCTTGCTGATCCTATTGTGACCAAACAGTGGCAGGATTATTTAGAGCAGCAAAAAGGGGTTAAAACGATTGCTTTGACCACCGAACAGCCAGAAAAAATGAAAGGCTTATTGGATTTATGTCACAAAATGGTACCGGTTAAAGCCAGTGGTGATAATCGAATTGAAGCGATGATTATGGGTATTCCAAATGTTGGGAAATCGACACTTATTAATAATCTTGCGGGTAAAATGATCGCTAAGACGGGTAATGAACCAGCAGTAACCAAAAATCAGCAACGAATTAAGCTTGATCAAGGCGTGGTATTGTTGGATACCCCGGGCGTATTATGGCCAAAGCTAGAAAATCCACATGGCGGCTATCGCTTAGCCATTACTGGTGCGATTAAGGAAACCGCAGTGAGTAATGATGATATTGCGATGTATGCGGTGGGCTATTTTAGGGAAGTTTATCCACAGTTATTAATGGATCGCTATCAATTAGAATCATTGCCCGAAGATGACATCATCTTATTGGAAGCCATTGGTGCTAAACGAGGTTGTTTGCGTGCGGGTGGGCGCGTCGATTTAGATCGAGCCGCTAAAATTGTTTTGACAGAGTTCAGAGATATTACCATTGGACGAATTACCCTCGAAACTCCTGAAATGATGGAAGCTGAGTTGATTGAAATGACTAAAGTCAGAGCGAGGAAGGAAGCTAAGCTGGCCGCGAGAAAGAAGAAGCGACATGGTTCTCGAGGCTGATGCCAGCGTAATTTTTTTTACAGAGAAACCGGTATTGTGACCGGGTTAATAATTAAATCTAAATAAGAACGATTTGTATTTAGAATGGCAACTGTATATACTCCTTTTATCCAATTTTGAGATGATAAGGAGTAGAAGGTGAACTTTAAACGAACAATACTCGCAGCTAGTCTGATGGCAGCAGTTTCTGTAACACAAGCGGCAACACCAAGTAATGAAGAAATTTGGCAGCTATTGCAACAAATGCAGCAGCAAATGACCGAAGTACAGCAACAGAATCAACAATTAAAGACCGAAAATGAAAATCTTAAGGATAAGGTTGAAGCGACAGAACAAATAGCTTTAGAAACCAGTGAAGCCGTTGAAGCTGTTGCTGTGGCGACGGAAGAAGCCGTTAAAACTGCGAGTTTAATCAGTAATAAAACAAGCATCGGTGGTTATGGCGAGCTGCACTACAACAATCTAGAAGACCAAAATGGTTCGGCAGATAAAAATGAAGTTGATTTCCATCGTTTTGTATTGTTCTTTGGACATGAATTTAATGATGACTTACGATTTTTCTCTGAATTTGAGCTTGAACATAGCATCGCTGGTGACGGTAAATCAGGGGAAGTAGAGCTTGAACAAGCTTATATTGAATATGATATTAATGAGCAACACCGTGTTACCGGTGGTTTATTCTTGACCCCTGTCGGCATTCTCAATGAAACCCATGAACCTAATACCTTCTATGGTACTGAGCGTAATTCAGTTGAAAAGAATATTGTTCCGACAACATGGTGGTCAGCAGGAGCAATGTTTAGTGGTGAAATTGCTCAAGGATTTAGTTATGATGTCGCGGTTACATCTGGTTTAGATGTGAGTAAAGGTGGCACAAAATCCAGTTACAAAATAAGAGATGGTCGTCAAAAAGTATCAAAAGCGTTAGCAGATGATTTTGCTTACACCGGTCGTATTAAATGGACAGGCATTCCAGGCGTTGAATTAGCCGCAACGGTTCAATATCAAGAAGATATTACGCAAAGCCAAGATTCAACAGCAGGCAGTGCTACCTTATATGAAACGCATGCGGTGATTAAGCGAGGCGCTTTTGGTTTGCGAGCATTATATGCAACATGGGACTTAGATGGCGATGGTCCGAAGAGCACGGGTTATGATGAGCAAACGGGTTGGTATGTTGAGCCTTCATTCCAAATCAATAACAACTTTGGTGTCTTTGCGCGTTATAGCGAGTGGGATAATCAAGCGGGTAGTTCTATAGACACTGAATATGAACAATTTGATCTTGGTGTGAACTGGTGGCCGCATAAAGATGTGGTGGTTAAAGTGGATTATCAAGACCAAACTGTCCCGGCTGGTAAAGCAGAATTAGATGGCTTTAATGTTGGTTTAGGTTATCAATTTTAATTAGAACTAAAAGAGGAGCAGTGATTTGAACATAACAAATAATAAAGCAATAAAAGTATATTTTATAGGCTTAGTGTTATGCTTTATCACTGCTGCTTCTTTTGCCCGAGGCGTTTATCAGACCGATGAAGGTTTCCTGGCTGAAACATTTAATAACGCAGTGCCTAAAAGTAAGGTGCTGTGGGTTAAAGGTGATTTACGGCACTCAATAGCTGAAATATTGGGTCATAATTATCTAGGGCTAAGAATCCGCTACTGGCAACAAGATGCACGTACTGTATGGATTCTAGAAGAAATTGGCAAGGTCAAACCCATTACTTTTGGAATCGTCATTGTTGCTGGTAAGGTTGAAAAAGTTGTTGTATTAGCGTTTAGAGAAAGTCGAGGTGATGAAATACGTTATCCCGCATTTACTAGGCAATTTAAGCAAGCTCAGCTGGAAGGAAACCAACTTGATCGCCATATTGATGGTATTTCAGGAGCAACCTTATCTGTCAGAGCAATGACCGTTGTTGTGCAGTTAGCATTATATTTAGAGCAGTTTACGGAGTGAAAGTTTAGGCATGAATCGTCGAATGAGAAGTCTACATCGGGGAATGGGCGCAGCTGTTGCCTTATTTGTATTGATGTTGGCAATAACCGGTGTGATGCTTAACCATACCTCTGACTTTGAATTGGACGAGCAGTATTTAACATGGGACTGGTTATTGAGCCATTATGGTATTAATACTGTGAGCCCTGATGCTGTTTATCTATTAGATACCTATGTTATTTCACAATTTGGTCAACAAGTTTTTGTCAATGCCACGCCGGTTGTTGACGTACAACAGGCTGTTTTAGGTGGCGTATCATTGGAATATTTACTTGTCTTGGCGACAGCGGATGCTTTGATATTATTGACCCCCGAGGGTGAGTTTATTGAAAAAATGGGCGCCTCAGCAGGTGTGCCGCAAGATATTCAAAATATTGGCTGGTACCATGGCGCGCCAGTTATACAAACGCGAGACGGGATTTGGCGTAGTGACTTTATGTTGGACCAATGGGAGAAAATTTCCTTACAAGGTGTCGGCTGGAGTGTGCCGCAGCCAATGCCTGAATCAGTGGAAAAAGAGTTAGCAACGTATTTTCATGGCAAAGGTATATCAATTGAGCGCTTTGTATTAGATCTTCACAATGGCCGACTTCTTGAGAGGTATGGTATCTGGTTGTTAGATATTTTAGCTGGATTACTCATCGTACTATCATTGACGGGCATTTGGATGTGGTTGCGTCGTCGATAATAATGGTGATTGAACACGATAAAGCGTAAAATTCTAGCTGATGAGAAATCCGGATTTCCCCTATCTACCCAAAGACTTTATTCAAACCAAAGAAGGTTTGATTTTTGCGGTTGTGAGTTATCTACCCCAAGAAGGGAAAGTAGGTTGTTTTTTACGATATATCCCCAGTGAAAGTGGCTGGAAAAAGGTAGATACAGAACAGGCGAATCAGCTTTTACAGCAGTCCTATCCTCAGTATTATTATCAATCAAAACAATTTGATACCGTGTTTCATGCCGTTGCAGTGAATGATATTACACAACACTATCGACCAGAACAGCGCTTGCAAGCCGTTTTACAGCGAGAACCTCGTGATGAAATAGAACGGAAGTTACAGATGCTTATCCCTATATTGGTGCGATTAGGCGTGGATTGTCATCTTTTGGGGCTAACAGGCTCGATGTTAATCAATCAGCAGCAAGAAAAATCAGATATTGATCTTGCTGTTTATGGACGAATTGCATTTCAACAAACGCGGCAAGCAGTGCGGCAAGCCTTGATAGAGCGTACAATTAACAAGTTAAATCAGTCGTCAATGAAGGATAATTTTCAGCGACGTGCAGGTGAATTAAGCTTTGATGAGTTTTCATGGCATGAAAATCGCAAACTCAATAAAGCCGTGATAGAAGGGTGTAAGTTTGATATTGGCATGGTCTGTTTGGCTGATGAGCTAGAGATAGACCAGAATCAGAATCAGTATCAGAAAAAGGGCTTACTAACTATTAAAACTAAGGTTATCGATGATGACCATGCGTTTGATTATCCCGCTATTTATAAGGTTGATAATGCGTTGACACCATATATTGTGTCATTTACGCACACCTATGTCGGGCAAGCAAAAGTAGGCGAAGAAATTGAAGTATCAGGGACCGTAGAATGTGATGTTGTTACGGGGAAATGTCGGCTTATCGTGGGTTCAACCCGTGAAGCCAAAGGCGAATATATTAAGGTGTGTAGATAATGAGTGTAGTGGAAACGGCAGCAAAAGCAGATATTGGATTAGTTGGTTTAGCCGTTATGGGGCAAAATCTGGTATTAAATATGAATGATCATGGTTTTACCGTGGCTGTTTATAACCGTACAACGAGTAAAGTTGATGAATTCCTAGAAGGGCCCGCTAAAGGTACTAACGTCATTGGTTTCCATGATATAAAAAGTTTTGTAGAAAGCTTAAAATTACCACGTCGTGTAATGTTAATGGTAAAAGCAGGTGCGGTTGTTGATGCATTTATAGACAAAATACTTCCTTATTTAGAACGGGGAGACATCATTATTGATGGTGGTAACTCACTGTATACGGATAGTGACCGTCGGACTCATGAATTACACCAAAAAGGTATTTTATTTATTGGTTCTGGTGTATCAGGAGGTGAAGAAGGAGCCCGTTTTGGACCTTCCATTATGCCTGGTGGTAACAATGCTGCTTGGCCGGCAGTTAAACCTATTTTTCAAGCTATTGCTGCACAAGTTGATGGAGAACCTTGTTGTGACTGGGTGGGGAACGATGGCGCTGGTCATTATGTGAAAATGGTGCATAACGGCATTGAATATGGTGATATGCAATTAATTTGTGAAGCCTATCAATTGATGCGTGAAGGTTTAGGCATGTCAGGCGATGAAATTCAGCAAGTATTTGGCACCTGGAATGAAGGTGTTTTAGATTCATATCTTATCGAAATTACCCGTGATATTCTAGCCGTTAAAGAAGATGATGGTAGCTTATTGATCGATCATATTCTTGATACAGCTGGCCAAAAAGGTACCGGGAAATGGACAGGTATGAATGCCTTAGATTTAGGTATTCCACTCACATTGATTGGTGAAGCGGTATTTGCTCGTTGCTTGTCAGCACGCAAAGATGAACGTGTAGCAGCCTCTAAAGTTTTGCCAAAACTAGCGGCGGAGTTTGAGGGTGATAAAGCAGAAATGGTGGATGCCATTCGTGATGCTTTATATGCTTCAAAAATCATCTCTTATGCACAAGGTTATATGTTGATGCGTGAAGCGGCTAACACCTATGGCTGGGATCTTAACTACGGCGGTATCGCGCTTATGTGGCGTGGCGGCTGTATTATTCGTAGTCAATTTTTAGCTAATATTCGTGAAGCCTTTGATAATAATAAAGATTTAGAGAATTTATTATTAGATCAATTCTTTATTGATGCCATTACAGATGCATTGCCAGGTTGGCGTAAAGCAGTAGGTACATCAATTGCTCTAGGTGTGCCAGCACCTACATTTAGTAGTGCGTTAGCATTCTACGATGGCTACCGAAGTGAACGTCTACCCGCTAATTTGTTACAAGCACAGCGTGATTATTTTGGCGCTCATACCTATGAACGTTTAGATAAGCCTCGTGGTGAGTTCTTCCACACCAACTGGACCGGTCGTGGTGGTGATATTTCAGCGACCAATTATGATGTTTAATTAGTCGAATATTTAGTGCAAAGTAAAAGGGCCGTTAATTATTAACGGCCCTTTTTTATTCATCGCCTTTATCAACAGATAGTTCCTTAGATAGATTATGGTTTCTAAGGGAACAGTATGAAGAAGAGCAGATTAAGTACCTTAAAACAGAATAAACGGATCGCGTATTTTGTGGCTGGAGTAACAGCCCGATGTGCTGCAGATCTGATTGGCGATAATCGTAAAAGAGGTGGCTATTGTTTTCATCGTTTACGTGAAATTATATTTCTAAATTTATTGGAAAAATCCGACGAATATTTTGATGGGAAAGATGAAGTGGGCGAGTCTTACTTTGGTGGCAGACAAAAAGGAAAGCGAGGACGTGGAGCCGCAGCGCAGGAAAAGTCCCTGTATTCGGTTTATTAAAGCGGGGTTATAACGTACTTGATGTATCGGAGTTTAACCACTACCGAATTAATCATTCAACGTTGATTGCCGACAAGAAAAACCACATCAACGGAATAGAGAACTTTTGAAACCAAAGGTCAGCGAAGCTAAATCAAGCTAAACGACAAATGCGAAAATTAATGGTGTTCCCAAAGACTATTTTCATCTGTTTCGAACAAATGTGAGTGGCGATTTAACAACCCAAAACCACAAGAACAATTACAACAGTTGAAACAATGGGTTAAAGATGAATTGTGCTAGTTATCTGGGACAGCCCCATAATTATTTTGAATCCTCACAAAACTCATGCAACCTACACCCCGCACAAGAATCTCCACGCGCAATGCGGAAATCATTATGCTCTTTTTCAAACGCATTATACGCATCACCATAATCTTCATAAAATGTCGGAGAATACTTATTGAGGTAATCTAAAATATGTTTTTGTAAACACACCGAATAGCCACTGTTATTTGTATACTCATCCCACACAAATTCATCAGGTAGAATATTTGCTCTAGCCATATTATCTGTATAGCCAAGCGTATAGTAAAACTCTCTTACATTCTGTATATAATGTAGCTTCTTGCCATCATGTACAATGTGCCTATAGTTTTGATGATTAGGCGAATTCAATACCACTTTTAGGTGTGGTAACTGTTTACTCGTACTCATTTCACTAGCCTTAAACGTGGCGACTATAAAGTATACATCGCAGATAACACTTTCAAAAAATTCAACTATATCATATAAAAAATAAACATTACTTCCTGTTGCTCATTTTTCCTAGGTCTAATTCAAATAAAACCAAGTCATTTTTTATTGTTTCTTTTTTAAAGTATTTCGTTTCTGTTTGTATAAATACTTACTTGATATGCATAGCTTCGATGATTGGCGTAATACAGCTATTCCCATTCGATTGTTGCGGGAGGTTTTCCTGATATATCGTAGGTAACTCGGGAGATACCTTCAACTTCATTGATAATCCTATTAGAGACCAAGCCTAAGAAATCATACGGTAAATGTGCCCAACGCGCAGTCATAAAGTCGATAGTTTCTACGGCACGTAGAGCGACAACATAGTCATAACGACGACCATCGCCCATTACACCAACGGACTTCACAGGTAAGAATACGGTGAATGCTTGGCTGGTTTTGTCGTATAGATCGTGCGCGTACAATTCATCAATAAAGATTTTATCGGCTTTACGTAAAAGGTCGGCATATTCTTTTTTTACTTCACCTAAAATACGAACACCTAGACCAGGTCCTGGGAATGGGTGGCGGTAAACCATATCACGTGGCAAACCTAATTCAACACCGAGTTTACGGACTTCATCTTTAAATAATTCACGTAAAGGTTCAAGCAATTTAAGT
The DNA here is from genome assembly GCA_013215825.1 of Piscirickettsiaceae bacterium. GTDB lineage: Bacteria > Pseudomonadota > Gammaproteobacteria > Nitrosococcales > Methylophagaceae. Next base: position 586,216 of record JABSQN010000004.1, on the reverse strand, counting down.
TTCATATGCTTAGGTAGGCCACCCACATTATGATGGGTTTTAATGACTTGGGCTTTACCTGTTTTTGCTGCGGCAGATTCGATAACATCTGGATAAATCGTACCTTGTGCCAGCCATTTCACATTATTTAGTTTGTTTGACTCTTCTTCAAAAATTTCGACAAAGACACGACCAATAATTTTACGTTTCTTTTCGGGATCATTTTCACCGGCTAACTCACCTAAGAATCGCTGCTCCGCATCAACACGAATCACTTTAATGCCCATGTTTTTAGCAAACATGGCCATCACATCATTGCCTTCATTTTGGCGGAGTAAACCATTATCAACGAAGACACAGGTAAGCTGTTTGCCAATTGCACGATCTAATAATGCAGCAACGACAGAGGAATCAACACCACCAGATAAACCAAGTAATACGTGATCATCACCGACTTGATCACGAATAGTAGTGATACTCTCTTTAACGATTTGAGCTGAAGTCCACAGAGTCTCACAGCCACAAATTTCAGTTAGGAAACGTTCGATAATACGTTGGCCTTGTGCGGTGTGGGTGACTTCTGGATGAAATTGCACACCATAAAATTTTCGTTCCTCGTCTGCCATACCAGCAAAGGGGGCGCTATCTGTGCTGGCAATGACTTTGAAACCTTGTGGGAGCTCAGCAACACGATCACCATGGCTCATCCAAACATCAAGCAGGCCATAACCTTCTTCGGTAATATGATCTTCAATATCACGTAATAATGCAGAGTGACCATGAGCTCGAATTTGAGCATAACCAAATTCACGATGCTCAGAAGATTCAACTTGCCCACCTAATTGCATTGCCATGGTTTGCATGCCATAGCAAATTCCTAAAATAGGAATGCCTAAGTCAAAGACAAATTGAGGGGCAATAGGTGCCGCATCACCAATGGTTGAATCAGGGCCGCCAGAAAGAATAATACCTTTAGGATTAAATTCTTTGACTTCCGCTTCTGTAATGTCAGGGTTGCGTAATTCACAGTAAACGCCTGCTTCACGAATACGGCGGGCAATTAATTGGGTATATTGCGAGCCAAAATCAAGAACAAGAATTCGGTGGTCATGGATATTGTGGTTCATAAAAATCTCTGAAATAAATTAGTTACAGAAAACTATTTTTCGTCATTCTCACGTATGTGGGGAACCATAGGCAGTATAACTGGGTTCCTGTATACGTGGGAGCGACGGACTTTTGTAAATTTAAACGCGGTAGTTAGGCGCTTCTTTAGTGATGGTTACATCATGGACATGGCTTTCACTCATACCTGCAGAAGTTACACGAACAAATTCAGGTTTAGTACGCATTTCTTCGATATTAGCTGAGCCTGTATAGCCCATGCTAGAACGAACACCACCTAATAATTGATGAATAACAGGGCCTAAGTTACCTTTATATGGCACGCGACCTTCAATACCTTCTGGTACTAATTTATCTGCTTCGCTAGATTCTTGGAAATAGCGATCACTAGAGCCTTGTTTTTGTTGCATGGCGCCTAAAGAGCCCATGCCGCGGTAGGATTTATAAGAACGACCTTGGAATAATTCGACTTCGCCTGGTGCTTCTTCTGTTCCAGCAAACATACCGCCCAACATAATAGTATGAGCACCAGCAACTAACGCTTTAGCTACATCGCCTGAATAACGAATACCACCATCAGCAATCAATGGAACGCCAGTACCTTCTAATGCTTTAGCCACATTACTGATAGCAGTAATTTGTGGTGCGCCAACACCGGCAACAATACGTGTTGTACAGATTGAACCTGGACCAATACCGACTTTAACGGCATCAGCACCGGCTTCAACCAATGCGAGAGCGGCAGCACCTGTAGCAATATTGCCGCCAATCACTTGTACTTGTGGGAAATTATCTTTGACCCAGCGAACTTGATCTAATACACCTTGTGAATGACCATGTGCCGTATCAACAACGATAACGTCAACGCCGGCTTCAACCAAAGCTTTAACGCGGGCTTGGCTTTCAGCGCCAATCCCAGTTGCCGCACCAACACGTAAACGCTGTTGATCATCTTTTGATGCTAATGGGTTTTCTGTTGATTTTTGAATATCTTTAACCGTGATCATGCCCTGAAGATGGAAGTTATCATCAATAACTAGCACTTTCTCAATCCGGTTGGTATGAAGTAAGTTTAATACTTCTTTTTTTGGTGCATTCTCTTTTACCGTAACTAAGTTTTCTTTGGTTGTCATGACGGATGAAACTGGGTTTTCTAAATGTGTTTCAAAACGTAAATCACGACTGGTCACGATACCAACAAGATCATCGCCATCAACAACAGGCATTCCTGAGAATTTATTAGCGTGAGTTAATTCAAGGACTTCGCCAATGGTTGCGGTTGGTGAAACCGTGATTGGATCACGAACGACACCGCTTTCAAAGCGTTTAACCTTACGCACTTCAGCGGCTTGCTCTTCAATGGTCATGTTCTTGTGTAAAATACCAAGGCCACCTTCTTGTGCAATGGTAATAGCTAAGCGACTTTCAGTCACTGTATCCATTGCAGCAGATAGAAGAGGAATATTGATATTGATATTACGCGTTAATTTCGTGGTGAGATTAACATCACGCGGCATAATATTAGAGTAGGCGGGTAACAACAAAACGTCGTCAAATGTAAGAGCTTCTTGAACGATTCTCATAGGTAAGATCCTGATAGTACATGTGGTATTATCCCAACAAGTATAACATTTTTTAAGAGTCGTTTCAGTAATTTATGGCACTAGATAGCAAACCCACATTAGCCGCCCGTCCAGTCAAAGAGGTGTACGCGGTTTCACGCTTAGTTCGCGAGGCGCGAGGCGTATTAGAAGGCTCATTTCCACTGCTTTGGGTGGAGGGTGAAATATCCAATCTTGCCATGCCTGCATCGGGACACATTTATTTCACATTAAAAGATGAAGTGGCACAAGTACGCTGCGCGATGTTTAGAAATCGCAACCGGAATGTTCGGTTTAAGCCAGAGAATGGCATGCAAATATTACTGCGAGTTCGCGTTACTTTATATGAAGGGCGTGGTGAGTTTCAGCTTGTGGTTGAGCATATGGAAGAAGCGGGAAGTGGTGCATTACAACGAGCTTATGATGCTTTAAAGCATCGTCTAGGTGACGCTGGATTATTCGACCAAGCGCATAAAAAAGAGCTCCCAGCAATACCCAATAGTATTGGCATTGTGTCATCGCCCACAGGGGCGGCAGTGCATGACATTTTAACGGTATTAAATCGCCGGTTTCCGGCGGCAAATGTCATTCTTTATCCTGTGGCAGTGCAAGGTGCAGACTCGGCGAAGCAGATTAGGGATGCCATTGTGCTGGCTGGTGAGCGTCAAGAATGTGATGTGTTAATCATCGGTCGAGGGGGTGGTTCCTTAGAAGATTTGTGGAGCTTTAATGATGAAAAATTAGCGCATGTGATATTTAACTGTGACATACCTATAATCAGTGCCGTAGGCCATGAAGTCGATTTTACCATTGCTGATTTTGTTGCCGATGTGCGTGCGCCAACGCCGTCTGTTGCCGCCGAGTTAGCGGTGCCAGATGCGTCAGAATGGTCAAACAAGATCACTAATTTTAGTCGTCGTTTAAACTTATTAATGCAGCATTATTTGCATAATGAGCAGCGCCATATCCAACAGTTACAACAACGCTTGCCGCATCCGAGTTCTCAGATTAGTCAGCAGATGCAGCGACTTGATCGCCTAGAGCAACAGTTGCAACGCGCGTGGTCGCAAATCATCCGACTAAAACGGCAGAAATTAGATTACTGGGCGGTACGTTTAAAACATCCACAAGCGAATATTGATTTGCAACACAGCAAGCTGAAACAAATCAAACAACAACTTCATAGTGTGATGCAAAGCCGATTGCAAAAGCATAAATCACTACTGAGTCAGCAAATACGAATGTTATCGGCAGTTAGTCCGCTAAGTACATTAGAGCGTGGTTACAGCATTGCAACTGTGGCAGAAACTGGACAGGTTTTAAGAAGCAGTGATGATGCGGAACTCGGACAACAGATCAATGTCCGACTACAACACGGACAATTATTATGCGACATTCAAGAGATAAAACATGATTAAAATTTATACAGTATTACTTGGCTTATTGTTAAGTGGAATCGCATCTGCAATCACATTGCCACAGCAATCAGCTGTTCCTGGTGGTGTTGTTATCGTGCCGTTAAATCTGATAAGCGATAGTAAACCTAGCGTAAAATACCACAAGCGACAAGTAATGGTGGTGAAACAAGAACAGCAGTGGCTCGCCGTGGTGGGTATCTCTCTTAGTGCCAAAATAGGCAAACAAACATTGGTGGTGACATCTGCCGATAAAATCAGCAAAGTTAGTTTTGATATTGCCGATAAATCCTATCCAACCCAGCATATTGAAATTAAGGATAAACGCAAAGTAAACCCGACTAATTATGATATGAAACGGATTAATGCCGAGCGTTCAAGAATAAGTGGTGCATTAGAATATTGGATGGAAAATGACGATGTGCCGATGGACTTTGTATGGCCAATAGAAGGACGTATCAGTGGTTTGTTTGGTCGTCGCCGTGTGTTTAATGGCCAGCCAAGACGACCACATAGCGGCATGGATATCGCCGCACCAACAGGGACAGAAATTCATGCAACGGCTGATGGCGTAATTCGAGGCACGGGTGATTATTTCTTTAATGGTAACACCGTATTTATCGACCATGGACAAGGCCTAGTCACCATGTTCTGTCATATGGATACGATAGGCGTTAAAGATGGGCAAATAGTAAAACAAGGTGAAGTCGTCGGCACTGTCGGTATGACCGGACGAGTAACGGGGCCTCATTTACATTTAGGTATCAGTCTGAATGATCAGCGGATTGAACCTCGTTTGTTTTTCCCTGAGCGTGAAGCTGTTGAGGGTGATGAACAGGAGTAAATGTTTGCCGTTATTCTTAAAGCCTAAAATCACGGCCTAAATAAACACTTAACACCATTTTATCTTTTAAAATTTCTTCTGGTGTGCCTTTGGCGATAACTTCACCTTCGTTGAAGATATAGGCGCGTTCACATACTTTGAGGGTTTCACGGACATTGTGGTCGGTGATAAGTATACCTATTCCGCGTTCGGCAAGCTCTTTGATGATGCCTTGAATATCTAACACGGAGATAGGATCTACGCCAGCAAAAGGTTCATCTAATAAGATAAAGCGGGGTTCGGTGGCTAGTGCGCGGGCAATTTCAACGCGGCGGCGTTCACCACCTGATAATGCCATGCCCATTGATTTACGAATATGTTCGATATGAAAATCATCAAGTAGACGTTCTAATAGTTCTTTTTTATTAAATTCATCAAGGTCTTTACGTGTTTCGATAATGGCGTAGATATTGTCTTCAACACTGAGTTTTCGAAAGACGGAAGCTTCTTGAGGGAGATAGCCGATACCAACTTGTGCACGCTGATGTATTGGAGCGTGGGTGAGTTCTAATTGATCGAGGAATACAGTGCCATTATCAACGGGTATTAAGCCGATAATCATATAAAAGCTGGTGGTTTTCCCTGCGCCATTGGGGCCGAGTAGTCCGACAATTTCACCGCTTTTTACTTCTAGTGAGATATTTTTTACAACTTGGCGATCACCAAATTGTTTGCTGAGTTGTTGGGCGGATAAAATGCTCATAAAGTGTTCTTACTATTAACGTTGTTGTACGAAACGGCGATTAACCCAGCCGATCATTATTTGACCATTAATCATACCTCGAACTTGGATCCATGTTTTTTGTTCAGTCAGAATAATAAGTTCAGTTCCAACATTAAATATGCCTAATTTATTGTATTGAACACCAGGCCCTGTTCGGATGTTTAGGCGACTGCCGGTGATTGCTGTTGGATAGGCATTATCTTTTGATGTTGTTTGTTTAGGCTCTGCTGTTGGTTCAGGAGCAACGACTGGTTTTTTTACAGCGGGCTTAGCCGATTTTTTCTTGCTGCCCGGCGGTTGAATAATGATGTGAACACGTTCACTCTTTTGTATTTTACCATCGATTTTTACGGGTGCAGAGTTGGCGTTCACAATATTATTGGTGATGTCATATTCAATACGACTACCACTAAATTCATCGCCATTATTCCAAACATGACCTTGACCGATTAAGTATATTTTCTGTGCTTTAGCATGGTATTCCATTCGCAATGCACGTGCTTTGATCGGTGGTTCACCTGGCTTTTGTACTTGTTGATAAGTGGCCAAATTTCCTTGAGCAACCGCTTTGATAATTTGCTTATCTTCACCATAATAAAAGGTAATAATATCGCCTTCAATGCGTAATGTACCTTGTGTTAAAACGGCTTTTCCCTTGTATTGAGTGATACCTTGTTTATCATCGAGTTGAGCATGATCGGCTTCAATACTAATGGGTTGTTCTCTATCGCTAGGTAATGCCCAAGCTAAAGCGGGTAGTAATGTTAGCAATACGATTAGTAATTTATTGTGTAGCTGGTGCATCATATTGTCCTTTTACCTTGGAGTGAAGGTTGATTGTTTTGTCGTCAAGTGTAGCATGAAGCCCGACAGAGTTAGTTTGACCATAAGGTGATGATATTGTAACGGCAACATCGGTGTAGGCTGTATTGTGGACAGTATCTAAATGAAGCTCTTCTGAACGGAGTTCGATTTCGTTATTATTTTCACGGCTGATAATGACATTGCCAGTGAGAAATATATCGCCACCTTTGCCGGTTGTTTGTCCTTTATTTGATGATATTACCCAGGTATCATTCTCCTGACCGATAAAGTAGGCGACAGGATTGATAACTTCTGTACTGTCATCTTTCGGGTAATGTGCCATTTCATCACCGATAATAACGCGAGCAGGCTGTCCCAGTTCATTCATTATGGTTAATGTGAAATCAGTCATTGCATAATCATTGGCTCGATTTATCTTTAAATGCTCTTTTTTATCGTTTTCATCATCACCAGATAATAGCCAAAGGGTGGCGATTGCCAAGAGTGGCAATAATAGTTTGGCTAGAAAAGGGAGATTAGAAGTGGCGTTCAATTTGATCTTGCAGGGTGCCCTGTCCTTTCATAATTAGTTCGCATACTTGACGTGCAGCACCTTTGCCGCCATTTGCGGGTGTAACCCAATGTGCGTGTTCTTTCATGATTTCATCTGCATCATTGACGGTAATGGCTAAACCAACTTGTTTCATAATGGATAAATCAACCCAATCATCGCCGACATAAGCACATTGTTCTGGTGTTAAACCTAGGCGTTCAATCAGCTCTTTAAAGGCAGGTAATTTTATTTTTTGACCTTGATAAAGATGATTGACACCTAAACTAGTCATGCGATATTCAACGACTTTTGATGTTCTGCCGGTGATAATGGCAATTTCGACACCTGTATATTGCAAGAGTTTCATGCCGTGACCATCACGCGAGTGAAAGGCTTTGTATTCTTCACCATCATCACCAATGATAATGCTACCGTCAGTTAGCACGCCATCAACATCGAAAATAACGAGTTTTATGTCTTTTGTTTTTGCGAGAATATCTTGCATTTTGTTTCCTATTTGTTAAACAACGCCAGCACGGAGTAAATCATGCATATTGATAGCGCCAACAAGTTGTTTATTATCATCAATAATTAAGAGGCCGTTAATTTTGTGGCGTTGCATTAGCTCTAATACTTCTGCCGCCAACATATTTGGGTGCGCGGTTTTATAATCAGTGGTCATAACATCAGCCATCATTGTGGTGTGTACGTCAACAGATTGAGCCAGTACACGGCGTAAATCGCCATCGGTAAATATACCAATCGTATCATCTTTATTAGAAGTGATTGCTGTCATGCCCAAGCCTTTATCCGTCATTTCAACGAGAGCCTCACTAAGTAAGGCATTGTTACTTACTTTAGGGATACGCTCGCCAGTGTGCATAATGTCACTGATACGAAGTAATAAGCGTCGCCCAAGATTTCCTCCCGGGTGGGATAAAGCAAAATCTTCTGCGGTAAAACCATGTGTTTCTAATAAGGCAATCGCTAAGGCATCGCCCATCACTAGAGCAACCGTGGTGCTTGATGTGGGTGCAAGTCCAAGCGGACACGCTTCTTTGGTGGCGCTAACATCAATATGAGCATTGGCACTTTTTGCTAATGTGGATTGTGGCTTGCCCGTCATTGCAACGAGAGGAATACCGAGTCGTTTAATGATGGGTAATATAGTTAATATTTCGCTGGTTTCACCAGAATTAGATAAGGCAAGTACTACGTCTTTATTGGTGATCATTCCTAAATCACCATGACTGGCTTCACCAGGATGAACAAAGAATGCAGGGCTACCCGTGCTGGCTAAGGTGGCGGCAATTTTACCAGCAATATGACCTGATTTTCCCATGCCAATAACGACAATGCGACCTTCACATTGTAAGAAATAACGACAGGCAGTGACAAAGGCATCGCCAATACGATCACGCAAGGCGGAGACTGCTTCTAATTCTGTATTAACAACAGCCAAGCCCAGTGTTTTCAATTGTTGAGCATCACTATTGGTCATAGCGTAGTTGCGCCTGTGCTTTGGTAGGCAAGTAAAGCATTATAAGAAATATAAATTAACAACATTAGTGAGCCTGCAATACGACCTATTTTTCCATTATTACCCGTACGAGCAAATAGATATAACAACACAAATAAGCCAATCATAACGGGAATGTCACGCTGTAGAATTGCCGGATCAATCTGTGACGGTGCAATCAGGCCTGGCATGGCGAGAACCGCTAATATATTAAACATATTGGAGCCTAATATATTACCAACAGCAATATCATGTTCATTTTTTAAGGCCGAAATAATGGAAGCGGCAAGTTCAGGTAAGCTGGTACCAATGGCAACAATAGTTAAACCAATAATCAGATCACTAACACCAAGTAATGATGCAACACCTATTGCACCCCAAACTAAGGCTTTAGAACCGATAAGTAGTGCTGTCAAACCAATAATGAAGCTAATAATTGATTGTTTGGTGGTCATATGAGGTTCAGAAAACTCTTGTTCGAATTCTTGTTCCAACGGATCTGACTTGCTACTTTTAACGGCTAAAACTGCCATGCCAAATAGAGTTAGAATAAAGCCTGAAAACAAGATAAGACCATCAGTCGTGCTTAAAAACTGATCCCATAACAAGAGTATTGCAAGCGCCATAATAAAGGCAAGGATGGGAAACTCTCGGCGTAAGGTGTCAGAGTGAACCGCCAGAGGGGCAACGAGAACGGTGATCCCTAGCACGAAGCCGATATTGGCAATATTAGAACCAATAGCATTACCGATCCCCAGTGCGGGTGCTCCATCAAAGGAGGCAAGTGCAGCCACTAGCATTTCAGGAGCGGATGTACCAAAGCCAACAATAGTTAACCCAACAATAAGCGGTGAAATTCCGAAGTTAGTCGCGATATTAGCAGCACCATCAACGAAGCGATCGGCCCCCCAAATTAATACAGCGAATCCAGCAAGAATAGCGACAATAAAAAGTGCAGTAGTCATTTAAATAAATAAATTCTTTATGAAAGGTATAAAAAAGCCAGACATCAAGTCTGGCTCTCTATTATAGATTGTTGGACGTCTCTTGTCCTGAGTAATAATTAGTCAGTAAATACGTCAAAGTCTTCTTCAGGTGGATTGCCGTCATAAATTAGGTTTTGACGACGTTGTAAATAAGCATCGCGAACAAAGATATATTCATCATCGGTCGCTTCATCTAATACTTCTTTGGTACCTAATAGATTGGCTCGAGAATCGACAACTTGTAGGGCAAAAAGAGCATTACGAGCACCAGTATCTTCAAGATAGGTTATAGGATTAGTATAGACATCACCGACTAAACCAACTGTATCGCGAATAGTCCGAGGACCAAATAATGGCAATACGAAATAAGGGCCTGAATCAACGCCCCAAACAGCTAATGTTTGACCGAAGTCTTCATTATGTTTCTCGTGGCCTGCATAGCCCGCTATATCAAATATACCGGCGACCCCTACGGTACTATTTAAAAGAAAGCGGCCCGTATCATCGAATGCTTGACCGAACTTAAGCTGTAACAAGTCATTGATAATGACTGTTATGTCATTTAAGTTGCTGAAGAAGTTGCTAACACCTTTTTGAATAGGATCGGGTGTAACTGAATCATAAGCAATAGCCGCGGGTTTAAGAATGACTTTATCGAGCGTGTCATTAAACGAATACATAACTCGGTTATAACCTTCTAATGGATCATTAACGTTGCTAGTAGAAGTAGTTGCACAACCACTTAGCAATACGACTGAAGCAAGAAGCCACACCCGGATAAAAGTAAATTTAGTCATTTTAGTCCATATTATTTCATTAATTTTCTACGAATAATCGCATGATGGTGACATGGTATCAAGATTTATGTGGTAAAAAACACCCGTCTTTTGAGGAGTGTGGCATATTTACAACGATTATTAGGGTATTAGAACAAGCAGTCCTCTGGAATGATAACGGGTATAATCAAGCAACTAAAATATTAAGTGTAAAAAAATAATGACCAATATATTAAAAAATACTAACCTACCTGCTTTTTCAACTATTCATGCGGAGGATGTTGAAGCTGCGCTAGATGACGTGTTAAAACAAGCACGTCAAACTGTTAATGAGATCCTCAGTAATAATGAGCAACCTTCATGGCAATCACTTGTTTTGCCGATGGAGGCATTAGATGCGGCTATCGATAAGGTCTGGTCGCCGGTTAGTCATCTTAATTCAGTGATGAATTCGGATGAATTACGGCTTGCTTATAATGCGTGTTTACCTAAATTAAGTCAGTTTGGTACGGAGTTGGGGCAAAATGAAGATTTATATAAGGCTTATAAAACCTTAGCGAATAGCGCCGCCTATGCAGATTTGGATGTGGCTCAGAAAAAAGTAATTGATAATGCAGTGCGTGATTTTCGATTGTCAGGGGTTGAGTTATCTCAACAAGATCGTGATCGATTTAAGCAAATATCCCAATCATTGACCGAACTGACCGCTAAGTTTGAAGAAAACTTATTAGATGCTACTCATGATTGGAAAAAGCATATTACCGATGAGACCTTATTAGCTGGATTGCCAGAATCAACACAAGAAATGGCAGAACAATTTGCCAAGCGTGACAATCTTGAAGGCTGGTTGTTTACTTTAGATTTCCCTTCTTATATGCCGGTAATGTCCTATGCCGATAATCGTGATTTTCGTGAGGAAATGTATACCGCGTTTGCCACCAAAGCTTCTGATCAAGGGCCGAGTGCTGGCAAATGGGACAATACGGACATCATGGCGGATATCTTAAAATTACGTCACGAATTGGCACAGTTGATTGGTTTTGATAATCATGCCGAGCGATCATTAGCTACTAAAATGGCACAATCACCCCAGCAAGTCTTAGATTTTTTAACGGATTTGGCAACGCGTTCTAAATCAATTGCTGAACAAGAGTTTGACGAGTTAAAAGCCTTTGCCAAAGACACTGCGGCCATGACCGATCTAGAAGCGTGGGATGTCACCTATTTTGCAGAAAAACTACGCCAACAACGCTATTCAATATCACAAGAAGAGTTAAAACCTTATTTCCCTGAGAAAACCGTGGTTGCTGGTTTATTTGCGGTAGTCAATAAACTTTATGGTTTAGAGATTAAAGAACGTACTGATATTGATGTGTGGCACAAAGATGTTCGATTCTTTGATGTTTTTGATGCTAAAGGTGAACTGCGTGGACAGTTCTATTTAGATTTATATGCACGAAACCATAAACGCGGTGGTGCATGGATGGATGAGTGTTTAGTACGTCGTCAAACGGAAGAGGGAATTCAAACGCCGGTTGCTTTTTTAACCTGTAATTTCTCAGAACCAGTTGGTGATAAACCAGCCTTATTTACCCATGATGAAGTGACCACCTTATTCCATGAATTTGGTCATGGCTTGCATCATATGTTGACTAAGATTCATCATGCTGGCGTATCAGGTATTAATGGTGTGGCATGGGATGCTGTCGAATTACCCAGTCAGTTTATGGAAAACTGGGCGTGGGAACGTGAAGCATTAGATTTGATTTCTGGTCATTATGAAACGGGTGAGGTTTTGCCACAGGACTTATTCGATAAAATGATTGCAGCGCGTAACTTTCAATCAGCGATGATTATGGTGCGCCAATTAGAATTTTCATTGTTTGATTTTCGATTGCATTTGGAATTTAATCCAGAACAGGCCAATCAAGTGGATAAGATTTTAGCAGAAGTGCGTGAGCAAGTTGCAGTGGTTAAACCACCAAAATTTAATCGATTTGCACATAGCTTTTCGCATATCTTTGCCGGGGGCTATGCCGCAGGGTATTACAGTTATAAATGGGCAGAAGTATTATCAGCCGATGCTTTTTCTAAGTTTGAAGAAAAAGGTATCTTTGATCGCGCGACGGGCATTGAGTTTCTGCAAGCTATCTTAGAACAAGGTGGTTCACGCGAACCGATGGAATTGTTTATTCAGTTTCGTGGGCGGGAACCTGAGATTGATGCTTTACTTCGTCATTCTGGCATTGCTGTTTAAAGTAATACTGTCATTCTCGCAAACGCGGGAATTCAACGATAGTGGCTATTTTTACGTCCCATGGATCCCCGCCTCCGCGAGGATGACAGACTGAAAAATATGGGAATATATTATTTATGAAATACACTGATCTACGAGACTTTATCGACCATCTGGAAAAACGTGGAGAACTTAAACGTATCTCTGTGGAAGTCGATCCTGTTTTAGAAATGACCGAGATTTGTGATCGCGTTCTACGTGCTGGCGGCCCAGCCTTATTATTTGAAAATCCTAAAGGCAGCACAATTCCCGTTTTAGCTAATTTATTTGGAACACCTCATCGTGTTGCGCTTGGAATGGGTGAAGAATCAGTAGAAGCCTTACGAGAAGTTGGCAAATTATTAGCCTTTTTAAAAGAGCCTGAACCACCGAAAGGGATGAAAGATGCGTGGCAGAAAATCCCCATCTTTAAGCAAGTATTGAATATGGCCCCTAAAGTGGTTAAAAAGGCCGCTTGTCAGCAACAAATTATTGAAGGTGATGCCGTTGATTTAAGCCAACTTCCGATCCAACTTTGTTGGCCGGAAGATGCCGCACCCTTAATTACTTGGGGCTTAGTGGTCACTAAAGGGCCAGATAAACCAAGGCAAAACCTAGGGATTTATCGCCAACAAGTAATCGGTAAAAATAGAGTGATTATGCGTTGGTTATCCCATCGTGGTGGTGCGTTAGATTTCAAGGAATGGCAAACAGCACATCCCGGTGAACCTTTCCCTATTAGCGTGGTATTGGGCTGTGATCCGGCGACTATCTTAGCCGCAGTAACGCCGATCCCCGATAGTTTGTCGGAGTATGCCTTTGCCGGACTTTTACGCGGTTCTAAAACAGAATTAGTAAAATGTATAGGCAATGATCTGCAAGTTCCCGCCAGCGCTGAAATTATATTGGAAGGCTTTATCTATCCTGATGATATGGCTGATGAAGGGCCTTATGGTGATCACACAGGTTATTATAATGAAGTCGATCAATTTCCGGTGTTTACCATTGAACGTATCACCCAACGAAAAGATCCTATTTATCACAGTACGTACACCGGAAGACCGCCGGATGAGCCGGCTATTTTAGGGGTGGCACTGAATGAAGTTTTTGTGCCCATCTTGCAAAAACAATTTCCGGAGATTGTTGATTTTTATCTACCACCAGAAGGCTGTTCTTATCGTATGGCGGTGGTTAGTATGAAAAAACAATATCCGGGTCACGCCAAACGGGTGATGATGGGTATTTGGTCATTCTTACGTCAATTTATGTACACCAAGTTTATTATTGTGGTCGATGATGATGTTAATGTTCGTGATTGGAATGATGTGATTTGGGCGATTACCACCCGTATGGATCCGGCACGAGATACCACTTTAATCGAAAACACCCCAATTGATTATCTTGATTTTGCCTCACCTGTTTCAGGTTTAGGCTCAAAAATGGGCATGGATGCCACTAATAAACTGCCCGGTGAAACAGATAGAGAATGGGGCCGACCGATTGAACGTGATGCGGATATTGTGGCTAAAGTTGATGAAATGTGGGAATCACTAAATATTGAGGAACAAGAATCATGAGAATGTTACACACCATGTTACGGGTAGGAAATTTAGAACGCTCATTGCAATTTTATACCGATGTGTTAGGTATGAAGTTACTCCGACAAGAAGACTATCCAGACGGTAAATTTAGTTTAGCATTTGTCGGTTATGGTGATGAAGAGAACAACACCGTATTAGAACTCACCTATAACTGGGATACCGACAATTATGACTTAGGCAATGGTTTTGGCCATATTGCCATTGCCGTGCCCAATGCTGTCGCTGCCTGTGAAGAGATTAAAAAACGTGGTGGCAAAGTGATCCGTGAAGCCGGCCCAATGATGCATGGCACCCTTGTTTTAGCCTTCGTTGAAGATCCTGATGGTTATAAAATCGAGTTAATTGAACAGGGTTAACTTCCATTCAAATCGAACCTAACAACGTGATAATTAAAGGGGTGTTTTGTTAGTTTTAAAGGATTTCATCCCCATTTATTCTTTTATTTGAATGCAAATAAATTAATAAACTTTCTGGTGAAACAGATAGAGAATAGGGCGACCTGTTGAACGTATGCCACTATTGTTGAGCGTGTTGGGCAACGTTGGGCTTCATTAGTAATTGACGATGGGCAATAGAAAATAACTTAATCGAACTGAGTCCTGAAAGCCTCTTTTGAATCATCTTCAATATCTTGATAATCAGGTTCACTTAAGCCTAAATAGCCTAAAACGGATTCTTTTGCTAAATACCACTCGGGATCATCGATCATATATTTATACTGACTCAATGCATTGCTAGCAATTTTTATTAAAGCATATAAGTCTTTTTGTTGAGGGCTTACTGTGGAATCTTCTAAATAATCTAATTCATGGTGACGTAAAATTAGTTCACAAATATTTTTTGGAAAATTCCATGAGTTAGCGACAAAATACCCTACGACAGCATGATTTGTTTGGTAGTGCTTTTCTTCAATGGTCGTAAACTCTTGGTGAGGGTGGGCGTTAGCTTCAATTAATGTTTCTTTATAATCTGGAAACTTCATTGCCATTAACGGAATACCACAATCTCTAAATAATCCAAACGCATAGGCATCTTCAAATGGACAGTTATTCTTCAAATTTAGCTGTTCTATAAGAATACCAACCATATTGGCAGTTTCCATGGCCGTATCCCAGTATTTTTCATGGGAGATAGCGGCCTTTTTATTGCTAGGCTTAGAGGCATTTTTAAGTTGAAAAAAAGTGGCTATATTGAAAACAGACTCAACGCCAAGCATGATTACACTTTGTTTTATATCGGTAATTGATCTGTTCAAGCCGAAAATGGGTGAGTTTATTGTTTTAAGAATATTGGCTGATAATGCTACATCTTTTGCAATAACTTCTGCAATGGCATTAAGGTTTTGATTTTCTTTTGATTGCTCTTGTTGTAATTCAATTAGAACTTCTGGTTTGACTGGAATTTGAAATCCAGCAGTAATTTCTTTTGCTTTTTCCTGATTAATATTAAACATAATATTAGTAATTACTCCTCCTGAGTTACAGGGAAAATTATACAGGGTATTTATTTTTGAGATCAAGGGAAAATTAACAGGGTATTTATTTTATTCAACTCAGTGTTCGTCATTATGTCCTGTTTCTTTTTTCCAAAAAGTAGCATTGAGTTTGAGTCTTCAATAAACTGATTTGATATATTTATTATGAACATAGCCTAGTTGCCCATTAGCCACCTTAACCCGAACCCAAGGTGCATGTTGATAATAATCGTCTGAATAATTTATCACTAACATTTTCAGTTACAGAATAAAGCCCAACAGCAATATCAATGGGTATTAGTGGAACTCTACCAGCATGACTTTTAGCTATATGGTGACTTTGCCATCGCATAGCACCATCTTGTGTATTAACTGATTTTAGCTTAACACCTATTGCTGTTTGTGAATAAATCCCCAAAAATCTAGAGTCATCTTTGGTTACTTCACCGAGCAATAGTGCATCGCATTGAAGAGCTTGATCTACTTTTTTTAACTCTACATCGTGATATTAATAAGGGGCTAGATGTGAATATAAGACCCACCATAATTGTTCTATGTTTTCATCTGTTAATCCACCGATCTTGTTACTGAATGGCAATACAGAGTGGAGGTGATGTTATAAATTTCTTTTCTATTTTAAAATGTACCGCATTCAATCGGGTGTTTTTTTCTGCATTGCTAAATGTTTCATTATCATTAACAAATGTGGGGGAAGAGGCGTAACCTGCCAATGAAAATAGTGTAAATCCAATAGAGAAAATCAACTTTTGTCGGTTTCGCATACTACTAGGAAATTCTTAAATGATGACCGGATTATGCTATAGCAACTATATTATAGATAGTATGAAGTTCTAATATTTGTTATTCATTTCAATGCTTTATGGGTTATAGCTTAATTGCCATCAGTATTATGTTCAACCCAGCGTTCACCATCGATCCGAGTTTCTTTTTTCCAAAAAGGGGCATTGTGTTTGAGTTCTTCAATAAGCCAATTACAGGCATCCAGTGCTGCACGACGGTGTGCGGACCAGCAGGCAATCAGTACGATAGGATCGGCAGGATTAATTTCGCCGACACGGTGGATAATTAGCGAATCTAATAAGTCCCAACGCTGTTTGGCTTGTTGTTCAAGTTGCTTTAAATAACGCTGGGTCATTTCAGGATAATGTTCTAATACCATGCCCGACACATCGGCATTATCATTAAAGTCACGCATTGTGCCGATAAAGGTAGCGGTAGCACCAAATTGATTATCTAAGCCTGAGTTTTGCTGATGTTTGGCAATTTTTTGCCATGGGTCAAATGCGTGTTCTGAGATCTGAGTTGACACGTTAGCCGCCCGTTACAGGGGGGAAAAAGGCGACTTCATCACCATCATTAATGGCATCATCCAACTTGGCGTAATCAAGATTAATAGCCACTAATATATTATCTGGGTGTTTGGCATTATCCGTGGCAAGGTTCCAAACATCACGTGCAGTTGAGGCTTTTTCAACTTTAGTTTCACTAAGCCCAATTTTTTCACGTAGGCTGGCAAAGAATTTAACTTGAATGCTCATTTCTTGTTTACTTTTAGTCGCTTAAAATTGATAGTATATACCCGTGGTTATTGAAAATGTTTTAAAGAATTTCTCGTTATTCCTTCTTTCGCGGAAATGACGGAACGGTAGAAGCAGACTAACACCCCGTAATCCCAATGATTATGGATATTTATTTTACAAGGTTATTTGATATGTCAGATTTAACACATTTTAATCAAGCGGGTGAAGCACATATGGTGGATGTTGGTAATAAGTCTATTACCAAGCGCGTTGCGATTGCTGAAGGTCAAATCATGATGTTGGATAAAACGTTGGATTTAATTAAGCAGGGTAATCATAAAAAAGGCGATGTATTAGGTATCGCTCGGATTGCCGGTATTATGGCGGCAAAGCGGACATCTGATTTAATACCGTTGTGCCATCCTTTGGCCTTGACCAAGGTCAGTTTGATTTTCGATATTTTAGAGGATGATGTTGCAGTGCAGTGTCGAGCTCAAGTTGAAACCAGTGGTCAAACAGGGGTTGAAATGGAAGCATTGACAGCAGTGCAAGTTGCACTATTAACAATTTATGATATGTGTAAAGCGGTTGATCGCGGCATGATAATGACGGATATTCGCCTATTAGAAAAAGCGGGTGGCAAATCGGGTCATTGGGTTAGAGAGTTGTAAAATTGAAAAATATTATTATTGTTATCGGCTTATTGTTAAACACCGTTTCAGCGCAGGCAGTTGAACACTTAAAGCTTTCCACCACAACCAGCACCGATAATTCAGGTTTACTGGCGGTATTGCATCCTGTATTTGAAGCGAAATATGATGCTAAAGTCGATGTGATCGCGGTGGGAACAGGTAAGGCATTAAAGATCGGAAGTAACGGTGATGTGGATGTGGTGTTTGTTCATGCACCTACGGCAGAGCTGAAATATGTTGAATCAGGTGACTTTATTGATCGCAAAGCAGTCATGCATAATGACTTCGTTATTGTCGGCGTTGAGCATGATCCTGCACAAATAAATCAAGCAAAAACAGTAGTGCAAGCCTTACAATTAATTGCCAAGTCACAAGAAAATTTTATATCACGTGGTGACAATTCAGGGACGCATAAAAAAGAAAAAGCATTGTGGTTATTGGCGGATATCGTTCCGGAAGGTGCTTGGTATATTCAGGCCGGACAAGGTATGGGGGCCGTTTTGAAAATAGCTGATGAGAAGCAAGCGTACGCATTAACCGATCGTGGAACGCAAATAGCCTATGCAGATAAAATGAGTCTGAAAGTGGTCTTTGAGGGAGATGATGCTTTATTTAATCCTTATCATGTGATGGCGGTGAATCCCGAAAAACATAACCATGTTAATTATGCTCTAGCTACAAAATATATTGATTTTGTAATAAGTGCAGAAGGGCAAAATATTATTGAAAACTTTAAGAAAGCAGATCAGCAGTTATTTTATCCTGATGCTTTAAAATAAGAGGCAACTCATGCAAAGGTGGTCTCTCAAAGTGTGAATTGTCGGAATGATGTTTAGCCACTTCGATAATCTTAACTTACCCTTGGCTAAGTAAACTACGTAAATCAATAATAGCGGCATTGGCTCTTGAAATATACGATGCCATCACTAACGAGTGATTTGCCATTAGGCCAAAACCACTACCATTTAAAATGATGGGGCTCCAGATGTTTTCTTGGGTTGCTTCTAGTTCTCGAATAATTTGTCGCAGACTAATAAGTGCATTTTTCTTGATAAGGATGTCGGCAAAATCATGTTCAACAGCTTTGAGTAAGTGAATCAATGCCCATGATGTGCCGCGAGATTCGTAAAACACATCATCAATTTTTGTCCATGGTGTTTTAATCATTCGTTCTAATGCGGTGGGTGTTGATTGATTGGCTGCTGGCTCACCGGCAAGATCTGTATTGATACGAACTTGTCCGACACTGGCACTGAGACGTTGTGACAAACTGCCGAGGCGTTTTTCGACAATGGCAAGCCAATCAGCCAAATTATCAGCACGCGCATAAAATTGTGCATCTCCTTGTTCAATATCACTTAGTCGACTTAAATAGGACTCCAATGCTGTAATGCCCGTTTTATATTCACCCTCAGTGGCCGGAAATAACCAGGATTCTGAATTAAAGTTAAATTGAGGCTCTGCGATTGCGAGATCGGGATCTTCTAATGATTGTGATTGTGAACGGCTGATGTCGTTGCGTAAACTACGGGAGAAATCACGAATCTGTGTTAATACACCAAATTCCCAATTCGGAATATTGTCCATCCATATCGATGGCGGCATCACATCATTGCTTAAATAACCGCCTGACTTATTTAATAAAGCCTTGCTGATGGTGATTAATGTGGCGGTTGAGGTATAACCTATTACGACATTGTGTTGTTTTTCGCTTGCCATGCTATGAGCGCGATCAACTGGGGTAAAGTTACTTGGCGTACGATCCCACCACAGCATGAGCAGTAAAAGTACAAGGATAATAAGTCCGATACTGACCGTGGTAATCATCATCATTTTTTGGCGGGAATTTGGATCAGTGATGTTGTCGACAAAAGTCCATATGCTGTCTTTTATATTTTGGATTATGTGTTTGAAGTCCATGATTTCTCGTGTGATGTTATCAATCTAATATTGCTATATAGCTTATGCTTAAAATGAAGCTATATCAATTAAACTTGACTTGAGACTCGCAACATCAGAATAATGTGCGGCTTGCAAAAAAAGTTAATGAGGCGGGGGACGATTTCTGTATGACGATGAGAATCGAAATTGATAATTTGGCTAAGCACTTTGGCGCGATTAAAGCGGTAGATGGTGTGTCATTTTCAGTAAAAAAAGGTGAAGTTCTGGGTTTTCTAGGTCCAAATGGTGCGGGTAAATCAACCACCATGAAGATGATTACCGGCTTCTTAACTCCGACACGTGGCACGGTACGAGTCTGTGGGCATGATGTGTTGGTCGATCCGATTGCTGTAAAAGCAAGCATCGGATATTTACCTGAAGGTGCACCTGCCTATGCAGATATGACTCCCGATGGATTTCTGAAATTTATTGCAGATATTCGCGGTTTGTCAGGTAAAGCTAAAAAAATGGCCGTTGATTCAGCCGCAGAACGTGCGCGGATCGCCCATGTTATGTATCAGCCGATTGAAACCTTATCTAAAGGTTATAAGCGTCGAGTTGGTCTGGCACAAGCAATCTTACACAATCCACCAGTATTGATTTTAGATGAACCTACCGATGGTTTAGATCCTAATCAGAAACATGAAGTACGCAAGCTTATTAATGACATGTCACACGATAAGGCGATCATTATTTCGACTCATATTTTGGAAGAAGTACATGCATTATGTCATCGCAATGTATTGATTGCTGAAGGCAAGATCAAGTTTGATGGCACACCGCATGAGCTTGAAGCTATGTCGCGTTATCACAATGCCGTGTGTGTGGCTGTGGTTGGTGTTGACGATGATGCTTTATCTACATTCCTAACATCACTTAATTTTGTAATGGACATCGAAGTCTTAGCTGCAGGGCGTGGCTTTCGTGTTTATCCGAAGAATAAGCAACAAGTCACAGCAGAGTTATCACAGAAAATTCGTGATAATGGCTGGCAGATTGATTCACTTTATGCTGAACATGGTCGTTTGGATGAGGTTTTCCGTACCCTTACACAAGGTCATTCATAATGAAATTGAATAATATCTGGTTTATTATGAAGCGTGAGCTGAGTGGCTATTTTGCCACGCCAGTTGCGTATGTATTTATTGTTATCTTCTTATTATTGACTGGTTTCTCAACCTTCTTTGTTGGTAATTTCTTTGAACGTGGCGAGGCTGATTTATATCCATTCTTCTCGGTTCATCCATGGATTTATGTGTTATTGATTCCTGCTATTTCCATGCGTTTATGGTCAGAAGAACGTAAAAGCGGCTCGATTGAATTATTAATGACATTGCCTATTTCAGTATTTGAAGCGGTATTAGGTAAGTTCTTAGCCGCCTGGGCATTTACCGGTTTAGCACTGATATTGAATTTTCCATTATGGATCACGGTAAATTATTTAGGCTCACCGGATAATGGTGTTATCTTCGCTGGGTTTTTAGGCAGCTTATTGATGGCCGGTGGGTTTTTAGCGATTGGTTCGTGTATTTCAGCAACAACAAAAAATCAGGTAATTGCTTTCGTATTAAGCCTAATAGTTAGCTTGGTATTTGTCTTAAGTGGTTATGGCATTGTGTTGGACTTTTTCAGCAGTTGGGCTCCTATGGCATTGGTTGAAGCAATTAGCTCATTTAGCTTTTTGACTCATTTTGATGCGATATCAAAAGGGGTGATTGATATGCGTGATATGTTGTATTTCGCATCTGTTATTACGATCTGGTTATTTGCTAATGCCATGATCGTCAATTTGCGTAAAGCCGACTAGGAGTTTTGAGTAAAAATGAATAAACAACTATTATCGACAACAGGCTTAATACTCGCGGTTATCCTGTTTATCTCGTTTAACATTGTAACGAATGGTAATTTAACGTCATCACGTATTGATTTAACAGAAGATAATTTATATACCTTATCCGAAGGTTCATTAAATATTATTGAATCATTACAAGATGAGATTACATTACGACTGTATTTTTCAGAACAGGTAGCACAAGAGTTACCAAGTTTGAAGTCGTATGCACAACGCGTGCACGAGTTACTGGATGAATATCAACGTGCTTCAGATGGTAAAATTCGTTTATTGATTATCAATCCAGAACCGTATTCTGATGATGAGCAACGTGCCGATCGTTATGGGTTGCAGTCTGTACCTATTAATGGTGAAACAGATCCGCTTTATTTTGGTTTGGCAGGTAATAACTTACTTGATGGTGTTGAAATTATCTCTTTCTTCCAGCCTGAAAAGGAAGATGTGCTTGAATATGATTTAACTAAGCTTATTTACAAACTTTCTAGCTCAAACAGAAAGTCAGTAGCGGTGATGAGTTCACTAGAAGTGAATGGTAAAGATTACGATCCATTAAAAGGCGATATTCTGTCTAATGATGGCCCGAAACCTTGGGCGTTTATGGCTGAATTACGTCAATTATTTAATGTATCGGTTTTACCATTAGATATTAAGCGTATTCCATCAAGTATTGATGTGTTGATGGTTATTCATCCGAAAGAATTTGAAGATGGTACTTTATATGCCATTGAGCAATATGTATTGCGAGGTGGTAAGTTAATTACCTTTGTTGATCCGTATTCAGAAAGTGATATTCCAGAAAAAGATCCAGAAAACCCAATGGCAGCATTGGTGTATTCACGTAGTTCTAATATGCCTGACTTATTTAAAGTATGGGGATTTGAACGTGCGCCAGCGGATGTTGTTGCCGATCGTAAAACCGCGATTAAAGTAGATTTTGGTGCCAGAACAGGTAACAAACCCATTGATTATGTGTTGTGGCATGGCATTCCATCGGATCAATTAAACAGTGAGCAAGCCATCACTAGCCAGTTGAAAAAGATTGAAGTAGCAACAACAGGTCGTTTTATCCCCTTAGATGATGCAACAACGACAATCACAGCACTTATTTCTTCAAGTAATGAAGCAATGCTGGTGGATAAACGGGTGGTGCAATTCCGAAATGATCCAATGGCATTATTGACTAAATATCAACCGGGTACATTAAGTTACCCTATTGCTATACGTGTCAATGGTTCGGTTAAATCTGCTTTTCCTGATGGTGTCGCGGATGAAGATGGTGTGTTGAAAAAATCATCTAGGCATTTATCTGAATCTAAACAAGATATTGATGTGATTGCGATTGCCGATGTTGATATGTTGCAAGATCGTTTTTGGGTGCAATTACAAGACTTTTATGGTGAACAGATCGCCTATAGCACATCGAATAACATTGATTTCTTGATCAATGCCATTGATGAAATGTCGGGTAATAATGGTCTGATTGGCGTGCGCTCACGCGCTGGCTTCTCGCGCCCATTTGATCGTGTTCTTGCTTTGCAACGTGAAGCCGAGAAACACTATCGAACTCAAGAACGCGAATTGCAGAAAACATTGGAAGAAACTGAGCAACTTATTGCTAGGATGCAAGTTGAACGTAGTGGTAGTAGCAGTGAATTATTGAATCCTGAGCAAGAAAAAGAAATTGCTGAACTTCGGATTAAGAGCAATAAAACACGACAACAATTGCGTGAAGTACAAGGTGATTTACGTAAGGATATTGATAAGCTTGATACTCAGATAAAGTTCTTTAATATTGGTCTCATACCATTGTTGGTAATATTGATTGCTATTGTGAGCGGTTGGTTACGAGTGCGTAAGCGTACGAAAGGTCGGAAATAGAATGATGAATAAGATAAAAAATTTAAATAGCCTGACTATTTTAGCTATCGTTACCTTGGTGATGGTAATTTTAATGTTGATAACCATTCAGAGACCTAGTACTACTGGTGACGATGATGCCTTATTATTTCCCGAATTATTGGGGGGGTTGAAAGAGGTGGATACGCTGCATTTTAAAAGTTCGCAAGATGAATTTACCTTATTAAAACAAGGTGAAGATTGGTTTATCCCAAATAGATGGAGTTATCCAGCTGACTTTAACTTAGTCAAACGTGCCTTAATTGATATTGCTGAAGCGAAGATATTAGAACGAAAAACACAAGATCCTAAGAATTATGAATTGTTAGGCGTAGAAGGCGCAGAAAACGGCGGTTCATCAATACAAATCACCATGGCAAATGGTGAGCAAGTTGTTGCCAGCTTATTATTAGGCAATGAGCGTGAAACAGGCAAAAGCATGGGTGTTCGCCAATTTTATGTTCGACGAGGCAATGAAGAGCGTGCATGGCTGGCTGAAGGTTACTTAAATATTAATCCATTGATGTTAAATTGGATCAAGAGTGATGTAATTAATATTGCTCGTGAGCGTATTGCTCAAGTGAATATTATTCAACCTAACGGTCAAACTGCTACTATCATTAATACCGGTAAAAAAGACAAATTCGGAACACCGACAATGTTGGATAAAACCGTGTTTAAATATGAACTATTAGGCTACGATATTGCGGGTAGTTTATTTGAATTGCGTATGGAAGACGTACAGCCTTTGACTGACTTTTCTCGTGGAAAATCAGAAGTAGTAACGGCTGAGTTTATTACCTTCGATGGCTTAAAAGTGATTACTAAAACATCGTTTGATGATGGTATGTATTACACGACGTTTAGTGCAGAAACTGGCGAGTCAATGGTGAAAACTGTACCTGCTGATATTCAACAGTTAAATGTATTGAGAACAGCAGAACAAGTCCAGCAAGAAATCGCCATGATTAATACCGACTTACATGAGTGGGTGTATCGTTTTGGTGGCTTTATTGCAACCAATATGATGCGTGCAGAAGCCGATATTGTGACGAATGCAGGATACGCTATCCCAATGCCGGCTGATGTGACGGGATTTGGTTCGTAAATCAGTTCATAACTAGTTAGGCACACTAATTGCTTAACACCTTATAACAAAGATAATATGTCAGAAAACTGGCAGTTGTATTATGAGGTGTTTTGATGAATAAAATACATTTTAGTGTCTATCTCATCCTTTTAATAGGATGTGTGATTAGTATGCCCGCGCGATCTGAATCCCTGCAATCGTTGTATGATATTGAGCAAGCGGCCTATGTTTATGCCTTGTCACAAGCTGAAAAAAAATACGACAATCCACAAATCAGTATGGCTGGTTTGGATTCGCGATTACGATTGCAACAATGCAGTAGTGAGTTGAATGCGTTCTCAAAAGTTATCCGTTCAGGATTAGGCAATCAAACAATTGGGGTTAAGTGTTATGCCCCCACCGCTTGGACAGTGTATGTTCCGGTCAAAGTAAAAGTATTTAAACCTGTTATCGTGGCGACTAAGCGATTACTTGCGAAGCAAATAGTCACAAAGTCAGATATCCGAATAGAACAGAAGGATATTGGTACACTTTATCGTGGCCATGCCAGTGATATGACGCTGTTCATCGGCCAACAATTAAAATATTCCATTGCCATGGGCACAGTGATCGATCCTCAAAGTCTATTAGAAAGAAAACTAGTACACCGTGGTGAGCATATAATATTGATTGCTAAAGCCGGCGCAATGGAAGTTAGAATGTCTGGTAAAGCCTTAGCTGATGCCAAACGAGGACAACGAGTACGAGTTAGAAATCTATCTTCAAAACGGATTGTTGAGGGTGTGGTTGATGGGCCAGGAATTGTTAGAGTAACAATGTAATGTTAAGTCTGGAAAATATGCGATTTTTTATTAAAGTTTTTATGATGTAGGCCGATGTAATGACCATAGCATATAAAGGAGACAGTTAATGTCTGACATGAATATTAAATCATCAGTGCAAGCTACAGCATTAACATCATTACGAAATGTGGATGTTAATGATAAGCATGCTGCTGATAAATCGCAAGATGTTCGATCAACAGAAACACGGACGGATACCATTAGTTTGACGGATGCCGCGGTAGAATTACCTTCATTACAACAAACTATTTCTGATTCATCGGGTATGGATAACGAGCGTGTAGGAGCATTACGAACTGCAATTGCAGAGGGTTCATACAGCGTTGATGTAACTGAATTAGCTCATAATATGATTAATTTTGAGCAAGGTTTATAGGTAATAAAAATGGCGATAACTTCATTTCAACAATTAAGCAGTGTATTACAAGAAGAATATAATATTGCGTCGCAACTGTTGGTTATTTTGAATTCTGAACGTGATGCATTGGTGAAATCTGAAACAGAAATCATGGATAAAATGAGTGCTGATAAGCAACCATTAATTGTGAAGTTGGAACAGTTAGGTCGTCAGCGTGAGCTTATTGTTCAAGCCGATGGTTTTTCGTCGGGTAAAGCAGGATTAGATGCTTTTATTACTAATCAAAATGAAGCGAATACCCTTCAATTAAACACCTTATTAAAACAATTACGAGTTGTCGCTCAGGCATGTCGTGAAAACAATCAAATTAACGGAGGCATTGTTAATGTAAATCGTCAATATTTACATAAAGCAATTAGTCTTCTTCGTGGACGAGATACTGAAATAACATCGTATGGCCCAGGTGGCGCATATTCAAGTCAAGTGGTGCGTCAGCCTTTATTGGGGCGTGTTTAAAGCGACATTAGCACCATGATGCTAATGTCTCGATCCATTCTTCTTGAGTATTTAAACAAGGAATAAGCGTTAGCTTCTCACCTCCCGCTTGTTGGAATGCTTCCTGTCCCCTAATGGCAATTTCTTCAAGAGTCTCTAAACAATCCGTTACAAATGCAGGACAAATCACAAGTACATTTTTAGCACCAGAACGTGCTAATTCACGTAGCCTATCTTCTGTATTAGGTCCTAACCATTTCTCTCTGCCAAGTCGAGACTGAAAGGCAATAGAATATTTATCTTTAGCCAATCCTGTTTTATTAATAAAACATTCTGTTGTTTTTAATACTTGATGGCGATAACAGGTTTTATGGCAGTCACTTTCTTGTTGGCAGCAGTTATCTTGTTTTAAACAATGAGAGCCTGACTTATCCAGTTTTTTGATGTGAGATTCCGGTAGGCCATGGTAACTAAACACCAGATGATCAAAAGGTTGGCATAGATAGTCCTTGGCTGAACTGACTAAGGCGTTAATATAATCTTCTTGTTGGTAAAAAGGGTCAATTACCGATAGTTTAATACTTAGCTTATATTTCTTAATCACCATTTTGGCTTGTTCAATCGATGTCGTAATTGTGCTTTCTGCATAATGTGGATAAAGTGGAATAAACAGTATTTCATCAATATCACTGTTTTTAGTTAGCGATAATAACTGATGTTCAATACTTGGCGAGCCATATCGCATTGCTATTGCCACTGGCATATCCACTTTTTGTTGTAATGCCAATCGTAAAGAGTTCGATAATACAATCAGAGGAGAGCCTTCATTTAACCAGATACTTTGGTATGCCTTAGCGGAGATTTTAGGTCTGGTGGGTAAAACAAACAGACTGACGATAAGTCTGCGTAACCACCAAGGTTGTTGGATTACATAGGGATCCATCAGGAATTGATTAAGGTAAGATCGGATCGATTGAGTGTCAGGATGATCGGGAGAGCCTAAATTGGCTAATAATATGGCACGTTTAGTCATTAGATATTTTCATATAATGTTATATCCTAGAAGTTTAGCATTATCATGGCTTGAGGGACTTTTTCTGTGAGGCCTTTAATTCCAAATTTATTATGCCAATAATGATATTCGATACCAGCATAAAATTTATTGCTTTGGTCTAATAGCTGACCGACATCTAATAACAACTGAGGCTGAGTTAATAGAGTGCTACTTCCTCCGGTTGCTTTTTCACTTTGCCATTCAGCATAACCTTTGAAAAGAAAGTGTAATGAACCCACTTGAAAAGGCACACTCCAGACAGGTGTGATTTGAATTCCCGTTGTTCGTATATTATCCGCTTTAAATGCTTGAATATCTAATGTAAAAAAGTCCATTCTAGGCACATTAAAACTAATTCCCGCCCCTAACAGGTAGGCTTTATAAGGATCACTCTTGGGTAGGTTGCCGGCATTATAACCACCAACAAGTGAAAAGTCTTTTATAAAAGCTAATGCAGGCGTTTGTCCTGATATTTTTGACCAGCTTAAACGAGGATAAAACTCTCCATATATTTCTGTGCTGCTATCGTCACGATTAATAAATTCAATAAATAAGAAATTTTCACCATAGCGCCATCCATTAACATGCTCGAAGGTCAATAGACTACGGGTTTTATCACCTAATTTAAAATCATTACCATGTAGTAGTTGAATATTATTGTTGGTCCAGTCAAAGAAAGGTTCTGCATTTGCTATGTAAGACATACTAAGCATAATGTTTAACAAAATAAAGCGATAGATATAATAGGTCATTGGATTTATTCATTTTGAATGATTTTAGAGAGATCATACCCATAATCAGGGTTTTCAGCTAAACTTAAAATTATTTTTAATATAACGATAGACAAAAATAGTGAATAACGTTATTAAGTTTTTTGTAGGTAATAGTATATTACTTGCAGTTTATTATATTGCTGCTCATTTTAACTTATCTTTAGGCTTGCCCCCTATTGGGGCTTCACCAGTGTGGGTTCCCACAGGTATTTCTCTTGCTGCTGTCCTAATTTGGGGGTATCGATTACTACCGGCCATATTTATTGGTGACTTTATTATTGGTATAGAGCTTGTAGGATTGAGTGATACAACGGCCATTATCATTTGTATTTTGATCGGTCTTCAGGCAATGGGACATGCGTGGTTAGCTACATGGTTATTGCATCGACTGAAATTATGGCCGCTACCTTTAATTAAAGAAAGTAATATTGTTAAGTTTTTTTTAATTACAGCAGGACTGTCATTATTTGTAACGACATTAGCATTTGGCTTAGCTGAGCTGGCATTGGGTGTATTATCTTTTGATACGTTATTTAAGACATTATTTACATGGTGGGCAGGTAGCGCTATTGGTGTTGTCGTATTTACGCCAGTAGTGCTGATTCTCTTTGCTAAACCAAGGTCAGAATGGCGCCCTCGACGATACTCCGTCGCATTGCCGTTGATATTACTATTTACATTGTTAATTGTAATATTCTTTTCAGCTCAGCAATACGATCGGGAGATACAAGTTGATGAGTTCGATGAAAATAGTGACGAGATACATTTACTTATTGAAGGTGAGTTATTAAAAAATAAACTTTTATTGAAGGCTATGCGTGCATATTTCAGAAACTCGGATGAGGTATCGGCAACAGAATTTACTGGCTATGTGAACGATTTATCAGATTACCAAAACAGTATCAGTGGTGCCGCTTGGATTGATTATATACCACATCAGGAGCGTTCGAACTATGAGGAAAAGATCGGACAGGATATTATTGAACTTGATGTCCGCGGTGTTCCCGTAGTTGCCAAAGAACGGCCTAATTATTTGGTGATTAAATATTCTCAAGTATCCAATAATTATTTACGTAAATTAGATGGTAGCCGTGATATGAATCTGTTTGATTTATGTTTTACGCCAGAACGAGCGGCTATTTGTGACAAAATAATGCTAACAAAAAAGGCAATGATTCTACCACCAATTCTAGAACGCTTTGAGAACAATAAACGTTTTGTTTTTATTTTACCTGTTATGTCGGTGAATAATGACGTGATGGGTTTGGTTGCTCATATGTACGATTATCAATCGCTATTTAATGTGATATCACAATCTACATCAACGTCATGGTTGAATTTAACGATCACAGATATTACGGAAGTGAATACGCCGCATATTATATTTACTTCTCAAAATAATCATGACACAGTTAATAGTAGTGAGAGAGCCTCATTATTAAAAGTAAAAATAATTGAAATTGGTGGACGTATTTGGCGGTTGACGTATCAACCTTCTCAGAAATTTGTCACAGAATATTCTAATTGGTCTTTGTATTGGATTATGAGCGGTGCTTTAATTATATTAAGTTTAATTAGTGTTTTTCTATTAGCCATGACGGGGCGCATTCAACGGGTAAATTTAGAAGTTAATGAGAAGACTATTCAGATTAGACAGCATGGTAAATTGTTAGCAGAGAGTGAAGAGAAGTATCGTAATCTAGTTGAAAACGTCAAAGGAGAGTATTTTATATATCAACATGATGTGGAAGGCATGTTTACCTATGTGAGCCCGTCAGTTGAATCTGTTCTGGGCTATAGTTCAGATGAGTTTCTAAGGAATTATTCTACCTATATGCCGGACACGAAATTAAATAGGCTGGTAGAAGACCATACAAGAAAAACGCTAGAAAGTCAGGATGCGCAATCCTACGAGCTGGAGATATTTCATAAATCTGGATCGTTAAGAACGCTTAAAGTAATGGAAACTGCAACTTATGATGATAAAGATAATGTGTTAGGTGTTCATGGTGTTGCTCGAGATATTACGGAATCAAAAAAAGTTCACTTGGAATTAGAGAAATTATCATTAGCGGTGCGACATAGTCCTAATGCGATCATGATTACAGACTGTGAGGGTGTGATTCAATATGTTAATCCTCATTTTTCTGTTATTACGGGATATGAAGCGTCAGAGGTGATAGGGAAAAAGCCAAATATTATTAGTTCAGGATTAATGTCCGACCATGTGTTTAAAAATTTATGGGAGACATTGCTTTCAGGCCATGAATGGCGCGGTGAGATGCATAATCGCAAGAAAAATGGTGAACTATATTGGGCGAGAGAACATATTTGCCCCTTATTTGATGACGATAATAATGTCAGCCATTTTATAGCTACCCAAGAAGATGTGACGGATGCGAAAAAATTAAGTGAAGAAACATCATACCAAGCAAGTCATGATTTATTAACGGGATTGATTAATCGTCGTGAATTTGAGTTTCGGCTTGATCGTGTTATTAACTCGGTAAAAGATGCTCAATCTGAGCATGCTTTATGTTTTATGGATTTGGATCAATTTAAGATTGTTAATGATACCTGTGGTCATGTGGCTGGCGATGAATTGTTACGACAAATAGGTGATTTATTATTAGCGAATGTTCGACAGCGGGATACTTTGGCTCGGTTAGGTGGCGATGAGTTTGCATTATTGATGGAACACTGTGGTATTGAACAAGCTTATGATACCTGTCAGAAGATTATCAATATATTGGCTGATTTTCGTTTTCATTGGGAAGAGCACACATTTACTATTGGTATAAGTATTGGTTTAGCACAAATTAATAGGCATACTCAAGATAGCCAGGAAGTATTAGGCTATGTCGATGGTGCTTGTTATGCAGCCAAAGATGCGGGGCGAAATCGGATTGAGGTACATACTGAAGATAGCGAACGGTTAAAACAACGAAAGGGTGAAATTCAATGGAATAATGAGATCAATGATGCCTTAGATACAAACCGTTTTGAACTGTATTGCCAGCCAATTGTATCATTACAAGATCCTGACATTGGCATAAGCTATGAAGTGTTATTAAGACTAAGAATGCTTGATGATACGATAGTACCGCCAGGTGCTTTTTTACCTTCTGCGGAACGCTATAATTCAATAACTCGAATAGATCGTTGGGTTATTGAACATACATTACATTGGATTAGTCGTCATGCGAAGCAGCTCAATCACATTAAATCATTCTCGATAAATTTGTCAGGACAATCACTAGGTGATGAAGCAATGTTAGGCTTTATTATTAGAGAGTTCCAGCAAGGTGATGTGCCCGCAGAGAAAATCAAATTTGAGATAACGGAAACAGCCGCAATAGCTAACTTGCGAGATGCCACTGTATTTATGAGAACCTTATCGGAATTAGGTTGCCGCTTTGCACTAGATGACTTTGGTAGTGGCTTATCATCCTTTGCCTATTTGAAGAATCTAAAGGTCAATGTATTAAAAATTGACGGTATGTTTGTCAAAGACATGCTTGAAGATCCTATTGATTTTGCAATGGTGAAATCAATTAATGATATTGGCCATGTAATGGGTTTAGAAACGATTGCAGAGTTTGTTGAGAGTGATGAAATTGCCGACAAACTTCGTGAAATAGGTGTGGATTATGCTCAAGGATATGCATTAGGTAAACCTGTGCCGATTGATACGTTATTAAATAATTAATATCATGAAGCGACGACAGTTTTTGGCTTTATCATTATTTAATCCTCTATTTGGTTTTGCTAATTCACACGCTAAGACAGGCTTAGTGTTAGATGATATGTTTTTGCAACATCAAATAAGCCCCGCTCATCCTGAAAAGCCTGCAAGATACCAGGCAATAAAACAGCAGTTACATAAGAGCCAGTTAATTAATAAAACACATAGCATTAAGCCCATTGTAGATGCAGAACAATGGCTGACATTAGTACACTCGCAGCAACATATAGAAAAGATAAAACAACAACAGCCCGAAACGCATAAAAATGCAGTCTTCGCGACAGCAAGTGTATTAGCGGCTGTTGATGCGGTTTGTCAGGGGCAAGTCACAAATGCCTTTTGTGCTTCAAGACCTCCCGGGCATCATGCAATGAATACAGGGCAAGAAGAAGGCTTTTGTTACTACAACCATATTGCCATTGCCGCACGGTATGCTCAACAACAGTATAAGTGTAAGAAAGTGCTAATCATTGATTGGGATTATCATCATGGCAATGGTACAGAATGGGCGTTTTATTCAGATCCTAGCGTTTTGTATTTTTCGACCCACGATATGTTTGCCTACCCTGGAACAGGATTGCCAGCAAGAACGGGGGAGGGAGCAGGCAAAGGGTTTAATATCAATGTACACCTAGATTGCGGAGCAACGGATAACGATATTATCACTGCATTTCAAAATGAATTATTAGCTGATGCAGAGAGGTTTTCACCGGATCTTATTCTAATTTCAGCGGGCTTTGATAGCAGGAAAGATGATTTATTAGGTTGTCATACTATTTCTGATCAAGGTTTTATTCAGTTAACAAAAATGGTGAAATCAATTGCGAATAAGCATTGCCAAGGAAAAATTGTATCCTTACTAGAGGGTGGTTATAACATTGACGGTAATGCCAGCGCTGTTGAGGCTCATGTGTCAGCCTTAATAGATCGTTAATATTTCTATAAAATGCACAGTGAAGTGTTAAATAAGCATGTCGATTGTTTAATTATGACGGCACAATACTTACAAGCGAATTTAATGTCAGCCGAAGCTGATAAAAGATATTCTTATTCGAAGAGTTCATCAATGGATTTCTCTTAGTATTGAGGCTGTATCTTCTTTCCTAGTTGATAGCAACAGGTTAAAAGGTGCATATTCAACGATGCTAAATCATCAAAACTCAGTTGAGGTGTAAACAGTTGTTTGTGAATGACATGGATTTGATTTTCAATTTGTCCTTTCTCCCATTCTGACGCGGGAGTACAACCTATACCAAGAACATAAGGGAGATACCCTGTTCTGTTATACGTTACTTATTATGATCGCTTATTTTTCAAGTTCATGACGACGGTGTTGAAATTCCTCATCATCAATTTCACCACGAGCATAACGAGATTTGAGTATTTCCATGGGGCTTTCCTCAGATTGAGATGGTCTTCCCATACTAGCAAGGATCTTTAAAAGAACAACAATAATAAAGGGAAATATTATCCAAAAAATCCACATTCCAGCTCCCATCCATCCAGAATAATTTGAAAACATAGTATTTACTCCCTGTAATAAGAAATAATTTTTACATCACTAGTTTAGATCACAAAGTCATTTTGTGCCAACTACAAGAGGTAACCAGTGGCATGATTGTGATCGTGTGAATATCTTTGTTGGTATAACCGTCTTCTACCATTAATTTGGTATATTCTAGTTTTTGGCTGGGGCTTATGGTTATTTTTACTTTTCTGGTCATTTGAATACCTGTGAGGTTTTGCTTGTTCTATGCTATAAACCCTTCCAGTTTCATTGGGCCATTACAAATTTCTCTACGGGTGATGTTTGAACCTAAATCAAATCCCAATGCAGTAACATTATCCTTGAGCGGTTCAACGTAATATACAGGATAATACTCAGTTCGTTTTTTTGCGATGAGTAATCCTTCAATTTCATCTTGCACTTCTTATAAATCCAGCATTAGCATATAATGATCTATTAACTTATATATTTGTCACCCCCCCAAAATACGAGCACGTTTGTCACTCGTTTCGCGAACTTATTAATGCTGAAATAGTCGGAAGTGGAAGCATATGATTGTGTTTGCTCTGTTAGTACTAGATATACCACATTTTACATTTTCTCAACTCTAAAAATAAGAGTTGTGGCTTGGTTTATTTCGAAACTTGAATAGAATCCAGACACGATATCATAATGATACTGCATACAATAAGAAGAAAACTTCACATGAATTTATCTAAACAACATATAAAGTTAGCTAGTTTTATACTCATTGCAACACTATTGTCCATCGTCGTAATACAAGGAATAATGCAACGTTCTTTGGCAGATGAAAGCCCCGCAGAAATCACGTCAGAACCTCATGCTATGCCGGTTGAAGTCTCCACTATTCATGAGCAACCAATACGCTTATGGAAAGAATTTTCAGGTCGTTTAATGGCGGTAGATTATGTTGAGATTAGACCGCAAGCTAGCGGATTAATCACTGAGATAAAGTTTGAAGATGGTCAATTCGTCAATGAAGGTGATATTTTATATGTCATTGATCCTCGTCCTCTTAAAGCAATTGTTGAACAAAGAAAAGCCGATTATATAGCAGCGAAAAACAGTTCTGGCTTTGCTCAGAAAGAACATCAACGGGCGAGTGAACTAGTCAAAAAGAAACTGGTGTCACAACAGGTTGTTGATGATCGAATGAATACAAAATTAATTGCTAACGCCATTGTGAACCGTGCTAAAGCAGAGCTAGAAGAAGCAGAAATAAATTTGGGTTATGCTTATATTAAAGCGCCTATCTCAGGTCGTATTAGTCGCACCGAGTTAACCAAAGGAAACTTGGTTTCTTCTGGTGCTAATGCTCCTTTCTTGACTTCAATTGTGGCGGATGAATCTATTTATGCAGATTTTGAAATAGATGAACAGACCTACCTTCGTTATACCGATTCGACCATAGAAAATAGACCCTCAAATCCCGTTGAGCTACGTTTACAAAATGGAGCTCAGATATACTCTGGAATGATCCATTCTTTCGATAACAAAATAGATCCCACTTCAGGAACAATACGAGTGCGTGCCATCTTTGACAATCCTCATGGAAAATTACTCTCAGGAATGTATGCCCATTTAAACCTTGGAAGCGTCAGCGAAGAAAAACTCATTCTGGTGAGTGAGCGAGCAATAGGTACCGATCAAAATCGTAAATTTGTATATATAGTCAATGACAGCAATATAGCAACCTATCGCCAAATAGAACTGGGTGACAGTATCGATGGAGCTCGAATCGTACACTCTGGACTTGCGACCGGAGATAAAGTGATTGTTCGTGGTTTAATGCGAATCCAGCCAGGTATGTTAGTCATACCTACTGAGTCAACAGAATTAGGTAACGTTCAATGAGTTTTTCAAGTCATTTTATCGATCGTCCTATTGCTGCCAGTGTTATTTCTTTATCGATCTTTGTGTTTGGCTTAGTGGCCATGTTTCAATTGCCCATTTCTGAGTATCCTGAAGTTGCACCTCCCTCCGTCATTATTGCGGCACACTTCCCAGGAGCCAATCCTGCCGTTATTGCAGAAACCGTTGCGACCCCATTAGAAGAACAAATAAATGGTGTCGAAAACATGCTGTATATCAATTCGCTTTCATCAACAGATGGTAAGCTTACGATGACAGTGACCTTTGCCATAGGGACTGATCCAGATCTGTCACAACAACTGGTCCAAAACCGTGTTTTTCAAGCGCTACCACGCCTACCAGATATAACGCGTCAATTAGGGGTGACGGTGACGAAAAGTTCTCCAGATCTCACCATGGTGGTTCATTTACGCTCTCCAAATGAGCGTTATGACATGCTTTACTTGCGAAACTATGCCTCTTTACATATTCGTGACCAATTGGCAAAAATTAGTGGCATTGGCCAAGTTAGGTTATTTGGTTCGGGTGATTATGCAATGCGTGTCTGGTTAAATCCAGACAAAATTGCCGAACATAATATGACACCAGATGAGATTGTAAATGCCATTCGCGGGCAAAATATTCAAGTCGCTGCTGGCGTAGTGGGCGGCCCACCGTATAACGATAATATACAACTGCAACTTCCCATTAATGTGCAAGGACGATTACAAACTGTTGAAGAATTTGAACAAATCCTGATTAAACGCGATGCGAATGGTGCCGTAATGCGCTTAAAAGATGTCGCTCGTATTGAATTAGATGCCCAAAGTTATAGTTTACGCTCGTTACTGAATAATCAACCCGCTGTTGCCATCCCTATTTTTGCTGCACCGGGTGCCAATGCGCTTGATATTTCAGATAATGTTCGTGCAACAATGGAACAACTAAAGCAAGAGTTCCCCAAAGATCTTGACTACAGTATCGTCTATGACCCTACTGTATTTGTACGTAGTTCTATCCATTCTGTTGTTATCACCTTGTTAGAAGCTGTTGCTCTTGTCGTCTTTGTCGTTATTCTTTTTCTGCAATCATGGCGCGCATCTATCATTCCTTTGCTTGCTGTACCGGTTTCTATTATTGGTACATTTGCCTTTATGTATCTTCTCGGCTATTCCATTAATGTCTTATCATTATTTGGCTTGATATTGGCCGTCGGGATTGTGGTTGACGATGCTATTGTTGTCGTTGAGAATGTCGAACGTAATATTCGTGAAGGAAAGACTCCTCGGGATGCCACGATACAAGCAATGAAGGAAGTGACCAGCCCGATTATCGCAACCTCTTTAGTGATTGCCAGCGTATTTATTCCCATTGCCTTTATTAGTGGTTTATCAGGAATGTTTTACCAACAATTTGCTCTAACAATTGTCATTGCTACCTTTATTTCAACCTTAAATTCTCTCACACTGAGTCCAGCTTTATGTGCGTTATTACTACGCTCACCTGACACTCCAAAAGACAAGCTTAGTAAAATAATTGATTTCCTTTTTGGCTGGGCATTTAATCTATTTAATAAGGTGTTTGATAAAAGTCAACGTAACTATACCAAAGCCGTTCATGTTTTTACTTCTCGAAAACTAATTATGATGGTGATCTTTTCTATGCTTGTAGGGCTGACAGTCTATAGCTTTAAATTGGTTCCACCGGGCTATATACCTGCACAGGATAAGCAATATTTAATTAGTTTTGCTCAGCTGCCAACAGGTGCAACACTTGACCGAACTGAAAACGTACTGCGTGACATGGCTGATGCCGCATTAGCAGAAGAGGGTGTCGTCAGTGCTGTACAGTTCCCAGGTTTATCGGTTAATGGCTTTGTTAATACCGCAAGTGCAGGTATTGTTTTTGTTACTTTAGAGGATTTTGATAAACGGAAAAATCCAAATCTAAGTGCAAATGCTATCGCTGGACGGTTACAAGAAAAATATAATGCTATTCCTGAGGCATTTATTGCTATATTTCCACCGCCGCCGGTAAGGGGGCTGGGTACAACAGGTGGCTTTAAACTACAGATTCAAGATCGTTCAGACCAAGGGTATAAGGTACTAGATGATGTGGTTAATCAGGTCAAACAAAAAGCCTATATGGAGCCTGCTTTAACTCAAGTGTATTCTAATTATAATGTTAATGTGCCACAGCTAACAGCTAACTTAGATCGCACTAAAGCTGTCCAGCTTGGGCTCCCTGTTGAAGACGTATTTCGCACTCTACAGATTTATCTTGGTTCTCTCTATATTAATGATTTCAACCAGTTTGGTAGAACCTATCAAGTCATAGCCCAAGCTGACAAAGATTTCCGCTCTACGCCACAAGATATTACACGGCTACAAGTCCGTAATAGTGATGGGAAAATGGTTCCGTTGGGCGCTGTTATCAATGTAGAAGAGTCTTTTGGGCCTGAAATCGCAATGCACTATAATGCCTACCGTTCTGCTGATTTGAATGGTAGTCCTGCGCCAGGCTATTCATCAGGTCAGGCACAAGAAGCGATTGTTAAAATATTAGAAGAAACCTTGCCCGCTGGGATGGAATTTGAATGGACAGAATTAACCTATCAACAAATTTTAGCCGGTAATGCTGCTCTCTATATTTTCCCACTTTGCTTATTCTTAGTCTTTCTTGTTCTTGCTGCTCAATATGAAAGCCTGACACTGCCTTTGGCTATTATATTCATTGTACCGATGAGTATCTTATCTGCCATGATAGGTGTTTTTCTTTCTGGTGGAGATAATAATATCTTTACCCAGATAAGCTTGTTTCTACTGGCAGGATTAGCCTCTAAAAATGCCATTCTTATTGTTGAATTTGCTCATAATCTAGAACAAAGAGGATATGACACTATCGATGCAGCTATTGAAGCTTCACGTTTGAGACTTCGTCCTATTCTGATGACTTCTTTCGCATTTATACTCGGTGTATTACCGTTGGTATTAAGTTCTGGAGCAGGGGCAGAAATGCGTCAAGCCATCGGTATAGCCGTCTTTTCAGGAATGTTAGGCGTAACTTTCTTTGGTCTAATATTCACACCTGTATTTTATGTGCTTTTTCGTAAAATAGAGATTTATTTCAGCAAAACTAAAACCGATGAACAAGTGAATTAATAATCGGTTCTAATGGTATTTCATAGACTCCTTCCTACACCGTTCATTCTAAACGCCAAATAACAAACACCTTAAATTTGGCATTTAGGAAGGTGGCAGGGATAGACTCTATTCAGCTGTTCGACGGAAGCAAGAGCTTATTTAATTCATAATATCGTTGACTCTTGGTATGCACCGGCCGATATCGGTTCTATATTTAACGGCTTCAAACTGCTCTCAAAGCATGCTCGACCGTTGCTATCACCATTGTTCTGTGAATTAGTATTAGTTCACGTCATTTTCCTGAGATCTGGCAATGGAAACCTGATCTCGTCCATTTTCTTTAGAGCGATAAAGTGCCTTATCTACATTGCTAATCATATTTTCAATTAACATGCCTTTAGTCATCTGAATAACGCCTGCACTTACAGTTATATTTCCCACTTCTGAAAAAACATAATGTCTAATTTTATCCAGCAGTTTTTCAGCAAGTTCAGTCGCTTCCGTTAGATCTATATTGGGGCATATAATAATAAATTCTTCCCCTCCCCAACGACACGCATAGTCTGTTCTCCTCACATTATTCTTAATAATAGAAGAAAATTCTATTAAAATTTTATCCCCTGTTAAGTGCCCATACTTATCATTGACCTCTTTAAAAAAATCAATATCTAATAAAATGATCGATGTGTTATCACCATAGCGCTCTACACTTGCTTTTTTCACAATGAGCAATTCATCCGTTTTAGCTCGATTGTAAAGCCCCGTTAATTTATCAGTTGATGATAATGTTAATAGTGAGCGGTTTAGTTTCTTCCACTTAATGTAATGAAATACATAGCCAGATAAAATCAACACTATTATTGCAAATAATTTCCATGCATAACTGTAGTCAAACTGAGGTTCTTGTTTTACAGTCACCCATTTATTGTAAATCTCTTGTAGTTCTACAGCTTTAAGGTTACTCACTAAGATCTCAAAAATATCATTAAGCTCAGGTTGATCATTACGCGTTCCAATCGCCAGTTTCACATTATCATTAAGCCGTGAAGATATTTTCAGTTCACCGGTAAAATCCTTTTGTATAGAGTGTGCAATCACCATTAAATTATCAATATAGCCATAGAGTTCACCATTTTCTACACGTTCTAAGCCATCCGTTATTGATACTACATCCACAATATTGATATCTGGTATTTTATGTCGTAACACTTCTGCTATTGCATACCCCTTAACAACACCTAATTTTTTATCTTTTATTTTTGAAATATCATCAATAAAAAAGGTATCCATTTTTGTTGCCAACACCACAGGAAGATCGATATAAGGTAGAGTGAAATCCATATATTTTGATCGTTCGGATGTATTCGCGGCAAGGGAGAGAATATCGCATTGCCGTTGTTTTACTTTTAAAAGGGACTCTTGCCAATCTTGTGTTCTAATTAATGTAATAGGGATTGGTAATTGTTGTCTAAATTTATTGATTACATCAGCTGTAATACCGATATGATTGCCATTTTTAATACCTTCAAAGGGGATCCAGTCAGGATCAACACACATGGTTATTTCTTTTTTATTTTGCAGATAGTTTTTCTGCTTATCAGTAAAATTTACTGTTTCTCCAAATTTACGCACTACTTCTTCAAAAATAAAAGTACCTAACTTTTCATCAACGGATAGTAATCCACTGTGCTTGAATTGCTTCACCGCACGAAGACTAAGATCTTTATTAGTCGCACCAATCTCAAAAAAATCGAGGAGCATCATTTTTCGTGTTATTTCAGCTTCGTAAGCAAGGGCTTCTAGGCTTTTATGCTGTGAATATTTATGATGGATAATAGCAATGGTTTCTTGTGGATGACTTAATGCATAAGCCCAACCTTGATTGGAAGCCGTTATAAAACGACGTGTTCTTTCTGGATGATGCAATGCTTCTGGAAATGAGGTAAATAAATTAACAGCACTCATAGAAAATCCATAATTAGCAGGATCAATGATGTTGTATTCAATATTTTGTTTATCTAGTTCAAAAATCTGATTGGTTCTAAAGGCACTTATGGCATCCACTTTGTGCTCAATAAAATCGTTAATATCAAATGAATGTTCTTGAAAATTGGCATTCTTTTTATTCACAAAGAAATGATCAAGCATTAATGCCAATGAGCTGTATTTCAGTTCATCCGTCGTCCCCATAATGGTCTTACCAACAAGATCGCTCGGTTGCTTTATATGTTTGGATGTAACGTATACAAGTGGGGACTTTTGATAATAGGTTGCCATCAATATAGTGGGTTTTAATTTTCCCTCACTAATAACAACACTTGAATTGTAAATACCATAATTACTTTTTTTTGAAAGCACACTTTCAACGATATCAATTCTTTCCTCATACTCTAGTAATTCAACATCAAGCCCTACATCGTTATAAAAACCTTTTTCCTTTGCCATAATAAAACCAGCAAATTCAAACTGAAACTTCCAACCGAGCTGTAAAGAGACTTTTTCTAGCGCTTCATCTGCATTTGCTACAATACTCACTGAAAATACAACAAAGATAATCATGATCAAATCAATTATCTTTTTATTGATAGATGTAAAATTCATTCTGTAACTCTTTAAATTAGTTTATATTAATAAACTAATTCTATAGCGTCAGTATGCAGTTTCATAGTAATTTGAAAATTTTCTCATCAGAACTTCATTATTACAATCATGTTATTGCTTTAGTCACTCATTCATCTTTAGCATATTTCTTTAAAGATTAAATACTTAGGCGGGTCATTAGCCTCGTTATTTCCACTCATTCTGATGGCTACAATAACGATTAGACCCTGTACATTATTTAATAGAATTGAGCCTCAATGTGACAAAATAGCAATATCGTCTTATTTCCAAATTCATCAAATTGTAGTGGCCACGGTGATATCAATGGGTCAGTGCAACATGATGTTTAATCATATGAGCGGGAGTTAAAGACTTAAGATCTTGTCATCCATGGAGGTGAAACGTGTTTGATTCTTTTTGAGTAACTGGGGCTCAAACTGCTGTCCCGAACAGGCGGTAGCTCAAGGTCAAACTGACCACCTTCTGTTTTAATGCCTTTCGCAGCTTCACGTACAAATGCTTCAAATTCGCTCTTCATCATAGTGCCTATCATTTTTCCCCATTATGGGGTTAATGATAGGCAGATATACAGTTCAATTTACAGGCTCCTTTACTGGGATTATTTCAATACCTTTGTCGAGTGACTTTTTTTGTTTATGGGGGATGTGATTTAAACTAAATCATCATCTGTTACCGGCCCACGTTTTCCAGCAAGTGATTCTTGGATCAAACTAATTAATTGTGCTTTCTTATCCGCATCATCTAAATATTTTGAACTAAACGTAATGCCATGTTTATTAGCATATTGCTGTACCAACATAATTAAAACTGTTTCATCTTCCACAAGCTTCTCCAAATAACATAAAATTATCCTTATTATAAACGGCAATGAAACATTAAGTAATGAAACTTCATCATAAAATAATAGGTTCACCGAGTGAA
The DNA here is from genome assembly GCA_013215825.1 of Piscirickettsiaceae bacterium. Taxonomy (GTDB): domain Bacteria; phylum Pseudomonadota; class Gammaproteobacteria; order Nitrosococcales; family Methylophagaceae. The sequence goes on along the minus strand of JABSQN010000004.1, from coordinate 544,157 downwards.
CAGCCATTAGTTATATTACATGGCTTATTTGGCTCATTAGATAACTGGCGCGTTTTAGCCAAGCAGTTCTCACAATCGGTTCAGGTAATTACAGTTGATTTACGCAACCACGGCCGTTCTCCGCACAGTAATGAGCAGAACTATCAACTTATGGCCGATGATTTGGCTGAGTTATTAGATGATTTGGGATTGAAAGAAATTGATCTTATTGGACATTCTGTCGGTGGTAAAGTCGCAATGGCGTTTAGTGATTATTATGTAGAACGTCTACGAAAACTATTGGTAGTTGATGTTGCACCTAGAGAATATGCGGATGAGCATAGTGATATATTTGAAATGTTATTAGCGCTTGATTTAGCAAATGTGACCGCGCGAAGCGAGCTTGATACTCAGTTAGCTGAATTCTTGCCTAATAAAGCGATACGCCAATTTCTTTTGATGAATATTGTTGCGGATAATAATGGCTTAAAGTGGCGAATTAACCTTAAGGCTTTAGCTGATACTTATCCCTTTCTGTTACAGGCTGTCTGTGATGATGAGACGATTAATATCCCAACATTATTTATTCGTGGTGGTCGCTCTCACTATATTAAGCAATCCGATGATATGTTGATTAAGCGTACTTTTCCAAATAGTGATATTGTGACTATCGAGCAAGCGGGACATTGGGTTCATGCTGATGCTTCTAATGAATTTATGCAGATTAGCAAAGAGTTTTTTGAGTATGCTTAAACCAGAATTATTAGAGCGTTTAATTGAATTTCGTCATGAAAGAGACTGGGAACAGTTTCACACACCAAAAGACTTAGCGATTTCATTATCACTCGAAGCATCAGAATTATTAGAGTGGTTTCAGTGGAAGACCGATGACGAGATTACAGCTAAATTAGCGTCAAATAAACGTGAAGAACTAGAAGATGAAGTGGCTGATGTTGTCGCCTATTTAAGTTATCTTTGTCATGATGTTGGCATTGATATTAATAAGGCCGTAGCGGCTAAAATAGAGAAAAACGCACTGAAATATCCAGTTGATAAAGCAAAAGGTCGCTCGGATAAATATAATGAATATTCGTAATTGTGTAGTGCTAGCATAGAAAATAACCGTGCACATCAAAGGTAGAGTCGAACAATGAAAACCATTACATTTTTAATCCAGTGTCCTGATCAAAAAGGATTGGTAGCCGGTATTACAGGCTTTTTCGCTGAACGTGAATACAATATATTACATTGCCAACAATATACTGATCTGCAAGATGGCCAGTATTTTATGCGCATTAAATTAGAAGAAAATGATGGGCCTGCGCGCGCGGCGCTAGTTAATGAATTTACTACATTCGCGAATACATTGAGCTTAACATGGTCGGTACGTTATTCAGATCAACCTTATCGCGTGGCATTATTAGTAACGCGAGCATCACACTGTCCTTATGATTTGTTATTACGTGAGTTAGAAGGTGAATTGAAATGTGAAATTCCCTTGGTTATTGGTAATCATACTGATTTATCTGAGATGGCAAAGCAGTTCGATAAGCCGTTTTATCATTTGCCAATCAGCAAAGAAACTAAGCCGCAACAAGAAGCAGAAATTAATAAACTGTTAGCTGAATATAATATCGACCTCATTGTTATGGCGCGTTATATGCAAATCTTATCGGAAGAATTTGTAGAGCAACATGCAGGACAAGTAATAAATATCCATCATGGCTTCTTACCGGCATTTCAAGGTGCCAAACCCTATCATCAAGCCTATGATCGTGGCGTTAAAATCATTGGTGCAACCTCGCATTATGCAACAGCAGATTTAGATGAAGGCCCTATTATTGAACAAGGTGTTGAACGCGTGATGCACGATAATAGTCCAGAAGATTTAGTGATGATTGGTAAAGATATAGAACGTCTTGTTTTAGCCAAAGCAGTGAAAGCACATATTGAACATAGAATTATCATCTCAGGTCGTCGAACCATTGTCTTTTCAGAAGGCGTATAACCAGCTTGGGTATTAAGGAAAGTAGCGTGTCAGAATCATTAAAAGAAGAGTTAAAACATCTTATTAATCGCGGAAGTATCGAAGTGCCTCTATTACCTGAGGTGGCGAATAAAGTCTTATTACTAGCACAAAATCCTGATTCTGATGCGGGTGAAATGGCCGCATTGATTCAAGGTGATCAATCGCTTGCAGGGCATGTTATGCGTATTGCTAACTCGGTCGCCTACACGCCATTGGCAAATTTGGTATCTCTTCAACAAGCAATAGCTCGGCTGGGAATGGGGATTATCAGTGAAATTGCATTAACGGCATCTATTGGTGCAAAAATGTTTAGTACACCGGGATATGAAGACTATGTAGCTGATATTTGGCGGCATGCATTGGCAACATCGCTGTGGTCTAAAGAGGTTGCTCGGCAAGGACGAAGTAATGTTGAGGTTGCATTTCTGGCAGGATTATTACATTCAATTGGTCGCCCTGCGGTATTGCAAGCCATCTTAGAATTAGCAGAAAAACATAATGTTATATTGAATAAAAGTGATGTACACCATTTAGAAAAAACACATTGCCATCAAGTGAGTGTGGCGATTGTGAATACATGGCAAATGCCAGAATTAGTTATTGATGCTGTCAGTGCCTATTCTGATAATAATAGTGAGCAAGTGGTGGGCGAGCATGCCGCCCATATCAACGTGGGTTCACGTTTTGCCACCTATATGTTGACACCAGATAAATTAGATAAAGAAATTTTATTCACATTACCTGCATTTTCAACACTCAACATCTATCAAGATGAAGTCGAAGAATTACTAGCCAAGACAGATGATGTTAAGGCAAGATTAGAGGGCTTATCATCATGAACGATGTGGAATTTGATTACGATGTATTTGTTATCGGAAGTGGACCTGCAGGGCAAAAGTCAGCCGTTCAAGCGGCAAAATCAGGTAAGAAAGTTGCCATTATTGAGCGTGATAGTTTGTTCGGTGGTGCATGTGTTCATAAAGGTACAATTCCATCGAAGACCTTGCGTGAAAATGCCTTACGCGTAAAACATATGCGTCAAAATGCAGCGTTGGCTAATTTTGAATTAGCCGAAGATACTGAAATGAGCACCTTGTTTGATCGTTTAGATGAAGTCTTGAACTCTCATGATCGCTATATGCGAAAACAAATAGATCGCAATAATATCGATAGGATCCATGGTCGTGCAAGTTTTGTAGATAGTCACACCATTAAGATCACCAAGGTTGATGGCGAAAGCTACGATGTTAATGTTGATACCGTCATTATCGCCGCAGGATCTTATCCACGTAAACCCGATAATATTCCTATTGATCATGAACATGTTTTTGATAGCGACTCTATTCTATCCATGCTGTATTTACCCTCTAGTCTAACTGTTTTAGGCGGTGGTGTAATCGCTAGTGAATATGCCTCCATCTTTCAAGCCTTGGGCGTTAAAGTCACCATGATTGATCGTTATCCGACACCTCTTGGTTTTTTAGATGAAGATATGACGAACACGTTTGTTCAAGCCTTTAAAGCGATGGGTGGCACATGGCTGGGCAGTCAAACCGTCACAAAGGTGTATTGGGATGATATTAGTGATGTTGTCACCGAATGTGAAGATGGTACCGTTATACGAAGTCAAAAATTACTATGTGCTGCCGGACGGTTAGCTAATGTAAAAGGATTACAGCTGGAGAATGCGGGTCTAGCGCTTAATGACCGTGGCTTGATTAGTGTTGATGATAATTTGCGTACCGATGTAGAAAACATCTATGCCGCTGGTGATGTTATTGGACCGCCATCATTGGCCTCGGCTTCGATGGAGCAAGGACGTAGAGCCGCATGTAATGCACTTGGCATAACAATCGGTTCAATGAGTCAACTTATTCCCGCTGGTATTTACTCTATTCCAGAACTCTCATCAGTTGGCTTAACGGAAAAGCAAGCGCGTGAACAATATGGAAATATACTTGTGGGAACTGCACAGTTTTCTGAAGTGGCACGTGGTCAAATATCAGGTAATACCGAAGGTATGCTTAAAATTGTTGCGGATGCACAAGGCAAGAAAATATTAGGCGTGATGTTAGTCGGTGAAGGCTCAACAGAAGTGGTACATATTGGACATATGGCGATGTTATGTGATGCAGATGTGGATATATTTGTTGAGAGTACGTTTAATTTTCCAACACTGGCCGAGGCTTATCGTATTGCAGCATTAGAGATTTTGGCTCAACGTCCAGAAGGTTAGTTAAAAACGTATATCGATAATGATAACAGGTGCAACATTAGGCTTTGGCTAAACCTGTACTCGCTTGGCAACCAGTGCTTGCATTAGGCTTAGAACCTGCCGATGAGGCTAATTTAGATGATTGGGAGACCAAGATTAAAGGGTTAATGTATTGTACTCAAACGGTTTACCCAAGATGAAACAGCATAAGCAGGGTTACATTATTAATATTGGCTCAGTTGCAGATAATTAGCGGCAATGTATATTGTGCGAGTAAAGCCTTTGTGAGGCAGTTTCCATTAGCATTACGTGCAGATTTATTAGGAACAGGAATTCGTATAACAAATATTGCCCCGGGCAATACAGGAACGGAATTTTCTAGGGTAAGGTTTAAAGATAATGAATAGCGTGCAGATAACAATTATAAAAACACGGTGACGTTAACTGCCGAAGATATTGCCAATACTGTATTTTTAGCAAGAAGATAGGATGATTTAAGAAAACATCCACGCTGTTGGGTTTGGATGTGCTTGTTGGGCATCAAGAGCTTTCATGCCTTTTACGCAGCGAACTATCATCCAAACTATCGTAAATAATATAATAAACCAGCCAATTATAATTACGGTCAAAATAAAACCAATCATGACATAAAGTAGACCAATCCAGAACGTACGAATTTGGAATTGGTAATGGCTTTGCAACCATTCTGGTGCATCAGCTTTATTGACATAAGCCATTACTACACCAATCAAACTAAGAAATGGAACAACAATATTGGCTAAAAATAAGATATATATTAGTTTTGGGGTAGTGGTGCTTACGGGTACTTCTGACATGTCAAATCCTTTATGAACATTACAAAAAGTGGTTACTGTACCAGAGTTTTCTTTGAAGCTCTATATAGTAATGGTTTGCTTATTAACATCACTGCTAATAAGGTCCAAACGGTGATTGCTCCCATTGGTAGATCAAAAAACAGTGAAGCCAAAAGGCCAATGAGATAACCGCTTAAACCTAGCGCGTAAGAAATGAGAAGCCGATGGCTTGATTTCACAATAGAACGACTGGCAAGTGCCGGTAGAATCAAACTGGCAAATACTAAATAAATCCCAACCAATTGCACAGAAGCCGTTACCGCCAAGGAAAATATAAGATAAAATACTATTGGACGTTGTCTGCAATCGAAAGTAAACCAAGTGATGAGTAGTGGAATATAAAGTGCCAGTACCCACAGTAATTGTTGGTTACTAACCCACAAAATCTGCCCGACCAGTAAGTCATGTAATAATTCATCACTATGTGGTGCATGACTGATGAGTAATAATGCAGCACTGGCAGCAAGCACAAATAATAAACCAATTAATGCTTCCAAACTGTCTGCGTAACGTTGTTCTAGCCAATGAATTAGACTTGCACCCATAATGGCACTTAGGCCAGCAAAGAATTGAACTTGCCAGCCAGCCAGATCTCCGCCCAACACGATGGCGGCAATAACACCTAAAGCAGCAATTTGTGCGATAGCAAGATCAATAAAGATAATGCCACGTTTGAGCACTTCCTGGCCTAAAGGAATATGGGTTGAGAGTACGAGTACACCCGCAAAAAATGCGGGTGCAAGTAGTATCAGATCAACGTCGGCCCAGCTCATTTGTTAGCACTCAGTAGACGTTGAATCGTATCGTCAAACAAGCTAAACAAATCATGGCTCGGTTCATTTCCGCCAACAGTAAAGGCTAATGTCACTTTGTTAATATTCGTTTTATTAACTAGCCAGTCAGTTGCTCTTGGTGATTGATATGCAGCATGAATAACTATTTTAGCGGGCGTCGTTTTGAGTTGCTTAAGAATAGTGTTTAAATCATTAACAGTGGGGGGCACACCTGCTTTAGCCTCCAATACGGCAACTTTTTTCAACGCCAACCAATCAAATAGATAAATCCAACTATTATGTTGCACAACGATAGGCATATTTTTAATTGGTTGTGCTTGTTGTTGCCATTTATCTATTGCTATTTGCCAGCGTTGACTGAAATCCTGCCAGCGTTGTTGGTAAAAAGTTGCGTTGTGATAATCAAGGTCTTGCATTCGTTGTGACAGTGCCTGTGCGACCTGCATAATATTGAGCGGGCTGGTTTGAATATGTGGGTTGCCCGCAGAATGTACATCACCTTGACTACGATCCAGTGAGCTTGGAATATCCAATAAAGCCACATAGTCAGTTGCCATAAAATAACCTGTCGCACCATTTTGAATGGCAGCATTACCTGATTTTCGTTGCAATAAAGGGAGCCAGCCCGTTTCCAATTCAGCCCCCGTACACACTAATAAATCTGCTCGCCTTGCCTTAGCAATTAGGCTAGGACGAGCTTGAATATAGTGTGGATCCTGTAGGCCAGTGGTAGCAGAAAACACAGTGACTTTATCGCCACCAAGCTCTTGACTTAATGATGCCCATTCAGGTTCACAGGCAAAAATATTGATATCAGCGGCACTAGGGAAACTACTTAAAATAAGTAGTACAAAAAGTATATTTTTCATTAGATTAATCCTTAAAAACTATGTGCACTATGAGCACCAATGCTAACGGTGTATTGCAAAAATAATTGGGTGTCCTCATTACGTGAGGATTTATCATGATTGATTTGTGCGCGGATACGACTGAATTCACTTGGCAACCATTCCAACATTAAGCTGTAACGTTGAGGATTAAAATCTGAGAAATCTAAATCAGCATCAGTTAATAATTCATCATCAGAAGCACGAAGTTTGCTGCCTAACCAGTCATAACGAAGACCAGCACGCCACTGAGGAGTGAATTGGTATAGACCTTCAATAAAACCGCCATATTGTTTGCCATCATAGGATGCTGATTCAGCACTATTGTTTAGCTGGCCATTTTCACTGAGATAGAAATACTCACTTAATAAGGTAATATTTTGTTGTCTAAAGTTACCATCGGGAGCCCATTTATAGACTAAGGAGATATTGCTAATTTCAGTATCACCATTAAATAGAACGGGATCTGCACCGCCTGTTCCCCCATGATCATGACCACCACTATAAGCCCGATTATCAGGACTGGCTTGCCAATGAGAAGCACTGGCTTGCCAACTATGGTTGGTGCCGATATCGCCACCGGTACGGGTATAAATTAACCAATCGCCGATACCACTATGTTCACCACTGCCTGGATATTGATCGCCATTACCGAGTGTGCCACCGAGCTCAACAAATAAATCAGTAGGTAATAAATAGGATAATTTCAAGCCATCAGTTGATAGTTGATTACCAAATAGACCACGGTAAATGAGCGGTGCATCAGCAAAATTCCATGCATGAATATGTTTTTCATTCAAATAAGCAATAGGTGAAAAGAAGCGACCTGCTCGAATAGTCAGGCCATTATTTAAACCCAGTGTTTCAATAAATGCTTCTTCAATTTCTATTTCAGTTTCACCTTCATGATCGTGAAAGGCAATAGTCGATTGGCCGAATAAAAGCTGATCAATGCTGGCACTCATGGTGATTTCGCTTTCACCTAATGAAAAACCTTCAGTAGCTAAGTCACCTTCACCCTGTAAACTAAAGCCATTTAGTTCATAAGCATCAGCATCACCACGGTAGCTACTAAATTGCCCATTTAACACCATGCTAATGGCAGGATTAAAGCTATTGTTGCTCGCTATTTTTTTGCGTGCAGTGGGCTGTTCAATTATTTTGGTGACAATGGTGTTATTGGTCTGAACAGTTTTTTCTGCTCGGATAACACGTTGTTCTAATTGATTGATACGGCTTTCATAGTCGATTCGCATTTGAGCAAGTTCTTTTTTTAAACTGTCAATGTCATCTGAAAATACAGGCGACGATACCAACGTCACTGCAATCAGCAGTGCTAAACGTGATTTTTTCATGATATTTCCTCATAGCTAGACACCCAAAATCTGCATTTCTAATGACATTGGGTATAAATAACAGGCAGAAACACGTCTATCAAGGACGGATCTAAACTGTCGATTTTTTTGGGATGTGGGCTATGAGAAAAGAGGAGGAGCGCGAATACTATGGTTGTTGCGTAACTTTATCGATACAAAGGCGACTGAGAAACGAGCCTCAACAGCACAAGAGTGGCTGATGAACGGCAAAGGTATTGATGTAATAGTATCGAGTGTTGGAGTGTGACTAATGCTTGCAAGACGATCACATTGCTCACTAGCAACATGATAGGGATGTGATACATCATGCCAAATGGCAAACGTCTGCATAAACAGCAATAATGCTGCCAGCAGATAAAGCCAGTGACGTTGCTTAAGGATGTTTTTCACGGTTAGAATAGATTCACTTGCTTAATAATTGGACAAGTAAAGTCTCATAGATTGCTGATAATGTGTCAAGATCGGCCACTGAAACACATTCATCAACCTGATGAATAGTGGCGTTAAGTGGACCAAGTTCAATAACTTGCGCCCCTGTTGGCGCAATAAAACGACCATCGGATGTACCTCCTGATGTTGATAATTCGGTTGCGTATCCTGTTACATCCTCAATCGCGATTTTCACTGCATCGACTAGAGCACCACTGGCGGTACGGAAGGGTTTACCAGATAACTCCCATGATAAGTCGTAGTTTAAACTATGTTTGTCTAACAGTATTTCTACTTGTTGTTGTAACTGCTCATGAGTGACTTCAGTAGAATAACGGAAGTTAAAGATCACTTCTGCTGTTCCGGGAATGACATTGGTTACCCCAGTACCAGAATTAAGATTTGATATTTGAAAGCTGGTGGGTGGGAAATCTTCATTTCCTTGATCCCATTCAACATCGCATAATTCAGTTAATGCCGGAGTGAGCAGATGAATAGGATTTGCTGCTAGGTGAGGGTAAGCAATATGACCCTGTTTACCTTGTACCGTTAAATAACCATTCAAGGAGCCGCGGCGGCCATTCTTGACGACATCGCCTACTTTTTCTGTACTGGTAGGTTCACCAACAATACACCAATCAATCTTTTCACCACGTGCTTCTAGTGTTTCAATGACTTTAACCGTGCCACCTGTAGCAGGGCCTTCTTCATCGCTAGTAATAAGAAAAGCAATACTCCCTTGATGTGTATCATGTTCAGCAATAAAGCGTTCACAGGCGGTAACAAAAGCAGCAATACTGCCTTTCATATCAGCGGTACCACGACCATAGAGCAAACCATCACGTATTACCGGCTCAAACGGTGGCGATGTCCAGTTTTTTTCCGGCCCTGTTGGCACAACATCGGTATGACCGGCAAAAGCAAGCACAGGTGATTGCGTGCCGCGTCGTGCCCAGATGTTATCGGTGTCACCAAAACGAAGATGTTCGATGGTGAAGCCAATTGCAGATAAACGATCAGCTAATAATTGCTGACAGCCCATATCTTTAGGGGTAACACTAGGGCGACTAATAAGATCAAGAGTTAAATCAAGTGTAGCTGACATGGTTTGGCTCACTATTAATTAGCAAAAAGGTTGGCGTAATCTGCTTCTTTGAAGCCGACAATACAAACGGAATCATCGGATAAAACAGGACGTTTTATTAATGTCGGATTTTCTAGCATTAACGTTATGGCAACAGCTTGATCGAGCTGTTCTTTACGTGCATTGTCTAACTGCTTCCATGTCGTACTACGTTTATTAAGCAATACTTCCCATGAGACTGATTTTAACCAGCCCTGAATGGTTGCTTCGTCTAGCCCGTCTGCACGAAAGTCATGGAACTGAACTTCAATACCGTTATCGTCACACCAACGACGTGCTTTTCTGACTGTGTCGCAGTTCTTTATGCCGTATAAAATCATACTTCTCACCATTGTCGGACTGAAGTCCGACACTACAGAGTGTAGATTGGATTTATTCAGACAGTTGACTATTAAATATCACGTAATAATTTGTTGAATATTGCTCATTTTTGAACGTTCTCTAAAGGGCTTGATTTATAAGCTTTCAATTAGTGTTCGTATTCGATGTGCCGCATTAATACAGTCTTCAATTGGAGCAACTAGAGCCATGCGAATTCTATTTTGTCCTGGATTACTGGAAGCCGTATCACGCGCTAAAAAGCTACCCGGCAAAACCGTGACATTGTGTTCATCAAAAAGACGACGAGTAAATTCGGTATCGGAAATAGGTGTTTCAGCCCATAAATAGAAGCCAGCCTCAGGCAAACTAACATTCATCACTGGCGATAATATTTTAAGTACAGCGGTAAATTTCTCACGGTAAAGCTGGCGGTTATAATCTACGTGGTCTTCATCTTGCCAAGCAATCAGTGACGCAGATTGCGTGGCGGGTGGCATGGCTGAACCGTGGTAAGTACGATAGCGTAAAAAGTTTTTTAATACCTTAGCATCGCCGGCGACAAATCCTGAACGCAGTCCCGGGGCATTAGAGCGTTTTGATAAGCTATGAAAAACCACACAATGACTAAAATCAGGATAACCCGCTTGGATAGCCGTTTCTAATAAGCCTACCGGTGGATGGGCATCATCAAAATAGATTTCTGAATAACATTCATCAGCGGCAATAATAAAATTATGTTTATGGGCGAGTTCAATAAGCGATGTCAATGTTGCTTGGTCGACAACGGCGCCGGTTGGGTTGCCTGGACTGCATATATAGAGTAGTTGGCAACGATCCCAAATATCGCTGGTCACACTGGCAAAATCAGGGATAAAGTTGTTATCAGCATTGCAGTTTAAGAAATAGGGCTCTGCCCCAGCCAAAATAGCAGCACCTTCATAAATTTGATAGAAAGGATTAGGCATCAACACTAAAGGCTTATCCGTATTGCGATCAATCACCACTTGTGCAAAAGAAAACAAAGCTTCACGGGTGCCATTAACCGGTAAGACTTGTGTAAGCGGATCGATATTGCCATTAAGGTGAAAACGTTTATCCAACCAGGAGCTAATCGCACTGCGAAGTTCAATAGTCCCTATTGTCGATGGATAACTAGATAAACCGTGCAGGTGCTCTATGACTGCTTCCGTGATAAAGCCTGGAGTAGGGTGTTTAGGTTCACCGATTGATAATGCAATATGTGCCAAGTTTTCAGGTGGTGTACATCCTGACTTGAGTTCAGCCAATTTTTCAAAGGGGTAAGGATGTAGTAGTGCCAGATCTGGGTTCATAACGCAGTAATAATAAAAATTAAGGCTGACTATTATAACGGCTTATTGCTAAGTCGTGGTATAAGGTTCAGCTATGAAATCATCTCACCTTAGTCACGACCGTTTAGCCATTATCTGTTTATTATTTTCAGCCAGTATGTGGGGGCTGATTTGGTATCCATTACGGCTACTTAATGATGCAAATATGCCTGCGGTGTGGAGCTCACTTATCATGTATCTTGCGGCCGCAGTTCTGGTTGTTCCTGTGTTGTATCGGCAGTATAAAACTATTTTATTATTTCGTTCAGACCTCTTGTTATTAGCTATTGCAGCGGGTGTGACTAATGTTGCTTTTGTCGTGGCATTGATTGAAGGTGAAGTGATGCGGGTGATGTTATTGTTTTACTTGTCACCACTATGGACGGTGTTACTTGGGCGCTGGTGGCTAAAAGAAACACTTTCTTTACCTGCCATGTTGATGCTGGGTGTTGCCATGAGTGGCACCGTGATTATGTTATGGAATCCTGCTGTTGGTTTTCCCTGGCCTCATAATTTAGCTGAAGGTCTAGCATTGCTAGCGAGTATTGCCTTTTCGGTTAATAATGTTTTAGCTCGTAAATTAGCATTGGTTCCTATGGGTGTTAAAACAGCGGTGATCTGGTGGGGTGTTGTGGTCACCTCAATTATTGTTTTAGTCTTTCAGCAAGCATCTATACCGGATGTGTCGCTATCTGTTTGGGCGAGTGCATGGCTATTAGGTTGGGGTGGCATCGTTATTATGACCGTGGCGGTTTTATACGGAGTGGCGAGTATGCCGGTGTATCGTTCCTCAGTTATCATGTTGTTTGAACTGATTGTTGCGGCAATTGCAGCGTGGTATTTAACCAATGAAGTGATGACCTTGCAAGAGTGGCTCGGTGGTGGCTTAATTTTATTGGCGGGTTATGGTGTTGCCCGGTCTGAAATGAAAGAGAATTAGACAAAGCTGTGCACGAGTCGTCTTTTCTGGCATTAAAAAGAGTCTCAAAATTCTCATTTACATTAGTAAGCTGCGCTTTTCCGACACTTTTTTCTTTGTTATGACAAAAATACTTATCGTGCAAAGGTTTCAGCGAATTTAGGAATTATAATTAGGAGTAGTAAAATGATTAAATCAATTGCACATGCAAGTTTCTTGGTGGCAGATTTGGATGTGTCTCTGACATTTTATCGTGATGTATTAGAGATCAAACAAAATATGGAACGGCCAAACTTTCCATTTGAGGGTGCATGGTTGGATCTTAATGCTCAAGGCCAACAATTACATCTTATGAAATTACCTAACCCCGATTCTAAGGACGGACGACCTGAACATGGCGGCAAAGATAAACACATTGCATTAGTGGTAGAGAACCTTGATGCAGTCGCTAAAAAGTTGGACGCTGCTGGGGTTGAAATATCACGGAGTAAATCAGGCCGAGCGGCGTTCTTCTGCCGAGATCCTGATGGAAATGCATTGGAGTTCTCAGAAGATTTCACAGCTGCAAAATAGTAACAATTTTTAACAAAAAAGCATCTTTCAACGACTTACAGAGTTACTCACATTATCTGTGGATAACTCTGTGAGTAACTCTGTGAGAAATCGCTAAGTGTCTATTCTGTAACAGTGTAATTCAAAATGGTTAAAAAATAACCACTAATAAAATATTATAAATATCATATACTTACATCTTACTCCAGAGCAATCAATGACTTAGACGTGATAGTTGTGACAGCGTTGTAACAGTGGTCGTCAAAGGTGAATAACTTTCTTCATGTCAATAGTAAATTGTACTTATTTTGAATATTATCCGGGTTGCCCGTCTGCTCTAGCTTTGATGAAGATCATGACGTAATTTACAAAAAACAATGTAAATGCCATGATCCAAAGTAGCTGTGCTGTTCCTATCAAGTGTAGGTAAAGGTTTGGTAAGAATATGGGCAAAATAACACGAATAACAGCCCCCAACGATAAGAAAATAAAGACCCATTTTAGAATGGCGGGTGGTTGGTTAATATTTCGTCCAGTATGTCCGAGTGAAATACGCGACATCATCGCCAATGTCATAATGCCAATTCCGCCATAAGTGAAGGCATGAAGTGGTAATGATGTTGGGTATAATTCAAAAAAGTTAAGTGATTTTAAGGTGAAGCCTAGAATGAAGAAGCCATAGCCGATAAATAAGCTCCATAATAAGGGCTTCTGCCAGATTCCTTTGGTATACCATCCACTAAGTCGAACGCCATGCATAACAGCCAGTATAAGTGACAGTAGGGCGGTTAATAGTGTTTGATTGAAAAAGACATCAGACAGCCATAAAGCAGCAAGAAATAATAAACTGCTATTATCAATAAAAGCCCAGTTTTTAAGTTGAACTTGGTAGCCTACACCGCGTTCAATGAAAAATGGCATCACACGTCTAGATAGAATAAAGAGCAATGCCATAATTAAATAAACACCAGAGAACAAGCCCCATGATACGCCTTGATTCACAATATGGAATATGCCGAGATAATAAAAAATATCGGCAATCGTAAGCAGCAATAGCACCAATACAATAAGTAATTGTCGCCATTGTCTTACTTTAACGATAGGGTGTAATACCGCAAGGGTGAAGCCAATAAGAAAGCTAAGATCAGCAATTGCAGCCCAATCAGACAATAATGGTGAGTTAAAGAATGGCAGAGTGCGAGCGAGTAGCCAGGCTAAAACAAGCAGGATTAATGGTGTACCACTAATCGTCGGCACGCCTGTCCAATTTCTAACGGCTGTTAATAAGAAACCTGCTACTACAGCGGCACCATAGCCAAACACCATTTCATGGCCATGCCATGCGATAGGGATGACGTTGTTTATTGGCAAGCTCCAGCCAAAGGAATAGTTAGCCATCCAAAGTACAGTAACGATAATTGAAAATAAACTGGCGAATAAGAAAAAGGGTCTAAAGCCGAGTTCAAATAAAGCAAATTGTTTAACGGGTGGTTGGTCGAATGGTGATTGTTGCATTAACTTTCCCTTGATAGTGATGGAAATTGTTTATCATCGTAATTTGCATCCTCTTCACCAGAGGGTGCTTTGCGATGTTGTTCTAAATCTTTGAAGTTAAAGAGTGCGTTATCTGCCAGTTGTGAAGGTGATATATTTTGTAAACTTCGGAAAATATTTTCTAAGCGACCGGGATGTTGTTTTTCCCATCCTTGCAGCATTTCTTTTATCACTTGTCGCTGCATATTCTCTTGCGAGCCACACAGATTGCAAGGGATGATTGGAAATTGTTGTGCGTCAGCATAGCGAATAATATCTGATTCACGACAATAGGCCAGAGGACGAATGAGAATATTAGTCTTATCATCACTTAATAATTTAGGCGGCATTGCCTTGATTTTACTGCCATAAAACATATTAAGAAATGCTGTCTCAATAATATCATCACGGTGATGACCTAAGGCAATCTTGGTAATACCATTTTGTCGTGCATAACCATAAAGAGAGCCGCGACGAAGACGAGAACAGATGCCGCAGGTTGTTTTTCCTTCTGGTACTACTTCTTTAACAATGCTGTAAGTATCTTTTTCAATAATATGAAACGGAATACCGAGTGATGATAAATATTCTGGCAAAATATGTTCAGGGAAGCCGGGTTGTTTTTGATCAAGGTTAACAGCAATTATCTCAAAATCAATCGGTGCATGTTTTTGCAAGTTCATTAATATATCGAGCAAGGTATAGCTGTCTTTTCCACCTGACAAACACACCATCACTTTGTCACCATCTTGAATCATATTGTAATCAGCAATGGCTTGCCCAACGTGACGACGCAGGCGTTTTTTTAGTTTATTAAATTCACGGGTTTCTTTGGCAAGCGAATTGAGCATTTAGATAAGACCTGAAAAGGGTTGTACAGAAACAAGTGTATTTGGCTGTATACCGTCACATTGTTCATCAAGTAGGATAAAGCAATTTGCTACACTCATTGAGCGCAAAATGCCAGAACCTTGCTCACCAGTTATTTTAACCTGAGTGAGGCCGAGTTCATCTTCAAACAAAATACCACGTTGAAATTCATAACGACCGGGGCGTTTTTTAATGGTGCTGACACAAGGTACTTTCATTACTTGTTTGGCTTGAGTAGATTGCCCTGAAAGTTGTTGTAATGCATCACTAACAAATTGATAAAAAGTCACCATAACAGAAACAGGATTGCCAGGAAGTCCGAAGAATAAGGTGCTGTTAATGGTACCGAATGCTAAAGGACGACCAGGTTTCATTCGTATTTTCCAGAAATCGACGTTACCTAATTCGGCTAATATTTCTTTGACATAGTCAGCATCACCGACAGAAACGCCGCCGGATGTTAATACAACATCAGCTTGTTCTGATGCCAGCTTTAAGGTAGTGCGCAGGGCTTCTTTGTGATCGGGAACCACACCTAAATCTAAAATATCTACCTCTAAGCGTTTTAACATGCCATACAGTGTGTAACGATTGCTGTCGTAGATTTGTCCTTCTTCTAATGTTTCACCAATAGAACGAAGTTCATCACCTGTTGAGAAAAAAGCAACACGGAGCTTTCTATAAACGGTGACTTCACCGATACCTAATGAGGCAATCAGCCCAAGATCCGCAGCTGTTATTTTGTGACCCACAGGCAAAACAGCATCACCGGATTTTAGGTCTTCACCCGCATAACGCACATGCTGTGTTGCTTGGTGATTGCCATGAACCGTAATAAAACCATCTTCCCCTGTCATCACTTGCTCTTGCATAATCACGGTGTCGCAATCAGTAGGCATCATTGCACCAGTCATAATGCGAATACATTCACCTTGTTGGATCTTTCCGGTAAAAGGTTGGCCAGCAAAGGCCGTGCCTACTTGTTTTAAGGTAAATGAATCAGTAGCAATATCGGCACTATGAATCGCATAACCATCCATTGCTGAATTATCATGTGGAGGCACATCAATAGATGAAATAATAGCTTGATGCAATATGCGACCTAAGGCATCACGTAATGCTCGTTGTTCCCATACTGCAATGGGTGATAGTAGTTTTGCGATATGTTGTCGTGCTTCTTGCACGCTTAAGGTATTTGCTTCGTGAGTATCAGCACAGCTTGCTTGAGATGTGAATTTAGCCATAATTAGGGTTATCCTTTGATGATGAACTGCTGGATATAAACGGCTATTTCATCAATATTATTAAGATTTAATTGCTCAATCTTCGTTGTTACTATTTCATCACTGGCAATGGCGATAATGGAATCATCATCGGGATGAAGTAGGGGCTTAGCTAAACTTGGGCGATATAATTCGATTTTAGGTATGGTTTCATGTTTGAATCCTTCTACTAAAATAAGGTCGATATTAGTACAGTTTAAGCGAGGAATCAGATCGGCTAATCGAGGATCGTGTGAATCATTAGTTTGCACTTCCATTAATGCCATTAGGCGGTTAGAAGATACTAGCACTTGATTCGCGCCTGCTTGGCGAATTTCATAGCTATCTTTACCCGGAATATCAATATCAAAGCGATGGTGGGCATGTTTAATAACCGCAACAGTGATATTTTTCTCTTTTAGTTTGGGAATAAGTTGGCGTAATAAGGTTGTTTTCCCCGTGCCACTAAATGCCGCAAAGCCGAGTATGGGTACCGGCGCTTGTATAATCATAGAATGAGCAATAATATCATCAGGATGATTGAAGTTAATAAAAGAATCGGCCTGATCTGAGAAATCAACAATCGCTAATTTATATTGTGATAACCATAAATCAATTTTACGACCGCCTTGCTCAAGGAAATCAGCAAGCTCTTCTTCAAGACGGCAGGGTATTAAACAAAAAACAGGCTGTAGGCGTTCACCATCATGGGCGACAGCAATATCAGCTTGTTCACCCAGTAATGTTTCCATCATCCGTTGGCGGAGTTGGCTAGATATATTGGGGGAATCGCATGGCGCCGTTAATATATAGTCTGTATCAACAGATTGAATAGCGGTTAACATACCGGCTAGGGGGCCACAAAAGCCATCAATACTATCGCTAATAACGGGATAGCCAAAGGTCTGATATTGCTCAATATTACGATTGGCATTGATAATCAGAGAATCAACTTGTTTGCGAAGAACATCGATAGCATACTGAATTAAAGGCTGTTGTTGATACAGCAATAAGCCTTTATCGTCACCACCCATACGACGTGCTTTACCACCGGCAAGGATGACAGCCGTTATTGATGGATTTGATGATATATTCATGGGGTGTTATTTTAGCATTTTAATGGCCGTGGAATCTAAATTTTACAATCAAAGAACGGTGTGAAAATACTTATTTCTATAGCAAATATAAATGGAGGCTAGATGATGAAAAAATGGACCTTTGGGATTTTACTGATAGCACTAAATATGACGATGGTTAGTGCCAAGCCTTTAGATATTGTCGTTATTGGCTTATTTAATAATCAAGTTTTGGTTGAAATTAATAAGCAACAACAATTACTTAAGCGCGGTAAGACGAGTGCTGAAGGTGTTACCTTTATTTCTGGTAATAGCTTTGGTGCGGTATTAGAGATCAATGGTCAGGAGAAAACCTATACGATAGGTACGCATATGGTGACTGCAGCGCCCAGCGCTAAGGTTGTGATTTGGTCTACTCAAGGTATGTATTTAATCCGTGGCAAAGTGAATGGCCATGGTGTTGATTTTTTGGTGGATACGGGTGCTTTTGCAATTGCATTTAATGCTGCAACAGCAAAACGACTGGGTTTAGATTATTTGAATGGTAATAGAGTAAGGATAAAAACTGCATCAGCAATTGGTGATGCTTATCAAGTAAACCTTAATTCTGTTCAAGTGGGAGCTATCACATTGAACAATATACAAGCGATTGTTATTGACGGGCCTGAACCAACGCGTACATTATTGGGAATGAGTTTTCTAAGCCAACTTGATATGAAGCAAAGCAGCGAAATGATGGAGTTAAAGAAAAAGTTTTGAAAACTATTATCGCGATAACTTAGTTATTCACCAAGATGAATCATACATTTTCAATGCAGTTTAGTATATTACTCTGATGACGTAATTGTAAGTGCTTGTTCAGGTGTTTCTAGCTCTAATACTTCCAATAGTTTCCCCATTGTTTCTGTTAGCCAATAACAGGCATAGATCTGGTCATAGTAGGCATTTGTATAATCAAGCTTGGCTGTAAAAAGTTCATTTTCAGTATCGAGTAGATCCAACAATGTTCGCTGGCCAAGGCTGAATTGTTTTTGATAGGCTATTCGTGTTTTTTCTGATGATTTAACATGTAAATCTAGGACAGGGAGACGACTAGATAACGAATCAAGCGCATTCCATGCTAAACGCACGTCATATTCTAATTGACGTTTTACAATTAGAGCACTTGCTTTTGATTGCTCGCTAATGAATTCCGTTTCTTTGATTCGTGCTTTATCTGCACCACCATTAAGTAAGTTATAACGCAGTCGAAACATGGCAAAGGAATCATTATTATGTCCATTTATACCATCTAAATCATTGTTTGTATTTGTACCCAATTCCAAGTCAACACGAGGATGCATCGGCGCTTTAGCACCCTGCTGTTGCGCTAGGCTGGCTTCATGATTTGCGATAGAGGCTCGTAATGCAGGATGTTGGTAAAAAGCAATTTTTATTGCATTTTCTACTGTGGCCGGAGTATTCTTACAACAATCATCACTAGGATCTACGAGTGATTCAGGTAAGTTACCAACAACACGGAGATAGTTGGCTTTTGCATCTTCGAAGTTGCCGCGATTCGCTGTCAAATTGGCTTCTGACAATGCCACACGTCCAGTCGATTGAACTACATCTGTTTTAGTACCAACACCACTATTTGCACGTAATTCAATTTGTGAATTGATGCGTTCATGACTTTCTAAATTATATTCAGTTAAAGAGAGTAATTCTTGTTGACGAAGGACATCAAGATATACTTGGATTGTTCGAAGACTTGTTGTTTCAGCTGTATCAGCAACGTTGTAGCCCGCAGATTCTGCTAGAGAGCTTGTTTGATCAACACTGTTTTTAGTAGCAAAACCATCATATAACATTTGTGTGGCAGTGAGTCCCGCTTCATTACGATGCAGTGATTTATTGTGATCTGGTCGGGTTGTCGGGCTATCTGTTCTTTCGTAACCTGTACCTAGATTTAGATCTACTTTAGGGTAAAATCCAGCTCGAGCTTGGTTAATGGTTTGATCAACACTAAGGCTAAAATTAGATTGAGCTAAAATTGTAGGATTGCTTTTAACCGTTTTATCAACAGCTTCGTGAAGTGTCTGAGCCGTAATCGGCTGAGACATCAATGTCATATTTAAAATTACAGCTGAAAATGTCAGAAATTTACTTTTGTGTGTCATTACCAAACTCCGTTAATCAGCGAACGTTAATTTCAACGCGACGATTCATTACTTCAACCGTTTCATCAGGGGTGTTGACAAGAAGTCTATATTCACCTTCAAATGAAATACTAATAGCATCAGCCGAGATGCCGAAATTAATCAAATCCTGCTGCACTTTTTCTGCTCGTCGTTGAGACAAAGCATCATTATATGAGTTTGTAGCTGAGGTATCTGTGTGGCCGCTAATAATGATTTCATTATCATTTCGGTCAAGCAGTGTTTGATATATTTCTTCAGCTTCTAATTCTGATTCTGATGTAAAGATAACTTGGTCTAATAAGAAATACAATTTAGAGGTATACGGTGCAGGTATTCTTACGATTTCTTTTGTTGGGGCAGGTTCAGGCTGAATTTCAGCTATGGCACAAAAAGGAGATTCGCCTTCTTCGAGTTCAGTAGGAGCTTGCACAAGTGCGCGTAATTCTGACGATTGTTTATTTGGAGATAGGCTATTATGAATCGAGCTACACCCTGTCACCAATAAAGTGAAGATGAATAGCAGGAATAATCGGTATACACTTTCCATGAGAATCTCTCGTAAGTATTAACTGTCGAATAAGTATAAGGTTTATTTGAAGCAAGTCAATATTAACAATTACTTATAGGTGATTGTTAATCTGTATTTAATCAAAACCACTACTAATCAAAGCATAAGCAGAATGGTTATGAATAGATTCAAAGTTTTCTGATTCTACTGTGTAGGCATTAATCCGGTCGTCATCATTCAATCGTGCTGCAATATCACGCACAATATCTTCAACAAACTTAGGGTTATCATAGGCCTTTTCAGTGACAAACTTTTCATCCGGCCGTTTTAATAAGCCAAATATTTCACATGATGCTTCTTCTTCAACCAAATCGATAATATCTTCAATCCAGAAAAAGCTTTCTGCTCGGACGGTGACAGTGACATGTGAACGTTGATTATGAGCGCCATAATCTGAAATATTTTTAGAGCAAGGACATAAACTAGTCACTGGTACAACAACTCGCACCATAACATCGGTTTTATCCCCTGTAATTTCACCAAGAAAGGTCACTTGATAATCCATCAAGCTTTTCACTTTGCTAATAGGGGCTGTTTTGTTAACAAAATAAGGGAATGTCATTTCGACATAACCAGATTCGGCTTGTAAACGTTCAGTCATCTGTGGCAACATTTCACGGAATGATTGCACGGTGATTTCACGTTCATTTTGGTTTAAAATCTCGACAAAACGAGACATATGCGTGCCTTTAAACTGGTGTGGCAGATTGACATACATATTGAAGTTAGCAATGGTGTGTTGCTCACCAGAAGATCGATCACTGACCTTTATAGGATGTTGAATATCTTTGATGCCGACTTTATCAATGGCAATTTGACGTTTGTCTACAATATTTTGCACATCTTCAATTTGATCGCAGCAATCTGTTTTTTTATCTGTAGCCATGTTTTTTTAATCCTCGCTATAACGTACGCAAGCTCGGTCGGTTTCCCAAAGGGTTACGCCCGAGATCTTTGCTGTATCGATATTTAATGTTTTACTTAATTTTTGGTAAAAATGTTGAGCAATATTTTCTGCCGTTGGGTTCACTGTATCAAAAGGTGGAATATCATTGAGATAACGGTGATCTAATGTTTTTGCTAATTCACGGGTCGCAGTCTTAATCGTTTTGAAGTCCATTCCCATGCCATGTTCATTGAGAGCCGTTGCTGTTACTTCAACTTCTAATTTCCAATTATGGCCGTGCATGCGGCTACAATCGCCGGGGTAATCACGCAAAGTGTGGGCCGAAGCAAAATCGGCTAGAATTTTTAAAGTGTAAGTAGAACTCATAGTTGACTATTATACTCGGGAATTTGTTTTTCTAACATAATATTATGACGTAATTTGTTTATTGACGGTATTTATAATGCCTTGAGCATCTAAACCGCAATGAGAAAGCATCTTTTTATGTTCTCCATGGTCAATAAATTTATCAGGTAAACCGAGGTTGATCACTGCGGTATTATTAGAGATTGAATTCAGATATTCATTGATAGCACTACCCGCGCCACCCATCACTGCATTTTCTTCAATGGTGATAATAAGATCATGGCTATTGATTATGTTATCGATCATTTTGTGATCAAGAGGTTTCACAAAGCGCATATTAGCAACCGTAGCATTAAGTGTTTCAGCTGCTTCTAAAGCGGGGTGAACCATCGAACCAAAGGCTAAAATAGCCACTTTCTTACCTTGACGTTTAAGCTCTGCCTTACCAATTTCAAGTGTTGATAAGTCAGGAACTACAGATATACCCATACCAGCACCACGAGGATAACGTACTGCACTTGGTCCATTATGACGGTATCCTGTAGATAGCATTTGACGACATTCATTTTCATCAGCAGGCGCCATGACCACCATGTTAGGAATGCAACGTAAATAACTTAAATCAAAGCTACCCGCATGTGTCGCGCCATCTGCGCCGACCAAACCACCACGATCGATAGCAAATAAAACAGGTAAGTTTTGTAAGGCAACATCATGGATCAGTTGATCATAACCACGCTGTAAAAATGATGAATAAATAGCAACAACCGGTTTTTTGCCTTCACAGGCGATACCTGCGGCGAGAGTGATTGCATGTTGTTCAGCAATACCAACATCAAAATAACGTTTAGGGTATTGTTCGGCAAAGGCATTTAAACCAGAACCATCACACATTGCGGGTGTTATAGCGATAAGATCATCCGATTCTTTTGCCATATCACATAACCAATCACCAAAGACTTGGGTGTAACTTGGACCGGATAATTTATTGCCGGTTCCGGCAGGGCTTACGCCATGATATTTTCCGGGTTGCTCTTCAGCAGGCTCAAAGCCTTTGCCTTTCTTCGTTACAATATGAAGAAATTGCGGCCCTTTACGTTCACGTAAATTAGTTAGTGTTGGGATTAAGGTATCAAGATCATGGCCATCAATAGGACCAATATAATTAAAGCCTAACTCTTCAAATAATGTACCGGGGATCAGCATGCCCTTAACATGCTCCTCAGCACGACGAGCAAATTCCCATGCTGGAGGTAGTTTCTCTAATACTTTTTTACTGCTTTCTCGTGCTGATGCGTAGAAGTTGCCCGATAAAAGTCGTGCAAGGTAATTCGACATTCCACCGACATTTTTAGAGATCGACATTTCATTATCATTAAGAATCACTAATATATTGGCACTTAAATCACCGGCATGAGCCAAGGCTTCATAGGCTTGCCCAGCGGTAATGGCACCATCACCGATAATGGCAACCGCACGGTGATCTTCGCCTTTAATTTGAGAGGAAATTGCCATGCCTAATGCGGCACTAATTGATGTGCTAGAGTGACCAACACCAAAGGCATCATAAGGGCTTTCACTGCGTTTAGGAAAGCCAGATAAGCCACCTTCTTGGCGCATAGTATGCATTTTGTCACGGCGACCAGTAATGATTTTATGGACATAACTTTGATGTCCAACATCCCAAACAAAACGGTCATCAGGCGTGTTGAATACATAATGTAAAGCCAATGTCAGCTCAACAACGCCGAGATTAGATGAAATATGCCCACCAGTTTGTTGCACACTATCAACAATTAAAGCGCGAATTTCTTCGGCTAATTGGGGAAGTTGTTTTTTATCTAGCTGACGTAAATCATCAGGGCTATTTATTTGATCGAGTAAATTATCCATTTCTGTCGTCATTTTAATGGGCACGCTTTATAACAAACTGTGCTAATGCCGCGAGGATTTGGGTGTTGTAAGGCAGAGCATCAAGTTCAACTAATGCTTGTGTAATTAAATCAGTGGCTTTCTTTTGAGCCGCTTCCAAGCCTAATAAAGCAGGATAGGTTGGCTTGTTAAGCGCAATGTCAGCCCCCTGTGTTTTGCCTAAGGTATCTGTGTCTGCGGTAACATCAAGCACATCATCTTGCACTTGAAATGCCAAACCAATACAAAAAGCATACTTATCTAATGTGGTTAAAATAGCATCATCAATTTGTGTTGATGCTAAAGCGCCTAAACGGACACTGGCACGAATTAATGCACCTGTTTTAAGTTCGTGCATTTTTTGCAGCGCATTAATATCAAGTGATTCGCCGACTGATTCTAAATCAATCGCTTGACCTCCAGCCATACCAAACACACCTGATTGTTGGGCTAATGTTTTGACCATCTGGCTTTGCTGGATTGGGCTAAGGACATCATCACATAAGGTTTCAAAGGCTAGAGATTGTAGTGCATCACCCACTAATAATGCTGTTGCATCATCATAAGCCTTGTGACAAGTAGGGCGGCCACGGCGTAAATCATCATTATCCATAATCGGCATATCATCATGCACTAAGGAATAGGCATGAATCATTTCAACCGCACTGGCAGGAGCATCAAGCAGTTCTAAATCAACACCAAATACATCACCAGCCGCATACACCAGTAATGCACGCAAACGTTTACCACCATTGAGAGTGGAATAAGACATTGCTTCAGCAAGCTGTTCAGATGTTTTTCCTACACATTGATTGGCGCTAGGAAGTCGCGTAGAAAGCGCAGTCTCAATGCGTTCTTGGCGTTGTTGCATCCAATAGGAAAGAATAAAACTAGCGGTCACGAGTCAGTGTTTTTTTGATCAAAATCGACCAGTTTATCTTGGCCTGATTGTTTTAAAAGCATTTGTACTTTTTGTTCAGCCGCTTGCAGAGATTGTTGGCAATCACGCGTTAGCAACACGCCGTTTTCATACAATTTAAGTGATTCCTCAAGGCTAATATCACCCTGTTCAAGCTGATTAACCAATGATTCCAGCTCATTGACAGACGCTTCATAATCAAGTTTCTTTCGTTTTGCCACGTAACAGTCTCTAAACAAAAAATGTAATTTGCAGATTATACCCGTTATCATTCAATCTGTAATTTTTTAGTGCTTATAATGGCTGTGATACCAAGGCATATTATTGATGTAATAGTTATTTTATTGCTCAATAATATAACGCAGAAAACGCAGTCAGTATGAGTGCTACAACGTTACATATTGGATGGTCACGGGTATCTACAGCATTAGGCGCTGGATTGTTTTGGTCTGAGCCGTTAGTCTGTCACTAATTATCACCACAACTATTAATCAGAAACTATGCAAAAGATTATTCGCGGCTTCTATAACTTACCTAAAAACCCAACTGGATGTGTTGCTACCATTGGTAATTTTGATGGTGTGCATTTAGGGCATCAAGCAGTACTAAATCAATTAGCGATGAAAGGTGATACGCTTGGACTCCCCGCCATCGTCATCACTTTTGAACAGCAGGCGAATGAGTTTTTTGATCCAGAAAAAGCCCCAGCACGCCTTAGCCGTTTTCGTGAAAAAATTGAAACATTGCGCTCTTATGCCGTGCAGGAATTGTGTGTTTTACGCTTTAACCAAAAACTCGCGCAAATGTCAGCCAAAGACTTTATTCAACAGCTTATTGTTGATGGACTTAATGTTAAATATCTTGTTGTTGGTGATGACTTTAAATTTGGCAAAGATCGTCAAGGTGATTTTGCCATGCTGCAACAAGCGGGCAAAGAATACGGCTTTCAAGTGGTTAATATGCACACCTTCTCTGTTGATAAAATACGCGTTAGTAGCACCCGAATTCGTCAAGCACTTGAAGCCGGCGATCTCATGTTGGCAGAAAAGCTACTAGGCCGTCCGTATCGTATGAGTGGTCGAGTGGCTCATGGTGATAAGCGTGGCAGAACTATGGGATTTCCCACGGCTAATATTCACCTGCATCGGAAAAAAGTGCCATTAAGTGGTGTCTATGCAGTGCAGCTCTTCGGTGTAGAAGGTGAACCCATCCAAGGTGTTGCTAATGTTGGCGTCCGTCCTACAATCGGTGCAGATAAAGCCTTATTAGAAGTCCATTTGTTTGATTTTGACCAAGATATTTATGGCAAACACGTACAAGTCTATTTCTTACACAAGCTACGAGACGAACAAAAATTTTCTGATTTAGATGCACTGATAAAGCAGATTAAACTAGATAGTGAACAAGCTAAATTGTATTTTGAAACTGAGTGACAATTTGTCGTAAAATTTAACTTCTCACCGTATATCTCAATCTATACCCAAGTGAAATGAAGTTGCAGATATTTTAACAAATCTCGCCATTCCTGCGATAAATGTGTCAGAAACTATTAGCACGTGTAGCGTTGAGCACACGATGTACTGGGAATCCAACGATAGTGACTATTTTCACTGCTCATAGATCCTCGCATATGCGAGGATGACAAAAAATATAAACCTGCATATTCAAGTAATTTGGATATAGTCTCTCTAATTGGACGCGTTAAAAATGAAAAGTAAACTACAACAATTATCAGAGATGGTGGCGAAGGCCATTGATGTGTTTGAGAGCAAATCTGAGAATATCGATACGATAATGGGCATAATCGATAAAAGCTTGCGTAATCAAGGAATGAAAGCGGATGCAATCACCATTGATTGCATTGCTTTAGATAAAAAGATAGTTATCCTGCTCCATGATGATGAGCCGGATGAGGTAGACATCGCATTAGGTAATAAAGAAGGTGATATTTACTCATCTTCAAAATACCAACTTGCCAAAATATCTGAAACCGTTATTGTGGGAATAATGGAAGTAAACTTTATTTCGTAATTGATTTAATGCGATTTATCAATATCGTCAAACCGTTAAAAAAGCATTTAATAAATTTCCCACCGTTGTGTTTATATTGTTTTTTAAGTGCTTTCTTTACTTCCCAAGAGCCTTTAAATCCTACAGGGAAGACCACTAAGTCGCCTGCTTTGAACATCACTGACGGACTACCATCTTCAGGTGTCATTTCACATTCACCTTCTAAAATAAGTGCTGTTTCTGTGGTAACAAATTCCCATGGAAATACAGAGACTTCTTTTTCCCATGTTGGCCAGTAAGCAACGCCCATTTCTTTTAAAAGTGCTTCACTTGGATTGCTCTTAACTGTAATTTCTTTCATATTATCCCTATAGTTAGATAGTTGCCCAGAATCAGAATGATTGAGGATGCATCATAGTATGTTGTTTCCCCTATTTTTCCTAGAAGAACCTATTCTTTTAGCACAATTATAATGTGATGAACAGGACTAAAAGGAACGGTTAGATTGTGACTTTGATAATAATATATGTTCCATATAAACAATCGACAGTGAAATTCTATTGATGATTGAATTTAATGCTATAGCGTTGTTTTAGAGTGTCTAGTAAATCCACATCGATTCAGTAACAAAGTAATTTAATTATCAGCCATAAGTTCAATAGTGCCATTAACATTAACTTGAATTTTATTTGTGCCTGCAGATAAAGCGGGTGGGGCACTGGAAGCAACATCCGCCATCATCATAGTACGTTCCATTCGATAGCTTGGGCCGGTTTGATTTCGATCTATATTGACGTGTACGAGACGGTAATTAGGTTTGTCAAATTGTTGAGCAATTAGGCTTGCTTTGCTACGGAAATTAGCAATAGCTTGCTTTAATAATATTGCTTTGGTTGCTTTAGCTAACTGAACGGATACGCGAAATGACATTGACTGGATGGTTGCTAATGAGTTTAGTTCAGCAATCAATTTGCTGAGCTGTTCGAAGTCTTGGCTGGTCAAGGTTATATGCTGACTAACTTGCCATGATTTTATATTGCCATTTTTATGAAATGGACGGCTATTGTAGCCGGTGGTATGAGCGTCTATCCCTTTATGTTTTGTGGTTTTGTCGAGCAGTTGAGCCATTTTAATATTCACTTTATTGGCAAGTATAGCTGGATTGGCACCATTTTCCTGTACTAGCAATGTGGCGACTAAAACATCATTAGCCACTTCTTGTGTTGCCATTGCTTGCAAACTAATTCGGTCGTAACTGGCGGCTTCATTAGCAAACGAGAGTATTGGGAGCAAAACAAGGATTGATGTTAAAATAGAGCGAATTGAAGGATTCATTTTTTGTTTACCTTACATTTGAGGGGTGAGCGACAATTATTTACTAAAGACCACGGTATCATGGATTAATTTCATTTTAGGTGAAATTAACACTTAATTTAGTTGATTGATAAGTTGGTTTTTCCAAGAACACTGAGGAATAAAATGAAAGCAGAACAAAGAATATCAGCAGATGCACCGAGTTTAATTAAAGCTGCAGCAGAACATTTTGTTACAACAGCGCGTGCGGCAATTGCAAAACGTGGTGTGTTTCATGTCGCATTGGCGGGCGGTTCTACACCTAAAGGCTTATATCAAAAATTAACAACATCACCTTATGTTGAGCAAATCGATTGGTCTCGTGTTCACTTATTCTTTGGTGATGAGCGTTGTGTATTACCAACACATGAGGATAGTAATTTCAAAATGGCGCGTGAGGCGATGATCGATCATATCGCTATTCCGCAAGAAAATGTTCATCGTATGCCAACAGAAAATGGTGTTGCACCAGATGTGGCAATTGAATATGCAAGGACGATGAAGGATGTATTGCAAGATGAGCCATTAGATTTAGTTTTATTAGGCATCGGGCCTGATGGTCATATTGCGTCATTATTCCCAGACTCTGATGCTTTGAGTGTGACGGATACAATGACAACCAGTTTGTATGTTGAAAAGTTTGAATCTTGGCGTGTCACCATGACATATCCAACCATTAATGCAGCAAGACAAGTGATTGTATTTATCGCTGGTGAAGCAAAAGCGGCTATCGTTAAAGATATTACAACAGAGGCCGTTAGCGGTTTGCCTGTACAACGTTTAGCGCCTAAAAATGAATATTATTGGTATATGGATGCAGCGGCAGCTGGTCAATAAATGAAGATGCTATTAGCTGTTGATATTGGTGGTACGAAAACCTTATTTCAGTTAAGTACGGTAGCGGGTAAGGTGATTTGTGAGCAGAGTTTTGTAAGCCAAGACTTTGCTAGTTTTGACTTGGTTTTAAGTGAGTTTCTTGCTCTCAATCAGCTTAAGGATTATAAAATTGATAGTGCGTGTTTTGCGGTTGCAGGACCTGTTTCTGGTCGAAATGCCAATGTAACAAATTTACCGTGGCAGCTTAATGCTGATGATTTAGCGACTAAGTTTGCTATTGAAACTATTCACTTATGTAATGACTTTGCGGCGGTAGCACATGGTATTGCCGAGCTTGCTGATGATGAGATAGTGACTTTGCAACAAGGTGAGGAAGATAAGCAATCGCCTCGAGCGGTAATTGGTGCGGGTACCGGTTTAGGGCAGGCTATTTTAGTGCCTGATAATGATGGTTGGCGAGTATTCGCTACCGAGGGTGGACACGCTGATTTTGCACCAACTGATACCTTACAAATTCAGTTATTGGAATATATGCTTAAGAAGTTTGACCATATATCCTATGAACGTATTGTGTCTGGAGTTGGTTTGGTTGAAATCTATGCGTTTTTATGTTCAATAGGTCTTCATAAAGAAAATGATGATTGTCGTCAGGCAATGCTGGATGCTGATGATGCCGCAGTGGTTATTAGTCAGTTTGCAGTAGATAATAACGACGACTTGGCATCAGCAGCATTAAACCTATTTATTAAGATATATGGTGCTCAAGCAGGTAATTTGGCACTCACCGTATTGCCATTGGCAGGTTTATACATTGCGGGCGGTATTGCGGCTAAAAACTTACAGCACTTTAAACAGGGTGGGTTTATTGCTGCATTTAATGCCAAAGGTAAGATGAAATCCGTAGTAGAAAAAATACCAGTACGCCTAATATTACAGCCTAAGGTTGGATTAATTGGTGCGAGACTATTAGCAAGAAGAAGCGTTGTATAATAAAACCTATGAGTATTGAAAAAACAAATAATATTGCGGTGAATGTTGAGGCTAATTATCTTGAGCATGAATCCGATCCGTCAAAGGAACGTTATATATTTTCCTATAAAATTACCATAAAGAATTCGGGTGATAAGGCGGCCCGATTATTATCCCGTTATTGGAAAATAACGGGTGGTAATGGTCATGAACAAGAAGTGGAAGGCGATGGCGTTATTGGCGTTCATCCTCATTTATTGCCGGAACAAGAGTTTACTTATACCAGCGCTGCAATGCTTGATACGCCGGTGGGTATGATGCAAGGGCACTATACGATGATTACAGATTCTGGAGAGCGGTTTGAAGTAGATATACCCGCATTTAGTCTTGCCGCACCGAGGTCGCTTCATTAAGTGACGATAATGCAGATAACAGAGGAAAAGTTCTGGTTTTTTCTGCTAATTATAAGTTTAGTTATCTCTGGTATTGATCCTGTTGCCGATCGTTTAACATGGTTATTAGAAACGATTCCGGTGATGATTGGTTTAGTGGTGTTATTAAAAACACATATTCACTTGCCATTAACATTATTAAGCTATCGTTTATTAGCTATATTTAGTTTTATTTTGATCATCGGTGGTTATTACACTTATGCTGAAAATCCATTATTTAATTGGATACAAATAGAATTTGATTTGGCACGTAATCATTATGATCGTTTAGGACATTTTATGCAGGGTGTGGTACCTGCTATTGTTGGGCGAGAGTTATTATTACGAACATCTCCATTACAGCGTGGTAAGTGGTTATTCTTCTTGGCATGCGCAATAAGCTTGGCAATTAGTGCTTTTTATGAGCTTATTGAATGGTGGGTTGCGGTAATTAATGAGCAAGCAGCAGAAGCTTTTTTAGGCACGCAAGGTGATCAATGGGATACTCAATGGGATATGTTTTTAGCATTACTGGGCAGTATTTTTGCACAATGCTCATTGAGTCGAATACATGATCACCAACTAAAGAAGATTAGCGAATAATACATTTTCCAATGGATTGTGGTGCACAGCGTTGTCCCGAGGTCCAAATAGCATGATCAAATCGTGCATTATCTAAATTGCTGCCTATTAAGTTGGCTCCCGTTAAATCTGCATATGATAAATTGGCATTACTTAGATTGGCATTGTTTAAGTTCGCATTTTTAAGGTTAGCTCCCATCAGGTTTGCATGATTTAATTGCGTGCCATTAAGTATAGAACGTTGTAAATCAACATAACTCAGATCGGCATAATTTAACAGTGCTTGTGTAAAGTTAGCGCCTGCAAGGTGACTATTTGCTAGCCGTGCATTTGTTAAATCTTTTCCATGTAAATTGATATTAGGTTTTAAGCAATTACTCCAATTTACATGAGGAGTAGCATGGCTAGAGCAGTCAGCTAAAGGCTTGGGCTGTTGTTGAGGTGATAAGATTGCAATTACTGCAATAATAATTAAACTTAGAAAAACAACAAGAAAAGGTAACAAAATCTGTTGATGTTTATCACGAATCTTTTTTAATAATTGAGTGTGAAGTTGGCGTCGATGAAGGGTCCTTTCATTTTCAGGAAGACGGCGTTCTGTGCCTTCTCTTAGATTTTCAGGATTTTTTGTTTCACTTGTATCTAAATCTCGTCGGTCATAACCATTACGTTCATCTAAATTTATTTTAGTCTTTTCCATAACCTGGCCACTAACATCGGGGTGTAAACTTGTTAGGAATTGCAGTTGTTGCCAGTTTTTCTGATCATGACTAACTTCATGGTGCATAGAAAGGCGGCCAATAATAAGATTTTTCCTTATGATCGCACCTGTAAATGGGCCTTTAATGACCCCATCACAACGACTGTACCAAAGTATATTTTTATTTTCCATATGCTTCATCTAAGCGAGCTAAGAGCTTGTTATACTAGCACTGTGTTAATGAAAGTGGGTGTGTAATGCTTATTCAGCAGTCAATACAGAATACCTTGATGGTGGTAAATGATATTCCGAATCAATTACTGGCTGGATTGTCTGTAGGCCAACGTATTGATGCTATTGTTATGACTTCTGCTCAAGCCGCGCAAATAGTCACCTTAAAAGTGACAGATAGTTTGATGGAGATCCGTAGCCCAACCTCCTTAAAGCAAGGCGATATAGTACAACTTGAAGTGATTCAATTAGGCAATAAAATAGCACTTAAATTAGTCGTATCCACTTCAGATGCGCAAGCTATCGTTAAGCCATTAGCACCAATACCATTGAAAGTTGGGCAACAAATAGCGGTTGAAGTCATAAAAGTGTTGACAGAAAATCGATTGCTTGTTGAGGCTAAACCAAATTCAGCAAGAGTCGCTCAAACTCAAGCTGTGCCACAGATATTTGATATTGACGTGTCCCAATTAGCCAAATCGCCTAAGCTCACTGATAAATTAGTAATGAATATTGTTAGTGTAAAACCTTTAGCGATTCAGTTGGTATCAGAACCGAAACTACGAGAGCAGATTGTATTAGAGCGAATTCGACAACTACTGCCGCAATTACCTAACATGCCGAAGATAAGCCGTTTAGTTGATGCATTAAAGATTGGCAATATTCCTGATACGGTGAAGCATGAAGGAAATCAGTTATTACAAAATATAGTTGATAAAAGTGCAGTTAATAAACCTCAGATTCTTAAACAGGCATTGCAACATTCAGGATCTTTTACAGAAAAACAATTAATAACAAGACCTGAGTTAGCTATTAGAGACTTTAAATCTAATTTATTAAAATTATTGCAGGTATTAGAGTCTGAAATAGCCAAAAAATCGATATCATTATCAGGTACTAATGCTAAGTCACCATTACCAATAACACCGTTAACATCGTCATCGCAAGCAATGATGATTGCTCAATTATTAGGCCAAAAAGGTTTTACAGAGCAAGCCAGAAATAGTCCTCCTGAACTATTAATATTACAAAGCTTATTGAGGGAGACTGAAGGGGTACATAACAAACTACAATTTAATCAGTTGACGATGTTGAAAGAGCCCGATGCATTAGTGACTGCAAGTTGGTTATTAGATCTACCTCTCAAAGATAAATCTGGTGTTGATATTATGCAGATACAAATTGATCAGCACAAAAAACAATCCGAATCCGATGAGGGTGATATTTGGAGTGTGAAATTACGTTTAGATACGCAAAATTTAGGGCCGGTGCAAGCAACAGTAACTATGCATAGCGATGATGTGAAAATTGTAGTTCGTGCTGAACGAGAAGCCAGTGCGGAACTATTAGAAGAGCATTTGCCCGTATTACAGCAAGCACTGGATAAATTGACAATATCGGTCAGCCATCTTAGTTGTGCTTGTGGTGAGATATCTAAACGCATATTGACAGAAAGTTATGTTGAGACCGATAATTCTTTAGTGGACATATCGGTATGAGTAATCAACCACTTCGCGCTATTGCATTGCAATATGACGGTGAAAATGCACCGATTGTAACGGCTTCAGGTGAAGGTGAACTTGCGGAAGAGATCATTCGAATTGCTCGACAACATGGTGTTCCGTTGCGGGAAGATAGCATGATGGCAGCCTTATTAAGTGAATTAGACTTGGGAGAAGAGATCCCGCCAGTTTTGTATAGAGTGATTGCGGAAGTAATTGCTTATGCCTACCTTGTTTCAGGCAAAGTACCTGTTATTAAAGATAAAAATAATGACGAATAAAGGTCGCAGCCTTACTTGGATAAGATAACTTCCTAGTGTCAAAAATACAACACATTATAATTAGCATTACAATATCTTCATTAAGTGTTGATTTTTATAAACAAAAGATATACTGTCATATCCTCATACGTAAGAATATTGGACGTAATAATATAACGTTGTGGCAGTTTTAAGTAAAAAAAGCAGAGAAAATGGGGTGAAATTATTACCTCGGCAACATGCTGAGCCCGTGATGGGATCGGATGTTGAGGGGCTGCTTGACTCAAAAATTATAATAGCGGGTCCTAAAGTATCTAATATTACGTTTATGAAGACCATGCTTGAGATCAGTGGGTTTTCTAATATTTTAACGGCTAATGAATCTTCTGGTGTTATACAACATCTTCGCCAAGGCATTAAAGATGATATCTGTGATATTGATTTAATTTTAATAGAAAGTAGCCTGAGTGGGATGACGAGTCGGGAACTTCGCTCAGTATTAGACCAGTTTGATGAGTGGCAGCTGATACCCATTATTTCATTAACTGAAGAATCACAGTGGGATCATGCTCAAGTATTAACTGATCTAGGACATGGTGTGACAACCTTGTTATATCATCCGCTGACTGCGGAATCATTTCCTCCTTCGGTAATGACTGCATTAGCCGTGAAGAAAGAACGGGACATTGTTGCTCAGCGGCAAATACAACTTGAAGATGAGCTTGCACAATTAAAAGTAATGGAAGCGCGATTACAGTTTTCTGTTGATCATGATGACTTAACAGGCTTATCTAACCGTCGAAAACTAGAGCAAGCAATAGATGTAAGTTTGATACAAATACAAAACTTTAAGACGACAAGTGTATTATTTTATATTGATTTAGATCGCTTCAAAGTATTGAATGATGCTGAAGGTCATGCTGTTGGCGATGCTGTGTTAATTAAAGTGGCAAATTCCTTACGAAGTGCATTTTCTCCGCAAGATACCTTGGTACGAATAGGCTCAGATGAATTTGCAGTATTAATAGATAATATTGATGAACAGCAAGCAATGGAAAAAGCTGAGGAGCTACGTTCAATGTTTGATGGTTATAGCTTTGAGCATCAGGAAAGTCAGTATCATTTGTCCATCAGTATCGGAGTTAAGTTTATTTCTGCAGATAGAGGAATAATAGCCGGTGATATCTTGGCGCATGCGAATCAAGCGTGTTACACCGCACAAGAGCGAGGCCGAAATCGAGTTCATCTCTATAATTCAGATGATCAAGAAATGGATGTGTTGCGTCATAATGTGGAGTGGGCACCCAAAATAAGAACCGCATTAAAACAAGAAAATTTCTTACTGGAATTTCAACCTATTCATGATGTAAAAACGAATCAAGTTAGCCACTACGAATGTTTGATTAGGATGAAAGGTGAAAATAATACCTTATATTATCCAAACGATTTTATTCCTGTCGCAGAAGCGATGGGGCTAATCCAACAAATTGATTTATGGGTTGTTAATCATGCTTTTGATTTAATGCGCACCATGCCTAAGCATATATCCTTGGCAATTAATTTATCGAGTAATATTTTTCTTGATCATAAATTATATCCTTTAGTAGAAAAGAAATTAATTGAAACAAGTGTTGAGCCAAGTCGGATTATTTTTGAAATAACAGAAACATCGGCAATTTCAAATTTTGAACAAACTAAAAAAGTGGTCAAAGAATTACGCTCGCTAGGATGTGGTTTTGCTCTAGATGATTTTGGTGCAGGGTTTAACTCATACAGTTATTTGAAGCATTTTCCCGTCGATATTTTGAAAATTGATGGTGGCTTTATTACTGATCTAGAAAATGATCCTGTTGATCAATTATTAGTGAAATCGATGATTGATATTGCACATAGTTTAGGTAAAAAAACAGTGGCTGAATTTGTTGAACAGCAAAGTACAATGGATTTGTTAAAAGAGTATGGCATTGATTATATTCAAGGATTCTTAATCGGGAAACCTCAGTCAAAAGTACCTTCTTAATGTAATTCTTGCTTCACTGCGTCGTTATTAGCACCGTGTAATCTATCAATTAGATGCGCTTCTTCATCACTTAAATTACAATTATCAATTAGCTGGTTAATATCAACTCCTTTACGCGCTAAGCGAATGGCATGGTCGTAATTATGCTGTGTTGGAACACTTAAACTAAGTGTGTTTTGAGATTCTTTTAATTGATTAAGTAATAAGCCAAACTGAAGAATACGTTCGTCAGTGCCTACAGCTCCGGCACAAAGTGTTGATAATTGATTTTGTAAACTAGTAATACTTTTAGCTTGTGATTGATTAAGTTTATAAAGACGATAAGAAGCACTTGCGATAATACATGTTAAAAGTAGGCTACTCGCTGCAATAAATAGTAATGTCATAATATTGACCTCATTCTAATTTGATTTTTCTTAGACATATTCATCAAATAAACCTTTATTTTTCTGTTTTGGTGAATTGTCATCATTTTCTTGTTTGGGGTCATCTTCTTTCTTTGTTTGTTTACGCTGTTCATCATCAGGTGATGACTTCACGAGTGGTGATGGTGTAAGTGCTTGAGTTGGCTTTATTTCCTCTGACATAGCATCACCTTGGGGTTAAAAGAAATCGGATGACAGTTCTTCTGTTAATAACTTATTGACATCAACTAAAATGAGTAAACCTTCTTCACGATTGGTCACACCTTGAATAAATCGGGAGCTATCATCACTATTAACAGTCGGTGCGGTATCGATTTCTGATTGGTGTAGGTAAACAACTTCAGAGACACTATCAACCAGCATGCCGATAACATTATTGTTGATTTCTGCAACAATAATACGTGTGAAATCATCACTTTCTTTGGAAGATAATCCAAAGCGACGACGTGTATCTATTACAGTTACCACGCTACCACGAAGGTTTATTATACCTAATACATACTCAGGCGCACCTGGAACAGGTGTAATTTCAATGATTCGCAGAACTTCTTGTACTTGTATTACATTGATGCCATAAGTCTCATTTTCCAGGCGATAAGTGACCCACTGTAATACCGGATCATTGTCTTCTTCGTTATCTAATTCACTCATTTCTTATGTGTCCTTAACATTATTCTACACAATACGGTTACAAAATTATGCATTTTACTGCCTTAACTATATGCACTGTTCATGCCATTATTATTGGTTCTCAGGCGTTATAGCAACAGGGAGGGGAGAGGAGGATGTCGTTTTCTTGGGAGGACTTTTGAATGTTTCAGCAGTTCGGAGGTTATTATTGCTCCCCAGTACAACAAGTACGACACGACGATTCTTTTGACGTCCCTCTTTTGTAGAATTATCGGTAATAGGTTTAAATTCGCCATAACCAACTGCAGACATTCGGCTTGAATCAACGCCATAAATATCCAACAAGTGTACAACACTAGCCGCACGCGCTGCAGATAACTCCCAGTTAGATGGAAATTTAGGCGTGTTTATGGGGTCATTGTCTGTGAAGCCTTCAACCTGAATTGGATTTGAATAGGCATTGAGGATGGTAGCGATATCAGCCATAATTGGCTCAGCACTTTCTTCTAAGCGGGACTCGCCACTTTCAAAGAGTACTTTTGATTTTATTTCTAATTCTAGCCAGTCTTCACCATATTTAATGGATACATCATCATTTTCAATTAGTTCAGCAAGAGAGTCATTTAGTTGTTGTGAGATTTCTTCAATTGTCTGAATAATTTCTTCGTCAACAGGAGGAGGGGTGTATGTTTCTATTCTTGCGAGTTCAAGTAAATTAATTTCTATGTCAGATGAACGTCGTGTGGTTTCATCACCATTACCTCGGCTAAGCTCTCCTATCTGTATAGGCTCTTTACTACGCTTGGCTTCTGAAAATACATTTTCTAATGTATTCGATAATACGCGATATTTACCCTCATTGACCGATGAAATTGAATACATAACAACAAAAAAGGCAAATAATAGTGTGATGAAGTCAGCGTAGGAAACAAGCCAACGTTCGTGGTTTACGTGTTCTTCAACTCTTTTTCTACGTGCCATAATTAATCTTAATTAAGATAAGCTTGTAAACGGCTTTCAATATTTCGAGGATTATCACCTGCAGCAACACTGATTAAACCTTCGGTTATCATCATTTGTAAACGACTACGACGCAGTACCAATGTTTTTAATTTACCTGCAATCGGTAGAAAAAGTAGATTGGCAAACGTAACGCCATAAATAGTGGCGATAAAGGCAACGGCAATCCCTGAACCGAGTGATGCGGGATCAGCGAGATTACCCATGACATGGATAAGTCCCATAACTGCGCCGATAATACCAATAGTTGGAGCGTAACCACCGAGCGCTTCATACACTTTTGAAGCCTCGATATCACGACCTTCTTGCAGATCAAGATCAGTTTCTAATACTTCACGAACAATTTCTGGTTCCGAACCATCTGCAATGAGCTGTAAGCCCTTTTGTATGAATAGATCTTCTTCATCGGCTGCAATTGCTTCAAGTCGCATTAAGCCTTCTCGTCGCGCAATTTGACTCCACTCTATGATCTTTTCGAGAGTCTCATCAGGTGATAACTTAGGAGGAATAAATACCCAGGAAAGCATTTGTAGAGAACGTAAAAAGGTGTTGAGTGGTGTCTGTAGCATAACCGCGCCCACGGTGCCGCCCATTACGATTAGAAATGCAACACTATTAAGTATTGAGCTAAGGTGACCACCTTCTAGGTGCTGCCCGCCTAGAATAGCGCCAAAACCAATGAGTAGCCCGGCAATACTTAAAATATCCATCAGCCATTAAGTCCGTTAACTTTTAAGTGTGGTGGAAAACAAGTTTTAATAGCCTCTGCTAGCATAAGCATTCATTAATTCTGGAAAATCAATGATGAGTGCAATACGACCATCACCAGTAATAGTTGCTCCCGCGAGACCTTTAGTATCTTGTAGCATAGCGCCTAAAGGTTTAATGACGACTTCTTCTTGGCCAATAAGTTGATCAACAACAAAGGCAACGCGTTGAGTACCAATATTTACAATGACAACGTGATCCAGCTCTTTTTCTTCTTTGGATTGATAATTGCCTGCTAACCAATGGCGCAAATAAAATAGAGGTAAGGATTTGTTGCGAATAGTAATGGTTTGTTGGCCATCAACTTTATTTGTTTTACTGAGATCAATATGAAATATTTCTTCAACATTGACCAGAGGGAAGGCAAATATTTGTTCACCTAATATAACCATTAGTGTAGGCATAATAGCCAAAGTAAGTGGCACTTTGATTGTTAATGTTGTACCTACACCCACTTCAGATACAATATCAACCACACCATTGAGCTTAGAAATACTGGTTTTAACAACATCCATTCCAACACCGCGTCCTGAAATGTCGGATATTTCTTGTTTCAATGAAAAGCCTGGTGCAAAGATAAGCGCATAGCTTTCAGTATCAGTTAGGCGAGAAGCCATTTCTTCATCCATCATGCCTTTCTCGACCGCTTTCTGACGAAGAACTGCGGCATCCATACCCGCCCCATCATCAGAGATGGTCAGTAGGATATGGTCACCTTCTTGTGCCGCTCCGAGCACGATATGCCCTGTACGTGATTTACCTGCTTGTTCTCGAACATCTGGCATTTCAATACCATGGTCAACCGCATTTCGAACCAAATGCACAAGAGGATCTGCAAGGGCTTCAACAAGGTTTTTATCTAAGTCGGTTTCTTCACCTTTAAGTTCTAAATCAATGTCTTTTTTCAAACTACGAGCTAAATCACGCACAACACGAGGAAATCGTCCAAATACCTTTTTAATCGGTTGCATTCGTGTTTTCATCACAGCTGTTTGCAGGTCAGAAGTTACTGTAGCTAAATTACTCACTGCTTTAGCCATTTCTTCATCTTCGAAAGATGCTTCAAGGGTGCTAATACGATTACGTACCAGTACCAATTCACCAACCATATTCATAATGTCATCTAAACGACTGGTATCGACTCGGACAGATGTTTCCGCTTGTTTAGTTGCAGGGGCAGGTTTTGCCGCTGGTTTTTTTGGTTCAGGTGTTGGCACAGGTTTAGGTGTTGGCACAGGTTCTTCTTTTGGTGTTGACGAGGCTTTAGTGGAAGTAACTATCGGGGCCGGGGCTAGTGATGATTTCTTTTCTTGTAACTCATCTAAAAAAGCTTCAAATTCTTCATCAGTAATTTCATCATTATCTGAGTTTGATGTAGGTGGTATTGGTGTCGGCGTGGTTTCAGATAAGCCAGGAGCACCTGTACCATGAAGCTGAGTCAGCATAGCTTCAAATTCATCTTCAGTAATTTCATCACTATCGCTAGTAGAGCTAGCAATCGGCTCTGGAGTTGGCTCAGAATTTACCACTGTAGTAGCAGGAGCAGACTCGCCGTTAATGTATTTGCTTAATTGTTCAATGATTACGGGATCTGCCGGATTAGGATATTGCCCCGCTTTTGTTTCTTCAAACATAGCGTTAAGGAAATCAAGAACCTTTAAGAAGGTATCCATCATGTCAGCAGTAACGGAGCGATCACCTTGGCGAAGAAGACCAAATAGATCTTCACCCTTATGGCATAAAGCGACCATGGCATCGAGGCTTAAAAATCCTGCACCGCCTTTGATGGTATGAAACCCACGAAAAATGGAGTTTAATAATTCATCATCATTAGGTCGATTTTCAAGTTCGATGAGCTCTTCATTGAGTCGTTCAAGAATTTCATCCGCTTCAACTAGGAAATCTTGTAAAATCTCATCATCTGGATCTAATTCTGCCATCTTTTTTCCCTTCTAGAAGCCTAGACTTAATAACAAATCGTCGACCTCATCTTGATTATTAACAACATCTGGGTTGTCTTGTTGATTAATTTGAGGCCCTTCAGCCTTAATTGGATCAACGGGTTTAATATTTTTTTGTTCTATTTTCTGGCCAGATAGTTTGACCAGTTTTACTAGGTTATCTTCTACTTCTTCAATCAAAATGATCACTTGGCGAACAACTTGCCCTGTGACATCCTGGAAGCCCTGTATTACTGTCATTTCAGTCAAGTTCGCATGGATCTGTTCTGAATGTTGTTTTACATTGGGCAAATACGCCTCGAGATCTTGATTTACTTTGTTTGCGTCTATTTCTTCTATGCTAAATTGATGCCAACTTTTATTGATCTTATCTGTTGATTGTTGGAGTGCAGAAGTAAGAGGTAACGTTTGTTCGATAAGATCAAGCGTTTGGTGGGCTGCATCTTCTGTTGTTGCGATAACGTAATCGAGCCGTTCGCGAGTACTTGGTATATCATTTTCGGTTAAATCAATAAGCCGAGGGTCAATATTAAAGTTACTAAGGGAATCGTGTAGTTCTCGCGTTAACTTTCCTACTTGCTGAAAAAGATCGCTTTCTTGTATTTGAGTCAGAGTAGTGAGTGCCTGTTGAGCTTGTTCACTTTTACCTGACTCTAACGCTTTAATTAGAGTGTGAGCCGCTTCAAGTTGCTGCTCTTTACTAATTGATTCCATTATTATTCCTTTTAACCTTGTGCTTCAATGCGTTCAAAAATCTTATCAATTTTATCTTTTAAGGTGGCGGCGGTGAAAGGTTTAACAACATAACCATTTACACCCGCTTGTGCGGCGACCATGATTTGTTCACGTTTAGTTTCAGCGGTTACCATTAAAACGGGGGTTTTTGATAATTTGGTATCAGCACGAACGGCTTTAAGAAGATCAATGCCTTCCATGCCCGGCATGTTCCAGTCTGTCACTAGGAAGTCAATGCCACCGGCTTGCAAGATAGGAAGGGCGGTTAAACCATCATCTGCCTCTACGGTATTATTGAAACCTAAGTCTCGAAGTAAATTTTTTATGATCCGTCGCATTGTAGAAAAATCATCTACAATTAAGATCTTCATATTTTTGTCCATTAAAGACACCTCCAAATTTTATTCATTTAACCAATCAGTTAATTTAGAACGGAGTCGAATAACAGTCTGACTGTGGATCTGACTGACACGTGATTCACTTACACCGAGCACTTCACCAATTTCTTTTAAGTTTAACTCTTCATTATAATACAGTCCCATCATTAAACGCTCACGTTCTGGCAATGTTTTTATTGCATTAGCCAATGCATTTTGAAACCTGGATGACTGAACTTCTTGTTCAGGCTCCGATTTGTGACCACTGATGGGATGCGCATGAGTTTCATCATGATCACTAAATTCATCAAGGCTAAAAACTTGATGCCCTGCTGAGTCATGTAATTGTTGATGGTAGTCTTCAATACTAATTCCAAGTGCGGTAGCTATTTCACCATCTGTTGCATTTCGCCCTTGTTGCTGTTCAATTTCCTGCATAGCATGCGAAATTTCACGTGCTTTACGATGAACAGATCGAGGAGCCCAATCATTACGACGAATTTCATCAAGCATTGAGCCGCGAATTCGAATGCCAGCATACGTTTCAAAACTAGCACCTTGTGACGGATTATAGTGTTGAGAAGCATCAAATAAGCCAATCATGCCAGCTTGAATGAGATCGTCAACATCGACAGTATGAGGTAGGCGGGCAATCATATGATAAGCAATACGTTTGACTAAGTTACCATGCTGATCAACCAACTCTGTCATCGATAGAATTGGCGTATTTACTTGGGCATATATCGATACACCATTCATGATTACGCAATGTCCAAACTAGCTTCTATCAGGCGTTCAACAAAAAACTCCATATGACCACGAGGCTGTTTTATAACCGGCCAATGTTCAATCTTTTTAGCGAGATGTGTAAAGGCGGTGGCTGACTTACTACGAGGTAGATAATCAACAACGGCACGTTGTCTTTTGACTGCACGGCGCAAATCATCATCAAATGGCACAATGCCCATGAAATCAAGACTCACATCTAAGAAGCGGTCACAAACCATTGATATCTTATTGAAGAGTTCTCGGCCTTCCTGAATATTAGTTGCCATATTGGCAATAATATGAAAATGATCAACGTTATAATCACGACTAAGTAGCTTGATTAATGCGTAAGCATCCGTAATTGAGGCGGGTTCATCACAAACAACAATAATGACTTCTTGTGCCGCACGGGTAAAGCTAATAACGCTATCAGCAATGCCAGCGGCACTATCGATTAATAAAACATCAATATGCTGGTCCATATCACTAAATGCTTGAATCATACCTGCGTGTTCAGCGGGAGTTAGCTCAGCCATTTTTTGAACGCCGGAGGCGGCAGGAATAATTTTCAAGCCAGATGGGCCTTCAACAATAATTTCTTCAAGCGTTCGGCTACCATCGAGTACATGCAATAAATTATATTGAGGATGTAAACCAAGCATAACATCGATATTTGCCAAGCCGAGATCGGCATCCATAAGGAGCACTTGTTTGCCAGATGCTGCTAAGGCAACGCCAATATTGACAGTGACATTGGTTTTACCTACGCCACCTTTACCACTGGCAATGGCAATAACTTTAACTGGGCGTGGTGGTGCCATTATTTTGCGTAAACTTTTAGCTTGATCGTGTGTTGTTTCAGCCATATGCGGCAAAACCTCCGTCATTAAATTCTGATGCAGAATCTAATTGTTGTTCATTCATTAAATCATTTGCTTGTTTAACTAGTCTATTGGGGCGAGCAAGACTAATATCTTCAGGCACTTGTTGACCATTGCAAACATAGACTAACGGTAGTCTATGGCGAATCAATGCTGATATTACGCCGCCAAGGCTATTTGTTTCATCGGTTTTAGTCAAAATACAGCCGCTCAATTCAAGATGAGAGAAAGTAGTGATAATATCATTGAGTACACTTGCTTGTGTTGTTGCTGACAAGGTTAAGATATTTTTTATTTTTGGCGACTGCTGTTTTAATACAGCAAATTTCTCGGTAAGTTGCATGTCGCGTTGATTCATACCCGCAGTATCAATCAAAATAAAGCGTCTATCAAGCAAGTCATTCAGTGCGTTAGCAAGCTCTTTATGTGTTTTAGCAACGCGAACCGGCACACCTAAAATACGGGCATATGTGCGTAATTGTTCTTGCCCACCAATACGGTAACAATCAGTTGTAATAAGTGCTACATTCTTAGCGCCATGTTTTAATGCGCAACGTGCTGCCAGTTTTG
The DNA here is from genome assembly GCA_013215825.1 of Piscirickettsiaceae bacterium. Taxonomy (GTDB): domain Bacteria; phylum Pseudomonadota; class Gammaproteobacteria; order Nitrosococcales; family Methylophagaceae. Next base: position 500,684 of record JABSQN010000004.1, on the reverse strand, counting down.
CGACAGTTGTTGTTTTACCAACCCCGGTTGGGCCAACAAGAGCATAGATGCCTCCCGAGGTAATAATGTCGTCTTCGTGTATATCAATTTGTTGTGCTAATGCGCCTAATGAGTGGCGCCATGCGGTCTCTAGATCGTCACCACTGTGGACTTGAGATACTAGTTTCTTTGCTAAATCAATTTGAATTCCTAGTTGTAAGTGACGCTGTAGTAATTGTGATTGAACCGGGGTGTTGCTATGTTTCATATCTTTCCAAGCTAGCTCAGAAAGTTGATTCTCTAGCATATCTTTAAGCCCCGATATTTCTTTACGCATTTGAACTAAAGTCGGCTCTTGAGACCAAATATTTTGTTGGGGGGGAGCGATAGGCTGTTCTGCTCGTATTGAAGGATTAATTTCAACTCGATTTTGCTCGGTATTTACTTTAGTTTGAGCAGGACGTTTAAATTCTTTTTCATCATAATCGGTTGCCGCCACAATCTCGACACCACCATCAACACGTGTGTTGGATAAAATAACAGCATCTGGACCAAGAACCTCACGGACTTCTTTAATGGCTTGGCGTACATCAGCAGCTTGAAATCGTTTAATTTTCATTTTTGAATCCTTTGGGGCTAACGACCGACATTAGCAACAATTCTAATTTGTTTGTTATCCGGTATTTCGTTATAAGACAACACACTTAGACCTGGTATTGAGTGCTTAATAAAGCGTGAGATCCATGAACGAAGCCCTGCTTGAACGACTAGGATTGATGATTCTCCTGACATTTCTTGGCGTTGTGCGGCTTCATTTAAGTTTTTGTGCATATTCTCAGCAAGTCCTGGTTCTAAACTAGCACCACCTTCACCGGTAGCTTGTAAGGTCTGAAGCAATATCTGTTCCAACTCTGGATCTAGCGTAATAATAGGCAAGTCTGCTTTGATGCCATTCACATGTTGAACAATCGAATGGCTAAGTGCCATGCGGGTTGAGGCCGTTATTACTTCCGGATCAGGGTTGCGAATGGCTTGTTCGGATATAGACTCAATAATGGTTCGAATATCACGAATAGGCACATTTTCTTCTAATAGATTCTGTAATACTTTTTGCACGCCACCCAATGGAATAATGTCAGGCACTAATCCTTCCACTAGTTTTGGTGCAACTTTAGCTAGGTTATCAAGTAGTTGCTGAACTTCTTCACGTCCTAATAATTCATGGGCATGGTCTTGTAATATTTTACTTAAATGCGTTGCAATTACGGTATCAACATCAACCACGGTATAACCTTGTGCCTGAGCATGTTCACGTTGACTGGCTTCAATCCAAACAGATTCTAGACCAAAGGCAGGATCTTTCCCTTTAATGCCATCCAATTCGCCAAAAACTTGACCCGGATTAATCGCCATCATTCTGTCAGGATATATTTCAGCTTCGCCAAAGGTGACACCAAAGAGTGTAATTTGATAAGCAGTAGGCGCTAAATCAAGGTTGTCACGAATATGAACCGGCGGAATAAGGAAGCCAAGATCTTGTGATATTTTCTTACGGATCCCCTTAATGCGTGTCATTAATTGGCCACCTTGGTTTTTATCAACCAGAGGAATTAAGCGATAGCCTATTTCAAGTCCAATAGGATCAACGGGACTAAGATCATCCCAGCTTAGATCGCGTTGTTCTTTCGGTGTTTCTGTTACGGGTGGCGGTGTTGCTGCGGCTAACTGTTCGGATTCTTGTTGTTGCTTGTGCATAAACCATGCACCGGCACCACCTGCAAAGGCAAGTAGTAAAAATGGCACATTAGGCATGCCAGGGATAATACCCATGCCACCGATAATGCCAGAAGTGACGGCGAGTGTTTTCGGATCTTTGAATAATTGAGAGACAATTTGGTCTCCCATATCTTCTTCTTTGGTTGAACGTGTTACGAGTAAACCGGCAGCAGAAGCAAGTAATAGCGATGGAATTTGTGCAACTAAACCATCACCAATGGTGAGTAATGTGTAGTTATGGGCGGCTTCGGCAAAACTTAAATCATGTTGAATAACACCAATAATAAGGCCGCCAATCAGGTTAATGAATAAGATGATCAGACCGGCAATCGCATCGCCTCGAACAAACTTGCTGGCACCATCCATCGAACCATAAAAATCAGATTCACGCATAATTTCTTCACGACGGTCACGCGCTTCATCTTGATCAATTATGCCAGCATTAAGATCCGCATCAATCGCCATTTGTTTACCTGGCATTGAATCTAAGGTGAAACGTGCGCTTACTTCAGCAATACGAGTCGCACCTTTGGTAACCACGACAAAGTTGATGATGACTAAGATGGCAAAAATTACAAAACCAACGGTGTAGTTTCCGCCGATAACAAATTCACCAAAGGCTTCAATAACTTGACCTGCCGCTGCTGTACCTGTGTGACCTTCTAATAATACAACACGTGTTGATGCAACATTAAGGGCAAGACGGAGTAGGGTGGCAATCAGCAATATACTGGGGAATGAAGCAAAATGTAGCGGCTTAAGAACATAGATACTTGCCAACATAATGGTGAGCGATAAGGCAAGGTTGAAGGTAAACAACATGTCTAGCATGAATGGTGGCAGCGGTAATACGATCATGGCTAATAGAGCCATTAATACGAGCGGTGCTGCGATGCCGCCACTTAATATGGATTTTATTCTGGCAGAAAAAGCATTATTTTCCATTTATTAATCTCGTTTAAATTCATCTGGTATTGGCAGGTCCTCCGTATTCAGTTTAGGCTTGCTACCACCTTGTTTACTGTAGCGACGCAATTGGAAGACAAACGCTAATACTTGGGCTACTGCAATATATAGACCAGAAGGAATTTCTTCGCCGATTTCGGTACTATAATAAATGGCACGAGTGAGTGGTGGAGCCTCTAAAAGGGGAACTTCATTGGCATCACCGACCTTTCTAATTTGTTGTGCAATGAAATCTGCTCCCTTAGCAACAACCGTCGGCGCACCATTGCCAGCTTGGTCATAACGTATCGCAACAGCATAGTGAGTTGGGTTAGTTATAATGACGTCAGCCTGTGGCACGTCTTGCATCATGCGCTGTTGAGATAACTCAATTTGCATACGACGAATACGTCCTTTCATCTCAGGATTACCATCGGATTCCTTACTTTCATCCTTGAGTTCTTGCTTGGTCATTTTTAGTTGGCGGATATGATTCCAGTGTTGAAAGGGCACATCAATTAAAGCAATTAACAAGAGGCTGCTGGAGATAGTAAGAAAGCCCCAAATAACGATATTACCCAGTGCCGCCATCGCCACTTCAACTTCTTGATTACCCAGTGTCAATAATCGGTCACGTAAACCCCATAAAATCATGGTTGAAATAACGCCGACTAAAATAAACTTTCCTAACGCTTTGATTAATTCAATCAGTCCTTGCGGTCCTAAAATACGTTTTAAGCCTTTTATAGGGTCTAGTTTTTCTAATTTGACGCCAAAAGCTTGTGCTGAAAAATTCCAGCCACCAATACTTGTCGGTGCAATTAATGCGGCTAATGCAGTGATTGCTAAAAATGCCCCCAAATATAATGAAATGGTTTCTATTGAAAACCAAAAGTGATTAGCAATGGCGGCTGGGTCAAAGATTTCTTTGCGAGTAAAGCTAAATGATTTAATCATTACTTTACTGAGACTTCGGATAATTCCTTCACCCAAAAACATTAATGCAACCGCACTTGCAATTAAGACGATAACCGTCGTAAATTCTTTTGAACGCGGTACTTGCCCTTTTTCCCGTGCGTCATTCAGACGCTTGGCGGAGGGCTCTTCGGTTTTTTCTTGACCGGTTTCTTCAGCCATTTGGATTCACCAAAAAACGAATCATTTGCAACATCTGATCAGCCATAGTGACTAAATGATTAGATGCCGTGGGTAATGTGAAATAAATAATGGCAAAGCCTAGGATGATTGTCATTGGGAAACCAATAGAAAACGGGCTGATTTGTGGTGCCGCACGTGACAAAATACCAAAGGAAAGGTTGACCATCATCAATGAGCCGATTGCTGGCAATGCGACTAATAGGCCAGAGGCGTACATCCAGCTGGCTTGCCCGACTAAATCACGAAAACTGGTATGCGGTAAGCCTGAAGCTTGAACAGGTAGAGTAACAAAGCTTTCAGTAAGCACTTGCAATAAAATTAAATGGCCATCGAGGCTAAGAAATACTAAAGTAACAAAGATCAAATAAAATTGACTGATCACAGGAACGGTTACACCATTTTGAGGATCAATCATGGAGGCAAAGCCAAGGCCCATCTGCATGGCGATAATTTGCCCTGCAATAATGAAGGAATTGAATAATAATTGCAGCATAAAGCCCATACAGGCACCAATTAATATTTGGTGTGAAACAATCAATAATCCGGCCCCACTTAAGGGTTCTACAGCAGGCGCAGCATTAGGAATAGAAGGTACAATAACGATGCTGATAGCGAGTGCAATCAGTAGCCTACTTTTCATATTAACAAAGTTACTACTGAAAATAGGGGCGGTCATTACTAAAGCGGCGATACGGAAGAAAGGCCAAATATAACTTCCTAATAAGCCGCTTATTTCTGCACTAGTAAATTGCATTATTAGCCGATTAAGAAGGGAATATCTTCAAAAATACGTCGTGCATAACCTGTAAGTAAACTTAGCATCCAAGGGCCAGCCGAGGCTAAAACAAGAATTGTAACAAGTAGTTTTGGAATAAAACTTAAAGTTTGCTCGTTAATAGAGGTGGCCGCTTGAAACATACTGACGATTAAACCGACAAATAAGGCAGGCAATAGAATTACGGCAATGAGCATGGTAATAATTTGCAGGGTTTGTTGCATAACAGTGAGGACTGTTTCAGGCGTCATAACTAAACGTAAAAACTTGAAGCGAGAGTACCCATCAATAATGCCCAACCATCAATTAATACAAATAGCATCAGTTTGAAGGGTAAGGATATCAACATGGGGGAGAGCATCATCATCCCCATTGCCATCAGTACACTGGCAACAACAAGATCGATGATTAAAAACGGGATAAAGATTAAAAAGCCAATTTGAAAGGCCGTTTTAAGTTCACTAGTAACAAAGGCGGGCAATAGTAAACTAAAGGGTATATCCGCTTTTGTTTCTATTGGCCCGTGTCCTGAAATACTGGCAAATAATTCAATATCACTTTCACGGGTTTGGGCGAGCATAAATTCTTTGAAGGGCAGGGTGGTTCTGTCAATTGCCGTACCGACTTCGATTTCACCATCAAGATAGGGTTGTACGCCATTGGTAAATGAATTATCAAATACCGGATGCATAATGAAAAAAGTTAAAAAGAGTGATAAACCGATTAAAACTTGGTTTGATGGTGTCGATTGCACGCCCATGGCTTGACGCAATATAGACAGCACGATAATGATACGAGTAAAGGAAGTCATCATCATTAATGCGGCGGGTAATAATGTTAGCACCGTCATTAATGCAAGAATTTGTAACGTGACGGTGTAATTTTGCCCGCCATCTTCATTCGTTGTCATTGTTATTGCTGGAATACCAGGTTCAGCAATGGCTAAAAGTGGTAGAAAGAGTAAAGCCAATGAGAATAAAGCGCGGATCATGATTGACTCCGTTGCTGCATTATTTGCTGAAATTTTTCGGAAAAAGTACTGCTATTATTATCACTATTACTTGTATCAATATTTTGTTCAAGTACATGTAATGTCTGAATTTGTTGTGCCGTTACACCGACTAAAATTTGCTTTCCACCGACTTGTAATAATATCACTCGTTCACGAGGTCCCATGGATAAGCCAGCAATAATCTTCATTTGTCCATTTGCAGTAGCATTAAACCGACCTGTACGGCGAAGCAACCATGCTAAAAAAGCAATGCAGATCAGTACTAAGAATAGACCTAATAAGGTTTCTAATAATACACCTGTTGTTACGGGAGGTGTTGTTAATAGTTTTGACGTAGTATGCTCAACATTATCAGCAGCAAAAGCCAGATTAGAAAACAGGGTTAATACGCCAGGAAAAAGTACTTTCATCAGCGAAGATTTTTAATGCGTTCATCGGCACTAATAACATCGGTTAAGCGAATACCAAACTTGTCATTAACCACTACAACTTCGCCATGAGCAATTAACGTATCATTAACTAATACATCCATAGGTTCACCCGCTAGACGATCTAATTCAACTACGGAACCTTGGCTTAATTGTAATAAGTTACGAATATTGATTTTGGTGCGACCAATTTCCATTGAGATAGTGACTGGAATATCCAATACCATATCTAAATTAACATCAAACTTGGGTGTTGAATCATCATCAAGTCGAGTAATTGGCGCTGGATCAGCCTGTACTTGTGTTGACTCGGTATTAGATTGTTCTTCTAATGCGGCAGCCCATGGATCTTTTTCAGCATCAGATTGTTCTTCTAATGCGGCAGCCCACTCATCAGCTACTTCAGTTTCTTGTTCACTCATAATTTATTACCTTTTTTGAGAAGAAATTGGGGGATTTCTTCTTTTGGGTGTTGGATCATTTCTGTTACTTTTAGTGCCGCGTGATCGTTGTGTTCACCAAAAGTAGCGTGGAACATTGGGACGCCTTCAACTAAGGCCGTTACCGTCTCAGGCATTGTGATTGGTAGAATATCCCCTTTTTTAAAATCTAATATTTGTTGTAGCTTCATTTCTATGGATGTTAGTTTGGCGGATAAAGCAACATCAGCAACCATGATTTCTTCACGGAATGTTTTAGTCCAACGGCCATCATCAGCACTACGGTCACTTTGCAAGCCCGTATCAAGAAGTTCACGAATAGGCTCTAGCATTGAATAGGGTAGTGTAATGTGTATATTACCGCCGCCGCCTTCCAATTCAATATGAAAGGTAGAGACTACAACAACCTCACTTGGACTCACGATATTGGCAAATTGAGGATTGACTTCATGATTAATAAATTCAAATTCGACTTCCATAACTGGCGACCAAGCATTAGCTAAATCGGCGAAGCACAGTTCAAGCACCATATGAATAACGCGAAGTTCAGTTGATGTAAATTCGCGACCTTCAATACGCGCTTGGAAGCGACCTTCACCACCAAAATAATTATCTAAAATGCTAAATACGAGATTGGGTTCAAAGACAATCAATCCTGTTCCTCGAAGGGGGTGCATTTTAATGAGGTTTAAGCTGGTGGGTACAAATAGGGTGTGGATATATTCCGAAAACTTCATGATCTGAATACCGCTAATGGATATTTCAGCAGAACGACGAAGCATATTGAATAAGCTAATTCGTAGATGACGTCCAAAACGTTCATTGACCATTTCAAGCGTCGGCATTCGGCCACGGATGATGCGATCTTCATTACCAAAATTGTAATCTCTAGCTTCGGAAGGATCAAAGTTCTCAGCATCTTCTGTTTCAATGATGTCATCGCCGCCCATACCCGTTAATAGGGCATCGACTTCATCTTGTGAGAGTATATCTGTTGTTGCCATCTGTTATTGCATCAAAAAACTAGTGAAATAAACTGCTTTTAATTCATTCTCTACATTTTCTGCTTTAAGAATGTCATTAATTAGCGTTAATGTAGTGACTTTTAGTGCTTTAGTACCATTTGTAGTTAAATCATCATAATTTTGACTATAAAGTAGTAACAGAAACTCATGTTGAATCACAGGCATATGTAGTTGAACTGCATCAATCACAGCTTGGTCACGCGCCATGACTTTTAGTTTTACTTGTAAATAACGTGCAACATCATTGCTTTGCTGGGAGAAATTGACAATAAAGGGATCTTTGACCTCAGAATAAATCGCAGCCTGTTTAACAGGTGCAACATTTTCAGCCTTTTCATCTGATGCGGCATCATCACCGCCACCTAAGAACATCATTGCTCCACCGCCGATTAGAGCGAGAACGACCACTGCAATGATAATCATCATTTTTTTTGACTTGCCACCACTCTCTTCAGTAGCGTCAATATCATCTTGTGTTTCAGCCATTATTAAGGTTTCCGTTTTAGTTTGTTATTAGATAAGCAATTACTGTGCCGATTATTGCAATATAAAGCTGGTGAAGTACAGACCTTCAATATTATTTTTGCCAGTTTCTTCTTTTAAAATGGCCTTAATAGTATTTAAGGTTGTGTCTTTTAATGCTTTTCTACCTTTGACACTGTTAACGGATGCCATTGTTTGTTCAGAAAAAAGTGTTCGTAGCGCATCTTCCAACATGGGTAAGTTTAAAGTAGCACTATCGATGATTTCTTGATCGTGAGACATCAACGTCACTTTAATTTGTAGATAGCGCACATCTTGATTGCTTTGGTTTAAGAAGTTTATCGTAATAGGTTTGGGAAATTGATAATAAATTGCTGGTGTAGCTGCCTCGTCATCTTCTGCCCAAGATAGGCTTGGTAATAATATTAGAGCACTTAAAAGTAGTATAAATACACGTGTAATTGAAGAAGGCATGTTTGCTGTACTCTTTTTATATTAGAATGGACGGTTCTGTAATGTCGAATTATGACAAGCTTATCCACAGTAGGAAAGAGGAATAAATAAGATAGATGAATAAACAACAATATAAGTCCGCAACATTATGGGATCGATTAATGACTTTGCCACAGTATCTGATTCCACATCATCGCTTGTCGATGCTAATGTATCGCTTAACACGCAGTAAAGTTGTTTGGTTCAAAACACTATTTATTCGTTTTATTGTTAAGGCGTATAACGTGAATACGGCTGAAGCGGCAGAAAGTGATGTTAATCAGTTTTCTAGCTTCAATGCTTTTTTTACACGCAAGTTGCGGGCGGGTGTGCGACCCATTGCTGAAAATGGATTGGTATCGCCGGTTGATGGTGCGATTAGTCAGATTGGTAATATTGAACAAGGGCGGATCATTCAAGCAAAAGGGCAGGATTACAGTGTATTAGAATTATTAGCGGGTGATGAATCATTAGCAACGCAATTTGAGAATGGCCAATTTACGACAATTTATTTGTCACCACGTGATTATCACCGTATTCATATGCCGGTCACGGGTAAGTTACAGAAAATGACCTATATTCCTGGCAAGTTATTCTCAGTGAGTCCGCGCACAGCTCGAACAGTGCCTAATTTATTTGCTCGTAATGAACGTGTTGTTACGGTGTTTGATACTGAGCAAGGGCCAATGGTATTAGTATTAGTGGGTGCGATATTTGTGGGTAGTATGGAAACTGTATGGCAAGGTCTAATTACACCACCCTATGGCAAGGCTATTCGACAGTGGAATTATGACGATGCTCAGGCGATTAGCTTGCAAAAGGGTGAGGAAATGGGACGTTTTAATATGGGGTCAACTGTCATCATTTTGTTGCCAGAACAAGCAGATAAATTTGATTTAGCCTTAGAAGCGGGTCAAGCCGTTGTCATGGGGCAGGCAATGACGTGATGACAGGTATACCTGCAGATTTTTAGCACACAAACTAACGGCACTAGCGGCGTTACATTATTGAGCAATAGAGTGACTATTACATCAATAACATAGCCTTGTTATCACCGCTATTTTGAGCACTAAAAACATGCATTTTGAATGATAACGAGTATATATCCAATTAGATTGGGTATACAATCAAAACATAATAGTGTGAACCTTATGAGGAGGTCACGATTATGTCGATATTACATGCTAACGCTAAACGTATTGTGGGAAAGCAAACGAGCCCTGCATGGCATGCTGTTGAGCAAACTCAAGTACTCAATCAGCTTACGAGTACATTAGAAGGTTTAACGGCGAGTGATGCCGCCGAGCGGTTAAGTCGCTATGGTCCTAATAGTTTACCCGAAGCAGAATCGCGCAGTGCCTTAAAACGATTCTTTGCCCAATGTCAGAATGTACTTATTTATGTCTTATTGGCTGCGGCAGGTATTACCGCATTATTAACACATTGGATTGATACGGGTGTCATTCTTGCTGTGGTTGTGATTAATGCTGTTATTGGCTTTATTCAAGAAGGTAAGGCAGAAGATGCCTTGCGTGCCATTAAAAAGATGTTGTCATCACAGGCAATGGTAATTCGTGATGGCAAGCGGATAGTTATTCCCTCAGAAGAACTCGTGATTGGCGATATTATTTTGTTGCAGTCAGGTGATAAAGTGCCTGCCGATTGTCGCTTGTTAAAAGTAAAGAATTTACAGGTACAAGAATCAGTACTGACCGGAGAGTCTTTAGCCGTTGAGAAAGCAATACCGCCGGTAAGTGAGGATGCAGTATTAGGTGATCGCTATTCGATGGTATTTTCCAGCACCTTAGTGACCTATGGGCAAGCTACGGCTATTGTTGTTGCGACAGCGGCCGATACTGAAATTGGTCGAATTAGTACCTTGCTGTCACAGGTTGAAACATTAACAACGCCGTTATTAAGACAGATGGATGATTTTGGTCGCTTATTGACGGGAATTATTGTTGTTATTGCCACACTAACACTGACCTTTGGTGTATTGGTGCACGATAATTCTATATCCGATATGTTTATGGCGGCGGTAGGTTTAGCCGTCGCAGCCATTCCAGAAGGCTTGCCAGCTATTATGACAATTACATTGGCGATTGGTGTGCAGAAAATGGCAAAGAGACAGGCTATTATTCGCTTATTACCTGCTGTGGAAACCTTAGGGGCTGTTACTGTTATTTGTACAGATAAAACCGGTACATTGACGCGAAATGAAATGACCGTCACCAATATTGCGACAGCGGGTGGCGGCTTATTTGATGTTACGGGCGTGGGTTACGATCCCCATGGTGCTTTTTTGGATCATGATAAGGCGATAGATTTTACTAATCATCCTGTCTTGACTGAATTAATGCGCTCAGCATTATTGTGTAATGATGCGGTATTGAAGAACAATAATGGTGAATGGATATTACAAGGCGACCCGACAGAAGCTGCATTACTAACACTGGGAATGAAAGCAGGCTTAACGCCGGATTTTGAACATGAAGCTTGGCCTCGCACAGACAGTATTCCATTTGAATCTCAGCATCAGTTTATGGCGACATTGCATCATGATCATTTGGGTCATGGTGTGTCTTATATTAAGGGCGCGCCAGAACGTATATTTGCAATGTGTCGCTATCAACGGCATGGCTTAAACGATGAACCACTTGATTTAAAATACTGGTATCAACAAATGAATATCATGGCGAAGCAAGGTCAGCGGGTGCTTGCGATTGCGTGTAAAAACTCATCAACGGCACATCGAGAGTTGACGTTTTCTGATATTGAACAAGGTTTAACCTTATTGGGCATTGTTGGCATGATTGATCCGCCACGATCAGAAGCGATTACGGCAATAAAGCAATGTCAATTAGCAGGGATCAAAGTCAAAATGATTACTGGCGATCATGCTGTAACAGCAGTAGCTATCGGCAGTAAAATGCAGATCGGTGATGATCATAGTGTGTTAACTGGGCATGAAATCCAACTAATGACTAATGAAGAACTGCGAGATGTTGTGGACAGTATTGATATTTTTGCTCGTTCCAGTCCAGAACATAAATTACGTTTAGTACAAGCCTTACAAACGAATGGTCATGTTGTTGCAATGACGGGTGATGGCGTTAACGATGCTCCCGCTTTGAAGCGGGCAGATGTGGGTATTGCAATGGGACTAAATGGTACGGAAGTCGCGAAAGATGCCGCAGAGATGGTGTTGGCAGATGATCATTTCTCATCCATCGTCGATGCGATTGAAGAGGGACGAACTGTTTATGATAATTTGAAAAAAGCGATTTTATTTATTCTGCCAACCAACGGTGGTGAAGCGTTGATTATTATTGCAGCGATTATATTAGGTACCGCATTACCCATTACACCAGTACAGATTTTATGGGTAAATATGATCACGGCGGTTACATTGGCGTTAGCAATCGCATTTGAACCTCCAGAAAGTAATGTGATGTTACGGCCACCTCGCAATCCAAAACAACCACTTCTAACCCCTCTTTTTCTATGGCGTATTGCATTTGTATCATTGATTCTTATGGTGGGTACATTTAGTCTATTTAGTTGGCAGCAAGCACAAGGTGCGACGATTGAATATGCGCGTACAGTCGCGGTTAATACTTTAGTGATGTTTGAAATATTTTATTTGTTTAATTCACGTTACATTAATGACTCAGTCTTAAGTATTCAGGGCTTATTGGGCAATCGTTATGCATTACTTGCTACAGCGTGTTTACTTTTATTCCAAATGGCTTTTACCTACTTTTCTCCTATGCAAATATTATTTGGTACTACCGGCTTGGAATGGACAACATGGTTGGTCATTATCTTAGTCTCTTCATCGGTATTATTTTTGGTTGAACTAGAAAAGTCGATAGTTAGGCGATTTCAGCCGGTTGTTAAATTAAGAAAAGGGTGAATAGTGAATATTTTGTTGATTATTCACTGTTGAGGGCGTATCTTATTTTTCTATGACAGACATAGATACCCGTTCTCGGATCCTCGCGGCAACTGAAATACGATTCAGCCAGTATGGCTACACTAAAACAACCATGGCCGAAATAGCACGAGATTGTGGTATGTCCGCAGCCAATATATATCGACATTTTAATAATAAGCTAGATATAGGCGCGGCATTAGCCCAGCAATGTCTTTTTGAAAAAGAGCTTGAATTAAAATGTATCGTCACCGACGAATCGACAACATCAGCCATTAAGTTACAAAAATTTATTCAATATCTCCTGCACTATACCTACAACTATTTTGATGAATCACCACGAATAAGTGAGTTGATTGATGCCATGACTATTCAGCGGCCCGAGGTGATTAAGGCGCATCGCTACAGTAGCTTAGTTTTATTGCGACAATTATTAGAACAAGGTAGGAATAATGGGGAATTTAGTTTTGAAAATATTGACGAAACATCAGAGGCGATTAATGTGGCAATAACCGCCTTTTATTTGCCTTCAGTGATGCCCATGTTTTCATTAGAAGAGTTTGAGCACAAAGCAAAAATAGTCTTTGAATTACTGCTCAGAAGTATAGCCGTACGTTAAAAAATGGAATTTATACAATGACCTATTCATTCACTCAATGTTATGCGAACTTTATTGTTCATCATCCATGGCGCTTATTATTACTATCATTATTAGTTATCGTCATGACAGCCAGCGGCACGCGATTTTTAGCCTTTAGCAATGATTACCGAGATTTCTTTAGTGAGGATAATCCTGAGCTTTTAGCCTTTGAAGAGTTACAAGATACCTTCAATAAAACTGACAATGTTATGTTTGTACTTGCACCTAAAAATGGTGATGTGTTTACTAATGAAACATTGGCAATAGTAGAAGCTATCACCGATGAAGCATGGCAAACTCCATATTCTAGCCGGGTTGATTCTATTAGCAATTATCAACATACAATTGCTGAAGATGATGATTTGATTGTGGCTGATTTAGTCCGAGATGCAGCCAGTTTTAGTCAGGAAGATTTAGATAGAACACGAAATATAGCGACACATGAACCGTTATTGGTGCATCGCCTAACATCAGCGACAGGTCATGTGACAGCCATTAATGTCACATTACAATTACCAGGAAAGAGCTTAGATGAAGCCAGTGAAGTGGTGGCGGCAACACGTGCAATACGAGATGAAATTTTAGCGAAACATTCGAATATAAAAATTTATCTTAGCGGTTTAACGATGATGAATAATTCATTTGGTGAAGCCGCAAAAGGTGATATGCAAAACCTTGTGCCGATTATGTTTGCGGTTGTTATTGTGGTGTTAGGTTTTCTATTGCGATCATTTACCGCCACAGTATCAACGGTGATTGTTATATTTAGTGCGATTTTGTTTGGCATGGGAAGCATGGGTTGGTTAGGCTGGAAACTCACGCCGCCATCCTCCTCGGCCCCCACCATCATACTGACAATGGCAGTAGCAGATGCTGTGCATTTATTAGTGACTTTTTTGCATAATATGCGTGCTGGTCAGAATAAACAGACTGCAATGGCAGATAGCCTGCGGGTGAATCTTCAGCCTATCTTTATCACCAGTATTACCACCGCGATCGGTTTTTTGAGTATGAATTTTAGTGATGTACCGCCATTCCATGATTTAGGTAATGTGGTGGCGATTGGGGTAATGTTTGCGTTTGTATTATCCGTCACAACACTACCGGCACTGATGATGGTATTGCCGGTGCGAGTACGTGTCAACACGATGAATTTGCAAAAACATCCGATGACTAAATTGGCTGATATTGTTCTGAATAATCGCCGGAGTTTATTGTGGGGAATGGGCTTGCTTGCTCTTATTTTGATCAGTTTGTTGCCGATGAATAAATTAGATGATCAGTTTGTGGAATATTTTGATGAAACGATAGAATTTAGGCGAGATACCGATTTTGTAGTGGCTAATTTAAGTGGTATTTATGATATTCACTATTTTCTAAAACAAGGTGAAAGCGGCGGTATCAATGAGCCTGAGTTTTTACTGCAAGTTGAGAACTTTGCCAACTGGTTACGAGAGCAAGAACATGTAATGCATGTGCGTAGCGTCACTGATATTTATAAGCGTTTAAATAAAAATATGCACGGTGATGATCCAAATTATTATCGTCTGCCAGAATCACGGGAGTTGGCGGCACAATATTTATTGTTGTATGAAATGTCATTGCCTTATGGCTTAGATCTTAATGATCAAATAGACGTGGATAAAAGTGCCACACGATTGACTGTGACGTTTGAAAATCTACATACAGAAGAAATTCTGCAGATAGAACAAAAAATATCAACATGGTTAGTAGAAAATAATCCTGATATGGCATTTAGTGCCGGCAGTGCAACCATGATGTTTGCCCATATTGGCAAACGGAATGTGCAAAGTATGTTATTTGGCACGACGGTAGCGTTAGTCTTTATTTCCATTATCTTAATGGCCGCTTTACGTTCATTTCGTGTTGGATTTATCAGTCTTGCCCCTAATTTATTGCCAGCAGGAATGGCCTTTGGTATTTGGGGATTAATGGTCGGTCAGATAGGGATGTCCTTATCGGTGGTCACAGGGATGACGTTAGGTATTGTGGTGGATGATACCGTACATTTTTTAAGCAAATATCTGCGGGCAAGACGTGAAAAGGGTCTCAATGCAGAAGATGCGATTCGTTATGCATTTAATACCGTTGGCGTGGCACTTTGGGTGACTTCATTAGTCTTAGTGGCAGGATTTGTTGTTTTGGCACAATCTCATTTTGCACTTAATGCACATATGGGGGCGATGACGGCGCTTACTATTGCCATTGCCTTGATAATGGATTTCTTATTTTTACCCCCTTTACTTATGAAATTAGAAGGAAATAAACATGCATAAGTCGATCGTTACACTTGTTTTATTATTGATATTGAGTCCAATGATTTATGCTGAGACAGCCGAAGAAAAGGGCTTGAAAATTATTACAGAAGTTGATGGTCGGGATCAAGGTTGGCAGGATAGTTTGGCTGATATGTTGATGACATTGCGTAATCGAAATGGCAAAGAAAGCATACGTGAAATACGGGTTAAAACCCTTGAGGTAATTGGTGACGGCGATAAAGGTTTAACTGTCTTTAATCAGCCGAGAGATGTAAAAGGTACGGCATTTTTAACCTATTCACATGCGTTAGAGCCTGATGAGCAATGGATATTTTTACCTGCATTAAAACGAATTAAACGTATTTCATCAAGTAATAAATCAGGCCCATTTATGGGTAGTGAATTTTCTTATGAAGATATTAGCTCCTTTGAAGTTGCCAAATATAGTTATGTGTATTTACGTGATGAAACTTTGGATGGACAAGACTGTTTTGTTTTAGAGCTTCGTCCACAATATAAATATTCTGGTTATACCAAAAGTCAGATATGGATTGATAAAGAACAATATCGGCCACAGAAAATTGATTTCTATGATCGAAAAGATGCCTTGTTAAAGATCCAACGATTTACGGATTATCAGCAATATCTTGGGCAATATTGGCGCGCTCATACTATGACTATGGTCAATCAACAAAATGGTAAATCAACGACATTGACATGGACTAATTATCAATTTCAAACCGGTTTGACCGATAAAGATTTTGAGAAAAATGATCTTAAACGTCAGCGTTAAATCTGCCTGCGTTATTCTTGCCTTTAGCCTATTAAGTGTTAATGGCTATGCTTGGGAATTGACGGGTTACAGTGCAGCAGAATATCGCTATTTTCAATATGAATCATTAAACTCAGAAGCAACACAGCATAATCCATCAGTTGTGCTGGCCCCTGAGTTTTATCATGATTGGGATGAGGGTAATCAAAATATACTGATATCAGCATTTTTACGAATTGATAGTGAAGATGCCGAACGAACACATCTCGATCTACGAGAAGCACGGTGGTTGTTAGTTAAGAATGATTGGGAATTACAATTAGGCATAGGAAAAGTCTATTGGGGTGTGACAGAATCTCAACATCTAGTCGATGTAATCAATCAAACAGACTTAGTTGAAAATAGTGATACCGAAGATAAGTTAGGTCAGCCGATGATTAATCTTAGTTTTTTTAAGAACTGGGGAACAGTAGATTTATTTGTATTGCCGTATTTTCGTGAGCGGACATTTGCAGGTAAGAAAGGGCGCTTACGTAGTCAATTAGTGGTGGAGTCGGATAAAGCACAGTATGAATCATCGGCAAAACAACATCACTTAGATATTGCAGCAAGGTGGTCGCATACCTTGGGCGATTGGGATATTGGCTTGTCTCACTTTTATGGCACCAATCGAGCGCCTTTATTTATACCCAATCAAACTTTTACACGATTGATACCTTATTATGAAATTATGCATCAAACAGCTATGGATATTCAGCATACCCGTGAATCATGGTTATGGAAGTTAGAAGTGATTCGACGTGAAACGTCATTAGATACTTTTACGGCATTAACCGGTGGCTTGGAATATACCTTTTATGGCGTGTTTGATAGTAATATTGATGTCGGATTAATTGCTGAATATTTATGGGATGATCGTGATAATGAACTCGCCACACCCTTTGAAGATGACTTAATGATCGGCACACGCCTAGCGTGGAATGATGAACAATCAACAGAGTTATTACTAGGGGTTATTCAAGATGTGGATAGTAGTGATTCTGCTTGGAATATAGAAGCCAGCCGACGTATCGGTAACCGCTGGAAAGTCTCTTTAGAAGGACGATTCTTTAAATCAGATCAAACGAATAGCACGTTATACCAAATCCGTGATGATGATTATATTCAGTTGGAATTGGCTCGATATTTTTAGCACGTATATTGATATGGCTAGTTGAGTTATATTGTCTTTGGACAATTACAAAAATAAAAGCCAGATTTGGTTGCCCAAATCTGGCTTTTATTTTTCTGGATTATTAACGTCTTAAATCTCATTACGCCATTGATGACATGAATCATCAAAAATAACATTACCTTCTTCAGGACCCCATGAGCCAGCAGGGTAGGTGTGAACAAAGTCTTGTTCTTTTGACCATTTCTCAATAATGGGATCAACTGCTTTCCATGCTAAATCGACTTCATCTGCACGCAAGAATAAAGATCGATCACCTAAAATGGCATTGAGGATCATAGCTTCATACGCATCTAATTTATGTTTTGGGTCTTCTTCTTCATTTGTTTCTAAAGCAACGGTATGAGCGGTAATGTCTAAGCCGGGTTTTTTAGCCTGCAATTCAATACGCAGTGTATTATCAGGCTGTAAGCCCATTGTTATCCAGTTAGCGTGGCTTGCACCAATATCAGTACCTTTGAATAATTCTTGAGGTGGTTTTTTGAAACGAATCGCAATCATCGCTTTTGATTCTGGCATACATTTACCGGTACGAAGGTAAAATGGCACATCACGCCAGCGCCAGTTGTCGATATAAACTTTCATGGCAGCATAGGTTTCAGTGACACTATCTTTAGGTGCATCATCCTCTTCTAAATAACCTTGTTGCGGCTTACCATCAACAGTACCCGCAGCATATTGAGCTCGAAATGCATGGCTATCAACCATGTCTTCGGTAATTGGACGAATAGATTTAAGTACTTTTACTTTCTCATCACGTAATGATTCATCATTCAAATCTGCGGGTGGTTCCATCGCAATCAAAGTCATTACTTGTAATAAATGACTTTGAATCATGTCACGCATAGCACCTGAACCATCATAATAACCAGCACGGCCACCTACACCTTGTTGTTCAGCATGAGTAATTTGTACATGATCGATATAGTTACGGTTCCATAACGGCTCTAATAACAAGTTAGCAAAGCGGAATACCATAATATTTTGTACTGTACCTTTACCAAGGTAATGATCAATACGGTAGGTTTGTTTTTCAGTGAAGTTACGGCTTAATACCACTTCTAATTCTGCGGCTGATTTTTGGTCATAACCAAATGGTTTTTCCACCACTAAATGACGCCAACCTTTGTCTTCTTTGTTTAAACCGGCTGCGGCAAGATTATCACCAACAACACCGAATAACGATGGGCTGATTGATAAGTAGAATACGATATTGTCAGAGAACTCATTGGCGGGATCATCAAGCAGTATTTTTAAATCTTGGTATGATGAACTATCGTTAATATCATTCTTGAAATAGCTGATTTTAGCTAGAAATTTGTCTAGGGAATCAGCATTAACACCACCACGTGCTTTCTCTGAGACATAGCCTTTTACTTGTTCTCTCCAATCATCTTGAGCGACCTCTCTACGACCCATGCAGATGATTTTTGTATCATCAGTTAAACGGTTTTCGATGTTTAAGTGGTATAGTGCTGGCAATAGTTTCTTTTTAGATAGGTCGCCAGTGGCGCCAAAAATGATGATTGTACAAGGTTTCATGCTATCTCCCGTGCAGGTTTGAACTGTATATAATTAGCTAATTGTACAATTTTTAGGAGTATAACGTGCGAAAAATTCTGTTTGCGAGTAGTGAAGTACATCCTTTAATCAAAACAGGTGGCTTAGCAGATGTTTCAGCAAGCTTGCCTCTTGCACTTCGCCAGCATGGTCAAGATGTTCGTATTATATTGCCTGCTTATCGTCAATGCTTAGAGGCATTAACGGATGTGCGCCTAGTTGCCACGATTAAATTGGATGGTTTTCACCTTCCTGTTGAAATCTTAGAATCCACATTGCCCGATAGTAATGTCACATTATGGCTATTAAATTCACCACAACACTTTGATCGTGATGGGGGGCCTTACGGTACTCCAGAACAAGGTGATTGGCCTGATAATGCGGCACGATTTGCATTGTTTTCTCGCGCTATTGTAGCCGTTGCGATGAATCAGGTGGGACTTGATTGGCAACCCGATATATTGCATTGCAATGATTGGCAAACAGGTCTGGCACTCGCATTGATTGCTGACCAGTCACATCGTCCGGCCACCATATTTACAATTCATAATCTTGCGTATCAAGGTCTTTATTCACAAGATGCATTTAACGCTTTAGATCTTCCGAAATCGTTCTGGCATAGTAATGGTTTAGAGTTTTATGATTTACTGTCATTTATGAAAGGTGGGTTGATTTACGCCGATCATATTACAACAGTCAGTCCTACCTATGCCGATGAAATTTGTACCTATGAATATGGTTATGGCTTAGAAGGATTGCTAGCAGATCGTGCAAAACAAGGTCGCTTAACGGGTATTTTAAATGGTATTGATAATAAGGAATGGGATCCTGAAAATGATCCGCATTTAAGTAAAGCATTTTCAATTAAAACTATTCGTAATAAATCAGTTAATAAGGCAGCTATTCAACAGTATTTTGGTCTGCCAGAAAATGAAGATGTTTTGGTGATGGGCTTGATTAGTCGATTGGTATCTCAAAAAGGCATTGATTTAACACTGGATGCAGTGATGAGATTGTTAGAAGCCGGTCAGAATATTCAATTAGTTTGCTTGGGAAGTGGTGAAGCAAGTTACGAACAAGATTTACGTGCATTACGCGCACGATTTCCTGATAAAGTCGGTGTTGATATTGGCTATAACGAAGCACTGGCACATCAAATTGAAGCCGGTGCGGATGTGTTTTTAATGCCATCACGCTTTGAACCGTGCGGTTTAAACCAGCTTTATAGTTTACGTTACGGCACATTACCTGTTGTCAGAAATACGGGAGGCCTAGCAGATTCTGTTGTCGATGCAACAGATGAAAATCGTAAAAATGGAACTGCAACCGGATTTAAGTTTGAGCAGAGTACACATCAAGAACTAGAGCTTACGTTATATCGCGTTATTGAATTATTCCAACGCCCGCGTATTTGGCGCAAGATGGTTGTCACCGCTATGGAACAAACCTTTAGCTGGGAAAAAAGTGCTAAAGCCTATCTTGCCTTATACGATGATATATCAAAGTCATAAGATTTAGTCTTCATCTGCAGATTGATAGCTGTGAGGATAGGGCCAGCCATATCCCCAACGAAATTGGGTTGGCCAATAAGGCGAACCACCAACTCTGACACCTTTTAACATGAGTTCGGCAATAATAGGTTGTCCTACAGCAGTAACGCACTCTCTCAGTAGTAAATCAGCTTCTAAACGTTGTTGATAGCTACCGCCACGCCAATACGATTTATCGTGCTCAGTACAGCAGGATAGCCAAAGTTGTTGTTGATTTAATGTACCATCAGGAAATGAGCTACAGCCATCTGACGTAAAAGGGGCTATTTCTTCGGCATGGATATTAGCTACACAGAAGCTAAATAATAAAATAAAAAGGCTAATTTTCATTATGATTGGTCTGCATGCTGACAACTTGTTGGGTAATAAACATAATTAACAAGACCGCCGCACCGAAGATATATAAGCCTGAATGAACCTCAATGCTGGCAATAGCACCGAGTTTCACGGTAACAATTAGAATGGCAACCACCATCACATCGAGCATGGCCCAGCGACCATAGTCATGCATTAAGTGGAGATACTTTTGCCGTTGTTCGGGATGGTAAGTGTCGGGGCTAAGTAGCGTGAATAATAAGATGATTTTAGCAAGGGGTAAAATAATGCTGAAACTAGCAATAAGAAGAAATAGAATTACCTTTCCATCTAATAATAACTGCCATATTCCTGAGAACAATGAGAATGAATTACTGAAGAGTAGAAACTTGGTTAGCGTCATCATCGGAGTTACAAAGCCAGCTATTAGTAACAGTGTAGAAGAAACTAATAGCCAGCGTAAATGATGTGCCGCTAGTGTTGGAACGTGTTTAGTCACGATCTTTTTTCGAGACGTAGCGCGGTTTACTTTTATCTGATTTCTTTTTCGATTTTGCTTTATTAGCTTTTGATTTTGGTTCAAAGCCTTTCAATTTAGAAACCGGCAGTTTCAAGTCAAGATGAAACTCAATACGTTCCAAGTTTTTAAGATCATGTGATTCAACTAAATTAATGGCCACACCTGTTCTATTAGCTCGACCTGTTCGTCCAATTCGGTGAATATAAAGGTTCGCTTTGAACGGCATGTCATAGTTGATTACATGAGTGATATTAGTTAAATCTAAACCACGAGCCGCTACATCAGTTGCGACCATTACTTTGATCTGACCTAGGCGGAACTTACGTGTTTTATCACGACGTATCGCTTGGTCAAAATCGCCATGCATTACTTGTGCTGAGATATTACGCGACTGTAACCATTCGGTAATTTCTTCAGTACGTTCGCGTTTATTACAGAACACAATGGCACTTTCACACGCTGGATCGTTAACAAAGGCTTCAAGCATCGCCAATTTATGTTCTTTATTATCAGCAAAGTAAACAGTTTGTGATACTTGATCTGATTTGGTATTAGCCGCATCAATTTGGATCACTTCTGCATCATGAAGAAGCTCTTCAGCAAAGATTTCAACTCCCGTTCCTGCCAAGGTCGCCGAGAATAAACAAGCTTGAAAACCATCGGCAATAGTGGCAAGTAATGATAATACATCAGGCCCTAAGCCCATATCCAACATGCGATCGGCTTCATCAATAATCACAACATCAATATCGGATAAATCTAAGGACTCATCAGCCACTAAATTAAGCAATCTTCCAGGTGTACCAATTACGATGTCACAGGCTTGTTGTAAATATTCCACTTGTTTATAGGGGGAAAACCCACCCGTCATAATCACCGTGTCAATATCAAGTTGGCGGCTTAATTGGTTCGTCACATGCTGGATCTGAAAAGCCAATTCACGGGTAGGGGCAAGCATCAAAACACGTGGTATTTTATTGGTATTGGGTTCATCAATTAATTGCTGTAAAACTGGCAACACAAAAGCGGCCGTTTTACCCGTACCTGTCGCTGCACCTGCCAATACATCCTTGCCTTCAAGGATAACGGGAATAGTCGCTTCTTGAACCGCGGTCGGTGTTTCAAATTTGAGATGACTCAGTTCTAAAAGTAAGCGGTCATCAAGGAAAAGATCGTCAAATGTCATAGTGTAATTACTTATTTAATACGGTAGGTGATGAGGTCGTTAGTTAACATCATCGGAATAATGAGTAAGCCTTTATCAAGTAATACCGTGTGATCAGCACTACCTTGATCAAGCTTAATAAGTGTTGTGCTGATACCTTCAGCCGTAATGTGTAGTAGTTTTCCATTCATCCAATCAGTCACAAAATAGCCACCATCACCATCCGATTCAACACCATCAAGATTGCCAACAGCTGACGCATCACCCAAGCTTTGGATTGTCTTGGTTTTGATATTAATTGTTTTAAGATGGCCTACAATATCCGTGGCAAAGCCATCTGTCATATTGCCCCAACTACCAACAATTAAATTTTTACCTTCAACTAACAAACCATTAGGTGCTTCCAGTCTGACATCCTGCAACCAAATTTCAAATTGACCATTTGCTAAACGATGCAAAGTATTAGTCATCATATCTGACACATACACATTACCCTGAGCATCGGCAGCAACATCATTAAGGAAAATAGCATTTGGCGCTAAATAACGATTAAGAATTTTATTCGATTTTAAATCAATCTCGACCAACTCATTAATATCAGCCACATATAATCTATTGCCAACAATCGCCAACCCCTTTGGAGCATTCAAGCCATCGAGCCAGTGCTGTTTAACCATCTCGCCTGATAAAGAAACCTGAGAAATATAACCAAGACCATTAGCGTCGTTAGGGTTGCCATTGACATTAGATACAAGCAGAACATCACGTTTAGCATCATAAACCACAGATTCCGGTTGTTGAAAAACGGCTTCAGTTTGCCATGCAGGGACTAATAACGGGGTAGCGCAAACAGTAAAACTAGAAAGTAAGCTGAATATTAGAATAACCAGTATTTTCATTGAAGGTCTCAAGCAGAAATTGTAAGTGCTTATGATACCAGTGTTTTAAAAATGACTGCTAAAATCACCTTGATTATTATTTTGTAATTAATATCCTCCAACGATCAACAGCCCCTATGATGTTTTAGCGTGCGACATCATTTTCTTGAAAATATTCAGCTGGCTCGCATGTGAACATCGCCATCTTTATGCTTATCAATGAGTCTTAAACAAATGACATTGGCCGTTAATGCAATGAGTCCGACAATGTTCATAAAGACTGATAACGGTTCCCTTTCCATCATGATGCGGCGAAACACATCAATAAGAATCATGACACCTAAAGCAACTTGAAACCAGCCACTCAATAAAACAGCATTTTCTTGTATGGTGAAAATGTTTACCGATAGCATATAAACCAAAGGCATAGACAACTGCATCAGCAATCAAACCTGTTGATTGCGCATACCAACCCAAACTGATTTCAAATAAAACATAACGTCATTAATTAACAGTAAGGTCATTAATAGGCTCTTCTGTTCTTTAATCTTTTATTTTAATTTCACATCTACAATCCGACATTTAGAGCTTCATGCTTTCTTTTTCCACAAAAAGACTGCGATGATTATTAATATCAGTTGCACTGCCAGCCCTTGTAAATTCGGATAGATACCCAGTAAATCAACTCGTACAAAATTGATGGGGCTTGAAATTATCACTCCAGCTTCCTGTAATGCGGCAATACCTTTACCTGCAAAAATAATAGCCAGGATAAACATTAGGCCACCTGTCACAGAAAAAAACTGGCGTAAAGGTAACCGTACGCTATAACGCATGATTAACCATCCGAGCACTGCTAACGCAGCAATAGCAGTCATAAACCCACTTAACACCATGTGTTGCCCCGCGTCTCCTGTTTGCACCCATAATGCTTGATAAAATAAGATCGTTTCAAATGCTTCGCGATAAACGGCTATAAATGACAGCCCTGCTAGCGTCCATAAGGTGCCCGATGTCAATGCTTTTTGCATACTGTCATCAATAAATTGTTTCCATTTGGCAGCACTCGATTTATCATGCATCCAAAAACCGACATACAGCAATACAATGGTGGCAACAATTGCAGCTACCCCCTCTGTAATCTCTCTGGAAGCACCCGAAATATCAACAAGTGACAATGAAGCCCACCACGTTAATAATCCAAGCAAGAGAGCACTTACCCAGCCATAGTGAATATATCGCAAGCCATCTTGACGCTTTGTTTTCACCAGAAATGCAACAAGTGCAGCAACGATTAATAATGCTTCAAGGCCTTCTCGTAGCAAGATGAAAAACGCACTGCTAAATGCTGTTATACCCGAAATACTTTTACTACTCAGTAACTTATCAGCTTCATCCAATTTAGCACTAATGATTAGTATTTCTTTTTCAATGACATCGACAGGCTCGCCAATGCGTATTTTATTGCGTAAACTGGTCATTAATGACTCAATTTCAAGTTTTAAACTTTTATCTAGTATGGTGATATTCTGCTCTTCTAACTCAAAGCCATCAAGATATGCTTGTACTGCTAATTGGTATGCCAAATCATGATTATCTGCACGATAGGCAGTAATGACTTCTTGTAGTTTTTTCTGGGCAAAGACCATATTGGATTTTTTGTTAAAAAGCAGTGCTGGCTCGATTCGCAATAATGCCATAACAGCTAAGCCGTGCTCGCCATATAACGTCATAGCTTGCGCGGGTGTTGTGGTTGTTAATGTTGCCAAATCAGCCAGTTCACTTTGCTCAAAAGATAACTCGCCATTTTGTTTTTCGGCAGCAAAGCGACCCACATAAAAGGCTAATGACCAACGCTCATGCTCACTTAACTCACTGTAAGCTCTCATTGCACTCCCATCAAGCCCGTGCGAAATTGTATTATATAAGCCATGTAATGTCCGTTGTTCGTAACGCTCTCGATCATTAAAATTAATAGGTGGCGGCTCCATACCTGCAGACAGAGGACCATCTCCTAATCCGGTTACACCATGACATGAGATACATTGATTCGCATATAAAATAGCGGCTTGCTTTAGATTTGGCAGTATATGGGGGATAACTTGAACGTGATAGGCCGAAATTATTTTCTGTCGCATCGACCCCGTTATTATTCTAACGCTATCAACTGCTTCTTTATTTTTTATGAGGGCTGATAATGTTTTGGCCTGCTCAATTAACCCGATTTTTTCTGCATTGTCAGGTAGCGCTTGAAGTTGTTGAATAATGCCTGCAGAAAAATCCTGCATTTCATTATATTCCACCTCATTAATAATCTGATGATTTTCTACTGCCCCACTATAATCAACGCCAACATAATCAACAAGCTGCAATATTTGCTGTGTATCCGCCAATATAGGCTGACTTAACATCATAATGGCTAATAAGATAAATCTAGAAATTTTCATCATTTCTCACAGTAAAGTAAATAAACATCTTTTAAATGATAACAATTCTCATTTGCAAAGAAAAGTAAAAGTAATTTTTTTATAAATTTCTTTGGATTAACTAGCTAAAACTGCTTGGCTAAGTAGCCAATAACGACCAAACTTTCCAAGGGTGACGAGTATTAAAAATAGGCTAAATCGCACTTTTAATACACCCGCAATAAAGGTCAGTGGATCGCCAATAATGGGTAGCCAAGAAAATAGTAAGCTCCATTTCCCATAGCGATTGAATTGATGTTCCGCTTTATCGGTTTGTGCCGATGATAGTTTAAACCAGCGGTGCAGAATGCCATCAGCACCCCATCGACCAATTAGGTAATTAACTATTGAACCTAAGACATTAGCGAATGTTGCGATGAAAATGACAGTGAGTGTATTTTCCCCGGCTAGTAATAAAGCCGATAAAACAAGTTCAGAACTAAGGGGCAAGAGTGTGGCAGCAAGAAAGGCTGATATGCCAAGGCCCCAAAGACCTAACTCAGAGAATAGATCCATGAATTAAGAACAACGACAGAGTGATTGACTTGGGTGAATTAACAAAGTAATCATTGTATCGATATTGCTGACCTTTAGTTTTATTATGCGGTTTCAATCTAGAGTAGTTTACTTGTTTTTTTAGACACTACTATTCATTGCTTAAAGTATCTTTAATGTAGTACTTAAATAGTGTCATATCAAATACCCTTCGTCAGCTACTTTCCACAAAACACGAACTATGACGGGCTAAGTTAAACATTATGGAAGAGCTTGAAATGAGTAAAATACTTAGCTTATATTCTAACTTGTAATAACGAATTTGATATAATTTAATTATAAAAATCTTAGCAAATTTCTCAAGGTCATTCCAGCCACAAAAAGTGTGGCTTGTTAAAAACGCGTTATATACCTGTGGTACATGAAGTTACAGAGATTTTAACAAAGCCCGTCATCCCCGTGAAAACGGGAGCCAGCGATAGTGACTATTTCCACTGCCCATGGAGCCCCTCATACGCGAGGATGACAGAAAATAGCAACCTGTAATTTGAATGATAACGGCTATATGCCTTTCCATTCAGGAAGCAGATAAAGACATTTAATATCTGAATTTACAAATTATGAGGTTTGCCAAAGACTAAAAGAGATGGCAAGGTCGAAGAATTACTCGCTAAACATCCTAGCTTAACGAAAGATGAGGCAATCAAAATCGTAGCTGAGAAAAATGAGCGTAAGAAGAAAAAGCGTGTGGAAAAGAAAGATAGAAGTGATGCCAAAAACCTTAGAAATGAGGCAAACCGCCCAGAAGCTGGTGGCTTTGGCTTTTAACAAGCTGTTATCCACCTTTTCGTGCATTGAGTTAAAGCTTGATTAGGTATATTTAAGGCATGACAATTTATGGAATATGAATTTCAACGTAACACCTTAACGGGTGCTTTAGTTGCTGACTTTAGTATGGGCCAAGAAATATTAGGATTTTGGTTTGTCGAAGAGCTAGGAGAATGTTCAGAAAAACATGAAGAACTCTGTCAAATTATCGTTAGATTGCAGAGTAATCAGCTGAAAGATTGGCGAATGATAGGTAAAGCGCTATCAATTGAACTCGATGGTGAGGAGGTTAGGGTTTTTGCCAATGAACTTGAAAGTGGTGAGGAATTTGAACTTGAAGATGCATTGTCTCTCTACGTTGATGAATCAGAGGCTTTCTGTGGCTTAGAGGATTTCTACGTTGTACTACAGAATTGGCGTGTTTTTATAGATGATGGCCGTTAAGTTCACTTCTATACACAAGAGAATATCGTGAAGTGAGCGAGTCCCTATAGTCGTATTCTGCTAGGAATTCCATTGTTACGCTTTAAGCACCAATAAACTACCGATAATCATAATGACACTGGCGGCAAGCCGTTGTTTAATATGTTGCTCATTAAAGATACGCCAACCGAGAAAGACATGTAACACCATGTTAAGTTGGAATAGGGCGAGTGAATAGACAATAAGTAGCTGTGAAAATACGATCATGGTCATATATTGCATCAGGAATATCAGACCGCCGAGATAGAGGAACTGGCTGAGTTGTTGTTTTGACTTTTGATAGTCTTGCTTGAAATTGTCTTTTAAAAATAGGGCGTGAGCAATAACTGCTAAGGGAAAACCAATCAAACACCAAAATAGGGTGGTGGATAAGGCATCACCGGCGACAACGGCATTTTTCAGTGGTAGCGTGCCGATGGAAAACAGGAGTATTGATAGAAAACGATATTGCACACCACGGTCTAATAATAAGTGAAATAAGCGGTTAGCATTGCTATCTTGGCTTGATGGAAATAAAAAGTAGCTGCCCAAGACAATGACCGCAACGCCGATAAAGCCTTGTGTGCTGGGAATTTCACCAATAAATAGCATCGCTAAGAACATGGAAATAACAACTTTATACGCATTAAGCGGCCCAAAAACAGACAGATCGGTTTTGGACAATGACATGACTAAAAATAAGGTGCCTGCCATATCTAATAAGGCGGCAAAGAAGATATTGATCCAGAAGGTTTGGCTTAATTCAGTGGGTGTAGTCAGTGATAATAAAGGCAAGCAAATCAGCGTTAATACAAAATAGGATGCCATAACGATAAAGAACGGGTGTAAGCCTTGGTGGGCTAATTTCTTCTGAAAAACATTAGCGAATGATGAAAAGATGACCCGCCCTAAAACAACCAACAACTCCACTGAATTTAGTGTGTTTGGTGTTGATATTGATTACTGTCATCAGGCGTATATTCACTAAATACGCTGTGTTTTCCTGCTTTATCAAACTGAAAAACGATAAACGGATCTTTACGTTCGCCCATTTCCATGCCTGGAGTGCCCACTGGCATTTGCGGTACGGACAAGCCTGCAACCTCAGGTTTTTCAGTTAATAAACGTAAAATATCATCAGCAGGAACATGACCTTCAATAATATAACCATCAATGATTGCCGTGTGGCATGAAGCCATTTGTTTCGGTAATTTCACAGCCTCTTTAACGCTCACCATATCCTGCGTTAATTTATCAATTACACTAAATTTATTTTCTTCTAAATGAGTAATCCACTTATGGCAACAATTACATGTTGGACTGCGATAAACCTCAATTGTGGGTGCGGTTGATGATGTTACAACTTCAGTGACGGCAACTGTTGATTGTTCCGTTGGTTCTGATTCATCTTGGCAAGCGGTTAGAAATAATACAAAAAGTAGACTATAGAACATTTTATTCATTATAAATACTCAACTAAAATTTCAGCTTTGGGTGTTTGTTTTTCAATGGGTTTTAATGCCGCATCAATTGATTTCACATCACTACCATCAACAAATTCAATAAAGAGATTTAACTCAATATTGTGTTGTGTTAACACGGCCACTTGTTCATCAGATAAAAAGTCTTGGTTAACCCAAAGGCTCGCTTTATCGGCAATAAGGCTCTCTTGTGCTTCTACAAAGCCTTCTTGGCTGAAGATAAGATAAATAGTCATTATTTTTTAATCGCTAAATAGGCATTTTCTGACAATTCAGACCATGCATCATTTTGCAGGCGAAAGGCTTGGTAAGCTTCATAAATACGTGCAAACTCTGGATCCTTAGCGGCTTCTTCTGCCAATGTTTCAGCGGTGAGTGATTTCAGTTTAGCTAAAACATCATCAGGAAAACGGTGAATTTGCACATTAGGCCGATCTTTTAACTCTTGTAATGCGGATAAGTTTTTGTGTTCCATTTCTGAGAACATGCGTAAGTTTTCTGCCATCGCTGCATTGCTGACAATCGCTTGTAAATCGGCGGGTAGCGAATCCCAAGCCCGTTGATTAACGGTGAGTTCAAGTACGGTGCCGGGTTCATGCCAGCCGGGATAATAATAATGATTAGCGGCGCGGTATAAACCTAGGCGTTGATCGTGAAAAGGACCAATCCATTCGGTGGCATCAATGGTGTTGCGTTCTAAGGCTGTATACACTTCGCTACCAGCGAGTAGAACAGGGTTACCACCGGCTTTGGCAAAGACTTTGCCGCCGAGACCCGGGATACGCATTTTTAGCCCTTTAATATCATCAAGCGAGTTAATTTCTTTATTAAACCAGCCGCCCATTTGCACGCCAGTATTGCCCATCGGAAAAGGGATAACATGGAAGGGTTTATAGACTTCACGCCATAATTCTAAACCGCCACCATTATACAGCCAGGCATTCATACCGCGAGCCGTCATCCCAAAAGGTACGGTTGAGAAGAACTGTGCTTCTGGCACTTTTCCTGCCCAGTAATAGGCGCTGCCATGACTCATTTCGACCGTGCCTTGTGAGACGGCATCAAAGGATTGTAGTGCGGGGATCAATTCACCACCGGCATAGACATTAATGTTTAATCGGCCATTTGACATGGCTTTGATAGTGTCAGAAAAGCGTTCTACACCTTCTTGCAATACAGGAAAACCGGGTGGCCATGTGGTGACCATTTTCCAATTGTAGGTTTTGCCGGCATCAACGGATTGATCAGCGTTGCTATTTGATTGTTCTTCATTGCATGCTGCAAGAAATAAGCTTAGTAAAGCGATAAACAATCCATTAATAATTGTGTTTTTCATATATTTTCCTGTTATGTGCGTAGGTTGGAATACTTGATGTTAGGTTGAAACCCAACCTACGATTACACTTTTTCCAATTTAGCATAAGCAAGCACTAACCACTTACTGCCTGCGTGTTTAAAATTTACTTGAATACGAGCGCTTTTTCCAGAACCTTCGGTATCAATCACCGTACCAGCACCAAATTTTTGATGATGCACTTGTTGACCAGGGTTAAAGCCTGTTTCATTGATTGCTGTGGTATGTTTAGGAGCAACGAAGCTTGAGTTGCCACTACTCACTACGGTTTTACGAGCCCGAATTTCTTCAAAACGTTCGTTGGGTATTTCACGTAAGAATCGAGAAGGGCTGGGCGACATTTCTTGCCCATATAAAAAGCGTGATTCAGTGTGTAGTAAATATAAAACCGTTCTTGCTCGTGTCATACCGACATAACAAAGACGGCGTTCTTCTGCTAGGCGGTTAGGATCATCACTGCTTTTCTGTCCGGGGAATAAGCCTTCCTCCATACCGACCATAAAGACAACAGGGAACTCTAAGCCCTTGGCTGAATGTAGGGTCATTAATTGCACACAGTCTTCCCATTGTTCGGCTTGATTTTCACCTGCCTCTAATGCGGCATGAGAAAGGAAGGCTGCTAGTAAGGGGAGATCGGCAAACTCTTCATCATCGGGGCGTTCAAACATGCGAGTTGCATTGATGAGTTCATCTAAGTTTTCAATACGACCTTGGCCTTTTTCTGACTGATCTTTTTCAAAATGAGCGCGTAAGCCGCTTTCATCAATCACTAAAGTAGTCAGTTCATGCAATGGCATGCTGTCATCTTCAGGCGTTAATGAATCAATTAAGGTTAAAAATCCGGTTAAGGCATTACCCGCACGAGCCGTAAAGAATTTGGCTGCTAATAAGTCAACACAGGCCTGCCACATGGTTTGATTTTGTTCACGGGCGTATTGACGTAATTGGGTCAATGTCGCCGCGCCAATACCCCGTGTAGGTGTATTAACAACCCGTTCAAATGCGGCATCATCATTGCGATTTGCGACTAGGCGCAAATACGATAAAACATCTTTGATTTCAGCACGATCAAAAAATCGTAAACCACCGTACACACGATAGGGCATATTGGCTTGCATTAAGGCTTCTTCAATCACCCGAGATTGTGCGTTAGAGCGATATAACACTGCATGATCTGCCCGTTTTCCACCAGTGGCAACCGCTGTTTTTACTTGTTCAACCAAATAGCCTGCTTCATCACGTTCGTTATACGCATTATAAATTTGGATTAACTTGCCATCGTCATCATCTGTCCAAAGCTCTTTGCCAAGTCGGTCGCTATTATTCGCAATCACTGCGTTAGCACCAGCAAGGATATTACCGGTTGAACGATAGTTTTGTTCTAAGCGAATAGAAGATGCATCGGTATAGTCTTGATGAAATTTCTGGATATTTTCTATTTTTGCACCGCGCCAGCCATAAATAGACTGATCATCATCACCAACAATAAATAAATGTCCGGTGTCGCCAGCAAGCAAACGTAACCACGCATATTGAATAGTATTGGTATCTTGAAACTCATCGACTAAGATTTGCTTAAAACGTTGTTGGTAAATCGCCAAAATATCTGGGCGCTTTAGCCATAACTCATGACTACGCAATAATATCTCGCCAAAGTCGATCACGCCAGCGCGTTGGCAAGCCTCTTCATAAGCCTGATAAATAGCCAACATTTTTTGAGAATAAGGATCATTGCCTGCTTGAATATGTTTTGAACGTAAGCCTTCATCTTTTTGGCCGTTAATATACCATTGAGCCTGTTTAGGTGGCCATTGTGATTCATCTAACTCCATGCCACGAATAATGCGCTTTAACATGCGCAATTGATCGTCACTATCAAGGATTTGGAAGCTTTGAGGTAAATCAGCCTCTTTCCAATGACCGCGTAATAAGCGATGGGCTAAACCATGAAAGGTGCCGACCCACATTCCGCCAATGGGGAAACCAAGACCCTCTTCAATCTTAGAACGCATTTCTTTCGCGGCTTTATTGGTAAACGTAACGGCAAGAATATTAGCAGGCGATAGATCTTCTGCTTGAATAAGCCAGCAAATTCGATGAACTAAAACACGGGTCTTACCGCTACCAGCTCCCGCTAAAATGCGAGCATGACCTAGTGGCGCGGCCACGGCTTCACGTTGAGGTTTATTTAAACCATCGAGTAATTCAGAAATATCCATAGAGATTAATATTTAGTGGTGATAAAGATAGAAAAACACTGAGCATGTACACACGCTCAGTGTTTTCAGGATTTAACGAATTTAGAATCTGCTGTCACATCTGACAACAGATGAGTTTAGATATTGCTATCTAAAAATGCCGTTAATTGTGATTTAGTTAATGCACCCACTTTGGTTGCTTCAACTTCCCCCGCTTTAAATAACATTAGGGTAGGAATACCGCGAATGCCGTAACGAGGTGGTGTTGCTGAGTTTTCATCAATATTAAGCTTGCAGACTTTAATTTTTCCCGCATATTCAGCGCCAATTTCTTCAAGAATTGGGGCAATCATTTTGCAAGGTCCGCACCATTCAGCCCAGTAATCAACTAATACAGGAATATCAGATTGTAAGACTTGGCTATCAAAATCGCCATCAGTTACTTGGGTGACGTTTTCGCTCATGTTTTTTATCTCCAGTGGTATATAAATTATCGGAAGGCTATACTCTACCCACCAATATGACAGCCATTTTTTATCATCACTAAAGGTAATGCAAGTATTTCTATGAGTACCCATCTAACAGAACAGGCTTTTTTGTCATTACCTTTGCATGAAACGCTTCAAAATGGTTTACGCAGTGCGGGTTTCGAGTTTTGCACACCTATTCAAGCTCAATCATTGCCTTTGCTACTTGCAGGGCAAGATGTAGCGGGGCAGGCGCAAACTGGCACAGGTAAAACCATTGCTTTTTTATTGGCTACTTTTCAGAAATTATTAAGCGATGAACCACCTAAAAACTGGGATGGCAAACAGCCTCGGGCATTTATTCTTGCGCCAACACGTGAGCTTGCAAATCAAATTGCTAAAGATGCCGTGATATTAAATAAAGAGTCTAAACTGCGCATTGTCGTCGCGTATGGTGGTAAAGATTACGAAAAACAAAAAACAGACATTATGAATGGTGTTGATATTTTAATTGGCACACCAGGTCGATTATTGGATTATCACAAACAGCGAGTGTTTAACCTTAAATCAGTGCAAGCCGTAGTGCTTGATGAAGCAGATCGTATGTTTGATTTAGGCTTTATTAAAGATGTACGTTATTTCTTGCGTCGTGTACCAGCGCCAGAAGAACGTTTGGGTATGTTGTTTTCAGCAACCTTGAGTTTTAAAGTGTCTGAACTCGCATATGAACATATGAATAATCCGGTTAAAGTTCAAGTTGAGCCCGAGAAGATTTCCAGTGATCGCATCGAGGAAAGTGTGTATTACCCTGCGAATGATGAAAAGATACCGTTATTATTGGCGTTAATTAAACGCTTGCAACCCTTGCGTAGCATAGTGTTTGTTAATACTAAACGTGTAGCTGATCGAGTGTGGGGCTATTTAGAGAGTAATGGTCATAAGGCGGCTTTATTATCGGGTGATGTGCCACAGAAAAAGCGTGAACGTTTATTACAA
Source organism: Piscirickettsiaceae bacterium (assembly GCA_013215825.1). GTDB lineage: Bacteria > Pseudomonadota > Gammaproteobacteria > Nitrosococcales > Methylophagaceae. Next base: position 466,581 of record JABSQN010000004.1, on the reverse strand, counting down.
CAGTTTCAAGATGGTGAGTTTCCATTTTTAGTGGCCACCGATGTTGCAGCGCGAGGTTTGCATATTCCTGAAGTAAGTCATGTGTTTAACTATGATTTACCACAAGATCAAGAAGATTATGTGCATCGTATTGGCCGAACTGCACGTGCAGGGGCAAGCGGTGTTGCCATTAGTTTTGCTTGTGAAGATTATGCATTTTCATTACCTGATATTGAGCAGTATATTAAGCATAAACTACCTATTTTTTCGGCAATGGATGAAACCTTAGAAAAGCCGCAGCCTGCCAAGCGACCTGAAAAAAGACCATCAATGCCGCAACATAAGAAGAAGCAGGGCGGTTATAACTCGAATAAATCACGGCCCCCAAGACGTTAAGCACAATCATGCAAAGAAAGAAATAGTTAATGCAAATTGATGGTGCTTATCTTTCGGAAATCGTTGCTCCTAAGCCATTTTCACTAGAGAATAGCAAACGTCAGCCAATTACGATTGATGCTGAAACGTTTGAGATTGAACAACCGTCTAATAAAAGTAAGCTAGCTGTATTTACAGTTGAGTCACAACAAGTAAATGAAGCAAGAGATAATCAGCAGGCGCAGTTTGTTCGATTGTTTTCAACTGAGTCTGCACCATCATCGAATGAAAAACAGTCTGCCGCACAGCCTTTACCCAAAGGTGTACAACAGTATTTGCAAATTGAACAACTAAACTCAAATGATGGACAGCCGCTGCTCGATGAACGTGTTTAGGTTTGGCATTTTATTACTGTGTATAAGTTTATTTTCTTGTGTATCAACACATCAGCAATCAAAAGTGGTTGCCAGCAATCCTGACAATTCCGGGCTATCACGTCTAGCAAAAAGTGATATTGATGAAGTGATTGAGTATCACCAGCGCGCGGTTATACGTGATCTCAAAAAATTAATGATTAAGTTATATAAACGTAATCCAGGCGGTCGTCACGATAAAGAGATACGTTCTATAGAAGCCAGTGTCGATTTAGTCTTTTCACGAGCACATGATAAAGCGTATCCACAATGGAATAGGCTGATAGGCACTGATATTGTTCGTATTGCCTTGGATGCATCGTATCAGGCGAATGATCGTGTTTTACCTTTTATTGTTGGCCTTAGAAAAATGTTAATGGCTTCTTATGATAACCATACCGAGTTTTATTTTGTGACGAGTATTGATCAGCAAAAGCTTTATAACAGTGCCAGAAATATTGAAATATCGGCATGGATGTTAGCGGAACGGCGTGATCTTGATGGCGAGTTGTTATTGTTAAGCGATAGTTTGGCTGAAGAACAGCGTAATTTGAGTTATCAACGGTTAATTGGGCGAATGATTGCCACGCAGGATAATTTAGCTGAGATTATTTCTCATAAAACAGGCCGATTAATTAAAATGGTAGTTGTTAAAGTAGCATCAATGATGTTTTTGCCTATTTAAAAGTATCGTCGTTTAGTTAACTCGGGATTAGCAAATCGGTGGCCCGATGCCTGATGCATAAAAAAGTTTCTTAGTACGGCGGATTGATTCACAGACTTTAAAGCAAAGCGTCTAGCCCAACGAATAGGGGCTAAATCACTACCAAATGTACGTTTGAACATATCCATACTCAATTGCATGGCAATATTATCGGCTTTACGGCGGCGTTGATATTTATTTAAGGTATGCAAGCTACCAATATTGCGACCTTTAACATGTGCCTCAATTACAATTTCAGCTAAGGTGGCGGCATCGAGAAAACCGATATTTACCCCTTGTCCCGCTAGAGGATGAATAGTATGTGCGGCATCACCAACAAGGGCGAAACCTTGTTCAACATAATGATCTGCATGTCTTAATTTGAGCGGAAAACTAGCTCGTGGACTGATATTTGTAATTGCACCTAGTTTGTTTTCAAATGCTTTAGCAAGTGTATTTTTAAAGCTGTCATCATCTAGCTGAGATAACAATTCAGCTTCTTCGGTCGAATTAGACCAGACAATTGAACATTGATTGGGATCGGCTAAGGGTAAGAAGGCCAGCGGTCCTTCGGGCAAAAAACGTTGCCATGCAGATTGTTGATGCGAGTTTTCTGTGGTCACCGTACAGACAATGGCGGTTTGCTGATAATCCCAACCATGCACTTTGATATTTGCCCATTCGCGTAATGATGACTGTGCGCCATCGGCACCGACAATTAAATCGGCGGTCAGTATTCGGCCATCTTTTAGTTGGAGTGTATTGTCTGTGCGTGATACTGGTGTGGCAGGACAGATAACATCAATATTATTTATTTGCTGGCAACGTTCAAGGCTTGCTTGTTGGAGATGTCTGTTCTCAACAATATGGCCTAGGTGTGATTCGCCGATTTCAGCACAATCAAAATGCAAGGCACTTGTGTTGGTTTCCCATACGTTCATATTTGAAAATTGGCTAATTCGACTTGGCATAAGTTGTTGCCAGATAGCTAGGTTTTTCAATAATGTTTCACTGGCTAGGGTTAGAGCACTAACACGCAGATCAGGAATGTCATATTCGGCAAGAGGCTTGGGATCATAGGCTTCAATAACGGCAATCTTTAATGAGGCTTGCTCAGCAAGAGCAACGGCTAATGTTGCACCGACCATGCCACCACCAACAATAAGGACATCGTAATGCGTGTTCATAATGGCAATCCTCGACCTAGTTTGGGTTGTTTGCGTGCCAGCCCCATGCTTTTCTTGGCAAGCCAATGTTTGGCGGGTGGAAATAGTTCAACCAGTGCTAAGCCCGCACCGCGTAAATGACCTAATAGTGGACTATTATTGCTAAATAGGTCGACTAATAAACCTGTGCTATTAATAACATTGTCTTGGTCGTCTTGTTGCCATTGTGCATAATCGTGTAATAAACGAGGATCGCCACAATCTTCAGGCTGATTGCTCAACACATCGGCTAAGGCGGCAACATCACGGAGACCTAGGTTGAACCCTTGTCCAGCAATAGGATGAAAACTGTGAGCGGCATTGCCTATTAAGACAATGCGTTGTTGGATCGGCTGATCTGCTTGCATTAATTTAAGTGGATAACTATTACGTTGTCCGACCTGCATTAATTGTCCTAAACGATAACCAAAGCGATCTTGTAACTGGGCTAAAAAGTCGTGATCGGAAAGTTTTAGAATCTCGACCTCATCGCCTGATTTTACGGTCCATACTAAACTGCAACGGTTGTCTGACATGGGTAATAAAGCAATAGGCCCTGCATCGGTAAAGCGTTCGAATGCACGTCCTTGGTGTGGATACTCTGGCGTGATATTAGCCGTAATGGCCGTTTGCCCATAGTCACGCGTTAAAGCGCCTAAGTTGAGTAATTGACGAATGGTTGATTGGGCACCATCAGCGGCAACAACTAATTTAGCCGTTAGTTGTTGACCTTCTTTTAATGTTAATTCAACATAATCTGTGTTTTGAATTAAGGATGTCACGCTATTTGGACAGAATAGCTCAAGCTTATCTTGTTGCGCTAAGGCATGATTTAAAACAATTCCCATAGAGCGAGCCGTGACTACTTGGCCCAAAGCCGCTACATTTTCATCGTGTGCTGATAAACGTGTGACACCGAAATGACCACGATCTGATACGTGAATATCTGTGATTGCAGTGCAATAATGGCTTAATTGTGACCATAAACCCATAGACTCAAAAATACACTGAGAACCATAAGAAATGGCAATGCCGCGATCATCATAGCTAGGTTGTTGTGCTGAATTTGGAGCAAAAGATTCGATAATGGCAATAGTGAGCGAGGTGTTTCTCAAGGCATACGCTAAACTAGCACCAACCATGCCACCGCCAACGATTAAAATATCGAAATCTGTTTGTGCCATTTTATTTTGCCTCAGCCATTAACGCCTCAATCTCATCGATTTCTTTGGGTGCGGCTTTTGATAATACATCATGGCCCGTTTTGGTAACTAAAACATCATCTTCAATACGAATACCGATAAAATGCCATTTCTTAGCAAGAGATTTGGGATCACGAATATAAATACCCGGCTCAACAGTTAGCACCATGCCAGGTTCTAACACGCGCCATTCACCACCGATCTTATAATCACCGACATCATGTACATCCATACCCAACCAATGGCCGGTGCGATGCATATAAAAATCACGATAGGATTCTTCTTCGATTAAGGTCTCGAACTTACCCTTTAACAGACCTAACTTTAATAAACCTTCGGTAATAACACGCACTGCCGCTTCATGTGGTTGATTCCAATGATTTCCGGGTTGCACTTCAGCAATAGCGGCTTTTTGAGCATCTAATACAATGGTGTAAATTGCTTTTTGGCTGGCGGTAAATATGCCATTTATAGGAAATGTACGAGTAATATCAGCGGCATAATATTGGTATTCTGCGCCGGCATCAATCAGTAACAAATCATTATTTTTTAGGCGATGATTGTTTTCAACATAATGTAAAATACAGCCATTTTCACCACCGCCAACAATAGAAGGATAAGCGGGCGAGCGACAGTCATTTTTCATGAATTCATGAATGATTTCTGCTTCAACCTGATGCTCCCACTGTCCTACTTGAGTAAATTTCATGGCACGAATATGTGCTTGAGCTGATATTTCAGCGGCAGTACGCATGGCTTTTATTTCATTGCTACTTTTAAATAAACGTAGTTCATTTAAGCTATGATCAAGTTCAATAATATCAGTGGGCGAGTGCATACCTTGTCGAGAAGCGTTACGAAGGTGATTGAGCCAGCCCACCATTCGTTGGTCGAAACTTGGAATATTACCCATGGTGTAAAAGACTTTTTCTTTGCCTTCTAATAGCCCCGGCAAAATATCATCAAGATCAGAAATTGGGTAGGAATCATCGGCACCATATTGCTCAATCGCACCTTCTTGTCCGGCACGATAACCATCCCAAATTTCTTTTGATAAATCTCGTTCGCGACAGAATAATAAGTATTCACCATGAGGTCGCCCGGGCACAATAACAATCAGGGACTCGGGTTCATCAAAACCACTTAGATAGTGGAAATTACTGTTAGCACGATAAATATAATCAACATCACGATTACGATTAGCAACAGGCGCGCTAGGCAACACAGCAATCGTGTTGTCACCCATAATATTCATTAAGTTCTGGCGGCGCTTAGAGAATTCTTGTTTTTTCATAAGGTGTTGAATTCGCTTTTAGTGTTCTGTTTGGTTAGACGTATCAATAGGCTGTAATTCGCCAAAGATTAGAAACAAGCCCATACGAATATATTCAACCAGCTCCTCAAAGTTAGCCGATTCTTCATCAGAATCATCTAAATCATCATTTTGAATCTGGCTTATATTAATAATGTCAGCAATATATTCTTTAGAATCAGCAGAGAGTTCCGTGTCATCGGTTAATCCAGATGCACCCAAACCAAAAACAAGCCCTTGGCACCATTGTGTCATGGCAGAGATGCGTGAGCTAATTGGGGCATCGTCATCGGGCAGTTCAAGTTGCAAATCGAAATCAAGACTGTTTAATGATTGCACGGTCTGATCAAATAAAACCATCAAGTCTAATATTTCATCTTCATCTGGATTAAAGTCTTCAAAGAGGCTTTTATACCAAGAACTGCGACTTGCTTGAGAATTTAGACATAATAATCCGCATAATGCGCCTTGTAATTCGGCAGCACTAGATGGACCATCACCGGTCACATTGTCAGGTGAAAGAGAGGGAAAATACAATTCAGACATGATGATACAACCTAAAATTAAAAAAAAGTTTAAGACAGTGGTTGACCCAAACGATGGGGCGTGACTATAGTTAAGCATTATTTTCGCACAGTTAGACATCATATCAATGGAAAAAGAAGCGATTCAACAATTAGAACTACAAGTAGATGACTTGCTTAAAGCCAGTCGTCGGATACGCGATGAAAATATGCTGTTGAAGTCACAGAAGTCTGCATGGTTATCAGAGCGTGCGCAATTAGTTGAAAAAACAGATTTAGCACGTAACCGTATTGAGAAAATGGTCGGTCGTCTAAAGGAAATGGATGACGAGCTATGAGTTCACCAGTATTAGTTAAAATTTCAGGTAAGGAATATCAAATTTCTTGTCCTGAAGAAGAAAAAAAAGGGCTTATTGCTTCTGCAGAGTTGCTACACAATAATATGGAAGATATTAGAGCGACCGGTAAAATTGTCGGTACAGATCGTATTGCTGTTATGGCTGCGCTTAATTTAGCGCATGACTTGATTACTTTGCGGGATGAAGACGGTAGCGATGCCAATGGCTTGAATCAAAAGATTTTGCTGATGAAAGAAAAAGTTAGCAACTTTTTAGATGAAGAACGTCAACTAGATTTATAAATAAATCTTCCAAGCTTTATAAATGGGCGTATGATGAAACACAGTCCCTGCGGTGTTCGATAGTGATATTTGTTTCTTGACCCGATAAGCATTTATGCACCGGAACTGACTAATAACAGGCGTGCAAACTCATCCAGTAATGAGGAGCCCAACGTTATTAAGATTTTCCAACTTGAACCAAAAATGGTTCAAGAACTCCGATCACAACGGCACTGTGGGGCGTTAATTTCTAATTCCAAATGACACAACAGCGAAAAATTATTCATGTCGATATGGATGCTTTTTTTGCATCAGTTGAACAACGTGATCAGCCTGAATACAGAGGTAAACCACTGATTGTTGGCGGGCAACCTAATAGCCGCGGTGTGGTGGCAGCCTGTAGCTATGAAGCACGTCAATTTGGTATTCATTCTGCAATGCCTTGTTCTCAAGCCTACCGTCTTTGTCCTCATGCTATTTTTGTTCCTCCTCGTTTTGATGCGTACCGTGACGTCTCTGATCAAATTCGAGAAATATTCTGGCAGTATGCCTCTGAAGTCGAGCCTTTATCACTGGATGAAGCGTATCTTGATGTCACTTATACGGCGGAATATGACGGGTCTGCCATCCGTATTGCTCAAGCCATTAAACGTGATATTTTGGCAAAAACACAGCTGATTGCCTCGGCAGGTGTGTCTTATAATAAATTTCTCGCTAAAATCGCTTCAGATATGGATAAACCCGATGGCTTATACCTGATTAAACCAGAGCAAGGCGCAGAGTTTATTGCAACGTTAGCCATTGGAAAATTTCATGGCATAGGCCCAGCCACAGAAGCTAAAATGAATATATTAGGGATACAAACAGGCTTAGATTTACGCCAGTGGACACAGGAAGAATTAACTGACAAGTTTGGCAAATCAGGCCAGTATTATTTTGATATTGCACAAGGGATTGATCATCGTCCTGTGCGTAGTCAACGTACTAGAAAGTCATTAGGTAAAGAAACCACCTTCGCTAAAGATATCCTATTAATAGCAGAGTTAATCAGCCAACTAGAGTTACTAGCGGATCACGTATTCACCAACTTAGAAAAACAGAAACTAAGTGGTAGAACATTAACGCTTAAAGTGAAGTATGCCAATTTCGAGCAAGTCACACGCGCTCATACAGTAGAAGATGATTTGGAAATAAGCACAGTAAAATCCCTATTGCCAATGTTGTTACAGCGAACTAATGCTGGACAACAAGCCGTACGCTTAGTGGGGTTAACGATTAGTGGTTTTGAGCGAAAAGAAGTTAAGAAAACAAATCCACAACTTGCTCTGAATTTGAGTGACGCTTATTGAATGTTTTTCTGATATTCATAATTTAACCTGAATTCTGGATAAGGATACTATTTGAATAATTCTAATCACCCCGTCATCCTGGTAGGCTTTACCCAGTCAATCTGAGCTTTAAATACTAGATTCCCGTTAAAAATCCTACGGCAATGACGATAAATAAACTAAATTCTCTTATCCGGAATTCTGGTTAATTTACTCAGAAAGCCAGGCTAAGCCATCTTTTTCATTCTCGAAATATTTTATTTCTCCAGCAATAAACCAAGAACCGATCTTTGAGATAGTTTTTTGCCATTTTTTATTTCCAAAAATAGCAATTTTTTCAAATTCACTTCCATGCTTTAGACCTAGTTTGAAATCATCCCACGCGGCTCTTAATTCCCAACCTTCTAATTCAGTTACATCAACCAAAGCATTGATTTTAGGTTTTGTCACGGTGCTCAATGCCGAATCAATCATGGGTGTGATTATTTGATAATCTTCATGAGTCAGCTTTCCTGAAACTTTTAAGGATAGGAAAAAATGACTATTTGCTCGTTCTATGCCGATTGAAAGGCCATGTCTTATATTCTTCATGATTGAATTCCCTTAATTTAGCTTGATAATACTAATACATGAGTTTTAAAGCCGTATATGGAACAATATTTAGGATGAAAATAGCAACTTTATAATTTCCTAAATATTGAAAATAGGCCAGAGCCAAGATTTCTTTGTCTAGTCCAAATAATCTACTGTGGAGAGCGGTAATTGTTTGTTTAAAAACGATTAACAAAGCTGAGGAGAGTATAAGTATCCCAATATTAATGACAGAGCACCAGCCAAGAAAAGTGGTGATGAATTCTATAGAAAACATAGCATAGTCCTTAATTTATAATACTAGTTCAAGTATAAACCTACTGTTTATCCACTTCAAACTATGGCTTGATTACGTGTTTCCTATCCGATAGATAAAGACAAAACGCGACTAATTTGAGCATTAGCAAGCCCACTTTCATCACGCCAAATATTGTAAGCGTGTTGCACTAGTTTTAGGTCTCGTTTACTGTTTGGAATGGTCGTGATAACGCCTGCATTAATCAATGCGGCAATGCCGTCTTGAGCTAAAACAAAACCGTCTTTACCGATAAAACGAAGAAAATATTGGCAAGTTTTCTTACCTAGACGAGAACCGTTTTTATGTAATAAATCTAACAAACCGATAAAGTCATCATCAGGCCAGTTAGCGATCAAGCTAGCGAAAGAATCGTATTGTTCAGATAACGCCAAAATCATTGCTGCATTTCGATACACCGTATCAATTTTCTGACTATTTCTAATAATGCGAGTGTCTTGGTAAAGTGATTCAAGATCTTCAGGGCTAGTCATGCTACAACGTGCAATATTAAAGTGCCAGAATGCTTCTTCAAACCCAGCCCATTTATGGTCAATAATTTTCCAAATAAAGCCAGCTTTGAAAATAGCCTTAGTCATCTCAGCTAAATAACGATCGTGAGGGATTGCTGATAACTCAGCCGCAGTTTTTATGCCTGTAGGAAAAAGGGCGATAAGTTGCTCTTCACCGCCTTTCCGTTCTATTGCACGTTGATAAATTACAGAAAACTTTTGCATGAAATTTTAACTAAACTAGTTGTTAGTTAGATGTATCGACAAGATTTGGATAATCAGTATAGCCTTTGGAATCACCACCATAGAAAGTATCTGGATCAGCAGGGTTGAGTGGTGCACCTTGTTTAATCCTTTTTGGCAGATCGGGATTAGCGATAAATGGTGTGCCAAAAGCAATAAAATCACTTTGATTGTTGTCTAGGCTCTGTTCAGCTAACTGTCCAGTATAGCTACCGTTGGCTATGTAAGAACCATTAAAGATCAGGCGCAATGCATAGAAATCAAAATCTTCAGAATCATCATTGCCAAACCGTTCTACGACATGTAAATAAGAGAGGTTAAATTGATTTAATTTGCCGATAAGATAGTTATATAAAGCTTGGGGATTTGTTTCAGACATTGAATTGAATGTGCCAGTAGGCGAGATGCGAATCCCAACACGGCTTCCTCCCCAGACATCAATTACAACTTGAACAACGTCCAATACTAAACGTGTACGGTTTTCAACACTACCACCGTAACTATCACTACGTTTGTTAGTACCATCTTTTAGAAATTGATCTAATAAATAACCATTGGCAGCATGGATCTCAACACCATCAAAACCAGCTTGTTTTGCATTAATAGCGGCTTGTTTATATTGCTCAACAATACGTGGAATTTCATTTGATTCTAATGCATGAGGAACTTCAAAATCGAGCATCCCTTGTTCGGTGAATGCTTGACCTTCTACTGCAATAGCTGAAGGGGCAACAGGGAGAGAGTTATCCGCTTGTAATACTGAATGAGAAACTCGGCCCACATGCCATAACTGCATAAAAATATGCGAATTTTGAGAATGAACGGTATCAGTGATTTTTTTCCATCCTTGGATTTGCTCTGATGAATAAATCCCTGGAGTGAATGCATATCCTTTACCCTGAGGAGATATTTGTGTGGCTTCGGTGATTATTAAGGCTGCTGACGATCGTTGTTTATAATATTCAGCATTAAGATCATTGGGTATATCACCTGGTTGAGTTGATCGGCACCGTGTTAATGGGGCCATAATAATTCGGTGTGGTAGATTGATATCACCTAATGTTTTTTCACTGAAAAGAGTTTTAAAATTCATTGTTAAATCCTTAATATTCGTCACGCTAAGAAGATAAGTATAAAAAACATTCATTGTTTATAATTGATATTTAGTATACTTTTGTAACTATAAAACTTAATTTAATGTAATAACAAGTACGTACTAATTTGATAGTTAGTTCCATTGAGGTGCCTAATGGCAGATTTAAAGACTCGTAGAGCAGAACAAAATTTAAAAAAAGAATCATCAATGACAGAAAGTACTGATACGCAGCGCTGTCCTGTTACTACAGCGATTGATGTCATTGGTGGAAAATGGAAAGTGATTATTCTTTATCAGTTACGGGGTAAAACACTTCGTTTTGGTGAATTAAAACGAAGTATTCCCAGAATTAGCCAGAAAATGCTGACTCATCAGCTGCGTGAGTTAGAAGCCGATAAATTGATTACACGGCAGGTTTACGCCGAAGTGCCTCCAAAAGTAGAATACACATCGACGGATTTAGCAGAAAAACTTAATTCAGCACTGGATTTACTGTGTGAATGGGGTGGTGAATATAATAAAGTGCATCAAGCCTGAATTTAACAGTGTGGCTCAAGATTTTTCTTTTTAACTAAATTTTAAGGTGAATGCCATTTTATCTTCATTAAAATGGGTAATACAGTCGCTGCAAATACAAACCCTATCTTGCAGCTCTAGTGGCAATAAGTCATGTAATCCTTGCGGAACTTTTGCATTGTTGCACCAACATGATGTTACTGTATTTGCTGTACACGAGTTTTGTGATTGGCAAAATGGGCAGATTGATTCATCTAATGTTTTATTTACGACCACTGGATTTCTATTTTATGGCCGAAGCAGTTTTATAGTAGATAGTGTTTCAGGTTTTACACCTCGCCAAAGCCTAAAAGCTTCTGCCGCTTGTTCAACTAACATGCCTAAACCATCAATGGTTTTGCTTGCATGATGTTGTTTTGCCCAGGTGATGAATGCGGTATCTGTGTCGCTATACATCATGTCATAACAACTGGCATTATCTGCTAAAACGTCATCGGGGAGGGGTGGAACTTTACCTTGCAGGCTAGCGGCAGTGGCGTTGATAATGACATCAAATTGTCCGGTAATATCATTGAATCCACCACCATTTATATGACCAAACTCATTAAATAGTGAGACCAGAACATCAGCTTTGCTGGCGGTACGATTGGCAATGAAGAGTTGTGAGGGGTGATAGCTAAGTAAAGGCTCAATCACACCGCGCGCCGCGCCGCCGGCACCTAATAATAAGAGTCGTTTACCGGCAAGTTCAATGTGGTGATTATCAATTAAATCACGGCAAAGCCCGATGCCATCGGTGTTGTCGCCATAAAACGTACCATCATCATTAAAAACGAGAGTATTAACCGCGCCAGCACGCATGGCATGTGGGCTTTTATTGCTCACCTGTTGCCAAACTTGCTCTTTAAAAGGCACGGTGATGTTGATGCCTTTAAAGCCTTCGTTTTGTAACTTTTTTAAACCACCAACTAAATCATCAAGCGGGATTTCTCTGGTGATATAATCCAGATTTTGTCCTGTTTGTTTAGCAAATTCTGTATGAATTAATGGTGACTTACTATGACTAATTGGATTACCAATAACAGCGTAATGATCGGTCATTTGTCTTCTACCAACCATTGTGCAATATCTTTAGCATAATACGTCAAAATAGCATCTGCACCCGCGCGTTTAAACGCAATCATACTTTCCAAAACGGTCGCCTTTTCATCTAACCAGCCATTTTGAGCCGCCGCTTTTAACATGGCATACTCACCACTCACTTGATAAACAAAAGTGGGCTTCTGAAATCGTTCTTTAACACGATACAATACATCAAGATAAGGCATGCCAGGTTTCACCATCACCATATCTGCACCTTCATCAATATCTAAAGCAACCTCATGCAGGGCTTCGTCACTATTGGCAGGATCCATTTGATAGCTATATTTATTGCCTGCACCCAAATTAGCCGCAGAGCCAACCGCATCACGAAAAGGGCCATAAAAAGCAGAGGCATATTTGGCAGAATAAGCCAAAATACGTGTGTGAATATGACCTTGTTGTTCTAACGCTTGGCGAATTGCACCAATACGCCCATCCATCATGTCAGAAGGCGCAACAATATCAACGCCCGCTTCGGCATGGGATAGCGCTTGTTTAATCAGTACTTCCACCGTCTCATCATTAATAATATAGCCACTATCATCAATTAAACCATCTTGCCCGTGAGTGGTGAAGGGATCAAGCGCGACATCGGTAATCACCCCTAATTCAGGAAACTCTTTTTTAAGTGCACGCACAGCACGTTGCGCTAAGCCATCAGGATTATAAGCTTCCTTAGCATCCAGTGATTTAACGTCATCAGGTGTAACAGGAAATAATGCCATTGCAGGCACACCTAAGCGATGAATTATTTCCGCCTCTTTCAATAATAAATCAATACTCAGCCGTTCAACTCCGGGCATAGAGCTAATTGTTTGGCGTTGATTGCTGCCATCTAAAATAAAACAAGGGTAAATAAGGTCATTGACCGATAACTCATTTTCACGCACTAAATTACGTGAAAACGTATCTTTACGCAGTCGTCTTGGGCGCTGAAAGGGAAAACCTGGCGTGGATAAATATGGGTTCACAGTGCATACCTTGCAAATATAAAGTGTGTTGAGAGTGATATTACCGACTGAAAACAGAAATGTCATGGTTTTTTGCATAGACTAGCAGTACTGTTTTGCGATAAAATTAACAGGATTTTGTCTGGGGAGAACATCATGTTCGCTCCTTTATTTTTATCTGGTGGAGGTTTCCCTTGCGAACAAGCGCTTTACTTGCTCTTGAAGATGGTACGGTCTATCACGGTGAATCAATTGGTGCCATTGGGCAATCGGTTGGTGAGGTCGTGTTTAATACTGCAATGACTGGCTATCAGGAAATCCTGACTGATCCATCATATTGCCGTCAAATTGTAACGCTAACGTATCCGCATATCGGTAATGTTGGTGTGAATACGGAAGATGAAGAATCAAATAATATTGTTGCTAGCGGCTTAATTATTCGCGAATTATCACCGGTTGTGAGTAGCTGGCGTAGCGAAGAAGCATTAGACAGTTATTTAGAACGTCATAATGTGGTTGGATTGGCGGGTATTGATACCCGTTCTTTAACACGTCGTTTACGTGAAAAAGGCGCGATGAAAGGCTGTATTGTTGCCGGCGAGAATATTGATGTTGATGCAGCAATTGCGGCAGCTAAAGCATTTGATGGTTTGAAAGGTATGGACTTAGCGAAAGTTGTAACGACCGAAGAGTCTTATCAATGGGATAAATCATGCTGGCATTTGTCAGGTGAATCTCAAGCTGTTGCCGAACGTTTTCACGTAGTAGCCTATGATTTTGGCGTGAAGAGAAATATTTTACGGATGTTGGTTGAACGTGGTTGTCGTTTAACTGTTGTGCCAGCTCAAACATCGGCTGAAGATGTATTAGCTTTAAATCCTGATGGCGTGTTCTTATCAAATGGTCCAGGAGATCCTGAGCCGTGTACTTATGCGATTGAAGCAATTCAAACCTTGCTGGAAAAAGACTTACCTATTTTTGGTATTTGTTTAGGCCATCAATTATTGGCATTAGCCTGTGGTGCAAAAACAGTCAAAATGAAGTTCGGTCATCATGGTGCCAACCATCCTGTGCAAGAAAAGCTAGGTGGATTAGTGATGATTACTAGTCAGAATCACGGTTTTTCCGTAGATGAAGATTCATTACCAGATTCGTTAGAAGCAACACATGTGTCGTTATTTGATGGAACATTGCAAGGACTTCATCACAAAACAAAACCAGCATTTAGTTTCCAAGGGCATCCAGAAGCCAGCCCTGGCCCACAAGATGCGGCTCCATTATTTGATCATTTCATTGATCTTTTAGCAACTGCGACAGGTAAATAGACCAAGATGGCAAAACGTACTGATATAAAAAGCATTCTGATTCTTGGTGCCGGTCCAATTGTAATTGGTCAGGCCTGTGAGTTTGATTATTCTGGCGCGCAAGCGTGTAAAGCGTTGCGAGAAGAAGGTTATCGTGTTGTGTTGGTGAACTCTAATCCAGCAACGATTATGACTGATCCTAATATGGCAGATGCGACTTACATCGAACCTGTGACATGGCAAGCAGTCAGCAAAGTCATTGAAAAAGAACGTCCTGATGCTATTTTACCGACAATGGGCGGTCAAACTGCATTGAACTGTGCTTTAGATCTTGAACGTGAAGGCGTGTTAGAAAAGTTTGGCGTTGAAATGATTGGTGCGGACAGCGAAGCCATCAATAAAGCGGAAGATCGTGATTTATTCCGTGCGGCAATGACCAAAATTGGTCTGGATATGCCAAACTCAGCTATTGTCCATACGCTAGAAGAAGCTTTAGAAGCACAAAAAGAATTAGGCTACCCAACGATTATTCGTCCATCTTTCACGATGGGTGGTAGTGGTGGTGGTATCGCATACAATAAGCAGGACTTTATTGAAATATGTCAACGTGGCTTATACATGAGTCCAACGTCTGAGTTATTGCTTGATGAGTCAATTATTGGTTGGAAAGAATATGAAATGGAAGTGGTGCGAGATCGTAAAGATAACTGCATCATTATCTGTTCAATTGAAAACTTTGATCCAATGGGTGTACATACGGGTGATTCAATCACTGTGGCACCAGCACAAACATTAACGGATAAAGAATATCAAATCATGCGTAATGCCTCATTGGCAGTATTACGTGAAATTGGTGTTGATACCGGTGGTTCAAATGTACAGTTTGCTGTTCATCCGGAAACCGGTCGGTTGATCATTATTGAAATGAACCCACGTGTTTCTCGTTCATCAGCATTAGCATCAAAAGCAACCGGTTTCCCTATTGCTAAAGTTGCGGCTAAATTAGCGGTAGGTTATACGCTAGATGAATTGCAAAATGAAATTACGGGTGGGGCAACACCAGCATCATTTGAACCTAGCATTGATTATGTTGTTACTAAGATCCCTCGTTTTACATTTGAGAAATTCCCACAAGCTGATAATCGTTTAAGCACCCAAATGAAATCAGTGGGTGAAGTAATGGCGATTGGCCGTAACTTCCAAGAATCATTACAAAAAGCCTTACGTGGCTTAGAAATTGATCGTGATGGTTTGACTGAAATTACTGATTTAAGTGCGGATGATGTGGCAGATACTTTACGTCGTGAATTACGCCTACCGGGTTCTGATCGCCTTTGGTATGTAGCTGATGCCTTCCGTTATGGCTTTAGTTATGACGAAATTCAACAGCTAACCAAGATTGATCCGTGGTTCTTAGTGCAGGTTCAAGAACTGGTTGAGATTGAAAATGATTTAAAAGATCATTCATTAGCATCGATTGATGAATTAGAAATGCTTAGATTGAAACGTAAAGGTTTCTCTGATTCTCGTATGGCTAAATTACTGCAAAAAACAGAAAAACAAGTGCGCCAACATCGTCATGATTTGAATGTGCGTCCAGTATATAAGCGTGTTGATACCTGTGCCGCTGAGTTTGCTAGTGATACTGCATATATGTACTCAACTTATGAGAAAGAGTGTGAAGCCAAGCCAACAAATCGTGACAAAATCATGATTTTAGGTGGCGGGCCGAATCGTATTGGCCAAGGTATTGAGTTTGATTACTGTTGTGTACACGCGGCGTTAGCATTGCGTGAAGATGGTTATGAAACCATTATGGTCAACTGTAACCCTGAAACTGTTTCAACGGATTATGATACGTCAGATCGCTTGTATTTTGAATCGTTAACACTTGAAGATGTATTAGAAATTGTTGCTTTAGAAAAACCAAAAGGCGTGATAGTGCAATACGGTGGTCAAACACCGCTTAAATTAGCACGTGCTTTAGAAGCGGAAGGTGTGCCGATTATTGGTACATCACCAGATGCGATTGATCATGCAGAAGATCGTGAACGTTTCCAACAAATGGTTGAGAAACTAGGCTTATTACAACCGCCTAATCGTCTTGCTTTTTCAGCTGATACCGCCGCTGCACAAGCAGCAGAAATTGGTTATCCGCTGGTGGTTCGCCCGTCTTATGTATTAGGTGGCCGTGGCATGGAAATCGTTTATAACGAAGAAGAACTCAATCGTTATATGAAAACCGCTATTTCCGTATCCAATGATTCACCAGTGCTATTAGATCGTTTCTTAGATGATGCGATTGAAGTAGATGTTGATGCTATTTGTGATGGCAAAGATGTGTTGATCGGCGGCATTATGGAACATATTGAACAAGCCGGTGTTCATTCCGGTGATTCAGCTTGTGCCTTACCTACCTATAGTTTGAGTGATGAGATTAAAGATCGTATGCGTGAGCAAGTACGACTTATGGCATTGGAACTTGGTGTGGTTGGTCTCATGAATACCCAGTTTGCCATTCAAGGCGATAAGATATTCTTATTAGAAGTTAATCCACGTGCATCGCGTACCGTGCCGTATGTCTCTAAAGCGATTGGCGTGCCATTAGCAAAAGTGGCGGCACGTTGTATGGCCGGTCGTAGTTTGGTGGAGCAAGGGGTGACGGAAGAAGTTATTCCTGAATATTATTCTGTGAAGGAAGCGGTATTCCCCTTCATTAAGTTCCAAGGTGTTGATCCTATTTTAGGCCCTGAAATGAAATCGACCGGTGAAGTGATGGGTGTAGGTCGTACTTTCGGTGAGGCCTTTGCTAAATCACAACTAGCGGCATCAGTTGTATTGCCAACAGGCGGCAAGGCATTTATCAGCGTTCGTGGGGTTGATAAAGCATCTATTAGTACTATTGCCAAAGACTTAGTTGATTTAGGCTTTGAGTTATTAGCAACACGCGGCACACAGAAAATATTGAATGATGCTGGCGTAGCGTGTGAGCGAGTCAATAAAGTAGCTGAAGGCCAACCTCATATTGTCGACATGATCAAAAATGAAGAAATTAGTTTGATTGTAAATACAACAGAAGGTCGTCAATCGGTAGCAGATTCAACAGAAATCCGTCGTGCGGCATTGCAACATCAAGTGAATTACACAACAACATTGGCTGCGGCACGAGCAACGTGCCAAGCATTAAATAGTAAAGATAATGAGTCGGTTAACTGCCTGCAATCATTACATGCTGAGTTAAATTAGAGGTTATAAAATGGCAGTACCAATTACATTAAAAGGTTCAGACGAACTAAAAGATGAACTACATCGACTAAAACATACGGCTCGCCCTGAAGTGGTGGCAGCCATTGCTGAAGCTCGTGCACATGGTGATTTGAAAGAAAATGCTGAATACCATGCAGCAAAAGAGCAACAAAGCTTTATTGAAGGCCGTATTCAAGAGCTTGGAGGTGTACTTTCCAATGCTCAAATAATTGATCCAACAACCTTACCTAAAGATGGCCGTGTTGTCTTTGGTGTGATTGTCGATCTGATTAATATTGAGAATGAAGATGCAGTGACCTATCAGATCGTGGGTGATTATGAATCTGATATTAAGAAAAATCGGATCTCTATTTCATCACCGATTGCTCGTGCTTTGATTGGTAAAGAGGTTGAAGATATTGCTGTCGTTAAAGCACCAAGCGGTGATATTGAATACGAGATCGAAGCTATTCGATATGACGGCTAATTTGTTATCTGAAAGATTATTACTCACTTTATGGGTAGGTAGTCTTTGGGCTATCGGCTATCTGGCTGTGCCAATGGCATTTGCCATTATTCCTGATATCAGCATTGCTGGTAATTATGCAGGTAGGTTATTTTCAGCCGTAAACATGCTCGGTTTGGCGTGTGGTGTTGTATTGTTAATCGCTAAGTTTGTTTCGGTGGGCATGCAAGCAATGGGGCTGTGGCGGGTCTGGGTGTTATTACTTATGATCAGTCTTTCGCTCTTATTTGTCACCTATTTACAGCCTGAAATTGCCGCAGTAAAACAGCTTATTCCTCAAGGAAATGAAGTGGATTTAGAGCGATTTTCTTTATTTCATATGATTAGTAAAAATACCTATATGATTGTTAGTTTATTGGGTTTAGCATTGGTTGTTAGCAGTGATAAGGTTGAAAATTAGGTCTTATGGCAAGAAGTAAATCAAGCAATGATTGGATGAAAGAGCATTTTGATGATCATTATGTCAAATTAGCTCAAAAGTTAGGCTATCGTTCTCGATCAACATTTAAGTTAGAAGAAATCGATAAAAAAGATAAATTAATGCGGCCGGGTATGACCGTGGTTGATCTAGGTTCGGCACCAGGTGGTTGGTCTGACTATGCCTTACGTAAAGTTGGCGATAAGGGAACTGTGGTTGCTCTGGATATTTTGCCAATGACGCCATTAACCGGTGTGCACTTTATCGAAGGTGATTTTCGAGAAGATGCTGCCTTAGATGAACTGAATGAGGTTGTTAATGGTCAGAAAATTGACCTTGTATTATCGGATATGGCACCCAATATAACAGGGGTAAGCTCGATTGATCAGCCAAGTAGTATGTATTTGGTTGAACTTGCATTGGACTTTGCCTTAACAAATTTAACTAAACAAGGTGTTTTCTTAGTTAAAGTGTTCCAAGGTGAAGGTTTTGAACAGTATATGAAGGCAATGCGTGAAGGCTTCCAAAAAGTCATAACACGCAAGCCAGATGCCTCACGACCTCGTAGTCGTGAAGTCTATTTATTAGGCAAAGGCTTAAAATAATTAAAACGTTACTAGAGGTAACAAACATTGAATGACATGATGAAGAACATCGTTATATGGGTAATTGTAGCCATCGTATTGATGCAGGTTTTTAACAACTTTGGACCACAGAAAGAAGAACAAGGTGAAATTGATTATTCAACATTTATCTCAAATGTAAAAAGCGGTGCTATTGCTAGTGTTAATATCCAAGGCCGAACAATTACCGGCGAATTAACTGCTGGTGGTGATTTTACGACATATAGTCCAGATTATGATCCAGGTTTAATGGGGGATTTAATCAATAATGGCGTTACAATCCAAGCTAAACCGGTAGAAAAATCTGGTCTGTTAATGCAGATCTTTATTTCATGGTTTCCAATGTTGTTATTAATTGGTGTGTGGATTTTCTTCATGCGTCAAATGCAAGGTGGCGGTGGTAAAAACCCAATGTCATTCGGTAAAAGCAAAGCAAAAATGTTGAATGAAGACCAAGTGAAAATAACGTTCAAAGATGTTGCCGGTGTCGAAGAAGCCAAAGAAGAAGTGGAAGAGTTGGTCGAGTTCTTGCGTGAGCCAGCTAAATTTCAAAAACTAGGTGGTAAAATCCCTCGCGGCATCTTATTGGTCGGTGCTCCGGGTACAGGTAAAACCTTATTAGCAAAAGCCATTGCCGGTGAAGCTAAAGTACCTTTCTTTACTATTTCCGGTTCAGATTTTGTTGAAATGTTTGTGGGTGTCGGTGCCTCTCGTGTGCGTGATATGTTCGAACAAGCCAAGAAACATGCACCCTGCATTATCTTCATTGATGAAATTGATGCGGTAGGTCGCCATCGTGGTGCCGGCGTTGGTGGTGGTAATGATGAACGTGAGCAAACATTAAACCAATTATTGGTTGAAATGGATGGTTTTGAAGGTAATGACGGTGTTATTGTTATTGCCGCAACTAACCGTCCCGATGTATTAGATCCAGCCTTATTACGACCGGGTCGTTTTGATCGTCAAGTGGTTGTTCCATTGCCTGACATTCGTGGTCGTGAACAAATTTTGAATGTACATTTGAGTAAAGTGCCTGCATCTGATGATCTTAAATCCAGTGTTATTGCTCGAGGAACCCCTGGGTTTTCAGGTGCTGATTTAGCTAACTTGGTCAATGAAGCCGCTTTATTTGCAGCTAGAAAAGATAAGCGTTTAGTCGAAATGGAAGACATGGAAAAAGCCAAAGATAAAATCTTAATGGGTGCCGAACGTCGCTCCATGGTGATGAATGAAAAAGAAAAAGAAATGACGGCATATCATGAAGCAGGACACGCCATTGTTGGCCGTTTAGTACCTGATCATGATCCTGTATATAAAGTTAGTATTATTCCTCGTGGTCGATCACTTGGTGTCACTATGTTTTTGCCAGAAGAAGATAAATATAGCAATAGTAAATGCCAATTAGAAAGCCAAATTTCGACGTTATATGGTGGTCGTATTGCAGAAGAGATTATTTATGGTGCGGATGCGGTTACAACAGGTGCATCTAATGATATTGAGCGTGCAACCAAGCTAGCACACAATATGGTGACGAAATGGGGCCTGTCAGACAATATGGGGCCGTTAGCTTACGGTGAAGACGAAGGTGAAATATTCCTTGGTCGTTCTGTGACACAACATAAAGCAGTGTCTGATCTAACCGCTAAAGCCATTGATGAAGATGTTCGAACATTGATTAACCGTAACTATAAACGTGCGGAAGATTTGCTAAATGAAAATATCGACAAATTGCATACTATGACCAAATTATTAATGAAATATGAAACTATTGATAGCGATCAAATTGATGCAGTTATGGAAGGGCGTGAGCCTGGCGCACCCAAAGATTGGGATGATAGTTCTGATACGGATAAAACGCCACCACCAGAAACTAAGCAAGCTGATTCTGACGTGACAGGTAAACCTGCAGAACAGTCATAGCGATGATATTAGATTGTGCGGGCAAGGCATTAGATTTAAGCCATCCTCAAGTGATGGGTATTTTGAATGTTACGCCAGATTCATTTTCCGATGGTGGCCAATTTTTAGCTGAAGATAATGCATTGGCTCAAGCTAAACAAATGGTAGCGGATGGTGCAGGCATTATTGATGTCGGCGGCGAATCTACGCGACCGGGTGCGGCCATTGTTTCTATTGAAGAAGAAATTTCACGGGTTGTGCCTGTTATTGAGGCCATTCACTCTGAAATTGATATACCAATTTCAATTGATACTACTAAGCCTGAAGTCATGCGTGCTGCTATTAAAGCAGGAGCGGGCTTGATTAATGATGTGCAAGCCTTACAAGTCGATGGTGCCTTACAAACTGCGGCTGAATTGAATGTTCCCGTGTGTTTGATGCATGCCCAAGGCACACCACAAACAATGCAAGATTCACCTCAATATGAAGATGTAGTTGCTGAAGTAACCCGATTTTTAATGAAACGCGTTGTAGCCTGTGAACAAGCGGGTATTGCCAGAGAACGATTGATACTTGATCCCGGATTTGGATTTGGCAAGAAGGCAAATCATAATTTGAGATTAATGAAGCACCTTAATCATTTAATTGAACAAGGCTTTCCTGTATTAGTCGGGGTTTCCCGTAAATCAATGATTAGCAAATTGTTAAAGGTATCAGTAGAAGAACGCTTGGCTGCCAGTTTGTCGCTCGCAGCAATATCTGTTTGGCAAGGTGCAAAAATCATTCGTAGTCATGATGTTCGTCAAACAGTTCAGGCTATAATGATGTGTGATCATGTAATGCAGGTACAAGACATTGACTGAACAAAAAAGAAAACACTTTGGAACAGATGGTATTCGTGGCCGTGTAGGTGATGGTGTTATTACGCCAGAATTCATACTTAAACTAGGCTGGGCGGTAGGCAGAGTTCTTGCCAAGGGCCAGCATGGCAAAGTATTAATTGGTAAAGATACTCGTATTTCAGGTTATATGTTTGAATCCGCATTGCAAGCAGGCTTATCTGCCGCGGGTGTTGATGTGTATTTGCTGGGCCCAATGCCAACTCCCGCTGTTGCTTATTTAACGCGTACATTTCATGCTCAAGCCGGCATTGTAATTAGTGCGTCACATAATCCATATTATGATAATGGTATTAAATTCTTTTCAGGCGAAGGTACCAAGCTTGCTGATGATATTGAATTGCAAATTGAAGCCATGATGGAACAGCCACTGGTAACAGTAGATTCTGCTGATCTAGGTAAAGCATATCGTATTGATGATGCTGCTGGTCGATATATTGAGTTTTGCAAAAGCACTATTTCATCAAAAATTGATTTACACAAATTGAAGATAGTGGTGGACTGTGCCCATGGTGCAACCTATCACATAGCGCCTGACGTACTTAAAGAGCTGGGTGCCGATATTATTGTTATGGGTGCTGAGCCAGATGGTCTTAATATCAATCAGAATTGCGGTTCAACAGAGCCTCGATTATTGCAAGCGGCAGTGTTAGAACATCAAGCTGATTTGGGTATGGCTTTAGATGGTGATGGTGATCGTTTGATTATGGTTGATCATAAAGGTGAGATCGTCGATGGTGATGAGTTACTCTTTATTATAGCGATGGCTGAAAAGCGTGCAGGTACAGGCAGTGATGATATTGTAGGTACTCTAATGTCTAATTTAGGCTTGGAGCATGCGTTAAAAGAGCAGGGAATGACGTTACATCGTGCTAATGTGGGTGATCGTTATGTGATTGCAATGCTCAAAGAAACAGGCGGACAAGTCGGTGGCGAATCATCAGGTCATATTATCTGTTTAGATAAAACAACCACAGGTGACGGTATTGTAGCGGCATTGCAGATCTTGGCTGAAATGCAAGAAACAGGTAGTAGTTTGCACGAACTCCATTCAAAAATGACAAAATACCCACAGTGTTTGATCAATGTAAACGTTAAGAAAAAGATTGATTTAGAAAATAATATGCAAGTAACAGCAGCTGTTAATGCTATTGAGAAGTCATTAGGTGATGATGGGCGTGTTTTATTGCGAGCATCGGGAACAGAACCTGTTATCCGCGTCATGATTGAAGGACGTGATGTTACTCAAACAAATCAATTAGCCAGAGAATTAGCAGATGTTATTGAGTCTTTATCTAATGAAGGATAATACGTGTATTCTTCTGAATCTTAAAGGGACTTATGGTGCGTAAACGATTCGTTGCTGGTAATTGGAAAATGAATGGCTCTAGTGCAACTACCAAGATATTGCTAGAAGGTATTTTGAAGCATGCAAGTGATTTTTCAACTGTTGATGTCGCTTTATTCCCACCTGCTGTTTATTTGCAACAGACGCAAGCGGTACTACAAGGCTCAACAATCCGTTGGGGAACGCAAAACCTGTCTCAATTTATGCAAGGTGCTTACACGGGTGAGATTTCAGCACTAATGCTCAACGATTTTGGCTGTAAATATGTGTTGATGGGGCACTCTGAACGCCGCTGTCTTTATGCTGAAATAGGACTAGATACATTAGTCCTCGATTATATTATTGCTGAAAAATATGTGGCTGCTTTAGAAGCAAAAATAACACCCATTGTATGTATCGGTGAAAGTCCTGAAGAACATGATCAAGGCAAGACAGAAGAAGTTGTTGCTCGCTTACTTGATATTGTTATTGCCCAACAAGGAGTCAAAGCCTTGTCGCAAGCAGTGCTCGCGTATGAACCTGTTTGGGCTATCGGCACAGGCAAGTCCGCAACACCCGATTGGGCTCAAGATGTCCATTCCTTCATGCGTCAGCGGATTGCAAAGCATGATCCTGCCACAGCAGAATCTATACAAATACTTTACGGAGGCAGCGTTAAAGGCGATAATGCCGCCCCATTATTTGCTAAACCAGATATTGATGGTGGACTAATCGGCGGCGCCTCACTTGATGCCGAAGAATTTGTTCGTATCTGCATGGCAGCTGTTTAATTTTTAAGGTTTTTTTGAATGAATGATTTAATATTGATTGTCCATCTTGTTGTATCACTAAGCTTAGTAGGCTTGATTTTAATACAACACGGCAAAGGTGCTGATGCTGGTGCTGCCGCATTAGGTGGTGGCGGTGGCGGTGGCGCATCTTCAAGCATATTCGGGAGCCAAGGCTCGGCATCATTTTTATCAAGAACAAGTTCACTACTAGCGGCAATATTCTTTATTACCAGCTTATCATTAGCCTACTTTTCGGGCACAGTAGAACGTGAAAGTAGCGTAACGGAGACTGCAATACCAACAGAAGTTGTTGCTCCAATACCTGCAGACCTTCCCGAACTATAAAAAACAAATGCCGACGTGGTGAAATTGGTAGACACGCCATCTTGAGGGGGTGGTGGACGTAGTCCGTCCCGGTTCGACTCCGGGCGCCGGCACCAAAAACATAACCGATTGATTTCAAAAGAATTGATCGGTTTTTATTTGCCTGTTATTCCTGTTTGGTACGAAAAGGGTGCCAAAAGTTTTAATCTAGATGAATATCATATGTCCGTTACGTGCCAGAAGAGCGGCCATTCGTTTTACTGGTAGACACAAGGGGCTTAAAACCCCTCGGCTTCACGGCCGTGCCGGTTCGATTCCGGCCCTAGATACCATTTTATATATGAAAGCCTCAGTAGTTTACTCTGCTGGGGCTTTTTTATGGGTGGGAGTATCATTCTGAAATACTTTTAATCCACCAATGACTTTTTCCCCAGTAATTTAGAATCGCCATACTAGAAGCAATTGAGCTTCATTATCATTGGTACCCTTTTCTCCCAGCTTGTTACGCCAATATTGATATTCAATCCCGATGAAAAGTTGATCTCTTTTCCCTATGAGCAAATCACCAAGATCTAATCGCAACTGTGGTTGAGCTAAGATCCAATATGATAAGCGTTTCGTACCAAACGTATTTTCTTGCCTTCGACCATCTAAATATTCAATATGCCCTTCTAGATACCAGCGAGTTTTCCCCATTGTGAATGGGTAAGACCAATTAAAATCCATTATCCAACTATCTTCTTCGTCCAATATCTTAAAACCTGAGTCACTTCGACGCCCATAACCATGATTTAGATATGCTGAGATATCAAGATTTGCAAAAGAAAATCCTGGTAAGTCCAATGAGAGACGAACGCCTGGTAAAAACCACCAACTATCCACTTCAGGCGCCCAATTGAAACCGGTGAGGAGGCTCACATCGGTGACTGGTCCAAAGCTAATTTCTGATTGACTTATCTTGCCAAGACTAAAGCTAGGGTACCATTCACCATAAAATTCATTAACATCATATCCAGAGTTAAAAGGATTCTGCCCATGTCCATTAGTCTCCGCATGACGATAATCAATGAAAAAGAAATGGCTTCCATACTTCCATCCACTAGCATGTTGTAGGGTAACAATCGAAGTATCACTCTTCGCACCATTCGTGCCCACTTGCTCTAGATTGCCATATTGCAAGTGAATTTCCGTTGTACTCCACGTTGCAGCGGCAAGGACAGAAGGAGTACAGGCTAGCAGGGGTAAGATAAAAATAGATAATTTCATAAATCTCTTGTTCTATGTAAGTTCTTATATTACTTTATGTATCTATGACCAATACTAAACTCAAATTCTATAGCCTCCTAGCACTCATTGCGATAATACTGATCTCCGCCTTAATTTCCATAGATAAAGTAATCCTCGATAACCATCATATTGAATCTCGGCAACAGGTTAGAGATGACCTAAATCATATTAGTAATCGTCTTACATTTAATCTTTACAATAACATTCAAGTTGTTAAAGGATTGCCAACATTATTCATAGCAAATCCATCTTTACCTCAACAAGAATTCACACCAGCTGTTGAACACTTATTTGATGAACACACTCAGCTTAGAAATATTGCTGCGGCGCCAGATCTCGTTATTAAATATATGTACCCAATTAAAGGTAACGAAGCCGCAATGGGCTTGGATTATCGAACGCTTCCCTTACAGTTACCTTCCGTCATTAAGGCAAAGGAGTCTCGTCAGCTGGTATTAGCAGGACCGCTTACGTTAGTACAAGGAGGAACAGGAATAATTTCTAGAATCCCTGTATATCTAAACAAACCAACGGGAGAAGAGTATTTTTGGGGGATTATTTCCGCTGTTATTGATGCTGACCGTCTTTATCAGAATAGCGGTCTTATGAGTACGGAATTGCCGATAGAAATTGCTATCCGAGGTAAAGATGGTTTAGGTCAAATGGGCGACGTATTTTGGGGTTCTCCTCGATTATTCGATCAAGATAATATCCGGGCCACCATCACATTACCCTCTGGGTCATGGGAATTAGTAGCAAAGCCAATCAATGGGTGGAGCCCCGAACCTGAAGATATGCTACAAAAACGGCTGGTTACTTATGGAATAGCATTGACATTATTTTTGATAATGTTTGCTTTTTTCAAAGCGACACTGAACACTTTAAATGCAAATATTAAGTTCCGTACACTTTTTGATTCAAGCCCTGATGCCATTATAATTTCTTCAACCGAGGGGAAATTCATTGATGGCAACAAGGCCTCATTAATTCTTTTTGGATGCGTAACAGTGAGGGAATTATGCGCTAAAAAAGTAACTGACATATCCCCTCCTAAACAACCCTGTGGCACAGATTCTATGGCACTTGCCAAACAGCATATTGCCATGACGATTAAGAAAGGAAACCACCATTTCGAGTGGGTACATAAACGTCTTAATACGAATGAAGAATTTCCTTGTGATGTATTGCTCAATCGAGTAATTACAGATGGAAAAATGCTGATACAGGCTACAGTCCGTGATATTACTCACGGTAAGCTACAGCAAGAAAGATTAGAATTAATGGCCCATTACGATGTGCTCACTAAACTGCCGAATCGAACCTTATTTGCTGTTCGCTTTAACCAAGCCGTTGCTCATAGCAAACGCACTGAACGTCAACTTGCCGTCTGTTTTCTTGATTTAGATAACTTCAAACCCATTAATGACAACTATGGTCATGACGTGGGGGATGAGATATTAATAAAAGTCGCTAAACGTATTAAGGAATGTCTCCGCGAAGAAGATACCGTGTCACGTCAGGGTGGTGATGAATTTACTCTGTTATTAAATGATATTGAAAACTATGCTCAGTGTGACAAAACATTAGGTCGGGTTCATCATGCCATTGCACAATTATATTCAATCAATGGTATTTCACATTACATCACCGCCTCCAGCGGTATTACCTTATATCCTGCCGACAATGCCGATATAGACACTTTAATTCGCCATGCCGATCAGGCGATGTATCAAGCTAAATTATTGGGCAAAAACCGTTATCAATTGTTCAATCCTCAAGATGATGAACACATCATACAAACCCACCATCAATTAGCTGAAATAAAACAAGCCTTGGCCAATAACGAGTTTCAATTGTATTACCAACCTAAAGTGAATATGAGGACAGGTAAGGTATTTGGCGTTGAAGCCTTGATTCGCTGGTTCCATCCTGAAAAAGGCTTAATTCCACCATTAGACTTTTTACCCCTTCTTGAAGGTACCGAGGTAGAAATGCAGATAGGCGGCTGGGTGATTAATGAAGCATTGCAACAACTAGATGATTGGCAGCAACAAGGTATTAAACTTGAAGTCAGTATTAATATTTCTTCTCATCATCTGCAATCAGATGTGTTCTTCGACCAGCTTAATGATGCCCTAGATAGACATCCTGATGTGGACTCTCAGGACATACAGTTAGAGATATTAGAAAGTAGTGCTTTAGGGGATATAAATGCCATCAGTGGCATTATCACAAGCTGCCAGAATGTATTCGGCGTGAATGTCGCACTGGATGATTTTGGTACTGGTTATTCTTCATTAACCCATATGAAGAACCTATCGGCAGGCACCATCAAAATAGATCAAACCTTTGTACGTGATTTATTAGACGATCCCGATGATTACAGTATTATTGAAGGCATTATCGGTTTAGCCAAAGCCTTTAACCGTGATGTCATTGCGGAAGGTGTTGAAACCGATTCCCATGGTTTAATGTTGCTGATGATGGGCTGTAATGACGCACAAGGTTATGGCATTTCCAGACCAATCCCTGCGGATGATTTAGTGTCATGGCTTGCTGATTACACGCCTAATAAACATTGGCTGGACTATGATTCTCGCTACTTTACATTACAAGAACAGAAAATTGTCTTATTGCGTCTCACCACTGAACATTGGTTCAACAATGTCAAAAACACACTGCTTACCACGGAAGACGGCAATTTTGGCTACAGGTTTATGAAATGTCATCTCGGCGCTTGGTTTACCCGCTTTGAACAAGACAAAACGTTTAAGAAATCGTGGTTAACGAAACTTAGACTGGCACATGATGTGATGTTTGCACTAGCAAAAGAACTTGTCGACAAACATCAAGCGGGGGAAACCGATGCTGCAAGAGATAGGCTAGATGACCTTAAACTTCTCTATGAAAATGTCCGTACTATTTTGGAAGGATATGCACAAAATAACGTCGCTAAAAAAGCATTTGCCAATATGATTAAAAAGTCATAACCCGCCAAACGCCTTAATCTAGCTCCACGAGAAAACTAGTACCTTATATGAAGAACCCCACGCCCTAACTCCACCTGTACCACCCAAACCATGTTCCAAGACTCAACCATTTCAACTACCACAAAACAGATCCGTCTACATCTAGCGTATGCACTACGTCTATACATCCCAAAAACCCACAGGAGAATAACCATGACCAACACCAGCGGAACGATTTAATATATGTGTTGCATTGACCGGTTGAATCCACAGTTGATAGGCGACACTTCAAATTGTTACGCCAAACTAATATCATGTTGAAAAATTGAAGCGTAATTTACGAGTATATTCTATAGCAATATTTTAAATATTAATTAGAGGTATTTTATATAATAATTATGATCTAGGTTTATTATTAGCGGCAAAGATTGCACCAAAGAACTATAACATCATGATATTTATAATATTGAGACTCCGCCCGTCGGCATCAAAATTTAAACCCATATGTACTATGTGAGTTACAGCAATATTGTCTCTTAGCTATAATTTTCAGTTAAAAGACAATTCTTAAAGCTTTCTAAATATATTCTCAAAATCATAATATTTATTTTGGAATGTCTACGGATGTTCATTCGTGACCATTAATATATTTTTGAGTCATTTTTTTAGCTGGAATCATAAACGTGTTTATTCTCGTGGCTTGCAACTGAGTTTGAGATGTAAAAAAAAAGGAGATTTTTTACTCGAACCCTGAGCCATTAGTCGTTCAAGTAAGTGTTGATAATGCTCAGATAGTCACAGATTTTCTTTTTCTTTAATTAATTCATAAGTGAATTATATGTTGCAGATAAAGGCGGCATAGCTCAGTATCATAGCCATGAGTGAAATAATTAAACATAATGGTAAGGAAGCATTTTCAATCCTGATTGTAGATGATGAGCTTGGTATACAAGACTTTCTACAGCGATCTTTGAGGAAGATTTATACGCTAGTAGAGGTTGCTGGAACCGCTGAAGAGGCGGATGTTCTTCGTATGGAGTGTAGCTTTGACTTATTGATTATCGATATCTCATTACCCGGAATGTCAGGTGTTGAGTGGTGGAAATCAATTGCAAATCAGATTGAGCATTCTGATGTAATTTTCATGACTGCATTTGCTGATATTGACAATACAATTGAAGCCTTACGTATTGGTGCTTTTGATTTTATCCAAAAGCCATTTCGCCTTGAAGAGATTATTTTAGCCGTTGAACGATGTTTTGAACGGCGCTCTCTAGAGCGGGAAAACTTTGTTTTGCGGCGTCAGGTAGATCGTCTCTATTTGTTTGAAGGTATGATTGGCACTAGTCCACAAGTGCAAGATATGTGTAAATTGATTAGTCGTATAGCCGCTACACCTTCTGTTATCTTGATCGAAGGTGAGTCGGGAACTGGGAAGGAATTAGTCGCCAATGCTATTCACAAGGAAAGTAAACGTTCGGGACCCTTTGTTCCCATAAATTGTGGTGCTATATCCCCAGAACTAATCGAGTCCGAGTTCTTCGGACACAAAAAAGGAGCCTTCACAGGTGCTGAATATGCACACAAAGGATTATTTTCCTATGCAGACGGCGGTACATTGTTTCTTGATGAGGTGGGTGAAATGCCACTATCGACACAAGCAAAGTTTTTACGTGTACTTGAAGAAGGGCGTATCAGACCTGTCGGTAGTGAGCGTGAGATAGTAGTAGATGTTCGAGTCGTGGCTGCAACCAATAGAAATTTAAAAGAAGATGTTCAAAATGGACTTTTTCGTGAAGATCTCTTTTATCGACTTAATGTGTTAACAATACATGTGGCACCTTTAAGAGAACGGAAACAGGATATTGCTCCTATTGTTCAATATTATTCTAAGCTATTAGCTACACAGCTTTCATTGCCGCCCGTTCCTTTTAATCACAATGATATTCAACAGTTGGCAGCCTATGACTGGCCGGGTAATATTCGTGAGCTGAAAAACATGATCGAACGCTGCATCTTGCTTGGAAAGTTACCTGATGAGATGTTGATTGCAAACACTGGCAGATCTGAAAAAACTGTTGGATACCCTGATTCTTGGACTGTAGATGAGGTGGAAAAAGCACATATTGTTAAAGCCGTAGATAATGCGGGGGGTAATAAAACTCAGGCTTCTAAGGTATTGGGGATATCACGCAAAACGCTATGTAGAAAACTACAAGCGATGGTCGACAATCATGCGGATGATTAAACAGTTTTATGCTTTGCTATCTAGCTGTCTTAGATATAAATTACTTTCTTTGGTACTACTGCCAGTATTACTGGTAATGAGTGTTGTCATTGGCATGGCATATCTGTGGGTCAATGAGGTCAGTTATCAGCAGTTATTGATGAAAGTTAATGCTGATATCAATGTTGCTCATGAGGCTTTTTCTGATACTCAGAACAAGCACCTCATTGAATTAGCTCTATTAGCGGAATCTTATTCATTTCGAGAGCCTATGGAAAGATCGTTAACAAAAGAGCAGGAAAGAATCGATATATTACCTTTGATGGTTAAGCTCCAAAAAGAGAAGGGTTTTGATTTTATTCAATTGATAACTGTGAATGGCTGTGACTATTGGTTTGCCGACAATTGTGACATAAAGAAAAGCCCACTATTAGCCAAGGTATTATCTGGTGAGCCAGCTGCTGGCATTGAGATTTTTTCATCACAGGAGTTACAAGCAATAAACCCTGAATTAGCTCAAAGGGTCTATTTGCCATTGATTCAGACACTTCATGCTGAGCCATCCATAAAAATAGTTGAAGATCGCGGGATGGTTTTACACAGCTATTATCCAATACTTGATACAGATGCAAAGGTTAAAGCCGTATTAATTGGAGGTGTATTACTTAATAAAAACTTTAAGTTTGTCGATACACTTCGAGATCTTGTTTATAGTAAAGGTAGTTTGGCTGAAGATGGTTTAGGAACAGTTACAATTTTTCTTGAAGATGTACGTATTAGTACAAATGTTCCTGACCAATTGCTAACACCTAAGCAAAGAGCCATTGGAACAAGAGTTTCAGAGGAAGTTAGAGAGCAGGTGTTATCTCGAGGGCTAATATGGATTGATCGTGCTTTCGTTGTAAGTGAGTGGTATATCTCTGCTTATGAACCGATTATTGATGTTTTTGGTCAGCGTGTTGGTATGCTTTATACCGGCTTTTTGGAAGCACCGTTCAGAGCAACGTATTTCACTGGATTATCGTTATTGTTATTACTGTTTTTTATTGTAACGACATTATCTGTTTTGTTAGCGGTGTTGGGTGCTAAGTCAATTTATAAGCCCATTGAGGCCATGGCGAAAGTGATCAATACAATTGAGCATGGTGGTGAAATTCGTATCGGCCAATTAGAATCCAAAGATGAAGTGGCAATGTTAGCTGCACAGTTTAATGGTATGTTAGATACATTGCAGGAACAACGAGAACAAATCCAACATGCGGCTGATGTACTTGAGGTGAAGGTGGAGGATCGCACGCGTCAATTACGAAAGCAAAAAATTAATTTACAACGAAATATTAGGCTATTAAAACAGACACGTGAAAAACTAGTTGCAAAGGAAAAACTTGCTGCTATAGGAGAACTTACAGCCGGTATCGCCCATGAAATTAATAATCCAACTGCTGTAATACTCGGGAATATGGATTTATTAGTTGAAGAATTAGGTGAAAATGTAAAACCGGTTGAGCAACAAACGAAGTTGATTATTCAACAAGTGTATAGAATCAGGGCAATTATCAATAACTTATTACAGTATTCTCGACCTGAAGATTATCAGATCATTTCAGCTAAAGTGAACATTAATGAGGTGGTTAACGATACACTTGCTTTAGTACAGCATGACTTGAAGCTGCGAAAAATAAAATTGAATCTTGACTTGAGAGCAACAATGCCCGTAAGCGGCAATCATCAACAATTCCAGCAAGTCTTGATCAACTTACTTGTGAATGCAATGAATGCACAAAAAAA
The DNA here is from genome assembly GCA_013215825.1 of Piscirickettsiaceae bacterium. Classification (GTDB taxonomy): domain Bacteria; phylum Pseudomonadota; class Gammaproteobacteria; order Nitrosococcales; family Methylophagaceae. The sequence continues at coordinate 433,947 of JABSQN010000004.1, read as the reverse complement.
TGCAGGCAAGATTACGGTTCGCACACGAAATTGGCGAGATCAAGGTGTCTTGATGGTTGTTCACGATAATGGTCGGGGTATTAGTGCTGAAGTGCTCCCCAGAATTTTTGATCCATTTTATACTCAAACAAAGAGTGGTACAGGTCTCGGCCTTTACGTTAGTAGCGGTATTCTTAATCGTTATGGTGCTGAGATATTAGTTCGTTCTCGCGTTGGTGTTGGTAGTTGTTTCTTTGTTTGGTTTTATTGTGAATCAGTAAAACAACGCGATAATAAGATATAAACAAGCTCAAATAAAAGAATTCCTACTGAAGCCTCCCCTAAAAATGTCCTGATTTTTTGGACAAAATGACCCAGCTAAACTTTCAATCTGGACAAAATGACCCAATCAAAGCGGTGACTACAATCTGAAACAACGCTATAGCTACGTTTTAGATGTGGTTCGACAATTGCTATGTATCAAGCAACTATTAGCATTGTAAAGAGCAAAAACCTACAAGCTGAACTATCATTCAAGATTTGAATATGACTCATTTTAGGAATATGCACTTTTAATCACATATTTGTTAGAGGTAAAAGTTTAAATGTCTATATTTTCAGGCCTAATGGCAAAGTTAGCTAAAGATAAAATTGTTGCTAGACAAGGATTTAATAGATGGCTTATTGCACCTGCTGCAGTAGCAATTCATCTGTGTATCGGATCCGTTTATGCGTGGAGTATATTTAATCCGCCTTTGATGAAACAGTTTGGCGTTGTTGCAAGTGCTGCCGATGATTGGAGTTTTTCTTCTGTTGTTTGGATATTTTCTACCGCTATTGTATTTCTTGGCCTTGCTGCTGCTATTGCAGGGAAATGGTTAGAAAAGGTGGGTCCTAGAACGACTGGTTTTTTAGCCGCTTGCCTATGGGGGGGAGGCTTCCTTGTTGGTAGTATTGGGATCTCAACACACCAACTGTGGTTAATTTATTTAGGCTATGGTGCGCTTGGTGGCTGTGGCCTTGGTTTAGCTTATGTCACGCCAGTAAGTACATTGATCCGGTGGTTTCCTGATCGACGAGGTATGGCTACAGGAATCGCAATCATGGGTTTCGGTGGTGGAGCCATGATCGGAGCGCCATTAAAAACCTATCTACTAAGCCTTTACTATCAAGCGCCAGACTACCTAGGAAAGGTTTCAGACATTAACTTGATTACCGAAGGGGGTCGTCGCTTTGCTGATATAGCAGGAACTAAAGTAGAAGTAGTCATTGCGTCAGTAGCCGATATGGCAAAAGTACCTATTACGGGGCCAGAGGGTGTATATGTTGTGGGCACCGGTGATACGGGTGTTGCCAGTGTTTTCATTACCCTAGGTATTGTGTATTTTATCGTGATGACTATTGCCGCTTTTTCTTTCCGAGTACCCGCGAAGGATTGGAAACCGGAAGGATGGGAGCCTGCGAAAGAAGATGAATCAAGCAATCGATTAGTCACAGATGATCACGTACATATCGATCAGGCATTAAAAACGCCTCAATTTTATCGTTTATGGATAATGCTTTGTTTGAATGTGACGGCTGGTATAGGGGTTATCGGTGTTGCCAAAACCATGATTACCGACATATTTAGTCCAAGCCTACCGAATATTGTTGATGCCAGTTTTGCCGCAACCTATGTGTTAATGATTAGCGTGTTCAACATGGGCGGACGCTTCATTTGGGCGTCACTATCTGATTATATTGGCCGCAAAAATACGTATCATATTTTCTTTGTAATAGGGATGTTGCTGTATGTGTCGATTCCGTTTATCGCTACCCAGGCAAGCATCAATCCAGCCACCACCTGGCTGGTTATGTTTTACGCGGTAACCATGTTGATTTTTACGATGTATGGTGGCGGCTTTGCAACGATTCCTGCTTATTTGGCAGATGTCTTTGGCACCATGCATGTGGGCGGTATTCATGGTCGATTACTAACCGCTTGGAGTACAGCTGGAGTATTAGGTCCTTTTCTCATTACATATCTCCGACAAAATTCAATTGAAAGTGCAATTAATTCCTTAGTTCAAAAAGTAGAACCAGCAGCCTTTCAGGAGAAGTTTGGTGCGAGTATAAGTCACCTTCAGGAGTTAATTGATGCAAAAACGGTATCCATTTCTCAACTGATGGAGATTGTACCTGCTGGCACTATTGATCCCACCCCAACACTTTATAACTCAACAATGTATGCCATGGCTGCATTATTGATGATTGCCTTTATAGCCAATCGTACTCTTACAAAGGTGAAGAGTAAGCATCATGTTCAAAATTCACATCCTGAATTCGATATAGATGGTATTCGTTAATAAATTAAGTTTTCGTGTTTCTGATGTTGGATTTTGAAGAGCAAGCCAGTGGTGAGGGAGGTTATGCCACAACAATGACAAAAGAATTTCTTGATGCTGAAATGGCATTGTTTGCTCGTCAGTCTATGGAGGTGGACATAATCATTAGCACTGCGTTAATTCCTGGAAACCCAGCCCCAAAATTAATTACTGAGGGTATGGTGAAAACCATGAATCTGGGCAGTGTTATTGCAGGCGATTTTCAATCGATTGATGTCAATGAAACAGTACCGATGCTGCGTGATGCCGATAATATTATGATTATTCCCGGCTACGGCATGGCAGTTGCTCAGGCGCAACATACCATTAATGAAATCACGCAATAATTAGCTAAAAGAGGAAAAATAATCGGTTTTGGTATTCATCCTGTTGCTGGTCGAATGCCCCGGACATATGAATGTGTTATTGGCAGAAGCAAAAGTACCCTACGATATTATCTATGAAATGGATGAAATTAATGATGATTTTCCTGAGGTTGATGTCACGCTTGTCATTGGTGCCAATGATATCGTTAATTCCTCTGCTTTAGACGATCCAAACATCCCGGATTCCGACATGTTAGCGATCATAACCCATTGTTTATGAATGAAAATGATTGAATGTTGTTTGGTGGTGCTAATGAAGATTTGCAATTGATATTACAAGAATTACGACGTTGATAAGAGACCATCATTTTCATATCAAGTAAGGTAATAACTGTAATCAAAACGGGAAATTCTCAAGCCCAATATTATTGATGACAAGATCAATCATAAGTATTTCTTATGCTTACACTAAGAAATACTGTCTTCCATTTATAGTTAAAACTGTACTAGACTCAATTATCTTCAAAATAGCCGACATAATGAAAATATTGCAGCCTTGTTAAGGCTCACAATTGTTAATCGAATCGGCTTATTTAAGTGTTATAAAATAAAATTTGAAAAGGAAATTATTATGTCATTAGTATCAATGCGACAGCTATTAGACTATGCCGCTGAACATGAATTTGCTATCCCTGCATTTAATGTAAGTAATATGGAACAAGTACAAGCAATAATGCAGGCAGCAGATGCTGTAGATAGTCCTGTTATCTTGCAAGGTTCTGCTGGGTCTCGGTCCTATGCAGGTGAACCATTTTTACGGCACTTAATTTTAGCCGCTATTGAACAGTATCCTCATCTTCCCGTTGTTATGCATCAAGATCATGGCTCAGAACCAGCAGTGTGTACTCGTTCTATGCAGTCTGGCTTTAGCTCAGTAATGATGGATGGTTCATTGATGGCAGATATGAAAACACCTTCTTCATTTGAATATAATGTCAATGTGACACGTACTGTTGCTGACATAGCACATGCTTGTGGTGTTTCTGTTGAGGGTGAACTAGGTTGTTTAGGCTCATTAGAAACAGGCATGATGGGTGAAGAAGATGGCCATGGAAGTGATGAAAAACTCGATCGTAGCCAATTGCTAACCGACCCTGATGAAGCAGTAGAATTTGTCAAACGAACACAAGTCGATGCTTTAGCTGTCGCTATTGGAACCAGTCATGGGGCTTATAAGTTTACTAAACCACCGACTGGTGATGTTTTGGCTATCAGTCATCTGAAAACCTTACAACAGCGACTACCCAATACACATTTTGTTATGCATGGTTCCAGTTCGGTACCACAAGACTGGTTAAAAATAATTAATACCTATGGTGGCGATATTAAGCAAACATATGGTGTACCGGTTGAGGAAATAGTAGCAGGTATCAAATTTGGTGTACGTAAAGTCAATATTGATACGGATCTAAGAATGGCCTCTACAGGCGCTATTCGCCAATATTTGGGACAAGAAAAGAATTCAGCAGATTTCGACCCTCGTAAATTTTACAAAGTAGCAACCGCGGCAATGCAAGCTATTTGTGAGGCACGTTACCAAGCCTTTGGTAGTGCAGGCCATGCCAGTAAAATCAAAGTCATTCCATTGAATAAAATGGTGGAGCGTTACGCCTCTGGTGAACTCGCACCAACTGGACTATAACACTATAAATCTCTTGTCTTTAAGATGGAAAATTTTAAAGACTATCAGAATGAAGTTTGAACTGGAGAAGTAAAGAATGAATACACCCACAACCTTAACGCAATTTATTATTGAAGAACAGCGTAGCCTGCCGAATGCAACAGGAGATTTCACGTTATTGTTAAATGATATTGCCGCGGCATGTAAGCGTATTTCGCATACAGTAAACCGCGGTGCAATGACAGGAATGTTAGGCAGTGCTGACACTGAAAATGTTCAAGGTGAAACCCAGAAAAAGTTGGATATTATTACTAACGATATTATGGTTGATGCACTAAATTGGACAGGGCATCTATCAGGCATGGTGTCAGAAGAAATAGATGATTTTATTCCAATTCCAGAGCAATTCCCCAAGGGCAAATATCTAGCCTTATTCGACCCTTTAGATGGCTCATCCAATATTGATATTAATTTAACAGTGGGTACTATTTTCTCCATTCTTGAAGGTAGGGATGGTGAAGATGCAATGCTGGATGACTTCCTGCAAAAAGGTGCTGAGCAAGTGTGTGCTGGTTTTGTTCTCTACGGCCCCTCAACTATGATGATTCTAACTACAGGGCATGGTGTAAATGGTTTTACTCTAGATCAAGATGTGGGTGAATTTGTACTGACCCATCCTGATATGACAATCCCAGAAGACTCCACCGAGTTTTCCATCAATATGTCGAATTATCGTTTTTGGGACGCGCCAGTGCAACGCTATATTGATGAGTGCATGCAAGGCGAAGAAGGACCACGTGGTGTTAATTTCAATATGCGCTGGGTTGCTTCAATGGTAGCTGAAGTTCACCGCATACTCACTCGGGGTGGTATCTTCATGTATCCCCATGATAAACGAGACCTGTCTAAATCAGGAAAGCTTCGGCTGATGTATGAAGCCAACCCAATGGGTTATATTGTAGAACAAGCTGGCGGTCTGTGCACTACAGGCTATGAGCGTATTCTTGATATTACTCCTGATACTATCCATCAGCGTGTTCCCGTTATTTTGGGATCAAAAAATGAAGTGGATAGAATTATGTCTTACCATCAAGAATAGTAAGCCAAACACAAAACATATCGTTGTTATAACGAAAAAACATTTAAAAGGTTAAATAGTATGCGTAAATCACTGATTGCGGGTAATTGGAAAATGAATAATCCAATTGAAAGCTCTAAAATACTCCTAGAAAATATTTTGCATCAAGCCGAGCTACTCAATAGTATGCTAGCTCAATCTGGAAATTCTTCAGCGATTGATATTGCTATATTTCCACCTTCAGTCTACTTAAAAGAAACCCAAGAAATATTAACGGGTTCATTGTTACATTGGGGGACACAGAATGTATCTGCGTATGATGAAGGAGCATACACGGGTGAAATTTCAGCATCAATGCTACAAGGTTTTGGCTGTGACTATGTGTTGATTGGGCACTCTGAACGACGATGTCTATATGAAAAATTAGAGTTAGATCAATTTGTACTAGATCAGATTGTTGCACAAAAGTATGAAATGGCAACCAGTCATAATTTAACCCCAATTATTTGTATCGGTGAAACCGCTGAAGATTATGCCGAAGGGAAAACAGAAGAAGTTATTGCGCGGCTATTGGATGTCCTTATTGAGCATAAAGGAGCAAAATCATTGGGTCAGACAGTGTTTGCCTATGAGCCTGTTTGGGCCATTGGAACAGGACAATCGGCAACACCCGAATGGGCTCAAGATGTTCATTCATTCATGCGTCAGCGTATTGCTAAGCATGATAAGGCTACGGCAGAGTCACTACGTATAATTTATGGAGGTAGTGTTAACTCTAAGAATGCAGCTGCAATCTTTGCAAAACCAGATGTGGATGGCGGCTTGATTGGTGGGGCTTCATTGGATGTGGATGAATTTATCCACATTTGTTTTGCGGCCGCTTTGAAAACGAAGGCCGTGTAATTCAGGACCTAGGTTAATATTGTATAAAAATATCGACGTCGCTAGACAGTTTATGGTGATACAACTACGCGATTAAAAATTAGGCTATCAGTTTAGAAAAGTATGAATTGAATATTTACTTTTACCCTAAACCTATCGTAATGTAGAATGATTCCTATGTAATCAGACTGGGTGTGAGAATGGGTGATCAATCAAATAGTGAGCAGGAGCAGCTATTAAAAGAAATTAATATATCGGTCGATGAGCTTCCGTTACTTCCCTCTGCCATAAGTAAACTTATGGCTCTTAGTATTTCAGATACGCAATACTTTGAAAAAGTACAACACTTAACAGAACAAGACCCTACCTTTGCTATACGCCTGATTAAATTAGCTAATTCTGTCAAAAATGCACCTGTTGCTCAAATTACCTCTCTCAAGCATGCTGTTGCGAGGGTGGGAACACGACAAATAAAAGGACTAGCCACTACATTTGCTGTTACAAATGTTTTTGTACCAACACATAAAAGTGAACTAGACCTATGGGTGCATTCAATTCAAGTGGCGGTTGCATCACAGTCAATTGCTCGAATGTCTCCCCACTTAAATATTAACCCAGAGCAAGCCTATCTGTGTGGACTGTTACATGATATTGGGCGATTTATACTGTTCAGCAAAATATCTGATGGTCCAATAAGAATAGATGAAAAAAACTGGGAGAGCCCGGAAAATCTTATAGAAGCAGAACAAGAAGTCTGCGGCTTGGATCATGCCAAATTAGGTGGTGATGCTGCTCGAAAGTGGGATCTACCAAGTATGATTACTAATGTTATTAGTAATCATCATAATTATTCATATTTAACAACAACCCAGCTAGAAAAAAAAGAAGCTGAATTTGTTAGGGTTGTTCAAATGGCTGATTATTTCAGTATGTTACTGCTCAAAGATCCTAATATTCTTTCGCTCGAGCCAAAAGAGTTACAACAGTTGATAGCAGAAAAGTGTAAACATCCTTCTTGGGATACATTACCTATTTCAGCACTTTTATTGCAGAATGAAGCCCAAAATATATATGACACAGCATCGCAAATAGTAGCAGGGCTCGATATTTGTCTAGAAACAGAATAAATCACTTTAAAATAGAGAATTCATTACTGATGTCGGCATCAGGTTCCCTTTTCTTTTAAGTAACTCAGCAATGCGGCTTATCAACTCTGAGGAGCTATACGGTTTGTGAAGCATTGTTTTGTGTAATGCGTCATTGTTCTCAATTTTTTGACGTCCGAGTGCATTTTCCTTGTTATGTGACACTAGTAACATCTTCCAGTTTCCGCCTACACCCCCACAACAGGCCTCTCCAGCCAAAAATAAGAATCATTATTGTAACAGCTAGCCAAAGTATCGAACCCGCCATATTGAATGTTTGCTCATATTCGTTACATATATTATTGTTTAGGCAATTATCAGTTAGAAGTATTACGAGAAGAAATCCATATACTAAAAACAGTATAATGTTGTACAAAAAGATCATTATGATGCGTCGTACTTTTGTTGGATATACATAGCCTTTTTCTTCTACCTCTCGCTCTTTAAGCACTTCGTATGCTGGCAAAGCTTGTGGGTTTTTTATAATGACTATCGACCCAGATAAGTAGTCGTGTATAGCCTGATGCCTTCTTGAAGTCATCACTGCAACCAGAGAGAAAAGCCCCAAGATCGTTTTTGTAATAAATCTTAACGTTGCCCTGACAATGCCAAGCGCCGCCTTAGTTTTACTATTTACAACCTTAATCCCCCGCATGTGATGACCAATTGTGCCACCAGTTGTTGTCACTAGGAAAGGCTCCAATAAAAAGACGCTAAGTATTGCTGCGGCTGCCGCATATTGGCCATTAAATCCCATTTTTGACACACCCATAAGGGTGGCAATTGCAGTTATAGGAATGATTACCCCGTCAATTAGCACCGCTTGAATTCGGCGAATTAGCCTCGGGTATGTCGTTGTAGTATCAAGATTACTCATTACATTTTCTTTATCGCATAACGCCCGCTTCACGGGTAACTTGTAGTGGAGCATTTTTGTGTGATACTGGCGCGCAGCGACAACACAAAAATGCGTAGCGAAAAATTGTCCCAGTGGAAGCGCTTGTTATGTTCAAAATATCACCGGCTAACTAAATAAGCATTTTAAATAGCTGATTAAAGACATTGCTTTTGGAGATGTCGCGTATGCATTAAGTACAGATGTATAACTTATAATTATAAGTGCGATAAAAAGGCTAACAAAACCATTTCTTAGGCATTGGTATGCAACTTCATTACGAACTTGTTTTATCAAATTGACCTTTTCTTGACCAATAAGGGCTTTAGTTGTTTCTACCCTTTCATTTCCCGATTTCAGGTATTCAAACCAACTTCCATATCCGTATGTAGGCATCAGTTTAAAAGCTGATAAAGAAACTAAACCACCAATAAGCATGTATAAAGATGCAATGCTTAAAAAGGCTATTATTAGTGGCTTTAGTTCGTGATCAGGTAATAATTTAGCAACCGTTGTTGCCGCTACTCCAATTATTGTCAGGCATAAACTTAAACCAAGATTGAATTTTGAAGTTTTATCATCGATAAGCTTTGACCTTGAGTGCTCTTCTTTTAGTCGACTCTCGACAACCGCTCTATCTAAATCATAAAAGAAAGAATTAGCCTTAGCTAAGTAATTATTAGCTTCAGCAAGCTTTCTTTTTTCTAAGCCATATAGATAAACAAATGGAAAAGGGGTACTTAGAAGCTGTTTCAAAAACTGTATTAATTTCATCGTGATAATGCGTCTGCAATATATGTTTCGATTTTTCTTACTTCATTAGAAAGCCAGCCCCATTCGCCTGTAGGGTTAATTTCAATGAAGTAATAATTCCCATTGCTCTCAATAAAATCAATAGCTCCAAAATTTAGACTTAGCTTCTTCATGTATTTCCTACATTTCTCAATCAAATCAATAGGCAATTCAATATCTGTATATTCTATAAGCTCTCTTTTTGTGAGCCTCCAGTCATCTTCTATTCCAGCGCCATTAGATGTGATTTTGACTGCAAAAATGTCATCACCAATAATTGTAACCCTAATATCTGTCTTTTCAGTAATATACTGCTGTACAGTTAATGGAGCGCTACTAATTCGATCGTTGGTAAGTTCCGATGGATCGACATCAGATGTGTAAGTAAACAAACAGTCATCGCCTTCTCGAAGTAATACAGTGTCTAAGGATTTCACTATAACTCTGCTGTTTAATATCTTTGAATCTCTAAAGCTATTCCCAATCTCTGTATCTGGAACTTTAAATCCCACTTCTGATGCAATCATCAATTGATAAGGTTTTGATTCTGCCGCATAAGTGCTTGCAGGCCAATTCATCCAATATGAGTCTTCAAAAACCATTAAACCTCTTAAAAAGGCTGACCATTGTGATCTAGATAGCTGCTCTTCAAGGCTTAAGGCGTCGCCAGGGGTATTTCTCAAAAATACTGCTTGTCGAAACCAAATTGACTTTACATTTATTATTGTTCTATTTATCCCTTCACCTGCAATATGGAGTTCTTTTGTTACAGGATTTAATCTTATTTCATAATTATGGAGATTCTCTTTGTTGATTCGTAAGTAATCAGTATTTCTTTTTTCTAGCTCTTGAATAACCAGATCTACTGAGAAGTCGTAAATACTCGATAATATAAGGCAGGTTCCAATCATTCTCCTTTCTGGTCCTCACCTGTTTCCATATCACACTTTTTAGTTGCCTGCGTTCCGAACTTCGACGAATGGCTCACTAATGGTTTATTTTCATACATCCATATTCCTCTAGTGTGATCAAATTCACTACCCTCAGGCATTTCAGGTATTTGTTGAAAAGGTTTTCTTTTAGCTAACTCTATTAACAGATGATTTTGCACAACTTATCCTTTTAAACATAACGATCTAAATAAGGGGCTGCCGTTTTTTGGCAGTCCCAGAGAGCTGAGCGAACGAGCTTGATTGGTTTGTTATATATCAATGCCAATCTGCTGTAATATTGCCCCAACAATAATTGCACAAACTATTGCCATTACAGCCCAAGCTGCGAATTGAAATGCGATAGCTCCACCACCAAGAATGCCAGCACCTATGACTGCTCTTTTAGATTCTTGTTTTGCAAAGCCAAATACACCAAGAATAATTGCAGTCCCTCCTAGAATTGCAGTGCCAATACTAAGAAAATCATCCGTATTATAGGCGGCTCGTTTTTGTAGTTCGGGAGCTTTTTTTCCTTTTAACGCATTTAGAGTTGCATCGCGTATAGCTACTGCCTTTTCTGCTACGGTTTGTTCAAGAGACATCTGAGGGGAAAAAGGGCCTGCCCAAAAATGAACTAAGGCAAGGAGTAAGGCTATCGAACCAATTCCCATTCCTACATAGCTAAGTTTTGAATTTGTATCATCCATGAGTTCCTCCTTGAAATATAACTTGTTATTAACAGGAAATAATTTTCCCTGTAATTTCCATACATATAAGGACTATAACGCCTAGTAATTAGATAATCAAGATTAAACAGTGCGATAAAGTGGTTGTATTTTATATTCAGTATGGGGGGATTGTGATTATCATACATATACGGGCTATAACGCCTAGTAAGTTGATAATAAAGGTTAAAGCAGGCGCATTATGGCTGTATTCCAAAATAAATCACAAGGACGTTCTAAGTTAAACCTCAGTCTATTAAAATAATGGATCAAGTTCGAGAGGTGCTTCGCTATCACCATTATGCAAGGCGAACGGAGGTAAGTGGATTTTAGCTTTTATTCGATTGTTAAAACGACAGAGATTTATACGCATGTGTTGCAGCAGGATTTAAGTCGCGTTGTGAGTCCATTAGAAACCTTGTTGAACAACAATAATTTATTTGTCTTGACGAACTAGCCTTGTGGGCTGTTGTTGAGTATCAATAATCCCATATTTTATTAGCCAGTGTTTTGCATCGTCGGCATCTTCTTCAAACCATTGTTTTGCACTGCCTAGTCGGAAAGTATAGCCCCAGCTATCCATGTCTTGCATCATACGTTGTTTGCCGACACCATCGAGACTGTCAGCGAGTAAAATTTGTAGATAACAAACACCATTTTCTTCGTCATAATCACCTTCTGCATCGGTATCAAGCTTAAATCGGCGTTGTGGATCCATGCAGATATAGTGACCAGATTCATGCAAGGCGGAGTGCACAGGGGTGTCGTGACGTAGATAGAGCTTATTGGCGATGATACCTGCTTCACGCTCACCAAAGAAGCTACCGGGGATCGTGTCGGTGTCGATAACGTGTTCTATTTCTATGCCATAGGGTTTGAGCAGTTCTGCCAATTTCTGTTGTCGTTGAGGGCTACAGTTTAAGACGTTGGTGGGATCGCTGTTAGACACGTCGTGCATCACCAATAATATGGTTGACGACTAAGCCCGCGAGGGTGAGACCAAAGATTGAGGGCATATAACTCGCGGTACCATTGACGGCTCGTGCTCGGCCATGAGCAACGGGTTCTGGTGGTAATGCTGGTAATGGTGACTCAATTGAGTAGACTGCTTGTACGCCTCTTCCTACACCTCTGCGGCGTAAATGACGGCGAATCATTTTGGCCAGTTTACACATAGAGGTATCCATAATATCGCCAGTACGGATCATGCTGGGATCGAGTTTGCCGCCTGCACCCATACTGGCAAAGATGGGGATTTTCTTTTTCCATGCTATTTCGATCAGTGACGCTTTGCTACTCATGCTATCAATGGCATCGACGACGACATCAATATCAGAATGTAGCAGATCGTAAACACTTTCTGGGGTGATGAATTCTTTAATGATATTAAGTTTACAATCGGGGTTGATGTCTTTAATTCGTTCAGCCATTACATCGGCTTTGGGCTGATCTAGTGTTGAGTTAAGGGCTATAAGCTGACGGTTTATATTGGAGCCGGAAACAATATCATGATCAACTAAAGTCATTTCTCCCACGCCCATTCTAGCCAATGCTTCAGCGGCATACGAACCCACGCCACCAAGACCTGCAAGGAAGACATGGCTGGCTTTTAAGCGTTCGATACCCAGATCGCCGATTAAGATATGGGTGCGTTCAAATAGGGGAGATTGGGTCATGGTGTTGTGTTCACTTTTAAACGGTTATTAGTATCGCGACTGGTTTTGATAAGGGCGTTAGTATCATCTGTATGGATATAGGATTTTGCCATGCGATCATAAAGCAATACATTGACCGATGCTGATAAATTCATACATGAAATTGTCGGTACAAAGACAACATAATCAGCTTTGTCGATGACTTCTTGTTCGATAGAACCATCTTCAGGGCCAAAAATATACAGTGCTCGTTCTGGGTGTTGAAACTCAGGCAAAGCAATGGCATTTTCGGCAAATTCGATACAGATTATTTTCACATCATTATCCACCGACTCAAGCAAACAATCAGCTTGAATAATGGGAATATCTTTACCGAGTTTGCGGCTCATATCTACCGAACGTCCTGCACGTTTCATAGCTTGAGGATATCGAATACCCGTGTAAAACACGCTATCAACCTGATAATTAGCCGAGGCGCGTAAAATGGCACCGACATTATCAGGGCTTTTAGGGTTGATAAGACCAATACTGAGCTGTGTTTGAGTCATGATATGTATAGCTTACCAACACGATCTAAATGCGTGAGGTATAAACGAGTGTCGAATTCTAATTGATGATAATCGGGCAACATATGCATACACAATTTATAAAATGCCTTATTATGCTGTTTCTCTCTGAGATGTGCTAATTCATGCACGGTAATCATCATTAAAAAGGCATCAGGTGCTTGTTTAAACACTGCGCCAATACGGATTTCATTTTTAGATTTCAGCTTGCCACCTTGCACCCGAGATACGAAGGAATGCAAACCTAATGCTTGATGCAATACATTCAGTTTATCATCAAAAATCACTTTGCTGAGCGGGTTTGATTTACGTAAAAACTGGTTCTTCAAAGCCATCACATACGTATAAAGTGTTTTGTTATTGGTGATGGTGTGGGCGACTGGATATTTCTGTAGTAAAAAATCGGATAGCTTGTTTTGAGCGATCAAGTTTTCTACTTGAGACTGTGTAGTTTCAGAATATCCCGATAGGTAATTTATTGATTTTGCCATTATTTAATGTTGAACCTTTATCAATAAATGACCGGTGAGATGCTCAACTTCATCGTTTCTAACATGAATTGGGTAGATAGCAAGATGGGTGATAATGCCGACAAACCCAAAGAGTGAAATCATGGTACTTAAATGACCATGAGGCATCTCGCCGTTAAACATTATTTTGATAAAATCACCATATATTAATGGCCTATTTTCAGAGAATAAAGTACTAGCCGTGAACCATAATGAGCCGCCAAATACGGTTAAAAATAATTTATAGCTAGTATTAGCATCAAAAATACCTGATTTATGAATTTCATCAAGCCCGAGGCTAATACCAAGAAGTAAAGAAACAAGGACCAGTGGAAAGCGCTGACAGGTGTGCAAAAATGTGTGTAGTATTTTCGACCAAAATGGCAGGCTGAAAAAGTGTTTAAGACTTAAATTCATATGAGTACCCTGTTAATTTGGTAGTGTTGAATCGTTCAAATGTAACACACGGCAGCAGTTATTCGTTGTGGCTGAAGCGATAGTGTGTCGATCTTCTGTCCGTAGTTCAACGAGTACATTTAAGATATTCGGAATATTTTCTGGCGTATTTACTTGTCCTTGCTGTCCTGATAGAGGCATATCAGGCGCATCGGTTTCTAAGACCAAACTGGATAGAGGTAATTCACGGATTAATTGTCTTAATCGTGTTGCTCTGTCATGAGTAATCGCGCCACCAACACCAAATACAAAGCCGAGTTTTATATATTGTTCAGCTTGTTGCAAGCTGCCATTAAAGGCATGAACAATACCGCCTTTAACCGGTATTTGTTTGAGTAATTGCACGGTTTGATCATGGGATTTTCTGACATGAAGCAATACTGGTAAATCAGCGTGTTGAGCGAGTTTTAATTGTTGGCTGAATAAGTCAATTTGAGCATTTTTATCATGGCCTGGCAGATAAAAATCTAAACCAATTTCACCGATTGCAATGGGCAGGTGGAATTTAATATGTTTTTCAAGCTGATGGATATGTTCAGTTTTGTGTTGATCCATAAAGAGAGGGTGCAAGCCTAAAGCAAGGTGAAGCATGGCAGAAGATTGGCAAACATGAAGTAATTTAGGCCAAGCTTCGGCGGTGACAGCAGGCACGATTATGTTGTTAACACCAAGTTGCTGGCAATGTGCCAAAACAGCATCACGATCCGTATCAAATTGTGCAAAATCAAGATGACAATGGCTGTCGATTAAATCCATTATTAAGGTTTTAAAATAGTGAAGTTGATAAAGGAAATAATAAGAAACCCTAGACTAACAATAAAGCCTAACATGGTAATCCAGTCAGGAAAATTGAGACTATATTGAGATTCAGCTTGTCGTTTTAAGTGGGCTTTATTGGACAAGACTGAGTCCTTCTCCACGGGGATCACTTGCTGCCGTAAGTTGTTGTGTTTTTTTATTAATGATCACAACTTGCATGTTGCCATATTGGCGATGAAGTTGTTTGATGCTATGACCGCGTTGTCTTAATTCTGCTAATTCATCAGCGGTAAAGCCGGTTGATTCAACTTGAATTTGATTGGGTAAATATTGGTGGTGAAAGCGGGGGGCGCTAACAATAGATTGTGCATTATCGCCATTGATAAAGTCTAAAACACCTAATAAAACCATAGAGATAATACGACTTCCACCGGGCGTGCCGATAATCATGATACGTTCTTCATTTTCGATAAAAGTAGGCGTCATACTGGATAAAGGACGTTTGTTGGCCACAATCTCATTTGCTTGATTTCCGACCAAACCATAAGCATTAGATTGGCCTTTTTGAGCCGAAAAGTCATCCATTTCATCATTGAGTAAGATGCCGGTACCTTCGGGCATAAAACCAGAACCAAAAGGATAGTTAATACTCAAGGTGGCAGAAACACGATTACCTTGCTGATCAATAATTGAAAAGTGGGTGGTATCTTCGCCTTTCATTGGCATGGCAGTGTTTAGATTATTATTACTGGCAGCGTTATGATCGATGTTGGCGGCAAGTTGTTGTCCATATGCTTTTGATATGAGTTTTTGAATATCAACGTTAACAAAATCAGCATCACCTAAATAACGACTACGATCAAAATAAGCTCGGCGCATAGTTTCAACTATTAAATGTCGTTGTTGAGTTGCATCGACAGTGTTTAAGAGAAGTCGTTCCAGTTGATTAAGCATGGATATTAATACGATGCCGCCTGATGAAGGGAGGGCGGCAGATGTGATTTTATAGCCTTGATAAGTGCCAGTGATAGGGGGGCGTTCTTTAATTTGGTAGTTTTTAAGATCTTGCAAAGTCCAAATGCCACCTGCTTGTTGAACACCAGCAACTAATCTCTGTGCGGTGATGCCTTGATAAAACCCCGCACGACCTTGCTGGGCAAGCCTTTGTAAACTTGATGCCAGATTAGCCTGTTTGATAATGTGACCGAGTGGCGGCACGTGTTGATTAAGCAGTAATGTTGCGCTGGCTTCTGGCGATGCTTGCAGTGCTTGTAAGCGAAATTGAGCCAGTTTTTGATAATGCTTGCCGACGTTGAAACCTTGTTGGGCATAATGAATGGCGGGTGCAAGATTTTGGCTTAAACTTAAGCGTCCATAATGTTGATTAAGATGATCTAAAGCGGCAGGCACTCCGGGTATTGCTGCGGCTAAAGCACCATCGAGTGATGCTCGGGGTTTAAGTTTACCTTTTGAATCTAAATAAAGATCACGATGGGCAGCGTTAGGAGCCGTTTCTCTGCCATCGATCATGATTTCAAAACCATCACTAGCACGGTGTAATAACCAAAAGCCGCCACCACCGAGGCCGGAGCCTGTGGGTTCAACAACGGCTAAAACAGCACTCACTGCAATGGCGGCATCGAAGGCATTACCGCCTTGATTAAGGATGTCAAAACCAGCTTGTGTTGCTAATGGGTGGGCGCTAGCAATGGCCGCTTGATGAGTGACCTCATCTGCGATACTTATTGCTGACAAATATAAGCAGCAGTGAAGTAATAAGAGTTGAAGAAAGCGCGTCATAGATTAACGATGTTGCTTTTTCAATGATGCCTGACGTTGGTTTTCACGGTGTTGCTGTTTGGCTGCACGGTGGGTAGCAATGGTTTTTGCCGAATCAGCACCAATATGCGCTTCACCACGATCTTGGGCTAATTGCATTTGTTTTTCTCGTTCGTAAAAGCGGGCTTTTTGTGTGTCTGATGTTTTA
The DNA here is from genome assembly GCA_013215825.1 of Piscirickettsiaceae bacterium. Lineage (GTDB taxonomy): Bacteria > Pseudomonadota > Gammaproteobacteria > Nitrosococcales > Methylophagaceae. The sequence goes on along the minus strand of JABSQN010000004.1, from coordinate 417,217 downwards.
TCAAAACAATGGGGACAACTTACACCATGTTGATAATGTTTATGCGCCTTATCGTCAGCCGTAATCGGCATTCGACAGGCATTGCACTGGTCATATTGACCTTTTTCTAGCTGGTGGTTGACGGTGACACGTTCATCAAATACGAAGCATTCACCTTCCCATAATGTGTCATCTTCAGGTACTTCTTCGAGATATTTTAAAATACCACCTTCAAGGTGATACACCTCTTCAAATCCTTGTTCTTTCATATAGGCAGTGGATTTTTCACAGCGAATACCACCGGTGCAATACATGGCGATTTTTTTATGTTTAGCAGGATCAAAGTGTTTCTTTACATAATCTGGAAACTCACGAAACGAATCAGTGACAGGATTAATTGCATTTTTAAACGTCCCAACTTGTACTTCATAATCATTACGCGTATCGACCAACAATACTTCTGGATCACTGATCAAGGCATTCCAATCTTTGGGTTTAACATAAGTGCCAACCACCTGTTTAGGATCAATGCCTTCTATTCCCATGGTGACAATTTCTTTTTTCAATTTCACACGTGTGCGTAAAAAAGGCATGGTGTCAGTCAATGATTCTTTATAGTTTATCTTGCCTAAACGATCATCATCTTGCAGATAAGCCAATACCGCATCAATGCCTTCACGACTTCCTGCCATGGTGCCATTAATGCCTTCTTGAGCAAGCAATAAAGTGCCACGCACATGATGCTCAGTCATAAACGCAAGCAAAGGTGGCTTTAACGCTTGAAAATTTTCTAAAGTAACAAATTTATATAAAGCACAAACAACGACTTGAGACATGATAATTCCAGAATAAATAATTGCATATATTTTACGTGGAATTGTTAGTCTTGTCGTTTTATGTTTTAGACTTAATCAATAACCATAAAAAGAATGGCCCACCGAGTAGAGTGGTGATCACGCCAACGGGGATTTCTGCGGGGGCGATAATGAGTCGGGCTATGGTGTCACACACAATTAAAAATGCACCACCAAACAGTAGCGTTGCCGGCGCCAACCAGCGATGGTCATTACCGATTAATAGTCGGCAAATATGGGGTATCATCATGCCAACAAAACCGATAGGGCCACAAAGAGCGACAATAGCACCCACACAGAGCGAGGTGGTAAAGAATAAGATGTAACGTACTTTTTGTACGGAAACACCGCGGCTTAAAGCAAGATCATCTCCTGCCATTAATAAATTAAGTTCGCGAGTTAGCCACAAAATAACGGCGATGCAAATACTGACAAAAGGTAGAAGTTGTAATAAATCACGATAGGCGACGATGTTTAAACTGCCCATTAACCAACGTAGGATGCGGAATGAATCAGTGACATTGCTTAGATACTGGGTAAATAAAATCAGGCTGGAAAAGAAGAAGCTAATAGCGACACCGGTGAGTAATAAGGTCTCAGTTGAAAATCCACTACGAAAACGACTGATACTGTAGACAAAGCTAATGGCAAGTAATGCACCGACAAAGGCGGAGAGGGTTCCTCCATCAATACCGATCAGGCTAAAAGTTAAGCCGAAGGTAACGTAAATCGCTGCACCGAGTGATGCGCCGCTGGCAACACCTAGGGTGAAAGGGGTGGCAAGTGGGTTGTTAAACATTGCTTGGAATACCATGCCACATAAGGCTAAACCGGCACCGGCCACAAAGGCGAATAAGACTCTAGGAATACGAATTTGAGTCAGAATATGGCGTTGTATTTCAGCATCTAAACTATGAATAAGGCCGAGATAAGGGCTGGTGACCAAAATGGCGATGCTGGCCAGTGCGATGATGGTCAGTATGTGTGCTGGTTTCATCATGACTCGCTTGGCAATGCGATGGTTGCCCCTGTTTGAGGGTGTTTAATAAAGACAAATTGTTGGTCATACAGTGTTTGTAAATGTTCTTTCTGCATCAGTTGTGCTGATTCGCCATACCAAATCGTGCGACCTTGTTTTAAAGCCAAAATATGTTGGCTATGTTGGGCGGCATGATTCACATCATGGCTCACTTCAATAATGGTGATAGCGTGTTGTTGATTAAGATCGCGAATAAGATGATGCACTTCAACTTGATGATGGGGATCAAGAAAGCTGGTGGGTTCATCAAGTAATAATAACGGTGTTTGCTGACAAACTGCGGCGGCAATCATTACCCGTTGCACTTCGCCGCCACTAAGTGTTGTCATTTGACGTTGTAAAAACTGCTCGGTATCAGTGACAGCAATGGCATGTTCCAATGCGTGTTGATCATTAGATTGCCATTCTGAAAAAGCCGAGTGATAAGCATAACGCCCCATTTTAATGAAATCACCAGCCAAAAAGTTAAGCTGACGACCATGTGCTTGTGGAACATAACTTAGTTGTTGGGCTATTTGTTTTTGACTGAGTTTATTGAGTGATGTTTGATTTAAAAGTAGCTCACCTTGACTGACTTTGATAATCCCCATCAACACTTTTAAGAGGGTGCTTTTTCCTGCACCATTGGCTCCCAAAATGCACAGATAGTCACCTTGATGAACATCACAACTAATGTCTGAAAGTAATGTTTTACCCGCAATATTGACGGTAAGATTATTGACTGTAAGTAGTGGCTTCATTATCTAACTATCTGACCAATCAAGCTCAGGATGGATCAGTGGTGCAAGATCTTTTAATAATAGAAAAATACGAGGCCCAGGAATAGTGGCATAATTTTGTTCAATAATATGCACGCGGTGATGGGTTACGGCATCAATATAGTGAAGATTATTCCACTGTTTCAGCACGGCATTAATATTCGCATTATGGTCATCAGCTTCCGGAAATATATCAATGATAACCTGAGGATTGAGTTGCATAATACCTTCGCTGGAAATAGAAGGGATTTTTAATAAGGTACTTTGATAGGCATTGATACCGCCGGCGAGAATGATTAGATCATTATAAAAGTCATGTTGACCAGCGATATACGCTGTTTTCACATGATCAGCACCCAGACTATGACCAAGAGCAATCATTACCCGTGGACGGGCAAGATTGGCTACTTTTTGACTAATAATATGGCTGGTTTGTTCAATATCTGCTAATAATTTTTGTGCTTGGGTTTGGCGTTGCGTGCGTTCGGCAATCGTTGTAATGGCCTGTTTAATATCAGCCAAACTAGAGTTATTAACCAATAAAGTATCGATATTAAGCTGTTGTAATTGATCGATAATTTTCCCCTGTGCATTGGAAATGATCACTAAGTCTGGCTGCAAGGCGACAATGGCTTCGAGGCTTGGATTGAACAGCCCGCCTATTTTTGGCAAAGTCAGTACTTGAGGAGGGTAATCACAATAATCGGTCACAGCGACTACATTATCAGCCAAACCTAGGGCAAATAAGGTTTCAGTAATGCTAGGAGCAAGCGAAATAATACGATTTGATGTTTGCACGGCTTGAGATTGCGTTTTTTCTGGTGGATAGGCAAACAAGGCAATAAGCGCAATGATGACAAATAATAAAAGAGGCCAAAAGTGGCGCATGGTTTAACCTTTTAAATGAAAGCTGGCAGTATAATAACTGACTTGGTACAAAATGATGAGAAATCAATGAAGCAATTACAACAAATACTCGATAATGCAGAACAACTTTATAGTTTGGTGCAGATCGACGAGGCATTAGATAATATTGCTAAATTATTAAATCAACAATTTTCCGATAGCAACCCATTAATTTTGTGTGTGATGAATGGTTCAGTGATTACCACCGGTCATTTATTACCCAAGCTGACATTTCCCTTAGAGTTAGATTATATTCATGTCACGCGTTATGGCGATAAAACAGTGGGCGGTGATTTGAATTGGTTACATCAACCGGCTTCAGAATTAAAAGATCGTGTTGTTATTTTGATTGAAGATATTTTTGATCAAGGTGTGACCTTGGAAGCTTTGCGACAGTATTGTGATCAGGCAGGAGCTAAATCTGTTTCTTGCGTGACATTAATAGATAAAATTCATAGCAATAAAATGGGAAAATCACCTGAATTTGTAGGTTTAACCGTACCAGATCGTTATATATTTGGTTTTGGTATGGATTACAAAAGTTATTGGCGTAATGCACCCGGTATTTATGCGATCAGTGGGGATGATTTATGAGCCTATTAGCTATTATTGGTGGTACCGGACTGAGTGCTTTAGAAGGACTTAATATTACTGAACAGCGTAAAGTTGATACCCCTTATGGTCAGCCATCCAGTGATTTGTTAGTGGGAGAAATAGCTGGACAACAAGTGGTATTTTTACCGAGACATGGTGAGCAACATACTATTCCACCACATAAAATAAACTATCGGGCCAATATGTGGGCTTTGCATCAACAAGGTGTTGATCACATTATTGCTGTTGCCGCAGTGGGGGGGATTCGCGCTGATTTAGCTCCCAGTGTATTAGCTGTACCTGATCAAATTATTGATTACACATATGGCCGTGAGCAAAGTTTTTTTAGTGATGATTTTAGTGTGGATAAACATATTGATTTTAGTTATCCCTATGATCCGACTTTACGCCAAAAGATCATGCAGGCGGCGAAACAACAGAATATTGATATTGTTGATGGCGGGACCTATGGCGCAACGCAAGGCCCACGATTAGAAACTGCGGCCGAAATACAACGTATGGCACAAGATGGTTGCGCCATGGTGGGTATGACCGGAATGCCGGAAGCGTGCTTGGCACGAGAACTCAATATAGCTTATGCAACATGTGCCTTAATGGTTAATTGGGGTGCGGGCATCGGTGATGGAGTAATCACTATGGCGCAGATTGAACACACCCTTGCCAAAGGTATGGATGATGTTAAGGCGATTTTAAAAGCGATTATTCAGCAACAGTAGGTGTGGCTTCTGTCGGTAGTGAATAGGTTTCTAGTGATTCACTTTCTTGTATTGCGATAGGTGTTTCAATCGGGGTGAGTTTAAGCAAAGCCCCCAGCTTAGGGTGGTCGAAGAAATAAAGTTTTTTACTACGAATACGGCGTGACTCATTTAAATTTGGATTACGAGGCATATCAATATTGAGACCATCAGGCGATATATCTGACCAACTATTAACTTGAGCCGTATTTTCAACTAACCATAAATCAAGTGCCGCATGTAGATAGGTTGCTTTATAAAGGCGCATTTTTCCTTGAATAAGGTCATTGTCAGAATGAATATCAATAAACTCGGCACTGCGCTTTTCCATGATAGGTTGTTGCCATGCCGAGTGATAATGCACTTGGTAACGTGCGGAACGATTTAAGCTAGCAACACTATTAAGTAATGTTTCATTGTCAGCGGGTTGCAACAGTGTTGATATTGATTGAGGTGTTAATGTTGCTTTTTCTTGTTCGGGCATTTGCGGCCATTGTTCATCGGTTACGGTCTGCAGCTGTTCAAATACGATAAGTTCAACGTGATACCATTGGGAAGCATAGCTATTAATGCTAAATGCGAAGAATGAAATTGCGAGAACGGCTTGTGTCAAAGTGTGTATTTTCATAACCGTATTGTCCAACTTAGTTAACAAAATGTCCAAGATTTATCATAATTTTATTTCTTAGCTGTTATTATCATTGCAAGTCATTTTCACATTTTTAGGAGAAAACTAATGGAAGGTTTTTCAGTATTTGTACTGTTTTTCTTAGCACTTGCCATCATTATTATATTGATGGGGGTGAAATCCGTGCAGCAAGGGCGAGAGTTTACCGTTGAGCGCTTTGGTCGATATACCAAAACATTACGGCCGGGATTGAATTTAATTGTGCCAATAATGGATAGTATTGGTGCCAGAATTAATATGATGGAACAAGTGCTTGATGTGCAATCGCAAGAGATTATTACGAAAGATAATGCGATGGTTCGGGTTGATGGTGTGGTGTTCTTTCAGATTGTTGATGCGGCGAAAGCAGCGTATGAAGTGAATAATTTACAAAATGCTATTTTGAATTTGACACAAACTAATATCCGTACCGTGATGGGCTCGATGGATTTAGATGAATTATTATCGAAACGTGATGAAATTAATGCACGCTTATTGGGAGTCGTTGATGATGCAACCACCCCTTGGGGTGTGAAAGTAACGCGGATTGAGATTAAAGATATTGCACCGCCTGCGGATTTGGTTGAAGCAATGGGTCGTCAAATGAAGGCTGAACGTGAGAAACGTGCCAATATTTTAGAAGCTGAAGGTTTACGCCAAGCAGAAATTCTAAAAGCAGAAGGTGAGAAAAAAGCGATTATGTTGGATGCTGAAGGTCGACGTGAAGCGGCATTTCGTGATGCTGAAGCACGTGAACGTTTGGCCGAAGCAGAGGCTAAAGCAACAACGATGGTATCAGAAGCAATTGCGAAAGGTGATATTCAAGCAATCAACTATTTTGTCGCTCAGAAATATATTGAATCACTCAAAGATATTGCCTCAGCAGAAAACAGTAAAGTTGTTTTTATGCCGCTTGAAGCCAGTAGTGTTATCGGTTCGTTAGGTGGCATTGCCGAACTTGCTAAAAACACCTTTAATAAAGGGTCGTAATAATGGAATTATTTGCACCTGATTTTTGGCACTGGTGGATGCTTGCCGTTGCATTGGTGATTATTGAGATTTTAGCACCGGCATTTTTTGCACTGTGGATGGCTGTTGCGGCATCTATAACGGGTATTACTTTATATTTAACACCTGAAATGGCATGGGAATATCAGGTCTTTCTTTTTGCTCTTTTATCCGTGGCAAGCATTGTGGCTTGGCGATTGTATTACAGTAAAAATCCAATTACAACGGATGAACCTTTGCTTAATCGTCGTGGTGAACAATATGTTGGACGAGTAGTTACCTTGAAAGAAGCAATTGTTGATGGACAAGGTAAAGTGAATATTGATGATTCAACGTGGAAGGTTGAAGGAGAAGACTGTCCTGCAGGCACTAAAATAAAGATTATTAGTATTAATAATGTAATGTTTCAAGTTGAGGCCGTTAAATAAACAATGGCAGAGTTTTTTAACACAGGTTTAAGTCAGCAAGACTTTTTAGATCAATACTGGCAAAAGAAGCCATTACTTATTCGCCAAGCATTTACTGATTTTGAATCGCCAATCACCCCAGATGATCTTGCAGGTTTAGCTTGTGAACCGGAGATTGAATCTCGCTTGATTGAGGAAAATGGTCAAAACGGTGGATGGCAAGTAACGGAAGGACCTTTGTCCGAAGAGGACTTTGCACGACTGCCTGCAACGCATTGGACGATGTTGGTTCAAGATGTGGATAAACACGTACCTGAACTGCAATATCTACTCGACCCCTTTCGATTCATTCCTGACTGGCGACGTGATGATTTAATGATTAGCTATGCGCCTAAACATGGCACTGTTGGCCCTCATACCGATGGTTATGATGTGTTCTTATTGCAAGCGATGGGCAAGCGACGTTGGCAGATAGGCAATAATCCACTGCATAATGCTGACTTAATAGCAGGTTTAGATGTGCAAATATTAACTGAATTTGAACATGATCAAGAGTGGGAGTTAGAAGCCGGTGATATGCTTTATCTTCCTCCTCATTTTGCACATCATGGTGTTGCACTTGATGAAGGAATGACGTTTTCATTTGGCTTTAGAGCACCATCTAGCGTTGAATTATTAGATGCGGTTATTAACTCCATGCTTGAGAAAGAGCTAGGGAAACAGCGTTATAGTGATCCTGATTTAACAGCTGTTAAGCATACAAGTGAAATAGATAATCAGGCTGTGCATAGGCTAAAAACCTTATTACATAATGCCATCGATAGTGCTGAACCTATCTTGACACAAGCACTTGGCAAGTTCGTTACCGATACTAAATCAAGTTTGGCAAGTATTGCAGCAGAAAGTATGAGCGATGAAATTACCATTGATGAACTAGAACAACAATTTTCCCAAGGAAAAGTGTTAGAGCGAAGTCTTTATCATCGGTTTGCATGGAGCCAAACTGATAAGAAAGGACAGCTATTTATGGCAGGGGAATCGTATTACATTGATATTAATAGTATTAATATTTTGCCGTTACTCGCCGAGAATAATGAAATAACAAATAATGACTGGCAGCAACTTAAAATAGAGCCACAATCAGCAGAATTGTTATGTCAACTCATTGCCGAAGGTGGCTGGTATTGGCAGGAAGAGGCTAGCTCATAGCCCGAGTAATTTACTTCCTACGAGTCCGTACAAATAGTGTTTTGTGACATTTAGGACAAGGTGGAATCCGACCTGTTTTTTTGAAGTGCATTAAGGTGTCACAACTTTGGCAAGCCAGCGTACCAATGCTGGTAATTTCCCCCGTATGATATTCCTGTGAATGTTTTGCTTGAGCGGCTAATTGCGCAAGTTCTAGCCGTGTTTTATCGGCAACTTTAGAGAATACCTCGAGAATACGATCTTCAACTAATTCTAAATCAAAGTGTAACCAGGTTGAAAACTCTGAACCTGATTGCTCAAGGTAATCTGCTGCATCGTGGAGATCGCGACGAATATAATCTGCAATCTTATCTGCTTCTTCTTTAGAGATTTCTTTTAATTCAATAGCTTGCTGTTTAGCATGTTCAATATTTTTTTGCAGAATGGGCAATGCTTCTTGTTCTGCTTTATCAAGTAGTTTTCCAATGCGCCCCATCATTTTGTCATAGGCGGCAACGAGTTTTTTCTCCAGTTTTTGTTCGTTCATGTCATTACTCCTTTTAACCTGCAAGTGTTTACTGTAAGTTAGCACAGAATTATCAATATGGAGGAAAAGAATGTTATCTTCACGCGGTTTATTTTTAATGGGTTTTTTGTTATGCGCTGCTATGTTGGGTGCTGCAGCTTATTTCCAAATAGTTGATCATTTAGAGCCATGCCCATTGTGTATCTTGCAAAGAGTATTTACTTTGTTTGTAGGCATTGTACTGTTGCTGGCGGTATTGCATAATCCGAAAGGACTAGGTATGCGCTTATATGGTTTATTCGCTGGGAGTGTGGCATTGGTCGGTGCAAGCATTTCAGCGCGCCATGTTTGGCTGCAAAATTTACCTAGCGATCAAATACCAAGTTGTGGCCCGGGATTGAACTTTATGTTGGATAATTTTCCACTGAGTGACACCATCAATATGGTGATGCGTGGTTCTGGTGAATGTGCGGAAGTGTTGTGGACATTTATGGGCATCAGCATACCTGCATGGACATTGGTCGCATTTGTTTTGCTGATACTGTTGTCATGGGGCCAAGCATTTCGATCTAACTAGGCTCAACCTTGATAATTCAAGGTGAGCATATTAAACGAGTATTTTTAGCGTGCGCGGTAAGTGATGCGACCTTTACTTAAATCGTAAGGTGTCAACTGAACTGTTACCGTATCACCGGTTAAAATACGAATGTAATTTTTACGCATTTTTCCAGAAATATGGGCTGTGACAACGTGGCCATTTTCTAATTCTACGCGGAAGGTCGTGTTAGGCATGGTATCAATAACAGTGCCTTCAAACTCAATATGTTCTTCTTTTGCCATAAATTTTAATCAGTCAATTTCAAAGTTAAACGAGTATTTTGCAGGAAAACTGCTGATTATTCAACGTTTTTCATTGTTTTCAGTAATTTCCACTGTTGTTGACTATAGCCTTCAAGTGCTGAAAAACTTTGTTTATAGGACATTTTTTGACAATCTTTTATCCAATAACCAAGATAAAGCCAAGATAAACCGTGGGCTTGAGCATGTTTTATTTGTTGCAAAATAGCGTATGTACCTAAACTTTGTTTGCTTAATTCCGGAGCGAAGAAAGTATAAAAAGCGGAAAGCCCATCAGTAATATGATCGGTAACTGCGACAGCAACGAGCTTAGATTGATCACGGAACTCGATAAAACTTGTATTGCTCCAATCGCTGGTTAAAAAGTCTACATAGCGTTGTTCAGTTGGATCGTCCATGCCGCCACCAAGGTGTCTTGATGATAAATAACGGCAATAGAGTTGATAGTGTTCGGCATTAAATTCGGCAAGACTCAGTGTCATGGTTAAATGTTGATTGCGTTGCAAACAACGACGTTGACTGCGGCTAATGGTGAAGTCCGCAATATTAATACGAACGGGTACACATGCTTGGCAGTTTGGGCAATGAGGGCGATAAGCATGATTGCCACTGCGGCGAAATCCATGTTGAATTAAGTGACTATAGAGTGAGTTACTCATTGTCATATTCGGATCTGGATAGATATTCTGCGCTTGCTGATTGCTTAGATAAGAACAATTGTGCGGCTTATCTTGATAAAATTTCAGTGTGGAACTCATGTTATTAAAGGTAAATCTGAATCGAGTTGCCACTGTTTGTTTTGGTGGGAGTGGCTGGTTTCATTGTCAATATAAGAAATAAAATCACTCCTAATTATTTCTTTAGCGCCTAAACTAGCAAGATGATCAGAGTGAATTTGGCAGTCAATAAGTGAGATGTTCCAACGCTGTAATTGTTGACAGAGTGCAACAAGGGCAATTTTAGAACTATCTTGCTGTAGGCTAAACATGGACTCACCAAAGAAGACATTGCCAAGTGAAATACCGTATAAACCACCGACTAACTTTTCTTGCTGCCAACACTCGATGCTATGGGCGATACCTTGTTGATGTAGTTCTGTATAAGCATTGATCATGCTGGGGTGGATCCACGTATCATTTCCAGAATCATTATTTTGATCTGCTCTGGGAGCCGCACACGCTGTCATCACATCATTAAATGCTTGATCCATTGTAATTGTTAAATCTGTGGAGCGAATAGATTTTTTTAAACTACGTGATATTTTAATTTCATTAGTCAATAACACCATTCGAGGATCGGGACTCCACCATAAGATAGGGTTGTTTTTATTGAACCATGGAAATATGCCATGTTGGTAAGCATTGATCAAGCGAGAAGCAGATAAATCACCGCCTGCCGCTAATAAGCCATCGGCGAATGCCTGTTCAATAGGCGGGAAAGGACTTTCAGCAGGTTCTGCTAACCAAGTAAGTGACACCAATTAATCTTGCAGTTGATTATTAAGTTCTTTTGCCCAGTGAATAGCATCTAAATAGACTCGTGCTAATACTTCTACTGGTATTGCTGAATCTGAAATAGCTTGCCAGTTACCTTGCTCATAATTTAATACATCTTGCAGTGCATGACCTGCACCACCTTCTTTATCTAGTAAAGCGGATTGAAGTTCTGGAGAAAGCGGTAAATTTGCAAGTAGTGATGCAAGTGGTTTATCCATTAAGGCATCAAGTGTGGAAAATAAACCTACGGCAAAAAAAGTTTCTGGTGAGCCATTGTAATATTTGGCAAGCAATTCACACATTCGTGCCCTGGTCATAGCAACAATGCGTAGCTCGATGGGTTTATCGTCAAGACCAGACAGACTAAGCAAGCTTACCCATGTTTTTATTTTATTAAATCCAAGCATAACAAGGGCTTGTTGAATACTATTAACTTCACGTGGCAGACCAAAAAATGCTGAATTAATTAAGCGTAATAATTTGTAACTTAAGGAAATATCTTGGTTAAGGGTATTGGCAAGATCTTCTGGTTCGATATCTGGATCTTGTAATTTAACCAGTAATTCCATCACTATTTGCATTGATGGCGAGATCTTTTTCTTTTCTTGTGCTGAAGGTAATGTATAAAATTGACCTTGTAATAAATCTAAGGAATTAGATTTACATAAAGCATAATTATCTAAACTATTAACATTAGTTGCACATAAAACCTTGTGGTTATTACGCCATTGATTCAAATTCTCGACAAAAATCTGTTGATTAAATTTATCTAAATCAATTAATAAGATATTTGAATGGTTATTATTTTCTTCTACAATGGCATGACTTGCGAATGAAAATAGGGTGTTATTAACAGTAGAAGAATGACTACCGTTGAGATCTAGGGTGAAATCAAGATGTTTTTCTTCAAGTTCAAATAAAGCATACCGCCATGATTCAGGCATTGATAATAATGCTTTTTTTTGGTCACTAATTGAGGGAAGAATGTTAGATAATTGATTTAGAAAAAGGGGAACTTCAGCATCATCATCCAGATTTTCACCTTGTGTAGTTAAAAAACTAAGGTGATAACTATCGACATCAAGGCGATCGGGTAAAAAAATGGGTTGTCGATAAATAAGACCTGAAAATGTCTTTAATAACTCGAATGGAACTTGTTCTGTCGCCATAATCAATGCCTTTTTGATATGTTCATTTTTAGATCGATTCGCGACCTGAAAATGCATGAGATAGTGTACCACTGTCGACAAATTCCAGCTCACCACCTAAGGGAATACCGTGAGCGAGTCGAGTAACATGAATATTTCTACTGTGTGCTAATTGACTAATATAGTGTGCTGTTGCTTCACCTTCAACCGTTGGGTTGGTGGCCAGAATAAGCTCTTGAATCGTATTTTTATCAAATAAGGTGATAAGTTGAGGAATCCCAAGCGCTTCCGGGCCAATGCCATCAAGTGGTGATAAGTGTCCCGATAATACAAAGAACTGACCCTTGTAATGTGTTGCTTGTTCAATCGCAAGCACATCACTGGGCATTTCAACAATACACAGCTGATCGTGACGACGGTTAGCATCGCTACAGCGGTTACACAGTTCTAATTCACTTAAAATGCGGCATTGCTGACAATGATGGACATTAGTTAGTGCATCATTCAAGGCATTGCTTAAACGTTTTCCACCGTCACGCTGTCGTTCAAGTAGATGAAAGGCCATGCGTTGTGCAGATTTTGGCCCAACACCGGGTAAACAGCGAAAGGCTTCAATTAGCTCATCAATACGAGGTCCAAGACTGGCCATTAGTTCAAACCTAAAAGGGAAGTTTCATGCCAGGAGGCAACATGCCTGACATACGTTCTTGACTTGTTTTTTCAACTTGGCGCACAGCATCATTTACAGCTGCAGCAATTAAGTCTTCCAACATTTCCTTATCGTCTTCTAATAGTGCATCTTCAATACTAACGCGTTTAACATCATGTTTCCCCGTCATAACTACTTTTACCATGCCAGCACCAGATTGACCGGTGACTTCCATCAATGCAAGTTCTTGTTGGGCTTTTTCCATATTAGCCTGCATTTGTTGCGCTTGTTTCATCAGGTTGCCCATTCCACCTTTCATTGTATTTCCTCTTTAATTTAACGGTTTTATCGTGCTCTCGATAATGCGAGCATCAAATGTTTGTTTTATAGCCGCGACAATAGGATCGTTATGAATAGAGTCTACGGCCTGTTGCTGGCTAGAACGTTTTTGTTCAGCACGTTCGTTGGCTAATGTTGCTGTACTGGCTTGCGATTCTTGTTGAATCGTTAATTTAATATCTTGTGCTAGATATCGACTGAGTTCAGAAGTTAGTCGTTCTTGTGCTTTATCACTGGCAAGGTGTGCTAAACCATCAGCAATAGCAAGCGTTATTTGATTATTTTCAAACTTAATAAAAGCACTATTATCACCAAGTTGACGCGTAAAAGCAGTTAGTTTCAGCTGACCAATAATGTTTAACCAATTGGCACTATTAATGTCTTTATCATCATTGGATGTTGTTACTTTTTCTGTTGTAGCATCGTTGACGGGAGGTGGCGATTCGGCAACGTGATGTATTACCGGTTCAATAGGTTTAGTTTTGGCATAATGAGTTTGAGATACGTTAGGACTTATTGTTTTATTAGTGACAGACGGGGCTGGCGGGGTATCATCAGTCATATCGCTATCAATTTTCATGGGTTGAAAACTCAGCATTCTGAGCAATACCATTTCAAAGCCACTTTGTGGATCAGATGCATAGGGTAAATCACGTTTTCCATGCAGGGTAATTTGATAAAACAATTGGATCAATTCAGGAGAACATTGCTGAGCGAGTTGCTGAAATTGTTCAAAGTTTTTTTCATCAGTATGTTCTAAATCAGGGACAAGCTGAATACTTGCGATACGTTGTAAGCTAGCTAAGAGTTCATTTAAAACTAGTTTAAAGTCACGTCCTTGAGCGGATATCTCCTGCGCTTGTTGTAATAAATTCTGGCCATCATTATTAATTAAAGCACTCATTAATAAATGAACTTGTTGTTGAGAAATCGTGCCCAACATTTGATTGACTTGTTCATTTGTAATACTGCCAGCACCAAAAGAAATAGCTTGGTCTAGCAAGCTGAGTGCATCACGCATACTGCCATCAGCAGCACGAGCAATTTCAATTAATGCAGCGTGTTCAAATTCAACCGATTCTTTTCCCAGGATCTTAACAAGATGATCCGATATTTGAGTGATATCCAAACGACGTAAATTAAATTGTAAGCAACGCGAGAGAATAGTGACTGGCAGTTTTTGAGGATCAGTGGTCGCAAACAAAAACTTAACGTGAGAAGGTGGTTCTTCCAGTGTTTTTAATAGCGCATTAAAACTACTAGTGGAAAGCATATGAACTTCATCAATCAAATAGACTTTATAGCGCCCTCGGCTAGGCGCATATTGTACATTATCCAATAACTCTCGAGTGTCATCGACCTTGGTGCGAGATGCTGCATCGACTTCAATCAAATCAACGAAACGACCGGCATCCACTTCTTGACAGCTTTGGCATTCACCACAAGGTTTTGAACTGACACCTTGTTCACAATTGAGAGATTTTGCAAAGATCCGCGCTAATGTTGTTTTACCGACACCTCGTGTGCCGGAAAATAAAAAAGCGTGATGCAAACGATCTTGATCAAGACCATTAATTAGGGCTTTAAGAACATGTTGTTGTCCAACAACTTCAGAAAAAGTTTTAGGTCGCCATTTTCGAGCGAGAACCAGATAACTCATTGATTAGAAGCACCTATGTAGCATAAGGGCGATAACCCACACCAGCCAAATCTCGGCGCTCGAGTCCGAAGGCTCCGCTGCTCCCTTCCGGGCCTGACGGGCTAACCAACATATCGTCGCGAGGAGACCAGTGCAGGTCACCATAATAAGCGTGTAATTTTAAGTGTTTTTTAGATCTTTTGCTATGTTAATTTAACTTTAAAATATATTTGATTAAGCTTGGGTGAGGGATTACAAAATACATCCTTGTATTTTAGCCGTCGAAGGGGTGTAGCGCTCATTCAAATTTGTCGAATCAAAGGGGTCTAATCAAATCCTCGTTTTCATATATGGCGGAGAGCGAGGGATTCGAACCCTCGATAGGGATAAACCTATACACACTTTCCAGGCGTGCGCCATCGGCCGCTCGGCCAGCTCTCCATTTAAGGTGCGAAAGATTACATTAG
Organism: Piscirickettsiaceae bacterium; assembly: GCA_013215825.1. GTDB lineage: Bacteria > Pseudomonadota > Gammaproteobacteria > Nitrosococcales > Methylophagaceae. The sequence goes on along the minus strand of JABSQN010000004.1, from coordinate 401,940 downwards.
ATTATGTAATCTGACAAACTTTATGTATTTCCAGTTTCCACAGTTTCCACAGTTTCCACAGATTCCACAGATTCCACAGATTCCACCGCTTCCACAGATTCCACAGGTTCCACAGGTTCCAAAGATTCCACAGTTTCCACAGTTTCCACAGATTCCAAAGACTCCTCAGATTCCACAGTTTCTTGAGATTTACCACTACCCTGTCGGGCGTAGTAGGCTAGGCCTTTCAATACAATATCAGGGTAGTGTGATATTTGTGTGGGTAATAAGGGAATAAGGCTTTCAGCATCACCACCGGTAATAATAAAGCGGATACGATTATTAAATTGTTCTCTCAGATCATCAATAAGTCGTTCTAGGCTGGCTGTGACCATGTATAAAGTACCGGCTTGCACGGCACTTTGCGTGTTGATAGCCAGTGTTTTGAAGTTACTATCTTCTATTGTGCCACTAATATCACTAGTTTTATCTAGTAATGCGTCACGCATTAGCGATAAGCCGGGTAATATCATGCCACCTTGGTGTTGGCCATATTTGGTGACAATATCAATAGTAATTGCCGTACCACAATCAATAACACAGGTTGCTTGCCTAGCATGTTGTCTAGCGGCAATAAGTGCTAACCAGCGGTCAACGCCTAATAATTCAGCTTGCTCATAGGAGTTGGTAACTCCGAAGCGTTTTTTCTCACTTTGTACAAATTTTGGCGTAATATCCCATTGTTTTTCTGTCCATTCGGTCAGTTGTTGAGCGATTTTATCACCGGCAACATTGGAGACATGAACCGAGGTGATATCTTCCAGTGCTTTCCATTCACTTTTTAATGAGGATTTTATACCTGTTTTCTTGCGAGTGAAACTGTGGCTTTCTAATGCACCGACTTGAAGAATCGCCCATTTAATACGAGAGTTACCGATATCAACTAATAATTTCATGATGCAAACCTAATGCGGATATGGCTATTTGATAAAGTGTGTATTTTATTATCTTGCTGATAGCGCAGTTCACCTTGCTCATTAATACCGAGGGCAATGGCATCGATATGTTCATCGCCATTAATAAGGGTGATGGCTTGAGCAGCGAGGGCATCATAATCTGACCATTGTGGCATGAAGTTGTTTAATCCATTAATTTGGAATTGTTCTAATGTTTCAATCATAGTTTGTATAATTTTTCCTGCCAGCTGATTCCTACAGGGTGTATCAGTACAAAGCTGTTGAAGGCTGGTGGTTGCTTGTTGAATTTTATTTTGAGTGGCAGTTGGAAGCTTAAAGTTAAGGCCAATGCCAATCACGGTGTTTAATTGTTTACCGAAGCGTGATTCTACTAGAATTCCTGCTAGTTTTTGTCTTTTATATAAAATGTCATTTGGCCATTTTAGCTGTAAGTCATTGATTCCTTCTGATTTAAGTGCATTTATTAAGCTGATGCCAATTGCTATACTAAGCCCATTTATATTGGTTTCTGCGGGAAAAGGCCAGAAGATTGATAGGTAAAGATTACCTGATGATGGTGAGTGCCAAAGATCACCACGACGACCACGTCCTGCTGTTTGGGTTTCACTAAGGCAAGCGGCGGCGGTTGATTTTCCTTGGTTTAATCGTTGCCAAAGCTCATCATTTGTAGATGCAACAGAATCATGAAGTAGAATTTCATTTAATTTAATTGCTACCTCAGGTGACATAGCCGATTGAATTGTCGTTAGTGAAAGAGGAATAAAGTCTGATGGGGTCAAAATAGAAATACGATGATTGAAAAGAGAGTGTGTAGTGTAACAGCTAGAGACCTTTGCATGAGTCATCTTTTCTGCCATATCTGCGTTAAAAAGAGTCTCAAAATGCTCATTTACATTAGTAAACTGCGCTTTTTCGACTATTTTTGCCTTGTTATGACAAAAAATACTTATCATGCAAAGGTCTCGGTTAGTTAATTATATTGTGATGTCGACGATGTTGCCTGCTGAACCTTCAGAAATCGTAGTATTGTTACTTTCAGGATTTGTTTTATCAGCCTGTTGTTGCTTAATTTCAGCACGCGCTTCTATTGCCATTTGAGCGGCTTGAGCGGCGACGGTTCGGTCTTGTGTAGAAGGTTGAGCAGGTGCAAGTGCAGCACTACGAATTTGCTCTGTTTTGCGTAATGTCGCTTCTGCGGTATTTTCTTTGGATGTATCAATTCTAACATCGCCACCAACAGCATATTGCACACCATCAGGTCCACGTTGGAAGCTAAAGTTGGCTTCGCCGCGAACAATATTTCCACCTGCTGCAATATGAGCGGCTTCATGCGTTCGTACGGTGAGGTCTCTAGCCTTTAATTCTTGTATTTGTTGATTTTCTTGACGGTTTGAAGCATTAGTAGTTGATGTCTCTTCAGTTTTATTAGACGCTGCTGAGAAGCGTGTTATCGGATTTTCTGTTAAGGGTGCCGAAGCATCAATGTTCATGACTTACACTTTAATATCCAAAATGGATCCAAGCATTTCATTACTTGTTTCAAGTATTTTTGCGGAGGCTTGTACTTGTTGTTTATCACGAATCATATTCACTAATGGAGTGGTAATATCTGAACCGGACTCCATAGCACCCGCGCTGGCAATGGTAGCTGCATTTTTATTGGCGCTTTGGAAGCCTGAGTTAATACCCGATAGACCTGACTGATAGGCTGGGATTGTACTCATGATGATCTCCGGAAATTAAACATATTGCAGTATAAATAACAGATTAAGATTTTTTGTTTTGTGAGTTATTTCTCACTTCTAGCATTTAAACGAATAAAGGTGATCGAACTAGTAAAGACTAGAAAGCTAAATAATACTTCTAAACTTGCGTAAAAATTAATACCTTGCGCGCTATAAACTTCACCAATACCATGTGAAAAGTAGAATAGCATTAGGAATGTTGTCCAGGCATGAGTATAAGGTTTGCCGTGTAAAAAACCTTTTAATGGAAATAATAACGGCACTAATCCGATGATTAGCCAGGCAGATGTTGGATAGTCACTACTGTGTTCACCTAATGTAATCCAACAGACTAATGTAATCATTAAAGCAAAAAAGCTGAATAAAGAGAGGTTTCTAAATAAGTGTGTCATGTGTTTAGTGCTCTTGCGGTTGTGGCGATTCGATGACCTAATGCGCGACATAATTGAGCTTCACTCTCACTTAATGTGCGGTCATTGTTACTGCCTGCTAAATGACTAGCACCATAGGGTGTGCCGCCATCAGTACTGTTCATAAGATAAGGTTCACTATAAGGCAAGCCCATTATTAGCATGCCGTGATGCATTAATGGCAACATCATTGATAATAAAGTGGATTCTTGCCCACCGTGTAAACTGCCTGTTGAGGTGAAAACGGCGGCAGGTTTACCAATCAATGAGCCCGATAGCCAAACATCGCTGCTTTGATCGATAAAGTATTTTAATGGGGCCGCCATATTACCAAAGCGGGTTGGGCTTCCCATAACAAGTCCTGAACATTGTTTTAAATCATCGGGCGTTGCATAAAGGTGACCTTGTGCTGGAATATCATCTTCGATGGCTTCGCTGACTGCTGAAATAGCGGGAACAGTTCTCACCCTTGCGGAACAGCCATCAGCACGTTCAACGCCTCGTGCAATTTGTTCTGCCATATCATGGACATGTCCCGATTGGCTGTAATATAAAACTAGAATATCAGTCATAGAGACCTTTGCATGAAAGTATGATCAGAGAAAAATGAGTGTAAAGGTTCTTTACTATAAAATTTCAAGTACAGCCTCAGGCGGGCGACCTAATTTAGCTTTGCCATTTTTAATGACAATAGGGCGCTCAATAAGCTTGGGATTATCGCACATTGCTTGAATAAGTTGCTTATCAGTCAGTGAACTATCTGATAAGTTTAATTCTTTATAAATAGCCTCGCCTTTACGTAATAGCTGGCGAGCGGTGATATTAAGTTGTTTAAGTATACTATTTAATACATCAATTGTCGGTGGCGATTTTAGATAGTCAATAATTTCAGGCGTAATGCCTTGCTCTTCAATTAGTGCCAATGTTTGGCGAGATTTACTGCATCTTGGATTGTGATAAATACGAACATCACTCATTTTGAGTTTCCTAATAAAGTGTCTAACGAAGAAAGATGAATTTCTGTGGGCCGAACTGTTGCCCATTTTTTACAACCTGGACATTGCCAGTGCATAGATCTTCCAGCAAAACCACAATGCTGACATGTATAGCGATGGCCGCGCTGCACTAAGGTTTGAGTAATATTCTTGATAAGGGGAACTAGAATTGGATTTGATTGTTCACCTAATGAAATTAAACTATGCAACCCCTCAACAGAAGGGTGGCTATGCAACTTTTTGTATAAATAATCCTGTGCAGCCTGACCTCCATATTGTAATTGAATAACATGGGTTAGCATCAATCTGATACTTGTCATATCTGGGTAATTTTTAAGGATTGATTCTAGCCACGAATTAAATACAGGCAAATTGTTTGTTTGTTGATAACCTTCGAGTAACTGTGGCAATGCTTCAGGAAGATAATGTATATTTTGTTGCTCAATACGGTGTAATGTTTTTAATGCTTTTTTGAAATTATGATTGCTGAGATGGTGTTGTGCTCCTAATAAACTCGCTCGAACACAGTTTGGGTCATAACTATTTGCCTGTTTAAGCCGTGCAGCGATTTTATCTGGCGATGAAGTGAATTGTTGTTCGGCTAGTTCGCAGTAAAATTGAGCAATCATTGCGCCGATATTTTCAGCACTATTAGTTTGATATTTCTTCGCCATTTCGATGGCTTTTTGCCAGTGTTTTTCTTGTTGATAGATGCGAATTAATTGTTTGTACGCTTCAACTGGCGGCGTTACTATTGTTAATAATTCAAGAAATAGATGTTCAGCACGGTCGAGTACACCTGCATTCATATAATCTAAGCCTAATTCGACTAATGCTCGATTTCGTTGTTCAGATGTTAATGTGGGTCTTGCAATTAGGTTTTGGTGGATACGGATCGCACGATCTGTTTCACCTCGACGACGAAATAGATTTGCCAAAGCCATATGTGTTTCAACGGTTTCACTATTTACTTCTAATAAATGGATAAAAACATCGATGGCTTTATCAGGTTGTTCATTTAATAAATAATTTAAGCCTTTAAAATAGTCCTGATTAAACGGTGTTTCATTTTTAGAATTCTTCTTTTTGTAATGATTACGCGCAGCGATCCAACCTGAAAAGGCGGCAATAGGAAGAAGAAAAACTAACCATTCCATGATTAATGGATGTCTTTAATCGGTAAAATTCGTAAACTATTCACTTCTTGTTCAGAAAGAAAAAGTTTCTTTTGCAAGCGACTATTTTCATAACGTAAGCGTAGACTGGTAATATAAATCGCGAGAGCACCAATAATAATCCCCGCGACTAACGACAAAATGACCATTATAGATAGAGGAATAGCTACGGAACCTAAGTAATAATTAATGGTAATAGGATTAAGGTTGATCGCTGAAAAGGCTGCACCAATAGAGAAAATAATGATAAAAATAGCGATAGTAATAACGCGGCGCATGATTTTATTCCTTCTAAAGTTTAAGCTTGATCATACCTTAAAATGAAACATTGCCCAGATTAGTTAGAAATCATGTAAAATTACGCTATTAGATGTATCGAATTTTGAGTTGTGGAGTGGATCAATGACCTTTGTTGTCACCGAAAATTGTATCAAATGTAAATATACCGATTGTGTGGATGTGTGTCCTGTTGATTGTTTTCATGAAGGACCTAATTTTTTAGTTATTGATCCAGAAGAATGTATTGATTGCACATTGTGTGAGCCGGAATGTCCTGCAGAAGCTATATTCTCAGAGGATGATCTACCTGAAAATCAAAGTGAATTTTTACAAATTAACGAAGAACTTTCCCTAGCTTGGCCTGTTATTGCAGAGAAAAAAGAACCGCCGGAAGATGCGGCAGACTGGGATGGAAAGACAGGGAAAACATCGTTGTTAGAGCGATAAATACTAATTTCATTACTATACGAGTAAGCCGTAGAATTAATGGCTTACTCGTATAGTCTGATATTCATGAGGGATATCGCGGTTAATCTTAAGTAAGAAAATTATCAATGGTGCCAGGAATTTATTTGCTAGGTTTACCTTTTATTTTATACGATATTCTTTGTGCAGTTTATTATTTTCCACATCAAAAACTCGGACAATAATATGAGAGAACAGATAAGTAGGTTTATGTAATCTGCATTATGGTCGCGACCTAATTGAGATGTGCATGATGCACAATCGAATAGGTAGCCTACAATTTTATAGCAGAGTTAAATCATCACGCCTTTAAGCTTTTTCATTGCATTACTTTCAATTTGACGAATACGTTCAGCGGACACTTGATATTGATCTGCAAGATTATGTAAGGTTACTTTACCATCCTCATTTAACCAACGCTGACTGACAATGTCACGGCTACGTTCATCTAATGTTGCTAAAGCTTCGAGTAGTTTCTGATGTTGATGATTAGAAAAATCAGCTTTTTCCAACTCTTGTGATGGATCTGAGTTTTCGGGCGCTGTTAAATAGGCGACGGGTGAAAAGGTATTATCTTCATCATCATTATCAGATGGCAAATCAAATGAGGCATCAGGTTGTGCTAAGCGGCGCTCCATATCCATTACATTTTCTGGTGTCACATTTAAATCTTTAGCAACGGCTTCAACTTCTGCTTGATTTAACCAGCCAAGACGTTTTTTAGCACCACGAAGATTAAAGAACAATTTACGCTGTGCTTTCGTGGTGGCAATTTTAACAATACGCCAGTTACGGATTACATATTCATGAATTTCAGCGCGGATCCAGTGAACAGCAAAAGAGACTAAACGAACCCCTTTTGTTGGATCAAATCGTTTAACTGCTTTCATCAGTCCGATATTACCTTCTTGCACTAAATCCGCAACAGGTAAGCCATAACCGCTGTAACCTTTTGCGATACGGTTTACAAAACGAAGGTGTGATAGAACCAAGCGCTGTGCTGCTTCAAGGTCACCATCAGCTTGTAAACGCGTGGCAAGTTCATATTCTTCTTCGGCTGTTAATAGCGGTGTGTTGTGGACTATGTTTTTATATGAATCCAAGTCGCTAATGGGCGCTAAGGCTAAATTGTATTGGGTAGCTGTAGTTGTCATGGGAGCAACCTTTAAAATATTATCTGCATAATAGTAACATTACTAATGATTTCATACTACTTGAGACCAAAACTATTAGGAGAAAGTTCCTCGTTGTACAGTAATGTTAGCTTAATTAGGTTCAATCGCATTAAGGTGACGCCCCACTGCTAGCCACGCCCCTAAAATTCCTAACGTGAGTCCAGTAAAAGGTAGTGTGAAAAATAGCTGTCCAGACAACCATTGTAATGAGAATTGACTCTCATAAAGACTAGCAAGTTCATTAATGGGTCCATTCAATAGGCTAAACGTGAAAAGTATGATTAGCCAAGCGAGCAAGCCGCCTAAGATGCCGTACCAAAAACCCGTGTAAAGGAATGGTCGACGAATAAATGCATTGGTTGCACCCACTAATTTCATCACGCGAATTTCAGATTGGCGATTAAGAATAGCGAGCCGGATGGTATTACCAATAACCAGCAAAACACTTAATGACAATAAGATCCCTAAAATAGTGATGCCACGTTCAATCATTTTTGAAATACTACGCAATCGTTGTAGCCATTCCATATCCAATTGAACATGTTCGACTTGGGCAAGTTTGTTAAATCGTGATAACAGCCCAGCGATCGCATTTGTTGTTAAGTTACTATCTTTTGGGGTGATGATAATAATGGCGGGTAATGGATTTTCTCGGAGTGAGTCTAATACAGATCCTAAACCTGATAACTGACGGAATTCAGTGAGCGATTGTGTTGCTGTTTGGTATGTTGCGTGAGAAATATCAGGCCAAGATTGCAATTCTTTACTTAGCTGAGATGCTTGAAGATCCGATGTATTCTTTTGTAAAAACAGGGTGATTTGACTAGCATCATCCCATTGGTCACTAATACTATTTACATTTTGTAATAGCACATAAAGTCCTGCCGGCAGGGAAAGGGCAATACCAATGACAGTCATTGTCATTAAACTTGCAACCGGCTGCCGCCATAAGCGACCAAGGCTAAACAATATGACTTGTAAATGACGAAGTAGATAATTCTGAAAATTAAAGGTCATAAAGCTTCCGATGAGGCTAAACGACCGCGATGTAAGATAACTTGCCGATAAGGGAGTGATTGAATTAAATCGATATCATGTGTGGCGATAAAAACCGTTGTACCAACCTGGTTAAATTGTTCAAACAAACTCATAATATCGCGTGATAATTCAGGATCAAGATTACCAGTAGGTTCATCAGCCAATAAAATAGGTGGGCGATTAACAACTGCTCGTGCGATACCAACCCGCTGTTGTTCGCCGCCTGATAGAGCAATGGGTAGATTACGTTCTTTACCCAATAAACCAACTTTATCTAATGATGCACGAACACGGCGTCCTATTTCACGATGATTTTCACCTGCAATAACTAAGGGTAGGGCAACATTATCAAATACCGTACGATCATGTAATAAATTATGATCTTGAAAAACCAGCCCGATTTTACGGCGATAATATGGAATTTTACGTTGTGGTAAACGAGACAGGTTTTGATTGTTGATCAAGACCTGCCCACTAGAACTACGTTCAATAAGTGCGATAAGTTTTAATAATGTACTTTTCCCGGCACCAGAATGTCCGGTTAAAAATGCCATCTCACCTTGCTTCAGGTGAAAACTTAGACCCGATAAGGCTTCAAAACGGTTGGCATAGCGTTTATAAACGTCAGTAAATTGAATCATGAATTAACTTTCGCGACCCAATAAAGCATCGACAAACTCTTCCGCATTAAAGGGGCGGAGATCATCAATTGTTTCCCCAACACCAATATAACGGATCGGTAAGCCTGTTTTCTTCGCAATGGCAAAGATAATCCCGCCTTTGGCTGTGCCATCTAATTTGCTGAGTGTAATGCCCGTAATGCCAACAGTTTCATTAAACTGCACGACTTGTGATAAGGCATTTTGCCCGGTACCAGCATCAAGTACAATCATCACTTCATGCGGTGCGCTATCATCGAGTTTACCCATCACACGTTTTACTTTTTTCAATTCTTCCATCAAGTTTGATTGCGTATGTAAACGCCCAGCAGTATCCGCAATTAAAATATCAATATTGCGTGCTTTTGCCGCTTGCAAGGCATCATAAATAACAGAAGCAGAATCAGCGCCACTATGTTGAGAAATAACCGGAATATTATTGCGCTCCCCCCAAACTTGCAGCTGTTCTACTGCCGCGGCACGGAATGTATCACCCGCCGCTAACATGACCGATTTACCTTGTTGTTGAAATTGTTTCGCTAACTTACCAATCGTAGTTGTTTTACCCACGCCATTGATGCCGATCATTAAAATAACAAAGGGGGTGTTTTGTTCAGGAATAATCAACGGTTTACAACTAGGCTGAAGAAGCGCGATCATATCTTCACGTAAAGCAGAGAACAATGATTCTGCATCACCTAATTGCTTGCGAGCGACGCGTTGTGTGAGATCGGCGATAATAGTTTGTGTCGCATCAACACCTAAATCAGCGGTCAATAATTGAGTTTCAAGCTCCTCTAACAGATCATCATCAATGGTCTTTTTACCTAAGACAAGCGATGCAAAACCTTCTGTTAATTTTGAGCTAGTACGTGCTAAGCGTTCTTTTAATCGACCGAAAACACTGGTTTTTTCTGTAGATAATTCAGCATCAACAGCCGCAGAGTTGCTATCCTGTTCTGGTCGAACAATGACATCATCCTGTTTTTTATCGTCAGTAGTCTTGGTTTTTTTTCTTAGGAAACTAAACATAATATTTACTTGTCATTAAACTTCAACGATGAATTTTATCATGTCACAGTAGTGAGAGGCAGATGCATACTAAATTTAAATATATAATCGGCTTATTAATAGCCCTACCGGCAATAGCAGTAGCCAATACAGTGAGTGAATTTCAGCTTGATAACGGCTTGAAACTGATTGTAAAAGAAGACCATCGCGCACCCGTCGTAGTGTCGCAAGTTTGGTATAAAGTCGGCTCAAGTTACGAATATAATGGTATTACGGGGATCTCACATCAGCTTGAACACATGATGTTTAAAGGAACGGAAAACCTCGGCCCTAATGAATTTTCACAAATCATTGCTGCTAATGGTGGGCGTGAAAATGCCTTTACTGGGCGTGATTACACAGCGTACTTTCAAACATTAGAAAAAGACCGCTTAGAAGTCAGTTTCCGACTTGAAGCTGAACGAATGCGCAAGCTTGTTATTGATGAAGCTGAATTAATTAAAGAACATGAAGTGGTGGCCGAAGAACGTCGAATGCGCACCGAGGACAATCCGCAAGCATTAGTACGAGAAGCGTTTAATGCCGCTGCATTTGTGAATAGTCCTTATCATCATCCGGTTATTGGCTGGATGAGTGATATTAAACATTATGAAGTGGATGATCTGCGTGATTGGTATCAAAAATGGTATGCACCGAATAATGCCACAGTAGTGATTGTGGGCGATGTCGACCCGGATGCGGTTTATGCCTTGGCAAAACAATATTTCGGCCCGCTTAAACCTGAAACAACGGCAATTGTGAAACCTCAAATTGAAGTTGAACAGCGCGGCATGCGAACGGTAGAAGTGAGAGCACCCGCCGAATTACCTTATTTTATGATGGGCTGGAAAGTACCCGTGGTGAAAACAGCGAATCCTGAAGAATTATGGGAAACCTATGCCTTGGAAATGTTGGCGGGTATTTTAGATGGTGGTGATAGCGCACGTTTTGCACGAGAGTTAGTACGAGGACAGGAAATTGCCGCAGGCGTGGGGGCGGGTTATGGTTTGTTTTCACGTTTAGATGATGTGTTTATCGTGGTAGGAACACCGGCAAAAAGTAAAACAGTCGCTGATTTACAACAGGCTGTGTTCACTCAGATTGATCAATTAAAAACAGAATTAGTCAGTGACCAAGAGTTGAATCGAATTAAAACACAAGTGGTTGCTAATGCGGTTTATGAGCGTGACAGTGTGTTTTATCAAGCGATGCAAATAGGCATGTTAGAAACGATTGGTTTAGATTGGCGATTGACCGATGACTATGTTGCCAATGTGCAAGCAGTGACTGCCGAGCAAGTACAAGCCGTCGCGAACAAGTATTTTATTGATAAGAGTCTAACCATTGCCGAATTAATACCGCAGCCCCTAGATGGCAAGCAAAGTAAGAAGTTAACAGCAGGAGGTCGTCATGGTCGCTAGAATCTTTACACTTTGTTTTATTTTCTTATCGACAACATCGGTATTTGCCAGCCCTAAGATTGAGCATTGGCAAACATCTAACGGTGGACGAGTCTATTTTGTTGCCGCCCCTGAATTACCGATGGTTGATATTCAAGTCGTATTTGATGCGGGATCAGCACGTGATGGCGACTTGTCAGGTATGGCATTATTAAGTAACGGCATGTTAAATGAAGGTGCTGCTGGTTTGGATACTGATCAAATCGCGGTGGCATTTGATGATGTGGGCGCCAAATTTGGTAACTCATCACAACGCGATATGGCGATGTTGAGCTTACGGAGTTTAACGGCCGAGTCAGCGTTAACACCAGCATTGAAGATGTTTACCGATGTGTTGACTAAACCCGACTTTCCGCAAGCATCCTTTGAACGGCTTCAAAAACAAATATTGATTGGCTTGCAAGGTGAAAAACAATCACCCTCTGCCATTGCATCCCGTGCTTTTTATAGCAATTTATATGGTCAACATCCTTATGCTGCTATGCCTTCAGGTAATGAAGTATCAGTTAAAAAGATAACACTTGAATCACTCAAAGCATTTTATAAGCAATATTATGTTGCTAAAAATGCAGTAGTTATTTTGGTGGGAGCGATTGATAAAACACAAGCCAAAGAGGTTGCCGAACAACTATTATCGGCATTGCCAACAGGGGAAAAAGCAGCGGCATTGCCTAAAGTGGCCTCATTAAAAATAGCCAAGAAAGTCATGATAGAACACCCATCATCACAAACACATATTGTGCTGGGGCAAGTGGGTATTAACCGAGGTGATAACGATTACTTTGCATTATATGTTGGTAATCATATCTTGGGTGGCAGTGGCTTAGTGTCACAATTGAGTAATGAAGTTCGTGAAAAACGTGGCTTATCCTATAGTGTCTATAGTTATTTTAGACCGATGCGTGAATTAGGTCCGTATCAATTTGGCTTGCAAACACGTAATGATCAAGCGGATGAAGCATTGAATGTAATGCAGAATACATTACAAAACTTTATTAAAAATGGTCCAACAACAGAAGAATTACTTGCTGCCAAACAGAATATTACGGGCGGCTTTGCTTTACGAGTGGATAGTAATAGCAAAATTGCCGGATATTTAGCCATGATTGGTTTTTATGATTTGCCATTGAGTTATTTAGACACCTTCAAAGTCAGTGTAAATGCAGTAACAATTAATGATATTAAAGAGGCGTATTCACGACGAATTCACGCAGATAAAATGATTATGGTGATGGTTGGTGGCAAAGCAGAATAAATTAAAACAAATAGGGCAATGCCGGATTGTCGCAGGTAAATGGCGTGGGAGAAAACTCGCTATTGCTGATGTTGAAGGCTTAAGACCGACACCTGACCGTGTACGTGAAACCGTATTTAATTGGTTGCAATCTTATATTGGCAATGCAGTTTGTTTAGACTTGTTTGCAGGCAGTGGTGCATTAGGATTTGAAGCCATATCGCGTGGTGCCGAGCATGTCACCATGGTGGAGCTAAATACTCGCGCCGTCAAACAATTACAGGATAACTGCCAAATATTATCAGCAGATAACTGTCAGATAGAGCAGCAAACAGCACAACAGTTTATTGCGAAAACGACACTGCAATATGATCTTGTTTTTATCGATCCACCTTATCAGGCTGACTTGTGGACAGAAATCGCTCAGCAATTAGTTGATAACAAGGTACTCAATGATAATGCAAAAATATATTTAGAATGTTCAAGCAAAGGTGAGCTGCCTCTGTTACCTGATAGTTGGTCATTATTGAAAGATAAAACATCGGGTGAAGTACGCTATTGCTTGTTTGAAAATAATGTTTAGATGAATAAGACACTTAAAACAGCATTAAAAATCAAGTAAAACAGAATGGATACTCAGACTTATTGCTAGCATGATATTTTACGGTATTGGCTTTGGTATGATTATTCTACTGATAATGAAAGCGGGTTAAAGATAAAAACATGAAGGGAGTGAGTTGAGTGAATACAACAGCAATTTATCCGGGAACATTTGATCCTATCACTAGCGGTCATATTGATTTAGTGGTTCGTGCCAGCAAGTTATTTGATAAGGTCATTGTCGCAGTGGCGATTAATCCAAGCAAGGCGCCAATCTTCAGTTTAGATGAGCGAGTAGCCTTAGCATCGCAAACATTATCTGAATTAAATAATGTGGAAATCTGTGGTTTTGAAGGTTTATTGGTTGATGTGGCAAAGCAAAAAGGTGCAAATGTAATTCTTCGTGGTTTACGCGCTGTTTCTGATTTTGAACATGAATTTCAATTGGCCGGTATGAATCGTAAAATGCAGCCGGAAATAGAAACCTTATTCCTTACGCCAGCAGAGCAATATACATATATATCATCAAGTTTAGTGCGCGAGATTGCGGCATTAGGTGGTGATGTATCGGACTTTGTTGCACCGTGTGTGAGGGATGCTTTGCAAGCTAAATTGGTCTGAATGCAAAATACTCGTTAAAATTGTAGGAATAAGTTTAATTTGGAGTAGTAAATGTCGTTATTTATAACGGATGAATGTATTAATTGTGATGTTTGTGAACCTGAATGTCCAAACAGTGCGATCACTCAAGGTGATGAGATTTATGAAATTGATGTTGCTCTTTGCACCGAGTGTGTTGGTCATTTTGATACACCGCAATGTGTAGAAGTATGTCCGGTCGATTGTATTCCTAAAGATCCAGAAAATGAAGAAACGCAAGAGAAACTACAAGCTAAATATGAAACACTAATGGCGGCTAAATAAGCGATTGCCGATGCCTTACGGGCAATGCACTCGCGACAAATAGTAATATTTCAGCTTTAGAACGAGAATGTTTATTTAAGCTAATGTTGGAATATTGCTTGCCTTGTTACCATTCAGGTATATAGACAAGCGGATAACTATAATTTCCTTTTGCCCCTGCGCTTTATCAAAAGTAAGTAAACCATCGTAACAATGGATGATGATTTCTGTTTGATAACGGCATTTTTCATAGTGATATCAGGCTGTAATGGCGGAGTTTACCATTCATTAGCACTTTACTACCAAAGATTGTTACACGTAACGGATCACCTTGTACGCCTGATGACCCAGAATAAATTTGTTGTTGACGGGCTTCAATTTCAAGTTGCTGCTGTCTTTTCTGTTCGACAGAAATTTTAGCCTCTTCAAGTCGGCGTTGTTCGCGAAGTTTTGTCATCCGGTGATAATATTCAACCGTCTGCTTACGTTCAATTTGAGATAATTAATCCCAATTATCTTTAGATACGCCATAAAATAGTGGGGGCGGATTGCTGATAAAAGTAGTGTTAGAATGAGAATTGCTAATAATCTCATTATTTATGTCCTTACATATTATGTTAGAATTGAAATTGTTAAGGTTAAAAAAACATAGTCAATTTAGTAAAGTTTATGACAATCAAAATAGAAAAATCACAGGAGGAACAATCAGGATTGATTCCTATTGTCGTGCTTGATGAAATGGTGAATAAGCTGTTAACACAGAATAATCGCCGAGCCTTAATGTCTGGCTTTGTTGATTTAATTAGAAGCTGGCATAAACCAAAACAAATTCAACTTTTTGCGGATGGTCTGCGTGGCATTATGGCGCATCGTAGTTTGGAATTAGCGGATATTCAAGTAAGTGATTTGTTAAAAATCAACTCAGCATCAATATCACTTTCTGCTGATAGTCATATTTATCAAGCCGTAGAAACACAAGAAATACAAATTGTAAATAATACGCAATCTCATATTGTTGATTTGTATATTCCATTGATGCTGGGAGACGTGGTTGGTGCCATTCTTGTTATTAAGGGCATTTCTTTTGAGGCGATGAACAAGAGAATATGGCAGCAAATGCTGGCTTCATATACGCATATACATCGGATTCTGTACTCAGGTGAAATTGATCCATTAACGAGGCTAATGAACCGGTCATCGTTTGATAGCTTACTGAATCAAACCATTACAGAAAAAAAATTATCAGCAGAAAATAGCTATTTTGCTTTAATGGATATTGATTTCTTTAAGAAAATCAATGATAACTTCGGTCACTTATACGGTGATGAGGTGTTAATTTTATTAGCTAGAGCGATGGCAGAATCATTTCGAAGTAATGATTGGTTGTTCCGCTATGGCGGTGAAGAATTTGCGGTGGTTTTACATCATGTAGATCATGATGAAGCAATGTGTTCTTTAGAACGTTTTCGTCGGAAGATTGAAGAAACAAATTTCCCGCAAGTAAGTCAAGTGACCATTAGTATTGGTTTTAGTGCAATCGTTGCTCAGGAACCTTCAAGTAGTTTGATTGATCGTGCTGATCAAGCGCTCTATTACGTGAAAAATCATGGTCGAAATCAAACCTTGTGTTATGAAACTTTAGTCGAACAAGGCTTATTGAAGCCGGCAATTCAAAAAGTAGGCGAGCTGGAGATTTTTTAGCTTTATGCAAAGTGTTTGGTACGGTATCCTTATAAGATTGAATTGATAGTAAAAGATACCCATGACACAAGAATATAACCCCGCCGAGATTGAAACTGCTGCCCAACAATGGTGGCATGAACAGCAAACATTCCGTGCTGTAGAAGATTCTACTAAAGAAAAATATTATTGTCTTGCGATGTTTCCATATCCTAGTGGTCAGTTACATATGGGTCATGTGCGTAATTATACGATTGGCGATGTGATTTCTCGTTATCAACGTATGCAAGGCAAAAATGTCTTACAACCGATGGGTTGGGATGCCTTTGGTTTACCCGCTGAAAATGCAGCGATTAAGCATAAAGTGCCGCCAGCAAAATGGACATATCAAAATATTGATTATATGCGCGATCAACTTAAGCGTTTGGGCTTGGGCTATGATTGGAAACGTGAACTCGCTACCTGTACGCCACAATATTATCGTTGGGAACAATGGTTATTCACTCGCCTGTTTAAGAAAGGCTTAGTGTATAAAAAAACAGCGGCAGTAAACTGGTGTCCGGTTGATGAAACGGTGTTGGCTAATGAGCAAGTGATCAATGGCTGCTGCTGGCGTTGTGACACGGAAGTAGAAAAACGTGAAATTCCTCAATGGTTTATGAAGATCACTGATTATGCTGATCAATTACTTGATGATTTAGATCAGCTAGACGGCTGGCCTGAACAAGTTAAAACCATGCAAGCTAATTGGATTGGTCGTTCAGAAGGCTTAGAAATTAAATTTGGACTTGCTGATTCGGATCTAACACTTGATGTCTACACTACACGTCCCGATACCTTAATGGGCGTAAGCTATTTAGCCGTTGCTGCTGAACATCCCTTAGCATTAAAAGCAGCCGAATCGAACACTGAGTTACAGTCATTTATCGATGAATGTCGCAAGATGGAAACATCGGAAGAAGCGATGGAAACCGCTGAGAAAAAAGGCGTTGCCACCGGTGTGATGGCGATTCATCCAATCACTGGTGAGCAGGTTCCAGTTTGGGTGGCAAACTTTGTATTGATGACCTATGGCACTGGTGCTGTGATGTCGGTGCCAGCGCACGATCAACGTGATTATGAGTTTGCTAAGAAATACAATTTGCCAATTAATCAGGTGATTGAACCTAACGATAAATCTGAATGTGATTTAAGTAAAGCGGCATTTACAGTGAAAGGTAAATTGCTTAATTCTCAACAATTCGATGGTTTGAACTTTGATAATGCCTTTAGCGCTATTGCTGATTTCTTAGAGCAAGAAAACAAGGGTGAGCGTCAGGTGAATTATCGCCTACGTGATTGGGGTATTTCTCGTCAGCGCTACTGGGGCACACCGATACCTATTATTAACTGTCCTGATTGTGGTGCTGTACCTGTGCCCGAAGCAGATTTGCCTGTGCAATTACCAGAAGATGTGATTATTGACGGTAGTGGTTCGCCAATTAAATCAATGCCTGAGTTTTATCAATGTGCCTGTCCAGAGTGTGGCAAAGATTCAATTCGTGAAACAGATACCTTTGATACCTTTTTTGAATCATCGTGGTATTACGCCCGCTTTACTTGTCCTGATAATGAAGAGGCAATGTTAGATGAACGTGCCGATCATTGGTTGCCCGTTGATCAATATATTGGTGGTATAGAACATGCGGTCTTGCATTTACTTTATGCCAGATTCTTCCACAAATTAATGCGTGATGAAGGCTTAGTCTCTGGTGATGAACCATTTAAAAATCTTTTAACACAAGGTATGGTGTTAAAAGACGGTGTAAAAATGTCTAAATCAAAAGGTAATACCGTTGATCCACAAGCATTAATTGATCAATATGGTGCGGATACTGCTCGTTTATTTACCATGTTTGCCGCACCACCAGAACAATCATTAGAATGGTCGGATAAAGCGGTAGAAGGTTCAAGTCGCTTCTTAAAACGTTTATGGAAAACCGTACAAGACCATGTTGTGGTAGGTGAAATTGCAGAATTAGAAATTGATTCTTTAAACGATAATTTAAAAACATTACGTCGCCAAATACATCAAACAGTAGAAAAAGTGAGTGATGATATTGGTCGTCGCCATACCTTTAACACCGCCATTGCCGCCATTATGGAATTAATGAATGCCGTGACTAAAGCGAAAGATGATAGCGAGCAAGGCCGTGCCGTTGTTCAAGAAGCCTTGGAAGTGGCCGTATTGATGTTATCACCGATCACACCGCATATAAGCCATAAGTTATGGCAAGTATTAGGTCATGATGAAGCCGTCGTGAATGTGGCGTGGCCAAAAGTTGATCCGTCTGCTTTAGTGCAAGATAAAGTGGAGTTGATGGTGCAAGTCAATGGTAAGCTACGGTCTAAAATATCAGTAGCCGCCGATATGAGTAAAGAGGATATTGAAGCACACGCATTAGCCGATGAAGGTGTGCAAAAATTTACCGAAGGCAAAGAAGTGCGTAAAGTGATTGTTGTGCCAGGTCGATTAATTAATATAGTTGTTGCAGGTTAAATATAAAGGTTCTTAATCCATGAAGTCTATGAATCGTTCAATACTAACTAGTTTTGTTGTTTTTTCATTAATCGTATTAGCCAGTTGCGGTTTTCATTTACGAGGCAGTGCAGATTTAGTAGATAGCCTTAAAGTGATGTATATACAAGGTGTGAATTTAAAACAAGGCTTAGGTCTTGAATTAAAACGAAATCTAACGCGTAATGATGTATCGGTGCTGGCAAACTATCAAGAGGGTAGTGCGGTATTAACCATCGTTGAGAATAAAGTAGAACGACGAGTATTATCGGTTGGTTCTGATGCTAAAGTGAGTGAGTACGAGCTATTTGGTACTGTTAAATTTAATATCAGTGATAAAAATGGTCAGCTATTAGCTGAAAACCAGCAAGTTGAAGCACGACGTGATTATCAATTTGACCAAGATCAAGTATTAGGCAAAGAAGAAGAAGAACATTTATTACGCGAACAACTAAACCAACAATTAGCACAAAGCATTGTGCGGTATTTATCTGCGTTGAAATAAAGTATGCGGCTTAAACCTGAACAGATAACAGAGCATTGCCAACAAGGATTATTACCTGTTTATCTGGTGTTTGGTGATGAACAAATGCTGGTGGAAGAATGCAGTGATGTTATTCGCCAGCAAGCGCGACAAAATGGCGCTAATGATCGCCAAGTTTGGCATGTGGAAGGGCGATTTAACTGGTCTGAATTACAATGGCAAGAGCAAACGATGTCTTTATTTGCCAGCCAACGACTATTGGAAATACGCTTGCCATCAGGTGCTCCAGGAAAAGAAGGTGGCGAAGCACTTAGAAAATATGCTGCCAATCCACCACCCGATACAACATTGCTTATTATCAGTGGCAAAATTGATGCACGCTCTCAAAAAAGCAAATGGTTTAGCGAACTCGATCGTATCGGCGTGACCATTCCTGTTTGGCCTGTTGATATTGCTCATTTACCGCGCTGGATTTTACAACGTATGCAACAGCGGGGCCTACGAGCCAATCAAGCGGTTGCTGCATTAATTGCCGAACGGGTTGAAGGTAATCTATTTGCTGCAGGACAAGAAATTGAAAAGCTACAATTACTTTGTCCAGCAGGTGAGGTTGATGAGCAAACTGTATTAGATTCGGTTGCTGATAATGCACGTTTTGAAGCATTTGGTTTAATGGATTCCGTCTTTGCTGGACAAACCACCAAGATCCCAAGAATGATTACCAGACTACGTGCAGAAGGCTTAGATATATTAGCTGTATTTTCAGCTGTATCATGGGCATTGCACCGTATAATCGATATGGCAATACAACTTGATCAAGGACAGCGAATAGAACAAGTATTTGCCGCACAAAAGCCACCTATCTGGGACAAAAATAAGCCCATGATGCGACAAGCTTTAAGCCGACATCCCGCATCTCAATGGCAAGTTTTTTTGCAACAAATGGCAAACATCGACCAAGCGGCTAAAGGTAGTTTGCAAACCTGCCCGTGGGCATTATTAGAAGCATTATGTATGCAGGTGGCGGGCAACAGGTTGTGAGTAAAATTTAGGAGAAAATGACATTGGACATTAAAAACTATATGCAACAACTAGGTCAGCAAGCTAGAACAGCTAGCCGAGCTTTATCTCGTGCTGGCACTAATGCTAAAAATCAGGCATTGCTGGCGATTGCGGCTGAAATTAGAGCTGCGGCTGAGACCTTAAAACAGCAAAATTCATTAGATTTAGACGCTGGTAAGGCGAAAGGCTTAGACGATGCCTTATTAGATCGTCTGGCTTTAACGGATGAGCGAATTGAAGGCATGGCCGAAGGTTTAGAGCAGATTGCTGCATTACCCGACCCGGTGGGAGAAATTAGTGATATGAACTATCGCCCTTCTGGCATTCAGCTTGGAAAAATGCGTGTGCCGTTAGGGGTGATTGGTATTATTTATGAATCACGGCCGAATGTGACGGCAGATGCGGCGGGCTTATGTTTGAAATCAGGCAATGCAACAATTTTGCGTGGTGGTAGTGAAGCTATTCATTCTAATCAAGCGGTTGCCACGTGTATTCATAAAGGCTTAGAGAAAGCAGGATTACCAACAACGGCGGTACAAGTTGTCGAAACAACCGATCGGGCAGCGGTAGGCGAAATGATTACCATGACTGATTATATCGATGTGATAGTGCCACGCGGTGGTAAAGGTTTGATTGAGCGGATCAGCAAAGATGCGCGAGTGCCGGTGATTAAACATCTTGATGGTATTTGTCATGTGTATATTGATGGTGATGCGGCTCTTGATATGGCTGAAGAGATTGCTTTTAATGCCAAATGTCATCGTTATGGTGTGTGTAATGCCATGGAAACATTATTAGTTGATAGCGAAATCGCGGCTGAAATTTTACCTCGATTAGCCAAACGCTATGCGACTGAATCGGTTGAGTTACGCGGTTGTGATCTGACCCGAATTATTTTACCTGAAATTAACGCGGCAACAGATGAAGATTGGGATACTGAATATCTAGCACCTATTTTATCTATTCGTATTGTGCAAGGTGTAGAAGCGGCGATGGATCATATTCATCAGCATAGTTCAGGCCATACGGAAACGATTGTCACTGAAAACTATAGCCGTTCTCGACAGTTTTTAGCTGAAGTGGATTCTAGTTCGGTAATGGTCAATGCATCAACACGATTTGCGGATGGCTTTGAATATGGTTTGGGTGCTGAAATCGGTATTTCTACGGATAAGATCCATGCCCGCGGCCCTGTTGGATTAGAAGGTTTGACATCACAAAAATGGATTGTATTGGGTAGTGGTCAAATCAGAGAATGAGTGAAGCAATTGGTATTTTAGGCGGCACATTTGATCCCATTCATTTCGGGCATCTGCGTACGGCTTTAGATGTTGCGGAACAGCTAAATTTAGATCATATTCGTCTAATTCCCAGTGCGCGACCACCGCACCGAGATCAACCACAAGCTAGCCCTAAGCAACGCTTAACCATGTTGCAATTAGCGATAAAAAATAATGAACGTTTTGTTATTGATGATCGTGAAATTCATCGACAAGGTGATTCCTATACCGTTGATACATTGTTAGGCTTACGCCAAGACTTTACGGATAATCCTTTATTTTTATTAATGGGAACGGATGCCTTTGCAGAGATAAAAACATGGAGTCGATGGCAACAATTATTGGATTTAGCTCATATCGTGGTGATGCAACGTCCAAATGAAAGATTGACCATGCCAGATGAATATCGGAATCACCTTGCCCAAAAAGGGGATGAGCAGTTAGCTTCTGGAAAGGTCTGGTCTCTTGTCGTAACGCAACTCGCCATCTCAGCAAGCGAAATTCGAGCAAAAATAGCACACGATGAGAATCCGCAATATCTATTGCCAGATGCGGTTATTCAGATAATCGGCATGTTGGGATTATATAAAAAGTAACGATATGGATGATTTTTTTTTCATACTATCAAAGTTGGCTTGGGGCTTATTAAGTCCAATTAACCTGATTATTCTACTGTCCGCATTGGCGACAATTCTTTTGCTGTTTAATAGAATTAAAGCAGCAAAGTATATATTGTTACCAACGGCATTTTTTAGTATTAGCTTAATGTTATATCCGCTCGGCGATCTATTAATTTACCCTTTAGAATCCCGATTTTCTAAGCCGGTTAAATTGCCAGCAGATATTGACGGCATTATTCTACTGGGTGGTGGAGAGAAGTTAAAACAATCGTTAAGTTGGGATACGCAAGAATTAGGCAATGGAGGTGATCGTTATATTGCCACGGCAATTTTGGCAAAACAATATCCAACAGCACCCATTATCTTCTCTGGTGGCAGTGGTTTGTTGCAGTTTCAAAGTGTCGATAATGAAGCGAATATAGCCCAGATCTTATTAACAAAGTTGGGTGTTAATCCGCAACGATTAATTATTGAGTCACAATCGCGGAATACCTTTGAAAACTTCCAATTAATGAAGCCTTTATTACCCAGAACCAATGGTATATATTTGCTAGTAACATCAGCATTTCATATGCCTCGTTCGGTCGCTATTGCTCGCAAACAAAATATAACGGTTATTGCATATCCTGTTGATTATCGCAGTAATAAGCCTGCATATCGCCAGTGGGATGTCGATTTCTTTGAACATATCGAAGTGTTAGAACCCGCATGGCGAGAATGGATCGGTTTAACTGTTTATTATTGGACAGGTAAAACATCGGAGTGGTTGCCTAGGCCCTGACTTAACTTATTTGCAAGTTTTGTCATCGAGATTTTCCAACGAGCAATATCATTTTTATCTGTTAAGCCCCTTGATTTTATAAATGGGTTCTCTTTAGATTTGTTAATAACAGATAAGGCCTTAGGGATTAGGGCAAGTAAATCAGTGTTATTACATTGTTGAGTCAGATTTTGAAGCGTAGTAATAAAGTCATCGCCATAGCTATTACTAACCGCCAAAAAATCCTTGGAAGGCGCTCCCATTAACGCGGTTAAAAATTCACACGCTGCCAGTCCTTCCTCAAACTGTTCACCCGCGCCAGCATTGATTAATTCTTGTCTAATACTCTCTCGATTAACGGATGCTTTATATTGGTGTTCAAAATCCACATTCTTACTAATCTCTTCCTTCATCGTCGTCAGATCCATATCTATCGCGGCATCTATTTCTGCTTCACTAATGATGGGATGTTCTAAAAAGCTTGAGGCTAATGTGAGGGTAATAAGTTGGGTGATACTGTCGCTAGAGTGTTCTGCTAATACGGCAAAATAGAGCCATTCAGAGATGATGTCAGAATCGATTAAGGAGAGGTTGTGTTGTTCTTTCATTGATGTATCTCAATATTTTTGGAAGAAGATCGACGAAGTTTTTATCTTTTAAACCTGTTTTCGGTACACGATCGACGTTAAATACAACCTAAGTGGGCCGCATAGGGTAAAATAGAACAAATTATACTATTATTGGAGTACCTGAATGAAGGTTGAAGAATTAAAGTTATTAGTGATTGATGCACTAGAAGATATAAAAGCAGAAGACATCACAGTATTAGATGTGAAAAAAATGACTGATTTCACTGACTATATGATTATCGCCACTGGTAAATCAACCCGTCAAGTTAAGGCGTTGGCAATAAACGTAGCGATGCAAGCGAAAGCAGCCGATATGCCACCTCTAGGTTTAGAGGGTGAGACTGTCGGTGAGTGGGCTTTAATCGATTTGGGTGATGTGATTGTTCATGTGATGACACCGCAAATGCGTACGACCTATAATTTAGAAAAGTTATGGAGTGTGGAAGAAAAAACTGATCAGGTTTTGGCTGAAGACTAATGAAGTTAAACCTACTTGCGGTAGGTACAAAAATGCCATCGTGGGTAACCGATGGCTATCAAGAATATGCCAAGCGTATGCCTCGAGAGTGTAGTTTGAATTTACACGAAATAGCCCCAGCTAAACGCGGCAAAAGTGGTAGTGAATCACAATGGATGGCTGAAGAGGGCGAACGGATCCTTGCGGCTATTCCTAAGGAACATCATGTTGTCGCGCTGGATGTTAAAGGTAAGCCTTGGAGTACCGAACAACTCGCGACACAGTTACAAAATTGGCAAGCAGATGGGCGTGATGTGTCATTAATCGTCGGAGGGCCTGATGGTTTGATGGATGCTTGTTTACAACGGGCTAATCAACGCTGGTCTTTATCAGCATTAACCTTGCCGCATCCCTTAGTTCGTATTGTCATGGCTGAGCAGTTATATCGAGCTTGGACCATTACACAAAACCATCCTTATCATCGCGCATGACTTTCCCTCACATTTATTTGGCATCAAAGTCACCTCGGCGACGTGAACTTCTCACGCAAATAGGAGTCAATTTCTTTGTATTATCAGTGGATGTGGATGAAACACGCTTGCATAAGGAATCACCAACAGATTATGTGAAACGTGTTGCTATTGATAAAGCACAAGCAGGTTGGGACAGCTTGGCTGAGCAGGACAAAAAACCAGTATTAGGTTCAGATACATCGGTAATATTAGCGGATGAGATCTTAGGTAAGCCAAAAAATTCTGATGATGCCAAGCGTATATTGCAACAATTGTCGGGGCGTAGTCATCAGGTAATGACCGCGGTGGCGATTGTTAGCCATCAGGGTGTAAGCTGTACCTTGAGTATTAGCACGGTGACATTCGCAGATTTAAGTGATGCGGATATTGCCTGGTATATTGCTACCAAGGAAGGTGCTGATAAAGCAGGATCATATGCTGTGCAAGGTTTGGCTGCATTATTTATTGAACAAATTAAGGGAAGCTATTCCGGAATTATGGGATTGCCACTAAGAGAAACAGGATTGTTATTAGCACAGCTAAACGGACAGACAAATGAGCAGTGAGATTCTAATTAATGTAACACCCAGTGAAACCCGTGCCGCAGTGGTCGATAATGGAGTGCTACAAGAAATATTTATCGAACGAACTGAAAACTTAGGCTTAGTCGGTAATATATATAAAGGCAAAGTATGTCGTGTGTTGCCAGGCATGCAAGCTGCATTTGTTGAGATAGGTTTAACACGCGCTGCTTTTTTACATGCCTCTGATATCTCCATTCCAAAAGGGCAAACGGGGGATTTGCAGAAATCTGCAAAAGAAGTGCCTCCAATTACCTCCTTGTTGCGTGAAGGACAGGAAGTGTTAGTCCAAGTGATAAAAGATCCCTTAGGGTCGAAAGGCGCACGACTAACAACACAATTATCCGTATCATCGCGATACTTAGTTTATATGCCTGAAACACAGGGTATAGGCGTTTCCCTTAAAATTGAAAGTGAAGATGAACGTGAACGCTTAAAATCCTGCCTTATCTCTCAATTGGAAAATAGTGATGGTGGCTATATTTTACGCACAGCGGCGGAAGGGGTGGCAGAAGCTGAATTATTAGCGGATCTGCAATTTTTACATCGCCTTTGGAATAAATTAGGTGATAGAAAATCATCAATCAAATGCGGTGAGCCACTGTATGAAGATTTACCCCTATCATTACGTGCATTACGTGATTTGTTTTCAGATGATATTGAGCGGATAAGGATTGATTCGAGAGAAACGTTTTCTAAGGCACTGAGTTTCTCAGAAGGCTTTATGCCTGAATGCGCATTGCGATTAGAACATTATAAAGGAGAGAGTCCTTTATTTGAATTATTTAGTGTTGAAGATGAAATAACTAAAGCTTTAGAGCGTAAAGTACCGCTTAAATCAGGTGGTTACTTAATCTTCGACCAGACCGAAGCAATGACAACCGTTGATGTGAATACCGGTGGTTTTGTTGGTAAAAGTAATCAAGAAGAAACAATATTTAAAACTAATCTCGAAGCGGCACAAGCGATTGCCCGTCAATTACGCGTGCGTAATTTGGGTGGCATTATTATTCTCGATTTTATTGATATGGAAGAAAAAGAACATCGAGAACAAGTGCTACGGACATTAGAAAAAGCAATGTTGCCAGACAGGTCTCGCCATAATATTTGTGGTGTATCTGAGCTGGGTTTAGTTGAAATGACGCGTAAAAGAACACGTGAAAGTCTTGAGCATATTATGTGTGAACCTTGCCCGTGTTGTGATGGCAAGGGCTATGCAAAAAGCGCTGAAACAGTGTGTTATGAAATTTTCCGTGAAATCCTACGTGAATCTAAGCAGTATGAAACATCACAGTTTTTAGTGTTGGCATCACAAGATATTATTGATAGATTGAATGATGAAGATTCCACTAATATTGCTGAATTGGAACAGTTTATTGGCAAGCCAATTTTGTTTCAATTAGAGTCGCAATACATGCGTGAGCAGTTTAATGTGGTGTTAATGTAATTCATGTCTGTTCTTCGTTCTAGCGTGCACTTTATTAGCAAACACCTTGTTTATTGGGCTCTTTTTATTGCGATAGGATTGACGCTATTAATTGCCACTGCGTCTTGGTTATCCGCGGCGATTGAAGAACGGCAAAGCGAAATAGCGGAGTGGCTGGGTGATAAAATAGGCTATCCCGTTAATATTGAGCAAGCAGGTCTATATTGGCTTGATTTTAAGCCAAAGTTACAGCTTGAATCACTGAAAATACTAGAACAAGATGGAATCACTGAATTATTAAGTTTGAATCAGCTTTATTTCGGTTTAGATTTAATTGCAAGTATCAAGCAACAAGAACCCGTTTTCAATGATATTACTTTAAGCGGATTAGATATGACACTAGTGCGTAATGAGTTGGGTCAAGTTCAAATACAAGGTTTTGAGAATTTATCATCCGAGCCAGAAGGTGCAAATAATATAAACTGGCTATTATCGATAAGGTTGTTTGACAATGTTAATTTGCATGCAATTAACGTGAATTATATCGACAATAAATCAGCCTTATTATCAGGTGCTTATCAACTTAAAAATATTACTATTGGTCATAAAAAAGAAAATCTGAAGATTAGGGGAGAGCTTAGTTTACCTTCTACACTAGGAGATGGCATTCAATTTCAGATGCAAGGTAAGCTGAATGGTGATGAATTTGATAACGTCACCTGGACCATGCAAGCGGAAGTGAAAAATATGAAATTACAGCCGCTAGTAGGGCTGTTAAATCTGCAAGATATTACCTTGCAGCAAGGTAAGCTCAATACGACCTTGTCGGTCAGTGGCGTAGGAGATCATATTAGCTCAGTCCAGGGTCAATTGAATTTAGAACAAGTCGAATTGGTCACGCAGCAAAGAAATACAAAAAAACGACCGGTATTGATCAATGAATTATCAGGCACATTTAACTGGCAACAAACGGCGGCATCATGGCAGTTATCTGGTGACAATATACAAATAGAAATCAATGATGATCGTTGGCCTGCCACTCACTTTATGATTGAAAAAACGGGTGAAACATGGAGTCTGGCAAGTGACTATATTCGTTTAAGTGATTTGACTTCGATTGCATTATTAACAGCATTGTCGCCTGAGAAAATACGACAACAAAAACCTGCAGGTGATATCGAGAAACTGACTATTCAATATTCCTCACAACAGGGATTGAGTCATTTAGAATTTCAGTTACGAGACGGTGCCTTATTACCATGGCAATCTATTCCAGGTGTTACTGGTTTAACGGCATCTGTCAATTGGCATGATGGAAGGGGGCTTTTAGAGTTAGATAGCCATGAAATTACACTTTATCCTGAAGCTTGGTTAGATGACTCGGTGTTCTTTGATTCTATTAAGGGCGTGGTACGGTTTCAGAAGAAAATTAATCAAAGTTGGAAATTATATAGTCAAGAACTCCGTGTTTGGAATGATGATTTGAGTTTGCAACTGGATGGCAGTATTGAGAAAAAAACGGATGGAAGAATTATTAATGACTTAAGTTTGCAGATAGAAGAACTTATCGTTAATAATTGGACAACATATATCCCACAAAGAACATTTAATAAGTCATTTAAAGAGTGGGTTAATAAGGCGTTCCCTGCAGGGAAGATTATTGATGGCACAATTATCTGGCAAGGTGATATAGCTTCATTTCCTTATGAGAAATCATCTGAAAAAGGCAGGTTTGATCTGATGCTTCAGGTTGAAGATGTACAATTACATTATGCAGATGGTTGGCCTGATTTATTTAATATTAATGCTGTTATTACAGGCCATGGCAATGATTTAAGCATTAAAAGTAAGTCGGGTAATGTGGCCGGATTTGACTTTGAAAATGTAACGACAATAATCACTAAGCTAACAGAAAAAGGTCCAAATTTAATAGCAGAAGCAGAAATAAAAGGCACAACGAAGAAGGCCTTACAGTTTTTATTAGACAGCCCATTGAAACAGCGTTTTGGCCGAGTAGTAAAAACAGTGAAAGCGACAGGTAAAAGTGATATTTATTTAAAGTTAGAAGTGCCTTTGGCTGATGTTGAAGAAACATTAGCAACAGGGACTGTTAGCTTTATTGATAGTGTCTTATATGACGAGTCATTAGCCGCAATAAAAGTATCGAAAATAAATGGTGAATTAGCATTTTCAAATACAGGGATCAGTGCTGATACGATTACGGCAGAACTATTTAATAGTCAAATTGAGATTGATGTTAAACCAGAAAATGAGCCCACTATTATTTCGATTTCTGGCAATGTTGCCATGACAGAACTTCAATCCATTTGGTCCTATGAGTTCCCAAGCTACATTTCGGGTGAGGCAGATTATCAAATAAATTTAACTGTTTTAGAGCGAGCACTGGGCGATTTTTATCTTGATACGAAAGTGTCATCAAATTTAGTAGGCATAGAGTTAGCCGTACCTGAACCGCTAGCAAAAGTTAAAAATCAAGCTAGATTATTAACTGCACGATTGGAGCATATAGAAAATAATCTTGCCTATTCAATTGAATATGGTGAGTTAATGAATGCAATTGTGATGACCAATGATGATCTATGGCGAGGTGAACTTCGTTTTGGCGTCGGAAAAGCACAACTGCCGAAATCCGGTATACGAGTTCGAGGGCAATTAGCGGCATTATCAATTGATGATTGGTTGGATTGGAGCGGCTCTCAACAAGATGATGACAGTCAGTTGTTGGGAAGTCTGGATGATGTTTCGGTGGAAATAGCAACATTGTCTGGATTCGGACAGCAATTAACCCAGTTAAATATGTCGGCACTAAAAGATGCTCAAGGCTGGCGAATAAATCTACATAGCGATCAAAGTACAGGCACGATTTATATGCCAATACGTTTTGATAATTTATCAATATTAAAAGTAGATTTAGACAAAGTCAGTTTTTCTATACCCAAAGACAATGACGAAGGTGATTTGTTGACAGAAACTATGGAGGAACAGTCTTCTGTTAACTTATGGCCAGCAATGGATATTAAAATTGGATCATTAATTGTGAATGACATTCCATTGGGAAAGCTACGAGCAATAGCACACCAACAAGATCAATTTTGGTTACTGGATTCGGCCTCAATAAGTTCAGATATATTTACGGCAACAGTATCGGAAGGTTCTTGGATGCAACAAGGATTAAATAATCAAAGTCATATCAAAATAGAAGCAAAAAGTGATGATTTAGCCGCATTATTAGAAAAGTTTCATTACCAACCAGCCGTTGATGCTGAAAACATTTTATTAACAATGGATATTTCATGGCCTGATAGTCCACTAGGGCTGGCGCGTCACAATGTACAAGGTTTATTAACAATTGATGTTGGCAAAGGCAAGTTAAAAGAAGTTGAACCTGGTGCTGCTGGGCGGATTTTTGGTTTATTGAGTGTAACGGCAATTCCTAAACGACTATCACTAGATTTTAATGATTTATTCGGTGAGGGGTTTAGTTTTGATTCGATTTTAGGCACATTTGATTTAGCAAATGGCATGGCAACCACAGAAAATATGACTCTCAAAGCTCCGTCAGCAACAATAGAGATAGCAGGACCAATCGACTTGGTTAATCAACGTTATAAGCAAAAAGTAAAAATACGGCCTAATGTTGCATCAGCCTTACCGTTTGCCGGTGCTGTAGCGGGTGGCCCTATTGGTTTGGCTGCAGGAGCTGCTATTTTATTGTTTGATAAAGTGGCTGGCACGATTTTAGGAACAGAAATTGTTAATCTCATTAGTTACAGTTATGACTTGACGGGAGCATGGGATGATCCTCAATTAAATGTGTCTGCTCCAGAAACACATTGATTTCTGCTATGATCCCCCTCCTTAATGAGTACAACGCAACGATAGCCATATATGACTGAATCCTTAATACAACAAGTTAAACAGCAACTATTAGTTCCTGCAGGCTTGATAGAAGCTGATCTAGAACAAACACTTGCCTTAACCATGGGGCGAGGTGTGGATTATGCTGATCTTTATTTTCAACAATCACGCCAAGAAAGCTGGTCGTTAGAAGATGGCATTATCAAAGATGGTGGCTATCATATTGAACAAGGCGTTGGTGTTCGTGCCTGTAGCGGCGAGAAAACAGGCTTTGCTTATTCAGATGATTTGATATTACCTGCATTGCAAGAGGCGGCAAAAGCGGCGCGGGCTATTTCACGTCAAGGTGCGGATGCCCAAGTGCAAGCATGGAAACGTCCTGTTGCCGCACCGCAGTTTTATACTGATATTAATCCTATTTCAAGTTTATCAGTTGAGCAAAAATTAGCCTTATTACATCAAGCCGATGCTGCTGCTAGAGCCGCAGATCCGCGAGTCACACAGGTTAGTGTCACCTTAGCTGGTGGTGTTGATACGATTCTTATTGCCGCCAGTGATGGTACCTTTGCAACAGATATTCGGCCATTAATTCGAATGAATGTATCCGTTATTGTTGAGTCTAAAGGTCGTCGTGAACGAGGAGGTGCTGGCGGTGGTCGTCGCTTAGATTATCGCTACTTCCAAGATAATGACTTAGCAACAAACTATGCCAAAGAAGCAGTACGTCAAGCCTTAGTAAATTTAGAAGCCATTGATGCACCGGCAGGCAGTATGCCCGTTGTCTTAGCATCAGGTTGGCCCGGTGTTTTACTGCATGAAGCCGTAGGACACGGTTTAGAAGGTGATTTTAATCGTCGTGGTAGTTCCGCTTTTTCAGGGAAAATGGGCGAAATGGTGGCATCAGAACATTGTACCGTTGTTGATAATGGTACCTTGCCTGATTTGCGAGGCTCGTTATCAATTGATGATGAAGGCGTACCCACAGAAAATACCACATTAATTGAGAATGGGCGATTAACCGGCTATATGCAAGACAAGCATAATGCACGATTGATGGGCACACAAAGTACCGGTAATGGTCGTCGTGAATCCTATGCTCACTTGCCGATGCCAAGAATGACTAATACTTATATGTTAGCTGGGAAATACGATCCAGAAGAGGTCATCGCATCGGTAGACAAAGGGTTATATGCAGTCAACTTTGGTGGTGGTCAGGTTGATATTACATCAGGCAAATTTGTCTTTTCAACCAGCGAAGTTTATATGATTGAAAATGGCAAAATCACGCATCCTGTGAAAGGCGCAACCTTGATCGGTAATGGCCCAGAAGTGATGAAAAAGATCAGTATGGTTGCCAATGATTTAGAGTTGGATACCGGTGTAGGTAATTGCGGTAAAGAAGGGCAAAGTGTCCCAGTTGGAGTCGGTCAACCAACATTAAGAGTAGATAGTTTAACCGTAGGTGGAACAGCGTAAATAATGCCTAAAAAATGCACTTTTTCCGCGATTTCCGCGTCAGCATCGTACTCAAATCCTTATGTACTAATTGTACACTGCGGTTTTCCGTGCGAGGTTTTATATACATGGATGTATGGTATGACCTTTTTTCAGGAGCAAAAAATGTCCCAGCACTCACAAAAAAATTACACATTTAAGGCA
This sequence comes from Piscirickettsiaceae bacterium, assembly GCA_013215825.1. Lineage (GTDB taxonomy): Bacteria > Pseudomonadota > Gammaproteobacteria > Nitrosococcales > Methylophagaceae. The sequence continues at coordinate 370,210 of JABSQN010000004.1, read as the reverse complement.
TCATTTTAAAATGGCAAAACAACATAAGGCCGTTGCCTTAATTTCAGGTGGATTGGATTCATTGCTTGCGGTGCGGGTGATGCAAGAGCAGGGTATTGAGGTTGAGGGTATCAATTTCTACACGGGATTTTGTGTAGAAGGGCATACTCATGCTATTCGTAACCACGATAAAGATAAGCAAAAGCGGAATAATGCCTTATGGGCGGCAGAACAGTTGGGTATTAAGCTCCATATTGTTGATGTGATTGAAGAATATAAAGATGTACTGCTTAACCCTAAACATGGCTATGGGGCGAATATGAACCCCTGTCTTGATTGTAAAATATTTATGGTCAAAAAAGCGGTTGAATGGGTCAAAGAAAACCATAAAAATGGCTTTGATTTTATTATTACGGGTGAAGTAATAGGCCAACGTCCTATGTCTCAACGTAAACAAACAATGCCTGTTATTGCCAGAGAATCAGGTGCTGATGATATTTTATTAAGACCTTTGTGTGCCAAAAACTTACCAGCAACCAAACCAGAATTAGAAGGTTGGGTTGATCGTGAGAAACTATTTGATTTTAGTGGTCGTAACCGCAAACCTCAAATGGCGTTAGCCGCAGAATATGGATTTACAGACTATGCCTCACCTGCTGGTGGCTGTTGTTTCTTAACGGATAAAAACTACTCCGATAAGTTAGTCGATTTATGGAAAGGACGTGGCAGTCGTGACTATGAAATGGATGATATTATGTTGCTTAAAGTCGGCCGTCATTTACGGCCTAAACCAGAATTTAAGCTGATCATTGCTCGTGATGCAGGTGAAACTAACTATTTAGAAGGCTATCGCAAGCAATTTATTACACTACAAGTAATTAGTCACAACGGACCACTAGCAATGATTGATGGTGATATTAAACCGAGCGATATGATGTTAGCAGCAGGAATTGTCGCGCGTTATGGGCAGGGTCGTGATGCAGAACAGGTTGAAATAGAAATTTCAGTACCTGGTGCTGAGAAACAAAGACGAATGATTAAACCGCTATCATCTGATGAAGTACTTAAGGAATGGCATGTATGAGTCATTATGAATTAGATGCAAGACGGATGCTTTGTCCTATGCCTGTGATTAAAACGCAAAATAAGGTCAAAGAACTCGCCGTTGGTGATATATTGGACGTCATTTGTACTGATCCTGGTGCATTAAGCGATATTCCTGCTTGGGCAAGAATTAATGGTCATGAGCTTATTGGTCATCGTGAACAGGATAATGAAATAATCATCACAGTTAAGGTGGGAGAGTAGCACCTTATTTGTGCGAAAACATCATTAAGCACTAATTTGGTGCGCAAGTGGTAATGATAAAGTTGTAACTACTTGATTTTAGGGTTGTTCAATATTGGCTCATTTTGTGCTCTTATTGATGAGTTGAATTAATAAATTAGTAATTGGAGAAAAATTTAATGTCAGTCGAAAATGTACTTCAGATGATCAAAGATGAGGATGTCCAGTTTGTGGATTTCCGTTTCACAGATACAATAGGTAAAGAGCAACACGTTACTTTCCCTGCACATTCTATTGATGAAGACACCTTTACAGAAGGTAATATGTTTGATGGTTCTTCTGTTGCCGGTTGGAAAGGCATTAATGAATCTGACATGATTTTGATGCCAGATCCTGATACAGCAGTACTTGATCCGTTCATGGATGACACAACATTAATCCTTAGCTGTGATGTTATCGAACCTGCAACTATGCAAGGTTATGAGCGTGATCCTCGCAGTGTTGCTCATCGTGCTGAAGCACATATGCAAGCAACAGGTGTTGCAGATACTGCTTACTTTGGTCCTGAAAATGAATTCTTCGTATTTGATGATGTTCGTTGGTCTAGCGACATCTCAGGTTCATCGTATAAGATTGATTCTGATGAAGCATCTTGGAATACTGATAAAGTATATGCTGATGGTAATAAAGGTCATCGTCCAAGTGTTAAAGGTGGTTACTTCCCAGTACCTCCAGTTGATTCATTACAAGATATGCGTAGTGCAATGTGTTTGACTCTTGAAGAAATGGGTCAAGTGACAGAAGTACATCATCATGAAGTAGCAACTGCTGGCCAATGTGAAATTGGTACTAGATTTAACACTTTAGTGAAAAAAGCGGATGAAGTTCAGCAGCTTAAATATGTTGTTCATAATGTTGCTGATGCCTATGGCAAAACAGCGACATTTATGCCAAAACCAATTGTTGGTGATAACGGTAACGGTATGCACGTTCACATGTCTTTATTTAAAGACGGTGAAAACTTATTCACAGGTAATAAATACGGCGGTTTATCTGAAACTGCATTATTTTACATCGGTGGCGTTATCAAACATGCCCAAGCATTGAATGCCTTCACAAACGCAAGTACAAACAGCTACAAACGTTTAGTACCTGGTTTTGAAGCGCCAATTATGTTGGCATATTCTGCACGTAACCGCTCTGCATCAATTCGTATTCCTTTTGTTAACAATCCAAAAGGTCGTCGTATTGAAGTGCGTTTTGGTGATTCAACTGCTAATCCTTATTTAGCATTTGCTGCATTATTAATGGCTGGTCTTGATGGTATCAAAAACAAGATCCACCCTGGTGATGCAATGGATAAAGACTTGTATGACTTGCCTCCTGAAGAAGAAGCAGCAATTCCACAAGTTTGTTATTCATTAGATCAAGCATTAGATGCATTAGATAACGATCGTGCTTTCTTAACAGATGGTGGTGTATTTACGGATGACCAAATCGATGCTTACATTACATTGAAAATGGAAGAAGTAACACGCTTACGTATGGAAACTCACCCTGCTGAGTTTGATTTATACTACAGCTGTTAATTTGTTTTTCGAATAAGTAAAAATAGAGAACGCCTCCATTTATAATGGGGGCGTTTTTTTATGCCTGGGGATTGGCTGTTTAAATTTGGACATATCAAAGACCGTATAACGTTATAGGTAAACATTGTTAGATCGACAGCTATTTTGACTTCTAATGGTGAGTTATCAAAACTAAGGCCAGAAATATCGACACTATTATTTGAAGTCTTTATGCGCGGTGAAATAACCCGAGGCGAGGTTAAAGACATAACGGACTTCGGTGACCGACTATCGACAACGGTTATTTCAGAATTACTGAAAGAGGGATTACTTATCACAACAGGAACATCATAGAAATCTAAGAGTAGGAATAGGGCTAACCACTCACTTTTCAATTAACCTTTTTCCTGATCTTTATAGTGAAAAATACCTAAAGCCTAGGGGCTACAAAGCTGCAACTTGGATGATACCCGTTATATTTAGGATGCATCTTTTAGATAATTACACCGTTAGTCCTGAACTCATCGACGGTGGCCTTGTCAAAGGATGGTTCGATAGTCTCACCATGAACGGTACTGTATCTCCAGAATCCAATCCGTGAGGATGATAGATTGAAGAAGGAAGTTGCAGTTATTGAATGTCTAACCTATGATGTCCTAATGAAAAAATATTTAATTTTATTATTACTTATCAGCATTTCAGCACAAGCGGATGTGTATCGCATAATTGATGAATACGGCAATATTAGTTATTCAGATCAAGAAAGCAGTCACTCTGAGAAAGTAGAATTAAACAAACCATCGACGTATACACCACCGCCAATTCCCGTTGTAATTGAAGACATCGTTGACACGACGAGTGATGACAATGAAGCACCCAATTATCAGCTAATGATTACATCGCCGTCACAAAATGAAAACATCTGGGGAACAGAAGGTAATGTCACCATTACCGTCAATATATCACCAGCATTAGATACGGAACGTGGAGACACCTTATTATTTAAAGTAGATGGTAAGCCAGTGACAGATGCACAAACGGTAACTAGTTTTTCTCTTATAAACTTAGATCGCGGTAGTCATATCGCTCTTGTTTCTGTTATTGATAAATTAGGAAATGTGTTGAAAAATAGCAAATCCATCTTATTTCACGTCCATAAAAACACAATTCGCCAACAGTCAGTAAATTAGCGCACCATTGTAGTGCGCATTAAAATGCATTACACTTCAATCTGCTTAATAATTTAATTACAAATAAGTATTATTTATTAAGAACCTCATGAAATACAATCGTATAGCCTGTTTTTAACCTTGTATTTAAAAAGTTGGAGCAGTATTTGCTCTATGTTAATTATGAAGCCCCTTTTGAAATTGATCTACAATGACAACATTATTACCCTGTCATAATATTCTAGAAAATCTCACCACTGCCATTGTAGTGATGGATAAGTCACTACGGGTAAACACCTTGAATTCGGCGGCAGAAGTATTATTCGAAATAAGCCAACGTCAAGCTAGTGACATTCCCATTGAAAGCCTATTAGCAGGCGATTGTAAGCTGTTAGATAGTTTACATCGGGTGCAGAAAACAGGCCAAGCGTTAATAGAGCGTGAAGTTACACTTTATATTCCTAGCACGGGTGATGTGGTGGTTGACTGTGCCATCAAATTAGTAGAAACAGAAAACGCCGAATCCTATATTTTATTAGAACTGGCACAGCTAGACTTTCAACAACGTATCAGTCGGGATGAAAGCTTGCATGCACAACAACAAGTATTACGCGGCCTTGCACATGAAATTAAGAACCCACTGGGTGGCTTACGGGGTGCGGCACAGTTATTAGAGCGCCAATTAGACTCAGATGATTTAAAAGAATATACCGCCATCATTATTAGTGAAGCCGATCGCTTACAAAACCTAATGACAAAGATGTTAGGTTCACATCAACAATCTGAACCTGCTATGGTGAATATTCACCAAATTTTACAACGTGTTAGACAATTAGTGTTTGCCGAAGTGGATAGTCGCTTAATCATAAAGGGTGACTATGATCCCAGCATTCCAGAGTTTTCGGCTGATTTTGATCAGCTAGTGCAAGTCTTCCTTAATATTGTTCAAAATGCAGTGCAAGCTTTACATGCTGTCGGTAATGTCATCTTGAGAACTCGGATAAAACGTAATATCAATATTGATCAAAAGCATTATCGCCTAGGGGTGTGCATTGAGATTGAAGATAATGGCCCTGGTATTCCTAAAGACTTAATTGAAACTATCTTCTTTCCGCTCGTGACAGGTCGTGCAGAAGGAACGGGCTTAGGTTTATATTTAGTGCAAAACTTGGTGCAACGCAATAACGGAATGGTGTCATGCACCAGCGGGCTAGGCCGAACTGTTTTTTCTGTTACTTTTCCATTGGAGTCATCGCGTGATTAAAAAAGCAAATGTATGGGTCGTGGATGATGATCATTCAATACGCTGGGTATTGCAGAAAGCCTTAGAAGCCGCAGATATTGAAGTACGTCTTTTTGAAAGTGCCACGGATATTATCGATGAATTAAAAAATGACACACCCGATGTATTGGTCAGCGATATTCGTATGCCGGGCATGGATGGATTGCAACTACTCAAAGAGATAAAACAAAGCAAGCCGGACTTGCCCGTTATCATCATGACCGCATATTCGGACTTAGACAGTGCGGTTTCCGTCTACGAAGGCGGCGCATTTGAATACTTACCAAAACCCTTTGATATTGATGATGCAGTTGATTTAGTACGACGCGCCATTGAACATCGCCAAGAACATAAAACAGATGAAGAACCGGTATCACTTGTCACAGAAATCATCGGTGAAGCACCGGCGATGCAAGAAGTATTTCGATCAATAGGACGCCTAGCGCGTTCAAATATAACCGTTCTGATTAATGGTGAATCAGGTACAGGTAAAGAACTGGTCGCCAACGCGCTGCATAAACATAGCCCGAGAAAAGACGCACCCTTTATTGCACTGAATATGGCGGCAATTCCAAAAGAATTAATGGAATCAGAATTATTTGGTCATGAGAAAGGATCCTTTACTGGCGCACACGCTTTACGAAAAGGACGTTTTGAACAAGCCACCGGGGGCACACTGTTTCTAGATGAAATTGGAGATATGCCACTAGACTTACAGACACGATTATTACGAGTGCTGTCAGATGGTGAGTTTTTTCGGGTAGGTGGACACAAATCGATTAAAGCCGATGTACGCATTGTGGCAGCAACACACCAAAACCTTGAACTACTGGTTGAACGCGGTGAGTTTCGAGAAGATCTATTTCACCGACTCAATGTTATTCGTGTGCAAATTCCCGCATTAAGGGAACGACGCGAAGATGTACCTGCCCTAGCCAACTATTTTATGACTAAAGCCGCAAAAGAATTAGATGAAGCGGTAAAAACATTATCAACAGAAGTAGAACATTATTTAAGCCAACTAGCATGGCCCGGTAATGTAAGACAATTAGAAAATACCTGCCGATGGTTAACCGTCATGTCACCAGCCAATATGGTGCAAATAGATGATCTACCGAATGAACTGATTAATGAAGCATCAACGGAACAAATAGGCCAAGGAAGCTGGCAGACCTTGTTTAAACAGTGGGCCAGCAATAAAGCATTAACAGGTGTAGATGGTGCTTTATCTGAGGTAATTCACGAAGTTGAACAGCTATTAATGACCGTAGCACTCGAGAAAACGGCAGGTAAAAGACAAGAAGCCGCCAAGCTTTTAGGCTGGGGGCGTAATACACTAACAAGGAAATTAAAAGATACTGATAAATAGCTTGCATAGCTGAATATTACTCAGTATACTTCTCTGCTTAATCCGGTGCGGGGTGGAGCAGTATGGTAGCTCGTCGGGCTCATAACCCGAAGGTCGTTGGTTCAAATCCAGCCCCCGCTACCAACGGATTTTTCTTGTTAAAATTCCCAAATTATATCTCATATTAAAATCCCATTGTTGGGTCGAAACCCGACCTACGCAATATTACAGATTTTTTTATACTCATTATTCAAAGTAATAATTAGTAGCTTCAACACTGCCATAATCAAAACGCTTACCTTTAAATTTCACCGCCTGCGCTGGGTTTGATTATTTCTTAAATAATTAAAGATATTAGGCGTCAGAATATAACGACCGATGATCGATAAATTGATAGGTGCATCTTCTGGTTGTGGTTTTTCAACCAAATCCGACACTTCATAAATACCATCAGCAATTTCTTCGCCTGAGATAATACCGTAACTAGCAGTATCTTAAAGCCGGCACTTCTTCGATAGCAATAGTACAACATCGAGACTGCTCATAGAGTGCGGTGAGCTGGCCTAATGCACTCATTTCATCACCATCTGTTTAGCACAAAGAATATCAGCAAGCACAACAGCAAAAGTCTCCGGGCCCATCATGGATTCACCGGTTAAAATCGCATGACCCAAGCCCAACATCTCACGTTGACGCATAAAGATAAAATCACACTTATTCATCACATCACGAATATCAATCAGATACTTCTCTTTAGACGTGCCGAATATTTGGTGTTCAAGCTCAAAACTATTATCAAAGTGATCAGCAATTTCTTTCGCCTCCTTAACACCATATTGAAGCAACGCCTATCGAACTTATTTCTTGGCATATTATCGTCAGAATGACATTAGCCTTCTTGAGAAAAAAAGGCTTTAATATGCGACAAGTAGCCATTATTGGTCAACAGACTTAGGGATACGATTCAAGATGAAAATGTACATATTGTTGATGATACTGACCAGCTTATCACTGACTGTAAACAAGGAAAAATTGATGCTGTTTACATCACCCTTGCCATGTTAATCGAACATCTAATTAAACAGATTGCAGAAAAACTAGCCGACAGCACAGCATCGGTTTATCCTGCTCCCGACCTGTTTATATTTAAAGGTAAATACATTGTTTGTCCTGCGCTTGCCGAAGGATAAGACTTTCAGTAAATAGTCAGAAGCTGACATGAACGAAGAAGAGTAAGCTACATCTTTAAGTCGTTTGAATATGGAAAGTAAATACAGTTAAAATTTAGGGTTAATAATGACTGAAAAAAATATAGTTTGGCATTTGCACAGTGTCACTAAAAAAAGCAGATCGGTCCAGAAAAAACAACAGCCTTGTATTTTATGGTTTACCGGTTTAAATGGTGCTGGCAAATCGACCATTGCCGGCGCGGTGGAACAGAAGCTTTATGAACAGGGCCACCATACTTATTTGTTAGATGGTGATAATGTTCGCCATGGTTTGAATAAAGATTTAGCTTTTTCAAATGAAGACCGAATAGAAAATATTCGCCGTATTGGCGAACTATCCAAACTGTTTGTTGATGCAGGATTGCTGGTGTTGACTGCCTTCATCTCTCCCTTTCAATTTGATAGGAAAATAGTGCGTGAATTAGTGGGTAATAATGAGTTTATTGAAATTCATATGAATACACCCATAGAAATATGTGAGCAGCGAGATCCAAAAGGTTTGTATGAAAAAGCGCGTAGGGGTGAAATCAAGAACTTCACCGGTATTGATTCAGATTATGAAGCACCAGAACAAGCAGAAGTCACCATTAATACGGCAGAGTTAAGTATTGAGGAATGTGCGGATGTCATTATTGATTATTTAAAATCGAAACACATTATTTTTGAATGTTAAAGAATAAAGGCATGTAATACATTGGTGTTTTAATGGTGATGCCGATGGCATTTGTGCTTTAGTTGAATTACGTCGGCATGAGGCTCAGAAGTCTCGTTTGGTGACTGGAATAAAACGTGATATTAACCTGCTAAAACAAGTTGACGGTGATGCAAACACTCAGATCACGGTGTGAGATATTTTTTTGAAAAAATACTGTTAATGTGCAACGAATTTTGCAGCAAGGTGCAAGTGTTAATTATATTGATCGCCACAGGAAGGGTGAAGAGTTTTCCCATGAAAATATAACAATAGATATCGATCGTTCAGCAGATACGTATACGTCGTTGATTGTTGATAAACAGTTGCAAGGGACAATATAGAGCGAGGGCAATTACCGTGTTTTTGGTGATAATTTATTTGATACCGCGATGACGTTGGGTCAAAAGTCAGACTTTAGTCAGCAAGAGTTGGATTTATTGAAAGAGTTAGGTATTGATATTAACTATAATGGCTATGGTGTATTTGCTAATGAGTTGGCTAATCGTGAATCGGGATAAAACGCATGCCATTATTATCCATAAAAACAGATGGTCATTATATTGTGAGTGTTCGAGCGCCATTGAGTAGAAAGTCGAGTGCTGATGAGTTAGTTAGTCAATTTCCAACGTGAGGCGGTAGAAAAGCGGCGGCAGGAATCAATACATTGTCCAAAGAAATGCTAACGTCCCTTATTACTACGGCATTTGAACAGAAGTTTGTGCGTTAATAGTCCTGATGTATCAAGAAATAAATAATCTAACTATCGTGAGAACTCTGATTGCATGGGGATGACGACTCGTTAAATAGTTGATGTGGATGTTCCTAAATAATAGCCCCGTCATTCGTCATTCCCACGTTCTTTTAGCGGGAATCTAGGAATAGTGGTTATTTTTACTGTCCATAGGTCCTCGTATACGGGAGGATGGACAATGGGTATAAACCCAAACGACTTGAAGGTACTGATTTTCATTTCATCATTCCCGTTTGCACAAGGATGATGGTTTTTAGAAGTAAGTTGCAATTATGGGTATGTAACATAAACTTAAAGTTTGAAATAGGGTGTAGCGTGCTGTAGACTACGCACACGTAAAGTACTTGGTAATGGCTTTTCCAAAGCACGCCATTTATGAAGTTAAGTAGCCCCAGTATGGGGTTTTTGTTTTTTTGGAGTTTTGAATTGGGCCGTCAGGCCCTTTTTTTATGTAATTATGGCTGTTAGTGATCAAATAGAACAATTAATTGAAGTGCCTATCGAATCGCTCGGTTACGAGCTGGTGGGTGTTGAATATATAAAGAATGGACAACATACTGTTTTACGGATCTATATTGATGCCGAACAAGGTATTGGTATTGAAGATTGTGAACGAGTAAGTCATCAAGTGAGTGGTATTCTTGAAGTTGAGGAGCCGATTGGTTCTGCCTATTCATTAGAGATATCTTCACCAGGTTTTGATCGACCTTTATTTAAACAACGTGACTTTGAGCGGTTTGCAGGTAGTGAAGCAAAACTATCAATGCGATTACCCATACAAGGCCGTCGTAATTTTAAAGGATTATTACACGGTTTTAGTGATGGCGATATTTTGATAGAAGTTGATGGTGAGGTCTACGAACTACCATTGAGCAAATTATCAAAAGCAAGACTTGTTGCATAAAAAAAGCGTATTATTATATAGATAAATTGAATGACTTAATGATAAGCATTCTCTGGGGGCAAAGTGAATAATAAAGAAATATTACTGGTTGCAGATGCAGTATCTAATGAGAAAGGCGTGCCGAAAGAAGTTATCTTTCAGGCAATCGAAGCCGCATTAGCCACTGCAACGCGTAAAGGTCATGAGCTAGAGCTTGATGCTAAAGTCATTATTGATCGTGAAACAGGTGAATATGACACTTTCCGTCAGTGGTTGATTGTTGATGATACTGAAGAAGAACTTGAATCAGCAGAAAGCCAAATCAAATTAAGTGATGCTATTGCAAAACAAGCCGACGCAGAAGTAGGTGGCTTTATTATTGAGCTAATGGAATCTGCGGTATTCGGACGTATTGCTGCTCAGACTGCAAAACAAGTTATCGTACAAAAAGTACGCGAAGCAGAGCGCGCTCAGGTTGTTGAACTATACCAAGAAAAGATAGGCCAAATGATTCTAGGTACCGTCAAGCGTGTTGAGCGTGGCAATGTGACTTTGGACTTAGGTGGCAATGCTGAAGCCTTTATTCCTCGTGAAGAAATGATCCCACGTGAAAGCTTTAGAAGTGGTGACCGTGTTCGTGGTTATTTAAAAGAAGTGCGCTCAGAAGGCCGAGGCCCTCAATTATTGTTAAGTCGTGTTGCGCCAGAGCTCCTTATTGAATTATTTAAATTAGAAGTCCCTGAAATTGGTGATGGCTTAATTGAAATTAAAGGCGCTGCTCGTGATCCGGGTCTACGCGCTAAGATTGCGGTAGTGGCAACAGAAACACGTATTGATCCTATTGGTTCATGTGTCGGTATGCGTGGTTCACGTGTGCAAACAGTGACTAATGAATTAAGCGGTGAGCGTGTTGATATCATCCTGTGGGATGAGGAGCCGGCACGTTTTGCAATTAATGCGATGTCACCGGCAGAAGCATTATCTATTATTGTGGATGAAGATAAACACAGCATGGATATTGCCGTTGCAGATGACCAGCTTTCTCAGGCTATTGGTCGAGGTGGACAAAACGTACGTCTCGCAAGTCAGCTAACAGGCTGGGAACTCAATATTATGTCAGCCTCTGCTGCTGATGAAAAAGCGGAAACAGAAACTTCAGGTCTGATTGAACTCTTTAAAAATGACCTTGATGTTGATGAAGATGTTGCCTTGATTTTGGCGCAGGAAGGTTTTTCAAGTTTAGATGAAGTTGCCTATGTTCCTGAGCAGGAAATGCTTGATATTGAAGAGTTTGATGTCGACATCGTTACCGAGTTACGATCACGTGCACGTGATGTGTTGTTAACCAAGGCCATTGCGAATGAAGAGCAATTAGAATCTTCTGAGCCTGCACAAGATTTGCTAGATATGGACGGTATGACTAAAGAGATGGCCTTAATATTGGCCAGCAAAGGTGTTGTGACTTTAGATGATTTGGCTGATCAAGCGGTTGATGAATTAGTTGAAATTACAGCGGTTGATGAAAAACAAGCAGCAGCATTAATTATGAAAGCAAGAGAGTCATGGTTTGTTGATGGACCAGAAGACGGTGAGGGGGAGTAATTAATGAGTGATATTAAAGTTACAGACCTAGCTGAAACAATAAAAATTTCAGCTGATAATTTAGTAAAACAACTAAATGATGCGGGTATTAAAATAGCGAATTCGGATGAGTTCATTACCGAAGAACAAAAGCAAACATTATTAAGCTTTTTGCAAAGTCGCCATGGTAAGTCGGAAGAAGGCACCATTGCCTCACCTAAAAAAATCACACTAAAGCGTAAAACAGTCAGTGAGATCAAAGTGGGTGGCTCATCACGTCAAGGTGGCAAGAGTGTTAGCGTTGAAGTGCGTAAAAAACGTACCTTTATAAAACGTAGCCCAGCTGAAGAAGCCGAAGCGGCGGCGGTGTTACTTCGTCAAAAAGAGGCTGAAGAAAAAGCGATTGAAGACGAAAGAATTGAACAGCAACGTTTAGTTGATGAAGAAAAACAACTGAAAGAACAAGAAGAAGCTTCGCGCTTGAAGCAAGAAACAGAAGATGCTGCACGTGAGACAGCTGTTGTTGCTGCGGCCGTTGAAGCTGAAAAGAAAGCGAATGAAGAAGCCAAGATTGCTGCTGAAGAAGAGAAAAAAGCATTAGCAGAAGAAGCGAAAGCTAAAAAAGAAGATAAGCTTAAAACAGAAGATAAGCTTAAAACAGAAGTTAAGATTAAAACAGAAGTTAAGAAAGACGATAAACCTAAAGTTGTTGAGAAAAAGTTATCGGCATCTGAAATTGCACATAAGAAATTAGAAGAAGCGGATGCGAAACGTCGCGCTGCTAATTTGGCTCGTGTAGAAGCAGAACGTGCATTGATAGCACGTAAGAAAGCACGCATAGAAGAAGCGGCTTTAGAAAAAGAACGTGCAAAAGCGAAAAAAGAAGCGGAAGCAAAAGCAAAAGAACTAAAAGAAGCGCGAGCTAAAGAAAAAGAAGCGAAAGCGAAAGCGACACCTTCAAGTGATAAGCCAGCTCGTAGCCGTGGTCAGCGTAATGAACGTCAAGATCGTAAAGAGCTTCATGTAACAGCGGGTAAAGGCGGTCGACGTAAGAAGAAAGGTAAAGGTGCTAAACAGAAAACAGCATTAGTAGAGAGTTCAGAAGAACATGGCTTTACATTACCCACTGAGACCATCGTATATAACGTTGATGTGCCAGATACGATTAGTGTGTCTGATTTGGCGCTACGTATGTCAGTTAAAGCGGCTGAAGTTATCAGGTGTTTGATGGGCTTAGGTATTATGGCCACCATTAACCAAGTACTTGATCAAGATACGGCTGTGATTGTGATTGAAGAAATGGGTCATGTCGCCATTCCTACTCATGAAAATGCAGAAGAGTTAGCCTTGTTGGCAACAGATGATGATGAAGGTGAAGCAATAACACGTGCACCTGTCGTGACGGTGATGGGTCATGTTGATCATGGTAAAACATCTTTGCTTGATTATATCCGTAGCAGCAAGGTGACATCGGGCGAAGCGGGTGGTATTACGCAACATATCGGTGCATACCGTGTTGAAACAAGTCATGGTGATATTACATTCCTTGATACTCCAGGCCATGCTGCCTTCACTGAAATGCGTCAACGTGGTGCTAAAGTAACGGATATCGTTGTATTGGTTGTTGCCGCTGATGATGGTGTTATGCCACAAACAATTGAAGCAGTGAAACATGCGAAAGAAGCAAATGCTTTATTGATTATTGCCGTTAATAAAATGGATAAGGAAGAAGCAAATCCTGACCGTGTTAAGACTGAATTAGGTAATCACGATGTTATCCCTGAAGATTGGGGTGGTGATGTACCGTTTGTACCTGTATCTGCATTGACGGGTGAAGGTATTGATAACTTATTAGACACCATTTCATTACAAGCTGAAATGTTAGAGTTGAAAGCAACCGAATCAGCGCCTGCCAAAGGAACTGTTATCGAAGCTCGACTGGATAAAGGTCGTGGTACGATTGTGACGGTGCTAGTGCAAAGCGGCATATTGAAGAAAGGTGATATCGTTGTTGTGGGTCAAGAGTATGGTCGAGTTCGATCATTATTAGATGAAAATGCTAAAACATTAACATCTGCAAAACCGTCAACACCAGTTGAAATACTTGGATTATCCGGTACGCCCGCATCAGGTGATGATTTGCAGGTAGTGGTTAATGAACGTGCAGCGCGTGAAATTGCAACATTACGTAAAACAAAAGCACGTGACTTGCAAATGGCGCGTCAACAAGCGGCTAAATTGGACGATATGTTCAATAAAATGGAAGCTGGCGATGTTAAAACACTTAATGTTGTGGTCAAAGCGGATGTGCATGGTTCTGCTGAAGCAGTAAGCCAAGCTTTAATCAAATTATCAACCGACCAAGTTAAAGTACGAATTGTTGCTTCTGGTGTCGGTGGTATTAATGAAACAGATGCACAATTAGCCGCATCAGCGGATGCTATCTTAATCGGCTTTAATGTTCGTGCTGATAACACCGCGCGTCGAATTATTGCTGAAAAAGGTTTAGACCTTCAATACTTCAGTATTATCTATGATTTGATTGATGTAGTGACACAAGCAATGACAGGTATGCTTGATGATGTTTACCGTGATGAGATTATTGGTCTTGCTCGTGTTGATGATGTCTTCAGCTCACCTAAGTTTGGCGAAATCGCCGGTTGTTTAGTGACAGAAGGTACGGTTAAACGTGATAGCCCAATCCGAGTTCTTCGTGATAATGTGGTTATTTATGAAGGTGAACTGGAATCATTACGTCGCTTTAAAGACGATGTTAAAGAAGTTCAATCAGGTGTTGAGTGTGGTATCGGCGTGAAAGATTACACCGATATTAAACCTGGCGATCAGATTGAAGTCTTTGAACGTGTTCTTGTGGCACCGAAACTATAATGGCTAGAGAATTTAGTCGAACAAATCGAATTGGGCAACTCGTGTTACGCGAGTTGGCCCAGATGATTCAACACGAAGTGTCTGATCCGCGTGTCGGGTTAGTCACTGTATCTCATGTTGATGTAACTGCCGATATGAAATATGCCAAAGTCTTTATCACGCGTTTGAATGGTGTTGATTCTGAGCAAGACATTGAAGAATGTTTGGCTGGACTGAGGAATGCGGCAGGATTTTTACGCCGTAACCTTGCCGGTCGTGTCGAATTACGCAATATTCCAGAACTTCGTTTTCATTATGACAAGTCATTAGAACGCGGTTTTCAAATGGATGAACTGATTGCTAAAGCAAATAAAGACTTACCAAAAGAAGAGTAATTCTAATACCCATGACCATTCAATTTACATATTTTTAACACTCATACTTGCGATAGCTGCGTTATATTGTTGAGCAATAGACAAGAAATAGCTCCTACATTTCTTGCATACACTCCGTCTATGGAGATAAATGGCATGATATCAATAAGATAGCCTTACTATCACAGCTATTATAAGCACTAAAAAAACGCAAACTGAAAGGACACGGGTATAGATGGGTCGTAGAAATAAGAAAGGTCGCAATATCACTGGTATTGTGATTATTGACAAGCCGACAGGTCGAACTTCAAACCATGTTTTACAACAAGTTAAGCGTTTGTTTGATGCTAAAAAAGCGGGACATACGGGTGCGCTTGATCCACTAGCAACGGGCGTTTTACCTATCTGCTTAGGTGATGCAACCAAGGTTTCATCGTATTTGTTAGATGCGGATAAGGGATACCATGTTACCTGCAAACTTGGTGTTGTTACCGATAGCGGCGACTCAGATGGTAAAATATTGTCAACATCTGATATTCCTCAATTTGATGAACAAGCAGTTCTAGATTTGTTGCCGAAATTTATGGGTGGACAAGATCAAGTGCCGCCAATGTTTTCAGCACTCAAGTATCAAGGACAACCGCTATATAAACTGGCACGACAAGGTATTGAAGTTGAGCGAAAGTCACGACGAATCACCATCTATGATATGCAGTTGCTATCGATAACTGACGACAGCTTTACTTTGGCCGTACGCTGTAGCAAAGGTACATATATTCGCACATTAGTAGAAGATATCAGTCATGATTTGGGCTGTGGAGGCCACGTATCGATGTTACGCCGTGTTACTGCCGCTGGATATGACTTAAAACAGTCTGTCAGCATTGAACAATTAATTGAAGTGGCAGAACAAGGCTTATCCGCTTTAGATGCCTTATTACTTCCCACCGAAGATGCACTACCAAACTGGCCAGCTATTGCAATGAGTGATGAGGATATCGTTGCATTGCGACATGGGCAAGAAGTACAGGTTGAAAATGTCTTTGAATCTGAAAATGTGAGATTGTTTGCCGCAGATAAGTCGTTTATTGGCTTAGGGCAAATGTCTGAACAAGGTGTTGTTGCACCAAAACGAGTCTTTGTTGAGCATGAAGCACAGTAAAGTCTTGTTTCACTAATAAAAAGTCGGTAAAATAGCGTCTTTTTGAATGGTTGGATATCTTGGTCGAGGTGACTGGGGTAATCCAGAATTTAACTCGTAGCCAAATACAGTGCTACATATTTTTAAAGTTGGAGCTTTTAAATGTCATTATCATTAGAACAAACACAAGAAGTAATTACTAAATATCAACAATCAGAAGGCGATACAGGATCTGCAGAAGTGCAAGTTGCTTTATTAACAGCACGAATTCTTGGTCTTTCAGAACATTTCAAAAAGAATATTCATGATCATCATTCACGTCAAGGTCTACTTAGAATGGTCAGTAACCGTCGTAAAATGTTAGATTATTTGAAAAAGAAAAATGTCACACGTTACCGTGATTTAATCGCTAGCCTAGGTTTACGTCGTTAAGCCTTTGTTAGACGAAATTAATATGTTTAATACCCTGCTGTCGTTATTATTCGATCGCAAGGTCAAGTTATAAAAATACGCCCCTGAAGTCATTTGGCTTCAGGGGCGTATTTGTTTAAAAAGAGACATTCTCACGAGTCGTCTTTTTTGCCATACCGGCGTTAAAAACAGTCTTAAAATGCTCATTTACATTAGTAAACTGCGCTTTTTCGACTGTTTTTGCCTTGTTATGACAAAAAACACTTACCGTGCAAAGGTCTTTTGAAAAAGAAAATTTAATTATAAAGCATCGGAATAAGCCGATAGCTTTGCCAGTTCAGAGGAACGGAAATAGTGAATTCAGTAAAAAAATCAGTTCAATACGGCGACCATATTCTCAGTTTAGAAACTGGAAAAGTTGCACGTCAAGCAAGTGGAGCAATCATTGTGAGCTTGGGCGAAACTTCAGTATTAGTGACTGTTGTTGGTAAAAAGAATGTTCAACCGGGTCAAGATTTTTTCCCGTTGACAGTGAACTATCAAGAACGTACTTACTCTGCCGGTAAAATCCCAGGTGGTTTCTTTAAACGTGAAGGTCGTCCTTCTGAAAAAGAAACATTAACCTGTCGTTTAATTGATCGTCCTTTACGCCCATTGTTCCCGAAAGGTTTCTTGAATGAAGTACAGGTGATTGCAACTGTTATTGCTTTAGATCCTGCTATTGACCCTGATATTCCAGCAATGATAGGTGCTTCTGCAGCATTGGCTATCTCTGGTATTCCATTCAACGGCCCGATTGCGGGTGCTCGTGTTGGTTATATTGATGGTTCTTATGTATTAAACCCAAGCAAAGAACAATTACTGACTAGTGAGTTAGATTTAGTTGTTGCTGGTACTGATAGCGCAGTATTAATGGTTGAATCAGAAGCGGCTGAATTATCAGAAGAAGTGATGTTAGGTTCGGTGATGTTTGGTCATGAGCAATTACAAACAGCGATTAACTTGGTTAAAGAGTTAAAAGCAGAAGTGGGTAAAGAAGCTTGGGATTGGTCTGCACCAGAAAAAGATCCTGCTATCTATGATGCGGTTAAATTAAACGCATTGGAAGGCATTGAAAAAGCATACCAAATTAGCGAAAAATTAGTGCGCCAAGATGCATTAGGTATTGTTCGTGATGCGGCTGTTGAAGCCTTAGCGGCTGAAGAATCAACAATGTCAGCTGATGATGTTAAAGGTGCTTTTGCTAAAATTGAAAAAGAATTAGTTCGTGGCAGAATCATTGCTGGCGAACCTCGTATCGATGGTCGTGATACATCAACAGTACGTCAAGTCACTGTTGAAACAACTGTATTGCCTCGCGTACATGGTAGTGCATTGTTCACACGTGGTGAAACACAAGCAATTGTTGTGGCAACTTTAGGTGCTGAACGTGATGCTCAAATGATTGATGCGGTTGAAGGTGAATACCGTGATCGTTTCATGTTGCATTACAACTTCCCTCCATTCTGTGTTGGTGAAACTGGTTTCGTTGGCTCGCCTAAGCGTCGTGAAATCGGCCATGGTAAATTAGCAAAACGGGGTATTGCAGCAGTGATGCCTTCTGCTGAAGATTTCCCATACGTTATTCGTGTTGTATCTGAAATCACGGAATCTAACGGTTCAAGCTCAATGGCTTCGGTATGTGGTACTTCATTAGCGCTAATGGATGCTGGTGTTCCAATTAAAGCTGCTGTTGCCGGTATTGCAATGGGTTTGATCAAAGAAGATAACGGGTATGCTGTATTAACTGATATCTTAGGTGATGAAGATCACTTAGGTGATATGGACTTTAAAGTAGCCGGTACTGCAAAAGGTATTACTGCACTGCAAATGGATATCAAGATTGAAGGTATCGACGAAGAAATCATGACGAAAGCACTATCACAAGCACGTGATGGTCGTTTAACGATTTTAGAAACAATGAATGCTAACCTTGCTTCACATCGTGAAGAAATGTCTGAATTTGCACCGCGTATTATTACAATCAAAATCAATTCAGATAAGATTCGTGATGTAATTGGTAAAGGTGGTGCAACTATCCGTGCTTTGACTGAAGAAACGGGTGCTGTGATTGATATTGATGATGATGGTACCGTACGTATCTTCTCAGCAGATCTTAGTGCTGGACAAGATGCACTTAAACGTATCGAGCAAATCACTGCTGAAGTTGAAGTCGGTCAAATCTATGAAGGTCGTGTTGCTAAATTAATGGACTTCGGTGCATTTGTAACTATCCTGCCTGGTAAAGATGGCTTAGTTCATATTTCTCAAATTTCGGAAGAACGTGTTGAGAATGTAAGCGATAAATTGTCTGAAGGTGACATTATTCAAGTGAAAGTACTTGAAGTTGATCGCCAAGGTCGTATTCGTTTAAGCATGAAAGCAGTTAACGAAGAAACTAAGGAAGATTAATTTGATATCTTAATACGAGTCGTCTTTTTCACTATGGAGTCGTTAAAAATAATATAAAAATGCTCATGTACTAATGTACACTGCGCTTCTTAGATTGTTTTTGCCTTACCCTGATAAAAAATACTTATCGTACAAAGTATCAAATAGTTAGTTTTATCTAGCTAAACCTAAAAGCCCCGTTTATCGGGGCTTTTTTGTGAGAGAATGTGGGCTATGAGATTTCTTAATTACGTTATTGGCTTGTTAGTGCTTGTTAGTGCGATACAAGTTCACGCTGATAATATCCATATCGCCGCTGCAAGTAATTTACGTTTTGTATTACCAGAATTAATTGAAGAGTTTGAACAACAGTCCGAGCATCATATTTCAGTGTCCTATGCCGCATCTGGGACATTAACAACTCAGATCCAACATGGCGCACCATTTTCGTTGTTTTTTTCGGCAGAACCTCGTTATATTCAGCTGCTTATTAATGAAAACCTGACGCAAGGTACGGTAATTAATTATGCACAATCACAACTGGCTTTATTTGCAGCCAAGGGCTCAAATTTAATTATTAATGATGGGCTTGAAAGTCTCAAAATAGCGTTGAGTCTTGGTGAGCTAAATAAAGTCGCCATAGCAAATCCACAACATGCACCTTATGGGCAAGCTGCAAAACTGAGTTTAGAGCAAGCGGGTATTTGGCAGAAAATTCAACCTTATTTGATTGTGGCTGAGAATGCATCACAAGTCATGCAGTTTTCATTATCGACTGGGGTTGATGCTGGATTTGTGCCGTATAGCTTCATTATTCAACCGCAGTTTTCTTCATTGGGTCGTTTTATTAAATTAGATATTACACTGCAACAACAAGCCGTTTTATTACGTATGACGTCGGTTGTTGGTCAGTTGTTTTTGGACTTTATTCAAACCAAATCAGCACAGAATATATTGATTGAAAATGGGTTTTTAGTCGAGGTCAATACATAGTGGATTGGCAGGCATTTCAAGTTTCAATGAGCTTAGCATTACTCACGTGTCTGAGTTTGTTACCTATCGGATTAGCCATTGCCTATTTCTTAGCTAAAACACGGTTTATTGGCCGAGGATTTATTGAAGCTATTATTACCTTACCGCTGGTACTGCCACCGACAGTTCTTGGCTATTTCTTATTAGTAGGCATGGATAGCAATAGCTTCTTAGGCGGTTTGTTTGTTAGTTTGACCGGACAGTCTCTGACATTTTCATTTGTTGGTTTGTGGTTCGCATCTATTATTTACAGTTTACCGTTTGCAGTACAACCTATGTTGCGTTCACTTGAAAGTATTGCACCTGAAATCCGTGAAGCCGCATGGTGTAGTGGATTATCAAAATGGAAAACATTTTTTAAAATAGAATTACCCCTAGCATGGCCAGGCATTATTACGGCGATGGTATTAAGTTTTTCACATACATTAGGCGAGTTTGGTGTGGTATTGATGATTGGCGGCAATATTGCAGGTGAGACACGTACTTTATCTATTGCTATTTATGACAGTGTCTTGTCTTTCAACCATCAACAAGCACAGACTATGTCTCTTATTTTATTAGCCATTGCGCTAGTGACCATTACGATTGTCTATACCTTTAATCGCAAACACTCACGCGTGGTAGGTTTGTAAATGTTACTGGTAACATTACAACAAACACGACCAGCCCCGCTTGATGTTGAATTTACATGTGAAAAGGGTGAAATACTTGCTTTAGTTGGGCCCTCTGGTGCGGGTAAATCGACGGTATTACGCTGTATTGCTGGATTGCAATCGCCCAATGTCGGAATCATATCTTGTAAAGGTCAGACATGGTTTGATAGCGATGCTCAGATAAATCAAACACCGCAACAGCGTCAGGTGGGAATGGTATTTCAGAACTATGCCTTGTTTCCACATTTAACTGTGATTGAGAATATTAAACTGGCATTAGATGTGGATAAAAATAATCTACAAAAGCAAAGCGAACGATTATTAGAACAAGTGAATTTATCGGGCTTAGAACAACGTTATCCACATCAATTATCGGGCGGTCAGCAACAACGGGTCGCAATTGCTCGGGCATTAGCAAGGCAACCAGAAGTATTGTTACTGGATGAACCTTTTTCGGCGGTTGATAAGGTAACAAGGCGAAAATTGTATCTCGAATTAAATACACTTCGTCGTGAGTTGGATATGCCAATTGTCTTAGTCACCCATGATTTAGATGAAGCCGCTATGTTAGCGGATAATTTATGTGTTATTCATCAAGGCATTACCTTGCAGCAAGGGTCACCAGAACAGGTGTTATATCGCCCTAATAATTCATCAATAGCAAGACAAGTTGATGTGAGAAATTTACATACGGCTCGCTTAGTGCAAGATCAAGGTCAACTTAAACTAGCTTGGCATGAGTATTACTTTGACGTTAGTAATACCTTTGACTTTATCGAACAGGACATATATTGGACTTTATCACCCAGTAAAGTGTTATTGCATCAGCGTGTACGACCTTCTAATGGTGAACATGAAAACCCAGTCACAGGCGTTATTCAAGAGATGGTGACATTACGGGGCATCACCACCGTATTTATGCGTATTGAGCAAGCTGATAATAGTTCATTGCAAATGGACTTACCTGAACATGTTGCGATTCGCAATAATTTGAAAATAGGCGAAACAATTACGGTATCACTACTTTCTGAGGCTATTCACCTGATGGATTCATAGGGTTTTATGTCATGGTCACAAGTATAAAAGTAGTGAGTGCTGTAGAATAGGCGGTTTTTCGTCATTAAAAATCAACACATGGCCGAGTTAACAGCAGAAATCGATAAACGACGCACGTTTGCGATAATTTCGCATCCTGATGCAGGTAAAACAACACTGACTGAAAAGTTATTGCTCTTTAGTGGCAAGATTCAAACCGCGGGTAGTGTTAAATCACGTAAAACGGATCGCCATGCCACATCTGATTGGATGGAAATGGAGAAAGAGCGTGGTATTTCGGTAACATCCTCGGTGATGCAGTTTGAGCATAAAGGTCGAGTTGTTAACCTTTTAGATACCCCCGGCCATGCTGATTTCTCGGAAGATACCTATCGAACTTTAACCGCTGTGGATTCGGCATTAATGGTGATTGATATTGCCAAAGGTGTTGAGCAACGTACGGTTAAATTGATGGAAGTCTGTCGCCTGCGTGATACACCGATATTAACCTTTATCAATAAAATGGATCGGGAAGGTCGTGATCCGATTGATATTTTGGATGAAGTTGAATCAATTCTTAAAATAAAATGCGCGCCAATAACATGGCCGATTGGCATGGGGAAATCATTCAAAGGTATCTTCCATCTTGCTAAAGACAGTGTGCATTTATTTGAACCGCACAGTGATCAAGTGGGTGAGATCATTGAAGGTTTAGATAATCCACGTTTAGATGAATTATTTGGTGACTTGATTACAGAGTTTCGTGAAGAGATTGAATTAGTGCGCGGTGCGAGTCATGAATATGATCATGAGGCTTTTCTGGCCGGCGAGTTATCACCGGTATTTTTTGGTAGTGCGATGAATAATTTCGGTATTACTGAATTAATGGATGAATTTGTCGAAATCGCTCCTGCACCACAAGGACGAGCAACAAAAAAACGTCATGTTGATTCCGCAGAAGAGTTCTTCACTGGCTTTGTGTTTAAGATCCAAGCGAATATGGATCCGAAACATCGAGATCGGATTGCATTTTTACGGGTATGTTCAGGCCAATATAAAAAAGGCATGAAGCTCTATCAGGCGCGAACAGGTAAAAGTATGGTCATTGCTAATGCAGTTACCTTTATGGCGGCAGAGCGTGCACAAGCTGAAGAAGCATGGCCGGGTGATATTTTAGGTTTGCATAATCACGGCACGATTCAAATTGGTGATACCTTTACAGAAGGTGAAGAACTTCAATTTACAGGTATTCCATACTTTGCTCCTGAACTATTCCGCCGAGTTCGTCTAAAAGATCCACTTAAGATGAAAGCTTTGCTAAAAGGTCTACAGCAATTAAGTGAAGAGGGTGCAACTCAGCTATTTAGACCATTAGAAAATAATGATCTGATTTTGGGTGCCATCGGTGTACTACAGTTTGATGTGGTAGTTCATCGTCTTAAAGGTGAATATAAAGTTGATTGTGTCTATGAACCGGTACAAGTCTATACCGCTCGTTGGATATATTGTGATGATGAAAAAATGCTAGATGAATTTAAGAAAAAAGCAGCCTTGAATTTAGCCTTAGATGGTGCGGGTGGTTTAACCTATATTGCACCGACGCGTGTTAATTTAGATTTAACGATGGAACGTTGGCCCGATATAGAGTTTAAAGATACGCGAGAACACACATAAAAAAAGTGTGCTATATTCTTAAGCAGGATAAAATCTAATACAAGCAGATTAAGAAGGTGCAATGATGAAAGTAAGAGCAATTACTAAAAACAAAGGGAAGCCGGTAATCGGTTTAACACCTACAGATTCACTTGATTTAGCTGTTTCATTGATGATGGAACACCATATCGGTTCCTTGGTTGTAACAGAGAATGACAAATTAGTTGGGATTTTATCTGAGCGTGATTTATTACGTATTTTGCATGAAAAACACGCTATGTGGACTCCCCTAACTGTTATCGATGCGATGACACCAGAGCCTTTTATTTGTGAGCCAGATAATACATTGGAAGAAGTAATGAGTATGATGGTTGAGCATAATGTTCGTCATTTACCTGTGGTGTATAAAGATAAATTAGAAGGTATGTTATCGATTACAGATATTGTTGAAGAGTTACTTAAAAAAGCGAAGTTTGAAAATAAACTATTGAAAAATTATATTCAAAATTGGCCTGATGCTGAAGCTGAATAAGAAAGTATCTTAAATTATAGAACTAAGGTAGTTAATAGTTGCTTTTTTAGTTCTTACCTAAATTACTTGAAATTGCAGATTTTCGCTTCGTCATTCCCATGAAAATGGAAATCTAAGGGCTGTGAATAAGTCTGCTATCGCTGGTTCCCGTTTTGATTTAGCACATCGTGTGCTCCACGTTACTCGTGCATAGCATCTAAATGTGTTTCTCACCCATTTATCATGGGGATGACACTCGCTTTATTAAAACGTTCTGCAACGTGAATGCTAGTAATGGGAATATAAAATAATGTGTTGCTCTATTCCGCTAATGGAAATGTATCGGTACGTAAAATTTGTAAATTATTCTCATCAGCAAAATCTGTTAAGAAATCAAATAACATTTCATCGTTATCTTCTAATGAAGCGTCAATAACAACACATTTAACACCTTCCATAGAAGCAAGTTTTACATTAGGGTGGAAGATAATGCGGCGACCTGGACCATAACTAGCAACGGCACCACAAAGACGTTCGGCCCAATCGCTCGGTCGAAACTTACCGCCTTCCTTGGTGATACCTTGAATAATAACCTTTCCTGTTGTTGCCATAGCGAACTGTTCTCAGATCAAATTTATTACATTAACTTTTCATTTTACTGCAAATTAGACAGTTCGCGTAATAATATGAAAAATAAAGTTAATTAATGAAGTTTAGATTTTGCACCTTACTTAAAATAACGCTATAGTCGCTTAAGTTTTTTATATGATAAAAGGGTGTTTCATTCGATGAATAAACAGACAACCAGTTTAACAATGAAAGTTGTGATCGGTATGGGGCTAGGTATTGCTATTGGTTTGTTCTTCAACCTTGCTGGGCTCAATGTAGATGGTAGCTTTGTTAATACGTATATTGTTGATGGTGTATTTCATGTTGTTGGCAAATTATTTGTTAACGCCTTGAAAATGTTAGTTGTACCGCTAGTTTTCTTTTCGTTAATTTGCGGTGTTTGTGGCATTGGTAATCTTAAAACACTGGGGCGAGTAGGAACAAAATCCTTTGCCTTGTATATGTTAACTACCGCTATTGCGATTAGTGTTGCGATGACAATTGCAATAAGTGTCGGTATTGGTGAGGGCATGAATTTAGAGTCGGCTGCTAATTTCACTGCCAAAGAAGCGCCGCCATTAAGTGATGTGTTGATTAATATTATTCCGTCGAACCCCATTAAAGCAATGGCAAATGGCGATATGTTGCCGATTATTTTCTTTTCAATACTGATTGGCATTAGCATGTTAATGGTGGGTAAAAAAGCACAAAACTTTATTGAAGGTGCTGAGATAGCTAATGAGATCATGATGAAAATGGTCAATATTATTATGGCTGTTGCACCGTATGCCGTGTTTGCCCTTATCGCTAAATCAATGGCAAATTTAGGCATGGAATTATTAGGGCAATTAGTCGGCTATGTGCTGGTACTTGTTGGTGCATTATTCTTTCATTTATTTGTCACATTGATGTTAGTACTGAAATTGTTTTCAGGTTTAAGTCCAAGACTATTTCTTAAAAAAATACGCGGGGTACAAGTCTTTGCATTTAGTACTGCAAGCTCCAACGCCACAATCCCCGTGACATTAAGAGCGGTAACAGAGCGTATGGGTGTTAATAACTCTGTTGCCTCATTCACCGTACCTTTTGGTGCGACCATTAATATGGATGGCACGGCAATTATGCAAGGTGTCGCTACGGTCTTTATTGCCAATATTTATGCCGCGAATTTAGGTACTGCGGAATATGTCACTGTTATTTTAATGTCGGTATTAGCATCAATTGGTACAGCAGGTGTGCCAGGTGTGGGTTTGATAATGTTATCGATGGTCTTTGCTCAAGTTGGACTACCTATCGAAGGTATTGGTTTGATATTAGGTGTTGATCGCTTGATGGATATGATTAGAACAGCGGTCAATGTATCCGGTGATGCCGTGGTATCAACTATTGTTGCGAAAAGTGAAGGTAAGATGGACTTGGCAGTTTATAACGATCAAGATGCAGGTTTAATACTTGATGATACTTTGTATGTTGATCCTGCTATTGAGCAAGAGTTAGCTCAGGCTATTCAAGATACACATAGTCAGCCTTAAATTTAAGACCCTCAATCTAT
Source organism: Piscirickettsiaceae bacterium (assembly GCA_013215825.1). Classification (GTDB taxonomy): domain Bacteria; phylum Pseudomonadota; class Gammaproteobacteria; order Nitrosococcales; family Methylophagaceae. The sequence continues at coordinate 344,170 of JABSQN010000004.1, read as the reverse complement.
TTATAGATGATAAAACCCCGTATAATTAGCCGTTTAGATTTAATTTGAATCCCTTAACTAAAGAGCGATCTAGTGGCTGATTACAAACATACCTTAAACCTGCCTGCAACAAAGTTTCCAATGAAGGCTGGCTTGCCCAACCGTGAACCGTTGATGTTAAAGCGTTGGCAGGAAAATGACCTATATCAGAAGATGCGCGATATTGGTCAGGATAAGCCAAAGTTCATCCTGCATGATGGTCCTCCGTATGCCAATGGTAATATTCATATCGGCCACGCGGTTAATAAAATTCTTAAAGATATTATTCTTAAATCAAAAACATTAAGTGGTTTTGATACGCCGTATGTACCGGGTTGGGATTGTCATGGTTTGCCAATTGAACTCAATGTTGAAAAGAAAATTGGTAAACCGGGCAAAAAAGTCACTGCGGCTGAGTTTCGTGCGGCATGTCGTGTTTATGCTCAAAAACAAGTAGATGGTCAGCGTGAAGACTTTAAACGCCTAGGTATTCTGGCAGAGTGGGATAATCCTTATCTCACCATGGATTTCAATTTTGAAGCCGATATTATTCGCACCTTGAATGAAATTGTTAAACAAGGTCATTTACACAAAGGTGTGAAACCCGTTCATTGGTGTGTCGATTGTGGCAGTGCATTGGCTGAAGCGGAAGTTGAATATGAAGATAAAAAGTCACCGGCGATTGATGTTCGATTTTCAATAGTTGATGAGGCGGCGTTTGAAGCGGCAACAAATTCAACAGGTAGTGGCAAAATCAGTGTGCCTATCTGGACAACAACGCCATGGACATTACCTGCTAACCAAGCGGTATCGCTAAATCCTGCTTATGATTATGTTGTGGTTCAAACAAGTGATGAACGCTTATTATTAGCTGAAGCACTGTATGAATCAGCCCTAGATCGTTATGAAATGACGGGTGAAGTGATTGCTCGATTTAAGGGTGAAGCGGTTGAAGGTTTGTTATTGCAACATCCTTTCTATGACAAACAAGTGCCAATTATCTTAGGTGATCATGTTACTGCTGAAGCGGGTACGGGCGCAGTACATACTGCACCGGGACATGGTCAAGACGATTTCACTGTCGGTTTAAAATATGACTTAGAAGTCTATAACCCTGTCGGTTCAAATGGTGTGTTTTTACCTGATACCGAGATCTTTGCCGGTCAATCTGTATTTAAAGCCAACCCTAATGTTATTGAATTATTGATTGAAAACGGTGCTTTGTTGAAACATATTGATATTCAACATAGTTACCCACACTGCTGGCGTCATAAAAGTCCAATTATCTTCCGTGCCACACCGCAATGGTTTATCAGCATGGACCAAAATGGCTTACGTGATGCGGCGTTGCAAGCGATTACTGAGACAGAGTGGATGCCAGAATGGGGTCAAAAACGTATTGAAGGTATGGTCGAAGGTCGCCCAGATTGGTGTGTATCTCGTCAACGTACTTGGGGTGTGCCAATTCCTTTATTTGTGCATAAAGAAACCGGTGAACTCCATCCTAATACCCAAGCTATTATGGAGCAGGTTGCTCTGAAAGTTGAAGGGCAGGGCATTGATGCTTGGTTTGAATCAGAAACAGCTGATTGGCTAGCTGATGATGCTGCTGATTATGACAAAGTATCTGATACCTTAGATGTGTGGTTTGATTCGGGCGTATCTCATGCTTGCGTATTAGCACGCCGTGACTACTTGCAACGTCCAGCAGACTTGTATTTAGAAGGTAGTGATCAACATCGTGGTTGGTTCCAATCTTCTTTAATTACCTCTATCGCTTCAACAGGTAAAGCGCCGTATAAAGCGGTATTAACCCATGGTTTTGTGGTTGATGCTAGCGGCAAGAAAATGTCAAAATCGGTTGGTAATGTGGTTGCACCACAAAAAGTAGTGAATAATTTAGGTGCCGATATTATTCGATTATGGACTGCATCTTCTGATTACAGTGCTGAAATGAGTGTGTCGGATGAGATATTAAAACGTACTGCTGATTCATACCGTCGTATTCGTAATACATCGCGTTATTTGCTATCGAACTTATTTGATTTTGATCCAACAACAGATTTAGTTGATGTAAAAGACATGTTGCCATTAGATTTGTGGGCAGTTGATCGTGCTTATCAATGTCAGCAAGATATTTTAGACGCTTATGAAACGTATAACTTCCATGTGATTTATCAGAAGATCCATAATTTCTGTGCTCAGGAAATGGGTAGCTTGTATTTAGATATTACTAAAGATCGCCAATATACTATGCAAGCGAATAGCCCCGCTCGACGTTCTAGTCAAACTGCGATGTATCATATTATTGAAGCTCTAACGCGTTGGATGGCACCTATTCTTAGCTTTACCGCTGATGAGTTATGGGATCACTTGCCGGGTGAGCATAATGAATCGGTGTTTTTGAATGAGTGGTATCAAGGCTTAACACCCCTAGCAGAAGATTCTCAATTTGATAATACATTCTGGGAACAAGTGTTTAATATCCGTGATGCAGTGTCGAAAGAGCTTGAAATCTTACGTGCTGATGGCAAGATTAAAGGCGGTTTAACGGCAGATGTCACACTTTATGCTGATGCAGATTTGTTTGAAACATTACATGCTTTGGGTGATGAGCTGAAATTTGTACTTATTACATCAAGTGCGAACTTGTTAGCTATGAGTGATAAACCAGCCAATGCAATTGAAAGCTCAGTATCAGGTTTGTCATTAGTATTAACACCATCAGAAAATGCACGTTGTGATCGCTGTTGGCATCAAACACCAGAAGTTGGTAAGGATGAAAAGCATCCTGAACTATGCAATCGCTGTATTGAAAATGTCGATGGCGAAGGCGAGAAGCGCGAGTTCGTCTAATGCTGAAATGGTTATGGCTAACAGGTTTAGTGATTGTATTAGATCAAGTATCAAAATGGTTGATGGTGTCATGGTTGTCATTATATGAAACTGTGGCTGTTATTCCCTATTTCAATTTAACAATGGCACATAATTATGGTGCGGCATTTAGTTTTTTAGCTGATGCTGGCGGCTGGCAGAAATGGTTTTTTATCATTTTGGCTTCGGTAATTAGTCTCGGCTTGTTGTACTGGCTTTATAAATTAGCTAAAACTAAATTAGAGGCGGTCTCTGTTGCCTTGATATTAGGCGGTGCAATCGGTAATGTAATTGATCGTATTTATTATGGCTATGTTGTCGACTTTTTAGATGTCTATTACGGTTCATATCACTGGCCTGCGTTTAATATTGCAGACTCTGCAATTTGTATTGGGGCTGTTTTGATTATTATTGATAGCTTTACTGCTAAGTCGGATGAGAAAGTGACATCATGAGCTTTTGTGATTTAGCCTTAGACTGTGTCACTAAGCTCCAGCCTTATGTGCCTGGTAAACCAATAGAAGAATTAGAGCGTGAATTAGGCATTAGCAATATCGTGAAATTAGCCTCTAATGAAAATCCATTAGGGCCATCTGATAAGGTATTGTTGGCACTCGCCCAAGCAAGTAAAGATGTCACTCGTTATCCCGATGGTAATGGTTTTGTCTTAAAAGCGGCTTTGGCCGACAAATATAAATTGACTACAGAGCAGATCACATTAGGCAACGGTTCTAACGATGTGTTGGAGTTGATTGCTCGCGCTTTTGTATCACCTAGTGATGAGGTCATGTTCTCGCAATATGCCTTTGCGGTTTATCCGATTGTGACACAGGCGATTGGCGCTAAAGCAGTGATTGTCCCAGCCCGTAATTATGGTTATGACTTACAGGCAATGAGTGACTTAATCACTGAGAAAACAAAGCTGATTTTTATTGCTAATCCGAATAATCCAACGGGAACACATTTAGCCAGTGATGAGTTAGAACACTTTATTGCTAATGTACCAGCGAAAACTTTAGTGGTGTTGGACGAAGCTTATATTGAATATGGTGAGCAAAATGCAGACAGCATCAATTGGTTAAAAAAATACTCTAATCTAATTATTACCCGTACATTTTCCAAAGCCTATGGTTTGGCTGGTTTACGAGTAGGCTATGCCATGTCACATTCTGAGGTCGCTGATTTATTAAACCGTATTCGTCAGCCTTTTAATGTAAATAGTTTGGCTTTAGCCGCGGCAACCGTCGCTTTGAATGATGATGATTATATCGCCGAAACTAAGAAGTCGAATGATGCGGGAATGACACAGTTAATCACTGGTTTTGATTGTTTAGGCTTAAGCTATATTCCATCAAAGGGTAACTTTATTACGGTTGATGTGAAACGAAGCGGTGATGATGTATTTGCTGATTTATTACAGCAAGGTGTGATTGTACGGCCTGTTAGCAATTATGGTCTGTCACAACATATTCGTGTCAGCATCGGTTTGAAAGATGAAAATCAACGTTTCTTGGACGTATTGGAGCAGATAGTATGATTAATCGTCTTGCCGTGATCGGTGTAGGTTTAATCGGTGGCTCATTGTCATTGGCGCTGAAACAAGCAGGGGCTGTTGGTAGCGTCGTGGGCTATTCGCGTACTGCCAGTGTGCGGCAACAAGCCTTAGATTTAGGTGTGATTGATATTGCTGCCACTAGTATTGCGGAAGCCGTTCATGATGCCGATATAGTGTTCTTATCCGTCCCTATGGCGGCAATGGAGACTGTATTAACAGAATTGGCAGGACATATTGGCAATAAAACCATTATTACTGATGGTGGTAGTGCTAAAGGGCAGCTAGTTGAGATTGCTAGAAAAGTACTCGGCGATCAGTTTAGTCAGTTTGTACCCGGCCATCCGATTGCTGGTACTGAAAAAAGCGGGCCTAGTGCTGCCTTTGCTACATTATATAAAGATCATCGTGTGGTATTGACACCTGTTGCTGAAACAAACCAAGATGCATTGGAAACTGTGCGTACAATGTGGCAGCAAACAGGCGCTGAAGTCTTTGAGATGGATGTGCAACATCATGATGTGGTGTTGGCCGCAACCAGTCATTTACCCCATCTGTTGGCATTTAATTTAGTCGGCATGTTGGCACAGCGTGATGATTGTGATGAAGTATTACGTTATGCCGCTGGTGGTTTTAAGGATTTTTCACGGATCGCATCAAGTGATGCCGTGATGTGGCGAGATATTTGTCTTAGCAATAGTGATGCAATTTTAGGTTTAATCCAGCAATATCAACAAGGATTATCTGAACTGGAACACGCGATTAAAAATCAAGATGGCGATACATTAAAAACAGTATTTGAACGCGCGAAGCAAGCACGTGATACACGATTTAAAGATTAAGAACTGGAGTTTATTTAGCAGTGAGTAGCGAACAAAAAAAGAATTATATCGTACAGCCGGGCGGCAAGCTGCAAGGCAAAATCCGTGTACCAGGTGATAAATCAATTTCTCATCGTTCAATTATGTTGGGTTCATTAGCCGAAGGCGTAACAGAAGTAACCGGGTTTCTAGAAGGTGACGATGCATTAGCAACATTGGCTTCATTTCGAGCAATGGGTGTACAGATTGATGGCCCTAAAGATGGCAAAGTGATTATTCACGGTGTGGGAATGCATGGCTTAAAAGCACCAGAAGGGGATGTTTACTTAGGCAATTCTGGCACTTCGATTCGTTTATTAAGTGGATTGCTTGCAGGACAAAACTTTGCAAGCACATTAACTGGCGATAAATCCTTATCTGGCAGGCCAATGAAGCGAGTTACTGAACCATTAGCCTTGATGGGTGCTGAAATTGATTCAAATGATGGCAAGCCGCCATTGAAGATCAAAGGTGGCAGTGCATTAAAAGGTATTAATTACAGATTACCAATGGCAAGTGCTCAAGTGAAGTCCTGTGTACTGTTAGCAGGACTATATGCTGAAGGTACAACAACAGTAGTTGAACCAGCACCAACTCGAGATCATACTGAACGTATGCTGTCAGGTATGGGCTATAAGGTTGATGTGCAAGGTGATACGGTGACTATTGAAGGTGGTGGCAAGTTAACGGCGACTAATATTGATGTGCCAGCTGATATTTCATCAGCCACGTTCTTTATGGTCGGTGCGGCTATTGCAGAAGGTTCTGATTTAACACTGACTCATGTAGGCATTAATCCAACCCGGATCGGTGTTATTAACATTTTACGATTGATGGGCGCTGATATTAGTTTGTCGAATGAAAAAATGACAGGTGGTGAACCTGTAGCCGATATTCGTATTAGATATGCACCTTTAAAAGGGATTCAGATCCCTGAGGATCAAGTGCCTTTAGCGATTGATGAATTTCCAGCCTTATTTGTTGCCGCGGCCTGTGCTGAAGGGCAAACAGTATTAACGGGTGCGGAAGAGTTGCGCGTTAAAGAAAGTGATCGTATTCAAGCGATGGCTGATGGTTTAACAATTTTAGGTATTGATGCAAAATCAACTAAAGATGGCATTATCATCAATGGTGGCGTGATTGGTAACGGTGAAGTAGAAAGCCATGATGATCATCGAATTGCCATGTCATTTGCTATTGCAGGCTTACAAGCAGGCGGCAGTATTCAGATTAATGATTGTGCCAATGTAGCGACATCATTCCCTAACTTTATTGAGCTCGCTAATGAAGCGGGATTAGAGATCGAGGAAGTTAATGCCTAATATTCCTGTTGTTACGATTGATGGTCCAAGTGGATCAGGTAAAGGTACGATTGCTCAACTTGTTGCCAAAAAATTAGGTTGGCATTATTTAGACAGTGGCGCTATTTATCGCGTATTAGCACAAGCGGCGATTAAACATGATATTGATTTAGCCGATGAACAAAAGTTAGCGATGATTGCACAACACTTAGACTTGGTTTTCTCCTTGGATAATGATGTTTTATCTGTCTTATTAGAAGGCGAAGATGTCAGTATTTTAATTCGTAGCGAAAAAGCGGGTAATGCCGCATCAAAGGTGGCTGCACTGCCTTTAGTGCGAGCTGCATTATTAGAACGACAATATGACTTTAGACAAGCACCTGGCTTGGTCACTGATGGGCGAGATATGGGCACTGTTGTCTTTCCTGATGCGGAGCATAAGATTTATTTAACAGCAAGTGCTGAGATTCGAGCAGAAAGACGATATAAGCAGTTGAAAGAAAAAGGAATTGAGAGTAACCTTTCCGCTCTTATAGCTGAAATTTCAGAACGAGATGTTCGAGATAGTCAGCGTGAGGTCGCACCATTGCGGCCTGCTACTGATGCATTAGAGCTTGATTCTAGTGCATTAAGTATCGATGATGTTTATACACAGATCATGGTAAAGTGCGGTGATCTGTAGATTGTGAGGTCTCATCTAAAATAGTTTAGATGGGTTTTTTAACTTCTTGCGTTAAGCAAGTATTTTGAGCGGTTTTATTTTTAATAAGGCCAAGGATGTAATAATGAGCGAAAGCTTTGCGGATCTCTTTGAAGAGAGTTTAAGTTTGACACCAATGCAAACGGGTAAAATCGTATCAGGCATGGTGGTAAGTGTGACTTCTGATGTAGTAATGGTTAATGCTGGTTTAAAATCAGAAGGTGCTATTCCTGCGGTAGAATTTCACAATGAAAAAGGTGAAATCACGGTAGAAGTTGGTGATATTGTAGATGTTTCTTTAGAAACTTTAGAAGATGGTTTTGGTGCAACTCAACTGTCTCGTGAAAAAGCTAAAGCAGCAGAAGCATGGATCACTCTTGAGCATGCATTTGAAGCTAACGATACTGTTATCGGTATTATGACCGGTAAAGTAAAAGGTGGTTTCACTGTCGAATTAGAAAATATTCGTGCATTCTTACCAGGTTCATTAGTTGATGTTCGTCCAATTCGTGATACATCACACTTAGAAGGCAAAGAGCTTGAGTTTAAACTGATCAAATTAGATCGTCCTCGCAACAATATCGTCGTATCTCGTCGTGCGATTATGGAAGCTGAAAACAGTGTTGAACGTGAAGCGTTATTAGAAACATTGGAAGAAGGCAAAAATATTAAAGGTATCGTTAAGAACCTTACAGATTACGGTGCATTCGTTGATCTTGGTGGTATTGACGGTTTACTACATATCACTGATATGGCTTGGAAACGTGTTAAACACCCATCTGAAGTTGTTACTATTGGTGATGAAATCGAAGTTCAAGTATTGAAATTCGATAAAGAAAAAGAACGTGTTTCTTTAGGTCTTAAACAAATGGGTGCAGATCCTTGGCAAGATATTGCTAATCGCTACCCAAGCACTAGCCGTTTGCAAGGTAAAGTTACCAACATTGCTGATTACGGTTGCTTCGTTGAAATCGAAGATGGCGTTGAAGGTTTAGTTCACATGTCTGAAATGGACTGGACTAACAAGAATGTTCACCCATCTAAATTAGTTCAATTAGGTGATGAAGTTGAAGTAATGGTATTGGATATCGATGCTGAACGTCGTCGTATTTCACTAGGTATGAAACAGTGTAAATCTAACCCTTGGGAAGAGTTTGCAATGACTCATAACAAAGGTGATAAAGTCTCTGGTTCAATCAAATCAATTACTGATTTTGGTATCTTCATCGGTTTAGAAGGTGCAATTGATGGTTTGATTCACATGTCTGATATTTCATGGGATGATGAAGGTGAAGAATTAATTCGTGACTTCAAAAAAGGTGATGAATTAGAAGCTATTGTATTGGCCATAGATCCTGAACGTGAGCGTATCTCATTAGGTATCAAGCAATTACAAGATGATCCTTTCTCATCGTATATGACTGCTCATCCTAAAGGTAGCATTGTAACTGGTAAAGTTACTGCAGTAGATGCACGTGGTGCAACTATTGAGCTAGCAGAAGGTATTGAAGGTTATATCCGTGCGGCAGATGTCTCTCGTGAGCGTACTGAAGATGTGAGCAAAGTACTTTCAGTTGGTGATGAAGTAGAAGCTAAATTTACGGGAATGTCTCGTAAAGATCGTGCTTTAACTCTTTCAATTAAAGCGAAAGATTCTGAAGAAGAAACTGAAGCGTTGAAAGAATACTCAAATGTTGATAGCGGTGCTACAACATTGGGTGATTTGCTAAAAGCGCAAATGGATCAAAAAGATAGCTAAACTATCAAAATGAAGTTAAGCGCCCGGTATAAGTCGGGTGCTTAATTTTACTGCAAGAATATCGCTGTTGAGGAATTTATAAATATGACAAAATCAGATTTAATTGAAATATTGTCTGAAAGACAAACACTATTAAATTATCGTGATGTTGAGTTAGCAGTAAAACTAATCATTGAACAAATGAGTGAAAGTTTGTCAGGTGGAGAACGAATTGAGATACGAGGCTTTGGCAGTTTTACCTTGCATCACCGTCCAGCACGTATAGGACGAAATCCTAAAAGTGGTGAGTCAGTAACCTTAGACGAAAAATATGTGCCACATTTTAAACCGGGTAAAGAATTGCGTGATCGTGTTAACGCGGCAGCAGGTTTTTCTAGCTAATTAATGAAGATTAGTCAGGAAACACCACTAGATACAAATCTAATCCATGAATACGGTGAACAATTCATCGTTATAAAAACAAAAAATTCAGCGTTAGTAACCATTGATACGAGTCTGATTTTAACCTCAAATCATGTTGTAACTGACTATATACTAAATCCAATCACTGATTTTTCTATTAGTGACATAAACTATATAAAGAACCTAGATCCAGAAGTTGTAATATTAACGAATGGATCTAGTGTTCAACTTCCCCCTCAAATAATAGTTAATTTTTCTGAACAAGCAATAGGTGTTGAAGTGATGTCGCTAGGTGCGGCGTGTAGGACTTATAATTTACTTGTTTCTGAAGGTCGACGGGTTGTACTTGTACTTAATTTTGAATAAAAGTAGTATTTCGAAATTCCGTAGGTCAAAAAATCATAAAACTCTTATAAATGGACGCAATTAAGCGTTATCCCTACTTTTTTCTACCCCCCTTTCTCATACAATTGTTTTGTTTACATGCTTATAAATTAATGATTATAGGTGTGTTTTATATCTCTTCTAAATCCATCCTGTTTCTTTATGCTTGACCTATGGAACTTAAGTGCGGACAATCTGTAATTGCGTAAATTTAGGAAAATAACGTTAAGTTGTGGCTTTTGCTGTATTGCTTGATCTAGATCAAGTAATCGGTAATGTGTCGCAATGAAATTACTGTAGAATTCAGCAGTGCTTAAATTTGAAGCGTGATGGAGTGGGTCAATACTTCTTGAATGGGAAGTAGTTTGATAGTGTTTTTCATAGAGAAAAAAGGGTTGGTAGCTATGCAAGCTGAGCAACAGCAATATAGTTTTGAAGTAGTCAAGTGGTTCGCCTATATGGCGGTTGTCTACTTGGTAGTGGGAACCGGTATCGGTGTATATATCGCATCAGAATTGGCATGGCCAGTTTTGAACTTCGATAATCCATATATTAGTTTTGGTCGCTTACGTCCATTACACACCAATGCAGTTATCTTTGCATTTGGTGGATCGACGTTAATGGCAACAGCATTTTACATTGTACAACGTACATCACATGTACGATTGTGGAGTGATAAGTTAGCTTGGTTCACCTTCTGGGGCTGGAACCTTGTTATTGTTAGCGCGATAATTACCCTACCTTTAGGTTTAACACAATCTAAAGAATATGCAGAATTAGAATGGCCGATTGATATTTTGATTGCTGTCGTTTGGTTGGCGTATAGCTTTAACTTCATCATGACACTGTCTATTCGTAAGGTTTCTCATATCTATGTTGCTAACTGGTTCTTCCTTGCAATGATGATTATGATTACCTACCTTCACGTTGTTAACAGTTTGGCAATTCCTGTTGAGCTATTTAAATCATATTCGATTTTTTCTGGTGTACAAGATGCCATGATCCAGTGGTGGTGGGGACATAACGCAGTAGGATTTTTCTTAACTGCTGGTTTCTTAGGGATTATGTATTATTTTGTACCTAAGCAAGCAAACCGTCCTATTTACTCTTACCGATTATCTGTTATTCACTTTTGGGCATTAACATTCGGTTATGTATGGTTAGGTGCGCATCATCTTCAATACACAGCATTACCAGATTGGACGGGTTCATTAGGTGCAGGGATTTCCTTAGCGATGATTATCCCATCATGGGGTGGCGCTATTAACGGTCTGTTCACCTTAAGTGGTGCGTGGGATAAACTACGTACAGATTACGTGTTAAGATTCCTTGTTATTTCTTTAGCATTCTATGCAATGTCAACGTTTGAAGGCCCTGTAATGGCGGCTAAAACAGTAAACGCGTTATCTCATTATACGGATTGGACTATTGGTCATGTACATGCCGGTGCGTTAGGTTGGGTTGCAATGGTATCTATCGGCGCTATCTACCACATGGTAGAACGCCTATGGGGTACGACTATGTATTCAGTGAAGTTAGTTAACTTACATTTCTGGATGGCCACTATTGGTACTGCTGTTTACATCACTGCGATGTGGGTATCAGGAATTATGCAAGGTCTAATGTGGCGTGCATATGATGATTACGGTAACTTGGCATATACATTTGTTGAGTCAGTTGCTCAAATGCATCCGTACTACGCAATGCGTGCGGCAGGTGGTTTGATCTTCTTCCTTGGTGCTTGTGTAATGTTATTTAATATTACTGTCACTATCCGTAAAGCGATTGCTAATCCATCTGCTAAATCAGCAGCATTAGCTAACGCTCAAATTTAAAGGAGACTGGAATGTCTGAACAGAACTCAAATAAACCAGTAAGCCTGCAGGAAAAACTGGAAAAAAACGTATGGGCATTTATATTAGCAACTGCTATGGTTGTGTCTGTTGGTGGTATCGTTGAAATCGTACCGTTATTTTATTTAAAAACAACATTTGAAGATGTTAATCACCCAGAGTTTAAAGAGCTGAAAGGTGTGCGTCCATATACAGCATTAGAATTGGCTGGACGTGATATCTATCAACGTGAAGGTTGTTACTTATGCCATTCACAAATGATTCGTCCTTTCCGTGATGAAAAAGATCGCTATGGACATTATTCATTGGCAGTTGAGTCTAAATACGATCACCCATTCCAATGGGGCTCTAAACGAACTGGTCCAGATATCGCTCGTTTAGGTGGTAAATACTCTGATGCATGGCATGTGCAACATTTACGCGCTCCACGAAGTGTTGTACCCGAATCAGTAATGCCTAATTACCCTTGGTTGGATGATGCAACTATTGATGGTGTTGGTATTGAAAAACGTGTGAAAGCGATGAGAGTACTAGGTGTTCCATACTCAGATGACGATATCAAAGGTGCCGCTGAATCAGTTGAAGGTAAAACTGAGATGGATGCATTGGTAGCTTATCTGCAAGTGTTAGGGACTATGATTAAGTTTGAACCAGGTAGGGATTATCGTGACTAAACTGCAAGAGTATTTTTATACAGATTGGAGTGCGATGACCGGAGCTGACTGGGTTGGGTTGGTATTGACAGTGACGATTTTCATACTGATGGTTATTGTTTATGTATGGGCGCTTAATCCTAAGAATAAAGAAAGCTTAGAGTCACATCGCAACATGCTTTTAGACGAAGACGAGAAAAAATCGGAGAATTAAGATGGCAGAGAATAAAAAGAATCCTAATCAGGTAACAGATACAGGCCACGTTTGGGATGGAATCAAGGAACTCAATAATCCTCCTCCGCGTTGGTGGCTAAACTCACTTTGGATAAGTGGTCTGATCGTTATTGTTTACTTCGTTTTATACCCATCGTTACCATTGATTAATGGTAGTACCGAAGGCTTATTAGGCTGGACTCAGATTAAAGAGTTTAAGGAAGATCTTGCCAAGGTTGAAGCAAAACGAGCACCGTTTGAAAATAAGTTGGCTGCGATGAGCGTTGATGAAATCTTAGCGAATCCAGAGATGCTGAACTATGCCATTGGCTCTAGTAAAGTGTTATATGGTGATAATTGTGCGGCTTGTCATGGCACAGGTGGAGCACCTGCACAGGGTGCTGGCTATCCTAATCTGACTGATGATGATTGGTTGTATGGTGGTAAAGTTAGTGAAATTCAAATGAGTATTGCTCAAGGTCGTGCGGGTATGATGATGGCGCACAGCAAAATACTTAATACGGATGAAGTTGATCAATTAGTAAGCTTTGTTGTTAATAGCGCTAATGGTGAAGCAACAGAGGCAGAAAAAGCATTATTTACAGAAAAAGGTTGTTTTGCTTGTCATGGTGCCGATGCGAAAGGTATCAAAGCGATGGGTTCTGCAAATTTAACGGATAAAGTATGGCGCTTCTCTAGTGATGAAGAATCTATTCGTCAAATCATCCTTCATGGTGTTAATGATGCGTCTGATACAGAAACACGGATTGCGATGATGCCGCAGTGGAGTGAAAAACTAGCGGTGATGTTGCAAGTGAGAGCTGATGCTGTTGCAGATGGCGAAGATCCTAATGCAATTGACTGGTCAGATGAATTAGATGGCGATGAAGCTGAACGTTTAACAGAAACTGACATTAAGAAATTAGCAGTTTATGTGCATCAGTTTGGTGGTGGTCAATAATTAATTATATTATCCAGCTAGGTTTTTTAACCTAGCTGGATATTAAATTTGGGAGAAGTCAGATGTTTGATGCTGTCGTAATTGGTACAATTGCTAGTGTTGTTATAACTATTCTAGTTGGCGCAGTGATTGGTTATCGAGTAATTAAACAAATTGGTGAAAAGTCTGACGATGAGTAAGGCTTAACATTAATTTTAAAAAAAAGCCGACTTTGCGTCGGCTTTTTTATGGTCAAATGAGTCCGATGTAAGGCATGGTATAATTCCATGATAATAAGATATAGCTAGGAAATACCTTGTGAGTGATGAATTAGATAAGATAACTAATAATGTAGATGACCTCTATGAGGATGTCTCAGAATGGGAAGTCAATGCGGGTGGCATTAAAATTGTTGCGAAGCGTATTGCAGGTAAGTTTCGCCGCTTAAAGTGGATCGGCATGTCTGTTTGGATCCCTTTTTTTTTAGGTCCATATCTACGTTGGGATGATCGTCAGGCAATTTTATTTGACTTGCCGAATCGTCAGTTCAATATCTTCCAGATTACTATCTATCCTCAAGATATTTGGATGTTATCTCTAACGATGTTATTTTTTGCTATTTTATTAGCAACGGTAACAAGCATTGCGGGACGTGTTTTTTGCGGGTATTTTTGTTTTCAAACAGTATGGACTGATATTTATACCTTTATTGAAGCAAAGCTTGAAGGAAATACGCCACAAAAAGCGAAAAAATTCAATAATGCACCGGGGTCATTAGATAAGTTTGTTCGAAAAGTAATCAAACATAGTTTATGGCTATTGATTGGTATATTAACTGGCGTTGCTTTTGTGGCTTGGTTTACCGATATTTATCAGCTGTGGATTGACTTGTTTTCGTTGCAGGTATCATCAACAGCATTGATTATTATCGCTACATTTACCGGTGGCACCTACCTTTTTGCAGGATTTATGCGAGAACAGGTGTGTTTCTGGCTATGTCCTTATGCTCGCTTGCAAGCTGTAATGTATGATCAAGATACATTATTACCATCCTATGATGCGGAACGCGGTGAACCTCGTGGCAGAATAAAAAAAGGTCAGGATAATTCTGCTACGGGCAGTTGTATTGATTGTAATGTGTGTGTGGCGGTTTGTCCTACCGGTATTGATATACGAAAGGGTCAGCAAGAAGGGTGTATAACTTGCGGAATTTGTATTGATGCCTGTGACAGCGTTATGGATAAGGTTAAGCAACCACACGGTTTGATTCGTTATGCGTCGTATAAGGAATTGCATCATAATGCACCATCAATCCCCCTATATAAACGTTTTCGTATTTATGTATATGGCTTTATTTTATTACTTTCTGTGGCCGCTATTATTAATGGATTTATGAATTTATCACCGACGGAATTTAAAGTGGTGCATTCTCGGCAACCTCTATTTGTACAGTTAAGTGATGGTTCGATTCAAAATAAATATACGATTAAATTATTAAATAAAACGAAAGAAACATTGACCATTAAATTTAGTATAGAAGGTCTTGAAGGTGCTGTATTACATGGTTTGACAGAAATAACAGTGGAGCCAGGAAAGGTCATTCCGGTTACTGCATTAGTAAGAGTGCCAGAAGGATACGCAAAAGCAGAGCCTACCCCCATTATATTTAGAGGTAAGGCTATAAATTCTACTATAAATGTATATTATAAAAGTATGTTTATAGGTCCAAAGAAATAGGAAAATAATGAATATTTCACAAAGTAATAATGAAGCACTGAAAAATCCGTGGGTATTGGGAATTATATTGTTTGTCATGACATTTATAACGGTAAATGGAATCTTTATCTATCAAGCATTTAAGAATCCACCTAGCTTAGTTGTCCCTGATTTTTATGAACGTGGAAAACGTTACGAAGATACACAGAAACGAATTGAACAAGAAAAAGCACTAGGATGGACGGGAGTGTTGATGATTCCTGTAGCAACGCGAGTTAACCAGAAGCAAGCGTATGAGGTGCTTATTCAAGGTAGAAACTCGGTTAATCTGGAATTAGATATTGTCACTATTAATGCGTATAGACCATCAGATGCTAATGCTGATTTCTCAGGGGAAATGATTAAAAAATCACCTGGTTTATACAGTGCTGAGATGAGCTTTAGCTTACCGGGTATTTGGGATTTGATTGTGGTGGCGAAGCAAGGTGAACAAGAGTTTTTAGTGACTAAACGTGTCACTATTTCGCCATAACAATTAATTAGTCACCTTGATATAAGGTGATTTATTATTAAGTAAAGTTTTAAAGTCATGTCTATAACGTGTTATCACTGCAGCTTGCCTGTTGACAATGCCACTGATTTTTCTGCTGATGTTGCGGGTGAAAAACAAGAGTTTTGTTGTTTTTCTTGCCAAACCGTTTGTCAAACTATATATGCTGCAGGTCTTCAAGGGTTTTATCAGAAAACACCAGAGGGAAGCCAGTTAGCACCGCCACCTGAACAGAAATCAGAGTTTAATTCCTATGATCTCGATGAGGTGCAAGCTGATTATGTTGGTATTGATGGTGACACGCGAACAATACAGTTATTAGTTGACGGTATTCACTGTGCTGCTTGTGTGTGGTTAATTGAACATTCTCTAGCGAATCAAAAAGGTGTTATTTCTGCTAACGTCAACTTGACGACAAAACAATTACGATTGAAATGGGACAATAGCCATAGCCCATTATCAACTATTCTTAATAAGTTGGCACAAATTGGCTATATTGCTGTTCCTTTTGACCCTGATATAGCAGAAGGTGCACTGGCTAAAAAACACAGAGGCTTACTTTATCGAATGGCCTTTGCTGGTTTTGCCATGATGAATTTACTGTGGATTTCAATTGCACTTTATAGTGGTGCAGAGGATGGTGAGTTTAGGAACTGGTTTCATTGGATCGGTTTTATTATTGCAACACCAACATTACTGTATGCGGGCTATCCTTTTCTACGTAATGCGCTATTAGGTCTACGTCATCGTTATTTGACGATGGATCTGCCTATTGCGATTGGTGCAACAGCAACTTATAGTTATTCAACTTATATAACGGCAACTGGTTCTGTGAATGGTGATGTTTATTTTGATACGGTTGTTAATTTCTTATTTGTTATTTTGGTCGGACGTTATCTTGAAGCTGTTTCAAAGCGTGAAGCATTATCAGCAACAACGCGGCTATTAGAATTACAGCCTAAACTAGCAACTGTTCTTGTCGATGGTCAGCCTACAATCAGACCTATTCGTTCAGTTGTTGTGGGGGACTTGTTACTTGTTAAGCCGGGTGAAAAAATACCAGTAGATGGCGTAATCGTCGATGGACAGAGTGCAGTCGATGAATCAATGCTGACGGGAGAGTCTGTTGCGGTGCTGAAAAAAGTGGATGATTCTGTTATTGCAGGCAGTATTAATAGTGACGGTGCATTCACGGTGAAAGCCGAATATGTATTACGAGGTACCGCATTAGCCAAAATTGTGACATTGATGGAAGACGCACAAGCTTCTAAAGCGCCTATCCAATGTATTGCTGATAGAATTGTACCTTGGTTTGTCGTGATTACTTTAGCGTTAGCGACTGCAACCTTCTTTTATTGGTTACAGTTTGATTTTGAACAGGCTCTATTAGCTGCGACATCAGTTCTTATCATTACATGTCCATGTGCTTTTGGCTTGGCTACACCTATGTCGGTTGCTGTTGCCACTGGTATTGGTGCGCATCATGGAATTTTGGTGAAGCAAGGTGCTGCCCTAGAATTATTATCACAAGTGACACATTTTGTATTTGATAAAACCGGAACGATAACAGAGGGCAAATTGCGTGTTGTTGCGATTAAAACTATTTCTGGCTTATCCGATGAATACTTGCTGACTATTGCATCTTCTGTCGAACAGAAATCTGAACATGCTGTTGCTAAAGCAATAGTACAAGCGGCATTAGACAGAGGTTTGAAATCAGTAGCAATAAGCGGCTTTTTATCATCAGCAGGTCAAGGTGTACAGGCTATTGTTGATAATAAGAAGGTTATTGTTGGTACACAATCATGGTTATCAGAGAAAAATTTATTGGTTCCTGAAACTCTGATATCTCACGTGTTTGAGTATGAACAGCAGGGAAGTAGTTGTGTTTTTATTGCTATTGAAAATGAGGTTTTGGGTGTCATTAGTTTAGCTGATCAGCTACGTTCAGATGTTAAAGCAATGATAAAACATTTACAGCAACAGGGCCTTGCGATTACCATTCTTAGTGGTGATAGAGAACCTGTTGTTACAGCGATAACGGCAGAGCTGGGTAATGTTGATCGCTATGCCGAGGTGTTGCCAAAAGATAAAGTCAATGTGGTGAAAGCCTTACAACAACAGGGAGCTATTGTTGCTATGGTGGGCGATGGTGTTAATGACTCTCCTGCGCTAATTCAGGCTGATGTGGGTATTGCACTGGCATCGGGTACGGATGTATCGATAGAAAGTGCTGATATTATCTTGTCACACAATGAGTTATATAAGGTTGTTGATGCAAGAGATTTAGCGTGTCAAACATTACATACTATTAAGCAGAATATTGTATTATCCATTTCATATAATATTATTATGGTACCGCTAGCAATGATGTCATTGGTTAATCCACTTATCGCGGCGATAACAATGCCGATAAGTTCATTGCTAGTTATTGCCAATGCCGCTAGACTAAAACGATTCTTTAAGGAATAGTTAAATGGATGTGATTTATGGATTATTGCCGGGAATGTTATTACTTGGCATGATAGGTGTCGCTATCTTCTTTTGGGCGGTTAAGAGCGGTCAATATGATGATATGGATGGCGCTGCAAATAGAATATTAATGGATGATGAACAGATGGTGACGAGTGATGCCATTAAGAAGGATTCGATAATAAAAGATGATTAAGCATATTTTATTGGTCAGTTTTTTTTGCTGTTCTTTGCCAGCATGGACAGCAGAGAATCTAAAAGTGGGTATGACCACTGCATTAACGGGTCCCGCGGCTGCTCTTGGCATTGATATGCGTGCTGGCATTGAAAGTTATTTTAAGTATATTAATGATAATGGCGGTGTACAGGGACAACAGTTAGAATTGATTGTTCGAGATGATGGTTATGAGCCAGAACATGCCGCATTAAATATGCGTCATCTGATTGAGCATGATAACGTCGTTGCCGTTATTGGCAATGTGGGCACTCCCACGGCAATCGTTACAGTTCCTATTGCGGAAGAAAATAAGATCCTATTATTTGGTGCTTTTTCTGGTGGGGATGTATTGCGAGCAAGTCCCACAAGTCGATATGTTATTAATTATCGCCCGAGTTATGCCGAAGAAACAACAGAGATGATTATTGGCTTATTACAGGCTGGTATCGTGCCAACAGAAATTGCATTTTTCACCCAACGAGATGGTTATGGTGATGCAGCCTATCAAGGTGCTGTTAATGCCTTGCATACTTACGGTTTTAATAATACAGATACTCTTATTCATGGCCGTTATACGAGAAACACGCTGAATGTTGAAGATGCTGTGGCGACATTACTAGATGCAGATATCACACCTAAAGCCGTCATTATGGCGGGCAGTTATGCGCCTTCAGCAAAGTTTATTACATTACTAAAAAAAGAATTACCGGATATTTGGTTTCTTAATCTATCCTTTGTGGGTAGTACATCACTAAAGAATACATTAGCCGAAAATACAAACAAGGTTATCGTGACACAGGTTGTACCTAGCCTCGATGCTAATCTTACGATTATTGATGAATATATATCAGCAATGCGCGAATTGGACGATTCAAGAGTACCTAACGAAGTCTCTTTTGAAGGCTTTATCGTTGCAAAAATATTCCACCGAGGATTGCTTAATATCACAGGGAAGATTGATAGTGAAAGTATTATCGATGGTTTGGAATCTATAAAGGGTATTGATATAGGGCTGGGCTGGGATATTTTTTATGATGAAACCGAGCATCAAGCCATACATAATTTATGGACAAGCTATCTGGTTTTAGGTGAGTTTAAATCACTAGATTGGAAAATGTTATCGTCCACTGCTGGAAATCCTTAACGATGTTTAAGTTGCTGAGTATTAAAAATTTACTCCAATTATGGTCTTTGATGACGATATTGGCCATTTTTTCTATTGCAATAATGGCAGTTTATACAAATTATGTTTTTTCCGAAACGCAACGTAATGTGACTGAAAAAGTGCTACCTATGGAGGATGCAAGCCGCCAAATTAGTGCAATTTCTGCTGCGTTTATTAATAGACAAAATCAAATAGCGGCCTCAACATCTTTAGAATCGATTAATAATGTAATATCTAGAAAGAAATTAGAGGCAGAGTTCGAGCAACATTGGCAGCGAATCACATTATTGCTACCTGATATAGGCGCAGATAGGAAAATTATCGATTCATTACTGGATTACTACCAGCGATTTTTGCAGATTGATAGCAAACTGTGGGATTTGACTGTGCAACGTCATATTATGCAAGAACGGCTAAAAAATCGGAGTGATGAACTGGAGAATTTACAGGCCGAAATTCAGAATGAAGTTGAAGCAATTTCGGGGCGAATTAACTTAGCCGTTAGTCGTGATAAACGTGTGATACGACTATCGATGAATGACAATACGATATTAGCGTCAAATGAGTTGGTCAAACGTATTCTTTTTGGAGAGCAAAGTGAAATCCAGAATCTGGCCCAATCAGTACGATTAAATGTACTTAACATTGTCAATCTAACCCAAAAAATCCTGCAAGCTGATAACACAGATAACTTACGTAGTATTCGAGATAACAAAGTAAAACAACATCAAATTGTATTAACTTATGATGTAAATAAATTAAAACAAAAATTACGAAAACATACTGACTTGTTGGTGATGACTCGAAATTTAGAAGGGAAAATACATCGTTTAATACAAAGTGTGGTTGATGACAATAATTCGATTTATCAATTACGAATTCAACAGTTAAAAAATACGCAATTACTTGTGTTAGAGCAGCAGCATTCCAATATTGTTTTGAACGTGATAATGGCGAAGATTAATGAGTTGTCAACGTTAGTTAGTGATAATAGTTTGAGGACGGTGATACGAACAATACGTATTTCTGAAAATGCAGCCGTGATCATTATTATGCTAAGTCTTATGGTTATATTTGGCATGATTTTATTTGTGAGAGGGCTTTCTAATCGTATTAATACGCCATTATTAGAACTACGAAGTGCGGTGGATGCATTGTCAGAAGGAAAGTTTGAAACACGATTAAAAGTGATTAATGGTAAAAGTGAATTTGCTGCATTGGCAATAGATTTTAATAGATTTGCTGCTAATACTCAGAAATTAATCAGTGATTTGGATCGCGCTAAGGATGAGCTTCAGTTACGAGAGAAGCATATTAGTACCATTTTACAAGGTGTGCCGGAAGCTATTTTAACACTGTCATCTGAAGGTGTGATTGAATCTTCGAATCCAATGGCAGAAAAAATATTAAAAGCCGATGAATCAATATTGGTAGGGTTAAAGTTAACTCATTTCTTTGATGAACAGCAAAATGTTTTTACATTAAGTGATATTGAAAGGGGGTTAAAGCAGAGTCAGGAGTTTGTTGGCAAAGACTATAATAATCAACAGTTTTCAATGTGGTTATCATTAAATCGAATTACAAGTATTGGTGGTGATGTTTGGGTGTGTGTTATTTCAGATATTTCCGCATGGAAAAAAGCTGAAAAGGACTTAAAAACGACAAGTTCAGAGCTAGATACTATTTTAGAAAATGCAATGGTAGGCATTGCATTTCTTAAAGATAGAAAAATATTGCGAGTCAATCATAAATTTGAGCAACTATTTGCATGTGATAGGGCATTGATAGAGGGAAAATCGGCACGAGTCTTATATCCATCCGATGAAATATATGATCAATTAGGTGATGAAGGATATGCAGAATTAGCCCAAGGAAAGAATTATGTAAGTGAAGTCAGACTGGTGCGACAAGATGGTAGCCTGTTCTGGGGACTGATATCAGGCAAGGCGATTGACCCATCTAAGCCACAGGACGGCAGTATTTGGTTGTTTGAAGATATAACGACACAACGTGAAAAAGATGAAGAATTACGAGAACTTGCCAGTTTAGACCCGTTGACGGGATTGGCTAATCGTGCAGTATTTAATGACCGTTTGGAGCATGCAATCCATAAAGCACATCGAAACTCAACAAAGTTAGCTGTGTTTTTCCTTGATTTGGATCATTTTAAGCAAATCAATGATTCACTGGGTCACAAATCTGGTGATATTTTATTATGTGAAGTGGCAGACAGATTAAAGTCTTGTGTACGAGAAGGGGATACTGTTGCTCGCTTAGGAGGAGATGAATTCACTCTTATTTTAGAGGATATATCTTCGGTGAAGTATGTTGCTAAAGTAGCAGAAAAGATATTTGATGCGTTATCGCAATTATACGAGCTGGGAACAATGACGGTTGAGGTGACCCCAAGTATTGGTATCAGCCTATATCCTATTGATGGGCGCGATCTTGATTTGTTGCTACGTAACGCAGATGCTGCGATGTATTATGCCAAAGAACGCGGACGGAATAATTTTCAATTTTATTCTGCAGAAATGAATGCGCAAGCAGCAGAACGGTTAGCTATGCAAAATAGTTTACGTCGAGCGGTTGATAATAATGAATTTTATTTAAACTTCCAACCACAAATTAGTTTAGAAACAGGCAAAATAGTTGGTGCTGAAGCGCTATTGCGATGGAGTAGTAAGGAGTGGGGAGAGGTATCTCCGGCTGATTTCATCCCTATTTTAGAAGATATTGGACTGGTTTCGATAGTCGGAGAATTCGTATTACAACAAGCTTGTGATGTTTTTATGACGCTAAAAGAATTACTAGAACCTAATTTCTTAATGGCAGTGAATTTATCCGGCCATCAATTTAAGGGTGGTCAGCTGGCAAGTTTTATTCGACAGTTATTGGCGGATAAAAACATGAATGCTACTAATTTAGAATTGGAAATAACGGAAACGGTTTTGATGGATGATTTTGAATTAGCAGTAACAACGCTCAATGAACTCAGTGATATGAATATTTCTTTAGCAATTGATGATTTTGGTACTGGCTATTCATCGTTATCTTACTTAAAGAAATTTCCACTTAATGTTTTAAAAATAGATCGTTCATTTATTCGTGATATTAATGATGATGAAGATGATGCGGCTATTGTCGATGCCATTTTGGCAATGTCACGGCGGTTGAAATTAGATGTGGTTGCCGAAGGAGTGGAAACTAAAGAGCAACTTTCCTTTTTACAAGAGCATGGTTGCCAAACGGTACAGGGCTATTTCTTTAGTAAACCACTTGATTTTGATAGGTTTAGTGATTTTGTCAAACAGAATAAGAAGTATATTTAAGCTAATATGAGACCTTTATACGATAAGTGCTTTTTATCATAACAAGGAAAAAATAGTCGAAAAATCGCAATTTACTCATGTAAATTAGCCTTTTGAGACTGTTTTTAACGCAGGAATGACAGTGGAGTCGCTATTTTTCAATAGCTTGTTTTGGGCGTCTGAGCCGAAGCAAGCAGCAAAAACTTAACGCGATCATTTACGCCTACGGCGCACCAGCCGTCCTATGTTCATAGCTCTCCGCCACCTCGAGTCTGGCTACAAACTATTACCTCAATGATTCTACGGCAACATTAAGCTTTTCCTAACATTCTTCTTCACTGTTCGCTCTCTTGTCGTTCAGCGGCAGAAACGATGACTCTTATAAAGATCTCAATATATCCAAATTACTTGACGCTGTACCTTCCCTTGCTTCATCTCGGATGATTAAAATACTCTGCAAGATGAATGGTCGTGGCCTACACTGTTTATTTACACTTACTATTCTTAATGTAATTGATACAGTATCAGTGTTTTTTCATTTTCATTGATCTGGATGCTTAGGTTTAATGCAGGATAATGCCAAATCTCAGTGTTGCTATTATTAGGATCTTGTTGGATTTGTTCTGCATGACCAAAGCGATGCTCTATCATTTGAGCATCTAGCCTCACTGATGGAAGATAGGTGATAGCCGTCACAACAGCATCAACTAAATCCTTATTAGCATTGTTATTTAGTGTGTATTTATGTGCGCCACTGTCTTGTAGGCGTGCCTCAAGTGCATCTGAGATCATCTCCTTTATTTGTAGATCTGATACCGAAATATTTAATATAAGTTTGGCTGATAAGCCGCCCATATTGACGCTATTGAAATAGGCTTCAGCAGTAGAGGGTTTTTCTTCTTGAATAAAAATTGCAGTTTCACCGTATTGACGCAGTGATTGTTGGGCTTGGCCGTATGTTGTTGTTCCTAAATGTATACCAAATATCTTGGAGTTACCATCGGGCATAATAATTACTTCCCAGGGCATGGGGGCAGACTCTTGTTTTGATGGAAGAAGCATCAAGACAACAGTAACAACAATGATTAACAATAGGCTAATAAAAACGTTTTTCATGGAATTCTCTTAAATTTGAGTAAGTGTATTAAAGCTGTAGCCAAAATGTCACGGGACCATCATTAGTCAATGATACTTGCATATTAGCACCAAAGAGTCCGGCCGCTACCGTGGCATGTCGTTGTTTTGCCTGAGAGCAGATATGTTCAAATAATTTCAGGCCTAAATCAGCAGGTGCGGCGGGGGTGAAGCTAGGGCGCAAGCCTCGATTTGTATCTGCTGCCAAGGTAAACTGAGGTACTAGTAATAAACCGCCATTAATATCTTTTAATGAGAGGTTCATTTTACCCTTGTCATCAGCAAAGACACGATACTTTAACAGCCGTTCAAGTAAACGATCTGCTTTTTCTACAGTATCACCTTGCTCAACACCGATTAGTACTAATAATCCTTGCTTAATATGTGCAATTTCTTGCTGATCAATATGAACACTTGCGTGTTGAACACGTTGAAGTAAGCCTATCATGCGAGTCGTTTTGCCATATCACGAGTGGCACTAATAAGCGCATCAACAAGCACCGGTTCACCTGCAGCATGACCAGCCATTGGAATGATTTTTAGTTCTGTTTCAGGCCAGCAACTGTGTAGCTCCCATGCTTGCTGAATAGGGCAAACAATATCATAACGACCATGAATAATAACAGTTGGGATGTCTCTTATAACATCAATGTTTTCCAAAATAGGGCGGTGAGCAAGAAAGCACTCATTTAGGGCATAGTGTAATTGAATTCGAGAATGGGCTAAGGGGCTGGGTGTTCGTGTTTTATCATGCTGATATTCATGATCACGTAAAGTGACAATTGTGCTTTCCCATGCTTGTAATGTTTTTGCCGCCGCCATTTGATGGAGTTCATCAGGTGCGGTTAGCCGCTCATAATAAGCAGATAATGGTTTTTTATGCTCAGATTTGGGTAAATCTTCAACTAAGTTCTGCCATGCATCAGGAAATAGTTTGGATGCACCACCTTCGGCATAAACCCAATCTATATCTTGTTGCCGACCTAAGAATACACCTCGTAAAATCATGGCAAGTATATTTTGAGGGTGGTGTTGGGCATAAACTAGCCCTAATGTCGCGCCCCACGAGCCGCCAAAGATTAACCACTGTTCAACATCAAGAGTCTGACGAATAGTTTCCATATCTGCAATTAAATAATCAAGTGTATTATTTTCAAGCTCGCCATGTGGTAACGAACGTCCGCAACCTCTTTGATCAAACAGAATAATTCGGTAAAGTTCAGGATCAAAATAGCAGCGATGAGAAGGGCGACAACCAGAGCCTGGTCCGCCATGCAAAAACACCACGGGAATACCTTCTGGATTACCACATTCTTCGACATAAACTTGGTGACGGTGACCATTAGATAATGGCTCCATATCAATAAGATGGGTTGAGTAAGGTTCAATATCGGGATATAAAGGAATCATAAGTGTTTATTATACGATTTTGTCACGGTTGATGATGGTAATTATTGTGCTAGTGCGAGAGAATATACCGATTAGACAAAGTAATATCAAAGGCACGTAAGCAATATGAACCTGCATGAATTTCAGGCAAAACAATTATTTTCACGTTATAACATTCCTACACCGCAAGGTCAGGTGGTGAATAGTGAAGCACAGGCACGGCAAGCAGCGGAACAGTTAGGTGGTGAACGTTGGGTTGTTAAAGCGCAAGTTCATGCTGGAGGACGCGGCAAAGCCGGTGGCGTGAAGTTAGTCAATAGTTTGGATGAGGTCGCAAATGCCGCTTATGGCATGTTGGGTCAGCGTTTGGTGACACATCAAACAACGGCTGAAGGCTTGCCGATCCATCAAGTATTGATTGAGCAACCATCTGATATTCAACGTGAGCTTTATTTGGCGGTATTAGTTGATCGTGAAACGCAACGTGTTGTATTTATGGTGTCAGCACAAGGCGGTATGGATATAGAAGCGGTGGCGAAAGAAACACCGGAAGCGATTCTAAATCTATTTGTAGATCCTGTGGTGGGGTTACAGGGCTTCCAATGTCGTCGTGCAGGTTTTTTCTTAGGCTTAAAAGACAGTGCATTTAAACAATTACAAGGTGTGATGCAGGGCTTATACCAATTATTTACGGATAATGATGTTAGCTTGGTTGAGATTAATCCGCTTGTGGTGACAGGTGATAATAATTTACTAGCCGTCGATGCTAAGCTTAACTTAGATGATAATGCCTTATTCAGACAGCCTGAATTAGCAGCTAGATTCGATCCTACTCAAGAAGATGAAGCGGAAGTTTTAGCGCAAAAATTTGGCTTAAGCTATATATCTCTTGATGGTGAAGTCGCCTGTATGGTTAATGGTGCAGGGTTAGCAATGGCAACGATGGATTTGATTAAGAAAGAGGGCGGCGAACCTGCAAACTTCCTTGATGTTGGTGGTGGCACGACCTCTGATCGGGTTGCTGAAGCATTTAAACTGATCTTGTCGGACAAAAAAGTGAAGTCTATTTTAGTGAATATTTTTGGTGGTATTGTACGCTGTGACTTAATTGCCGAAGGTATTATGTTAGCAGCAAAAGAAGTGGGGTTATCACTGCCCGTTATTGTACGTTTAGAAGGTACTAATGCAGAACAAGGTCGTGACTTATTAGAAAAAAGTGGCATGAATATTCGTGTAGCACTTAACTTGACCGATGCTGCTAAGCAAGCGGTTGCCGCTGCTCAGGAGGGACAAGCATGAGCATTTTAATTAATCGTGATACTAAAATAATTTGCCAAGGATTTACTGGTAAACAAGGTACATTTCATTCAGAACAGTCGATTGCTTATGGCACGCAACTAGTCGGTGGTGTAACACCTGGTAAAGGTGGCCAAATACATTTAGATCGTCCCGTTTTTAATACTGTTCATGGGGCCGTTGCTGAAACTGGCGCGACAGCAACAATGATTTATGTACCAGCGGCTTTTGCCGCCGATGCGATTCTTGAAGCAGCTGATGCCGGAATTGAAATTATTGCCTGTATTACTGAAGGTATTCCTGTGCAAGATATGTTGCGAGTGAAATATGCATTAAAGCAATCTGATTCGTATTTGATTGGGCCTAATTGTCCAGGGCTGATTACTCCTGATGAATGTAAAATAGGCATTATGCCAGGCTCTATTCATTTAGCCGGCAAAATAGGCATTGTTTCTCGTTCAGGTACTTTAACTTACGAAGCTGTGCATCAAACTACTCAAAATGGCTTAGGGCAAAGTACTTGTGTTGGTATTGGTGGAGATCCAATTCACGGCATGAGTTTTATTGATTGCTTGGCATTATTTGAAGCCGATCCTAAAACTGAAGGGATTGTAATGGTGGGTGAGATTGGTGGTCAGGCAGAAGAAGATGCCGCTGAGTATATTCGTGATCATGTGACCAAACCTGTTGTTGCATATATTGCCGGCTTAACAGCGCCAGCCGGTAAGCGAATGGGTCATGCAGGTGCAATTATCAGTGGTGGACAAGGCACGGCAGAAGCCAAATTAGAAGCCTTAGCCGCGGCTGGTGTTCATATTGCACGTTCACCAGCAGAAATGGGTGACCGCATGTTGGAAGCATTAAGTTAAATGAGCGATTTCTGTTTAGTAATGGGGCAAATTAACCCTCTCGTGGGTGATGTATCTGGCAATGTTAAAAAGATTATTAAAGCTGCTGAGCAAGCGCGAGATGAATTAAACGCAGACCTAGTCGTTTTTCCAGAGCTAACGCTAACAGGCTACCCACCAGAAGACTTGTTACTTAGACCCGGGCTGATTAAGCGAGTCGAGAAAGGCTTAAGGAAATTAAAAAAGAAGCTTAAGGGCATTGCGGTATTGGTCGGGCATACATCAGGCAAGCCAGGCGAGGAGCTATACAATGCAGCATCATTAATAGCGGATGGCGAGTGTTTAGGAACATACTATAAACATCATTTACCGAATTACAGTGTTTTTGATGAAAAGCGTTACTTTGTTGAAGGCAAAGAAGCGTGTGTTGTCGATTATAAAGGGATTAAATTTGGTATCACTATTTGTGAAGATATTTGGTTTACCGAGCCCGCTTCACAAGCAGCCGATGCGGGTGCTGAGATTATTCTCAATTTAAATGCCTCACCGTTTAGACAAGGTAAGTGGCAGTTACGAGAAGCGGAAGTAAAACAACGCGTACTCGAAACTGGCTTGCCGATAGTGTATGTAAACCAAGTCGGTGGACAAGATGAATTAGTATTTGATGGCTGTTCATTTGCACTATCTGTTGAGGGCAAAAAAGTGGTGCGCGCACCAGCATGGAAAATAAGCTTGCATCCAATAAAACTAATTCGTTCTGCTGATAATTATTTGATTTTACAAGGTGAAATGGCAGAAAAAGAAACTGAAATAGCCATGGTATATCAGGCATTAGTTACAGGATTACGTGATTATGTTGATAAAAATAATTTTCCAAGTGTCATTATCGGATTATCAGGTGGCATTGATTCAGCATTGACATTAGTTTTAGCAGTCGATGCATTAGGTGCTGAACGTGTGAGTACGGTGATGATGCCCTCAAAATACACCGCACAAATGAGTCTGGATGATGCGGAAGAAATGGCATTAGGTTTACTTGTCAGTCATGATGTTATTGCCATTGATGATCTATTTGATCAGTTCTTAAGCAGTTTGTCGAAACAGTTTGCAGGTAAGCCTGTTGATACCGCCGAAGAAAATATCCAAGCCCGAGTGCGCGGTGTACTGCTGATGGCAATATCTAATAAGAAGGGAGCAATGGTTTTATCTACGGGAAACAAGAGTGAGGTGGCCGTTGGTTATTCCACATTATATGGCGATATGGCAGGTGGATTTTCACCATTAAAAGATGTTTACAAAACATTGGTATATCAGTTGTCAGAATATCGAAATAGTGTGTCTCAGGTTATTCCTATGCGGATTATTACCAGACCACCGTCGGCTGAATTGGCACCTGATCAGTGTGATCAAGATAGTTTGCCTCCATACGACGAATTAGACGTGTTGTTAGAACGTTATATTGGACAAGATTGGTGTTTTGAAGATTTGTTAGAAACCGGGGCCGAGCCAGAAATGCTTGCACGTATTGTTAAAATGGTGGATCGTAATGAATATAAACGACGACAGGCAGCACCTGGGATTCGAATTACCAGTCGAGCTTTTGGGCGTGATAGACGTTATCCAATAACGTCTTCATATGCTATAAATTCAATAATAGATTAGGAAATAACGATGAAAAAAATAGAAGCGATTATTAAACCTTTTAAATTGGATGATGTTCGTGAAGCTTTGTCAGATATAGATGTAACGGGATTGACTGTGACGGAAGTGAAAGGGTTTGGTCGTCAAAAAGGACATACGGAACTTTATCGTGGTGCAGAATATGTGGTTGATTTCTTACCTAAAATTAAGATGGAAATCGTCTTAGCAGATGAGCAAGTTGATGCCTGTATCGAAGCGATTATTAAAGCGGCTCATACCGGCCGAATTGGCGACGGTAAGATTTTTGTTACCCCAATTGAGCAAGTGATTCGTATTCGTACAGGTGAAGAAGGTGAATCTGCAGTTTAGGAATCATCATAAATGATGATTCCTAGAAAATACTGGAAACGATATCGTTATCTTATCTTGGTTTGGCTCACGGCTGCGACACCTGGGTGGCCAGGGTAATTAAGTCTTAATACACGCAGAGCATCTTCTGATAATTCATTAAGCTCCAATACTTTATACGCTTTTGCCATCATTAAGAGGGCTTCTGGCATGGCTGGGGTACGAGGGTAATTTTCAATGACATATTTACCTCGATTAGCAGCC
Source organism: Piscirickettsiaceae bacterium (assembly GCA_013215825.1). Taxonomy (GTDB): domain Bacteria; phylum Pseudomonadota; class Gammaproteobacteria; order Nitrosococcales; family Methylophagaceae. The sequence continues at coordinate 314,309 of JABSQN010000004.1, read as the reverse complement.
GCAACATAAGCGCCTCGGCGCATATAATAATGAGCAACATTGACTTCGTGTTGCGCTAAACGATTGCGTAAATAAACAATGCGTTGGGTGGCATCTTCACTGTATTTGCTTGTTGGATAACGTGTTACTAGAATTGTAAAATCTTGAAGAGCAAAACGAGCAGAACCTGGATCCCGCTGTGATTCATCACGAGGAATATATTTTTCAAATAAACCAATATCACGAGTGAAGTTAATTAAACCTCGTAAATAAATAGCATAATCCATATTAGGATTTAAAGGATAGACACGCATAAAGCGGTCGATTGTTGCGAGAGCTGTATCAGGAGCGTCTGACTTGTAATGTGCATAAGCAGACTCTAACAGTGCTTGCTGAGCATATTCGCCAAAGGGAAAACGAGCCTCTAATTGAGAGTAATGCTTCAGAGCAGTGGCGTAATCTTCTAAGGTTAATGCTGATTTAGCTTCCGAATAAACGCGTTCTACAGTCCATGTTTTATCTGTTTGGACTTCCTCTTTCGCAAAGTAAGAGCAGCCTGATAAAGTAAGTAGGCTAAGTATCAAAGGTATATAATATTTATTCATAAGAGGTAGATTACGCTAGCAGTAGATTGAAGGCAAAGCCAAAGTTGAGAAATTGTAACCAATTTACCCAGTTGATTCCATGTACAATGCTATTAATTTAATGATAGAGAAATAATATGCGTCATTTGATCATATTACTTGTTATAGGATTGTTAGTTAATCCAGTGAATGCGACTACATTTTCCTTGGCAGATGAAACAACGCGGGTCGTCGGACACAATCTTATTGTATATAGTCATGAAGAAGATACTTTATTAGATATCGCGCGCCGTTTTGATATTGGTTACGATGAAATTGTAGATGCCAATCCTGATTTAGATCCATGGCTTCCGGGTACGGGTGAGCGAGTATTAGTGCCTAATCGTTTTATTCTTCCTGATGCGCCACATAAAGGGATTGTGATTAATTTAGCGGAAATGCGCCTCTATTATTATCCTAAGTTACGTAAAGGCCAGCGTCAGCAAGTGATCACTCATCCCATTGGTGTTGGTCGCGAAGGTTGGACAACGCCATTGGGTAAAACGCGTATTATCCAAAAAAGGAAGGATCCTACATGGACGCCGCCGGCATCAATTTTAGCGGAGCATTTAGCCAAAGGAGATCCTCTGCCAAAAGTTGTTCCTGCAGGACCAGATAATCCATTAGGTGCTTATGCAATGCGACTGGGAATGCCAGGTTATTTGTTGCATGGTACTAATCGACCTTTTGGTGTGGGAATGCGAGTCAGTCATGGCTGTATTCGTTTATTCCCTGAAGATATCGAACATTTATTTGGTATTGTCGCGGTTAATACGCCGGTTGAGATTGTCTATCAACCTTATAAAGCCGCCTTAGATAACGGCATTCTTTATTTAGAAGCACATCCGATACAAGAAGATATTGATATTAGGCAAGGTAATAATATGACACCGATGGTGTCAGCTATACTAAAAGCACAAGATAAAGTACTTGCCGATGATGAATGGCCATTTGCTGAAGAGTTAGTTCGTAAACACCAAGGCATTGTGAAGCGAATCAATCAAACTAAGGCTGATATTGTTGAAGATGTATGGTTTATTCATACCGGATTAACGATAAAAGGCAAGTTGAAACTAAAACAAGCATTAGCGACATTGAGTTTTGAGGATGGTTTCTGGCCCGTAAAAAATGCAGCTGAAGGAGAACTTCTTATTGGCGCTTTTGAAAGTCGAGAGCAGGCTGAAAAGATGGGGGTGGACGTTAATCGCTTAACAGGAATGTCTGCGTGGACAACATTGATTAGCGGTGAGTCTTTATAGCGACATTGATAGAACTAGGTTACTTTAAATTATGGATTAACATGATTTAAAGACAAAAAAAGGGCTTGGATATTTCCAAGCCCTTTTTTATTTGTACTTTAAGCGGTATTACTTGCTCATTGCTTTTTCGAACATACGGTCAATTTTTGCGCAACATTCGTCAACAGAACTTTGTGCTGCATCAGCTGAATCTTGAGCGTTACGAGCCGCTGTTTCTGCATCATTAGCTGTACGAGTTGCTGTATCAGCAGTGCTTTGAGCTGTACGAGCAATTGATAATGCTGTATCAGCAGTTGATTGTGCCGCTTCAACAGATGCTTTTAAAGCGTCCATTTCTGCAGTGTTTGCACAAGCTGTTAGCAATACTAAAGGTAGGATTATTGCACCTAATTTTGTTAATGATTTCATTTGAATCTCCGTTGGTTTTATTTTAAATTATGCATTACTCGATATTGCTAAAGGCAACATACAGTGTGAGGCTATCAGGAATTAATTACTCTGTCCAACGGCCAGTAATCTAATCTGATATATAGTTCAATTTGTTGGTATAATGGCGGGCTTTAATTGCTTGTGATATTAATCACGAAGCAACATTGTTTTATTGCTCTGGAAAAATTAGTCTATGCATCCCATGCTGAATATCGCTATTCGGGCAGCCCGTAATGCGGGTAGCCTTATTATTCGCTCACTACAACATGTTGAACATCTTGAGATTACTACCAAAGGTCGTAATGATTTTGTCACCGATGTAGATCGCGTGGCTGAACAAGAAATCATCAATACCATTCATAAAGCCTACCCTGAACACGCAATTTTGGCTGAAGAATCAGGTCCTCAAGGTGATAATGAGACTGTTTGGATCATTGACCCTTTAGATGGTACAACTAATTTCTTACATGGCTTCCCACATTATTGCATCTCAATAGCGATTATGATCCGCGGTAAAATAGAGCATGCTGTTATTTATGATCCACTACGAGAAGAGCTGTTTTCAGCCAGTCGTGGTGCTGGAGCGCAATTAAATGACCGTCGTCTACGTGTAACGAAAGCAAAAGAGCTCAAAAATACATTAATTGCTACAGGATTTCCGTTTAAATACCCGCAGCATACAGAGACCTATTTAGCGACATTTAATTCAGTCTTTTCCCAGGTTGCAGATGTACGTCGAGCCGGTTCAGCCGCATTAGATTTAGCCTATGTCGCTGCAGGTCGTGTAGATGGCTATTGGGAAATTGGTTTGGAAAAGTGGGATTTAGCCGCAGGTGTATTGCTAATCGAAGAAGCGGGTGGGGTTGTTAGTGACTTTGCTGGTGGCGATGATTATTTCAAGAGCGGTAACTTGGTGGTTGGCAACCTACGAATACAGCAACAAATATTAAATAGAATTACGCCTCATTTAACTGATGAGCTGAAAAAATAATCTTTTTTACATTTTTATATGCGAACAGCATTCACATACAGAACTTATAACTAATGACAATTACTACTAAAAAATTAAGAAATATCGCAATTATTGCTCACGTCGATCATGGTAAAACTACCTTGGTTGATGAATTGTTACGCCAATCGGGCACATTTAGTGACCATGAGGAATTACAAGATCGAGTGATGGATTCAAATGATCTTGAAAGAGAGCGCGGTATTACCATTCTGTCTAAAAATACGGCAGTAAAATGGAATGATTACCATATCAATATCGTAGACACTCCGGGTCATGCCGATTTTGGTGGTGAGGTTGAACGTGTTTTATCGATGGTTGATTCTGTTCTACTATTGGTTGATTCATCTGAAGGTCCGATGCCTCAAACTCGTTTTGTAACGCAAAAAGCCTTGGCGTTAGGTTTGAAACCGATTGTTGTTATCAATAAAATTGATAAGCCTAGTGCGCGTCCAGGTTGGGTACTTGATCAAACATTTGATCTGTTTGCAAACTTAGATGCAACCGATGAGCAGTTAGACTTTGATGTTATTTATGCATCAGGCTTAAATGGTTATGCAGGCTTAGAAGACACAGTACGTGACGGTAATATGGATCCTTTATTTCAACTGGTTGTGGATAAAGTGTCTGCACCTGATGTGGATACAGAAGGTCCTTTCCGTATGCAAGTTTCATCATTAGATTACAACAGCTATGTAGGCGTAATTGGTGTTGGTCGTATTGAACGCGGTAAAGTTAAAACAAATACACCAGTGACTATTGTAGATACTGAAGGCAATAAACGTAATGCTCGCGTTTTGACTGTTATGGGCTTTATGGGCTTGAAGCGTGAAGAAGTTGAAACTGCCGAAGCCGGTGATATTATCGCCTTTACGGGAATAGATAAGCTTAATATCTCTGATACACTATGTGATCCATCAGAAGTTGAAGCATTACCGCCATTATCAGTTGATGAACCTACTGTAACCATGACTTTCCAAGTGAATAATTCACCAATGGCCGGTCAAGAAGGTAAGTTTGTAACAACACGTCAAATTAAAGACCGTTTAGATCGTGAGTTGATTCATAACGTGGCGTTGAAAGTTGAACAAATTCCAACTGATCCTGATAAGTTCCGTGTATCAGGTCGTGGCGAGCTACATTTATCTGTATTGATTGAAAATATGCGTCGTGAAGGTTTTGAGATGGGTGTATCTCGTCCTGAAGTTATCATTCGCGAAATCGATGGTGTGAAACAAGAACCTTATGAAGCTGTAACCGCTGATGTTGAAGCTGAACATCAAGGTTCAATCATGGAAAAATTAGGTGAGCGTGGCGCGCAATTACAAGATATGGTTCCAGATGGTAAAGGTCGTGTTCGTTTAGACTTTATTATTCCTTCACGTGGCTTGATCGGCTTCCGTACTGAGTTCTTAACTGCAACTCAAGGTACCGGTTTGATCTTTAGTGTCTTTGATCACTATGCACCAGTGAAAGAAGGTAAGTTTGGTGAGCGTAGCAATGGTGTGATGATTGCCAATGGCTTGGGTAAAGCCGTTGCATTTTCCATCTTTAGTTTGCAAGAACGTGGTCGTATGTTTATCGGTCATAATGATGTCGTATATGAAGGTATGGTAATCGGTATTCACTCACGTGATAACGATTTAGTAGTAAACCCATTAAAAGGTAAGCAACTAACCAACGTACGCGCATCAGGTACTGATGAAGCGATTAACTTAACACCGCCTATCCGTATGAGCCTAGAGCAAGCTTTAGAGTTTATTGGTGAAGATGAGTTGTTAGAAGTTACACCAAGTTCATTAAGAGTTCGTAAACGCTTATTGCTGGAACATGAACGTAAGAGTGCTTCTCGTAAGAAAAAATAGTCAACTTCAAACATGAAGTAACAGAAAAGGGTATCCTATCAAGGGTACCCTTTTTTTATGTACGGATTTAATGTTTGATGCATAATCATAATAATATTCAACGTGCTCAAAGCCAGATTTTATATAATCAATCACCGATACTTTTGTTTGTAACCATTTTGTTAATGATCCTTGTTCTTTGGAATTATTGGACAAAAGTAGATCAAAGTTTACTAATAATGTGGGCGTCATTTGTTAGTATTCTAACGATGGGCCGAATATGGCTGGTGATTAATTTTAAAAAAAGAAGCGAGCAGCGTACTCCGACATATTGGCTAAATATGTTCACATTCACATCTTTTTTATCGGGGATGTTATGGGGTGTTGCTTTACTTTATATTTTACAACCAAGTCTTGATTCGGATATATTAGTTCTAGATTTTATATTGACGGGTATGGCGGCTGGTAGCTTAGTTCCTTTATCGACTTATTTGCCTAATTATTATGCCTTTAGTATTCCTACACTATTTCCCTCCGGACTCTATTTTTTAAATCAACAAGGGACAGAATATACAATAACAGGCTCCCTAGTTATAGTGTATTTACTAGCCCTAATGGGATTATCTGTTTTTGTAAATAGAAATGTATTGGATACGATTCGCCTTAGATTTGAAAATACTGATTTACTTGAGGAAACCAAGATTCAAAGAGAGTTGGCAGAAAAAGAAAATAGAAATAAATCTCGCTTCCTTGCTGCTACTAGTCATGATTTACGCCAACCTTTACATGCTCTAGATCTGTACCTTGGTGCCTTACAAATACAGCTAAGCGAAAAAAATCATCTTGAATTAATTAATAAAGCAAGTGCTTCAAGTGAAGCATTAGGCGATTTATTAAATGCTTTGATGGATATATCTCGCCTTGATTCCGGTGGAGTAAATATTAATAAAAGCTATTTTTCATTAACCATATTATTAGCATCGATATGCAATGAGTTTGATGAACAAGCTAAAGAAAAAAATATTGTAATTGAATTTAAATTAGATGAAATAGTCGTTCATACTGACCCTATTCTTTTAGGACTAATGTTGAGGAACTTAATATCTAATGCCATTAATCATAATGAAAATTGCGATCTTAGTATTGCTACTTCAGAGAGTGACGGTTATGCAAGTATTGATATTCGAGACAATGGACAAGGCATTGCAGCATCAGAACTTAATAATATTTTTTCTGAATTTTATCAACTCAATAATCCCGAGCGAGATAGAACTAAAGGCTTAGGTTTAGGGCTTGCGATTGTTAAACGATTATCAACATTACTTAATATTCCCGTTGATGTGGCCAGTGACATAGGTAAGGGAACTCTGTTCTCATTATCGATAGCTATTGAAAATTATGAGGTTATGGAGTTAAATAATACTGAAATAGAACATTCAGTAGAACTTTCAGGATTATTTATTATTATTCTTGATGATGAAGAGTCCGTACGAGATGCAATTAAATCCTTATTACGAATTTGGGAATGCGAAGTCTTATCAGTAAGTTCTGAGGATGAATTAATGAAAACACTAGAGCAGGACCCTTACCCTTCACCCGACTTAATTATTTCTGATTACCGTTTACGAGATGATAAAATAGGGGTTGATGCAGTACGGGCAGTTCGCGATTATTTCAAGTTGGATATTCCTGCACTCATCATAACAGGGGATTCATCACATTCGCTTGTGGCTGAAATAACTAGAGAACACTGCCAATTATTACTTAAACCCGTAAATAGTAAAACGTTGAAAAGCGAAATAGCCAAAGTGCTAGAAACCTAATATTTTCCTAGCTTTGTTACCCGCTTGAGTACGATTATCTACATCTAGAATATCTAATATCTGGCTGACATATTGTTTGATAGTACCTTCAGATAGGCGCATCTTCTGTGCAATAATTTTATTAGTTTCTCCTGTAGCAAGGTGAGATAATAATTCAAATTGTCTTTTGTTTAATGCTTCTGGGGCAAGAAGTCTGGTATTTGTGGAATAGCTTGTCGGTTGATATATCTCGCCATTAAGTACAGTTGAAACAGCTTTAATAATCTCTTGCCCGTCACTTGCTTTAGTTATGTAGCCTGATGCACCGTGTTCAATACAAGCATTAATAGTTTGGGGATCTTCATTCGCTGAAACAACAAGGATCGGTGTGTTTGGAAATGATTTTGCCAGCTCACCAATACTGGTTGCCCCGAACATTCCTGGCATATTCAAATCAAGCATAATAAGAGTGAATGAGTTATCTAATTTCTTTATTAAACTAGCCCAATCTATAGCAAACTCAATCTGCATTGGCTCAGGATATTGTTTGAGCCAAATAGCCATGCTATCTCTAAATAATCCGTGATCATCGGCGAGTAGTACTTTCATTAAATGTCTAAAATCCTTATGGGAAAAAGTATTGTTTATAAATATAGGGTCATGATAAGTTAAATGGCTCTTTTCGAAACATATCAAGCAATACTTTATAAAGATATTGCCCCTATTATTGAACTTACACTCATATTATTTTTTGTTCATGATTTTAAACTTTACTAGCTATATATTTTAGCATAGTGATGCATAAATCAAATATAGAGTGACAAAAATAGCCACTATTATCCGAAATTCAACTGATCAGCTAAAAATAGAATTGGTAAGTCAATTTAGAAATGAAGTTGAAGCTATTATTAGGCAAGTGGCAGAGGTAAGAAATTGTAGTCTTGTTGAAATTAAGTTTTCAGAATATATCTATATTAATTACATCAGCTCTCAGGTTAATTAACTATTGGCTCATTAAATAATAGGCTGTTACCACTGCGACTTGGTCTTCATCCAAATTATCAGCAGAAGTTGTGCCGTAACGACTACGGTTATCGATACTCCATTCTAGTGAAGCAGTAGTTGTTGCTCCTGCTTGAGTATCTTGTCTAAACAATCCAAAACGAGCATCAGTACGACTATCAATCTGATTATCGATGAAACGAGCTAAGGCAGGCGTTAGTGACTTAATGACCATCACATTTTTAAATCGTGTGACATAGCCAGATGTTGCACCGGGAATGGACCATATTACATTTTGAAAACAAACAACAACTTGTTGTGGATTACCATTAGTATCTAAATAAATAAAAGCATCTTCACTTCCCTCTGCTCGGCCTTGAGGTAAACTCACACCTGCCGCATCCATTGATGTATATAAATCGGTGCTACAGCGTTCTGTTGTACTAGCATTAACTTTTAGTGTTGGACTAGCGGGGCTATCTCCAACCACAATACCCGTACGGTCGTAATAAGCCTGATAAGCCATGCCCCATGCCTGAACGAAAGTAGAATTAATCTGCTGATAAATGGCATTGCGTTGCAAATCTTTTCCTATTGACATTGCACCGATAATTATTCCTATAACTACTAATACAATTGATAACTCTACAAGAGTAAATCCACTTTGGCTATTTTGAGCATTATTTTTCATTACGTTTCTCTTTTGAATTATGTGTTCTAAATGCCTGCCGCATCTGCTTGTTCCATATGTAGTCGTACGGTATTTCTTATATCTGTTATATCATTGACTAAACCTGCTGCAATACCAACTAAATCATCTGCTGCAACTTCAAGTGCAATAGCATCAGACTCTAAGAGAATGGCCGAAGTAAGTGCTAGGCTTGCGGCTGCAATAGCGGCAAGTGATAAACCAATTGATGGTGCTGCAGCCCCCGCAGTAAGAATAGATTGTGCAGTACCAATGGGAAGAGCTGCTGCTGCCGTTGCAACTGAGGCTATAGCATTTAAAAGTGTTGCTGTTGATGCAGCAACGTCAGCAGCAGCAATATCAGCAGCTAACTCTACCTGTACTTTATAATCAATCATTGATTGTTGCATTATTTCTGTTGCATTTACTGTATTGGCATGTGCATGACCAGTAGGTGATTCACCATAAACACAGCCTAAAACACTCCATAGAGCATCAAAATGTATAGGGATCCGATAATCATCGTCATCTTCATATAAATCATAGCCCTTATCCGTTAATACATAAGCAACAGATTTATAGAGAAATTTCTTCTGTTCGCCAGCAATTTCAGCAATTTCATTGTCTGGGTTATCAATAATAGAGCCTACAACCACTATGGGATCAAATACATTATTAGCGTCAGTTGGATTGGCTACAGTGATAGAGCGAGCATTAGCAATTGCTTGACATATATCTAAGCCATTAAGGTGACCCAAAACTGTTCCTTTTAGAATTGGCAGTGTTTCAGGGTCAATAAAAGGTCGATTCCGATCAATTAGGCTTCTAAGATCTGCATTGACAGCCATAGCATCAACTGCAGGTGGAGTATTATTAGCATTGGCATAGACTTCATAATCAAAAGTAATTCCTGCTGAATTAGTAAAGTTCTGTGCTAAACCTAAGGTAGCATAGGGAACTTGCCCATTAGCAATTGCACAGTTTTCAAAGCCATTACTTGATGAGGCCGGACAAGGCAGGCGATGATTAGCATAAATAAAGCCTTCGATTGCCTGTTGAATAGGAAGTACTAAAGCTTCATTATATTGTCTATCAAGCTTAACTGACTCATCTTTTTGTTGGACATAGCTAATGACAAGACTAGCCAATAATCCTAATATAACTAAGGTGATTGATAACTCAATTAAAGAATACCCTCTATTAGATTTCATCAGAAAGACCCTTTTTGATCACTATATTTTGCTGCGAGTAGTGTTGATGCAGCATAATTAGTCAGTTGAGTGACTCGACTATCTGCTCCTTCTTTTAACAGTTTTGCCTGTTCTAAAGCAGTATTTGCATCTGCTAGGCCAATGGCTGCAACAGTTAGAGAATGCACCTGAAAACCTGCCGCTATTCCTGCAGGAATAACAACAGCAGCAGTTACCCCGCCTGCAGTCTCTGCTGCTAATGCTAAGGTTATAGCAATACTTGTTGCTAATATCAAAGTATCTACAACTGTCATAGCCAGTTTAAATTCAGCTGCATTTACATTACCTTGGCTTAAATCTAAAGATAAAACACGATAACTTTGATAATAAAGTGCTAGATCTTTCATATCTTGAGCAGCAAAGGCTTCTCGTGCCGCACCATTCACTTCTGCTAGTTGCTGCGCACACTGCAGGCGACCTGCCAACTCTGTAAACGCCATGCCATAAACGCGATCATCATAAGTTAGATCGTGTGGTCTCGTTGCAAGCTCATAAGCAAGCCCAAGCCCATTGGCTTGATCAAATAGATTGCCACTATTATCGGCATTACTAGCCCCTGGATCAGCTAGAATAAAAGCCATATTAAGGCGAGCATTACCCGTGCCAAGATAGGGATGACTGGTCGATAAATTTGATGTTATCGCTTGTTGTAAAGCAAAACAGAAGTCAAGACCATTACTTTGTACTGATAATTCACTACTCGGTAATAGGGGTTCATATCGATTTTTTAATGTTGCCAAATCAATATCGGATATTAAGCTAGTATTTGCCTTACGGTAGACCGCATATTCAAATAACTGTCCTGATGAATTAATAACCGGGTGTGGTAAGTTTAACGTTTTATAAGGAACATTCCCACGCTGTACTGCCGCTGCACAATCTTCCAGCCCATCATTACCACTATCTGGGCACGGTAAGCGATCATTAGCAATAATAAAACCTAATAAGGCATCACTTGTAGCTGCGGACACCGATGTTGTCGCTCGCCCATCTTCATTAGTGAAAAAGAACTTTCCTAATTGCGGAAACATTTTTATTTGTGATATTACAATACCACCAATGATCACCAATACGATTGATAATTCAATTAGGCTAAAACCACTATTAACTCGTCTCATTGTGCAATACCTTTATCATCAGCTCTAAGCAGCGTGTTTTCTACATTATTCTCAAAGGGTATTTCATCTGGGTTTGTGCTGGTACCAGAGGTGTCACAACTGCCTGTATTCACATCAAAAATACCAGAAGGTATGGGTGGAACACTGGTATCATCGCCCTGAATACAGCTCAGGGCCGCAATACCAGATTGTAATTCAGTTATCGTATCGGACTTGATGTTATATTCATCTTCAGCATTTTCTGCTGCCAGTTTTTTATCACTATAGTCTCGATAAGAACCTTCTAATTGTAATAAAATAAAGTCGTAATTAGAGTTTATAACAACTTCACCTTTTACAGCAGGCCATGACGAAAATACCAACGAGCCAGTGGGGTAATATCTATTTATTTCATCTGTTGTTAATAACCGTGGTTGACTTGGATCACCTAATCCATTTCTAATTGAAAATTCATAAGCATTTTTCAATTTGCAGTTCGATATATCACCACAACGAGTTTCAAATGCTTCTTGAATAACATTGCCAGTAAAAAGATCAGTTACCTCAGGGGTGTATACTAAAAAATTCATTGCCGACGTATAAGCCGTTTGATAACTGGCTTCAGCAATCGTAATTTGAGTGTTCCATGCAGTAAAAGCTGCTGATTTAGCTGATGTTTTAGCGGTTACGGTATCGCATGAATCTGCATCAGGGGCTTCATTACAGAGCTCAATTTGAGATGTCAGCGCGGCTGCTGCATTTTGATATTCTTTATTTTTTTGTCTAACAGAATCTGTTTCATTATGTGATGCTTCCATTAGAGCTATAAATGCAGGATCTTCTGTAATATCAGGGTCATCAGCACCTCGAGCATAGTTTGCAGAAGCATTAAATCGTGCAGTTGCAATCGCAAGTGCGTTCACAACATCAGGCTCCAGTGCTTGCCATCTATTCCAAGCGGCTGTTTGTTCACTTTCCGCTGTAACTAACTCTGCCTTCATCGACGTAATGACAGCCGAAAAGTCTGTCCCGCTAATTTCTGTGGCTGCAGCCGCTCTTATTGAAATATCAATATAAAGCCCTGTAGCAAGTACTTGTGAGCTAACCGCAGCAATTACAGCTGCAATAGCAAGTCCTGAAAATATAACTCCTGTTGAGGCAAGAATAACTGCTGCAAGATAACCGGGAATAAGACCGCAACCGACTAAAATTACACAACTTGAAATAGCTCCAACTAATAATGATGCCGCTGTCGATAATGTTGCAATCGCAGCTGATAGTGCTATTCCAGCCTGTATACCTGTAACAACGAGAATTGCAGAACTAACAGAGGCCAATATTGCCCCCATTAGTGTTGACTGTTTGGCCGCACCTGCTTTTTCATCAACTTCAAATTGACTTTGAAAAGACGTCGCCATTAAATTCATTGAATTAATAACAGAGTCACATTTTAAATCTTGTGATAAAACAGCAAAGGATTTAGTTAATACAACATCATCATAGTCATTGGATATGCTTGTAGAAGCATTAAATGCTGTTGCTGTATTTCTATTGAGCTTGTCGAATAGGTCACTGATCGCATTACTTATTGATAAATTATTATTGTCCGCATCCTTTATTCCAGGATAGGCAATAGCAAAGGCAATATTTTTTTGAGTCTGACCAGCAACCGCTTTAGTAGAGGGTACTTCTGAGTATAAAAAAGATAATGATAATGCATGGCTATTTGCATTGTCTAAGGCGACACAAAAATCAAGGGTATTATAAAGATGTATATAGTCAGCTTTATCGCCCTCATCAGCCTCTATGAACCGATCATTATCGTTAACATCAACCACTCTATAGGCATAATCTATATAAAAGAGGTCAGTAAAATCAAGAGAAAATAGATCACTCCAATCAAAGGGATCACTTAGATCCTGCTTCTTATTTGTATAGGGAATTGGAATTTCAATTATCTCTATACGGTCATTACTGAGACGCTTTCCTGATACCATTAAAGGGGTATAACGATCTACAGTTGCCGAAGTCAAATTAGCATCATCCGGCATAAGTGGTATGGCTAGACTATCAATGTTATAAAGCTTTATACCCCTTTTAACGATATTTGAATTAGGCTTAACATAAACACCATAGGCGAGTTTAGTATCGCCCAGATCCATACCACTAAGATTAATCTGCATACCTGCTGGCACTTGATAATCTGATGTACTAATGCCATCCAATGTTAGATAAGGTAGATAACCTTTAACTACGCCACCACAGTTTTCATAACCATCGCCATTTGTATCAGGACAGGGGAGTCGTCCTTCTAAGGCTGCAAATGACACTACTTTCTGCTCAGCAATCTGCAACCATTGTCTATCTTGTTTGATATTAGCAGGCTGTTGATTAAGGGTCATTAATGTGGCTGTAACACCAGCCAATATACCGATCAGGACAAATAGTTCAATAAAGCCAAAGCCTTTTTGACGAAGTATCTGTATGTAATTTTGTTTATTCACATCAACTCCTGTGCCTAAAACTTAGGCACCACCTACTTGGCCAATCAATTGATATATTGGCAAGAATAAAGCTACAATCATTAAAATAAACAAACCACCGGCAAATAACATCACTAACGGTTTTAATATTTCTGCAATAGATGACACTAAATTATCAAAACGTTGGCGATACTCCTCAGCAAGGTAAGCCAATTGTTCATCTAAATTACCCGTTTGTTCACCCACACTAATCATTCGAATAGCGAAACCTGGATAAATATTTGTTTTTCTCATCTCTGAACTCAAACTATTACCTTTCATAATGCCTTCTTTCATTTGAGTAATTGTTTGTTTATACACCTCATTTTTAGTCGCACGTTCGAGAATAGTTAAACTATTCAACATGGTTAGACCTGATGAGACCAGTAGGCTCATATATTCAGTAATAAATGCTAAAGAAGATGATCGTGTTAATGTCCGAGATATTGGCAGTTTCATCAATAATAAATGCCATTTATAACGTACTCGTTGACTCTTTTTAATACTGATAACAGCAGTGATGATGAATATAATACTGACTACAATAAATATGGTTATATTAGTAGTAAAGTTCTCAGAGAAATCTAGTACCCATCGTGTTAAAGGGGGTAATTCTACTTTCATTTGTTTAAATAAGTCACTGATACTTGGTATAACGTAACCCACCCAGAAAGCTGCTGCACCAATAATACTCAAGAATACAAATACTGGATAAATCATTGCTCGCTTGGTATCACGGATAATTTTACCCAGGCGATTAAGATGACTAGATGCATCCATCAATGTGCGTTCTAAAGTACCTGAGCTTTCTCCGATTTGTATTAAATGTTGTACGGTTTCAGGGATAATATCTTTATGACGTAAGAAGCCATTACTTAATGTCGATCCTGATTTTAAGCTTTCTAAAATATCTTCAGCTAACTTTCTACTCTGTGCAGTAGAATCATCACTGGTTAATTCTTCCATAGCATCAAAAATAGGAATGCCACTACGTTGCATAACAGCAAGGTTTCGTAAAAAATCTGCTAACTCTTCTCTAGTAATGGGTGTATGACGGAAACCTTCAAATAGATCTAATATAGGGTTAAACCACGTTGGTAACATCAATAAATTAAGAATGATTGCACTATAACGCTGTTCTAGATAGTAACGTGCTGAAACATCATTAAAAAAGGCAAGCTTGGTAAATCCTGATTGTACTTGCCCTGTATCTAACAGTCGCTTGTAGTAGAAATACCTCACTTGACACTGCCTTTTAAACTATTTCCTAATAGACGTTCAGCTTCGTTAATAGTAATGACACCATCACGAACACGTCTTAATGCAATTGTTTCAATAGGTTCATAATCTGAATCCTTCATTGCCTGATAAATTTGACTACGTGGAGCACCTTCAGCAATGAGTTCAGCCAGAACACTATTAATTTCAAGGATCTCATAAATTGGAATACGACCTAAATAACCGGTATTACGACATGAATCACAACCCTTACCTCGGAAAAGTTCAGTCACATTTTCATCAGGAAAGTATTTTAATTCGTGTTCAGTAGGTGTGTAACTTTCACGACAATGCGTACATATTCTTCTGCTAAGCCTTTGATTTACAACTCCAATTAAGGTGTCCGCTACCATTTGAGCTGGAATGTTCAATGATTGAAAACGAGGAATAACCCCCAATACATTATTAACATGAAGTGTAGATAAGACTAAATGTCCTGTTTCAGAAGCCGTTATGGCAGCACTTGCTGTTTCAGCATCACGGATCTCACCCACTAACATTACATCAGGATCGTGACGTAGAAACTGGCGAATTGCTGATGCAAATGTGTAGCCTGCTTTTCTATTTACCTCGGTTTGGCAAATAATGGGAAGTTTATATTCAATCGGATCTTCAACAGTAAGAATATTCTTACCGGTCATTTTTTTCGTGCGTACACCTGCATGTAATGTCGTACTTTTACCTGAACCTGTGGGGCCAGTCATAAGTAAAATACCATGAGGATTATCAAACATACGTTCTAATCGTGCAACATCTTGTGGATAGAAATCAAGCTGATTTAAACCTAATACTTGTTCACCACTCGATAATAATCTCATCACAACATTTTCACCATATTCAGTGATTAAGGTTGAAACACGAATATCATAATTAGTATCGATAATTTTAACTGAGAAACTACCATCCTGAGGACGTAAATTATCAGATATATCCATTCCTGAACGCATTTTAATTGCGGCAATTAAACGTCGAAGTTGATGGGATAAAGCAATCATCGGTATCATCACACCATCAATTCTAAAAGACAGATGGATACTTTTTTGTTCAGGTTGAACATGAATATCAGAAGCACGTTCACGCACTGCAAAATGAAGCAAATGATTAATTAATGTGTCTGGAGCTAAAACCTCATCAGAGTCTTTCTCTAAACGTTTAATTTCTTTAGCGAATAAAGCATCAACCGGATTATCATTAAAGTAAAAATTATGACGAATGGCTTGTAATACTTTACTAAATTCACCTTGTAGAATTAAGCAAGGCAAACCAATACGACGAGTAACGGCTTGTTCCACTTCTACAGCATCAGCATTACCAATAACAACAACTAAAACATCACCTTCTCTGCGAATAGGTAAAAACCCACGATTTATACAAAACTCTTGATTAAATAAGGATAAAACATCTTTATCAGGCTTTCCTATAGTGCTTACATCACCATATTCCACACCCTTTTGTTTCGCTAACAAACTGGCAAGATCATATTCAGATACCACACCTAAACGCAGTAACAACTCACCCAATCGCTCATTAGTAACGACTTGCTTTTGCAACGCCATTTCCATCTGTTCCCTGGTCACCAGGTTTGCTTTTAACAGCGCGTCACCAATTCTTATTACTTTTGTCGTCATTATTTAATCTCTAAAATAATCATGTCAGTTTTATATTTACTACAACACGGTTTTTGATAAGTAATAACGTGTTTTAGCTGTTAAATGCCCAGAGGCTTCGAGTCCTACTTTTTTCTGAAACTGTGCAACTGCACTCATTGTTTGTCCACCAACAATGCCATCTACTGATGATGTATATATTCCAATATTTTTCAATTCTATTTGTAATTGCTTAATTCCTTGTGATTCAAAACCAAAATTGAAGCTTTTCACTTGATAAGGAAACGGCCATAATACTAACCATTCATCTTGACCTTGGGCGGTACTGATTTTTAAGCTATCAGCTGATACTTGAGTAGGAAAATGCAATAAGCTCCACCCGTTACTTGCTAAACGATCCTCTACAGACATGAAATTTTGCTGCTCAATAGCAATAAATAATTGTTCCGTAAACATCGACAACTGTTGTTTAGCTAAAAACTGTTTTAACTGAATCCGAGACTCCGATTCTGGCGCAATTGAAATTTCACTTTTTTGTTTTGTAATAATTGGAGCGTGACTTTCTGCTGCAAGTCTAGGAGAGTTCACTATTCCAATATGTGAAGTTTCTGTTGCGAAAACAAGGGTTGAAGGAAATGAGAGAGGTGAAAGGTAATTCCAACTAGCTAAGAACACTAATAAAAATAACAATGCAAAACCATATGTTGAAAAATTAAATAATGAAGGTTTATCATTTTGAATCCGATTAATATCTTTAACCGCCTGCTTAATTAGTTTACCGCTAATTCTACTTTTTCTTTGTGTCGACACACCATATAACACTCGATCCATTATCAAATTAATTTGACGAGGATAACCACCACTATCAGCTTGAAGTTGGCGTAATGCAGATCTAGATAGGTGAATGTTTTGGCTATTAACAACACTTGTTAGGCGATATTTCACATAAGCATCTGTTTCCATACGGCTATACGGTGATAGCTCAATATTCAGTGCAATTCTGCTTTTTAATTGTCTTATTTCTGGATAGGACAATGTAGCCATGATCTCTGGCTGTGCCACTAATAATATTTGTACTAATTTATGCTCATTTGTTTCTAAATTAGAAATCTGACGTAATAGCTCAAGACTTTCTATACTTAGGTTCTGAGCATCATCAACGATAATGATTACATTCTGTTGTTGTTTAAACTGCGTTAGCAGAAATTCATTCAAAGCAGATAGTTGCTCGCCAATACCACCTTGAACAACCACACCTAAATCACGATTAATGGCTTCTAACAGCTCAACACCATGTAAAAAGCTATTAAATACTAGCGAAACATGCATTTCTTGAGCTTCTAGCAAACTAATAAGTCGACGAGTTAATGTGGTTTTACCCAGGCCTATATCAGCTGTTACCAGCATAAAACCTTTACGGGCATCAATACAATGCATTAACTCGGTTAAATACACCTCCATCTTTTTTGACAAAAAATAACGTGTGGCATCAGGTGTTACCGGAAAAGGATTTGCTCCCAAACCAATTCGGTCAAAATGTTTGGCAAGTATAGGAGTAGGGGAGGGCATTTATCGCACTCCCATTAAAGCAAGACTTTTAGCAAACTGTTTTACACTTATTGATGACGGATATAAAGACCTCATTTGATCCAATCGAGTTTTTGCTTGTTTATGATTACCCAAACGAATATCTAATAATGCTAAATTTAAATTTTCTTCAAGATCTTCAGGTTTATCAATTAATAATTGCTGATAAAACTGTTGAGATTGTAAATTTTTACCTTGTTGTAGAGCGTAATAGCCTTTCATTCTTAGTACAACAAGACTATTGCTAGATGTTTTATTTTCAAGTTCGCTTAATAAAGTCTCTACCTGTGGAGAATTTTCACTTTTCATTGCAGCTTTAAGTTGCCCAACTAATTTTTTAACTGTATTTAAATGTTGCCGTTTATTACTTATAGTTGCACTTTCACTTTTAACAATACGAACACTGCTGGCTTCTTTTGCTTGTTCAACCAACTGTAAAGCTTGTTCATTTTTTAGTTGCTCGGCTAACTGTAAAGCTTGTTCATTTTTTAGTTGCTCTGCCAACTGTGAAGCCTGTTCCTTTTTTAGTTGCTCGGCCAACTGTAAAGCCTGTTCGTCTTTTAGTGGTTCGACTAACTGTAAGGCTTGTTCCGCTTTGGCTTGATCAAAAAGATGAAGAGGTTCAATGTGCATACTTTCATTTGGTATTTGCTGGACAGTATTTGTTTTTTGAAGCACAAAAATACTAACAGAAGCTAAAACCAATAAAGATATCCCTGCTATAAAAACATGATATTTACTTATTGAATAAAAACTATGCTGATGCAAAGCAAGAGATGACTGCGGTGCTGGTTTTTTAGCCCCATTATCATCATCTTGCTTAAGTGCATCATAAATTAAACTCATAGGCGAGTAACACGTAAAATAATTACTAATTCGCGAGATTGTTTACTTGAGTTTTTGCCGCCAAAAAGACTGCCGATATAAGGAATATCTGCTAAGCCAGGCAAACCATCACCGGTATCGGAGCCAACCTCATCAATTAATCCACCAATAATGACGGTGTCGCCATCATTTAAACTGAGTGATGTCACCATACCTTTAAAGTCAATAATAGGTAATGTTACTTTCGTACCACCGCCGGCATCAACTAATCCAAGACTATTAGGATCAACTTCTGATTGCATAGGATGAATTGTTAAATTAATAGTGCCATCATCAGCGATAAATGTCTCTACGCCTAAAATAATACCGTTAAATGCTGAACTAGTCGTTACATCCGCTGTAGTTGTTAATGAACCACCAACATTTTCAACAGTCACTGTCGATTCAGAAATAAACTGTGTGTTTTTACCCACACTCATAAACGCAGGTCTAGCATTTTTAACTCGGATACTTGGGTTTGATAGTACACGTACCGTACCAAAGCCTTGTAATAAATTAACAGCTGTACTAAATGTACCATTTGAATAAACCGCACCGAATGAACGAGTGGCATCGTAACCAATCGAAGCTGCCGGTAAAGTAATGGTCCTACCTACATCTCCTATTCCAGGAATAACACCTGAAATAGTACCTAATGTGCCTGCTGCACCAGCATAGGTGGATACTAACTCTTTGCGTAATAATGTCCAATCAACACCATATTGAAAGCTTTCTGACAATCTAACATCTAAAATTTGAGCTTCAATCAGTACTTGGCGTGATAAAACTTCTTTATAGGTTTCAACTAACTGGGTAACAACTTTAACTTGTGATGGCCTTGCCTTCACATACAAAGTGCCTGTTATTTCATTTAGGGAATAAACAGGTTTCGTTGCCTTACTTTCTTCGTTATTCGCTGTTGCTAGACCTGGAATAGCTACATCACTGGATTGAGATGTTTCAATTTTTCCTATAATTCGCTCCAACATTTCATCTAGTTGTTCATAAGGATTATTATTTTCTGTGCCTGTTCCAGATAATGATAAATTACCTACCATTGCATTTGAGTTACTACCACCACCTCCACTACCTGAGCTGGCAGTACTTTTGTTTGCACCGAATACATCGCCACCCATACTGTAATCTAAGGTGCCGCTTGATTGTAAAAAGTCGAGGCTATAATATCTTTCTTGGAATGGGCGAACTATAAGAAGGTTGTTTTTTACTTCACCATTTAAATCTAACAGTTCAAGAACATTATCAAAAACCAAACTAGCAGGTACATCAACAAGATGCATAGTAACTTGTCGGTTTAATTCTGCTAATTCAGGGTCAAGTAATAGACTCATTCCAGCTTGTTCAGCAATCGCTCGTAGAATGTCTTGCACATCACCATTATCGGTATCAATAGTGACATTTATAGCATCAAGAGGATCATATTCAGGTTCAATTGCTATTGGCTCAAGAATAGGTGATTGAATTTGAGTAATTTTCTGTTCTAATTTATCTCTTTGTTCAAATAGCTTTTCCGACTCAAGATCAACACGTTCTGTAATAAGTTCATGGCTTTCATTATCTACATGTTGTACATGTTCTAAATTATGTTTTGACACATTAGTAGCACAAGCTGTCATGAATGCGCAGGTCAACATTACAGAACAAATTTTAGTTAATTTAAAGCTAGTTTTTTTCGACATTTTTGAACCCATTATTTAGTTAGTTATCATCACTGACTTAAACATCCTTTAATTGATGACATGAGATAGTAGACTATTAAAATCAACTGCTATCATGCCATCATCATAATTTGCATCTTCTCTTCGACCTATGGCCGCAAAACAATTTCCACCAGTACCATCTTGTGACAAGTTTTCATTTACACCATCAAAATTATTGCCATTTCCTGAGCGATCTTCTCCACCTGCAGATGCAATAACAAATGCAGGATTAACAACTACATTACTCGTACAGTCTTCTGCACCAGACTGAGCATCATTACCTGTGAGATAGGGGTAAGCAGCTGATGTTGTATAAGCAACTGCATTTCGCAATGCTTGCACAAAATCATTTTGATTTTGATAATCTTCCATCCCCAGCGTATCTCCTGTACGTTCAGCTAACACCGTTAAATCAGCACTCGATGTTGTATGTTTATACACGCCATAAATCATATTTAGTTCTTCGCTATCTGAATTAGCAATAGATGTTCCTAATTCAAATAAAAGAGTATTAAATGGCACGCCGCCAGTGGTCACTCCTGTTGCACAATTTTCATAACCATCACTGCTAGTATCTGGACATGGCAGACGATGGTTGTTGATCGCAAAATTTACCAATTCATTCGACAATCGAATTAATACCGCATCTGTCGTCATCTTCTTTTGCAATTGTTGAGATGACTTGAACAGCGCCATTGCAGAGGCTGAAATCAATCCAATTACAACTGAGACAATAGCCATCTCAATTAATGTAAAGCCACGATTTTTCATTCAAAAACTATTTGTTATTCACTGTAGGTACTATCAATTGTCCTTGCAACTTCTGAAGTTGCTCAACGTAATTAATCATTTTATTTGGATCTGCGTTGGCCGTATTATTCGAGTATTCTTCTATTTCTCTTGTCAAAGCAGATATCTGTCCTGCAATACTAATATTTTGACGAAGATCATTAATATTTACACCACCCACAATTCCATCAGCAGTACCCATTAATGACAAGTCCAGCAAGGTTTTATCCAAAGTATCCATATCCATATTTGCTATACCCTGTTTCATAATGGCCTGTAACTCAGTATGAATTGCATTGATCTTTGTTAATCTGGCTCTTTGCTCGGCAATACCTTGTTGAACTTTAAACGCTTCTTGTTGTTCTATTTTGATTGTTTCAAGCCGCTGATTCTCGGATTGAACGGTGTTTTTACTTGGAATGTTTTCAGTTTGTAACTGATGTGGACGTAGTTGTTGTTCAATATTCATCCTTGGTGAAAAATCAACTACTGGCATCTGTTTATGAGGTTTAACTTGCTCAAACTGTAATAATTCACGTGAAGAATCAATCAGTTGCTGAGTAGATGGGCCTGACTCGCCTGTCATGATTAAGCCAACAAATGCAACAACGCCTAGGCCAATTACAACCAGTAACCAAATAATTAATTTAAATAGTATTTTCATATCTAATCTCTCTTAGTAGCAACTATAAACAAGGAGTTCCTGGTTTATAGTTTTGCTCCAGAAACCGCCACTGTATTTAACTTACCATTTTGTAAAACGGTGATCTGACCGGCTTCAATTAACTTAACTGTATCTTTACCTTTTAAGATATCGCCTTCATGAATAAATCGACCACCGACAACTGCATAACGATCTGTTGAAGTAATAAACACCATACTAACTACATATTTATTAACCAGATTAGCTTTAGATCTTGAAGAAGCTTTAGCCGATACCGCCGCTGGTTTGACTGCAACAATAGCCTCTTTATAAGGAATTCCGACTAAATTTTCATACATTCGTCGATGTTGTTGCTCATGTGTTTGTAGCTTTTTGACATGATCTATAGTCATAGCAATTACACGTTCATCCTGTTGCGAATATTTTGTCTCAGCTAATAATTTATTTACTTTATTTGTAACTGTTACATTATCAGCAACAGGACGGACAAATTGTTTAAAATTTGCCCAGCTTGCATTCACGGAAAGCCCAACCACTATAAGTAAAATGATTCCAATATATTTCATATTGTCTTTATTCCATCGTCAATATAAGTTGAAAAACATGATTATTTTCTTTATTTACCAAGCCATTATCTTGCACATGATAACCATGCTCTATTAATCTTTGAGTCATGTATTCTAAATCAGCATTTGTTTCAGCTAGTGACTTGAATATACGCCCTTCAATAATAAATCCCGTTGGAGCTGCATTTTTCTGACTACCATGGTCAATAGCTAATAAAGAAACTTTGACTCCTTTAGGCAGAGATTCACGAATATCATTCATCATGGCCGCAATTGAAGGTAAGGCCAATGCCTGCTGCATTTTTGCAACAAAGGCATAATCTCCTTGCTGTTTGCTTGTATATTCATTCTTATATGCAATGGTTCTTTCTTGCATTATCAATAATTGTGATTCATCAACATTAGCAAGAAAATGTGTAGTTTGTTGTTGCTGTGTTTGAGCTAAATTTTGCCAATAAACACCTGATGCAGCTAATGCTCCACTAAAAGCCAATAACAAACCAGCAAGCCAAGGTAAAGCTCTTTCTGTATAGAACAAAGATTTATCTGTTAAACCATTAATAGCATCTGTAGCTTTTGCACTGTTAATCACTGCAGGTAATGCCGTTTTAATTTGACTACCCGTCGACAACTTTAATTCTTTGCTTTCTAATACTGTCACGGGTAAACCCAATGCATCAGTTAGTTTGTCACTGAGATTTAAAGTAGCTGTCTCACTGGAGTCAGGGTTCCAATCTAACCAATTTACGCTATTAAGCTCGTGACCAACATCAACTGCAACTTGCTTCATTTCAGCTGCAATATAATTGATAGCACGTTGCCAATCATCTTCATCCATACTTGACGATGACACTCTTAAGCTTGCACGAGCACTACCATTAAATGTTATTAACATATCAATGTGCTGGGCATAATGTAATACCACAGCATGACATCCTTTGCCCTGTGATTTTGCTAATCTCAATAGTACTGAAGTAATCGGTACAAGTAGGCAATGATCAGAATGTTGAGCTGCTAGAGTCCAATATTTTGCAAACTGGTCAGCACTAACTGCAGTAAATAATGATCGTGTTGTATTGGCATTAGTTTCAGAGTCTAGAATGAGTACTTTACTCGCACCATCAGTATCACCTCGATCACGCAAGCTCTTTTCAATGATTGCTTCAGCATACTGTTTCGAGGACATCACGGTATCAACACGAGTTAAACTATCACCAAAATCTGTAATAATAACCTTAGGCCCTTTAACCTCAGTCAGATCATTGAGCTCTATTAATTGATTAGCTTTTAATAACCATTGCTTAGCAGCAAGATCTAATATGACACTAGTATCTAAAGGAAAGCTCATTGTTCTCTCCTAATATAATATTGTCCCTTTAAACTTAAGTTCAATGTTTTAGAATCACCAGTCACCCAACTGAAAATATCGTCTTCGGCATAAGGCACTCGTAATTCAAAACGGTGTGGTATAAACAGGTAACCAGCTTGATTACTTGCACCCACCAAATACGCTGGTATTTCCTCTCTGGGAATCGCAGCACCTTGAACTTTTAAATCTCGCATAATCCATTTTGATGGTTGATAACCTGCTTGAGCAATATCATTGCTGACATTAAAGCGTTGCTTATTTAATGCTTCAAAATCTTGGTATTGCTCAATAATCCGCTGATAGTTAGTATTTAACTTCTTAGCAGCTTGTTGAGTTTTTAAAGCTTGTTTGTATTCATTGTTTTTTGCAACAGCATATTGGCTTGCTTGCCAGAATATTAATGCTGCAATAACAGTGATCGCCATAATAAGCATTCGTATAAATGAACCTGTAATTGGTTGTCTAACTGCCATGTCTATTGATCCATAGCCCAGTGAGCGGTCATTAAAATAACACGATTTTCATCTTGATTATCACCTGTAGTATCCGATGCTGGGGCACCTTCACTAAATTTATATGTATTATTTGCTGCCCATTCAACACCAGGTTGTTGACTTGTCACACTACCAGTATTGATATCAACATTTTGTTGTCTAAAACGACCTTCAATTGAATCGGGTTTGCCATCAATCATTTGATCCAGTGTGCGAGCAAGATCAGGAGTTAAACCACGTAATACCATTACATTACCTGAACCACTATTAGTGCCTTCTGGATTCCATTGGAAACAAATTTGTAATTCTGCTGGATTACCGTTGCTATCCATATAAAGATAACGATCTTCTTGTCCTTCTGCACGGCCAGGTGGCATACGTAAACCAATTTTATCGATTAAATCATGTAAATCTTGTCTTGCTAGGCCGGTATCACCTGCGCCCACTTCTGAAGATGAATAACCTTGACCATGACAAATTTTAAGTCCTTTGTTTGAATAATTATCTGGTGTGCCAGATTGAGCACCATCAATATTGCCCGCATTACCACCGCCATCGCCACCGCTACTACCAATAGAGGATTCAAAGCCATTAACCATATAGGTTGGAGCAACTTGACTATCTCCTAATACTGCACCTGTTTTATTATAATATTGGTCATAAACCTGCTTCCACGAAGTTACAAATTTTTGATAAATCTTTTGGTTTTCAGCATTACGTTGCAAGTCTTTGCCTACTGATACTGCACCTAAAATAATACCGATAATAACCAAGACAATGGCCATCTCAATTAAGGTAAATCCTTGTTGTATTTTTTTATTTTTCATTTCAACTGTCCAAATAGTGATAATTATTGATTCATTTTGTAGTGTGCAACAACCGTTATAACTTGCTCTTCATCTTGATTTGTTCCGGTTGTTGCTTGTACTGGAGTTGCATCTTGTGCGTAACTATTATTGCCCAACCACTCAATGCCAGCACTACCAGCTGTTCCATTGCCAACTCCTTGCTGTCTAAAAACACCTTCACGTGCATCAGGTTTGCCATCAATCATTTGGTCTAACACTCTCGCCAAATCAGGTGTTAACCCTGTAATAACCATCACGTTTCCCGAACCTGATGCTGTTGCGGGCAAATTCCATTGGAAACACACTTGGACCTCTTGAGGATTACCATTGGTATCAAGATATACATAACGATCTTCTTGCCCTTCAGCACGACCCGGTGGCATACGAATACCTAAGCGATCCATATACGTATGCAGAGTCAGATTTGTTATAGCAGTAGAAAGGCCCGGGGCTGATGAACCTTGGCAAATGCCTGTAGGAGCTGTTACTGCAGTCATATTGCCGCCAGAAACTGTAGTGCCAGTATTATATGCGGCGCCATTAACCATCAATTGTGGTGCGGCTTGGTCATCACCAATAACAACACCTGCTCTTTCATAATGTGCGTTATAAACTTGTACCCATTGATCAATGAATTTTTGTTTTATCTTTGAATATTCAGCATTACGTTGTAAATCTTTTCCTATCGATACAGCGCCAAGAATCAGTCCAATAATCACCAATACAATTGACATTTCAACTAGCGTAAAGCCTCGTTGCTTTAATTTAACACCCATACTTCCAACCCCTATATATTTTAGAAATCAACCAAATAATCTCTAAGGCAAACTTAATAATTCAGATTACATAGGGGGCATCATATAAACTTATTAAGTATTTAACTATTAACTTTAGTTAGTATTTTAGATGATTCGAGATTTAGTTAAGGAGCCGTCATCATGTTAAATTTTTATGGATAATTTGTAAGGATGGTTTATTGTCTTTAAGTAAGAAGGGATAAGCGTAGCAATGATATGGCCGTAAGTGTCTAATGAAAGTGGTTTCAAGTGGGCGGGGTATATACGAACTATAAGGGCTATTACTCTAGCCTTGAATTGTTGTATGCAATTACAGCAAAGATGAAAAGTGTATTGGGGAATAATGAAATAATCAATCGAGATGACTTCTTAATAAGTATTGATATAGGTATAGATTTTAATTTATTAAAGGTGATTTCTGCACACATTAATGCTGTAAAAATTCTTACAGATAGAGCTGACAAAAAGGATTTAGATCGAGTGTAAAATAGCGACATAAGAACGATAAAAGGGTATCCTCTCTAGGATGCCCTTTTTTTATGGTTTGAGGTTTTAATAATGCGAATTTTAGTTTTAATTGCAATTGGATTGTTGCTGTATTTTATCATTGGAAATTTGTTACGAAAAAACAAAAAACAAATGCCATTGATTAGTGAGCAAATGGTGCAATGCAAGCATTGTAAATTGCATATTCTAGAGAAAGAAGCATTGAAGTCAGGAGATGATTATTATTGCTCACAAGAACACCTTGATGCTAAATAGTTAAATCAATGCAGCTGTTTAATTTTGGCATAAAGGATAGTGTTACGCCTGAATCTTGGTATGAATTAACGGTATTAGCATTTTATCGATTATTTTTATCAGTGGCACTATTTAGTGCTTTTTATTTTAACTTGCCACCAAAATTCCTAGGCAGTACCGGTGCTGAACTTTATCTCAATACAAGTGTACTTTATGTTTTAATTGCTAGTGTTTTATTGGTGTTAACCAGTAAACGCTGGGGGCAGTTTGCCCCGCAAGCAACAATTCAATTGATTATTGATATCGCAATAATTATTGTTATGATCCACACAAGTGGTGGATTAATAACGGGGGTTGGATCATTGCTGGTCGTTGTTGTGGTTGCGGGTGGAGCATTAATTCCTGGGCGATTAGCAGGGTTTATTGCCGCAATTGCAACCTTAGCGGTATTGCTGGAAGCCGTTTATAGCCAGATAAGTGGTGATGGCATTATTCGATATAGTCATGCAGGGCTATTAGGTGCAACATTCTTTGCCACTGCTTTGATGGCGCAAGTATTAGGTAGCCGACTTAGAACAACACAGAAACTGGCAGAACAACATGCCGATGATGCAAATAAACTAACAATGCTAAACCGACATATTGTTGAACGATTACAACTTGGGGTTATGATTGTTGATGAAAATAATATTGTTTATTCAACCAATCAGTCTGCTCAAATACTGTTGGGAGTGAGTGATAGTATTAATGGTGAGGCTTTATATGCCCAAGTACCGGAGCTGTTTGGACAGTTAGGTCATTGGCGACAAGGTCGGGTCGATGCAACGCATGAGTTTCAGCCGCAACCTGGTTTCGCTGAAGTATTGCCACAAATGATCAAATTGGAAGATGGCGATACACTTATCTTCTTAAATGACACGTCAAAATTAACACAACAAGCTCAACAGATGAAATTAGCATCGCTTGGTCGAATGGCCGCCAGTATTGCTCATGAGGTGAGGAATCCATTAGGTGCTATTCATCATGCGGCAGAGTTGTTAAATGAGTCTGAGACTATTGAAAACAAAGATAAAAAACTCTTAGATATTATTCAACGACAAAGTGATCGTGTTAACGGTATTATTGATACAGTATTACAATTGAGTCGTAGAAAGATATTAAATAAATCGACATTTTTACTTTCTCTTTGGTTGGAAAGCTTTGTTGATGAGTTTTGTAATAATGAAAACATCCCCAAATCAGCAATGCAGTTAATTACTGCTGCACCACTATCACAAGTGCGTGTTGATCAGGAACAATTAAGACAAATCATGGTTAATTTGTGTGGTAATGCCTGGCATTATTCTGAATCATCGATTGCCACGCTTGCAGTACCTCAAATTATGGTTCGCATGGGATTGGAAAATGATGAAGTAATTATTGATGTGTTGGATAATGGGCCGGGAGTTTCTGAAACAGCATTGCCACAGTTATTTGAGCCTTTTTATTCGGAGCGGATAGGGGGGATTGGTTTGGGATTGTTTCTTGCCCGAGAAATGGCACAAGCAAATGGTTTACGACTTAATTATATTAGCAAACAAGACAATAAAGGCTTTTTTAGAGTGACATTTAATTCTGAACAACAAGGAAAAGTGTAATGCGACCTCAAGCACTGATTATTGATGATGAACCAGATATTTTGGATTTGTTATTAATGACATTAGAAAATATGGGCGTTGATTGTCGTACAGCTGAAACTATAAAGCAAGCACATGCGGCATTGAGTGAGCAGCTGTTTGATATTTGTCTTACAGATATGCGATTACCTGATGGTGATGGTATTGATTTAGTGAAAATGATGCAAAAGAAATA
Organism: Piscirickettsiaceae bacterium; assembly: GCA_013215825.1. Lineage (GTDB taxonomy): Bacteria > Pseudomonadota > Gammaproteobacteria > Nitrosococcales > Methylophagaceae. The sequence continues at coordinate 285,632 of JABSQN010000004.1, read as the reverse complement.
TCCGCAAATTCCTGTTGCGGTAATCACCGCTCATGGCAGTATGGAGCTTGCTGTGCTCGCTCTTAAAGCGGGTGCTTTTGATTTTGTGTCAAAACCTTTAAAACTTAAAGTGTTACGTGATTTAGTGAGTACGGCATTAAAATTATCTCGTAAAAATGAAGCTGTTATTGATAGCCAAGAAAGTGCAAGAACAACGTTATTAGGAAAAACCCCCGCTATTCAAGATGTGCAAAATAAAATAGCTAAACTAGCGCGTAGCCAAGCTCCTGTCTATATTAGTGGTGAATCTGGAACAGGGAAAGAGCTTGTTGCTCGGCTAATTCATAAGCAAGGTGCGCGTGCAGATTCAGCTTTTGTAGCGGTTAACTGTGGTGCTATTCCATCAGAGTTAGTTGAAAGTGAATTTTTCGGACATAAAAAAGGGGCCTTTACTGGAGCTATATCAGACAAGCAAGGGCTTTTTCAGGCCGCTAATGGTGGTACTTTATTTTTAGATGAAATAGCCGACTTGCCACTCGCTATGCAGGTGAAATTACTTCGAGCATTACAAGAAAAATCTGTCCGCCCGGTTGGTGGGAATGAGGAGATTTCAATTAATGTGCGAGTCTTATCCGCAACACATAGTAATTTGGCCGAAAAAGTTAAACAAGGCCAGTTTCGAGAAGATTTGTTTTATCGAGTCAATGTGATTGAGCTACATGTCCCGCCGCTTCGTGATCGGGTAGAAGATATTTCATTGCTATCAGACCATATATTACAAAAGTTAGCTGAAAGTAATGAAATACAAAAAGTTTCCCTGAATAAGTCAGCAATAAATGCACTGCAAAAATACAGTTTTCCAGGCAATGTTAGAGAATTAGAAAATATCTTAGAACGTGCATTAACATGGTTAGAAGGTGATGTGATTTCTGTAGCTGATTTGATGTTGCCAGAGGAAAATCGGACTGATACAGTTGATGTTGAAAATAAGAAATCAGGATTGATACAGGAGAATGATTTAGAATCACACCTAGAAGATCAAGAGCGACAACTTATTACGCAAGCATTGGAATCAACACGATGGAATAAGACCGCCGCAGCCAAAAAGTTAGGTATTACTTTTCGAGCTTTGCGATATAAATTGAAAAAGTTAAATTTAGAATGATTTAACGATATTTAAAAAAGTGAATTTTAAGGATAGGAAATGACAAAATCTACAACACAACACCCTGATTTAGATTGGAGCCAAGTACAAGAAACAATACGAATGATGAACCTTGCGGTTGCTCAAATGGAAGTTTCAATGAAAGAGGGGGATGAGTCTGTCGATACATTAACAGATACCTTTAGCACAATGGTGGCTCGTGTGCAGGTTATTGAAAAGGTTGTGAAAAAGAAAGAGCAAGATGATGAGTTGGATTTTGTGATTGAACAATGTGAAGCTGTTTCGTTAGAAATGCAAAAAGCAATTGTTGCATTTCAATTTTATGACAAATTAACACAACGTTTAAGTCATGTATCACATTCCTTAGAAGCGTTATCTAATTTGGTAGCCGATCAATCACGCCTTTATAATCCAAGAGAATGGTCATTGCTACAAGAAAAAATAAAATCTAAATACACGATGCCTGCCGAACATAAAATGTTTGAGCTAGTTATGCAGGGCATGTCTGTAGAAGAAATATTAAAGATTACATCCGAAGATGTGAAAAGCGATACTGTTAATGATATTGAGTTCTTTTAATTACGTAAACGAATAAGGAAATATTTTTTAACGCAGGCACGCACCTATTATGGTGGGAAGAAAGTGACAGTGTAAATGAATTTACTTAAACTTTAAAGATGATTTAGAGCAATTACCTCCACTGTTGATAGCTCTTAGAAGATATTTTTTAGTTGAATTATAAAAGGCTTGCGGTCCTTCGCAGCTTTTAGATTCTGGCACGCAGCTAGCATGACCAATGCTGATTGTCACATTGTTTGGTGTTGTTTCGCTTTCATTGGGGGCTGGAAGTGTTGCTACAGCAGCATGACACTTTGCAGCGAACTGTGAGGCTTGATTAAAATTCATATCCGTTGAAAGAAATATCAGTTTAGATGGACTTTCTTGCGAAATGAAATCAGATTCACGTCTTAATATATTTTGTAATACACAAGCAAGAGATTGGACATAATCATCCACTTTATCTTGGCCATAAACTTTAGAGAATGATGCGAATTTATCAATTTCAATCATAAAGATCGATAAAGGTAAATGGTTTCTTGATGATAGCCCCCACTCAATCATTAACTGCTCGTTAAAATACGAGAGGTTTTTGATAAATGATGATGGCAAGTTCACCAAATCGATCATAATGTCATTCCATTAAAATGTTTGCATAAAAATAGGGATTATACAGTTCCATTGATTTTAGTCCCCCCTCGAAAAGGGGGGGTAATAAAAAAGGCCTAATATCATTACAATATTAGGCCTTTATAATCTGTTGGCTCCTCGACCTGGACTCGAACCAGGGACCTGCGGATTAACAGTCCGATGCTCTACCAACTGAGCTATCGAGGAACAGAAAGATGGCTATTATAGAGCTTTATTTCTCTTGGTCAAGCACTATCGTAGTTTTATTTTAAGCAATAAAGTCAGCGATACGTTTTAGAGCATTATTTAGGTTTTCTTCACTCGTTGCTATTGATAATCGAATATGATTTTTCAAGCCAAATGCCGTACCAGGAACAACAGCAACACCTTTATCTACAAGCAGCGCTTCAGCGAATTCAAGATCATCATTAATGTCAGTCATTTTCTCTAATACTTTGCTTATATTAGGGAAAACATAAAACGTACCATCACTGTGCAGGGACTCAATACCGTCCATTGCATTTAGTTTTTCAACGACCATATCATGGCGTTTTTTGAATTCAACTAGCATATCTTGGATGCATTGCTGATCACCTGTTAATGCTTCGACAGTGGCTGCTTGTGAAATTGATGCTGGATTTGATGTGCTTTGTGACTGAATTTTTTTCATTGCAGCAATTAAGCCAACTGGACCTGCGGCATAACCAATACGCCAGCCAGTCATTGAGTAGGCTTTTGATACGCCACTTAGTACGATAGTGCGATCATATAGGTCAGGGCACGCCATGACGATATTATGGAAGCCTTCTTTGGTCCAAAGGATATGTTCGTACATATCATCGGTGGCGATTAAAACATGTGGGTATTTACGTAACACCTCACCAAGAGCGGTAAGTTCTGCTTTATTGTAGGCCTTGCCCGATGGGTTTGAAGGACTATTAATGACAAATAAACGCGTTTTATCTGTAATTGCAGCATCAAGTTGTGCCGGTGTGATTTTGAACTCTTGGTCTTGTCCTGCCTCAATAATAACGGGAATTCCATTGGCTAAAAGCACCATGTCAGGGTATGACACCCAATAGGGGGCTGGAATAATCACTTCATCGCCTTCATCTAATAGGGCTTGCGTTAAATTAAAAAAGCTTTGCTTACCACCAACCGAGACTAGAATCTGATTTGCTTGATACTCAAGCCCATTATCACGTGAGAACTTATCAATAACTGCTTGCTTTAATTCTGCTGTACCATCAACGGCAGTATATTTGGTTTGACCATTTTTAATCGCAGTAATTGCTGCTTGTTTGATATGTTCCGGCGTATCGAAATCAGGTTCACCGGCACCTAAACCAATAATATCTTTTCCTTCTGCTTTTAATGCTGCTGCGCGAGCCGTGATTGCAAGTGTAGGAGAAGGTTTGATGCGTTGAACGCGTTGGGAGAGTTTAATATCCAAAATATTTCCTTTGAGACTTTGTATAAAAGTCTCATTTAATAACAAATTAAAGTGATGTCGGTTAATATACGCCAAACTAAATCAATGCAGAAGATGTATGGCTAAACAATTTGAACTTGTCAGTGAATTCGAACCTGCAGGCGATCAACCCGCGGCGATTAAAGCCTTAGTTGAAGGCTTGAACAACGGTGAGATGTGGCAGACGCTGTTAGGAGTGACTGGGTCGGGCAAGACATTTACCATTGCCAATGTTGCGCAAATCCTTCAGCGGCCAATGATGATTATGGCACCGAATAAAACCTTGGCTGCACAGTTATATAGTGAGATGAAAGAGTTTTTCCCCAATAATGCGGTGGAATATTTTGTTTCTTATTATGATTATTATCAGCCGGAAGCCTATGTACCATCATCGGATACGTTTATAGACAAAGATTCGTCGGTGAATGAACAAATTGAGCAAATGCGTCTTTCTGCGACTAAGGCTATGCTGGAACGCCGTGATGCCATTATTGTCACCAGCGTATCGTGTATTTACGGCTTGGGTGACAAAGACTCTTATCTTGAAATGGTGTTACACATCGTTCAAGGCGATGTAATTAATCAGCGTGATATTCTAAAACGACTGACTGAGCTGCAATATAAACGTAATGATGTTGAATTGCACCGAGGTACCTATCGCGTTCGTGGTGATGTGATTGATATTTTTCCTGCTGAATCAGAACAAGATGCTGTGCGGATTGAATTGTTTGATGATGAAGTTGAGAATATCTGTTATTTCGATCCTTTAACCGGAGAGATATTGCAGCGCGTCAGTCGCCTCACTATTTATCCTAAAACACATTATGTGACTCCGCGCGCTCAATTATTAGGGGCGGTTGATAAGATTAAGGATGAATTAAGAGAGCGGCTGAAAGTATTAACAGAAGAAAATAAGTTAGTTGAAGTACAGCGGTTAGAACAGCGGACACGATTTGATATCGAAATGATCATGGAATTAGGTTATTGCAATGGTATTGAAAACTACTCACGTCATTTATCCGATCGTGGACCAGGTGAAGCACCGCCAACGTTATTTGATTATTTACCCGATGATGCGTTATTAGTTCTAGATGAAAGCCATGTCATGGTGCCGCAAATTGGTGCGATGTATAAAGGGGATCGCTCACGTAAAGAAACCTTAGTGAATTATGGCTTTCGTTTGCCATCTGCATTAGATAATCGTCCTCTTATGTTTGAAGAATGGGAAAAATTAGCCCCACAAACTATCTTTGTTTCAGCAACACCCTCCCAATATGAAGAAGAACATTCAGGCGCGGTTGTGGAACAAGTTGTGCGTCCGACAGGCTTGGTTGATCCGGAAATTGAAATTCGACCAGTCGCTACGCAGATCGATGACTTACTCTCGGAAATTAACAAACGTTCAGCCATTGATGAACGGGTATTAGTCACCACCTTAACCAAGCGTATGTCCGAAGACTTAACCGATTATCTCAGTGAGCATGGTGTAAAAGTGCGCTATCTACATTCGGATATAGATACGGTTGAACGCATGGAAATTTTACGTGATTTGCGATTAGGGATATTTGATGTGCTTATTGGCATTAACTTATTACGAGAAGGCTTAGATATTCCGGAAGTATCATTGGTCGCAATATTAGATGCTGATAAAGAAGGCTTCTTACGCTCTGAACGATCACTTATTCAGACGATCGGGCGTGCGGCGCGAAACTTAAATGGCCGTGCTATTTTATATGCCGATCGAATTACCGGCTCAATGAAAAGAGCAATCGATGAAACAGATCGCCGTCGCGAAAAACAATTAGCCCATAATAAAGAGCATGGCATCACACCAAAAGGTATTAAAAAAGCGATACGTGGCAGTTTGGATGATAAACAAAAAGAAGCCAGAAGTGACAGAGAGTACATTGTTAAAGTTGCAGAAGAAAAAGCACGCTATGCTGCATTGACGCCGAAACAGTTAGCAAAACGCCTACAGCAGATGGAAAATGCTATGTATCGTCATGCTCAAAATCTTGAATTTGAAGAAGCCAGTAAAATGCGTGATGAGATGCAACATTTACGAGCACTGACAATCGGGCCCGAAGCTGGATAGCGTTACATTATCTCTCCCGTTATACCAAGTCATCTCCGCAACCAAGCCCGTCATTCCCGTGAAAATGGGAATCTAGAGCCGTGTACAAAGTTGAATTAACGTTAACAAGCCTCTGAATATCAACATCGACTTGTTATATGAAATTCATTAAGAGTTATTTGCTAAAGCCCGCAGGTTCCCCGCGTTCGCGAGGATGACTGTAAAAGTAAAGCCTGCACAGCGGGTGATAAGGGATATACACCGGTTAGTATTCAACCTGCACGTCATTCCCACGAAAGTGGAAATCCAGAGGGTCGTGCATAGAATCGCTATCGATGGATCCGCATTTTCACAGGGATGACAGGCTTTTATTAAAGTACCTGTTCCTTGAATAGTTGCGGATAGATATTGGACGCTAGATTTAACTATTGAATAAAATAGTAAGCCCTGTATAATTCCATCGCTTAACGGCAGGCGCGTAACTCAGCTGGTTAGAGTGCCACCATGACATGGTGGAAGTCCTCGGTTCGAATCCGAGCGTGCCTACCAATTTTATATTGGTTATTTTAAAAGCACTTTTACTGTCGTTAGTAGGTGCTTTTTTAGTTTTTACGGCCCTTTGTATCGGTCAGGAACACATCACATGATTTCAGTAACACTTCCCGATGGCAGTCAACGCCAATTTGATCATCCTGTTTCTATTTTTGATATTGCCAATGATATTGGTGCAGGCCTAGCGCGTGCAGCATTAGCCGGTAAAGTTAATGGTGAGTTGGTAGATACCACGCATATTATTAGCGAAGATGCCGATGTGGCGATTATCACAGATCGAGATGATGAAGGCTTAGACATTATTCGTCATTCGACATCACATTTAATGGCTCAGGCTGTAAAACAGTTATTCCCCGATGCACAAGTGACGATTGGTCCTGTTATTGATGATGGATTCTATTACGATTTTTCGTATAAACCTGGCTTTACACCTGACGATCTCATCAGTATAGAAAAACGTATGAAGGAGATCGTTAAGCAAGATATTCCTATTGTGCGTGAAGAAATTTCACGTGAAGCGGGAATTGAGTTTTTCGGTAATATGGGCGAAGTCTATAAAGCCGAACTTTTGGACGCAATTCCTAAAGGTGAAACACTGTCTTTATATAGACAAGATGATTTTATCGATTTATGTCGGGGCCCTCATGTGCCAAGCACAGGTAAATTGAAATCATTCAAATTGATGAAACTTGCCGGTGCATATTGGCGTGGTAACTCTGATAATGAAATGTTACAGCGCATATACGGTACAGCTTGGAAAGATAAGAAAGAATTAAAACAATACCTTTTCCGCTTAGAAGAAGCAGAAAAGCGTGATCATCGTAAAATAGGTAAAAACCTAGATTTATTCCATTTGCAAGAAGAAGCACCTGGCATGATCTTTTGGCATGATAACGGCTGGCGTATATACCGCGAAGTAGAAAACTATATTCGTGATGTATTACGTGACAATGATTATCAAGAAGTACGTACACCACAAGTTGTGGATCGTTCTTTATGGGAAAAGTCAGGTCATTGGGATAAGTTCGGCGACATGATTTTCACCACCGAAACAGATAATCGTGATTATGCAATCAAACCAATGAACTGCCCATGTCATGTGCAGATTTATAATCAAGGTTTAAAAAGCTACCGTGATTTGCCATTAAGAATGGCTGAGTTTGGTTCATGTCACCGTAATGAACCATCAGGTACATTGCATGGTTTGATGCGCCTACGTGGCTTCACACAAGATGATGCGCATATTTTTTGTACTGAAGATCAAATTCAGTCAGAAGTATCTATCTTCATGGATATTTTAAAAGATGTTTATGCTGATTTTGGCTTTAATGAAATCATCGTTAAGTTATCAACACGTCCTGAAAACAGAGTGGGCAGTGACGATGTTTGGGACAAAGCAGAACATGCATTAGAACGCGCATTAAATGATAAAGGTTTGGACTGGGATTTACAGCCTGGCGAAGGTGCGTTTTATGGGCCGAAAATTGAATTCTCACTGAAAGATTGCCTAGGTCGAGTATGGCAATGTGGCACAATTCAAGTCGATTTTTCAATGCCAGGTCGTTTAGATGCGAAATATATTGCGGACGATGGCAGTAAACAAGTCCCTGTTATGCTGCACAGAGCAATATTAGGTTCACTAGAGCGCTTCATCGGTATCTTGATTGAAGAGTATGCGGGTTCCTTCCCAGCATGGCTCGCTCCACAGCAAGTTGTGGTGATGGGAATTAGCCAAAATCAGTCGGAATATGTGCAACAAATTGCCAAAGAATTGCAAAATAAAGGCGTTAGAGTCGATATGGACTTGAGAAATGAGAAGATAGGCTTTAAAATACGCGAGCAAACATTGCGCCGTGTCCCATATTTGATCGTTGTTGGTGAACGCGAAGCGCAAAATAACGCCGTGGCAGTACGTACTCGTAAGGGTGAAGACTTAGGTGAAATGACACTTGAGAACTTTGTTGGAATCTTACAGAAAGACGTCGCTCGCCGCGGTCGTATTATTTTAGAGGATTAGAAATATCGCTACTGATGATAAAAAGCTGAATAGAGAAATTACAGCTAGAGAAGTTCGCCTAACCGGCGCTGATGGAGAGCAATTAGGAATTGTGTCGTTAGCAAAAGCAATGGCGTTATCCGAAGAAGCAGAATTAGATTTGGTGGAGATCTCAGCGCAAGCTAAGCCACCGGTTTGTCGTATAATGGATTACGGCAAGTATGTGTTTGAAACTAATAAGCAAAAACAAATTGCTAAGAAAAAGCAAAAACAGATACAGGTCAAGGAGATCAAGTTTAGACCAGGCACAGAAGAAGGGGATTACCAGGTAAAACTACGCAACCTGACACGTTTCCTTGAAGAGGGCAATAAAACTAAAGTCAGTCTTCGCTTTCGTGGACGCGAAATGGCACATCAGGACTTAGGATTGAAGTTACTCAAACGAGTAGCCGAAGATCTAAAAGAACTGTCTGTTATTGAGCAACATCCTAAGAAAGAGGGTAGACAGATGATTATGGTTTTAGCACCCGGTAAAAAGTAATGTAACTCCCGATGGCTTGGGAATTATACTTAAATAATTAATTTACGAATGCGGAGTTCGAAATAATGCCAAAGTTAAAAACACACCGAGGTGCTGCAAAGCGCTTCAAAAAGACAGGTAGCGGTAAATTTAAACGTGCACAAGCGTTTACCAGCCACATCCTTACTAAGAAAAGCACTAAGCGGAAACGCCAGTTGCGAGCTACATTGATCGTCAGTAAAGCTGATCATCAGTCTGTTCGTAAAATGTTGCCGAATCATTAATTAAGGAGTTATCACATGCCAAGAGTAAAACGTGGTGTAACCGCTCACGCGCGTCACAAAAAAATTATCAAACAAGCCAAAGGCTATTCAGGTCGTCGTAAAAATGTATACCGTGTTGCTGTACAAGCAGTAACAAAAGCGGGTCAATATGCTTACCGTGATCGTCGTCAGAAAAAACGTACATTCCGTGTTTTATGGATTGCACGTATTAATGCTGGTGCACGTGAATGTGGCTTGACATATAGTCGTTTAATTAACGGCTTGAAAAAAGCAGCGATTGAAATCGATCGTAAAATACTTGCTGATTTAGCAATGAACGATTTTGCTGCATTTGCTGTAATTGCTGAAAAAGCAAAGGCGGCATTAGCTGATTAATGTTGTTACTCATTTAGAGTAAGACAGCATTTATGATTAAAGAAAAGGGTCGTGTCACGGCCCTTTTTTATTTCTGATGAATTTTAGGTGGTTAAGAGTATGGCTGAGCTAGACTCAAAGTTACAGGCGTTAAACGATATTGTTGCGATTGCAAAAGAAGCAATTGCCAATGCGGAAAACAATGCTGAATTAGATGCAGTACGTGTTGAGTATTTAGGTAAGAAGGGAAAAATTACTGCTTACCTTAAACAATTAGGTGATGTTAGCGTTGAGCAGCGACCAGTTATCGGTAAGTCAGTTAATTTGTCTAAACAAGAAGTCGTTGGCTTAATTGAGTCGCGTTCAAAAGTATTAGCTGAAGCAGCAATGAATGCGGCACTTGAAGCTGAAACCATCGATGTCAGTTTGCCTGGTCGAGGTGAACAAACAGGTGGATTGCATCCTGTAACGCGTACATTGCAACGTATTGAACAGTATTTTCAATCGATTGGTTTTCAGGTTGCTGAAGGACCAGAAATTGAAGATAGTACGCATAACTTTACTGCCTTAAACATTCCTGAACATCATCCGGCACGTGCCATGCACGATACCTTCTATTTTAATGCTGAAACATTGCTTCGTACTCATACCTCACCGGTACAAGTGCGGGTGATGGAAAATCAAGAACCACCATTACGAGTTATTGCACCAGGTCGGGTTTATCGTTGTGATTCAGATGTCACTCATACACCTATGTTCCATCAAGTTGAAGGCTTGATGGTGGATGAAAATGTTAGTTTTACCGATTTAAAAGGTATTTTGGCTGACTTCTTACGTGCATTTTTTGAGAAAGACGATCTTAATGTACGCTTTAGACCTTCTTATTTCCCATTCACTGAACCGTCAGCTGAAGCTGATATCGAATGTGTAATGTGCAGCGGTGAAGGCTGCCGAGTTTGTAGCCATACGGGTTGGTTAGAAGTACTAGGTTGCGGTATGGTGCACCCAAAAGTATTTGAACATGTAGATATTGATAGTGAAAAATATCTTGGCCTTGCATTTGGTATGGGGGTTGAACGCCTTGCAATGCTGCGCTACGGTGTGAATGATTTACGTCTTTTCTTTGAAAATGACCTTAAATTCTTACGTCAATTCAATTAAGCTGAGATAACACGATGAAATTTAGTGAAAAATGGTTACGTGAGTGGGTTAATCCTGATATTGATAGTGCAACATTGGTTGCTCAACTCACCCAAGCAGGTTTAGAAGTTGATGCAGTTGAACCTGTTGCAGGTGATTTTAGCGGTGTCGTTGTTGGGCAAGTCGTTTCGGTTGAACCTCATCCTGATGCAAATAAATTACGCTGTTGTAAAGTTGATATTGCCTCAGACGAGTACTTATCTATTGTCTGTGGTGCGGCTAATGTACGTGAAGGATTAAAAATTCCTGTTGCGGTCGTAGGGTCTATTTTACCCGGTAATTTTAAAATTAAAAAAGCCAAGTTACGCGGTGTTGAATCATTTGGTATGTTGTGTGGAGCCAGTGAAATAGGCTTGATCGATAATGTTAACGGTTTGATGGAACTGGCTGATGATGCGCCTGTAGGTACTGATTTTAGAGAATATCTGGATCTTGATGATGTTTCAATTGATGTTGATTTAACGCCAAACCGTAGTGATTGCCTTGGTATTGCTGGCATTGCCCGTGAAGTAGGCGTATTAACAGGCTGTGATGTAACGCAATGGCCAGAAGAAAAAGTAGCTGAGCAATCAACAATGCAGTTTGATGTTACTGTTGAAGCACCTGCAGATTGCCCGAGCTATGTTGGCCGTGTGATTGAAGCAGTTAATGTGCAAGCAACAACACCGCTATGGATGCAAGAAAAATTGCGTCGGAGTGGACTTCGTAGCATCAGCCCCGTTGTCGATGTGACGAACTATGTCATGTTAGAACTTGGTCAACCGATGCATGCCTTTGATTTAGAAAAGTTAAAGGGCGGTATTACGGTTCGCTTGGCTAATAAAGAAGAAAAAATCACTTTATTAGATGGTCAGGAAATTGAAATTTCTGAAAATACCTTAGTGATTGCTGATCAAACATCAGCACAAGCGCTTGCAGGAATTATGGGCGGTGAAGCATCCAGTGTTACTGATGCAACACAAAACTTATTTTTAGAAGCTGCATTTTTTAATCCAACCTCAATTGCCGGACGTGCGAGAGCTTATGGCTTGCATACAGACTCATCGCACCGTTTTGAACGTGGTGTTGATCCTAAGTTAGCTAGAAAGGCGATTGAACGAGCCAGTGCGTTATTATTGGATATTGTGGGTGGACAAGCAGGCCCGATCACGGAAGTCGTTTCAGAGTCTGATTTACCCAAAGCGGCAGTGATTAATTTGCGTGCAGATCGAATTAAGCGTGTGTTAGGTATTGCGATTGAAGCAGAGCACGTTGAAGACCAGTTAACGCGTCTAGGCATGAACGTTGAAGCTAATGAAGAAGGCTGGCAAGTGACTGCGCCAAGCTTCCGTTTTGATATTGAAATTGAAGTTGATTTGATCGAAGAATTAGGTCGCTTATATGGTTACGATAAACTGCCTGAAACACGTCCTCAAGGCACCGTGTTAACAACAAATATTTCGGAACATACCTTAGCCACCCATCGCTTACAGTCATTATTAGTTGATAGAGGTTATCAAGAAGCCATTACCTATAGCTTCGTTGATCCTAATATCCAGCAACACTTAGCGATAGAAGGTGAGCAGGCGATAGCATTAGCAAACCCGATCTCAGCAGATTTATCAGTGATGAGAACATCGTTATGGCCAGGCTTAGTTCAAGCACTGGTTCATAACTTAAATCGTCAGCATGACCGGATCCGCTTATTTGAAGTCGGTAGAATATTCACTGGCACCAGTGACAATGTGGAACAGCATCGTCAAATTGGAGGCATTGTCTGTGGGAGTCGTTATGCAGAACAATGGTCTGAGAAACAGCGTCCAGTTGACTTCTACGATGTTAAAGCAGATGTTGAAGCGCTATTGAATTTAGGTGGCAACGATGATATTCACTTTGTCGTAGAACAACATCCCGCATTACATCCTGGACAAACAGCTAGAATATATAATGGTGATAATGCGATAGGTTGGATCGGCGCACTTCATCCTAGATTGAACAAACCATTAGAGATTAACACACGTGTTTATGTGTTTGAATTGAACTTGTCATCAGTCTTATCTGCACAAGTGCCTTCATTTGAATCGTTATCAAAGTTTCCTATGATTCGTCGTGATTTGGCTCTGCTGGTTGATACACATATAAATGCTGGGGAAATTGATCGTTGCCTGAGAGGGGTTAGATCTGATATTCTTAAGTCAATTCAACTGTTTGACGTATATAGCGGAGAAGGCGTCGAGGATGGTAAGAAGAGTTTAGCCATTGCATTTCATCTCCAACATAGTGATCGCACACTGACCGATGATGAGGTTGATACATTGATTGATAGTGTTGCACAAAGCATGTTAGAACAAGTCGGTGCGGTAATTAGATCGTAACTGAGTATAGATAAAAAAGATTTTTAGAGGTAACTATGGCACTGACTAAAGCAGATATGACAGAACAACTTTATGACGAGTTGGGTTTTAATAAACGTGAAGCAAAAGAGCTGGTTGAAATGTTCTTTGAAGAAGTGCGCGTTGCGCTAGAATCAGGTGAGCAAGTCAAATTATCAGGTTTTGGTAATTTTGAATTAAGAGATAAAAGTGAACGACCGGGGCGAAATCCGAAAACAGGTGAAGAAATTCCAATTTCAGCACGTCGTGTAGTGACATTTCGACCTGGACAAAAACTAAAAGCAAGGGTGGATAGTTATGCTAGAGGCGAGTAATAACAATGAGTTACCAGTGATACCCGGTAAGCGTTACTTCACAATTGGTGAAGTGAGTGAACTATGTGGTGTTAAGCCGCATGTATTGCGATACTGGGAACAAGAATTTACTCAGCTAAAACCGGTAAAACGTCGAGGTAATAGACGTTATTATCAGCGCCATGATGTCGTACTTATTCGTGAAATCCGTAGTTTACTTTATGAACAAGGTTTTACGATTGGCGGTGCTAGACAACGCCTTGATAATGGTGAACAGCCAGAAAGTAAGAATAATAAAAAACAAATTATTAACGAACTTCTTTCTGAATTAGAAGAAATTCACGCTTTATTAGCTTAAATAAAACACATATTCGGCACCAGCTTATATTTATACATGCATAGCGCCAGTCTGGTAGCACACTTGTCTGAAAGGGACAATGTGGAGCGTCAACACTATTTCATACCTAGCATCGGTTCGATTTGAGTTATTTCATCCAACCTGATTTGTTCAAACGGGTTTGGTGATAAATAATTATTCGTACTGGTGGTCGGTCATGGTTATAGTGTCTTTGCTGGAAAATCCCCTTGTTCTGTTATCCATCACCTTATTTGATGTGTAACAGGAAAAAGCACCTGATAAGATTGAAAGATCACATCTAAGAACATTACAGCGTAAAGTGAAAAATATAGCCCTGCAGTGGAGACCAGTATATTAATAGTATTGAACCTTTTTGGCGTTATTCCAAGCGCAGGTTGAATAAATTTAATGGAATCTACAAACATACTTTTCATTTACATTTTAAAAAATGCGAGTTCCGTTTCAATCATCGCCATGAGAGTCTGTAGCTTGTACTACTAAAATTATTGAGGCCAAACCCGCTTTAGCTTCTAAGACCCTAATCAATCTGAATTCTGTTTAAGGAACAGGAACTAAACACCAATTAGAATATGGGGTTTTCCTTTAAGAGTTTTCACTGGTCTCTGGTTTTATGTTTTCTAATTGCTTATATCACAGAAGATGATTTTATGACTGAGCATTCCTATGCCGGTTATACCATTATTGCTTTATTGTCCTTTCGACTCATTTGGGGATTTATGGGGTGAAATACGCATGTTTCTCAGAATTTATCTGTAACCCACTGACAACGTTGATGTATATCAAGGATGTCTTTCATAACAATGCTAAGCGTTATTTGGGACACAGTCCTGCCAGTGGTGCCATGGTTATGGCTTTATTAGTCAGCTTATTACTCACAATGGTGAAGGGCTTAGCAGCGTTCATCATTCAGTTCATTAAGCCAATGTGAGGACAGCAACAGGATCTTTACCGTAGTATGCTAAAACCTCAACATCAGCTTTGATAGTATTAATTTGTGGTGTCCGAATAAAACTAACGGCAATTGCTTTCTGCTCATTCCCTTCAGATTTATCTTTTAGGCCAATATTTTTGCATTTCTAGAAATAAGAACGAGGCTGACCATGTAATTAAGACTAATCCCGTTAATGACTCTAAACCAGTTAGAAATCGTATATGACCCGATGGTTCAATGTCCCCAAATCCCACTGTGGTGTAAGTAGTAAATGAAAAATAACTACAATCAAGTAAACTTTGGTTGAAATTTCCTGATAAACCACCTAAACCATCGGTATTTATCATCAAGTAATAGCCTATGGCAAATAACCAAATTTCAAAGACATGAGCAAAAATAATAATAAACACCCCTGCTAGAACACGATAACGAGGAGGGATTGATACTGAAGGTAATTGTTTTGCTAGTTGATACAGCACTTCATAATGAATAATAACGGTGAGTGAAACTAAAATTGAATTAATAATAAAGGTGAGTAACATGGGTTTTAGTTAGGCTTCTTTAGATTGGTGAACACGGTTTCTACCCAATAACTTGGCTGCATACACAGCTTGATCGGCAGCATGTATTAGTTGCTGTGTTGTTTTAAGTGATGAGTGGGCATTCATCGTTGTTAGCCCAATAGAAAGCGTAATTTTTAGAGGTGTTTTGCTACCAATGTCAAAATGAGTTTTATCAATGGATGCTCGAATTCTTTCGGCAATATCATAGGCTATTTCACTATCAGTATTAGCGAGTAATATGACGAATTCTTCACCACCATAACGAGCCAATACATCGCTGGTACGCATAATGTCATTAAAAATATGGGCAGCTTGTTGTAATACAGCATCACCCGCTTGATGACCATGGGTGTCATTAACACGTTTGAAATGATCAAGATCAAGAAATAAGCACGATAGGGGAGAGTTATTACGCAATGCTAGGGTGACTTCTTCATCAACACGTTGGTCAAAGAATCGGCGATTATTGATGCCAGTTAAAGGATCCATCAAACCAATTTGTTTAATATTCTCTTGTAGACGTGCATTATCAAGACAGGCTGACAGAACGGCTGCTAGATGCTGTAAAAATTGCGTGCCCATATCTGCCTGAAATCGTTCAATATTACGACTGCCTAAATTCAAACAGCCAATCAATTTATTGTGACGAATTAGCGGTAAGATGGCGACAGATTTTAAGACGTGGTTGTTAGGAAATAAGCGTTGGTGGCTGTGAGCTGCGAAGCGGGATAAGCGTGGTTTTCGACGTAGTGAAAAATATTGATTAAGGATTTGTTCCTTATCCGTGAATAAGAGCTGACTTTGCCATGATGCTAGTTCTTTGCTACCTATTAGGCGTTGAAACTCATATTCAGGATCAAGTAGTAATAATGTGACTGCAGCGAGCTGAAAACGCTCACGATGTTGTTCTAATATGATGCGAAATAAATCCAATAAATCAGCACTGTTTAATAGGGTTAATTCATATTCCTGGAAATTTAATTGTTTACGCTCATTGTGTTTAGCTGTGCGAAGTAATGCATCGAGGTTTGCTTGTAATGTTTCCGCATTTTGTAATTTATTTGAATCGAATGAGTTCATAAGGTTAATCTTGTCTTATTGTGCGGGCAATTGTCCATACTTCAATGTTAATAACACCAGCTTGGCGTAATGTTTTTGCCGCGGAATTGGCAGTATGTCCTGTTGTTAATACATCATCTATAAGTGCAATATGAGTTGGAAGCATCGTATTTACCACCTTAAATGCGCGTTGAATATTTTTTTCTCGCTCCTTATAGGGTAACGAAGTTTGGGGTTGTGAATCTTTGATACGGATCAAACTTTTAGAACAAACGGCAATAGAAAGTTGCTTTGATAGTTGTTTGGCAAGTTCTAATGATTGGTTATACCCGCGTTCACGCAGTCGTCTTGGATGCAATGGAATAGGGATTAATAATTGAGGTAGGGGACGATATTTAAGTTGTTCCACCATCTGTTCAGCAAAAAAATGACTTAAAAACAACATGTCATGATATTTAAAATCAGCAATTAAACGATCTATCGGTGATGCATAAACAAATAAGCTGACACTTGAATTTTGTTCAGGTGGATGCTGTAAACAGCTGCCACACAATAGATTATGGCTGACAGGAGATGCACAGCGCGGACAAGAATTTTCTAATTTAGGAAGCTGGTTGATGCAGGCAACACAAAGGCAGCTACCTTTATCAATTGCCCCGCAGAGTAGGCAATGTGTTGCTGTCAGATTGCTGTATAATTGAACAACTCTTTGTCTGATCGTTGGTAGAGCATTTTCTATCATTATAAGATGAATCCATTTATCTATATTTTAACGAAAGAATATCATGCCTGAAAATCAAAGCAATGCCGACCAAATAATTCGCCACGACTGGAAAATTGAAGAAATTGAAGCTCTTTATAATTTGCCCTTTGCAGATCTAATGTATCGTGCGCAAACATTACACCGTGAAAACTTTGATCCCAATACAGTTCAAATGAGCACTTTATTGAGTATTAAAACCGGTGGTTGCGCGGAAGATTGCGGCTATTGTCCACAAAGTGTGCATCATGAATCGTCGGTAAAAGCAGAACCGTTAATGCCTTTGGATCAGGTTATCGCCAATGCCACCGAAGCCAAAGAATCGGGTGCAAGTCGTTTTTGTATGGGCGCAGCGTGGCGTAATTTGAAAGATCGCGATCTTGAACGGGTTGCCGACATGGTGTCAGGTGTTAAAGATTTAGGTTTAGAAACCTGTGTCACGCTAGGCATGTTGGAAGAACATCAAGCAAAACGCCTTAAAGAGGCTGGCCTAGATTATTACAATCACAACTTAGATACTTCACCAGAGTTTTATGGCAAAGTGATTAGCACACGTACCTATCAAGATCGTTTAGATACCTTGAGTTATGTGCGTGATGCCGATATTAATGTGTGTAGTGGCGGTATTGTCGGTCTAGGGGAAAATGATGCGGATCGTGCTGGCATGTTAATGGGCTTGGCAAATATGCCGAGTCACCCACAAAGTGTTCCCATTAATTTATTGGTCAAAGTAGAAGGCACACCGTTGGCTGAAAATGATGATATTGATCCTTTAGAATTTGTTCGAACCATTGCCGTTGCTCGCCTAATGATGCCTAAATCGTATGTACGCTTATCGGCAGGGCGTGAAAGCATGAGTGATGAATTACAAGCTATGTGTTTCCTTGCCGGTGCGAATTCAATCTTTTATGGTGAAAAACTACTCACTACCGATAACCCTGATACCAATCATGATCTGCGTTTATTTGAGCGTTTGGGTATTTCAACCTCAGTTGCTAGTCACTAAACGGATAACGTGAGCAGTTTACCTTGGACACAGTCGTTAGCTGATGATCTTGCTAGCCGTCAAACGGTGGGGCGTTATCGTCAGCAGCGTATTCGTGAGGGTGCACAAGGGGTAAATATTGTTGTTGATGGTCAAAAGCTACTGTCATTTTGTAGTAATGATTATCTTGGGCTTGCGGATCATCCTGATTTGAAAAAGGCCTTTGTTGATACTGTCGAACAACAAGGTATTGGCAGTGGCGCAGCGCATTTATTAACCGGTCATAGCCAAGTTCATCACGCGTTAGAAGAAGCCTTAGCCGACTTTACTGGTCAACAGAAAGTGCTATTATTTTCATCAGGTTACCAAGCCAATATGGGGCTGATTGATGGCTTGATGGCACGTGGTGATATGTTGATCCAAGATAAGCTTAATCATGCTTCTTTATTAGATGGCGGGCGATTATCAGCTGCCGATCAATTGCGTTATCGACATGCTGATATGGCTGCATTAACAACGCGTTTACAACAATCAGCAGCAACAGAACGACGTTTAATTGTCAGTGATGGTGTGTTTAGTATGGATGGTGATATTGCCCCCTTAACTGAGATCATGGCCTTAGCAAAACAGCATAAGACTGGTGTTATCATCGATGATGCCCATGGTTTAGGTGTATTGGGTGAACAGGGGCGGGGAAGTGTCGAACATTGGAATATTGCCAAACAAGACCAGCCAATTGTGATGGGAACCTTTGGTAAAGCCTTTGGTACCGCAGGTGCATTTGTTGCTGCTGATGAAGTGGTGATTGATACCTTAATCCAGCAAGCACGAACGTATGTTTATACCACCGCACAACCTGCGGCAATCGCGGCAGCAACATTGGCCAGCTTAAAGCTAGTACAAAATGAAAGCTGGCGACGTGAAAAGTTACAGACATTGATAGCTCAATTTAGAACAGGAGCTAAAGCGTTAGGCTTGAATATCATGGATTCACAAACACCGATTCAACCGGTATTAATCGGTGACGATCAGCAAGCGATAAAAATAGGTAAAGAATTAGAGAGCAATGGTATTTTAGTGGGGGTGATTCGCCCACCGACAGTGCCAGAAGGATCGGCAAGATTACGGATTACCTTGTCTGCCAATCATAGTGAACAACATATCACGCAGTTATTAAACGCTTTGGAAGTGGTATGGCCGAACTAACAACAAGATATTCCTCTGCTGTCATCCTCACGTACGCGGGGAACCATGGGCAGTGTAAACAGCAACTATTGTTAGATTCCCGCCTACGCGGGAATGACGATTAACGGCGTGACTATGCATATTAAAGTTATCGGACAAGGGCCTGATCTAGTAATGCTACATGGCTGGAGTATGAACAGTGCTGTTTGGCATGATTTAGCTGAGAATTTAGCTAAAAGTTATACCTTGCATTTGGTCGATTTACCGGGACATGGGGAAAGTGATTGGCAAGACGGTGCATTGGAGCTGGCAACCATTGTTGAAAACTTAGCCTCGCAATTACCCGAAAAAGCAGTATATTTAGCTTGGTCTTTAGGCGGCTTGATTAGTCTGGATTTTGCCGATCGTTATCCACAGCGAGTGACTAAACTTATCTTATTAGCGGCTAGCCCTTGTTTTGTTAAGGCTAAGCAGTGGGATTGTGCGATGGATGCCGTTATATTCAACGCCTTTGCGGACAATTTGCAAGATAATCAGGCCGAAACCCTACAACGATTCTTATTATTACAAGCGCGAGGTTCTCAACATAGTCGGGATACGATTCGACAATTGAGTCATCAGTTAACAATTGGCAACCCACCGAATTCCATGGCTTTGCAGGAGGGCTTGAAGGTGTTAATTAACTCTGATATGCGACCACAATTAGCCGCATTAAACTGTCCAGTGACGATGATTTTGGGGGAACGAGATACTTTGATTCCCACTGCCATGTTGAGCGAGGCTCAGCAATTAAATAGCAAACTAACAACGCATTTATTAGCAGGGGTGGGTCATGCACCGTTTATTGCCCAAGCTGCAGAATGCCAACAAATTATAGAACAATTTATTAATGACTAACGATCTTCCCAACAAACAATTAGTCGCTCGATCTTTTGGTCAAGCGGCGGCTCACTATGATGATGTTGCTATTTTACAACGGCAAACGGCGGATGAATTATTAGATCGTTTATCATTGGTTACTTTGCAACCCCAACAAATCTTAGATTTAGGTGCCGGTACGGGACGTAATTTAAGTTTATTAGCAAAACGTTATCCCAAAGCTCAGTTATTTGCCTTAGATATAGCCACGGCGATGGTGAAACACGCTAGAAAAAACCACCAGAAACAGGTGGGATTTAAACGTTGGTTACCCAATTCAAAGCCGGTGCAGTTTTTAACAGGTGATGCTGAAAAATTACCCTTGGCAGATAATAGTATGGATTTAATTTATGCTAATTTAGCCTTACAATGGTGCGATCCTCGAACAAGTTTTGCTGAGATCCAACGAGTGCTACGCCCCGATGGATTGTTGATGTTTACTACGTTAGGCCCTGATACCTTGCATGAGTTACGTCAATCTTGGGCCGAAGTCGATGATTATCCTCATGTTAATTTATTCTATGATATGCATGATGTGGGTGAAGCGATGATGGCGGCGAATTTAGCTGAACCGGTGCTGGATACCGATCGTTATACTCTAACCTATGACACAGCAATGGCATTGATGAAAGACTTAAAAATATTAGGTGCACGTAATGTGAATACCACTCGTCGCCGAGGATTAACCGGCAAACAGACGATGAATAATGTAGCCAAAGCTTATGAACAGTTTCGTGAAAATGGTGTGTTACCCGCTACGTATGAAGTGGTATATGGCCATGCTTGGGCGGGAAATAAGCAACAGCAACAAAGGCAAGAAGATGGCAGTATTGCTATTCCCATTAGTAAAATTCAACGACGACGATCATGAGCGGTTTATTTGTAACGGGTACCGATACTGATGTTGGTAAAACACGGATCAGTATTGCTTTAATTGAACTCTTGCAACAACAAGGACAACACGTTGCGTGCATGAAGCCGGTGGCGAGTGGCTGTGAGCAAACCGCACAAGGATTACGCAATGATGATGCATTGGCCTTGATGGCGCAGGCAAATGTTCACATAGATTACGACACAGTGAACCCGTATGCTTTTAATCCTGCGATTGCCCCGCATATTGCGGCACAGCAAGTAGGTATCAACATTGATTTAAGTCGTATAAAAGAAGCGTATCAACAGATTGCATCACAGGCTGATGCGGTGATTGTTGAAGGAGCTGGCGGATGGTTAGTGCCATTAAATTCACAGAAAACGATGGCGGATCTTGCGCTTGAACTGGGCTTGCCGGTTATTTTGGTGGTGGATATTCGTTTGGGATGTATTAATCATGCATTATTAACCGTCGCGGCGATCAATCAAACAGGACTCTCATTAATAGGCTGGGTGGCAAACCAGCGTCGGGACAATGAGCAGGCAGCAGAGATTATTGATACGTTACAACACGCTATTTCTGCACCGTGTTTGGGCATTGTACCTCAATTAGAACCACAGAAATCAGCAGTTGAATTCCTTACTATGGATAATAATAAATGACTAAATGGATAGTTGTGTTTTTAATGGCATTCTTGGTGGGGTGTGGCAGTTCACCTAAAAAACCGGATGATGGTATTGATTCACAGACTCGTGAACGAGTAGAACAATGGAAGTCATTGATTGATTCTGGATCTCAGTGGTCAGATATTCAGAAATTAACCAAGGTGAATGATTTCGTAAATCAGTTTAAATTTGTCGATGATATTGAACATTGGAAACAGGAAGATTATTGGGCGACACCGCTGCAAACATTAGTCACACAAGGTGGTGATTGTGAAGATTTCTCTATTGCTAAATATTTCACACTGAGTGCAATGGGGATGGAAAAGAAAAAATTACGCCTAACGTATGTAAAATCATTAACGCTAAATCAGGCACATATGGTGGTGAGTTATTTTGAAACGCCGAAGACCGAGCCACTCATTTTAGATAATATAAACCCAAGAATTTCCCCCGCATCACAGCGGCTAGATTTATTGCCAGTGTATAGTTTTAACGGTGATGGTTTGTGGCTATCGAAACGTGGGCGAATAGAACAGCAGATTGATGATTCTAGTCGAATCAGTTTGTGGCAACAGTTATTGCATCATATGGATGTAGAAGCCGCTGATGAAGATGCAATGATTTGTTTGTATCAGTATTATGATTTACCGGAGTCAATGGCTAAAACTATGTGCCCATAGCTATTAATATTAGAAAATGCTAATGTATCGTTTTTCATCATAACGATTTTTGATGAAAGTATAATTTATCGTTATGCAATAAGGCTTTATTATGGTGCGTCAATACATTAAAACAGGGATGATTACTTTATTATTATCTCTATTTCTAGTTGGAATAACTCAAGCTGCATCAGATCTGGAAACAATCAGCGTCGATGATAAAACAGTTCCGCGATACGAAGTTTTTGATGCCGTTATCGAAGCCGTTAACCATACAACTGTATCCTCACAAATAGCCGCCGAAGTGGTTGAATTGAATTTTGATGTGAATGATATCGTACCGAAAGGGGCGGTCATTATGAAATTACGCGATGATGAATTTCAGGCGCGGGTGGCACAAATTCAAGCAAAGCTTAGTGCAGACTTAGCCAAAAAACGTGAAGCTATTGCCCGCCACAAAGAAGTTGCTTTTGAAGCTAGGCGGATAAATAATTTATTTAAACGTAAACTACTTGCCCAAGCAGCTTTGGATAAATCAAATGCGAATTTAACAGCAATGGATGCGCGCGTGGAAAGTGTTCTTGCACAATTGAAATCACGCCAAGCACAATTGGAAGAAGCCAAAGTGCAGTTATCTTATACACAAATAATCGCGCCATATAGCGGCGTGGTCACAGAACGATTCATTGAATTAGGTGAGATGGTAAGCCCTGGTCAGCACGTTATGACAGGGATTTCATTACAACAATTACGTGCGGTGCTGAATGTGCCGCAATATTTATTTGATGCGGTTCGTTCTGCCAAGCTTCCAGTGATATTAGTTAATGGCCGTCAGATCCAATCTGAGAAGATGACGATTAATCCGCATGCCGATGTAAAAAGTCATCGCTTTCAAATTCGCGTTGATTTTACTGAAAATCGTGAGCAGATTTCTGTTTATCCGGGTATGTTAACCAAAGTTAAATTTATGGTGGGTGATGAGAAAATAAGAGTGATTCCTCAAACAGCAATTGTACAACGGAGCGAAGTTTCAGCTGTTTATATTATTACTGATGATGCCATTATTTTTAGACAAATACGTTTAGGCCGAGTATTGGAAGGTGGACAACGAGAAGTGTTAGCTGGATTAAGTGTTGGTGAGCAAGTTGCCATTCACCCTTTGCAAGCGCTTCAGTTATTAAGACAAAAACCCTCTAGGTCTCATCCATGAGTGATGCTCAATTAGGGCTATCAGGGCGTATTGCTAAACAGTTTCAAGACGCTGAGATCACGCCATTATTAGCATTAATTGGTTTGTTACTAGGTTTGTTTGCTGTTTTAGTGACACCGCGTGAAGAAGAGCCTCAAATTGATGTTACTTTTGCCAATATATTTATTGCCTATCCGGGTGCATCGGCTGTAGAAGTCGAACAGCTCATTTCTACGCCAGCAGAGCAAGTTATCTCAGAAATTTCAGGGATTGATCATGTGTCTTCAGTATCAAAACCGGGCATGTCGATATTAACCGCACAGTTTAAAGTTGGTGAAGAAGAAACCCAAGCCATTGTTCGCTTATATAATAAAATTTATTCAAATAGTGATTGGTTGCCTGTGCAATTGGGCGTGGCTCAACCAATTATTAAGCCGAAAGGTATTAATGATGTACCCATTGTTAGTTTAACCTTATGGAGTACCGATCCTAATCAAGGTGCTCATGAGTTGCAACAAGTAGCGCATGCTGTTGAGGTTGAATTAAAACGTGTGCCGGGAACGCGTGATGTTTATACGATTGGCGGACACGATAATGTTATTAGCATCCAACTTGATCCACAAAAACTAGCCGGCTATGACATTGATTTAAATGAACTGAAACAAGCGCTACTCTCTGCTAATAAGTCAGCAGAAGCAGGTTTTTTAATTAAACAAGATCAAGTAACATCCGTGCAAGCCGGTGTGTTTTTAACCACACTTGATGAAGTCTCATCGTTAGTGATTGGTGTTAAGAATAATGCCGCCATTTACTTGCGTGATGTGGCGACTATTTTATCTGGTACAGATAAAACGGTGCATTATGCATGGTTAGGAACGGGTCCTGCTGCAAGTCATAAAGGCATTGATATTCAGGGTGAATTCCCTGCTGTTACATTAGCGATAGCCAAAAAAGCAGGAATGAATGCGGTTGATATTGCAGATGCCATAATTGCTCGGATTGATGATCTTAAAGGTGTTTTTATTCCCGAAGGTGTGGAAGTGACCGTCACTCGTAATTATGGTCAAACTGCCGATGATAAAGCCTTGACCTTAATTAACAAGCTAGTTTTTGTCACGATTTCTGTGGTGTTGCTCGTATTATTAGCACTCGGTTGGCGTGAAGCGATTATTGTCGGTGTTGCTATTGTTGTCACCTTAATGTTGATGTTATTTGCATCATGGGCATGGGGATTCACCCTTAATCGCGTGTCATTATTTGCCTTGATATTTTCGATTGGCATCTTGGTCGATGATGCTATTGTCGTGGTGGAAAATATACATCGCCATGCTAAAAAAGGCGGCAAGTCATTACGAGAAATTATTCCGATAGCGGTTGATGAAGTGGGTGGGCCGACTATTTTGGCAACCTTTGCTGTTATTGCTGCCTTATTACCGATGGCATTTGTAAGTGGTTTGATGGGGCCGTATATGAGTCCAATCCCAATTAATGCCAGTATCGGTATGTTATTGTCGTTACTAGTGGCTTATATATTAACGCCGTGGATGGTGTTGAAAATGATGTCTAATCAACGACAAGCTCACGCACAAATACAGAATCATCAACAAAATACAGCGATTTATTCCTTTTTTCACAGCACAATAGGACTTTTTGTTTTACACAAAACAAGTCGTATTTGGCGTTGGATGTTATTGCTTCTTATGTTGTTGTTAATTGTGGCATCAGTGAGTCTGGTCAGCACCAAAGCGGTTGTGCTGAAAATGCTTCCCTTTGATAATAAGTCAGAATTCCAAGTGATTATTGATATGCCAGAAGGTACTAGCCTTGAGCGAACGGCAGGAGTCGTCCGTGAATTAGGTGCATATTTAGCAACTATCCCAGAAGTGACGGATTATCAGGCGTATGTGGGCACGGCATCACCAATCAATTTTAATGGTCTGGTACGGCAATATTATCTGCGTGAAGGCTCAGAAGTGGCAGATATTCAAGTGAATCTGCTGGATAAAAAACTACGTAATCGACAAAGTCATGAAATTGCTAGTTCAACACGTAAACCTTTGCAAGCCATTGCCAAGCGTTGGAATGCCAATATCAAAATTGTCGAAGTGCCACCTGGACCACCAGTGCAATCACCTATTATGGCGGAAGTTTATGGCTTAGATTATGAGAGTCAGCAAGCGATAGCGAAAGAGATACGTACTGTATTTGAGGATGCTGATGATGTGGTTGATATTGATGATAGTGTTGAAATAGCTGCACCACGAAAAATAGTGAAAATTGATCGTGAAAGAGCTGCATTATTAGGCTTATCACAAGCACAAATTGTGTCGGCAATACGCATGGTGTTGGCGGGTGAAGATGTGGGATATTTGCATACATCGGTGGTTAAATATGCCGTGCCGCTCAGGCTTGAATTTCCTATAAGTGAACAGCGTGATTTATCGGCGGTTCTTAAGCTTCAGCTTCGTAATCAACAAGGTAATATGATTGCATTGGGTGATGTTGTTAACGTTATTGATTCTCATCGAGAACAGACTATTTACCATAAAGATTTATTACCTGTAATTTATGTAACCGCAGATATGGCAGGTGATTTAGACAGTCCGCTATATGGCATGTTTGATATTTCTAATCGTTTGCAAAATACAAATATCGAACAGTTCTTTGTAAGCACACCGACTTTACCCGTAAATCACAGTATAAAATGGGATGGTGAATGGCAGGTAACATATGAGACATTTCGAGATATGGGCTTGGCATATATCGTGGGTATTATCTTGATTTACTTATTAGTTGTCGCCCAATTTAAGTCTTATTTAATACCATTAGTGATTATGGCACCAATACCGCTCACAATTATTGGTGTGATGCCCGGTCATGCCCTATTAGGCGCGCAATTCACAGCAACATCCATGATAGGCATGATTGCAATGGCAGGGATCATTGTGCGTAATTCTATCTTATTAGTTGATTTTGCCAATCAAGCACTAGCCGAAGGTATGAAATTAGAAGAAGCGGTTATTCGCGCTGCTACAGTGCGAGCAAAACCGATTATATTAACGGCAATAGCGGCTATGATCGGTGCATTATTTATATTAGATGATCCCATCTTTAATGGCTTGGCAGTGGCGTTATTATTTGGGATCTTGGTATCAACTATACTGACTTTATTAGTTATTCCGGTTATGTTTTATGCGTTTAGCAAAAAATAGAGAATAAGCCTTAATTATCATTGGCTAAACGCAAGAGTTCAGCTTGACGAGCAAGGGTATGTTTAATTAATGCATTACGATCGCATTCACTCATATGGCTAAAAACAAGTCGTAAATAATAAGGTGTTTCTTTAGGGGCATCATAAGTCTTTTCACAGGCGATTACATTAGCAATGGCATGAATAACTGTTGCTGATGAACGAAGTTCAATACGTATTTCAATGGCACTCCTCCCCATATATTCATTAGCAGATAGGAATGAAATACCACCACCGCTTAAGCTAACTTTAGTGAATATTTTATTTTCAGATGCATTTTGTTGTCGCTGAATACTCTGGGCTAAAAGAGTCACTTTTTCATCTAATAAACGCAGAGCTCGGGCTATTTCACGATCTTGTTGGTTAATTTGATCGGTTAAATGAGAAAAAGCAGTTTGCAGTGTTTGTAATTGGCTTTTTTCTTTATTTTCTTCACTGTTTGAATAATCTTTGATCGATACACTTAGACTTTCGACATCACTACTATTAAGTGGAGTTAATTCAATAAAAACCATATCATTGATTCGGAAATATTCCCGTTGGTCATTATTGAATTCAGACATATGTTCCATGTTAATCTGTTCCTAAATTTAAGTTCTTATCCGCTTATTATGCCAGATTATAAGTATTCAGAGGCAAAGTCAGCTAATCGAGAACGTTCACCACGAAGCAAGGTAATATGACCACTGTGTTCCCAGTCTTTAAAGCGATCAACGACATAGGTTAAACCTGATGTGGTTTCGCTTAGATACGGCGTATCAATTTGAGCAATATTACCTAAACAGACCACTTTAGTGCCTGGGCCTGCGCGTGTAATCAATGTTTTCATTTGTTTGGATGTTAAATTTTGTGCCTCATCAATAATGAGAAAACGATTTAAGAATGTTCGACCACGCATAAAGTTAAGTGAGCGAATTTTTATCCGACTTTGTAATAAATCATTGGTCGCTTGCTTACCCCATTCACCTGCATTGTCATCAGTTTTATTCAGAACTTCTAGGTTATCCATCAGAGCGCCCATCCAAGGCGTCATCTTTTCTTCTTCCGTACCGGGTAAAAAACCTATATCTTCACCAACAGGGACGGTGACGCGCGTCATTATTATTTCAGCATAACGTTTATGTTCAATGGTTTGAGTTAACGCTGCGGCTAATGTTAGCAATGTCTTACCTGTACCCGCTTGACCTAGTAAACTGACAAAATCGACATTAGGATCCATCAGCAAATTAAGGGCAAAGTTTTGTTCACGATTGCGTGCCGTGATTCCCCAGACAGCATGGCTTTCTCTGCGATAATCACGAAGTAGTTCGATATTTGCAGAATGTTCTGTGCTGTTTCGCACAACGGCTTCAATGGAACCCGTATCACCAGGAGAGTAAATAAGCTGATTGGGATACCAGTCATTAACTACATCCCCTTCGATTTGGTAAAAGGTGCGTCCTTCTTCAGTCCATGATTTTAAATTATTCAGATCATCCCAAAAATCTGTTTTGAGCTCGCTTGAACCCATATAAAGTAAATCAACATCATCCAGCACTTTATCATTGTAATAATCTTCAGCATGAAGCCCGAGTACGGTTGCTTTAATACGTAGGTTAATATCTTTTGACACTAATGTGATGGTCGTATCCGCTTTGGATTTCTGCAAGCTAATGGCAACACCTAAAATATCATTATCTGCTTTAGAGCCCGGTAACTCTTTAGGTAAAGTTTGATCAATTTGACTTGTTTGGAAGAATAAATGCCCCGTCGCTTCAGAGTTATCATCAGAGCTTGCAACGCTGGGTAGGGGGATACCATTAAGCATAGCATCAGTGTCATCAGCCTGTAACATCAACTCATCAAGGGTACGAGTTACCTGACGAACATTACGCGATACCTCTGAAAGTCCTTTTTTACCATTATCTAACTCTTCCAGCACCATCATAGGCAGGAAAATATCGTGTTCATTAAAACGGAATAATGCCGTGGGATCATGCATCAGCACATTAGTATCAAGGACAAATAAACGCTTACCAGTGATCTTTCTTTTAGTCATGACATTCCTTTGTATTGAGACAATAGGGACATGATCTGATTATGAGCCAATTTTTCATTAGATGAAAGGGTGTTTTGCACAATTAAAGGCTAGTGTATTCTTTAGCTGCTATACCTGATTTTGTAATTCAATAATCTCTTTGTAGCGAAAGCATGACAAAACATGATCGTTTATCATACCAACTGCTTGCATATAGGCGTAGCAAGTAGTTGAACCTATGAATTTAAACCCTTTCTTTTTAAGGCTTTTAGCCATCTGTTCTGATTCTAGAGAGATGGAGGGAACCTCCGATAAGGTTTTCCATTTGTTATTAATGGGCTTACCATTGACGAATGACCATATATAACTGTCAAAGCTTCCATACTCTTTTTGCACGTCAAGAAAACATTTTGCATTTTCAATCGTGGCGTTTATTTTAAGTTTGTTTCGGACGATACCCCTGTCATTCAAGAGTTTTTCAATTTTATCTTCTTTATACATTGCAATTTTCAGAGCATCAAAATTATCAAAAGCGTTTATATATCCTTCTCGTTTTTGGAGAATAATCGCCCAGCTTAAGCCAGATTGAGCTCCCTCAAGAATTAGCATCTCAAAAAGGCAGCGATCATCGTGTACTGGAACAGCCCACTCTTCATCATGATATTTTACTTCTAGTAGATTTGAATTGACCCATTCACACCTATTCATAAATGCTATGTCCTAATTATGTATAACGCCTTGTTGGGCTTTTTTTATGTCAGCTACAAAGGGAATTCCAGCAAGTATAGACCGAATACACAGCACTTTCACCTCAATACTACCCCCCCCCCAGAAACTTGTTACATGCTTAACCTGATCATAAGAACCCCTTTCAGTTGTTCTTCATTAGGGGCATACTGATACCTCTACGCATCGACATCACAGATTTCTTTGATGTCAATATCTAGAAACTGTCCTCAGGTTGGCTTACACTAGCTTTAGGTTAATTCATTTATATCTATAGGTAAACATAATGAGCAAAGGACAAGATAGTAAAAAAAATCTTAAAAAGAAACCGCTTTTAACCGCAAAGGAAAAGAAAGCGGCGAAGAAATCAAAGAAAGTTAAAACCGATGTACTAGGACATTAAGCGAGATAGGCTACTAAATTATTGTGGTGGCCTGCCACGTCTAGCTTCGATGTGAACTAGACTTGGCGCCTACCTCTCAATGGCGAGGAAAAGAATCGACCTTGCCATAAATGGCCTGTCCAGCCTTTGATTTTATTAATATGTTGAGAATAGCGCATGTGAAGTGGTTTTAATGCTTTTTGTAATCCCTCCTCTGAATGAGGGACCAACACCAGATGCACATGAAACAATAGCCGAGAACAGAGACATCATTTTTCGCACAATGAAATTACAGTCATTCCAAATAGATAAGGCGATCATCATCCGTAAAACACACATCTTCTCGACGGTTACCACGCTGGGTAATATGGTGAGGAATATCAGGAAAGACACTTCGGGCTATTCTAGGCATAATACAAGACTACGCGAGAGCTTAATTAAAGGGTAGCGTCCCCCCTTTACGACTAAAAAGCGATATGTATCTCCACTATTCTAGTGTAATTGCTAAAGATTTTTACTGAAAGTGCATAGTTTTAAATTAGCAATTTAGGGCAATAAAGGCCATGTTTTTAAAGTTATAACGCCATAATCAGCGGACCAAGGGATTTGTGTTTTTATGTGCAAAAATGAGCGTAGCGAAGCACATAAAAGCGCACGTTTCTTGGGTCAGCTGGATTTTCTTGTTATGTTTTTTTTCATTAGTTAATTTCTCGAACTACTTTGTTACACTTCAAATTTGATACTAGGCTTTAATTTCCTTAGTGAATATTTAACGTATGCTCACCTTTATTATAGAAGGGGCCTACACCAATTTTAGAATCATTTAATAGTGGGTCAACCATTGATGTCGTCATTATTAATTGATAGTCACTACTAATTTCTTTGCATAAGTTAAATAATATTTTTTGGAAATTGTGGCTTCTTTCTTCTGTCATGCCATTGTCTTCAATATTATCGAACATCATAAAGCAGGGAATTCTAAACTTATCGTCATTGATTGCAGAGAGAAGCACTGATAAATGAAAGGTATTTTTTAATAATGTGTTTGAACTTGCTGAAAAGTTTGCGACGTCATCAAGAAGCATTGAGTCTGTTGAGAAATCATATTCAAACTTATCAGGTGAAGAAAATGACTTTTCGTAGCCTAAATCATCGCTAAGTATTGATATCACTTGCTGTGATACTTTAAGAGAAATTGACTTTCTTCTATTTTCGCTCAAAAACTCTAATGACTTCAATGCGGTAGTAAGTGAGGATATTGATTTGGCCGCAGCATCCTTTTTATCTAACAAAATCTGAATTTCAGCCGCTAGTGAGAGTCTATCTTTTAGAGCTAATATTTGAGATTCAATAAAACCTTTGTCTCTGGCTAACGTTGTAAGTTTAGCCTCGAATTCACTGGTAAAGCTATTAATCTCATTGAATTCGTTTTTAAATCGGTTGATTTCGTTATACTCATTTTTAAGCATCACAGATAATTCAGATTTCTCATCAATATATTTGTTAAGTATTTTTGAACTTTCTTTTTTCTGGAAATCAAGTTCGTTAAGAGCCTGTATGTATGATTCGTTGATTATTTTTTCATCAAGTTCTGATTTGCAGAGCTTGCAACTTGAAGTGCTTTTTGGAAGACTAACTTTTGTTAGGCAGCTTGGGCAGTATTCAAAATCGATCATTCCAAGTTCATTAACTGTTAGTTGAGAATTTCTAAGCGATGATTCTCTATGCTCAATTGTGGTGATAAATTCTAGGCTGTTGGATATGTCGTACCCGATTGAGAAAAGCCTTTCTTCCATTCTCGAAATATCGCCAGTACTCAGAGATATTTTTTTGTTGATTTCAACAGCTCTCTTAGTTAACTTTTCAGTATCGGCGTGGATGCTATCTCTTTTTAGATCTAACTGAGACTGGTTTGTTTTTTCTAGCGATTCATAAAGAGTTGCTATTTCGCTTTCTATTGATGCTGTTGTTGCCTTGAGGTTTGACTTTCCAAGAATCTTGAAAATAGTAAGCGTTTCTTCATTTAGCTTTTCAAATATTTTCGTCGCAGCTATTAGCTCTTGTCTTGTTTTGTGTGCTTCTAAATTATCAAGCCCAAACATGAAGTCGCCGATAGCTTTTCTTAACGACTCCCTATCGTAGATAAATGGCTCTAATCTAAAAATCTTAGACGATGGAGTGTCCTGATCTACGTAAAGTAGCCTCATTATTTGGTGCATGGTTAGAGATTGATCTTCATCAGTACTGTATTGCTCGTAACCTAGTAAAGAAAAAATCTGCATAGCAAAACTTTTCTTTGAGTCTGTTTTTCTGTAACCATATTTCGTCCATGCTTGATTAATATTTTTGCTATCTGTATAACTCCCTTCAAAAATGTGTATTGGTGGCTTTTGTGAGTCACCTTCAATTTTCCGTTTAAAAACATATGGGAGTTTGTTTATTTTAAGCTCAATTATTACTTCTGAGCAAAGCAAAGCTTCTTTTTTCCATTTTGTTTTTTTTATGTCTGCGCCAAGACCATAAGAAATAAGTTCTATTATTGATGATTTTCCTACACCATTCTCCCCTCTAATAACATTAAGTCCGGTGTGAAACTTCTCATCATATGCAATATGCCCTGACTGAGCTATTACAACTCTATTGATTACTAGTGTTGTGTTATTCGTCATATATAAACTCCATCAGTCCAGATCTATCTTTGAATCCATTTCGCCCTGTCCATGACGTAACGGTTAAGCCTTTGGTTAAGACTTCAAATATTTTTGAGTTGTTGTATTCGTCGTTTTCTATGGTAGTAAGTATTTTTTCAGGGATATTTTTCTTATTGAGCTTTGCGATTCCAGACTTCACGTTATCTTTATCTAGAATACCTTTGGACACTAGAGTCAATATTGATTGTTTGTGGATTGCAGCAAGCTCATAAAACAACCGTCTTTTATCTGGTATTGACTCAAAAGAAGGGGGTATATTTTTTGTGTACTTTTTGTATTCTTTTATATCGCTGGGCCATGGTGATATTGATGCTAGCAAATGGGGAAATATGTGGTAAAAATCAATCACCCTTAAACGCTCTAAAGATATTTCTGAGGGTGACTTGACTAATATACTTAGCATTCTGTAGATACAATGATTCGCGTCTTTTAACGGGTGGTAAAGTATCATGGGTGACTCCATTTAATATGGCAGTTACCTGTCAGGAAATATAGCATGCCTCTAATTATGTCAGCATTCATTGTAGGGTCTGCTGTGATGACCTCTGAAACAAATGGCTGAATTATCAAATCTGAAATCGCTGAGTCTATAGCGGTTGTTGAGAAACCATCTTTTATTAGGGGCAATATTTTTGAGCTGAATCTCTCATTGATTTGAGTAAGAAAATAAAGGTGAATTGCGACTGCCTGATTAGAAAACTGATGCCTTGCTAGTCGTTGTGCAAATTTATCTTTATAAAACTCAGCGTCGTCGTATAGATCTTCTCTATTACCCGCTTTAAGTTTACCCATTAAGCCAAGTATTGGCCGCCCCGGCCTCGGCTTCTCGTAACTTGAAAGTTGCTCAAGCATATCTAAGTATTGTGGGCTGTCAGAGGCTAACTGCTTGCTGTGAGTAATAATATTTTGAATTTTTTCTGGGTCTGGAGCCGGTATTGTAATATTGAGCTTGGACTCATATTTCCCCCCGAATATTATATCGCCGCCAGCCTTGACATCGTTTAATTCGATACCGGATATGGTTGGTAAGTTTTGATCATCCTTTATATTAGTCATCTTTTGTTATCTTCTCGCCAATAACAAAGTCACCACCCGTTTTAACTCCCTTGATTTTCACGCCATCAATAGTGGTTTCAGAGTTAGATTTACTTGCTGATTTTTTCCCTATAACCATGTCAGAATCGGAATCAATATCTTCGGCGGTAACATCTCGAATAGTTAATTTTGAGCTGTCCGATTTAGTCTTGTACGTTAAAAGGCTAAGACTGAACAGTAAGAACACTCCTAGGATGATGACCAGTTTGGATGTCTCAATATCTTGAATTAGGTTATTTTCGATCAGTAACTTGATACCGAAATACAGCAAAGCTGTACCTAACGTGGGGAGAGGTGATTTTTTAATAGCAATTTTTAACAAACTTTCCATAATTGACCCTATAACTAAAGAGAACAGATTTATTTCATTCTTTATTTTTTTGATTCACATAACGCCGTGCTAACCGGCAGCCGTGCGCGAAGCGCGCTTTAGGCTGTCCAGTGGAGGCCGCTTTTTGGCCGGAACGATGGTTGAGCACCTTGTTAGGCTTACACATTTTGACCAAAGCGCCATAGTACACCGCTTGGATCATATACCACAAAATCTAGCATGCCCCATGGTTGCTCGGTAATTGCTGATACCTTAATACTATATTTCTCTTCAACTCCGGATGCTTTTATGGATTTATGCCATGACGTAATATCTTCCACCAATAGGTGCATCATTAGATTTTCTGCAAGTACCTTCTCATAAAAATCTTGAAGCAAGAAGCTACAATTACCGTGATGAAAATAGGCAACCCCATCTGAATCAGATGCTTTTGTGAAACCCAGATCCTCATAAAACTCTTTAGATACTTCAAAATCCTTAGAGGGGACAAAAGCTTTTATTTCAATTGTATTAAGATTGCTCATGATCGATCGTCCTTGAAGCCTAACTTGTTATTAACAGGAATAAAATTTCCCTGTAATTCTTATACATAGACGGACAAGAATTCCTAGTAATTCGAGAATAAAGCCTAAACAAGGAAGAATTAGCCGTATTGATAAGTTGAGTTTTCACTTTACCACTTTAATTTGAGTTGTCCTATTTAAAACAAGGGTAATGGCATTTAATTAGTGGATAGGACATAGGCTGGGGATATAGTCACTATCGTTGGATTCCCGCCTTCGCGGGAATGACGTGTATCTATAGGGGAGGTGACGTGTATCTATAGGGATTGACATGTTTAATCTATGGAAATGATAGATTTTTAAACTATAAATAATGATATGGGAATGGTAGTTATTATATTATGAAAATGACATTTCTTAAGTTATGTAATGGCTGTTGTTATATTAGAGTAAGGGCGGATATTCTTAAACGTATTCTGTATCTTGAGTGATAACGGGTATATAATTAGCGATCAAATTTTACCTGTACCCCCATTAGGAACTTCGATTGTGACCACATCAATCCACCAAATAAAACATCTTATGCAACAACGTATTTTGATCCTCGATGGTGCGATGGGGACGATGATTCAGAGTTATAAGCTGGAAGAGATCGATTATCGTGGTGAGCGTTTTGCCAATCATAGTTGTGATGTTAAGGGTAATAATGACCTTTTATCACTGACTCAGCCTAAGATTATTAGTGATATTCATCGCGCGTATTTTGAAGCGGGTGCGGATATTGTTGAAACCAATACTTTTAATGGTACATCGATTGCGATGGCTGATTATGAGATGGAAGATATTGTTTATGAGTTAAACAAGGTGTCTGCTCAATTGGCACGTGATATGGCAGATGAGTTTACTGCTAAAAATCCAGATAAACCGCGTTTTGTTGCTGGGGTATTAGGCCCAACTAATCGCACGGCAAGTATGTCGCCGGATGTGAATAATCCCGGTTTTCGTAATGTCAGTTACGATGAGTTGGTTGAATCTTATCTTGAATCAATTGCTGGATTGGTTGATGGCGGTGCTGATTTATTATTGGTCGAAACGGTGTTTGATACTTTAAATGCCAAGGCGGCTTTATTCGCCATTGAAAGCTATTTTGATCAGCATGATGTTCACTTGCCAATCATGATTTCAGGCACGATCACGGATGCCAGTGGTCGTACTTTGTCGGGGCAAACGGCTGAAGCCTTTTGGAATTCATTAGCGCATTCACAACCTATCAGCATCGGATTGAACTGTGCTTTAGGTGCGGATCAATTACGCCAATATATTGAAGAATTATCAGGGTTTGTAACGTGTCATATTAGCGCCCATGCCAATGCTGGTTTACCGAATGAATTTGGCGAATATGATGAATCGCCAGAGGTAATGGCGGTACAAATGAAAGAGTGGGCTGAGTCTGGCTTTTTGAATATTGTCGGTGGTTGTTGTGGTACATCACCCGCACATATTAAGGCGATTACTGAGGCGGTTGAAGGCATTGCTCCTCGTATACCCGCTGAAAACAAACATTATTGTCGATTGAGCGGGCTTGAACCTTTTACCATTACGCCTGAGAGTTTGTATGTCAATGTGGGTGAGCGTACTAATGTTACTGGTTCAAAACGCTTCGCACGTTTAATCAAAGAAGAAGATTACGATACAGCATTGGATGTGGCTCGCCAGCAAGTTGAAAGTGGTGCACCAATCATTGATATCAATATGGATGAAGGCATGTTGGATTCGAAAGAGTGTATGGTTACATTCTTAAATTTGATTGCTGCTGAGCCTGATATTAGCCGTGTACCGATCATGATTGACTCCTCAAAATGGGAAGTCATTGAGGCGGGCTTAAAGTGTATTCAAGGTAAGGGGATTGTTAACTCAATCAGCATGAAAGAGGGCGAAGCCAAGTTCATCGAGCAAGCCAAGTTAGTACGTCGCTATGGTGCTGCGGTGATTGTGATGGCCTTTGATGAAAAAGGTCAAGCGGATACTCGTAAACGCAAGCGTGAGATTTGTATCCGTTCATATGAATTATTGACTGAAGTGGTGGGTTTTCCACCGGAAGATATTATCTTTGATCCCAATATTTTTGCTGTGGCGACCGGGATTGATGAACACAATAATTATGCCGTTGATTTTATTGAGGCAGTACGCGATATAAAACAAGCCTTGCCACATGCGTTGGTCAGTGGTGGTGTCAGTAATGTATCGTTCTCATTCCGTGGTAATAACCCATTGCGTGAAGCGATTCATGCCGTGTTTTTATACCATGCAGTGCAAGCCGGTATGGATATGGGGATTGTTAATGCAGGTCAGTTGGCAATTTATGATGATTTGTCAGCAGAATTACGTGATGCTGTTGAAGATGTGATCCTTAACCGTCGTGATGATTCGACAGAACGCTTATTAGATATTGCTGAAAAATACCGTGGTGATGGTAAAAAAGTTGAGGTTAAAGAAACGCTTGAATGGCGCTCATGGAAAGTAGAAAAACGACTTGAACATGCCTTAGTGAAAGGTATTACCGACTTTATCGATGAAGATACTGAACTTTGTCGACAAAATGCCGAACGCCCGATCCATGTGATTGAAGGCGCATTGATGGATGGTATGAATGTGGTTGGTGACTTATTCGGTGCTGGTAAGATGTTTTTGCCACAAGTAGTGAAGTCTGCTCGAGTGATGAAAAAAGCCGTGGCTTATTTAATGCCGTTTATTGAAGACGAAAAAGGCGAGGGTGGCGGCGTTAGCAGTAATGGCAAGATATTGATGGCCACAGTGAAAGGCGATGTGCATGATATTGGTAAAAACATTGTGGGCGTGGTGTTGCAGTGTAATAACTTTGAAATCATTGATATGGGTGTGATGGTGTCATGTGCTGATATTCTTGCGAAGGCGAAAGAAGAAAATGTTGACGTTATTGGTCTGTCAGGGCTG
Organism: Piscirickettsiaceae bacterium; assembly: GCA_013215825.1. GTDB lineage: Bacteria > Pseudomonadota > Gammaproteobacteria > Nitrosococcales > Methylophagaceae. The sequence goes on along the minus strand of JABSQN010000004.1, from coordinate 248,032 downwards.
ATCACACCATCATTAGATGAAATGGTGCATATTGCTAAAGAAATGGAACGACTGGGTTTTGAAGTGCCATTAATGATTGGCGGAGCAACCACATCGCTTATTCACACCGCGGTTAAAATTGAGCATAATTATCATGGTTGTTCTGTTTATGTGAAAGATGCATCACGTGCAGTAGGTGTGGCTCAGAGCCTGATTAGTCCAGATTTACGTGATGATTTTGTGGCAAAAGTGAAAGCAGATTATATTAAAAAACGAGCGAGTCATAAAGGGCGTAAGAGTACCCGCCGCCAGTTGAATATCACCGATGCACGCGCCAATAAAACTAAAATTGATTGGTCAGTTTACACGCCAACAATACCGGCTAAATTAGGTGTGCAAGTCTTTGATGATTATCCACTAGAAGACTTGGTAGAGCGTATTGATTGGACACCGTTTTTCCAAGCATGGGAGTTGGCAGGTAAATATCCACGAATTTTAGAAGATGAAATTGTTGGTGAACATGCCACGCATTTATTCAATGATGCCAAGGAGATGTTAACCAAAATTGTCGATGAAAAATGGTTAACAGCACGGGCGGTAATGGGCTTGTTTCCTGCTAATAGCATTAATGATGATGATATTGAAGTATATAGCGATGATAGCCGTAGCGATGTTCGGATGACATTGCATAGTCTACGTCAACAAACAGAGAAACCACCGGGCAGACCTAACGCCGCCTTAGCTGATTTTATTGCACCTAAAGGCAGTGGCGTTAAAGATTATATCGGTGCTTTTGCTGTTACAGCAGGCTTTGGTATTGAGGAGCATGTCGACCGTTTTGAAGATGATCATGATGATTACCAAAGTATTATGATTAAAGCCTTGGCCGATCGCTTAGCAGAAGCGTTTGCAGAGCGAATGCATGAATTAGTACGGACTGAATTATGGGGCTATGTGGATACGGAAACTTGGGATAATGAAGACTTGATCAAGGAAAAATACCAAGGTATTCGTCCTGCTCCGGGTTATCCTGCTTGTCCTGACCACACCGAAAAAGCCTTATTATGGGATTTGTTAGAACCTGAAAAGAATGCAGGTATTACCATTACGGAAAGTTTTGCTATGTTACCGACAGCGGCAGTTAGTGGTTTCTATTTCGCACATCCAGAGTCACGTTATTTTGGTTTGGGTAAAATAGATAAAGACCAAGTTGAAGATTATGCACAGCGTAAAGGCTGGACGATGGATGTCGCTGAACGATGGCTGTCACCCGCTTTATCTTATGATGGAGATGACTAATGCAAGATGCAATTGATGATTTACAAATGAAACTATCGTTTCAAGAAGACTTATTAGAGCAACTCAATCAAGTTGTAACGGCTCAACAAAAACAAATAAGCAATTTAGAGTTAGCCCTTGAAACCATGAAAGTGCAAGTTAGCACCATGCAGACATCGAATGATGGAGTGAGTAATCAACACGAGTTGCCACCGCATTATTGATTATGCAACAACGTCAATGTGTTATTTTGCAAGGCGAGCAAGACTGGTGTCAAACATCAGCCAAAATACTATTAGCTAAATTTGATCATAAAAAACAGCTTGTTATCAGCCAAAATAAAGCACAGAGTCAGCTTGGCAAAGAGTTTGATGCTGTTGTTTGTAATACGCACGAACAAGCACAATTAAATCCGGATAGTTTAGGTGCCATTCTGGGCACTATTACTGCTGGTGGCGTATTGATCTTATTGCTGCCAGATCTAGCTGAAAACAGCCTGTGGATGCAGCGGTTTAATCAAATATCGGCTTATTTTTCATCACACTATACGAGCTTCACAGTGGTGAAACAGGGTGATGATTTACCTAAACTTTCAAGCCCAAAACATTACGAGCAATCACAAACAAAAGATCAACAATTAGCCATTCAGGCAATCTTAAAAGTAGTACAAGGGCATCGACGACGGCCTTTAGTGTTATCTTCTGACCGTGGCCGAGGAAAATCAGCCGCATTAGGTATAGCGGCAGCGGCGTTAATCAAACAAGGTAAGCAACGCATTATTATTACCGCCCCCAGTTTGGCGACGGCTGATACTGTGTTTAAACATGTGACAACCATACTATCTGACCCTGACGAACGGGCTAAAATCACTTTCATTGCTCCCGATGTTCTTATTGCATCAGATGAAAAAGCAGACTGTGTGCTGGTGGATGAAGCGGCGGCGATCCCTACGTCAATGTTAGAACAATTATTACAAAAACAGTCACGGATTGTGTTTGCTACTACCTTGCATGGCTATGAAGGTACAGGACGTGGCTTTGCAGTACGTTTTCAAAAAACATTGGATAAGAAAACACCCAACTGGAATAGTCTGCGAATGGAAACCCCGATCCGTTGGCAACAAGGCGATATATTGGAAGCCTTTAGTTTTCAGGCTTTATTATTGGATGCTATTCCCGCCCAAGATGATCTGATTTCCGAAGCCAATACAGAGAATTGTATTTTTGAACACATTGATCGCAAGCAATTAATTAACGATGAACAAAGCTTAAGAGAATTATTTGGTTTGATGGTGTTAGCACATTATCGAACACGACCTTCTGACTTGCAGATGATGCTAGATCGGGATGATATTACTGTTTATGCCTTGCGATACCAAGGACATATTGTTGCCAGTGCTTGGCTGGTGCAAGAAGGTGAGTTAGATGATGAACTTGCTACTGATATTCACGCGGGAAAACGGCGATTAAAAGGGCATTTATTACCTCAATCATTATTAGCTCATGCCGGAATTACTACCGCGGGATCATTATGTTACCAACGTATTATTCGCATTGCGGTTCATCCGACAATCCAGCAACGTGGACTGGGTGAAAAACTACTACAGCAGATAGTTGAACAGTCGGAAAAACAAAACGATATTATTGGTGCAAGTTTTGGCATCACTAGCGATTTATTACGCTTTTGGACAAACGCTGGTTTTGCCGTTGCTCGATTAGGCATTCATAAAGATGATGTTAGCGGCAGTCATGCCGTGATGATGTTACGTAGTACATCGGCGAAAGGACAACACGTATTAAATGATGTAACACAACGCTTTCAGCAACAATGGTCATCGTTATTGCAAACACATTTCAAACAACTCGATCCTGATATTGTTATCGCTATTTCTCAAACACTACCACAACAACAAGCCCAACTCTCAATATGGGACAAGCAAGATATTCAAGCCTTCGCCACAGGACAACGCGGTTTTGAGTTCAGTGTTATCTCACTCAGATTATTGCTTGGTAGTCTTATCCGACAGACTGAATTTTTACAGCTTTCAGAACAACAGAAATATTTATGTGTGATGGCAATACTTCAGCAAGGTCAGTGGGAGGCGGTTGCCAAACTTTTAGGCTATACAGGTAAAAAACAGATTATTAGTGATCTGCGTGATGCGGTGAGGATATTGATGGTGGATGATTTTCTCTAACGCTCGGTTCAGTGGCAGACAGAAGTGACTGCCTGTGTATTTTTACAGGCGGGCGTCAACTGGAACCGCTTGTTAGGTATTTGAATGGGGGGGGTAGATATGTTCTACCTTGTTTCTACCACTCTCTTTAGCTTTATAAAGAGCTTTGTCGGCGGAATGAATAACTGAGCTCGGCGCACTACCTTTTGTCGGCACAATTGTGGAAAACCCAACACTTATCGTTACCACATCTGCAACCTTAGAATATTTATGTTGTATCTGTAAATCTTCGATGGATTGTCGACATTTATTAGCCAAAATCTCCACATCACTGTAGTCAGCAAGCACCAAAGCAATTTCTTCTCCCCCATATCGGGCAACAAGATCACCGGGGCGATTCACCTGACCATTTAAACAAGCTGTAACCATTTTCAGGCATTCGTCACCTTTTTGATGGCCATAGTTGTCATTATAAAACTTAAAAAAATCAATATCGATTAAAATAAAAGATATCGGTGATTTATTTCGAATTGACCTTAGCCATTCCGCATCCAGAAATTCATCCATATATCTTCTATTGGCAATCCCAGTCAAACCATCCGTACGCGAAAGTTTTTCCAGATCTTTATTTGCTGCGGAAAGTTCCTTGGTTTTTTCAATAACGATTCTTTTTATAGTCGCATTGCGCCTGGATATTATATGGATATAAAGGATAATAAAAAATGTTAGGATTGTCCCCGTGATACTAATTACTATTGGCGTTATATCTCTTCTAACTGCAATATAATCTGGTGTGGGGGAGCCAACAAGACTCCATTTTCGGCCCCATATTTCAGGAAGCTCCTTCCTGTAAGTAATGTTTCCGTTCGCCGGCAGGCCAGTTCGCGATTTATGAACATAAAGGTTTTCATGAGCAGATGGTAGGGTTTCGTCAACAAGGGTCATTTCAATACCAAGTGGTTCTTTGCTCAAGGCTGAACTTTTAAATATATCACCGATTCTATAGACACCAAGGACAAAACCTTTCAAATTCTTCCGACGTTTTTCGCGTGTAGAGATATTCCCTTTGTATACTGGCAGGAATGCCAAAAAACCCTTCTGATTTTCGCTCGCTTGCACGAGAGTAATGCTAGCGGTTGCTCTAGGCTTCCCACTATCTCTTGAATATTCAAGAGCATTCATCCTGACTGAATTGGATGCCAGGTCAAAACCAAAGGCCGTTTCATTTCCGACATATGGTTCAACATAATATACTGGAAAATATTCCTCTCTGTCTTTAGCCGTAATCATATGCCCCTGTTCCACTCGTTCAGTGATTTCAAAATCCGGATATTGCTGATGTTGATTTATTTCCAGATTTTTTCTTTGGGCATGAGCAACGCGTGGTATCCACTCCAGCGCCTGAATATCATTATAACGACTCATGATTTTCTTAGCCTGAAGACTGAACCTGGTAAACGCAGGAATATTGTCTTCATCGAACAAAATTGATAATGAATGCAAGGTCTCAAAATTTATAGTGACTTCTCGATATAATGATTCGGCACGCTCGCTAACGTCTTTTCGAAACTCGCTAATAATGGCCTTTTCTTCATTTTTATAAAGAACCCAGCCGCTAATGCAGGAAAACAAAACGCCAGCCAACGCAACCACTAGCAATATGAGTACAGAATTATTTTTGTTCTTCATCTATATCTATATCCTTGCATGAAGGTTATATGCCTAACGCCTTACGAAGCTAGCCAACTATTTAGCGTCCATTTGAGTAACTTGTTAGGCAACCGTTTGAATACACTTATATTTTAACGTTTTTCTTCTGTAAATTACTAAACTAATAAGAGTTAAGCATGCTAATGCCGTTATTGCAGGAAAAAAAACGGTTGTTACTGAGTAGTGCTCCAATGCTGCAATTGAAATTAAATTCCGTGGAACCAAAATCATGAAAAAACTTATACCCTCTGAAAATGGCTGAGAATATGATTTCCGTATTGTTGGCGCAAAGCCAACAACGTTCATGAAAGTTAATATAATTACAGCTATAAGTGCGTTAGAACTAAAATACCATGCGAACAATGACACTATTGCAATAAATAAAAATACCCAATCAATTTTTGTAATACTCGAATCTGATTTTTTAAAGTATGCGAGAAAAGCAATAGCTGTAACAAGAGTTCCTGAAACTCCTATGACCCATGCACCAGCACCACCATTATCGGACAGCTGAGCAAAAAAAACTATAAGTGTAGTTACGCCCCATATACCCCAAGAAAAAACATGAGGTTTTATCTCGTTTTTTAAGATAGATCGTATATATGGGATATATGCCAGAAAGGTTAAACAAATTCCAATAGCACCTAAATATTCTTTATACACGATATAATTACACCCATACTTGTTGGTTGCCTAACGTTTTAATTAAGGGGCCGCAGCCTGCGGAGGTCCCGTGAGCGACAGCGAACAAACTTGAATTTTTTGTTAGATTTAAGTTTAAAACCACTTTGATTTGACCCATAAAGCTATGACTGTTGAAATAATACCTAGTAAAAAAGCTACATATTTTTCTCTTAACGCGATCTTTTTATCAGAGATATAACTGTCACCCAATGCTGTTATATGTATGCTGATTTTTTTTGAACACTCACTTCTGTTTGTTGTAGTGTAATTATTAACTTGATGAGTGCCTATACCAAGAGTATGAGCATAAAAATAAGAAGCTAGAAATTTATCAGTAATTATATCTGGTGGACCCACATCTGTTTTAGCAAGCCCCAAAGTACATAATGCAGCTAAAGGAAAATAATCTCGGTAGTCGTTAAATGAGCATGCTAGTAAAGAACCTGCCTGAGATAAGGTGATTTCTCTTTCCTTAGATAATAATTTTAGTAAATGTAAACTTTCTTTATTCATTTTTTTAAAATCTAACTTGTTATTAATGGGAATAAAATTTCCCTGTAATTCTTGTACATATACGGACTGTAATGCCTAGTAAGTAAATAATCAAGACAAAAGAGGGAATTAAATCTGTAACCAAATCTCATCATCACGTAACTCAATATTGAGTGGCAGTAAGTCTTGTCCTGTACAAGGCCCAGCAATACAGTGACCATCATCTAGATTAAATGTTGCACCGTGGGTGGAGCATTCTATATGTGTTTTTTCTAGGGATAGGAATTCATCTTCTTGCCAATTTAGAGTGATGCCTAGGTGAGGGCAGTGGTTTTTGTAGGCGTATATTTCCCCATCTTTTTTGACTAGTAATAGTTCTAAGTTTTCTGATTTTTTTTCAATGGTAAAACCACGGGCTTTATCTTCTGTTAGGTCTTGTTGTTTGCAGAGAAAATGTTGAGTCATGATTAGAGCTCGATGTTTTGAGTTAAATTGGCAAAACCTTGTTGCCCACATTTGTAGCTGGCTAGTTTGCAGGCATTATCCAGTGCGTGTTGTAGAGCATTATTATCAATTAAGCTATGAATTAGGGCGGCATTAAAGGTGTCGCCAGCACCTAGAGTATCCATCACTTGTTTGGGTGGAATAGCTTCACTATGTAATAACTTGCCAGAGTTATCAATTGCCCAAGCTCCTTGTTCGCCCCATGTGCAGGTGGCTGTGATGTTGTTGGCTAATGAATTTAATAAGTCGGTGGCATTTTCAAAATCATTTGCTTGAGCATAATGCTGTGAAAACATCAAAATGGTGGCAAGTTCAAATAGTTGTTCGATATTGGGGCGTGGTTTTTCTATTTCTACGGAGCATGGAATATCAGGATGATGTTGTTTGAGGTGTTGTAACATCAATAACGTATCGTCAATATTGCGTCCTTCAAAATGTATCCAATCAAACTGTTCAATGTCTATTTTCTTGAAATCATCAAAGCCATATTCGGGACAATCACGATGATGCACAATACTCCGGCTACCTGTTTGTTGGCTAACGGTAATGTAGGAGGTTGGCATCTTTCCGTTTGATAGCCGTTTGCAGTTGGAAATGTTGATATTTGATAAAGCTAGATCATCAAGGATAAATTGGCTGTCTGCTTCATCAATTAAAACGCCACCCCAATGGCATTGATGACCTAATTGGCTGAGTACGGTCAGAGTGTTGGTGGCATTGCCACCACGGGCTTGGCTTTGTGATAAGGCGCGTAGTTCGCTGTCTTCTTCGGGATAGCTATCAACAGTATTAATGATGTCGAGAGTGGCTATGCCGATTGCGAGGAGTGTGGCCATAATGAAAACCCTCTCTCACAATGTGCGAGAGAGGGCGTTTCTATTAAATAGTGTCAAATACAGCGCTAACAGCGGCAGTAATGTTATTAACAACACCGACACCAGCGATGCTGTGCAGTTTGTTTTGTTTTGTGTAGTAATCAACTAATGGTGCAGTTTGTTCTTGGTAAACATTGAGACGGTTGCCGATAGTTTCTTCATTGTCATCTGCACGTTGGAATAAGTCACCATTACAGGCATCGCAATGATCTTCAACTTTAGAAGGCGATAAATGAACATTGTAGATAGCACCGCAGTCTTTACAAGTACGACGACCTGTTAAGCGTTGTAATAATTCTTCAAAGGCAACATCAAGTAATACCACACCTTGCAGAGGCTGGTTTAAATCAGACAACATTGAATCAAGCGCTTCTGCTTGTGGAATGTTACGAGGGAAACCGTCTAGGATATAACCTTCTGCGGCATCTTGTTGTGAGATGCGTTCACGAATTAAGCCGATCACAATATCATCTGAAACTAGTGCGCCAGCATCCATTGCAGTTTTGGCTTTTTTACCTAATTCAGAGCCCGCAGTAACAGCGGCTCTTAATAAATCACCCGTTGAGATTTGCGGGATACCATATTTTTTAGATAATACAACACCTTGTGTACCTTTACCTGAACCTGGTGCGCCTAATAATACTGTTCTCATTTTATTGCCTTTTTTTATAAATTTGTTACGATTAATCGGATAACATTAATGATTTTAGTGTGTCTAAATGTTCTGCTGTTTGTTGCAATATCTCGGGGATAACATCGACATCCAAGCCTAATAAATCCCATGCGGCGGGGTCTAATGGTGGCACATGATTGTCACCACTGTGTCCAAATTCTGCAGCACTGACCATAATGTCAGCAATATGTACGATAGCCACTTCTATTTGAAACTCTTCAGCAAGTGATGGACTGTGGTGAAAACGTACAACATGTTCTAAAGAGCTAGGTAGTCGCCATGCTTGCACTAGTGCTTGTCCAACATCTGTGTGATCAAAGCCGATAACACGTTGTTCTGCTTTATAAATGATTTCGTGACCAAATTGAGCACTATTAAGGGCTTCTTTCGCTAGTTCTGGCACTGTTTGATAGAGCACCAGACTACCAATATTATGTAATAAACCGGCAATAAAGTATTGTTCAACTGCTCGATGTCCACAGTGTTGAGCAATGGAACGTGCCGCGATTGCACAAGCAAGACTGTGTTCCCAATATTCATCCATATTAATGAGATCGCTAGGAATACCTTTGAATGCATTAATGACTGATGTTGCCAATACCAATTGCGTCAGTTCACGGGTGCCGATAATGGTGATGGCGCGTGAAATAGTGTCGATTTGTGATGGAAAACTGTAAAAAGGACTATTAACCACTTTGAGCAAGCGTGTCGCAAGAGCAGGATCGGTGTTAATAACATTGCTAATATCATTGCTTGTACTATTTTCATCGTTCATCAACTCATTAAGTTGAGTGTAGGTATTGGGTGGTGATACCAGATCCAGTGATTTATTAACCAGTGCTTGGGCTGTAAGAGACATAATATTAATCTTCCATGATGATCGGTTCTTGTGATTCTAACTGCCAGTTAAAAAGCGCTTGCATAACCGGATGAGATAAGTCCGTGTATTGGAATAGTGCTTGTCGTTGTGCAAGCTCATCTTCACTACGTTCTATTGGTGATTGCTCGGTCATATTATTGCATCCTCATTGAAGATTGTAATAGTAGATTGCTTAACGTTGCGCCTAAAGAGCCAGCAAAACGATCTAAATAATTTGGGCGAGGGGTGTAATCAATAATATCCTCTGCACCAATCATGTCTCTAGCAACGGTACTACTATTTGCTAGGCCATCAATAAGACCAAGTGTTAATGCTTGTTCACCTGACCAGAAAAGACCAGAGAATAAATCAGGATTATCTTCTAGGCGATCACCACGACCTTCTTTAACAACCTTAATAAATTGCTGATGAATGGTATCAAGCATGGTGTGAGCGTGTTTGATATCTTTGTCTTTTAGTGGCATAAATGGGTCAAGGAAGGATTTGTTTGCCCCCGCTGTGATAGAGCGACGTTCGATGCCAAGCGTTTTGATGGTATCGGTGAAGCCAAAGCTATCCATTCTCACACCAATGGAGCCAACAATACTGGCTTTATCGGCATAAATTTCATCAGCAGCAACAGCTATATAATAGCCACCTGATGCACAGACATCTTGAATTACGGCATAAACGGGGAAGTCAGGACGTATTTCTTGTAGGCGTTTAATTTCATCATTGATAATACCTGATTGTACTGGGCTACCACCTGGCGTATTCATTCTAAGGATAAGGCCACGAGCATTGGGGTTATCAAATGCATCACGAATACCCGTAACGACAGTATCTGCACTGGCTTCTGAGTCGGCGGCAATAACCCCATTTATTTCTACCAGTGCTGTGTGTTCTTCTGCATGCATAGCAAGATCACCATTTGGCATCATTAGCATAATAACGGCGATTAAATAAAGGAACATAAGCCCTTTGAATACATATCCCCAACGGCGGCTTGTGCGTTGTTCTTTTAATGCGGCAAAGGCAAGATCTTCTAATACTTTACGTTCCCATGACGGCTCCTGCTTGTTTGAGCTATTAGCAGATGGGTTTGAATTTGATGGTGGAAAATCGCCGAATGTGGCCATATTATTATCCTAAATCTTAAATGTTTTTATTATCATATCAACTTGAGTCTCAATGTGACTATTACTTATCCATTAGCCACTGTTGAGCATGATGAAGATCCGCCACAATAGCTTGTGGTTCACAGGCTTGTAGCATGTCAATACTATGAGCGCCATGGCTAATAGCTAAGCTATCTGCACCGGCATTATGCGCCATCAGTAGATCAAACTCGGTATCACCAATCATTAATGTTTCCTTGGGATTAACGCCAAGGTGGTCCATTAATTCTTCAATCATTTGCGGATGTGGTTTAGAAAAACATTCATCTGCACAGCGAGTGGCATGGAAAAAAGGTTCTAACTGTGTGCTTGCCAAGACTTTATCCAAACCTTTACGACTTTTCCCTGTTGCGATTCCTAAGAAATAGTCTTGTTTTGATAAGTGTTGAATAAGAGGAAAGGCATTATCAAATAAAGGAATATCTTGCGGATCGGATAACCATATTTGTCGGTAGACATCAGCAAGTTTATTAATTGTTTTACTATCGATATTGGGATAAAGTGATTCTGCCGCTTCATTTAAGCCCAAGCCAATAATATGTTTGATGGCAGTGTCATTTAAGGGTGATAGGTCTAATTGCGTGATTGCCGCCTGCATACAGTGAACAATATGAGCGGTGGAATCCATTAATGTGCCATCCCAATCAAATACGATAAGTTGATAAGGCTTCATGATTGATCCTTTAAACGATTAACAACATTTTGTAATTGTGTCGGTAAGGGTGCAATTAAGTTCAATACTTTCTCTGTTGTGGGATGCTTAATATCCAACTTCCAAGCATGTAGGAACATACGTTTTAAGCCGAGCTTCTTCGTCTCTTTATTGAAGTTGCGATGGCCATATTTATCATCTCCTGCCACAGGATGGCCAAGATGCTGTGAATGCACACGTATTTGATGTGTACGTCCGGTATAAAGTACCACCTCAGTTAATTGTGCCTGCGGAAAGGATTCAATAGGGATAAACACTGTTTTGGCATATTTTCCTTCGGGATTAATCTGCACCATACGTTCGCCGGATAACACTGTGTTCTTGAGCAACGGTTGCTCAACTAATCGTTCTCCTTGTGACCATGAACCTTTTAATAAGGTGAGATAACGCTTATTAATCTCATGATCACGCATTTGATTCTGTAGATTAACTAAAGCATGTCGATTTTTGGTAATTAATAAACAACCAGAGGTATCACGATCAAGCCGATGTACTAATTCTAAATACGGCAAATCATCACGAATAATGCGTAATGCTTCAATAATACCTTGGTCAATATTACTGCCAGCATGTACCGCTAAGCCGGGTGGCTTATTGAGAACCAGTAAATCATCATCTTCAAACAGCACACAGTCACTCAATTGTTGTCGAACATGACTACCTACAAATGACTTAGCTGATTTTTCTGAGGTACGAAGAGGAGGCACACGAATTGTATCGCCGGCCTGAATTTTATAGGTTTGTTTAATGCGACCTTTATTAACCCGCACTTCACCTTTGCGAATGGCGCGATAAATGCGACTTTTTGGCACACCTTTTTCTAGTGTCAGTAAAAAGTTATCGATTCGTTGACCTGCTTGTGCGGCAGAAATATCGATAAATTGAACGGGATTAAGTTTGGTATTTTGCATGGTCATAAAAATATTTTGATTTGTCTATTGCTGATAGGTCGTTGTGCTGTTATATTCAGATGTCGGTTTTCTTGTTAGAAGAGTCAGTATACTGGCTTTCATCAAATGAAACCTGATAAATGACAGGTCGCTCCCACATAGGTTGATGCGGCAAGAAAATATAAAAGATTTAGTGACAATTGTTGGGCTGAGGCTCGACGTACAGGGGCTCTTCATTGAGTCCGATAAATTTAAATGGTTCTCATGTCTTGGTAATAATGAACAATTAATGTACCAGACAGAATGATAAATAACGTAATTTAATAGTAGATATTGAGTGGCGACACCACGGGGTGGCGTACTAATATTAAGCATAAATGCCGCATTATGAGTAATGTGGTAGTGGTTTTTCAAAATAATTAAAATGAAATAAAAATCACAAAACAGGAAAACACAATGTGCAGAAGTAAGACGCGTTGTGACTATTCGATTGCATAGAGCAAGATAAAATCATTCTACAAAAGTCATAATGGCTGTGCATTTTCTTATGAAATATAAGGAAAAACAGATATGAGAACCTCAAAACAGAGGTTATAAATGAAGCGAATTTTAATTAACGCAACACATGAAGAAGAGTTGCGAGTAGCGATGGTCGATGGCCAACGTTTGTTTGATCTGGATATTGCAGTTCCATCACGTGAACAAAAAAAAGGCAATATCTACAAAGGTAAAATCACACGAGTAGAACCTAGTTTAGAAGCCGTTTTTGTTGAATACGGCTCAGAACGACAAGGGTTTTTACCCTTAAAAGAAATTTCAAAAGAGTATTTCAAAAAATCCAGCGGTGAAAAATCAGGCCGACTCAATGTGCAAGATGTTGTTTCTGTTGGCCAAGAACTTGTTATTCAAATTGAAAAAGAAGAACGCGGTAACAAAGGCGCAGCGCTAACAACAATGATCAGCCTTGCAGGACGTTATTTGGTGTTAATGCCGAATAGCCCTCGTGCTGGTGGTATTTCTCGTCGTATCGAAGGCGAAGAACGTGCGGAATTACAAGAAGCATTACGATCACTAGAAGTGCCAGAAGGCATGGGTATGATTGTTCGTACCGCGGGTGTTGGTAAGCAAGCAGAAGAATTGCAATGGGATTTAGAATATCTAGTGCAATTGTGGACAGCGATTGATAAAGCGACAAAAGAGCAAAAAGCACCGTTTTTAGTTTATCAAGAAAGTAATATTATCATTCGTGCATTACGTGATTATTTACGTAAAGATATTGGTGAAATTCTAGTTGATTCACCAGAAGTCTACAAAACTGGCCATGACTTTATGAGCATGGTTATGCCGCATGAGTTAAGCAAATTTAAGCTGTATGAAGAAAAAACACCGTTATTTACTCGCTACCAAGTTGAAAGCCAAATCGAAACGGCTTTCCGTCATGAAGTGCGCCTGCCATCAGGTGGTGCATTGGTTATTGATCCAACGGAAGCACTTATTTCTATTGATGTTAACTCGGCTAGAGCGAACAAAGGTGGCGATATTGAAGAAACGGCATTCAACACCAACTTAGAAGCGGCAGAAGAAATCGCCCGTCAATTACGTATCCGTGATTTAGGTGGTTTAGTGGTTATTGACTTCATTGATATGGGGCCAAGCCGCCATCAACGTGAGGTTGAAAACCGCTTGCGTGAACACTTGAAAGTTGATCGTGCTCGAGTGCAAGTGGGTCGTATTTCACGTTTTGGTTTGCTTGAAATGTCACGCCAGCGTATTCGTCCATCATTGGGGGATGCTCATGAAGAAGTATGTCCACGCTGTTCGGGCTTAGGTCATGTTCGTGGTGTTGAATCATTGGGTTTAGCTGTACTTCGTCTACTTGAAGAAGAAGCTCATAAAGATGCTATTGCACAGTTAGTTGTGCAATTACCAGTATCTGTTGCAACCTTTATGTTAAATGAAAAACGAGTGCAACTTGATGCAATCGAACGTCGTAATGATGTTAAATTATTATTGATTCCTAATCCTCATATGGATACGCCTCATTATGATATTGAGCGTATTAAAGAAGGCGGGCAGCGTGTTGAAGTAAGTCATCATCTAATGACGGAACCAAAACCAGAAATACCAGAAGCGATGAAAGATAAACCTGTTACTGAACAAGCGGTAGTCACTGGTGTGTCACCATCAGCACCTGCACCCGTATTGGTAGCAAAAGAAGAGAAAAAACCAAGCTTATTAAAACGTTTATTAAATGTATTAACGGGTAAGCCTGTTGATGCTGTAGACGAAGCCGAGAAAGATAAAAAGCCCGAAGACAAGCCTAAACGTGAGCAAAATAAACGACCAGTAAGAAACAATCGAAACGATAATAATCGTCGTCCGCCACGTCGTCGTCCAGATCATAATAAATCTGATAAAGAGGGCGCACAAGAAGGTAATACAGCAACAGCGAAGCAAGAGTCACAGCCAAAAGAGGATTCTCAAAATCGTAATGCTAATGCTAATGCTAATGCTAATGCACGCCGCACGTCACGTCGCGGTGGTCGTCGTCAACAACGTCCACGTAATGAAGATGTTATTGTTGCTGAAAATGCCGGTAATAAAATAGTGCCTGAGAAGAAAGAGGTCGATGGTAATTCCGTTCCTAAAGCAGTTGCGGATGTCGATGGTAACGGTAGTGCACCAAGTCAAACTAGCGTAGTTGAAGTTGATGGTAACAAACCAACAGCAACAGAGAATAAGCCGCGTAAGCCGAAATCATCAGGTCCTCGCCGCCGCCGTGCTCCAGCAAAAGACAAACAAGAGAGCGTGGTAACACCACCTACAAATGATGGGGTGGTAAAAGAATCGCCAGCAGGTGATAATAGTGCAAACAAAGAAAAAGTTGTTCCTATTAAAAAACGTGCCCCTAGGAAGATAAAACCAAAAGAAGATGCCAGTAAAGAATAACTCTACATGTGAACAGCTGTTGTCCTTAATAGGGCAGCAGCTTGTTTATCAACAACAGCAATGTGAAATCATTGAACTGTTGGATGGCTGTGAGTTAGTGTTGCAAGTATTAGAAAACGAATCGAGTATTCAAGCAACACAATATGGCGAAGGGCATCGCACTGTACCGGTGACATATATCTTGCCGATATTTGATGGTGAAGGAACATTGCATCCAGACTTAATTGCGGCTGGATTTTCTGACTTAATCAGTTAAAGTATTAAATTCCTTCTAGTTCTAATAATTAAAGGGGATTGCGCCCCTTTAATGTATATCTATATGGCAGGGAATAATACAGTTGAGTCTTCTGGTTGCCATTGCTTATGTTTTCGCATTGAAGTGATAAATAAATCAGTATTAACCAAGCCGTTTAGCCACGATTGTAGCTGAGGATAGTTGGATTGTTGAAACCAGTCTTGATCTACAGCTGCAAATTGCCGAATGAAAGGGAAAATAGCAATATCAGTGAAACTTATATTGTCACTCGATAAATAGCGTGTTTTCATTAAGCGATGTTCAAGAATCAATAATGTTTGTTCGCCCCGTTGCCTATAGAATTGTTCGGATTGTTCCGGATAACGGTCGGCATATTTATAATGATCAAGCCAATGTTTAAACTCACCATCATTATTAGAAATGAGACTTTCATCAATCCCTGATAACCAGTTTTCAGGGTCATTCTGCTGCAAAGCCCAATACATAATATCTAAACTTTCATCAATAATTTTTGATTCGTTAGTGAATAAAACCGGCACAGTTGCTTTGGGTGAAATATCTTTTAATGCTTGCGGTTTGTTACGCAAAACAACTTCACGAAGTTCGATCTGGATACCACTTACTGCAATAGCCATACGAGCACGCATGGCATAAGGACAACGGCGAAAGCTATATAATATGTGCATTCGTTTTAGATTCTCGTATATGGCATCTTAGGATGACTATCTTTAATTATTAAAAAATCAAGATGGTAGCCCCTTGATTTTCCTATGTTTTTATGAATAATATTTATTCCCCCCCCCATTAAAGGGTAGCGTCCCTTTAATCTATTGACCAAAGGTACATGCTTGATTTCTTATTAAGTATCTTTAATTCAAAATATTCCGAACAACTTTTTTGAGCAATTCCATAGCAGACGTGTAGCGGCAACAAATGCTCTTCTCTAGGGTGACAATAACGGGCAAAAGGAGCTTTATCCCACTGGGATAGTCTAATTTCCCTTTCCTTTTCACTGAATCCCGAATTAGAACACGTCTCTATAAGCCAAGTATCAAAGGCTTCATTCTGTTCTTTTGACTCATTGATATCTGATTCAAAAAAAGCCTTCATATTATGAAATGAAAAACCCGAACCAATAACAAGTAAATTTTTATAATCCAATTTTTGAAGCGCCGCTCCTATATTCATGTGACCATCGGGATCAAGACTGTTAACAAGAGATAGTTGAACACATGGAATATCCGCATTTGGATACATTATTTTTAATGGCACGAAAAGACCATGATCAAACCCTCGCTTCTCATCAAGATTAGTATCAATTCCTGCATTCTTGAGTAAGCTATAAATCTGATTCGCTAATTGAGGTTCCCCCGTACAAGGGTATTTAATATTGTACGATTCTTGTGGAAATCCATAATAGTCGTAAATTAAGCTTGGTGCAGCCCCTGAAGTGATGGTCGGTATGGCTTCCTCCCAATGCGCACTCACTACGATGATTGCCGACGGCTTAATTATCTTAGTAGCAATGTCTTGTAAGCAATTCACCATCTCTTTGTGCCCCTCATCACCAAGAAGCGGCATTGGTCCACCACCATGAGATAGAAATAGTATATTTGGGCTATGTTTCATTGAGGTATTCCTATGAGTTAATTCTAAGGCCTAATTAAAGGCGACGTTATGAGGTTCATCTGATTCAGGATCAAATTTAGCAAGTGGTTTTTGTAAACCTTTTACTTTCACATTATTTCTTTTGTTTTTAGTTCTTATAACGCCTTACTAAGCGGCAAATAATAGTTGGTTAAAATAAGCGACTATGGAGCAAAAACCAACTGTTATTTGTCCTTTTGAGTGACTTGTTAAGTTTCGTTGTTTATACTAGCCTTGATTAGAGACCACTTTAACGTACTGGTAATAGCATGACAACTAGAATATTAACAGAAGCAGCTGTAAGTATTAGCGAGCTTAAAGCAAACCCTATGAAAGTTGCATTAAGTGCTCATGGTGAGGCTATTGCAGTATTAAATAGAAATGAGCCTGCATTTTATTGCATACCAGCAGAGACTTATGAATTTATGATGGATCATATTGAAGACTTAGAGCTACTTGCAATTGTTGAACAACGTAAAAATGAAGCAAGTGTAAAGGTTAGTTTAGATGACCTATGAGTTAGAATTTAAAAAGTCAGCATTTAAAGAATGGAAAAAGTTAGGTGCTACGATTCAATCACAGTTTAAGAAAAAATTAATCGATATTTTAAGCAATCCACATATTGAAAGCGCTAAGCTATCTGGCGGTAACGAATTATATAAAATTAAGCTTAGGCAAGTAGGTTATCGGTTAGTTTACGAAGTCAATGATACTGTAGTTACGGTCACCGTGATCTCTGTTGGAAAGCGTGACAAAGGAAAAGTATATAAGGCTGCAATGGATCGCATCAACTAGAGAAACTTAACGTGCTTATTAACAAGAATCACAATTCTCTGTAATTCTTATACATATACGGAATAGAATTCTTAGTAATTAAACATTAAAACCCAAACAAAGAATTATATTCCCCTAATCTTCCAGTTCAATAATAGCCCATACCAGAAAAACAAATCAAGCCAAAAACGCCCGAATGGTTTCTAAATAATCTTCGGTATCAACACCATGTCCAGCACTTATTTTTGCTAGGTTCAGGTGGTTTTTTT
Source organism: Piscirickettsiaceae bacterium (assembly GCA_013215825.1). Lineage (GTDB taxonomy): Bacteria > Pseudomonadota > Gammaproteobacteria > Nitrosococcales > Methylophagaceae. The sequence goes on along the minus strand of JABSQN010000004.1, from coordinate 230,127 downwards.
GCCATGATAAATGGCGCGTAGTTGTTCTAAAGATTAATATGCAGGGGCTTAATTCGGCATAGTGTTTTAAAAAACTGGCTCGATAGCCGTATAAGCCGAGATGAGGGTAGTGGGGGCAGCGTTGATTGTTGAACAAAGTGGTCACGCATCCATGGGATAGGGGCTCGGCTGAAATAGAGTGAATCAAAGGGTAGCATCCCCTTTAATCCTTTAATTTAAGAGGTGTAACCCAAAAAACCTATGTAGCTAATGAACGTGTAATTGCAGCTATAACCAAGCGTCCAATCCATTCACCGAGCAAGACATGTTTACCGCAAAATGCGATTTCTTGCGGGCCATCGCCACTGACAACCGCAATAGCATCGGTCCCTGTTCCTGTTGCTAACCGACAAGATATAGGGCTTAAAACATCGGCATCCTGCAAGGCGGCTACCTTGGCTTCTGTAGCAATCATGACGGCTTCTAACATGGCTGCATCCGTTAACCTAGCTGAGCAGATTAATATGAGGTTAATGGTACCGACCTCTTTTGATATGCCGAATAATTCCTGTATGTCAGCTTTATCTCCTGCACGCCGTGCGTTGTTTATCCCTGTCGTGACCAGTACAGTAATATCAACGCCTTCTACACAAGTTTGCTCAATGCAAAGTGAGTTCATTGATGCTGCGGTCATCATACCGACAACATTACCTTGCCAGCCTTGAGTGTTGGCATAGTCGCGGAGACTCCTATCTGGCGCTTCGCAAGAGGATGAATCTTGGGGTACTTTTCGATTCACGATATGATCTGCTTTAATCAAGCCACCGTTCAAGATGGCCGAGCTTATCACTCGTTGTGGGGATGAAAAGGCGATATGTATATGATCACTATTATGTTGCAGCGTGGTAAAAGTATTAATGTTTATAGTCATAGATATTCGAGATATTAATTAAGATATTTCCTTGTTGTAGATGACAAGTATCAGTCCTTGCAATTGATCCTATATTTCATTGGAATATGGGAGCTTTTCCTCCATTATTACGGAGTCCACGTGCAGCAACTTGTTATACCATTAGCTCGTTAAAATTCAGTGTAAATTCTTTAGCTAAATACTCGACTGTTTCAGGCTGGGAATCCAATTAAAGGGTAGCGTCCCTTTTAATTCAATTCCCTTGTTATGTAGCTTTAATTTACTTTATTAAAGTATGTCTCTAATGCATCATCAGTAAGTGAGTAATAATTTCTTTTACCTAGAGTTTTATCACGAGTCATTTCTTTTGCTTGGAGAAAGCCCATATCTTTCAATTTAGCAGCTCTTTTTCCGACTTTTTGATATGTACAATCAAGCTCTTGTGCAAGGCCAGAGGGATATTGCGGACTATCAACCTTTAACGAATTTATAAATTGCATATCAAATTCAGGTAATAATGTTTGCTCATCGGCTATTTCAATATCCACATTTACATGCTCTACACTGCATGTCCCAGACTTACACTTTGGACATAGCATATCGAACATCTCAATCGTAGGGAGCATTTCATAGTCATGCGTAGCTTTACAATGTGAATTATTACAAGCGATATGCTTTGCATCAGATAGATATTTTTTCAATTCCTTAGTGTTATTAAAACGCCTTTGGATTACATATTTACGATCGGATCCTCTACCATAATTAATATCTTCACTGACACATAAACCGTAATTTAATGAAAAGAAACTCATCAACTCACTACTATCTTGGTCTTTTTGCTCATTATATTTAGTAATGAAAAACTGCATTTCTAATGGCTTTAATACGTCTTCCAGCTTTTTATTTATATAAAAATGGCTTGTAGGTGGCTTTGTCTTATCTTTTGCGAAAACTTTAGAGTCGGAGACTAATATCTCTCGTTTATTCTTTTTTGCTGAATTAATAAACTGTTCTAGTAACTGATGTAAATGATATTTTTCAAGTTTCATATCAAATGGTTCTCTCATGAAATGGTTCTGAGAGAAATATGGTTTAACGGTATCAGTAAAGTGTTTTTCTGCTGCAATAGCTAAGTCATTAAATGTTATTTTTTTATCTTTCGCGATGCTCTGCTGGTTCGCATACCATAAAATCCAACCAATGTTGCGTGGTACACAAGATGTAATATCAAAAAGAGTCTTATAATAATCATCCATTGTAGCTTTTGTTGTATCAAAAAAATCATCGGGCGTTTTTTTACAGAAGAACTGTGTTCTTTTTTCAATTAACTTTTTAATACTTCCCTGTGCTTGGGAATGTACATCTGTAATAGTCTTCGCTTGGTATAGTTCATAAAAGTCTAATCTTATTTGTTCAATTTTTTGTGGATCAATATCTCCAAGATATATTCTTCCTGGGTAGGCTGCAATTTTGAATTTAAAAAATTCATCAGAAAGATTATTTAATGGAGCAATAATGACATCTACGAATATTTTCATTGCTTCATAATCGATTTCTGAAAAATCGTCTAAGCAAATGAAAACATGGTTAATACCGATTTTTTTCAATAATTCTCTAATACTTCGCATTATCAAAATGGGATTAAAGCATTTCAAAAGAACTTCTGAAAATTCTTCATTTAAGCTAGCTTTATCAGTATTTGAGGTTCCATGTTCTGCAGTAAATCCTCCCTTAGGTCCACTTTTAGAGTTAACACCTACATTAACAGCAATTTTTTGATTCACGGAATTACTGTTTTCATCATTAATTAAGACTTTCTTTTGTTTTAGGACTTCAACGTCCATATATTCAAATTTTTCTATATCATCGAAAACTCTGTTTAATTCTTCTTCAAAAGCAGTTTTATCGGGTCCGAAATATTTCGTGATTTTTGCTAGGTAAAATTTCAACGTATTGGTTTTAAGTTCTAATTTAATTTCAGAGATAATCTCTTTAAGAAACGATTTATATATTAGATATTTATTTAAGTCCTGAGCTGAAAAATGATCAGTATATTGATCCGTATCATAAGAGAAAGCTTTAGATTGCTCAAAGATGCTTTTAACATCAATATACAATGAAAGTTGGTCACTGCTCTTTCTTATCTCATGCTGAAGCCTAGCAATGATTGTCGATTTACCCGTTCCACGGCGCCCAGTAAGAATAGTCGTATTTAATTTTGAAATTGACTTTAATACAAGGTCGTTATCTAAAGGATCAACATAAAGTTTTTCAATAACATCTTTATTTTTACTTACATCCGACAGGTCAGCTCTTCTGCATTTTTTTAACGAATCAACTAAATTAAAAAAATTGTCTTTGTCTTTCTGGCTAATGTTCATTGATTATCCTTTTGAAATAGATTAGCAAAACCTGAATTTGCCGACAGCCGTTAGGACAGACCGCTCGCGATAGCGAGTGGTCTGTCCTAACTTGTTATTAACAAGAATCACAATTCTCTGTAATTCTTATACATATACGGAATAGAATTCTTAGTAATTAGATAGTAAAGTCCAAACTAAAGAATTATATTCCCCTAATCTTCCAGCTCAACAATAGCTGATACCAAAACAATAAATCAAGCCAAAAATGCCCGAACAGCTTCTAAATCATCTGCGGTATCAACACCATGTCCAGCACTGATTTTTGCTAGGCTCATATGGATTTTTTTGCCATGATAAATGGCGCGTAGTTGTTCTAACGATTCTTCTTGTTCTAATACGCAGGGGCTTAATTCGGCATAGTGTTTTAAAAAGCTGGCTCGATAGCCGTATAAGCCGATATGACGGTAATGGGGTAAATCAGGCGGTAGCGTTGATTGTTGATCAAAGTGGTCACGCATCCATGGGATAGGGGCTCGGCTGAAATAGAGTGCATAGCCTTGGCTGTCCATCACGACTTTAACTACATTGGGGTCAAAAACGTGTTTTTCTTGGTCTATTTTGCTATATAGCGTGGCAATATCGGCAGCTTGATGCTGTTGTAAATCGTCAGCGACTTGATTGATTAGCTCGGCGGGCAGGCAGGGTTCATCACCTTGAACATTGATAATAATGTCATTATCAGCAAAGCCTTTGATGCTGGCAACTTCTGCAAGGCGATCTGTGCCTGAGGGATGATCAGCTCGAGTCATACAAACCTCAGCACCAAATTCACGGGCGACTTTCTCTATTCGTTCATCATCTGTGGCAATAATAACGTCGCTGGCTTGGCTTTCTTGAGCGCGTTCATAGACGTGTTGAATCATGGGTTTGCCAGCGATATCAAGTAAGGGTTTACCCGGTAATCGAGAGGATGCATAGCGTGCTGGAATGACGATCTTGAACATTATTTTACTTCTTCATCGGCGGCAAGTTCACGTGCTTCATCGGTGAGCATAACGGGTATGTCATCACGAATAGGGTAGGCGACACGACATGCTGGGCAGATAAGTTCTTGTTGTGATTTTTTATAGTGCAGGCTGCCTTTGCAGCTAGGGCAGGCGAGGATATCGAGTAGGGCTTTATCCATGAGGATTTTTCCTTAGTTTTTCTATAATTAGTGGGGCTAGTTTACCGCTTATTGAGGCTTCAATGGGGATATACCACGTATTTTTATGGGCAAAGTGTGTGCATTTTACGGCATCTTTTTCGGTCATTAGGATGGCATTATCATCATTAAATTGCAGATCACTGACTTGATAGGGATGATGATCAGCAAATGCGTGGGGGATAAGCGTTAGCCCTTGTTGTGACAGTTGTTCAAAGAAGCGATTAGGATTGCCAATGCCTGCAATGGCGTGAACGGTGTGTGACTTAAATTCGGCAAGTGGTTTTGTTAGTGTTGAATCGAGCAGGTTAATAGCGCTACCTTGCGTTAAATTCATGGTGTATTCGGCTGAATCACTGGCAGAATTATGCACAATAAAGTCGATATAAGAAAGGCGAGATAGTGGCTCACGCAAGGGACCTGCGGGTAGGCAATAGTGATTGCCAAAAAGACGTTGACCATCCACCACTACGATTTCAATATCACGCCCTAAGGCATAATGTTGCAGGCCGTCATCAGAGATAATGATGTCACAGTCATTATCGTGTAAAAGCTGTAGTCCCGCTTCGACACGGTTGGGTGACACCACCATTGGGCACGCTGTTTGGCGGGTGATAATAAGTGGTTCATCACCGACAATAGTGGGATCGCTTTGAAGAGTGACGGTTTGAGGATACGATGCGGCTTTGCCACCATAACCACGGCTAATAATGCCGGGCTTAAATCCCGCTTGTTGTAATTGTTTCGCCAGCCAGATGACGAATGGTGTTTTACCCGTGCCGCCTACGCTGATATTGCCGACAATAATGACGGGAACGCTAAGTTTATATTGTTTGAATAGTCCAACGTTATAGAGTGTTTTTCGTAGCGAGATAATAAGTCGATAGATCAATGATAATGGCGATAATAACCAGCGAATAGGATGCGGTTGATACCAAGTAGTAACAAGCCATTTCATGCTAATCGTTTGATTTCTCGAGTTCTTGAAATTGCAGGCGGTGTAACTCAGCATAGTGATCGCCTTTGGCAATCAGTTCAGCATGGGTGCCAGTTTCAACAATATGACCATCGTGCATCACAATAATTTGATCGGCTTTTTCAATGGTGGATAGGCGATGAGCAATGACTAATGTTGTCCGTTTTTTCATCAATGTTTCTAGTGCCGCTTGAATATGACGTTCTGCTTCGCTATCTAATGATGCGGTTGCTTCATCTAAAATCAGGATCGGTGCATCACGTAATAAGGCACGAGCTATTGCTAAGCGTTGCCGTTGTCCGCCTGATAATAGCACGCCATTTTCACCAATATGTGTTGCCAAGCCATCAGGTAAGCGTTCGATAAAGTTCCAAGCATGGGCGGCTTTTGCTGCGGCGATAATATCGTCATTGGAAACATGTTGTTTTTGACCATAGGCAATATTATTGGCAATGGTGTCATTGAATAAAATAACATGCTGGTTCACGAGTGAAATTTGTTGGCGAAGGTCCGTTAAGGTTAGATCATTAATATTGATACCATCAATAGAGATCACACCATCATTAAGCGAATAAAAACGAGCAAGTAGGCCGACTAAGGTTGTTTTACCGCTGCCTGAATGACCGACAAAGGCAATGGTTTGTCCGGCGCTGGCATGGAACGAAATATCATTGAGCACCGATCCTTTGGCTCTGTCATAACTAAAATTAATATGTTGGTATTGAATTTCACCTTGAGCACGACCTAATGTTTTTGTGCCGGTGTCGATTTCTGTTTTTTCATCAAGCAAGTCAAAAATACTCTGTGCGGCGGCGATACCACGTTGTAATTTGCCATTGATTTTTGTCAGGCGTTTAATTGGCGCTAATATCATAAACATTGCCGTAACAAATGAGATAAAACTCCCCGCTGATATTTGTTCTAGCATTTCAGGAACGGTGGCAAGATAAATTACGCCCGATAAGCCTAAAACCGTAATCATTTGGATAATCGGCTGGCTAATGGCATCGGTAGTGACCATTTTCATTCTTTGCTGGCGATTAGTTTGATTTACTTTATCAAAACGTTTGATCTCGTATTGCTGGCTACCAAATGTTTTGACTTCACGATGACCGTCAATGATTTCGCTACTAATATGACTGACATCGCCCATTGATTGCTGAATATTCTTACTGATACGACGAAAACGTGAACTGACTTTGAACACAACGATTGCAATAAGAGGCGTGGTTAATAAGATAATCAGTGATAAGGTGCCGTTGATATAAATCATCCATGCCAACAAGCCGATAATAGTCAACGTATCGCGAATAAGTGTCAGTACGGCATCGGTAACGGCATTGGCAACTTGTTCAACATCAAACAGCAATTTAGACATAAGCTGACCAGAGGTGCTTTTGTCATAAAAACTAGCGGGTAGGTTGAGTAAGCGTTCAAACATTTCTTCGCGTAATGTTTTGATAACATTGCGGGCGATCCAGCCTAAACCGTAAGAGGTAAAGAAATTTGCCACCCCACGAATCAAAAATAAGCCAATCAACGCCAATGGAATAAGGCGAATAGTATCAACATCGCGTTCAACAAAACTGCCGTCCATTAATGGTTTCATTAATGCTGCCAAGCCTGTTTCTGTTGCTGCAAAGACCAACATAGCAAGAATGGCGCCTATAAATACGAGACGATAGGGTTTTACATAACGTAGTAAACGTTGGTAAAGCTCGCGGGATGTCATGGTGTCTTGCGTGTGATTCATTCTGCTTCTTTTGATGTTTGACGTGTTGCCAGAGTAAGTCGGGTGTAGCCCAATTGTTGTGATGTATCCATTGCCGTAACAATGTTTTGATACTCAGCATTGGCATCAGCACTGATAATAATATGAGGATCGGTATTATCACCAACAACCTGTTTCAGTACTTTTGCCAGTTCTTCTTTACTAGGTTGTTCTAGGCTGATGCCATTAACAATGAATACACCATCAGAGTTGATAATAATATCAATGGCTTCTTCTTGTTCAACCAAGGCTTGCCCTGTCGCTTCGGGTAAATCTACTTTAAGTGAGCTTTCACGGATAAAACTAGTTGATACCATAAAGAATAAGAGCAATAAAAACACGACATCAATCATCGGAGTCAGATTAACATCAGGCTCCTCAGATCGTGTTGGTGAGAGTTTCACTCTTTTTGTTCCTCATCGATATCAAACTTGCGTTCACCATGTAACATTTCTATTAGTTTCATCGCTTGTTCTTCCATATCAACCACTAAAATGCTGATTTTTCCTCTAAAAAAACGATAGAAGATTACGCTTGGGATAGCGACCATTAAACCCATTGCCGTGGTGAGCAATGCTTCTGAGATACCACCGGCTAATGTTTCAGGATTACCAACACCTTCTGCTGTGATAACAGCAAACACTTTAATCATGCCGATAACCGTACCTAATAAGCCTATCAGTGGTGAAATGGCGGCAATAGTTCCAAGTGTATTGAGGTTGCGTTCTAATTGTACTGTGACATGACGACCGACATCTTCAATACCTTCGCGAGTGATTTCGCGTGAACAATCACGATTAACCAAACCTGCGGCAAGAATTTGTCCTAAAGGTGAATTCTCTTTTAATGCTTGAATACGGTTGTCATCAACCTGATTATAACGCAGCCACTGCCAGATTTGAGTGATTAATTCAGGTGGTGAAATACGTTTTGTCTGTAAGCTCCAAAAGCGTTCAGCAACAATTGCCGTGGCGATAGTAAGGCAAATAAGCAGGGGATACATCAACCAGCCGCCTGCAATAAAAAACTCCAACATAGTGCACGATTCTCTTGATGGATAAAATTATGTTCATAATACGTTAAGAGACCTTTGTCTGCCATACTTTCATACAAAGGTCTCTAAAAATGGATAAGCCTGAAGCTTAGTAACGCCAAATCTTTGCTGATGACTGTCGCCATGTCGTTATTTGGGGTTCATTTTGATGATCAAACTTAAATTGAATCGCACCATGTTTGGCACTATTAAACATTGTAATATCGCGTTGTTGATAGCGATCAGTAATGCGTTTAGCCGGAAAATGATAGCGATTATTATAGCCAACGGGGAATAATACATATTGCGCTTGAACGGCATTTATAAAGGCATTGCTAGAAGATGTTTTACTACCATGATGCGGTGCGATAAGAACCGTTGCTGGCAAGTGAGCTTTATAACGTGCAATAAGTTGTTGCTCGGTCGCGTATTCAATATCGCCTGTGAGTAAAACACTATGTGTTTTATTAGACACTTTTAAGACGCATGATAAGTTGTTTTTACTGCTGATATCATCACGATTAGGATTGAGCATCATAAAATTAACACCATCCCATTGCCATGATTGCCCTGCATCACAATGGTTTGAATTCGACAGTAATTCAGGAACACTGGTTAAAATTTGAGTAACGTCTATGGCATTAATCAGTGGAATTGCACCACCAATGTGATCGTTATCTCCGTGACTGATAATTAGGCTATCAACTTGTTTTATTCCCTGATGTTGTAGAAATGGCAGAACAATAGCGGTGCCAGTATTGAATGAATTACTAAATTTAGGACCGGTATCAAAGACTAAAGTGTGATGTTGTGTTTGGATTACAGCGGATAAACCTTGTCCAACATCCAATAATGTAAACCAGAATTCATTCTCATTTGGCTGTTGAGCGTTGTAGAAAAATAACGGTGAAAAGCCAATAATTCCAAGCCATTTGGCAGGGAATTTTCTAGGTGTTAATAATAATAATGTGCCGATAATAATCGGAATGTAATAAAGCCTTGGAATAACGGTTGAGTTCCAATGAGAATAGGGTAATTCGGCAAGATAATCTAAGAAAAACCAGACTAGATTGAGTATTTGTTCTGCCAGTTGTAAAAGCAAAACTGCAATAGGTTCGGCAAACCATAATAAGAAACTGGCAAGCAATATAATTGGCACAACTAATAAGCTGACAACGGGAACTGCAACGAAATTAGCAATAGGTGCAATCAATGATGTTTGCATAAAGAATAAGAGCAGTAAGGGGGTGAGTCCGATCGCAATTAAAGTGTGAATTTTTGCCCATTGCCAGCGTGGACTAGGAAATCGATTTTGACTGATAAATAAGATAATGCTGACCGCTGAGAATGATAGCCAAAAACCAGCAGATAATACTGATAAAGGATTTAAAGCGACGATTATCAATAAGCTAATCGCTAAAAGTCTACTCGCTGGGATGGGGCGACGAATAAACAATGAAATCATCACTGTCGCCACCATAATCATGGCGCGTTGACTGGGAATTGAAAATCCTGCTAATGCGGCGTAAAAAAGAGCCAATATAAAACCGCCAATGGCTCCGGCTTCTTTTGCTGGCAGAAATAATAGATTAGCGGCTCTACGCGACCATAAAAAGCGAAAGATAAAGAAACCAATTGCCGCCGACAAACCGATATGTAAACCTGAAATAGCTAATAAGTGACTAGTGCCAGACAGGCGAAGTACCTGCCATTGTTGCTGATTAATATTGTGACGAACTCCGGTCGCTAATCCTTGAATAAGACCGATATGAGGGCTGTTAATTAAGTGTTGTTCAATCGCTTTTGTTAATGATTGACGAATTGCATTGATCGAATAAATTGAGCTAGATTCCAGTAATTTATTGTCAGCAGAGGAGCGAACATAGCCAGTAGCCCCAATCCCCTGTTGGAATAACCAGCCTTCATAATCAAACGAACCTGGATTACTCATACCTCGTGGCTGTTTTAAACGTACAGTTAATTGCCATTTTTCACCAGCATGTAATTGTATTGCTTGTGATTGATACCAATTTAAGCGTAATTTATTAGGTAGAGTGATGGTGTTAGATTTATCAGGACTGAACTCAAATCGAATTAATCGTGATTGATGTTCAGGGATGTTGCTAATTGTACCGCTGATAACTAAATCCAGACCGACAAGAGCATCATCTAAGCGATTATCGAGTAATAGGTTTGTTTGAAATAATGTCCATAATGCAGCCAAAAAAACGACAGCAAGCCATCGAAGATAAGGATAAAACAGTAAAATACAGACAGGGAATAATGCCCATAGCCATTGAACAGATGGCATTTCAGGCAGCTGTAAAAAAAACAGGCATCCTAGTGCAAATGATATGGCAGTTTTAATCATAAATCCCTTATAATGAAGATCCACCTTAATAACAAATGAAAAGAATGAATGCCTCGTAAACTCCTTAAACGTATCATGCCAGATCACAAAACGATGTGCGAACATCCGCATCTGAAAAAGTTTGGTCAGCGTTTAACTGAGCCTAAAATATGGCATTTAAATCGTCACTCTGTTTCGGGTGCGGTTGCGTTAGGATTGTTTATTGGTTTTATGCCTATTTTAGGGCAAATGTTTGTGGCGGCAATCTTTGCTATTGTCTTACGCGTTAACTTGCCTATCTCGGTTATGGGAGTATGGATTTCTAATCCTCTTACCGTGGCTCCTCTTTATTTTGCTACTTATAAAGTGGGAGCATGGGTATTACAGATACCTGTTGAGCACCATACATTCACCCTGTCATGGGAGTGGTTCACCCATGAATTTCTGGTGATATGGCAACCCTTTTTATTAGGCACACTCATCAGTGCTATTTGTGCGTCACTATTAGGCATATTGATTGTTCGTATAGTGTGGCGGATGATGGTCATTCGTAATTGGTTACGAAGGAAAAAAATTAAAAAGAGTTAGGTTAATGGCATTTTTTCATCATTGTCTTTTGATGTCAGCGAAACAAAACCAATATCTTCCATAATTGCATATACAGATGGTAAGACCAACATTATTAATAATGTTGAAGTCAACATACCAAATACAATACTAGTGACTAGCGGTACTAAAATTAGTGCTTGAGTGCTGGTTTCAAATAAGAGTGGCGTCATGCCAGCCACTGTTGTTACGGATGTTAGGAATATAGCGCGAAAACGGTCTCGCACTGCTAGGCTTGCCGCATTATGTAGTGACGCGCCTTCTGCAATATGATTTTTCACAAAAACAACGAGCAGAATAGAATCATTGACCACAATGCCTGCTAATGAAACAAAGCCGATCATACTTGGCAGGGTAAAATCTAAGCCCATAATTAAATGGCCCCAAATTGCACCAATGAGTGCTAGGGGAATATTTAACATGACGATGGCAGGTTCGCGGTAGTTTTTGAAAATCAAACTCAGCAATAAAAACACCCCCAGCGCTCCTAAAGCAAAGCCAGATAATATGGATAGCTTAGTTTCCGTACCATTTTCAACTTCACCTTTGAAGTTAAAGCTAATTTCCGGATAACGTTGTTTTAAACCATTGAGAAAGTGCTTCTCAGTGTCTGCAATAATTTCAGCGGTATTAGCAATAGCTGCATCAACATCACCAAAAACAGTAATCATCCGTTGGTGATTAATGCGTCCAATACGAGCAAAACCACGATTTTCAGTTATGGTGGCAACACTATGTAATGGTATTGAATCCCCTTGATGAGAGAATACAATGAAATTATCAAAATCATCTAATTCTTCGGCGGGCTTACTCTCGAGTTTAGCTACAATCTCATAGGCTTCACGACCTTGATATATATCACTGATTTGAGCGCCTTGATAGGCTGCACGAAGTTGGGATGAGATACGTCGTGCATCGACACCAGCAGCTAAAGCACCTGGTTTTAGTTGGACTGTATACTCTGGTTTTCCTAAACGTAGATCGTCAAGTAAATTAGATACGCCATCATAACCACGCAACCAATTCTGCAACTCCCATGACGCGGTTGATAAGCTATTTAAATCATCACCACTTAAACGAATCTCAATTGCACGTCCTGCGGGCCCAACTTTGGGTTCTCTAAATTGAATGCTGATGACAGAGGGGAGGTCACCACTGTTTTGTCGCCATAGACTAGTCAGCTCAGCCATTTTGGTATTACGTTTCTCAGTACTCAATAAATCAAGACTAATCGTCGCCAAATGGGTACCATTTTCAGGCGCATCATTATGCTGGCCATAATTTAGCTGTATATTTTTAACGAGTGGCTCGGATTCATTTTTATTGAGTGTCTTTGTGGTTTTAGCGAGAGCCGTTAATAAGGTTTTCATCACACGTTCAGTCTCAGCTAAAGGGGTGCCTTGAGCCAGCAAAACTCGAGCATCAACGGCGTTGCCTTCAAGATCAGGAAACGCTTTAAACTTAACCGTTCCTGTTGTTATTAAACCAACAGAAAACACCAGCATTGCCAATGCTGTACCTACAGTCACATAACGAAACTTAATCGCGAGATCTGCCGCTAGTCCAACTTGGTCACGCATGCGATCAAAAGCGGCTTCAAACTTTTGTCGTATTTTGGATGGTTCTTTATGATGAGCATGTTGCAATGAATGCATAAGATGATGCGGCAATATTAAGAATGCCTCAATAAGACTAATCGTTAAAACAGAGAGTAAAACAACAGGTAAAACACCGAGTATTTGTCCCATGTCGCCTTTCATCATTAGCAAACTACCGAAGAGAAATGCCGAGGTTAAAAATGAAGCTAAAACACCGGCAATTACACGGTGAGTACCATCAATAGCCGCATCTACAGGTGACTTTCCTTTATTGTATTCATGGGCAATGCTTTCGGACAGCACAATGGCATCATCCATTAAAATACCAATTGCCATGAGCAATGCAACCATTGAGATCATATTAATAGTAACGCCAAACATCGCCATCATGGCGAGACCACCTAGAAATGAAATAGGCAAGCCCAAGGCAACCCAAAATGTATAGCGCCAATTAAAAAATAGTAATAATGCAAGTGTTGCAAGGATGAGTCCTTGCCAACCATTTGTGACTAATAATTGTAGGCGGTCACTGACTAAGGCTGTACCATTTTGTGTGATCGTTAGTTGAGTTCCTTGAGGTAGAATTTTATTTTCAAGATCGACAAAACTGCTGATTTCATCGAAGATTTCTAGCATGTCATCGCTGGTATTTTTACTGATTTGTAATAAACCCGCTGGCTGACCATTCACCTCGATTCGCTCTTCTCGCAATTCAAATTTATCTTCAATTCGAGCGAGTTCGCTGAGTTTTATTTCACCCCCATCCACTGAATTCAAGATCACCAAATCAGCTAATTCTTCCGCTGTCTTTCGAACATTATTAAAACGAATTTGATAGGATGTTTCGTTAGTTTCCAAGGTTCCAGCAGGTAAATCAATGGCCTGTGAGGCAATCAAGTTAGCAATATCTTGCACACTAAGTTGATATTTAAGTAAGGTATCAGGGTGGATTAATACTTGTAATTGATGGGTTGAAAAACCATTAACCGTCACAATAGGGATCTTAGGATTGATTAATAATTTATTGCGGTAATGTTCTGTCAGTACTTTTAATTCAGCCGCGGTTAGATTATCGGAAGTGATGGCGATATTCGCCACCATACTAATACGACCTAATTGCTTGATAATGGCATCTTCACTTTCACTAGGAAAATCTGAAATACCATCTACAGCGGCTTTAATATCATCATAAAATGTATCAATATCACCTGCTTCTTGCATTTCTAACGTAAATATAGCGACATTGTCACGGGCATCACAGAGTTGTTCTTTTAAATAACTAATGCCATCCGTTGCATTTTCTAGTGGATTACAAAGAGCATCTTCCACATCGGCAGGATTTGCACCTGGGTATGCGATAGTGAGTTGTACTTTGCTTGGTTTGAGTAGGGGGAAGGATTCTTTATTTAGGCTACTTAATGACACTAAACCGAAGGCAATAATGACCATCATTAAAATATTGCCAGCAGTAGGATGTTTTATAAAATAGTGAATCATTAACGTTGCTCGTTCAAAGCATTATCAAGTAACTGTTGTTGATAATCCGTTGCAACAATAGGTTTTAATGGCATACCTTCTATAATTGGAATGACATCACTGATAATAAGCTGTTCGCCTTCTTTTATGCCGATGTTTTGTTTCTGTTCGGCAATAACAACAAGCTCTCCTTGATTGAAAAGAACATTAACAGGTCGAATCGTTAATGTATTTTCTGCCGTGACGAGATAAACGCGACTTTGATGAACTGCTTTTCTAGGAATTACTAACATCGGCTTAACGGGGGCGAGAATTTCAACAGAAGCATACATACCTTTTAGTAAGGGAGGGCGGATACCGGGAATAATATTGTCATAAGGATTTTCAACGACAATCACTAATCCTAATGTATCTCGTGTCGGATCAATAGACTCACTTATCCGAGTTAATTTACCCTGCCATACGGAAGCATTATTCATATCCCCTACTAAACGTATCCGAGTTTCCAATTGCATATTACTTAATGCGTGTTGCAAGTTTTCAGGGGGATGTAAACTGATAGGGGAGACATTTTCTAAAGCGGATGACACTAAAGGGCGAAACTGATGTGTTGGTAATTGGGCATTAATTTCTACTGCTTGCATACCGAAGGCTTCAAACAAAAGGCTGCCTGCTGGCGTGAATTCATCTTTTTCTACAGAAACAACGCCAATTCTAGCATCAAATGGCATGATAACTTCGGTTCGACCTATAGTATCCTGGCTTTGGTCAACTTGACTCTTAGACTGTTGTATTTGTGCTTTTATAACTGATTTTCGGCTATTAAAGCTTGCTAGTTTTCCTGTTATATCTTGCACTGATTGTTGTAATGACAATACATTTTTCTGTTCAGTATCAAGCGATGTTCGAGCGATTAAGCGCTGTTCCCAAAGCGATTGAAGTCGAGCAAGCTCCTTTAATTCCACATCCAATTTCTTCTGAGCAATAACAAGGGCTTGTTCGGTGCTGTTTTGTTCTACTTCTAGTTGTGCTAATGATGATTGGCTACCTTTCAGTCCAGCCTTGCTTTTATCGAGTGAAATTTCGAAAGTAGTGGGTTCAATACGCAGTACGACAGTACCCTTTTTGATACTGGCACCTTGTTTTAAATCTGGGTGAATATAGCTTATCTTGCCACTGACTTCAGATTTTGCATTAATAGCAGTTGCTGGTTCAACATGACCGAATGCGGTAGCTCGGATACGAAAAGGAATTTTATTAACTGTGATAACGTCAACGGCCTTAACCGGATAGCTAACATCCTGATGCTCAATAGGTGCTTTCGTTTTTACGACCACAACAACAATCATAATTGCGATTATCAGGATAATAGGTAAGGAAATAAAATGCTGCAACAACTTTTTCATAAATAGCTCCGATCTATATTAGCGCATGATAATATAGATCGGAGTATAGCAGTTAAAGCAATTTAGAGTTGACTGCTTTCGTGTAATTTACCGTCAATTAAGCTTAACGTTCGATCCATTTGGGATGCTAGTCCTGTGTCATGTGTGACAATGAGTAAAGCTGTTCCTAAAGACTCGTTCATTTCTAGGATTAGATCAAAAATAGCTTGGGCTGTTTTATGATCAAGATTTCCTGTAGGTTCGTCTGCTAATAAACAGTCAGGCTTAGTGATGAGTGCACGCGCTAATGCTGTGCGTTGACGTTCGCCACCTGATAGCTCACTAGGCTTATGAATTAAACGATGACCTAACCCGACCTTGATCAATAACTCTTCGGCTTGTTGTTGAGCAGATTTAGGACTTTCACCACCAATAACTAACGGTATGGCTACATTTTCTAATGCTGAAAATTCAGGTAGTAAATGATGAAACTGGTAAACAAAGCCTAAACTTTGATTGCGAAGCTTACTTAAGGCGTTAACCGATAAGGCATTAATATCTTTGCCGTGAATTTCAACCGTGCCACGACTCGGTTGATCAAGTCCACCTAGTAAGTGAAGTAGGGTGCTTTTGCCTGAACCTGAACTGCCAACAATCGCAATACGATCACCTTTATGAACGGTTAGATTGATGTCACTGAGGACATCGGTTTTCAAATTGCCATCAGAGAACTGTTTAGCAATGTGCTGGCATTGTAGAATAATAGGCTTAGTCATAACGTAATGCCTCTGCTGGTCTGATTTGAGACGCGCGCCATGAAGGATAAATAGTTGAAATTAATGACAACAGAAAGGCGATAAGGCCAATGGTAGTAACATCATTCCACTGAAGATCTGATGGTAGGCTACTAATATAATAGACATCGGCTGGTAAGAATTGATAGCCGAGTACCTGCTCTAAATTAGCAATAAGCGTTTCAACATTCAGGGCAAGTGCCACGCCGCCGACAATGCCAATTAAGGTGCCAAAAATACCAATTAATGTCCCTTGCACCATAAAGATAAGCATAATGTCGCGCGGTTTCATACCAAGAGTACGCAGTATGGCAACATCGGCTTGTTTGTCGGTCACCATCATAATTAGGGTGGATACAATATTGAATGCCGCCACAGCAACAATCAGCATTAATATTACAAACATCACTGTTTTTTCCGTTTTAAGTGCGCGGAAGAAATTAGCATGTTGATAAGTCCAATCTGATGCACGGTAGCTGGCGGGAAGTGTCGCTAATAAGTCACGACTAATACGCCGTGCTTGATACACATCATCGAGTTTAAGACGTAGCCCAGTTACTTTATCAGGAATACGAAATAGCTTGGCGGCATCATTAATATTCATAATGGCCAACGCACTATCATATTCATACATGCCAATCTCAAATATGCCAACAACATTTAGCCGTTTGAGTCGCGGCATAACTCCGGCAGGAGTGGGAGTGACATGAGGTGTGATTAAGGTGATTTTATCGCCTGTAGAAACACGCATGGCAATGGCTAAGTCTTTGCCGAGGATAACGCCAAAGCTACCGGGTTGTAGCGCATCAAACTGCCCTTGGATAATTTTGTCACCAATGGTGGATACGCGTCCTTCAAGCTCTGGATTAATACCGCGAATTAATGTGCCACGGACACGACTGCCTTGGCTGAGCATGGCTTGACCTTCGACAAATGGTGCTGAATCTACGACGTGAGGATAGTCTTCGATTAAGCCTTGCAGTTTCTGCCAGTCTTTTAGTGTGCCATCTGCATCAGTGATAAACGCATGTGATGTCATACCTAAAATACGTTCGCGAAGCTCTTTTTCAAAGCCATTCATCACCGACAATACCGTGATTAATGCCGCCACACCGAGGGCAACGCCAAGCATAGATGTCAGAGATATAAAGGAAATAAAGTGATTTCGGCGTTTGGCGCGGGTATAGCGCAGGCCAATAAAGATACTGAGAGGTTTAAACATAGTTGTGTTTGTTTTTCCTAAAACTCACCCTTTACTAGATGCAAAGGGTGAGGACAGGGAGTTAATTATTTTGCATAAACAGTTTTAGTACCGCTTTCGCTACCTAATAACAAGACATCTGCAGGGCGCATAGCAAACAAGCCATTTGCTACCACACCAACGATATTATTAAGTTCTTTTTCTAATTTCATCGGCTCCATAATATCCCAGCCATGTACGTCAATGATCACATTGCTGTTATCAGTGATAAAGCCGTCACGGTAAACAGGTTGTCCGCCCATTTTAACAATTTCACGAGCCACATAGCTACGAGCCATTGGTACAACTTCAACCGGTAGAGGGAATTTTCCTAGCACATCAACAAGTTTGCTTTCATCAGCAATACAAACGAATTTAGCACTGGCTGCTGCGATGATTTTTTCACGTGTTAATGCGCCACCGCCGCCTTTAATAAGTTGTAAGTTGTCATTTGCTTCATCAGCGCCATCAACATACACTGCCACTTCCATGACTTCATTAAGATCAAATACATGAATGCCATGAGCTTCTAAACGTTTGGTTGATACGATAGAGCTAGAAACCGCCCCTTCAATTTTACCTTTGATTGTTGCTAGAGCATCAATAAAGTGATTAACGGTAGAACCCGTACCAACACCCACAACACCGTCAGTATTAATATGTTCTAGTGCTGCATAAGCGGCTTGTTTTTTCATTTCATCAGCAGTCATTGCTTAAATCCTTATTTGATTGGTCGCTAAATTATTCGATCAATTATATACCTATGATCATCCAATTTGCACGTCATTCCTTAGAAAGAGAAAGTCTATAGAGCCCGAATTCTAGCAATAGTTCCTTCTATTTAGTCGGCACGGTATATTTTGAAATGACAACAAAATAAAGCCTATTCTTACATACGATTCTCAAAGCCGAATAAAAAATGCAAAAATTCGTCTTAGTACCCGATCGCATCGAGATTGTCCGTGAAATCTATGAGGTGGCCATTAATAGAGTATGGCAAGCATAAAATAGTTGGCGTCTTTAAATAGTCGAACAATCAAGAATAATAAAAATATTGATCTAGATCATGACCACTACATATAGTGCTTTTACTTTTTCAAACCACAAGATATAGTGGTTTTGTGGATTTGAAGTAACTCAAGCATTTACTGTCTGGATAAAGAGAAAGTAAGCGGATTAATGTGTGATTTTATGTGTTATCTCTTTTCTAATTGAGTTGCTGAAATTTGTCAGCAGAGAAAATGAACAAGGAGAAAAGTCATGAACACAGAGAAAGCAACGACTGCCAGAGAACCCTCGATAGATAAATTACCCTCTATGGTAATGAAACGTGATGGTCAGCAAGCTAAATTTGATGCTGATAAGATTCTCTCAGCGATCCAGCGAGCAGGTCTCGCTACTGGGGAATTTGTTGTAGAGGAGGCGCGTCAACTAACCGCTCAGGTATTAAAGGTGCTTCGCCATCGCTATGCTACTCGTACACTTGAGATTGAACAGATTCAGGATGTGGTTGAACAAGTCCTAATTACTTCCGACCATTACCAGACTGCACGTGCTTATATTGTCTACCGCGAACAACATGGAAAGTTGCGTCAAGACCAAAAGTCGATGATTGATGTTGAGTCCTCAATGAATGAATATCTGGAGCAACTCGACTGGCGGGTTAATGCTAATGCTAACCAAGGCTATTCCTTAGGTGGATTGATTCTCAACACTGCAGGTAAGGTTACTGCCAACTATTGGCTCAATCATGTCTATCCTAAAGAAATTGGCTTAGCTCATCGTGAAGGCGACCTTCATATTCATGATCTCGATATGCTGGCTGGTTATTGTGCCGGTTGGTCGTTACGTATTTTATTAACAGAAGGTTTTAATGGTGTGCCAGGTAAAGTTGAGGCGGGTCCACCAAAGCATTTTTCCAGTGCATTAGGGCAGATGGTCAATTTCCTCGGGGCATTACAAAATGAGTGGGCGGGAGCACAGGCTTTTAGTTCCTTTGATACGTATTTAGCACCGTATATACGTCGTGGAGAATTGAGCTACGGTACCGTTCGCCAATGTATTCAGGAATTTATCTATAATCTTAACGTTCCTTCACGATGGGGAACTCAAACGCCCTTTACTAACCTGACTTTTGATTGGGTTTGCCCCGATGATTTGCAGGAACAGATTCCGCTTATTGCCGGTGAAGAAATGGACTTTTGTTATGGTGACCTGCAGGTAGAAATGGACATGATCAATCAGGCCTATATTGAGGTTATGATTGCTGGTGATGCCAAGGGACGTGTTTTTACCTTTCCAATTCCTACTTACAACATCACTAAAGATTTCCCTTGGGAAAGTGATAATGCCATACGGTTATTTGATATGACCGCCAAATATGGATTGCCCTATTTCCAGAATTTTATTAACTCCGATATGGAACCAAGTCAGGTTCGTTCAATGTGTTGCCGCCTACAACTGGATCTTCGGGAGTTGTTGAAACGTGGTAACGGCCTGTTTGGCTCTGCTGAACAAACGGGTTCTATTGGGGTTGTCACCATCAACTGTGCTCGTCTTGGTTATCTGTATAGCAATGACGAAACCGCTTTAATTAAAAATGTTGATAGGTTGATGGAGCTGGCCAAGAACAGCCTAGAGATCAAACGTAAGATGATTCAACGTTATATGGATGGTGGCTTATATCCTTATACCAAGCGTTATCTGGGAACCTTGAGAAATCACTTTTCTACGATTGGTGTCAACGGACTTAATGAGATGATCCGTAATTTCAGTGATGATACCCATGACATTAGTGATGAATGGGGCCGGGATTTTGCTTCACGACTCCTTACTCATATTAGAGAAAAGTTAATTTCTTTCCAAGATGAAACGGGAAATATGTATAACCTAGAGGCAACACCTGCTGAAGGAACTACCTATCGTTTTGCAAAAGAAGATCGTAAACGCTTTACTGACATTATTCAGGCCGGCACTGAAACTGCACCTTACTATACTAATTCTTCACAGTTACCCGTTGGCTTGACGGACGATCCTTTTGAGGCTTTATCACTACAAGATGAGCTACAGACTCAATACACAGGTGGCACGGTATTGCATCTTTATATGAACGAACGGATTTCAAATTCGAAAGCCTGTAGCACCTTGGTTCGGCGTGTTTTGGAACGCTTCCGATTACCTTACATTACGATTACACCCACATTTTCAATTTGTCCTAAACATGGCTATTTGGATGGTGAACAAGAATTCTGTCCACACTGCGACAAAGAGCTATTGATAGAAAAGAAACAACAAGCAGCCGCTTAACTATTTAAATTTATAAACAGGAGAAAGACTATGTCAACTAACAATACTATGACTATTGAACTGCGTGAAGAAGAGCGTCAGCGCTGTGAAATCTGGACTCGGGTTATGGGATATCACCGCCCAGTAACATCATTTAATCCCGGAAAACAAAGTGAACATGCGGATCGGAAGCATTTTGTTGAATGCCCAACGCATCATTAACAAAGATGGTTTTTAGTTAAATGCGACTCAATATCGGTGGTATGACATCGTTCACGACCATTGATTTTCCAGGTCATTTGGCGGCAGTAGTCTTTTTACAAGGCTGTGCTTGGCGATGCCCTTATTGCCATAATCCACATCTGCTCAAAGTTGATGAAGCCGCAGATGATTGGGAAATGTTGCGCGCCTTTTTGGAGCCTCGACGAGGGTTCCTTGATGGTGTGGTATTGAGTGGTGGCGAACCCTTATTACAATCAGGATTAGCAGAGGCTATTGCTAGTATTAAGGAGATGGGATTTAAGGTTGCCCTCCATACTGCTGGTGCCAATCCACAACGCTTAGAACAACACTTACCGATGCTGGACTGGGTGGGTTTTGATGTCAAAACATCGTTTGAAAACTATTCACAGATTACTGGGATAGCGGGTAGTGGTGACAAGGTTAAAGAGAGTTTGGCTTTGCTGCTCGCAAGTGGTGTTGATTATGAAGTGCGTACTACCGTTGATCCTAATTTCTTCACGATTGATAGTGTACTTGAACTAGCAGAAACGTTGGCGGATCTAGGAGTGACACATTACGCATTGCAGGAATGTCGAGCAGTTGAAGGGCATGATGTGGATCGGACTTCATTATCAATTGACGGTGTTATACGAGAAAAAATGAACATGATGTTTCCA
Organism: Piscirickettsiaceae bacterium; assembly: GCA_013215825.1. Taxonomy (GTDB): domain Bacteria; phylum Pseudomonadota; class Gammaproteobacteria; order Nitrosococcales; family Methylophagaceae. The sequence continues at coordinate 208,258 of JABSQN010000004.1, read as the reverse complement.
GATTTTACATTGAGATATAACTGATGCTACACAATGCATTGCTATTTCCTATGAGAACAGTACGAGTATTTTATTAGAGGTTTTAACATGGAACAAAACACAGCATCTTTTGCAGTGAAAATAGGATTGGCAGAAATGCTAAAAGGAGGGGTGATTATGGATGTCACTAACCCTGAACAGGCAAAAATTGCAGAAGAGTCCGGCGCTGTTGCCGTGATGGCATTGGAGCGGATCCCATCTGACATTAGAAAAGATGGTGGCATTGCACGAATGAGTGATCCAGCAATGATCAAAGAAATACAGGAGGAGGTTTCTATTCCTGTGATGGCGAAATGCCGAATTGGTCATTTTGTTGAAGCTCAAATTTTACAAGCACTGGATGTTGATTTTATTGATGAAAGTGAAGTGCTAACCCCAGCGGATGAAATAAATCATATTTGGAAAAATGAGTTTAAAGTACCCTTTGTCTGTGGTTGTCGAAATCTGGGAGAGGCATTAAGACGGATAGGTGAAGGTGCCGCCATGATTCGAACTAAAGGTGAGGCGGGTAGCGGTAACATTGTTGAAGCGGTGCGACATATGCGCCAGCTTCAATACGATATGAAAAGTCTGACGGGCTTGGGAATTGAAGAACTGATGGCAAAAGCCAGAGATTTTGGTGCACCGTTTGATTTGGTTCGTCAGGTTGCAGAAACAGGAAAATTACCCGTACCAAATTTTGCAGCAGGTGGCATAGCAACCCCCGCTGATGCAGCATTGATGATGCAATTAGGTGCAGAAACGGTATTTGTTGGATCAGGAATATTTATGAGTGACGATCCCGCGGATAGGGCCAAAGCTATCGTTGAAGCGGTAACCTATTTTGATGATGCTCAAAAATTGGCTGAGATTTCAACCGGCCTAAGAAGTGCAATGAAAGGAATCAATATTGCTGATATTCCAGCCGAACAGCGATTACAAGAACGAGGGTGGTAGTGAAAATTGGTTTGCTGGCTTTACAGGGAAATTATCAAAAACATAGTCAAATTTTATCTCAGCTGGGAATGCAATCAGTATTGATACGTTATCCACAGCAGTTAGATCATGTGTCGGGATTGATTATTCCTGGTGGTGAATCGACCACGATGAGCAAGTTGATTGATGCCAGCGAATTTCGACAAGCAATACTAGCGTTTGCACAGCGATCCCCCATATTGGGAACCTGTGCTGGATTGATAATGATGGCCAAGTTGCAGCAAGACGACTCACGTATTAATACCTTGGCGATAATGAATGTCACGGTAACTCGCAATGCATTTGGCCGACAACTGAATTCTTTTGTTGATGATTTGACGGTAAACCTTGCAGATCATCAGCAAACGATTGTAGCTAGCTTTATTCGGGCACCACAGATTAATACTGTTGGACCGGATGTTGAGGTTTTAGCCAGATACAACAATGATCCCGTTGCTGTTCGTCAAGGACGTCACATTGGCTTGACGTTTCATCCTGAACTGAATGATGTCACCTTATTTCATCAATTGGCTTTCGGAGGCAATTTGAATTAAGGGGTGATTTTATTTCTATCAGAATTGAGTCTCTTTTAATATAAATAATTTAATTTGAGTACTATTATGACAATAGCAAAAATTGGTATCGTGACAGTTAGTGATCGAGCCAGCATGGGTATTTATGATGATATTTCAGGTAAAGCAATAATTGCTACCCTTAATGAATATCTGACATCACCTTGGGAGCCTGTCTATGAGGTTATTCCTGATGAGAAGGATATCATTGAGGAAGTGCTAGTTAGAATGGCTGATGAATTACAGTGTTGCTTGATTGTAACGACTGGCGGTACTGGGCCTGCTAAACGAGATGTAACTCCCGAGTCGACTGAAGCCGTATGTGACCGAATGATGCCTGGATTTGGTGAATTAATGCGGGCAGAGTCATTGAAATTTGTTCCTACAGCTATTTTATCTCGACAAACAGCCGGATTGAGAGGACAAACTTTAATTATCAATCTTCCTGGTAAGCCCAAATCTATTCGTGAATGCTTGGATGCCGTTTTCCCGGCTGTACCTTATTGCATTGATCTGATGGAAGGGCCCTATTTGGAATGCGATGAAACGGTAATAAAACCCTTTAGACCCAAAAGCAAATGACAACTAAGGCGAGTCGAGATTGTACTGTGATTCTAGGAACTTTATTCCGTGCTGGAACAGTGGATTATTGTGGTAAGGCCTCAACAAAATCAGCAGTTAAAGATAAAGCATGATTTAAAGAGGTCGGAAACTCATCGAGATCAACACTATCGATGAGGTTTTTAACTTGTAATCCTAATTCAGTATTACCTTCAATGGATAAGCGTCGTTGAAAGAATAGGGTGTCAGGGTCTTCACGGCGACTGGCTAATAACAGAAACTCCTTACTATTACCGGAAAAAGTGGTGTCAGCAGCATCTGTGCCCTGACTAAATGATAGGCGATTATGTTGCAAGGATACTTGCCAATCATAAGCTAAATCATTGATTTGTATTCGCAATACAGCATCTTCAAGAAAATACAGATCACCATCAATAAGTTGTTGTTTAAAGATATAGTTAGATATTTTTTCGACAGCAGTGAGTTGAATTAACGTTGGCAACAGCCTAAATGGCACCTTCCAAGGTAGATATTGGATTCCGGGTAATGAAGCCAGTTTTTTTGGTATCAATAAAGCAAGTTTGTGTGGAGTCGAAGCCATAATAATGTAGTGCCTGATACGCTAAAATTATTCATAATGACGGATATCAAATATATAACAATGATCCAGATCAAAAGTTCTTTAACTAGCTCCATTTTCATTATCAAACCCATTATCATATAGCTATAAATTATAGGGGCTTAATGATGGAACTGGTTTGTCCAGCAGGCAATATCTCGATGCTGAAAATGGCTGTTGATAGTGGTGCCGATGCCGTTTATATCGGTTTTAAAGATGATACTAACGCACGACATTTTGCCGGCCTAAATTTTAACGATGGCACGGCACAAAAAGCCGTCAACTATGCCCATGATCGTGGCTGCAAAGTTTATGTTGCTATCAATACTTTTCCTCAACCTGCGGGCTGGTCACGTTGGCAAAAAGCGGTGGATGTTGCCGCTGATATAGGTATTGATGCTTTGATTATTGCAGACGCTGGTGTATTAGCCTATGCCACTGAAAAGCATCCCAATCTTGCTCGTCATTTATCGGTTCAGGGTTCAGCGACCAATGCTGAAGCCTTACGATTTTATAAACAACAGTTTGATATTAAACGAGCGGTTATTCCACGGGTATTATCTATGTCACAAGTTAAACGCTTGGCAGAAGATAGCCCAGTGGATCTGGAAGTTTTTGGCTTTGGAAGTTTATGCGTGATGGTCGAAGGCCGTTGTTTATTATCTTCTTATGCCACCGGCGAATCACCGAATACTTGCGGTGCATGTAGCCCTGCCAAAGCGGTTCGTTGGGTTGAAACGCCAGAAGGTACGGAAATTCGCTTAAATGATGTGTTAATTGATCGTTATGCACCTGATGAAAAAGCAGGCTATCCCGTGGTGTGTAAAGGTCGGTTTAATGTTGATGGTCATACCTATCATGCCTTAGAAGAACCGACGAGCTTGAATACCTTAGAACTTCTACCCGAGTTACAAGCAGCAGGGGTCAAAGCGATCAAAATTGAAGGCCGTCAACGCAGTACAGCGTATGTATCTAAGGTCGCTAAAGTATGGCGACAAGCCATCGATAGTTGCCATGTAGATTCACAAAACTATGTCGCTAAACCACAATGGATGAATGATCTTGCCAGCGTGTCAGAAGGCACTCAAACAACGCTGGGCGCATACAACCGCCCATGGCAATAAATAATTAGGCCAAAACCCATGAAACTCTCTTTAGGTGCCATACAATATTTTTGGCCACGCCAAACGGTAGAAGACTTTTATCACACCCACATCAATAGCCCGATAGATATTATTTATCTGGGTGAAACAGTGTGTGCCAAACGTCGCTTTCTAAAAACAGCAGAATGGATTGAGTTAGCCAAAGAATTAGCTCAATCTGGCAAACAAGTGGTGTTATCAACGCTGACATTAATTGAAGCCCAATCAGATATGGCTGGCGTTAAACGCTTGTGTCAAAACGGCGATATTTTAGTCGAAGCTAATGACATGGGCGCTGTGCAACTGATGGCAGATCAATCGTTACCCTTTGTCGGTGGTCCGGCGCTCAATATCTATAATGCCTACACTCTCAAACTATTACACCAACAAGGTTTAATGCGTTGGGTGATGCCCGTTGAGTTAGATGCTGACACATTAAAAGACATATTGGCCGATGTTGATACCATGGGCTTTAAAGACAAGATTGAAACAGAAGTGTTTTCATTTGGCCGCATGCCTTTAGCGTTTTCAGCTCGTTGTTTTACGGCGAGATTTCGCAACCTCCCTAAGGATGATTGCCAGCTTGTTTGCCAAGATCATCCTGAAGGTTTAGCCATGGATAGCCAAGAAGGCGAACAATTTTTCACCATTAACGGTATTCAAACCCAATCGGGAAGAATTCAACATCTGTTACCGCATTGGCAACAAATGCAGCAGCTTGGCGTTGATATTATGCGACTAAGCCCACAGCCGAATCATATGACAGACATTATTCAACGTTATGCACAGGTGATTAAAGGTGAATCGACAGATACTGATGTCGAGTCATTGCTCAGTGCACCAGCGTGTGATGGCTATTGGCGTGGGGAATCGGGGATGGATTATATTGCGGTTGAGGCGGAGGCCTAATTAAATTAACTTCTTCAAATCAATCGAGTCTGACCCTATTGATTCTATTGATTACCAACAATTTGTTTGCCGCTTAGCAAGGCGTTAGCTTTTCAGGAGAGTCATGAGTAACTTTAAATACACTGTAGAAATATTAAGTTCTCTTGCGTCACTTATCGCAATTACTACAGTGTTAATTAGTTGGTTTAAAAACTCACAAAAAGCATTAAAAATTTAAAGGGTTGTAGTTCATATTAAAGACGAGGAAAGCACTTTTATTTTAGTCGTTAAAAACCGAAAGCCTTACCCTGTTGTAATAAAATCAATTGACTCGTATTTAAAACCTAGATTTTCTGTCGAAAAATTTAAAAATCATCCGCCTGATTACAGATCTATTCTTTCATTATCTGATTGTGTATTTCATAGCTCAGATGAATTTGAAATGTCTGCCAATGGGTACACTGATTTAAGAATAAAATATGGTACTACAAAAAATGACTTTGAAGCCTTAACTTTTTCTTTGCATACATCGCATGGTTACCATCAGTTAAATTGCAATAATATACTCAATGTAGCAATGTCTGGCAAAACTCAGACTTTTGCTGTTGAATATTCCAAAGACTTTGATTCAAAATATAAAGCATGGTTTAAATATCAATGTCTTAAATTAAAGTATGCGTTTAAGAAAAGCTAACAAGTCATTAAAAAGGACAAAAAACAGTTGGCTTTTGCTCCTTCGTCGCTTATTTTAGCCAACAATTTTCTGCCTCTTAATGAGGCGTTAGTGTGCAAACCTTCAAAAAACAGTTATGATTAAAACTAAGTTATTCAAGCACTCTGAGAGTAAACCTTAGATAACGACATGAAATAGCATGGAGTGCTAAACAAATAAATAAACATTTATTTGAAAAAATAATGGCCCAAACAATCAGGATCAGGTCAATATTAAAATAAGGAGATAATATCAAAGCATGAAGCTTAAAATACAAATCCAATGTTCTGCTAGTCAATCAGAATCGAACACAAAGTCACCCCCACTAACAAAAAGTTCAAGTGTGCTCGCTGTCGCTCACGGGACCTTCGCTAGATCGTTAGGGAAGCAAAAGACATGACAAGTAATGAACTCCTGAGAATAACCGTCAAACTCGTCGGCTTGGCTTTATTGATCAATGGTGCCATTGAAGCATCGGCATCAGTACCAATGATAATAGCAATGGAGCATAATGAACTAGGTCTACCCGCCCAAGCTTTCTTACTTTCTGCTGCTATGCCAATATTATTTGGTCTGTTGTTATGGTTGGCACCTGCATCAATAGCAAATATGATCATTAAAAATGAGCTGCCTCATCAAGAAATAAATCCATTACTTGAAGGAATGGAAGTGTTAGCGATAAGGCTTATGGGGCTCTTTATTTTTTATCAAGGATTGATTGACCTATTACAAACGTTCTTATCATACAGACAATATAGCTCTCTCAATCTTGACTATTCCGCTGAAAATCACCAAATAATTTATCTAGTGATTCTTTGCCAAATCTTGTTGGCAACTGGACTAATTATCGGTGCACACGGGATAAAAAGTATTTTCCATAAAATCAGATATGCTTCCTAACAAGCAAATCAAGCTCGTTCGCTGTCGCTCACTGGGACGCGCCAAAAAGCGCCGCGCCGCTTATTTAAATCGTTAGAAATTTTAAACAACTAAATAAATTTAAACTTAAAAGGGAATTTTATGAACAAAAATAAACCAGTTGGTATTGTTTTAATCGCTATATATAGCGCACTTAGTGGCCTTCTCATATTTGGCCTTGGTGCTCTCATGATGTTTGCTAGTGCTATCCCTGATATGCCAATTTGGATCACTTTACTAGGCGTTATATTCATGGCACTAGGAGTATTCCTATTGGCAGCTATGTATGGTCTCTGGTCAATACAAACATGGGGACTAAAAGCATCTAAGTGGCTGTATGTCATTTCAATACCACTAGGACTTATATCAATATTTCCAATATACCCTGATTCTGAAATGACAACTGCAAATACAATTTTGCAGTTGCTAGGTATTTGTTTAGCCGCATTTATTATTTATTACTTATCAAAGCCTAGTGTAGTAGCTCTTTACCAAGACTGATGATTTCTAACAAAAAGTTCAAGTTTGTTCGCTGTCACTCACGGGACCTCCGCTACGCTGCGGCCCCTTAACTAGAACGTTAGGATATATAAAATATGGAAGTTAAAAACTACGCCGTTTCATGGAAAAGATTTGTCGCAGGCATTATTGATGTCATCATCGCTATAACTATCTCATATATTCTTGTAATCATATTGCTAGTTCTGTTGGTGAGTGGAGCAGGAATAAAGGATCCATCTATTTTGGATAATATTAGTTACTTAGGATACATCGTCGATATTTTATATTTTTCATTAATGGAAAGCTCTTCTAAGCAAGGCACTGTAGGAAAAATACTGTTCCGAATAAAAGTAACGGATTTAAACGGAAGTCAGATAAATCTAGGGCATGCGATAAATCGTAATGCCGCTAAAATCATCTCTGCTATGCTCTTGTTTATTGGCTTTATCATGATCCCATTTACAGAAAGGAAACAAGGCCTCCATGACATTATGGCAAAATGTTTAGTCATTGATAAAACACAATCCTAACATGGCGTTCAAGTCGTTCGCTTTGCTCACTCGGGATGCCGCAAAAAGCGCGGCGTCCCTTAACTAGATCGTTAGGCATACCAATCTACCCATGAAAGCTCAGCAAATATTTGACCTTACATATACTCTTCATGTGCTGACTGCAGCAATTTTTGTTAAAGCTAATGGAGATATAGTGCAGTATTTTGAGCAATACGAAAACTTGAACGGTCGTGGATATGCTTTCTTTGGTATTGCTTCAGTGTTAACTGTTCTTGTTTTGATAGGAACGGCATTTATTTATTGGCGAAGGAAGGATATTCCTGTACTTACGCTTTTATTAACATGCTGTTTTGTTGTTGAGGATGTACTCGTAAGTACAGGCTACTTGGGTTTGGCTTTGTTTTTTTCAATAGGTTGGTTTTTCTTCGATAGAAAGCCACCAATTTTTGGCGGTCATGCCTAACAAATACATTAAATTCGTTCGCTATTTCTCACTGGGACGCGCAAAAAAAACAGCGCGGCCCTTATCTAAAACGTTAGGCAGATTCAAGGACGAAACAATGAAATCATTTTTGATATTTATCAGCGGCTTCATCACAGCAACAGTATTAACTGCAGTTGGCGGTTACGCTTTTATTCAATACACATCGAACATGATGGAGGATTATCAATCAGAATGGGTTCCAGATACTGGCGAGCAATTATGTAAAGCAAAAGCAGAGCTTGCAGCCGCTAAAAGTGAATACAAACGATGGGTTGCCATTGGTGATGTTGGCCTTTGGACTGTAGACAATGGCTCTTTAGAAAAAGCGGAATCATTTGCATATGAGACATTGAAAACTGCGGAAATGTACAAAGCTGATTGGAATTACGGTAACGCTATTCATAAGGGGCATTTAACTCTAGGCAGGGTTGCGCTACGAAAAGGGGATGTAGAAGAGGCAAAAAAACAATTACTTCTTGCAGGAAAAACTCCTGGCTCACCCCAGCTAGACTCATTCGGCCCAAATATGATCTTAGCTCAAGAACTCCTAGAAAAGGGGGAGAGTGACACAGTACTCAAGTACCTAGAACAGTGTGAGGAATTCTGGAATTTTCATTTGGAAAAGTTAATGAAATGGAAAAAACAAATAATTGAAGGGGAGCAACCTAATTTTGGCACAAATCTCATCTACTAATGTGGCAATAAAAACTCCTAACAAATCACTGCAGCCGACCGCTAACGCGTCGGCTGAATGAAGCGTTATATTTTTAAAACAAAACTAATGGAGAGTGGAAAGTGAGTAATAGTTTAGAAATAACAATAGGCATTCTGCTACTACTATTAATTGCCATAGCATTCTTCGCATTTAAAAGTAAATCAAAAAACAATTACTATGAAGCTAAGTATTCAAAAATAATTGATATAGATAGCGAAGTAATAAAATCAAAAAAAACAAAAGATGAATTAGAGAAAGAAATAGAAGAATTACGTTCAAGCTATAAAGATAAAAAAATAATATTTAATAAACTTGTTAAAGAAGCAGCAATATACGACGAAGCAATTGAGTTAGCTGAACTTGGCTTTTACAAGCCTCATTTTGAGTATGATACCTCAGAAGAATTTAAAGAAAACATATCTATTGTAAAAACCAAACAGAAACAAATGATAACAAGCAAGGAAGCAATATATTGTAATACCGAATGGGCAGTCGAAGGAAGCAAAGCCAAAGGACGTACAATGACAAATAAAGGCATTAGATTAACCGCAAGAGCCTTTAACAATGAATGTGATGCGGCAATATCAAATACTAATTGGAATAATGCTACCAGAATGGAACAACGAATAGAAAAAGCATACACAGCAATTAATAAGTTAAATGACTCAACTGCTATCAATATTTCACACCAATATCTTAATTTGAAAATTGAAGAACTTCGTTTAACGCATGAATATAAAGATAAAAAGCAACAGGAAAAAGAAGAACAAGCTGAAATCAGGCGACAAATGCGTGAAGAAGCTAAATTTGAACAAGAAATGGAAAAGGCATTAAAAGAAGAAGATAAATATAATAAGTTATTGGCAAAAGCAAAAGCCGAAGCCGAGAAAGCTGCTGGATCAAAACTAGAAAAACTACAAGAAAAAATCGCATCTTTAGACAAGGACTTAGTCGAAGCTCATGCAAAGAGTGAACGAGCAAAATCAATGGCACAACAAACAAAGCGAGGCCATGTATATGTAATATCAAATATTGGTTCATTTGGTGAAGAGGTCTATAAAATTGGCATGACAAGAAGACTTGAGCCGCATGATCGAGTTAAGGAATTAGGAGACGCAAGCGTTCCATTCACCTTTGACGTGCATGCTATGATATATGCAGAAGATGCCCCAGCATTAGAAAACCAACTTCATAAATCGTTTGATTACAAAAGATTAAACTTAGTAAATAATCGTAAAGAGTTCTTTGGTGTTTCTCTTGAAGAAATTGCACAAGAAGTAAAGAAAATATCACCTGACTCAGAGTTCATTGAAACAGCTGAGGCAAGACAATATAGAGAATCTCAATCAATTCGTATACAGAGAGAAGAGAAAAGTAATAAAGTTGACGCACTAAGTGAATTACCAGAAACAATATAACAAGTCGGTCAAGTTCGCATGTGCAAAAACGCACATGCTTGGACTCCGCTTACGCTCCGCCACTTACCTCGGCGTTAACTGCCTCAACTAAACTTGTACCTGTTCTTGCACAAGTCACTCTTTTTAGTTAGACTTGTCTTATTAACTGTACAACTAATAAAAGAGGACACTATGAGAATTGTATCTTTTACTGAAGCAAGAAATGGGCTTAAATCTGTACTTGATCATGTCGTAAACGACGCTGACTATACTGTAATTACACGTAGAAATTCTGAAGATGCTGTTGTTATGTCTATGGATCATTACAACAGCTTGATGGAAACTGTTCATTTATTAAAGTCACCTGCTAACGCAGCTCATTTAGCTCGCTCTATTGAACAATTTAAATCAGCTCAAGTGATTGAACGAGAGATATTAAATGACTAGGTTGTTAGCGTGGACCGAAGATGCATGGGCTGATTATGTATATTGGCAAGGGCAAGATAAAAAAACGCTTAAAAGAATTAATAAATTAATTACCGATACTAAGCGCTCTCCATTTGAGGGGATCGGAAAACCTGAACCTTTAAGAGAGAATTTATCAGTTTTTTGGTCGAGACGTGTGGATGAGTCCAATCGTCTTGTATATGCCGTTAAGGATAGTCATATTACAGTTATATCCTGCCGCTACCATTATTAATTATAACCAGCAGCTAACAAGTTGCTCAAACGGGAAAATAACAGTTGGCTATCGCTTCGCGATTATAGCCAACCATTATTTTCCGCTTAGCAAGGCGTTATGTGTTTTTGTAACCAACATCATATTACTAATTGAGGAAAATCTATGAAATTGCTGCATAAAAATAATCTCTTCTGCTGGAGTCAATTTGACGATGATCGGAATATTGATTTTCATAGTTATCTTTGGGTAAGAAGTGAGGGTAACGTTGTTTTTGACCCTCTACCATTAACGGTTCATGATGAAAATCACCTTAATTCTCTAGGTAAAGTTTCTCATATTATTATTTCAAACTCTGATCATATTCGTGATTCTGAAAAACTAGCCAAATTAACGGGTGCTAAAATTTATGGGCCGATTGGAGAGAAAGGTTGTTTTCCAATTCAATGCTCAGAGTGGTTGGAAGAAACTAAGGGGTTTATCGAGGGACTGGATGTATTTTGTTTAAATGGCTCTAAGACAGAAGGTGAGCTTGCATTTGTCATTGAAGGTGAAACCTTAATTACAGGTGACCTTATTCGTGCCCATAGTGGGGGTAAGCTTTGTATACTTCCTGAAGCTAAGCTACAAGATCCAGAGAAGGCTAAAAAATCGGTAAGAAGAATTGCTTCTATCCCAGGTATTAAGGCAGTTTTACCTGGTGATGGTTGGCCTATATTTAGTAATGGTGAGCAGGCTTTATCAGAGCTGATAGCATCTATTTGAAATATCACATAACAAGTTGCTGTAGCGGACTTCGGTAAACTGTCATCTTTGTTGCAACAAAGCCGTCATTCCACCAAAACCGCTGAGCAAGGCGTTATACATTTTTGAGGAAGAGATGATTGAAAAGACAAAAGTGATTTTGGTATCAAGAATATCTTGTCCAAGTTGCGGTCATCGTAAAAATGAAATAATGCCAACAGACTACTGCCTATACTTTTACGAATGTGAGCTATGTAAAAAACTACTTAAACCAAAAAAAGGTGATTGTTGTGTATTCTGTTCATTCGGTACAGTTAAATGCCCACCAATTCAACAAGGCAACAATTGCTGTGATTGAACGTATAACAATCAAATCAAAGATCGCCCACAAAGAAATGTGCGCTGGACCGTGGTTACGCTCCGGCCCTTTATTTGGGCGTTAGGTGTCATCCAATCTAAAAGAGAACGATTATGGGTACAGTTACAAAAATAAATAGAGCAAAGTTTTCGATCGGAGAACTAGTACATCATAAGCTATTCAATTATCGCGGTGTAATTGTAGATGTAGATCATAAATTTAAGGCTACTGAAGAATGGTATGAGCAAGTTGCTAGATCTAGACCTCCGAAAAATAAACCTTGGTATCATGTTTTAGTACATAATCATGAACACTTAACATATGTAGCAGAACAAAATTTAGAACCTGATGATAAAAATACTCCGATAATACATCCAGCAATTGAGCACTTTTTTAATAAATTTGTAAATGGTCATTACACAAGAAATAAAAAAAGTCATTAGCGCTACAACACCTAACAAGCGCAGTAAATGCGACCGCAAAAAGTAAGAATCAATGGGGTCAGACTCGGTTGATTTTAACTTGCTCACGATTAATTAAAAGTGACATTACCCTGTACCAACCGCTTTGGCAATCATCTGTCGTGTTTTTATGGGCCCTTGTTGTACGAGTGCAGTATAAACTTGAACCAGTGAAGCGCCGGCTGCTAGCAATTGCTGACTATCTTGGGTGGAACGAATGCCGCCGACCACTATAAAAGGAAAATCTGGGTGTTGTGCTTTGAGGTTATGTAAATAGTCTGCGATTTGTTGAATATTTGGCCAGTTTTCAAAAGCGAGGATCACGCCATCAAAACCGCGTTGTTTGAGTAACTGTATGATTTCAGCCGTTGATTCATGCTGGCGGTAGTCAATGGCGAGTTTTGCCAGAAGAGGAATAGACAAATCATATTCTGTATTTAACGTTTTATGATGGTGTCGAATATTTGTTAAAAAGAGATCCAAGCCATATAAATCTGGCTTTAATGCACGTGCATCACTTTCTGGACGACTGAGGTTAATAACAAAGTAATCAGCAAATAGCCAAAATAACCGCATGCCTTTGCTGTAGTCTGCGACGGTTTGTTCATCAAGCATATTTCTCAGGCTGCCGAGACTGATGCCCCATTGTTGAGGGTGCTTTGTCTTTTGCTTATATTTAGTCGCTTTATTTAGGTTTCGTAGTATTGTAATTGTCGTGTTATCAAGTACTTGTGTTGCATCGATATTGATTGTGCCTATTTCAATAAAGCCGAAGCCGATACATTCAGAATAGGGCAAAAACTTGCCTGTTCGATCAAATCCGGCTGCAAGACCAATAGGGTTGGGAAACTGTAATCCCATTACATTTACCGGAGATGTAGATTGAGATCGTTTGATTGGATTGAGTCGAGAGAGTTGGCAGAAAAGAACGATTAAGCGTTGAGAAAAACGATGGGTAGAACCGTCATTTTTATTGGTGAATAGCTTTAATAAAGTACGGTAAATCATGAGTGTTAAGCGATATTCTTTTTCAAGCTAGTCATTGCATGACTGGCTGAAAATGTTTGCATAAAGTCGATTAAGGCATCGAAACCTTCAAGTGGCATGGCGTTGTAGTTGCTGGCACGAATACCGCCGCGTACGCCATGGCCTTTTAGATTGAGTAAACCATTTTCTTTGGCGTCATTAAGAAAGTCATCAGATAGATCAGGATTGCTGAGTTCAAAGCAGATATTTGCCTTTGAGCGATCAGCGGGATTCACGGTGCAATGGTAGAAGTCATCGTTGTCGATAGCTTGATAAAGACGTTGGACTTTAATGCTATTTTGTTGTTCAACTTTTTCGATACCCCCTTGTTTTAATAACCAAGAAAACATCAGGCCAGCCATATAAACACTGTAGGTTGATGGGGTGTTGACTCGCGTTTTGGCTTGTCTACTATAGTTAAATACCGCTGGCACAATATCCATGGCTTGATCTAATAAATCATCACGAATAATGACGATGGTGAGACCGGATGGACCAATATTTTTCTGAGCACTGGCATAGAGTAGCCCAAACTTTGAAATATCCATTTCTCTGGTTAAAAAGTCAGAAGTGACATCGGCAACCAGAGGTACGTCTAAATCTGGAATCTTTTGGAATTGCACACCATTGGCGGTCTCATTGGTAGTGATATGGCAATAGGCAGCGTTTGGATCTAGCTTCCATTGATGATAAGCAGGGATATGGTTGAATCCGTCTTGTTCACTGCTGGCGGCAATATTGATGTGGCCATAACGTTTGGCTTCATTTATTGCTCGGGTTGACCAGTGGCCGGTCTGTATATAATCCGCGTTTGGATTTTTTCCTAATAAATTCATGGCAAGCAGGGAGAAGTGAGCATAAGCCCCGCCTTGTAAAAACAAGGAATGATAGTTTTCAGGTAGGTTTATTAAGGTGTTTAAATCCTGATACGCCTTTGTGCTGATTTCATTGAATTCATCAGAGGTGAACGGCATTTCCATAACGGACATGCCACAGCCATGCCAATCCAAAAACTCATCTTTCGCCGTCATTAATACTTCTGGTGGAAGTTGGGCTGGACCGGCAGAAAAGTTATACATACAGAAATAAGCCTAATTTAGGTATACAAGAATAATCCGTGTGCACCTGTGATCATGAAAAACAGGGTGACAAATGAAAGGATGGTGTTGGTTCTGGATGATAGAAATGTGATGCGAGAACAGCGAACACGCTCATCATCATTAGCAGGAATAAAGCCAAGTACTTTTTTCTGGTGAGGCCAAAGAACAAACCAGAGATTGAGTACCATGATTATTCCTAACCAGACTCCTATACCTATAACAGCCGAAGGTCCTGACAACATCAGAGAATCGAATAATGTGCCTCGATACCAAAGCATATAGATACCTGTTACAAGCACGACTAGAGAGGCATAGCGGAAAGTGCCATGTTCACGTTTCATTGCTGCCAGCATTGCACCTGGATCGCTCGGTTGTGCTGGTTTGAACTTGGGGTTTTGGATAACATTGGCATAATTATGCCCCACCCAGATTAATATTCCCACTAGATGTAGCAGACGTGCAGCAACATCAATTGATGCGGTCAATGTCATCAGTATTCCATTAGTTAGAAGGTACCATTGATTAGTATTTTTGCAATAACAAACAGTACGATAGTTAGGAAAGTGGCTACAATAATGCAGCCACTTATACTTTCAGGTGGAAATCTCATGATTACTGATTAAGAAAGTCAGTAGTAATCGCACCCTTTTTCCTAAAGACAAGAGGTCGTTCAACCCTGTGTGGGTTTATTGCATTGGACAGACATGATTCAATAACATCATGCATGGGTGATTTAGAGCAGACAGGATCGGTATTACCTGCATCACCTGTTAATAAATAAGCCTGACAACGGCAGCCTCCATGATCATTTTCTTTTTCATCACAGCTCTTGCACGGATCTTTCATCCAGCTATCACCACGATAAGCATTAAATACTGGCGATTCATTCCAAATCCAATCCAAAGGATTGTCTCGAACATTAGGAAACTCAAGTCCCTTAATAACACGAGCCTCTTGACAAGGAAGCGCTTCACCTTCTGGTCCAATGGTTAAATGAATAGCTCCCCAGCCATTCATACATGCCTTTGGACGATCTTCATAATAGTCAGGAATAACAAAGTAGATCTGCATTTTATTGCCTAGGCGATCTCTAAATTCTTTAACTACTTCTTCGGCAGCCTGTAGTTCTTCTATTGAAGGTAAAAACTCTTCACGGTTTAATAAGGCCCAATTGTAATACTGAATATTGGCAAATTCGATATATTCAACTTCAAGCTCTTCAGCCATTTCCAACATGGCTCTAGTTTGACCAATATTTTGTTTACAGATCGGGATATTCAATACCATAGGAAAACCTTGGGCTTTGATATCTTTAGCAACAGCCATTTTTTGGTCAAAGACATCAACACCAACCAACTTATGTGTTAACTCACGATCACTTGATTGCACACTGAGTTGGATCTGTTTAAGACCCACGTCCTTTAATGTTTGTAAACGTTTGGGTGTCAGGCCGACACCTGATGTGATGAGATTAGTGTAGTAGCCAAGCTCATCAGCGTATTCCACTAGCTCTTCAATATCATCTCGCAACATGGGTTCACCACCGGTAAAACCAAGTTGAAGTGCGCCCATTTTTCGACCATCAACTAGCACTTTTTTCCATTCTTCGGTTGTCAGTTCATTTTTAAATTTGTCAAAGTCCAAGGGATTACTACACCAAGGGCATTGCAGAGGACATCGATATGTCATCTCAAGAGTAAGCCACATTGGGATTCCTAAACCATCGAGAGTTAACTCTGAGCTATCAGGATTTGATTTTGATCCATCCTTTGACATAGGACACCTCCAAAAATTTGTAGACGCTTTCACTTACGTCAGTGGTATATAATTCGTTTAATTTAGTGATAATCTGCTTAGCAGTACTCTTACCATCACAATGTTTCAATATTTCAGCACCAGTTTCATTGAGTTTTACCACGCCTTCTGGATAGAGAAGGATATGTGCCTGCTGTGGTTCTTCCCACCGTAATAGATACATTGATGACAGTTCTACTACATCATCGGCAGTTATAGTTTCAGCCATGTCAAACCTTGAGGTTGTGTATTAATGAGGTTGTAAATTAATAAGGGGGAAGCAAAATCATTCGCCCCCCCCTTTTTTTTCAGTTTTTACTTAACGAGTGTGAACGTACGCTGTAACTTCAAAACCTAAACGTACATCGCAATACTCTGGATCAATCCAATTTTTCATTTTTACTCTCCAAAAAAATTAATAAAGATACTAAGTGGAACTACTATTTGAAAATAGCAAGACCAACAATACGCCCTAAAACCACACCTTTAGTCGGGATATTTCCTTGTTCCATCTAAGGATTTTCCTTGACATCTACTGGTTTATGATCTAGGTCATGATTACAGGGAAATTATGATGTTTAGTAGCCTAAGAAATTCAGGAAACTTATTTCAATAGCCTTATGAGGAACTAAAAAGGGGCGTTCATAAACACGTCTGTTTAAAATTGCATTGTAACGGTTAAATTGTCTAGCAAAATCTGGGAAGTCCATCGTGTCATCAACGTTACAAGTGCCGGAGTATCCCAATGTATTCCTAATGGATAGGATGACGACTTTTTAAATTAAACGGTACTTTTAAGTGGATTGGGTATAGCGATAAATGATGGGTAATGGTAACGTAACTATCATTGAATTAGATTTTTATAAAATAGTGTGACCATGCTGACTGAATATGTAGACAAAATCCTTAATGCGCGTGTATACGATGTAGCAATTAAAACCCCGTTGGATAAAATGCCAAAGCTATCACAACGCTTAAATAATGCTGTGTGGTTAAAGCGAGAAGATCTCCAGCCGGTCTTTTCTTTCAAACTACGTGGTGCTTATAATCGCATGGCTCAATTGACAGATGCTGAGCGTGCACAAGGCGTTGTCACAGCATCGGCGGGTAATCATGCACAAGGTGTTGCTTTGTCAGCGAAGAAAATGGGTGTTTCTGCACTTATTGTAATGCCCAAAACTACGCCTAAAATTAAAGTGGATGCGGTGAGAAATTTTGGTGCAGAGATTAAATTACACGGCAATAGCTATGATGATGCCTATTGTTATGCGCGTGATATTGCCGAGGAGCAAGGGCGAGTATTTATTCATCCCTACGATGATCCCGACGTTATTGCCGGGCAGGGCACGATTGCGCTAGAAATAGTGCAACAACATCCAGAACCGATTGATGCCATCTTTGTTCCTGTGGGTGGCGGTGGATTGATTGCGGGCATTGCCGCTTATATTAAGGCGACAACGCCAGAGGTTAAGATCATTGGTGTTGAAGCCGATGATTCTGCTTGTTTATACCATGCCTTAGCCGCAAATGAACGTGTGATATTAGACCAAGTAGGCTTGTTTGCCGATGGTACGGCTGTACGTCAGATCGGTGAAGAACCTTTTCGTATTGCACGTGAAACCGTTGATGAAGTTGTGCTGGTGGACAGTGATGAGATCTGTGCCGCGATCATGGATATATTTGATGATACACGTTCAATTGCTGAGCCATCTGGCGCATTAGCCGTTGCTGGTGCTAAGAAATATATCGCAAATAATGGTGTTGTTGGTCAGCATTTTGTGGCTATTGACAGCGGCGCTAATATCAACTTCGATCGCCTGCGTCACGTTGCCGAACGTGCTGAATTAGGTGAGCGTCGAGAAGTTTTATTTGCCGCGACAATTAATGAAGAAGCAGGTAGTTTTCAACAGTTTTGCCAGTTATTATCAGAACAGAGTATTACCGAGTTTAATTATCGCTATGCCGATAATAATAAGGCGCAGGTATTTGTAGGTTTGCAGTTAGATGGCGGCGATAAAGTGCGTCAGGCATTATTTGATAGTTTAGATCTGGCGGGCTATCAGTGGGTTGATTTTAGTGATAATGAAATGGCTAAACTTCATATTCGCTATATGGTGGGCGGTCATGCACCACAAATTGAGAATGAAAAACTATATCGTTTTGAATTTCCAGAACGTCCAGGTGCTTTATTGCGTTTTCTGACGCGAATGGGGCAGCGTTGGAATATTAGCTTATTTCATTATCGAAATCATGGCGCGGCTTATGGTCGTGTATTGGTGGGTGTTCAGGTTGCTGATGGTGAACAAAATGAGTTTCATCAGTTTTTAAATGAGCTGGGATATCAATATTGGCAGGAAACAGATAATCCAGCCTATCAATTATTTTTAAAATAAACATAAGAAATTGATATTTAGTATCTAAATTTGTTTAGTAATAATAAGTTTTTTGGAAATAAATAGGGATAGCCAAAATGAATATATTATCAACAACATTTGTGGATTTTTTGATTTTGACGCTAGAGGTATTTGCATCACTATTCATTTTTGCAGTGGGGCTACTCATTTTATGGGTGATTGTGGCGTATATTTCTGATGTTACTCAAACTCAGCAAGCTATCCGACGAAATTACCCTGTTATTGGACGCTTTCGATATATATTTGAACATATTGGTGAGTTTTTTCGCCAATATTTCTTTGCAATGGATCGCGAAGAACTTCCCTTTAATCGCGCTCAACGTTCATGGGCATATCGCGCCGCTAAAAATGTAGACAGCACGGTTGCTTTTGGTTCTACCGACAATATAAATGGTGCTGGTCGCGTTTTATTTGTGAATTGTGCCTTCCCAACATTGGGGCAGGATGCGGTGTCTCCACGAGCAGTAACAATTGGTAGCGATTGTAAACATCCATATATAACAGATTCAATATTCAATATTTCAGGCATGAGCTATGGAGCGTTATCTAAACCTGCCGTACTCGCATTATCTGCTGGAGCAAAAATAGCAGGAGCGTGGATGAATACGGGAGAAGGTGGTTTGTCTTCATACCATTTAGAAGGTGGTGCCGATATTGTTTTTCAAATCGGAACTGCAAAAAATGGTGTACGTGATTTAGACGGTAATTTGAGCGATGATAAACTGAGAGAAATTGCCGAACACCCTCAAGTAAAAATGTTTGAAATAAAAATGAGTCAAGGTGCTAAACCGGGTAAAGGCGGTATGTTACCAGGTGAAAAAGTAAGTGAAGAAATTGCTAAAATCCGTGGTATTGAAGTAGGGAAAAATGCCTATAGTCCGAATAGACATGTTGATATTGCAAGTTTTGATGATTTAGTTGATATGGTTAACAGAGTCAGAGATGTGACGGGTAAGCCAACGGGTTTTAAAATGGTGGTAGGTGAACCCAATCAGGTTGATGCCTTGTTAAAAGTGATTAAAAAACGCGGCAAAGATTCTGCCCCTGATTTTATTACTATTGATGGTGCTGAAGGTGGAACCGGTGCTGCACCGATGCCATTGATTGATTCGGTGGGCATGTCGCTTCGTGAAAGTTTGCCATTGCTGGTGGATAAATTAAAACAATATGGTCTCAGAGATCGCATTAAAGTAATTTCATCAGGAAAATTGATTACACCTGCGGCCGTTGCATGGGCTTTGTGTGTGGGCACCGACTTTGTTGTCAGTGCGCGAGGCTTTATGTTTTCATTGGGCTGTATTCAAGCATTACAATGTAATAAAAATACCTGTCCGACAGGTATTACAACCCATGATCCTAAGTTCCAACGAGGACTTAATCCTCAGTCGAAATCAATACGGGTAGCGAACTACATTGATAATATGGTGAAAGAAGTAGGCATGATTGCCCATTCTTGTGGCGTGAAAAATCTACGTGCATTAAATCGTACTCATGCTCGTATTGTGCAAGGCAATGGTACAAGTATGTGTATGTTAGAGATATTTCCTGAAGTAGAAGAGGAAGAGGAAGAGGAATAGAACATGGCGATCAGTACGGGGTTAATGCTGTTAGCATTGATGTTGCTATTAGCGCTATTAATTAAGCCAATAGCAGAAAAATATCATATTCCTTTTGCGGGATTATTAGTTATTACAGGCTTTGTAGGTAGTGAAATATTAGTCAGTTTCAATATTGATACGGGGGTGCGTTATGACTCTTTTCACGATTTGATACTGTATGTGTTTTTGCCGATATTAATTTTTGAATCTGCATTTAAAATGGATGCTGAAAAATTAGCTAAAAATTTAGTTGTTATCCTATTCTTTGCAATTCCCATAATGCTGTTATCAACATTTATTGCAGCCGCAATGATCTACTATGGTATTGGGCATCCAGAAGGCTTCC
Organism: Piscirickettsiaceae bacterium; assembly: GCA_013215825.1. GTDB lineage: Bacteria > Pseudomonadota > Gammaproteobacteria > Nitrosococcales > Methylophagaceae. The sequence continues at coordinate 187,724 of JABSQN010000004.1, read as the reverse complement.
CTTGGGTGGCCGCGCTATTAACAGGCGCATTGTTGGCGGCAACTGATCCAGTAGCAATATTGGAGATCATGCGTAAAGCAGGCGTGTCAGAGCGACTTTGTTTATTGCTTGATGGTGAAGCATTATTTAATGATGCAACGGCCATCGTAACCTTTAGTATTTTCCTTTATATAGCCCAGCACCCAATGGAAGATATTTCTATATTTGATGCCAGTACGCGGTTTTTAATTATCTTCTTTGGTGGCGCCATTATTGGCTTGTTTATAGGTCTAGGTTTTCTGTTTTTATCACGATTATTACAAGATCATATTCAACAAGCAATTGTTACATTAATCGCCGCTTATGTGTCGTATCTTGTGGCAGAGCAGGTGTTACATGTCTCTGGTGTAATGTCTGTTTTAATAACAGGAATAATATTAGGACGAGTGATTCATCATGATTTTCAGGATCATAAAAAACAGCATTTTGTTGATGATTTCTGGAGCTTTAACGTCTATGTCGTTGAAGCATTAATGTTCTTGTTAATGGGCGTTACAGTGACTGTCGGCATGTTCACCGATAATTGGTTAGCGATGCTAATTGGTATTGGCGCGATAGTTATTGCCCGAGCTGTAGGTATATTTGGCGGAGCGCCGTTGATATCACTATTGCCTAGTGTTGAAAAAATTCCACTGAAATACCAAAGATTGATGTTTGTAGGGGGGCTGCGAGGTGCGGTTACCCTAGCGCTGGCTTTAGCATTGCCGATAGAACTTGAATATTGGTGGACAGTACAATCTATTGCCTTCGGTGTCGTGTTATTTACTCTATTTGTACAAGCGCCAGCGATTATTCCTATGCTGAAAAGGAAAGAGTTTAAGGATGATTAATTGTCTACCATCATTAGATTAAGGGGACGTTTAGAGCTTGCATATAAATAAGGTGATTGCACAGGGAGTTAAATTAAGGCAGATTTAAGAGTTGGAATGTAGGACTATTAGATATTGCGATTTATTATTACTTTTTTGGAAAAATAATACCAAAAAAGCGAAAATACACCTTCTCTTTATACGTCATAATGTGTACTATTAAGGCTTGTGCAATCGTCTTGTGTTTGGGGATGATTGATAGTGATGAATGATACGGAAGAGTATCATTAGAAATTGACCCAAAAATAAAAGAATAACCACATTATGTTGGAGAATTATCTCCCCATTTTATTATTTATATTAATCGGAATCAGCTTTGGTATTATGCCATTGGTGACTGGATTAATTCTCGGCCCTCGTCGTCCAGACGATGAAAAACGTTCTGTTTATGAATGTGGCTTTGAACCTTTTGAAGATGCACATATGAAGTTTGATGTGCGTTTTTATCTTGTTGCAATCCTCTTTATTATCTTCGATTTAGAAATCGCCTTTTTATTCCCTTGGGCCGTTGTGCTTGATGATATCGGCGTCTTCGGTTTATTGGCAATGTTCTTGTTTTTAGCGATTCTTGTTGTCGGCTTTATTTATGAGTGGAAAAAAGGAGCACTGGAATGGGAATAGAAGGTGTTCTAGAGCAAGGAATTGTTACCACCTCGGCAGATAAATTAATCAACTGGGCACGAACAGGCTCATTATGGCCAATGACTTTTGGCTTGGCATGTTGTGCCGTTGAAATGATGCACGCGGGTGCATCACGTTATGATTTAGATCGCTTTGGTATCGTATTTCGCGGTAGCCCCCGTCAATCAGATGTAATGATTGTGGCGGGAACATTAGTGAATAAAATGGCACCGGCATTACGCAAAGTCTATGACCAAATGTCAGAACCACGTTGGGTGATTTCAATGGGATCATGTGCGAATGGTGGTGGTTATTATCACTACTCCTATGCCGTTGTACGTGGTTGTGATCGTATTGTCCCCGTTGATATATACGTGCCGGGTTGCCCGCCAACCGCAGAAGCATTGTTATACGGAATTATTCAATTACAGAAAAAAATTCGTCGTACGAATACCATTGCGAGGACGCAAAAAACGTAATGACGAAAGCATTGAAAATCAAATTAGAAAAGGCTTTTTCTGATTCATTACTTGATTGTGAATTACATTTAGATGAAGTTACTATTCATGTTCCAGCAGATAGTATCTTATCTGTATGTACAGCGTTACGCGATCAGTTTGGATTTGAACAATTAATTGATGTGTGTGGTGTTGATTATTCAGAATATGGTGGCAGCACGTGGGAAACTAAAAGTGCATCTGATCGTGGCTTTAGTCGTGCTGTAGATGGTGTCGGCAATATGGAACCAGTATCAGAAGGTTTCCGCTTTGCCGTTGTTTATCACCTTTTATCTATCGAACATAATCAACGCCTAAGAATAAAAGTCAGATTAGATGCCGATTCACCCATTATCGATAGCGTAACGTCAATTTGGACTTCTGCTGATTGGTTTGAGCGTGAAGCATTTGATTTGTTTGGGATTTTATTTAGTGGACACCAAGATTTACGTCGAATTTTGACTGATTATGGCTTTGTCGGTCATCCGTTCCGTAAAGATTTCCCTCTTATCGGTAATGTTGAAATGCGTTATGACCCCGAAAAGAAACGGGTGGTTTACGAACCTGTAAGTATTGAAGACCGAACCTTAGTTCCTCGCGTTATTCGTGATGATAATCGTTATAGCGGTGACGAATAATGGCTGAAATAAAAAATTACACATTAAACTTTGGACCACAACATCCTGCGGCACATGGTGTATTACGTCTTATCCTTGAAATGGATGGTGAAGTGATTCGTCGTGCAGATCCTCATGTGGGATTGCTACATCGTGGCACGGAAAAGCTCGCTGAAACTAAGCCATATAATCAAAATATTGGCTATATGGATCGGCTCGATTACGTTTCTATGCTGTGTAATGAGCATGCGTATGTGATGGCGATTGAAAAAATGATCGGCGTGCAAGTGCCTGAACGGGCACAGTATATTCGAGTTATGTTTGATGAGATTACGCGTATTCTGAATCATTTAATGTGGTTGGGAACGCATGGCTTAGATATCGGCGCGATGACCATGTTCTTATATTGCTTCCGTGAACGTGAAGATTTGATGGATGCTTACGAAGCCGTTTCTGGCGCACGTATGCATGCCAGTTATTATCGCCCCGGCGGTGTCTACCGTGATTTGCCAGATACGATGCCGCAGTACAAAGCGTCAAAATGGCACAGTGAAAAAGAAGTTAAAAAACAAAATAGCAATCGTGAAGGTAGTTTGCTCGACTTTTTGGAAGACTTTACCAACCGCTTTCCGACCTGTGTTGATGAATATGAAACATTATTAACCGACAATCGAATCTGGAAACAACGTACGGTTGGCATTGGTGTTGTTTCGCCTGAACGTGCATTGCAACTTGGCTTTACAGGGCCAATGTTACGCGGTTCTGGTATCGCATGGGATTTGCGTAAAAAACAACCTTATGAAGTCTATGACCGAATGGATTTTGATATTCCTATTGGTGTTGAAGGCGATTGTTATGACCGTTATTTGGTACGTGTTGAAGAAATGCGTCAGTCCAATCGAATTGTTAAACAGTGTATTGATTGGTTGCGTACTAATCCCGGTTCGGTGATAACGGATGATGTCAAAGTCGCTCCGCCAAAACGTAGTGATATGAAAGACAATATGGAAGCTTTGGTACATCACTTTAAATTGTTTACTGAAGGTTATTGTGTGCCAGAAGGTGAGATTTATACGGGTATTGAGCATCCAAAAGGTGAGTTCGGGATTTATATGATTTCAGATGGAGCCAATAAACCTTATCGCCTTAAAATTCGTGCGCCAGGTTTTGCTCATTTAGCGGCAATGAATGAAATGGTGAAAGATCATATGTTGGCAGATGTGGTGGCGATTATTGGTACGATGGATATTGTATTTGGTGAGATTGACCGATGAATGAATTGCAATTAACGGGTGCTAAAACTGAATTGTTTAACGCAGATCTTCGTCAGCAATTAGATGATTGGATTGCCAAATATCCATCAGGTCAAAGTCAATCTGCAGTGATTCCTGGACTACACCTTTTACAAGATGAAAATGGTGGCTGGCTATCAAAAGATATTATGGATGCACTCGCTGTGTATTTATCGATGCCTGCGATCAGCGTTTATGAAGTTGCCACATTCTATTCTATGTATGATCTAAAACCCGTTGGACGACATAAGATTAATGTCTGTACTAATATCTCCTGCATGTTAAATGGCTCAGAAGAAATAGTGCAACACCTTAAAAAACGTTTGGGTGTCGGTTTCGGTGAAACAACAGAAGATGGACAATATACCTTAAAAGAAGTTGAATGTTTGGGGGCATGTTGTGGTGCACCGATGCTGCAACTTGATCGTGATTATCATGAACATTTGACAACAGATAAAATCGATAAAATATTAGATGGGATCAAATCATGAAATTAGATCAGGTTTGTTTCCGTACTCGTCACCTTGATCAGCCGTGGACAATGGAGTCCTATCGCAGTGTCGGTGGCTATGAAGTCTTAGAAAAAATATTAAAAGAAAAAACACGCCCAGAAGATATTATTGATCAGCTAAAAGACTCGGCATTGCGAGGTCGTGGTGGTGCTGGTTTCCCCACCGGATTGAAATGGAGCTTTATGCCGCGTCGATTACCAGGTGCGAAATACATTGTTTGTAATTCAGATGAAGGCGAGCCGGGTACATGTAAAGATCGCGATATCTTGCGATTCAATCCGCATCAAGTTATTGAAGGGATGATTATTGCTGGTTATACCATCGGCGCGCAAACAGGCTACAACTATATTCGCGGTGAATTCGTTGAACCATTTGAACGTTTTGAAGCGGCTGTTCAAGAAGCAAAAGAAGCGGGCTATCTAGGTGAAAATATTTTAGGTTCTAAATTTAGCTTTGAGCTTTATACGCAACCTGGTGCAGGTGCCTATATTTGTGGTGAAGAGACAGCATTATTAGAATCTATTGAAGGCAAAAAAGGTCAACCACGTTATAAGCCGCCATTTCCAGCAGGTTATGGGCTTTATGGTCGTCCAACTACGGTTAACAATACGGAAACATTGGCATCAGTGCCTGTTATTTTGCAAAAAGGTGGCGACTGGTTCCATGAAATGGGCACACCTAATAATGGTGGCAGTAAGATTTTTAGTGTCTCTGGACATGTCAATAAGCCGGGTAATTATGAAGTGCCAATGGGAACACCATTTTCAGAGCTATTAGAGCTTGCTGGAGGTATTCGCAATGGTAATAAAATTAAAGCAGTCATTCCAGGTGGTAGTTCGACTCCTGTTATTCCCGGTGAAGCCATGATGGACGTGCCGATGAGTTACGATGGCATTAGCCATGCAGGATCAATGTTAGGTGCCGGCTCTGTGATTGTCATGGATGAAACCATCTGTATGGTAAAAGCGCTAGAACGTATTGCTGAGTTTTATTATGAAGAATCTTGTGGTCAATGTACGCCATGCCGAGAGGGAACAGGTTGGTTGTATCGCGTGGTAAAACGAATTGAACACGGTGAAGGAACACAAGAAGATTTAGACCGTTTGCTTGATGTGGCGAAGAATATTAATGGTAATACGATTTGTGCATTAGGTGATGCGGCGGCCGCACCGGTAATGAGTTTTATCAAACATTTCCGAGATGAATTTCAATATCATATTGATCATAAATGCTGTCAGGTGAAAAACTAATGGTTAATATAGAAATCGACGGCATTCCACTAAGAGTGGATTCAGCAAAAATGATTATTCAGGCGGCGGATGAGGCTGGCATTGACATTCCTCGTTTTTGCTACCATAAAAAATTATCAATCGCGGCAAATTGCCGTATGTGTTTGATTGAGGTCGCTCAATCTCGCAAAGCTTTACCTGCCTGTGCCACACCTGTTACTGAAGGCATGAAAATATTCACCCACTCAAAAGTAGCCAAAGATGCTCAACGTGGTGTGATGGAGTTTTTGCTGATTAATCACCCGCTTGATTGTCCAATTTGTGATCAAGGTGGTGAGTGTGAATTGCAAGATCTGGCGGTCGGTTACGGTGGCGGTGTTGGTCGATTTAGCGAAGGCAAGCGCGTAGTAAAAGATAAAGAAGTAGGCTCTTTAATTCATATGGATATGACGCGCTGCATTCACTGCACACGCTGTGTACGTTTTGGTGAAGAGATTGCGGGTATCAAAGAACTTGGCTCTACCGGTCGTGGTGAGCATATGGAAATTGGTACGTATATCGAAAAAAGCCTTGTTTCTGAATTATCAGGTAATATAATCGACCTTTGCCCGGTTGGCGCATTAACATCTAAACCTTTCCGTTATCGTGCTCGAGCATGGGAATTAACGGCGCATCCATCTATTGCACCACATGATGCAGTGGGTTCCAATATTGAGTTTCATACGCGTCGAAATGACGTGATGCGAGTTGTCCCTAGAGATAATGAACATTTAAATGAAACGTGGTTATCTGATCGTGACCGTTTTAGTTATTTAGGTTTGGATCATGAACAGCGTGCATTAACGCCAATGATTAAACGAAATGGTGAATGGCAAATAACAGATTGGGAAACAGCATTACAAACAGCGATTGATGGCTTAAAAGTCATTAAGACTAAACATGGTGCTGATCAAATTGCAGGCCTAATCTCACCGACATCAACACTTGAAGAATCTTATTTATTCCAAAAACTATTGCGTGGATTAGGTTCTAACAATATTGATCACCGTTTACGTCAGCAAGATTTTGCAGATCAAGAATCTGATTATAGCTCTGAAGACTGGTGTTTGGCAGATATTGAAAGCAGTTACGATATTATTTTGGTAGGCTGTAATATTCGTGCAGAACAGCCTATTATTGCTCACCGTATTCGGCAAGCAGGCTTACTAGGCACGCCGATCACGGATATTAATTTCTTTGAATCTGATTTATTAGTACCGGTTGCAAACTCGGTTGTTGTTGATGAAAAAGGCATGTTATCGGTCTTATCTGGTATTGCAAAAGCCTTGATGGCATTAGCGAGCAATCATGATGAATCATGGCTAGATTTATTAGTTAATGTGGTACCCAGTGCACAAGAACAAAACATTGCTATGCGAATTTCAAATAGCAAAAAATCAACCTTATTCCTGGGTGCATTAGCAAAGAATCATCCGCAAGCAAGTAAGATTAAGGCATTAACCCATTTTATTGCAGAATTAACCAATAGCACCATGATAGTGCTGGCAACAGCTAATTCAAATGCATCAGAAATTGCTGGTGCAATGCCAAATCAAGCGGTGGCACATCAAAAAGAAAAATCTACAGGACTCGATGCGCAGCAAGTTTGGCAACAAAGTTTACGATCTTATATCTTAATGGGTGTTGAACCTGAATTAGATTGTGCCGATCCTGTGCAAGCAATGGCTTCATTGCAACAGGCGAGTTTTGTTGTTTCGATGAATAGTTATGTGACCGATAAAATATTGGCTTATAGTGATGTTATTTTACCTATTGCCAGCTTTGCTGAAACATCAGGTACGTTTGTCGGAATTGATGGTCAATGGCAGAGTTTTAATGGCGCTGTTGCCGCGAAAGGCGATTCAAGACCCGGCTGGAAGGTATTGCGTGTATTAGCCAATGTTGCCAAATTAACTAACTTTGATTATGTGTCCTCGCAGGATGTTCGTGATGAAGTGCAAGATCAAATAAACCTAGCATCCTCAAATGAAAAAACAAACTTTATTCCAGAAAACTTAGAGTCAAATAGTGATTTGATGTTGATTTCAGAAGTACCCGCTTATCAGTGTGATGCCGTTACTCGACGTAGTGAAGCTTTACAGCGAACAGTTGAGAATCAGCGTGCGAAGTATGCTCGAATGAATAGCAATGAAGCAGAAAAACACGATGTAACCCAAGCCGAATTTATTGTAATTACGCTGGGTGACAATTCAATAGAAATGCCATTTGAAATTGATAATAACATTGCCGATGGCTGTATTTATGTTGCCGCCGGTGTGACTGCAACATCACAATTAGGTGCTGGCTTTGCTAATGTCAGCGTGCAGGAGGCAAACAATGATTGATTGGGTTATTGCCAATGCCACACTGCTAATTGAGTGGGTAATGGCGGAGACTGTCTTATATACAGCACTAAAAATTATGGCGATCATTATGCCATTAATGATCGGCGTTGCGTATCTAACTTATGCTGAGCGTAAGATCATCGGCTTTATCCAAGTACGAATTGGTCCCAATCGTGTTGGTCCTTTGGGCTTATTACAACCGATTGCTGATGGTTTAAAGTTAGCTTTAAAAGAAGTTATCTTCCCGGCTAAATCTAACTTATATTTATTCTTAATAGCACCGGTATTAGCGATTGGTCCTGCCTTGGCTGCATGGGCAGTGATGCCTTTTGATGCGACTATGATTTTGGCAGATATTGATGCTGGATTACTTTATATATTAGCCATTACCTCAATGGGGGTATACGGTATTGTTATTGCCGGTTGGGCATCTAATTCTCGTTATGCTTTTTTAGGTGCATTACGTTCTGCTGCACAAGTTGTGTCGTATGAAATTGCCATGGGTTTTGCTTTGGTGGGTGTATTAATTGCGGCGGGCAGTTTGAATTTAGGTGAAATTGTACTGGCACAGCAGGGTGGTATTTTTAGTTGGTTCTGGTTGCCTCTATTCCCCTTATTTGTGGTGTATTTTATTTCGGGTGTAGCTGAAACAAATCGAGCGCCTTTTGATGTGTCGGAAGGTGAATCTGAAATTGTTGCAGGTTTCCATGTTGAATATTCAGGAATGGCCTTTGCCGTATTTTTCTTGGCTGAATATGCCGATATGATTTTGATTTCAATGCTGGCGGCAGTGATGTTTATGGGGGGGTGGTTATCACCATTCCAAGGCATCCCTGGTTTAGAAAGTTTATTTTCATGGGTGCCAGGCATTGTTTGGTTGTTAATGAAAACCTGTATTTTCTTATTCCTTTATTTATGGTTTAGGGCGACTTTCCCGCGCTATCGTTATGATCAAATCATGCGTTTGGGCTGGAAAGTGTTTATTCCTGTCACATTAGTCTGGCTAATGGTGGTGGCAACAGCACAAGTATTTGATATTGGTCCTTGGTTTACGGAGGGCTTGTCATGAAGGCATCAATAAAGCATTTTTTCAAAAGCTTCTTATTATGGGAGCTGCTATTAGGCTTGAAATTAACTGGACGGTATCTGTTTGCTAAAAAGATCACCGTGCAGTATCCCGAAGAAAAAACACCTCAATCCCCACGATTTAGAGGTTTACATGCCTTACGTCGTTATCCAAATGGTGAGGAACGCTGTATTGGTTGCAAATTATGTGAAGCAACTTGTCCTGCCTTAGCGATCACTATTGATACTGAGCCTCGTGAAGATGGAACTCGGCGTACAACACTTTATGAAATTGATTTGTTTAAATGTATTTTTTGTGGGTTGTGTGAGGAATCATGTCCGGTAGATTCTATCGTGGAAACGAGGGTGTTTGAATATCACTTTGAGAATCGTGAAGACAGTATTATGACGAAAGAGAAGTTGTTAGCGATTGGCGATGAACATGAAACTCAAATAGCGGCTGATCGTGCTGTTGATGCGAGATATAGATAATGAGGGAGACTCGCTAATGGAACAAACCATCTTTTATGTTTTTTCGGCTATTTTATTGTTTGCCGCCACTATGGTGGTGACAGTACGTAATCCAGTACGCGCAGCCTTGTTCTTAATTTTGGCATTTTTTACTAGCGCCGGTGTTTGGATGATTTTAGAAGCAGAGTTTTTGGCTTTAACATTGGTTTTAGTGTACGTCGGCGCGGTGATGGTGTTGTTCTTATTTGTGGTGATGATGCTGGATATTGATTTGGCACCATTACAAGAAGGATTCACTAAATATTTACCATTAGGTATTTTAGTGGCGACACTAATTACAATAGAAATGATTGCTGTGTTGGGTGCATCACATTTTGGTTTAGATATTGTGCCACCACCACTACCGCATCCTGATGGTTACAGCAACACGAAAGAGCTTGGTTTATTGCTCTATACCGTTTATGTGTATCCTTTTGAGATTGCATCGGTAATCCTAACAGTGGCAATTGTGGCGGCAATTACACTGACATTACGTGAGAAAAAAAGTAAGTTTCAAGATGTTGATAAGCAAATTAAAGTGCAAGCAAAAGATAGACTTAGAATTATTAAAATGGATGCGGTTAAGCGACCGACCGACGATCAGGAGGCGACATCATGATTGCATTATCTGATTGTTTAATTCTTGGTGCATTATTATTTAGCTTGTCAGTGGCTGGTATTTTCATTAATCGTAAAAACATCATTATTTTATTAATGTGTGTTGAGTTGATGTTATTAGCAGTTAACCTGAATTTTGTTGCTTTTTCACACTTTTCTGGTGATATGGCAGGGCAAGTTTTTGTGTTCTTTATCTTAACGGTAGCCGCAGCAGAAGCTGCAATTGGCTTGGCAATATTAGTGGTGTTATTTCGCAATCGACACACAATTAATGTGGCTGATTTGAACAGTTTAAAAGGGTAGATGATGAATCAAACGTTATTACTCACCCTGGCTCTTGCCCCCTTAGTCGGCAGCATTATTGCCGGTTTTTTTGGTAATAAGATCGGAAATACTTGGTCACATCGAGCAGCAGTTGCCGGTGTTGCAACAGCCTTTGCTTTATCCGTGTGGGTATTAAAGCTCGTTGTCGTTGATGGTGAATCCTATAATCAGCAAGTCTATCAATGGTTGCAAGCCGGAACGTTGAGCCTAGAAGTGGGCTTTATGGTTGATGCTTTAACGGCAATGATGATGGTGGTGGTGACTTTTGTTTCGTTGATGGTTCATGTTTATACCATTGCTTATATGCGTGATGATGACGGTTATACCCGTTTCTTTAGTTATATTTCCTTGTTTACCTTTTCCATGTTGATGTTAGTGATGGCGAACAACTTTATGCAGTTGTTTTTCGGTTGGGAAGCGGTGGGGCTAGTGTCTTATTTACTGATTGGTTTTTGGTATAAAAAACCAACGGCGATTTATGCCAATTTAAAAGCCTTCTTAGTCAATCGTGTTGGTGATTTTGGCTTCTTATTAGGGATCGCGGGTGTATTGATGTATGCCGGTAGTTTGGATTATGTCACTGTGTTTGCACAAGCACCTGCCATTGCAGAACAAACAACGCAATTATTTGCAGGCCATGATTGGTCGGTGATGACGATTATTTGTATCTTATTATTTATCGGTGCAATGGGTAAATCTGCTCAAGTGCCGCTTCATGTCTGGTTGCCTGATTCAATGGAAGGCCCAACCCCTATTTCAGCCTTGATTCATGCTGCTACAATGGTGACAGCAGGTATCTTTATGGTGACACGTATGTCGCCGTTATTTGAGTTCTCCGAAACAGCCTTATCATTTGTATTAGTGATTGGTGCTATTACTGCCTTATTTATGGGGTTTTTAGGCCTTATTCAAAATGATATTAAGCGGGTAATCGCTTATTCAACCTTGTCTCAATTAGGTTATATGACGGTGGCTTTGGGTGCTTCAGCCTATGCGTCTGGCGTGTTCCATTTAATGACTCATGCATTTTTCAAAGCCTTATTATTCTTAGGTGCTGGTTCGGTGATTATGGCAATGCATCATCAGCAAGATATTCGTAAAATGGGTGGCTTGAAGAAATATATGCCCATCACGTATTGGACAGCATTGATTGGTTCATTAGCCTTGATTGGTTTTCCGGGATTGGCAGGATTCTTCTCCAAAGATTCAATTATTGAAGCCGTTCATGCGTCACAGATTGCAGGCAGCGGGTTTGCCTATTTTGCTGTGTTAGCAGGCGTATTTATCACCGCTTTATATAGCTTTAGACTATTCTTCTTAGTCTTCCATGGCAAAGAACGTTTTGATACACAGAATGGCCACTTACCACATGAGTCACCGGCAACAGTGACTGTTCCACTCATTTTATTAGCGATACCTTCTGTCATAGCGGGCTATTTAATTGGCGACATGGTGTTTGGGGATTTCTTCGGCAGCGCTATCTTCGTCTTGCCAGAACATGATGTGCTAAAACATGTGGGTGAAGAATTTCATGGTGCATTTTCTTTCGTACTTCATGGTATGAGTCAATTGCCGTTCTTGCTAGCAATGGCAGGTATTGCGACTGCGTATTACCTCTATATGGTGCGCGTTGATTTGCCCGCTAAGATTCAGCAACGATTCCAATGGTTACATCGTATTTTGGAAAATAAATATGGCTTTGATAGCTTTAATCAAATCGTGTTTGCCGGTGGCTCACGTATGATAGGCCAACTACTATGGAAAGTCGGCGATCAGAAGATAATTGATGGTGCAGTGGTTAATGGCACAGCGAAAACGGTGGGTGCAATCTCGAAATTAGTGCGTCAGATGCAATCGGGCTATTTATATCACTATGCGTTTGCCATGATTGTTGGCTTGTACGTCTTACTTACTTATTTTGTAGTTTAATATTATGTTTACTAATCTTCCCTTATTGAGCCTACTAATTTGGTTTCCTATTTTAGGTGGTATTGCCGTTATTCTAAATGGTGATAACGCTAGAACTCGCCCCTTATCACTATTGATTTCAGTAATAACATTATTGCTATCAATCGGTTTATATATCGGCTTTGATAACACAACACACCAGATGCAGTTTGCTGAACAGGCTTCGTGGATTGCCACCTTCAATATTAATTATGCCTTAGGGATCGATGGATTTTCGATGCCATTGATTATATTGACTGCCTTTTCCACGGTGATTGTGGTGGTGGCTGGATGGGAAGTGATTCAGCATCGTGTTAGTCAATATATGGCGGCATTCCTTATTATGTCAGGTCTAATGATTGCGGTGTTTGCTGCATTAGATGCGATTTTGTTCTATGTGTTCTTTGAAGCCATGTTGATCCCATTATTCTTGGTGATCGGAATATGGGGTGGACCTAATCGGGTTTATGCCACGATTAAATTCTTTTTATACACCTTGTTTGGCTCGGTGTTTTTGTTATTAGCCCTGCTTTATTTACATCATGTTTCAGGCAGTTTTTCGATCTTAGATTTCCATGATGTTAGTCTATCCATGCAGGAACAAATCTACTTATTCCTGGCATTTTTAATTGCCTTTGCCGTTAAAGTGCCAATGTGGCCGGTGCATACTTGGTTGCCTGATGCCCATGTGGAAGCCCCGACCGGTGGTTCAGTAATATTAGCGGCTATCACATTGAAAATCGGTGGTTATGGTTTAATACGCTTTGCTTTACCGATTACCCCTGATGCTAGCATGGCACTTGATTGGTTGGTGATTGGCTTATCATTAACCGCGGTAGTTTATATTGGCTTTGTTGCCTTGGCACAATCAGATTTGAAAAAGTTAATTGCTTATTCCAGTATTGCTCATATGGGATTTGTAACCTTAGGTTTGTTTATTGTCTTTAGAATCTTTGCTAATTCAGCCACAGGAAGTGGGGCAGTATTAGCGATAGAAGGTGCCATGGTGCAAATGATTTCACATGGCTTTATTGCCGCGGCAATGTTCTTATCGGTCGGTGTGTTATATGATCGGATGCATACCCGTGAAATAAGTGCCTATGGCGGTGTTATTAATAAAATGCCGATCTTCGGTGGCTTTGCGGTGTTCTTTGCGATGGCGAATGCAGGTCTGCCGGGTACATCAGGTTTTGTTGGTGAATTTATGGTTATTTTAGCCGCATTCCAAGCAAACTTTTGGTATGCATTCTTCGCCGCAACTACCTTGATTTTAGGGGCGGCTTATACCTTATGGATGTTGAAACGAGTGATGTTTGGTGAGGTCGCCAATGAGAATGTGGCACAATTAACAGATATAAACCGTCGTGAATTTTGGATGTTGGCATCATTAGCAGTGATTGTATTATTAATTGGTCTATGGCCAGCACCGTTAACTGAAGTGATGCATGCTTCAGTTGAACATTTATTAACTCAAGTTTCGCAGTCTAAACTATGACAAATAAGATAAATTTTGAAGTAGCCAATATGTCTTTGGCATTACCTGAAATGTTTATGCTGACCATGGCATGTATCATTTTGCTTGTGGTGGCATTTTTAGGTAAGAAAGGAACGCAAGTTGTTTACGGCCTAAGCCAATTAACATTGGCAATTACAGCGGTGCTTATTTATCAGTCGATGGGTGATGGCGGCGGTTTCACTTTTGATGGTAGCTATATTAAAGATAGCTTTAGTGATGTACTTAAACTCGCTATATGCCTTATTAATATTGCCGTATTGCTCTACTCAACCAGTTATTTGAAAGCACGAGATTTATTCAAGGGCGAATATTATGTGCTTGCCATCTTCTCAACGTTAGGCATGATGATCATGGTGTCGGCGGCTAACTTCATCACTATTTATCTAGGTCTTGAGTTGATGTCATTGTGTCTATACGCCATGGTGGCAAGTCATCGTGATTCTGCTGCTTGTACTGAAGCAGCAATGAAATACTTTATTCTTGGAGCAATTGCCTCGGGTATGTTGCTTTACGGTATGTCGATAATTTATGGTGTAACCGGTAGTTTATCTATTGCGACTATTAGTGAGACCATTCAAGCAGGTGGCTTAAATGATACGGTATTGAGCTTTGGTCTGGTCTTCTTGGTGATTGGTATCGGCTTTAAACTGGGTGCCGTGCCATTCCATATGTGGTTGCCCGATGTGTATCATGGTGCACCGACGGCGGTTACTTTATTTATTGCAACCACGCCAAAAATTGCTGCTTTTGCAATGGCGATACGCTTGTTAGTTGATGGCTTAGGTGATGTTCAACAATATTGGCATGGTATGTTGGTGATGTTATCGGTGATGTCGATGATCATTGGTAATGTGGTGGCCATTGCCCAAACAAATTTAAAACGGATGTTAGCCTATTCAACTATTTCCCATGTGGGCTTTATTTTATTGGGTGTTTTATCTGGAACCCAAGCAGGTTATGCCGCATCAATGTTTTATGCTTTGGTCTATGCTTTAATGAGCTTAGGTGCTTTTGGTATGATTATCTTAATGAGTCGCCAAGGATTTGAGGCAGATAATGTTGAAGATTATAGAGGCTTGAGCCAACGTAACCCTTGGTTTGCTCTAATGATGTTGATTTTGATGTTCTCAATGGCAGGTATTCCACCATTAGTTGGCTTCTACGCTAAATTAACCGTTATTAAAGCCGTGGTGGATATTAACTTAATATCAGTCGCTATTGTTGCTGTATTGATGTCGGTTATCGGTGCATTCTATTATTTACGTATTATCAAAGTGATGTATTTTGATAAACCCGATCAGAATGAAAAATTAGAAGCACCGGCAGATATGCGAGCGATGATCAGTGTTAATGCCTTGGCTGTCTTTGGTTTAGGCTTGTTTCCTGGTTCGTTACTAGCACTTTGTGCTTCTGTTTTTTCTTAAGTAGGACGGTTAATGTCTCCAGTAACACTTATTCTTGTATTTCTTCTTATCGCTAATTTACCGTGGTTAACCGAGCGGGTATTCCTTGTCTATCCATTACAGGCTGGCAAGTCTATCTTAGTGAGGTTAATCGAATTAATAGTCTTTTATTTTGCCAGCCTTTTAATTGCAATTGCAGCTGAAACTAAATTCTCCGGCGATGTGTTTCCACAACAATGGGAATTTTTTGTAACCACCTTTTGTATGTTCTTAGTGCTGTCAGTTCCTGGTGTTATTTATCGTTATCAGTGGCTGCCAATGCGTAAAAAAGGCGTGTAAATAGTTAAGATTCATAAAGAAAATTGATTAAAACTCCCGCACTTTCATTTTCAAAGACAGAGCATTTAAATAATTAACTAGCCTAAAAGCCCAAAACCATTGAATACGTATTTTTAAATGGTCTTTAATGTGCATCAAAGCCTAAATTAGTTTAAAATACTCCGGTTTATTTTCGTGTTTTTATAACACTCCTTTACTAATTAGAGACGGAACAATGGCAGCTGACTTATCCAAGTATAGAAATATTGGTATCTTCGCGCATGTAGATGCGGGTAAAACCACCACAACAGAGCGTATATTGAAACTAACCGGTAAAATTCATAAAATCGGTGAAGTTCATGATGGCGAATCAACAATGGATTTCATGGATCAGGAAGCTGAACGTGGAATTACTATCCAATCTGCGGCGACTACCTGTGAATGGGACGGTCATCGTTTAAACGTTATCGATACTCCTGGTCACGTAGATTTCACAATTGAAGTTTACCGTTCTCTTAAAGTATTAGATGGTGGTGTGGGTGTTTTCTGTGGATCGGGTGGTGTTGAACCGCAATCAGAAACAAACTGGCGCTATGCGAATGAATCTGAAGTATCTCGTATTATCTTTGTTAACAAACTAGATCGTATCGGTGCAGATTTTTTCCGTGTTGTTAAGCAAGTTAAAGATGTATTGGGTGCCAACCCTCTAGTTATGGTTCTGCCAATCGGTATTGAAGATGACTTTATCGGCTGTGTTGATCTATTAACACGTAAAGCATGGGTATGGGATAACGAAGAGAATACGATGGATTTTCGTATTGAAGAGCCACCTGCAGAGATGGCTGATCAAATCGAAGAATACCGTGAAATGTTAGTCGAAACTGCACTTGAGCAAGACGATGACTTAATGGAAAAATATCTTGAAGGTGAAGAGCCTTCAATTGACGATCTTAAAAAATGTATCCGTCAAGGTACATTAACAATGGACGTCTTCCCAACATACTGTGGTAGTGCCTTTAAAGATAAAGGTGTTCAAATGATTTTGGATGCTGTTGTTGATTACTTGCCAAGCCCAACAGAGGTTAAACCTCAACCAGAAGTTGACGAAGAAGGTAATGAAACAGGCGAACACGCGATTGTTACAATAGATGGACCACTTCGTGCCTTAGCATTCAAAATTATGGATGACCGTTTTGGTGCCTTAACCTTTATTCGTATTTATTCTGGTACGTTGAATAAAGGTGATACGGTTCTTAACTCATTCACAGGTAAAACAGAACGAGTTGGCCGCATGGTAGAAATGCATGCTGATGATCGTAATGAATTAAGCTCTGCACAAGCGGGTGATATCATTGCCATTGTAGGTATGAAAGATGTGCAAACAGGTCACACATTATGTGATCCTAAACACCCAACAACATTAGAGCCAATGGTATTCCCAGATCCAGTTATCTCAATTGCTATTTCACCTATTGATAAAGCAAGTACTGAAAAAATGGGTATTGCAATCGGTAAAATGATTAAAGAAGATCCTTCTTTCCGTGTTGAAACCGATCAAGAAAGTGGCGAAACAATTATCAAAGGTATGGGGGAGTTACATTTAGATATTAAAGTTGATATCTTAAAACGAACTCATGGTGTTGAAGTAACAGTAGGTGCACCTCAAGTGGCTTACCGTGAAACAATCACTAAAAAAATTGAAGATAGTTATACCCATAAGAAACAATCAGGTGGTTCTGGTCAGTTCGGTAAGATTGAATACATTATCGAACCAGGTGAGCCTGGTACTGGTTTTGAGTTTGAATCTACTGTAACCGGTGGTTCAGTACCTCGTGAATTCTGGTCTGCTGTTGAAGCTGGCTTTAAGAAAATGATGGGCCGTGGTGTATTAGCGGGTTTCCCATGTTTAGACTTTAAAGTGACATTATTTGACGGTTCTTTCCATGCCGTGGATTCATCAGCCGTTGCATTTGAATTAGCTGCAACAGCTGCTTACCGTCAATCAATGCCAAAAGCGGGTCCACAATTAATGGAACCGATCATGAAGGTGGATGTATTTACACCTGAAGATCACGTTGGTGATGTTATCGGTGATCTTAACCGTCGTCGTGGCATGATCAAATCACAAGATGCAACACCAACAGGTGTTCGTATCAATGGTGAAGTACCATTAAGTGAAATGTTTGGTTACATCGGTGCACTACGTACAATGACATCAGGTCGTGGTCAGTTCTCTATGGAGTTCTTACAATACAACCCTTGTCCGCGTAATGTTGCTGAAGAAGTCATTAAAGCAACGAAAGAACGTGAAGAAGCTAAGAAAAAGTAAGTTAGCTTTTAACTAGCAAATAAAAAGGGGCTGATTATTTATAATCAGCCCCTTTTTTTTATGATTGTTTATAGATTGTTTTTCTTAATTCTTCAATTGAATAATATTTCCCATTGAGTTTTTTATGGAGCATTGCATGACAGCTAGGACAGACAGGGATTAGATCGTTAGCATAATCAATTTTGTAGCTTTCTTCAATGGTATGTAATGGAATTATGTGATGGATATGGATGAAACCTTCGCCAATTTCACCATAAACTTTAGAGAAGTTGAAATTACATATTTTACAATTATAACCGTTGGTTTCAATGCACTTAGCTCTAGCGATAGAGCTTCTCTCGTACTTATTTACTAGGATCGTTTCTTTTACACCTTAGTATTTTCAAAAATATTATTAATGTATATTTTTAGTTCAGGAATAACCTTAATCAGACCTTGAGTTGCTGCTTTTAATCCATTCTGTTTGATAACTTCTAAAGATAGCTCTTTCGAATCAATTTCCTCAATTAAGTTTAGTTTGAAGAATTTACCATCTAAAGACTTTTCATAGTCATCCCTTGATTACCCTGTCTCCAATCTATATAACCATGGTGAGAAAAAGAACTTGCATGAGCATACATCTTTGAATTTGCAGAAAGGATCCAGTCCATTATAAATCCTTTAATTTAAGATTTAATCTTTATTCAATTTCTGGTCACGATCCAACACTTTTAATATATTTAACATGTCTTCAGGCATTTCAAGCTGCCATGAGACTTCTTCTTCTGTTGCTGGATGAATAAAGCCTAATGAACCAGCATGGAGGGCTTGACGACGAAAGCCTTGTAGTGCGGTTTGTGTAGCTTCAGTTGCACCTTTAGGAAGGCGTAAGCGACCACCATAAGCAGGATCACCTAAAAGAGGGTAGCGAATATGTGCCATGTGAACACGAATTTGATGTGTTCGACCTGTTTCTAGTTTGCAACGAATATGCGTATGCGCCCGATAACGCTGTACAACACGGTAATGAGTAACGGCATGTTTACCTGAGCCGATAACCGTTTGTTTTTTTCGCTCAACAGGATGGCGACCGATAGGTTCATCGACAGTACCCCCTGCAGTCATTACACCCATACAAATGGCTTGATATTCACGTAATACAGTATGTTCTTGTAATTGCGTGACTAATGAATTGTGGGCGCGTAAGGTTTTGGCAATCATTAATAAGCCAGTGGTGCCTTTATCAATACGATGTACGATACCTGCACGCGGAACGCCTTCAAGTTGTGGCGAATGATGAAGTAGGGCATTAACTAATGTACCATCACGATTACCAGCACCGGGGTGAACAACCATGCCAGCAGGTTTGTTGAGGATAATGACTTCTTCATCTTCATGGATAATATCAAGGCTTATTGCTTCAGCAATCCAAGTGTCATCTACGATTTCAATTTGCGCTTTAATCATAACCCGTTCACCACCCATAACAGAGTCGCGAGGGCGCATTTGTTTATCATTAACCAGCACATTACCAGCTTTGATCCACTTAGTTATTTGACCGCGAGAGTAATCTGGAAACAGTTGAGCAAGGGCGGCATCTTGGCGTAAGCCCGCCGATTCTTCTGAGATAAGACCTTCAAGTTGTAATAGTTCTGACATGAGTAATTTAGCTTAATGAGTAATGATGGTCTATTATAGCGTAGGCAGGTAATAGGAGCGTTAATTATGTATTGGAATAAGATAGCAGTAGCAATATTTCTCAGTTTTATGCTGACTGTAGCGGCTGCTGAAGAACAACGAAATGTTGAGTTGTTGGCATCATCATGTGCGGCTTGTCATGGAACACGTGGCCATAGTGTCGGTGGAACGCCTAGTTTAGCGGGCTTGAGTGAGCATCATTTTATTGAACAATTGCGGCAAATTAAAACGGGTGAACGTCCATCTACTGTAATGATTCATCATGTTAATGGCTATACCGGTAATGAAATTAAGTTAATGGCTAAATTCTTTTCTAGGCAGAAGTAAGTTTCTGGCACTGTGAGCAAAAAAATGTAGCGCGTTGTGCTTCTTTATAATGCTGAATTATGCTGCCACATTTAGGACAGTCATCACCTTCACGACCATAAACATTCAGTTGTTGGGCAAAATAGCCTGGCTGACCATCACTTTTTCTGAAATCTTTTAATGTTGTCCCACCGGCTTCAATTGCTTGTTTGAGTACGGTTTTAATCATCCTTACAAGCTGGTTGCATTGCTGCAAGGTGAGTGTGTTAGCTCTTGTTGAGGGATGTATTCCAGATAAAAATAGGGCTTCATTGGCATAGATATTCCCTGCGCCAACAACTATCTTACCGTTCATTACTAAGGTTTTAATCGAGCATCGACGTGTTTGGCATTGTTGCCATAAATAGTCAGCATTAAAAGCATCGGTGAAAGGTTCGGGACCCAGATCTTTAAGTAGTTTGTATTCTGAAAGCGGTTCACTAGTCCACAAAATAGCACCAAAGCGTCTTGGATCGGTATATCGGAGTGTGTGACCATTATCGACGATAATATCGACATGAGCGTGTTTGCCTACCTCATCATTATCAGCGGTGTTTAATATGCGTAAATTGCCTGACATACCAAGATGAATCAATAGCACGCCGGTATCACAGTGTAATAATAAGTATTTTGCTCGACGTTGAATGCTATGGATGGTTTGACCATCTAATATACTCGCTAAATCAGCATCAATAGGCCAACGTAAGGAATGATTACGAATAATAACTTGGCTGATCTTACTGCCTTCTAAATGAGGGCGAATTCCTTGGCGAGTGGTTTCAACTTCAGGTAATTCAGGCATTATGGTGTGCTTATATTAGTCGGGAATAACTGTTTCGTCATGCCGTTAGTGAATTGATATTTTAGCTTGTTATTAGTATTAATAATAGTGAGTGCCTTATTCGTTTTTTGCACGTTTAACTCAATAGCGATAGGCTTATCGTTAAACCATATTTTGATAATGCCATTGGTGGATTGTTGAGCAGTGGGATCGATAAGCAATACTTGTAAGGCATATGCATGTTGCCATACATCAATCAATGTGGTGAGTTGGTCTGTGGTATAGTTTGAGGATGAACTTTGCCAATGACCATTGTTTTTTTCAATGGTAATGCGCTGATTTGATAGGCTATTATCTTCATTGCGCAGTGGTAGTGATATTTTTCGTATACTCTCTTCGCTGCTTAACAATCTATTTTCAATAAAGCTTGAAGCATTGGCTTGAAGCATTGGCATCACTTTATCTTCGACTAAATGAACAACATTATTATGCAAGATATAACGATGATTGCTAATGGATTCAATATCACCAAACTGAAAGATCTGATCATTAAGTGTTAGCTGAATAGAGCTGGAATCTAAGCCGAATTGTTGCAGTGTTTGGCTATTATGTAATTGAGCATAGCTTGCAGTATTCAATAGTGAGAGTAAGAGTTTAATACGAGTGGTATTTGCCTTTGCTTGAAAGGGCTTGCTTATTTGCCAGCCTGAGTTTGTCTTTTCTAGTGTGATGTCCGATGAATTAAGACGTGAAATAGTAATATATTGGATATCATTTTGTTCTAGTGTTGTCAGTGTCTGTAGTTTGTTAACGTCAGTAGATTCTTGATTATTAAACCAATAAAGTCCAATAACGAGGCTAAGCAAAAGGATGTTTATTAAATAATTGGATTTCATCGTCTACGCCTATATCGCCACAACACGAAGCCAATAATTAAAAGCAATAGAGGAATAACAATCAAAAATCCTAAACCGATAAATAAGGACTGGGTTTTAGTTAATTCAAGTTGATTATCCAGCGTTGTTTTTACTGGAATTGAGATTAAATCATCATCACCCGTTAACCAATTCATTAAGGCAATACCTAATTCAAGGTTAGAACCATTGCCGATATAGGTATTGGATAAAAAGTCACCATCACCAATAATGGCAATGCGTTGTTCATTATCATTTTCATTGGATGTTTGTGTGAGTAAATAGCCTAAGTATAAAGGGCCATAGGTATCATCGCCTAAATCAAACAATGGTGGCAGTTCAAGATTTTCATCAATAGCGGCTGTTTCGCTCCAGGTGTTTTCGGCTGATATTAATAAAGGCAGTGATTGCCAAGCAGAATCATCTGTAACCACTTCCATTGCGGTCGCTTGTGGGAAAAGCGTTACACCCGTCGTTGCAATGCCGATAGGATGATTGGCATATTCTGTAATCAATGCAAATTGAGGATCGTTAATACCTAATAATTCAGTATTTGGATCAATGATTGTGCCTGAGATAAAGTCGATACTAAGATGCTCGGCAAGACTGGATAAATGTTGATGGCTCTCAGGTTCTGCTAACCACAAGACATTGCCGCCATCATTGATATAGCGTTTAATAATCTCAATTTCACCATCAAGCCACGCTTGTTCTGGGCTGGCAATAATGACAGCTGTTGTGTTATTTGGAATTTGGCTGTGTTCGACAAGGTTTAAACCTTGTAACTTAAAGCCTTTCTGTTTGAGCTGTTCGCCCCAAGTGCTTAGATTGAAGTTGGCTTGATTGAAGGGGCTGCGTTCGCCATGTCCTTCAATAAACATTAACCATTGTTCTTGTGAGCGAGAAACCGCGATAAGTGCATTGGTTAGTGATTGCTCGGATAGATCAAACACATGCTGTTGCTTGTCTCCAGATGAAATGACTATTTGACCTTGCTGTTGAATATTAAGACTGCGAACAAGATCAGGTGAAAAATCAGGATTAATATACTGAGCATTTATAAAATCACTATGGCGTTGATAGCGTGTAATCAGTGATTCAAGGGCGGCATGATGTTGATAAGTTGGGCTAACAAACACCTGAACAGAAATAGTTTGCTGTAATTGTTTTAAAAAGTCAGTGCTGGTATCCGATAAGCTGTGGCGACTATTTTGTGTCCAGTCGGTATAGATATTAGTTTTTAATGAGAACTGAGCAAGCAAAGTAACCGCAACAATGAGTAGTATATAAAAAATACCATTCTGTATTTTTAGGTTGGCGCGTATTTTCGAATTTATATTCATTAGCTGAGACGTTCCGAATCAAGTTTACGAATAGCTAATGCTAAAAAGGCAGCGATGATAATGAAGAAATAAGCAATATCACTACTATTAACGTCACCTTGCAATAAGGGTTCAAAGTGACGAAGCATGGATAACCAGTTGAATAATCCTGATGATTCGGCGGCTATTTGCGTGTCGCCAGCCCAATCAATGATCCATAATAAGAATAGGAAACTAAAGGTGCTGATGGCGGCAATAGCAGGTTGTTTAGTTAAACACGATAAGTACAGACCAATGGCGATAAAAGTCGCAACAAGCAGTGTTAAGCCTATTATTCCTGATAAAAACAGCCTGAAATCGAGTTCACTACCTAATGCCAAGGATAATGGCATAGCGCTAATCAATACTAATAAGATAATAAAAAATCCAAGCGTGCCTAGATATTTTCCTAAGATGATTTGTTGGGTTGAAAGCGGTGCTGATAATAATAAAGGCAGGCTATCATTGCGGCGATCTTCAGCAATCAATCGCATAGTGATAAGCGGCGTTAGCAATAATAATAATGTGGCCGTATTGCTTAATAATGGCATCGCAATTAGCTCGGTCACACCGGGTGCGCCAGGAATAGCTGAGATTTTAGCTTGGATTTGGATAAAGTAATCAATATCAGTCAAAAATGAATACGCTAAGATTAATTGGCTTAGGGCTAAGATCACCCATGCGAGAGGCGATAAAAATAGGCGATATAATTCATTGCGAGCCAATATCAGCATTAGGCTTGCTCCTCAGTGGCCGATTCTTGTTGAATAATATTCATAAATATATCTTCTAATGAATGCTGAACAGGCGTGAGTTCTGTTAGTTGCCAATGTTGATTCACAGCAAGATTCACCAGCTCTTCGCTTGGGTTGTTATCAGGCTGATAGTGAAGCTTAAACTGCGTTGTACTCAGTAATTCAACCGAATAAACTCCTGAAATATTTTGCAATTGGTCAATATTAGGCGGTGAATTTAAAGTGACCAATAAACTTGATGATTTCATATATTGACTAAGACCAGCCAGCGTATCCATAAATACTAATTGCCCTTGATTAATGATTTGTACACGATCGCAGAGTGTTTGAACTTCAGGCAATATATGGGTTGATAAAATAACACTATGTTCACTAGCAATATCACGGATTAAGTGACGGATCTCTTTAATTTGGATGGGATCAAGACCGGATGTAGGTTCATCAAGAATAACAACAGCCGGGGTGTGAATAATCGCTTGAGCAATACCAACGCGTTGTTGATAGCCTTTAGAAAGGTTAGCAATAAGGCGCTTGGTGACATTTGTGAGGCCGCAGCGTTCAATTGCAGTATCAACAGAGGATTTGATTTTAGACGTTGGTATTTGATTGATTTGAGCACAAAAAGATAAGAATTCTTTCACCGTGAGTTCTTTATATAGAGGTGGTTGCTCAGGTAGGTAACCAATCTGTGCTTTGGCTTGCTTAGGCTCCGTTAATAAGTCGTAGCCATTGATAATTATCTCACCTTGATTGGGTGCTAAATTACCGCTGAGCATTTTCATAGTGGTACTTTTACCCGCACCATTAGGACCTAAAAAGCCAAGAACTTCACCTTTATATATTTCAAAACTAACATTATTAACGGCGAGTTGTGTGCCGTAGCGATGTGATAATGATTTTGCAGATAATAAGGTAGACATAAGTTTATTATAACGAAGCTTGGGTGTTAATTGTCCATTCTGTTGAGATTAAATAAGCATCAGAGAGATCATGAAATGATGCTGAAGAAGGAGTAATACGATCCCAAGAACCTTGTTCGTAATGAATTACATCTTTTAGTAACAGACCTAAATTGCCATCTTGGTATAGTAATGTGTGTTTGATTTCTTCACCTAGCGGAAGAGCATCTAGTAGCTCTTCCATGGGTCGAGACATAATGGCATCAATAGGTGAGAACAAACCAACCATGAAGGCAGAACCTTTATCACAATTATAAGCGACAGCTAATTCTTCACACATTTTTGCTCGAACAAGCGCATTGGTCATTATTTCAGGGATTTTAGTGGGTAGATTATTTAAAGCAATTAATGTTGCCCATGATTTAATGGTTTTTAATCCTAAAATAACAAGCCCTTGACGAATTGATTCTACTTTTCTAGATAAGCCCATTGAAGCCGAGTTAAGTAGGCGCAGTAATTTGTAGCTCAAACCAACATCTTGGCTTATTAACGCCTCCACATCATCAATTTCAACATCAGGGTCTTGTAAGGCCTTGATAATTCTAAAAAGCCCAGACTTATCATCAGGAATTGCTTCTTCAGTGATGATGCTGGGTTTGCAGAAGAAATAACCTTGATAGAAATCAAAGCCTAACTCTTGGCAAAGTTGATATTGTTCTTGTGTTTCAACTTTCTCAGCCAATAGTTGTACATTTTCTTGTTTTAAGATCTCAACATGCTCTCTGAGCTCATCATCTGTTAAGGCCAGTAAGTCTATTTTAATGATTTTAGAAAGTTTAACGAGTGGACGCAATGATTCATCAAAAATAAAGTCATCTAATGCGATGGTGTAACCTTGCGCGACTAACTTCTTAACGGCGACAATGATTTCATCGGTAACAACGACATCTTCAAGTATTTCTAGTACAACGCGATCTTGTGTAAAAGGAAGGGGATCATCGGTCAGTATGAAATTTTTCGTTAAATTGATAAACGCAATTTTATTGCCAATGACGCGATCAATTCCCAGCTCCATAAAGGTATGGTTGATAACTTGGCTAGTTGCATAATCACCAGAATCAGCCGTTACGCCAGACTCATGATGGTTATCATGTCCGCGAAACAAAAGCTCATACGCATAGACGTTAAGGTTTTTATCAAAGATAGGTTGTCTAGCAATGATGATGTTTTTTGATTGTTCTTCAGCCATTTTCTATCCTTAAAATAACGAGAAGTATTTTAGCTTAATATTAGGCATAAAAAAACCCGCAAATAGCGGGTTTTAATATTGAGGTAGTAATTAAAGCTTATTTGATTTTAGCTTCTTTATACATCACGTGTTTACGTACAACTGGATCGAATTTCTTCAGTTCCAATTTTTCAGGCATAGTACGTTTGTTTTTATCAGTCGTGTAATAATGACCTGTGCCTGCTGATGATACTAATTTAATTTTTTCGCGCATGATTTAATCTCCTAAACTTTCTCGCCACGAGCACGGATATCAGCTAAAACTGAATCAATACCTTTTTTGTCGATAATGCGTAAACCGTGATTACTTACACGTAATTTTACCCAGCGGTTTTCTGATTCTACCCAAATACGATGAGGGTGAAGATTCGGTAGAAACCGACGACGTGTTCTATTGTTTGCGTGAGAAACATTGTTCCCAGCCATTGGGCGTTTACCCGTTACCTGACATACTCGTGCCATATTAAATCGCTCCTATTGAACATTTACAATGTTAGAGAAAGAAATCCCTAACTTAAAAAACCCATTTACTCGCTGTTCATTATTTTACGAACAAGGGTCTACAAAGCAGGACATTATGCCACAGTTACTTAGCTTAATGTAATCAAACAGAAATTAACCTTTGTTAAGCCCCATATTTTGTAACATATCGTGCAAGCGAATAGAATTAAGCACGCCAATTTTACGCATGACAATTTCACCTTCTGGATTAATTAGAAAGTGAGTAGGTGTGACCCGAACATTGCCAAAGGCCTGTGAAATCATGCCATCTTTATCCCATGTGATTGTGTACGGTAACTTTTTATTCGCATGCATCGTTTGAAGATTAAGTTAAAAATAAAGTTGGCTGCCCCTTGATTTTATTAGGGGCTATCTGGCATCCCAATCAACGGCAATTTTGCCAGCATGTTTTTCAAAGCCAACGCATCCCAAGGCATATATTCGGTAATACCTAAACCGACCACATCGGCAATCTTAGACACATCACCCAATAATCGTACAATTTGTTCCATCGTTAACTTGCCTTGTGAAATACCCTCGAAAGTGTCAGCAGGAATGTCTGGTTGGGCAAACAACAACCCGCGAAAAATTGAAGGATCAAGAACATCAAGATCAAAATGAATAGCCAAATGTTTACACCCCGTGGATTTAAACCAATCCAACACCGGCTTACTTCTTTTTTCTGCCAGTTCCCGAGGAGTAAGCACACTGAGATTAAACTCCTGTATTTTTTTCGATTCCCATTCGGAAGGATCGTTTAGACCTACTATAAGAACATTCTCCGGCTTTATAGGCACTGCTACTGCTTTTGTAAAATCATCATCTCCATGTCCTAAGAGGTTTCCTAATACCATGGCGTGAGCATGTTGGAATTGCTGTGGTGTCATGATGTCAGGATGCGCATCTATCCACAGCAAGGCAAGATCACCATCATAACGTTCGTTTAGATAAGAGAAAGGGGCGAGATCCACTAAACAATCGCCACCTAGCACAACAAGACTATCGGGTTGATGTTGGTCAATAATTTTACGAGCCTGCTTCAATTGTTCTAGTAAGGCTTCGCGTGCCACCAAACCATCTTCGATTGGCAACGGCTTATTTGTAGGAAAGGGTATGGGTACTTCTTCCACTATGTCAGTGGTCGATGGCGCAAGCCATGACAGCAACTGGGAACCGAAATAATAAGGTGGGTTGTTGCCACCTTGCCATTGGGGAAAAATTAACCGAAGGGTTTTCTTGTGTGTGTTTTTTCGTTGGAGTAACTTGTTAGGCATTAATTTCTGACCCTTTCAGGTAAGTATTTAAGTTTGTTAAATAATGTTGATATATTTCCCTATATGACTCGGCTAAAGGTTTCATCAACACCCAATAGTTATTATTTGCAACATCAGCCTCTTTTGTTGCCAGAACATAAAGCTCTCTACCATCAATTTGAATATTTGCGTATGCTTGATTTTCTTTGATACTTGTTGATTTTATTGAACCAAAGTGACTTTTTAGTATTTTTCTCGAATCAATTACATTGTTTGTAATTGAATTAGCGGTGCCAAGCAAAATAGAATCGTTAGGAAGATAAATAACCAAACGCTGATAAGATTTAAGTATTTCAGCTACAGCTTTGTAATAGTTAGATTGATATTCATAAAGAGATTGACCATCGTCCATTGGGAAGTCTCCAAAATTCACAGCCATTAACTCATAATGAAATGATGATATTTCATCATAAAATTTCAATAGGGCTAACTTTCTTTCACTGATGTAGGACTTATGAGCATCTGTATTTATTTCTACCTTTGAACGTACAGATTCAATTTTTTCAGTGATATTTTTAATATCTTCTTTCGTAGCTAAGTTCTCAGCTTTTTTCTTTACATAATTTGGCAAGAAGGATTTAATAAGTAAGCCAAATAAAAAAGCTATTACAACATACAAAAGTGTTATTTCATCTTGCGCCATACTCCAAGCTCCTTTTAATGCCTAACGCCTAATTAAAAGCCAACTGTTTTTTGTCCTTGTTTAATTTCTTGTTAGGCATGTTGTGCTACCAACTTTGACTCTAACTTTTTAATTTGGCTTTTAACTTGTTCGTAAACAAAGTGTACTAGATCCCATTCTTGCTTAAGACTTTTTCCTGTAGGAAAGCTAAACTTCAACGTTGGTACAAAAAACTCATGTTCTGATGCACTCTCTGCAAAATAAACTTCTGATGATTCAAAAAACTCTGAGTCAGAATGAGCAATATATTTATTTCTAGTTTTAATTAAACAGTGATGCTGAGTTAACAGTTCAGGTTGTTGTTTGAAGATGTCTTTAGCTTTTAAAGATAGTCCTCTTGTTGCTCCTGAAGCAAAGCATTTACCGTAAGTTACAACAAATGATTTATAAACGAAACTACAGTAGTTGGCATTAATATTCTCTGATATTAAATTCAGAGCATAATTGCAATCAAAAATGTCCGAGAGAATGAGCTGTAATGCAATTCTTCGTTTAGCTAAAGTACCTTCAATTTTTTTATTTACACATAGTTCATTTTCAAAATATGAATTGTAAGTAAGCTCTGTTTTACACTCGCTTAATTGACTCTCATATGTAAATTTACTCATAACTATAGATATGCCTAACGCGTTATTAACGAGTATAGAAATTCTCTGTAATTTCTATACATATACGGAATAAAATTCTTAGTAAGTAGACATTAAAGACCAAACAAAGAATTTCTCTAGCTAACTATTAGGGCGTTAGTATAACAGTAATATAGTAGGGGAATATCCGAAATCTAAGGCTGTCCAACTTGATTTTGAGACGTTGTACTTTTATTTAAGGTGCAGATTTTAGCTTCTTTTTTGCATTGTTGGTTGCCAAAGAATTAACCTTTGTTAAGCCCCATTTCTTTTAGCATGTCATGTAATAGCGCACTATTAAGCGCGCCAATTTTACGCATGACAATTTCACCTTCTGGATTAATTAGAAAGTGAGTCGGTGTGACTCGAACATTGCCAAAGGCTTGTGAAATTGTGCCATCTTTATCCCATGTGATTGTGTACGGTAACTTTTTATTCGCACGCATCGTTTGAATATGTTCAATAGAATCATGTGGCATTGCAACGCCAATCATAGTTAAACCTTGTGATGCATAATCATTGTGTAATGTAATAAGCTCAGGCATTTCAGCAATACAGCCCGGACAATCTGTTGCCCAGAATATAACTAAAATGGGTTTTCCTTTGTAATCAGCAAGCGAATGGGATTGGCCATCCATATCTTTAAAGCTGAGTTCAGGCATCAATGCTTGCTGTGTCATTAAATTTTGAATAGTAAAAAAAGCGATGATGACGCCAACAATAATTAAGCTATAGCGAGGAAGTGATTTCATGCAAAGATCTCTTTTAATTAGTACTTGTTAATTGACCCAGTTTTTCAGTGAGCTTTAGATTCTCACGATAATCAACAGGGCAGTCAATAATAGTAACAGTATCGCGTTGCAATGCTTTTTCAAGCTCTGGCATGAGTTGTTCTGTGTGTTCTATTTTAACGCCATGAGCACCGAAGGCTTGAGCATACTGCACAAAGTCTGGGTTGGTAAATTTTACATTGCTGGTGCGGCCAAATTGATTTTGTTGTTTCCATTCGATAAGACCATAACTGGCATCATTCCAAATCAAAATAACAATGGCGATATTGAGTCGCATCGCAGTTTCGATTTCTTGTGAATTCATTAAAAATCCAGCATCACCGGTTACGGCAACAATATTACGTTCTGGATGGGCTAATTTAGCGGCAATGGCGCCAGGCACTGCAATTCCCATGCTGGCAAAACCATTTGAAATGATGCAGGTATTGGGATGTTCACAGCGAAACATGCGAGACATCCACATTTTGTGTGCGCCCACATCACAGATGACAATGTCTTTCATATCCATTGCCGTACGCAGATCCCAAATGATCTTTTGTGGTTTAACGGGAAATTCAAGATCGTCACGATGTTGATTCATTTCAGCAATCACACTATCTCGTAACGGTCGCATGGTTTTATCTTTATGCGGGGTACTGAGCGTAGCAATACGATTTAAACTGAGATTTATATTGCCAATAACACTATGGCAAACACTATAGTAGGCATCGATTTCGGTGTGGGTGGTATCAATATGGATAATGGTGCGATCTTGTGACGGATGCCAAAGGTAGGGATGATATTCAACCATATCGTAGCCGATACAAATAATGACATCGGCATTGGCAAAGCCACTACTAATATAGTCATTCGACTGCAAACCAACACTGCCCAATGCCATAGGATGACGAAAAGGAATAACGCCTTTGGCCATAAATGTATTGGCAACAGGAATGCCAAGTGTTTGCGAAAAATCAGCTAAGGCTTGTGTTGCATGGGAACGAACAACACCATTACCGGCTAAAATAATGGGGTTTTTAGCATTGCTAATTAATTCTGCCGCACGTTCAATTTGCTCGGTTGCAGGTTCTGCTGCGGAGGTATGTTTGACGCGTAATGGTGTGGCATCAGTGTCCATTGCTGCAATGTTTTCGGGAAACTCAATAAAGCAGGCCCCCGATTTATCTGTTTGAGCAATATTGAAGGATTTACGTACAATTTCAGGGATAACATCGGGGCTTAATATACGTGTGGCATATTTAGTGATTGGGCGAAACATCGCTTCAAGATCTAATACTTGATGCGATTCTTTATGCAAACGATTGGTCGAAGCTTGACCTGCTATTGCAATCAGAGGGGCATGATCCATATTGGCATCAGCAACACCGGTAATTAGATTAGTTGCGCCCGGACCTAATGTAGCAAGACAGACTCCCGCACGACCGGTAAGCCGCCCATAAACATCAGCCATAAAGGCCGCGCCTTGTTCGTGGCGCGTGGTGATGAATTGGATTTTAGAATCTAATAAGGCATCCATGACATCCAAGTTTTCTTCACCGGGAATACCAAAGATATATTCCACGCCTTCATTTTCGAGACTACGAAGAAAAAGTTCAGATGCTTTCATCAGATTTACCTAAATTTTTCAGGTGTTTGTTGATGCCAATCTGTTACTTGTTGGTAGCGGTGGGCAATATTAAGTAACTTAGCTTCTTCAAAGTAATTACCAATTAGTTGTAAACCAACAGGTAAGCCATCAATAAAACCAGCAGGAATCGACATGCCTGGCAAGCCTGCCAAGTTAGTACTGATTGTGTAAATGTCGGCTAAATACATCGCGACAGGATCATCGGTTTTATCACCTAATTTAAAGGCAGTTGTGGGTGCTGTTGGTCCCATAATGACATCGACTTCTTTAAAGGCCTCTTTAAAATCATCACTGATTAAGCGGCGACATTGCTGTGCTTTTAGATAATATGCATCGTAATAACCAGCAGATAGGGCGTAAGTACCAATCATAATGCGGCGTTTTACTTCTTCACCAAAACCCTCACCACGAGAGCGAAGGTAAAGATCATCTAAGTCTTTTGGGTTTTCACAACGATGACCAAAGCGCACACCATCCATACGAGATAAGTTTGATGAACATTCAGCCGGAGCCACTACATAATAAGTAGGTATAGATAAGGCGGTATTAGGTAGAGTGATTTCTTTAACTGTTGCGCCTAGTGCTTCATATTCTTTGACGGCTGATTGAATCAAGGCCGCAATTTTAGGATCTAAATCATCATTAAAAAACTCTTTTGGCAAGCCAATGCGAAGTCCTTCTAACGAATCATTTAATGTTGCTGAATAATCGGGCACATCGCGCTCAATACTGGTTGAATCACGTTCATCAAAGCCGGCCATTTCATTTAAGAGTAATGCGGCATCTTCAGCACTTTTTGCCATAGGGCCCGCTTGGTCTAGGCTGGATGCAAAGGCAATCATACCGTAGCGAGAAATACGACCATATGTAGGCTTTAAGCCCGTTAAATTACATAATGATGCCGGCTGACGGATTGAGCCGCCGGTGTCTGTACCAGTTGCAATCGGTGCTAAACGTGCTGCCATTGTTGCTGCGGAACCACCTGAAGAGCCGCCGGGAACACGGTTAAGATCCCACGGATTTTTAACAGCGCCGTAAAAACTGGTTTCATTGGATGAGCCCATCGCAAACTCATCCATATTGGTTTTACCTAATGTCACCATGCCAGCAGCATTGATCTTTTCAACCACCGTTGCATTGTAAGGTGAGATGAAGTTATCTAGCATTTTTGAAGCACAGCTAGTGAGAACACCTTGTGTACAGAAGATATCTTTATGTGCGAGGGGGATGCCTGTAAGTTTTCCTGCTGTTTGTTGTTGTAAGCGTAAATCAGCGGCTTGTGCTTGCTGTAATGCAAGCTCGTCCGTTACGGTGATGAATGCATTAAGTTCACTATTATGTGCGTTAATACGGTCAAGATAGTGTTGGGTTAATTCAACACTGCTAAATTCACCGTTATGTAATGATGCTGAAAGTTCAGAAAGAGATTTATTATGCATGTGTGGACCTGTTATTCGATAACTTGAGGGACGAGATAAACGCCAGAATCTGTTTTTGGCGCAATAGACTGAAATAATTCGCGCTGATTGGTTTCTGTAACCACATCTTTACGTAATCTTTGATGCGCATCAAAGGGGTGAGCCATTGGACGAATATTATCAGTATCAGCATCACTTAATTGTTCAACAAGATTAAAAATACTGCTTAAATCCCGCGCATAATCAGGGATATCATTATCATCAATTGCCAATCGGGCTAGATGTGCAATTTTTTCTACATCGGTTTTATCTAAACTCATGCCTATTCCAGAGGAAATTTTAATAGTAAGTACGCAGTTTAAATCATTCGCGGCTTGCTCAACAGCCCATTGCATTGATAAAGTATCGTTTTTATATTCAAAACTGTGGTTTCTCTTAATGTTTGAACGTTTACGCGGCTTATTTTCTAATGATCTTTCTATCGACCTCGGAACAGCAAATACGCTGATTTATGTGAGGGGGCAGGGCATCGTGCTTGATGAGCCTTCAGTAGTCGCAATTCGCCAAGAGAAAGGTCCCGGTGGCCCGCGTTCAATCGCTGCGGTGGGTGTCGAAGCAAAACGAATGTTGGGTAGAACACCGGCAAATATCACAGCAATTAGACCATTAAAAGATGGTGTGATTGCCGACTTCACTGTCACTGAAAAAATGTTGCAACATTTTATTCGTAAAGTACATGAAGGTCGTTTTTTCAAACCAAGTCCGCGCGTTTTAGTTTGTGTGCCTTGTGGTTCGACCCAAGTTGAACGTCGTGCCATTCGTGAATCCGCGGCAGGAGCGGGTGCGAGAGATGTATTTTTGATTGAAGAGCCAATGGCGGCGGCAATTGGTGCAGGAATGCCGGTTGAAGAAGCCAGCGGTTCAATGGTATTGGATATCGGTGGCGGTACGACTGAGGTGGCCGTTATTTCTTTAAACGGTATTGTGTATTCTGCATCGGTACGTATTGGTGGCGATTTGTTTGATGAATCTATTATCAATTATGTACGTCGTAACTACGGTACATTGATCGGTGAAGCTACTGCTGAGAAAATTAAAAAAGAAATTGGATCGGCATTTCCAGGTAATGAAGTGAAAGAAATGGAAGTGCGTGGTCGTAACCTTGCAGAAGGTATTCCTCGTAGTTTTACATTGAATAGCAATGAAATATTAGAAGCATTACAAGACCCTTTATCGGGTATTGTAACTGCTGTTAAAACCGCACTAGAACAAACACCACCAGAATTAGGGGCTGATGTTGCTGAAAAGGGAATCGTTTTAACGGGTGGTGGTGCTTTACTGCGTGATATAGACCGGTTATTAATGGAAGAAACAGGATTGCCAGCGATTATTGCGGAAGATCCATTAACCTGTGTTGCGCGTGGTGGTGGTCGGGCATTGGAAATGATCGATGAACGAGGTTCTGATATTTTCACCTTTGAATAAATAGTTTTAATATGTATTTTATAGCCTTTGCAGATGGTTTCTGCAAAGGTTTTTCTAGTTTCTAGGCGTCGTATTATCAAACCTCTATTTGCACATATTCCTTCATTAAACACGCGATTGCTTTTAGCACTTTTAGCATCGTTAGCGTTGTTTTTTATGGATGCACGATTAAATTATTTTTCTTCTGTCCGTTCTGTTTTATCTACCATTGTTTATCCTATTCAAGTTATAGCGTCACTCCCTAGTGATCTTGGTGATTGGACGGGTGATTTTTTTCAAGATCGTGAACAATTAAGAGAGAAAAATACGGCATTAGAAACTGAAAATTTACTAAACAATATTCGACTACAAAAATTACAATCATTAGAACAAGAGAATATACGTTTACGAGAATTACTAGGCTCTTCATTTCGTTTGCGTGAGCGGGTACTTGTTGCGGAATTATTAACGATTGATCTTGATCCATTTTCCCAGCAAATTATTATTAATAAAGGGCAGCGATACGGTATTTTTTCCGGTCAACCGGTACTCGATGCAACGGGTGTGATGGGGCAGGTCACTCAAGTTGATATGCTTTCTAGTCGTGTTATCTTACTTACCGATCCAAGTCATGGTGTACCCGTGCAAATTAATAGAAATGGTTTGCGAGCAATTGTGACTGGGCGAGGACTGGGTAAGGATTTACAGCTAGAACATTTACCCCATAATTCCGATATACGAGAAGGTGATTTATTAGTAACATCGGGTCTGGGCGGACGATTTCCTGTTGGCTATCCGGTAGGAACAGTGATATCAATTAATTTTCCACAGAGTAAATCTTTTGCGGAGATTAAAGTAAAACCTGCGGCCCAATTAGCAACAAGTCGGGAGGTGTTATTAGTTTTACCAGCGACTAAAATAGAAATCATTCCTCCAGCAGAGGTGGCAAAATAATGGTTAATCATCAACATGGACGAGGTGGGATTATTATTATCCTAAGTATTATCGTCGCTATTATATTGATGCTTATTCCCTTAGCTGAATCAATACGTTTCTTTAGGCCCGAATGGGTGGTAATGGCCTTGATTTATTGGGCAATGGCTCTCCCTCGTCGTGTTGGCGTTGGATTCGCGTGGCTTACTGGCTTAACCATTGATGTCATTATGGGAGGCGCTTTGGGTGTGTTTGCTTTTTCTTATGCCTTAGTTATTTATCTGATTTTACGTTTTCATTTGCAATTACGCCAATATCCCTTGTGGCAACAAGCCGTGAGTATTTTGTCGCTAGTATTATTAGTTCAACTTATGAGTATTTTATTATCACCCAGAATAGCAGGATGGCATATATGGTTGCCTGCAGTGACGAGCACTATTATGTGGCCAATTGTATTTGCCGTATTGCGTAAACTTAGACGCACTTTTCACGTGAATTAGCGACACTGATGTCACGATTTGCATTAAAAGACCATTTTCGTGAAAGCCGCGTAGTCAATGATAGATTGATCTTTGCGGCTATTTTCATTGGCATATTATTTATTGTCGTTATGGTGCGCCTTACGGTTTTACAAGTGGTTGAGTATGAGCATTTTAATTTTCTGTCAGATAGGAACCGTGTTGATATCGGGCCATTAGCGCCACAACGAGGTTTAATTTATGATCGCAATGGTGTCATTCTTGCCGAAAATATTCCAACATTTAGTCTTGAGTTAATACCTGAAAAAGTGATGGATATTGATCAATCATTATTAGAATTGTCGGTGTTATTTGATATGACTGATGATGAAATAAAGGATATAAAGCAGTCTATTAAGAAACAACGCGGATTTCATGAAATAATACTTCGACAACGATTAACTGAGCAAGAAGTGGCCATGTTTTCTGTTAATCGCCATCGTTTTCCTGGTGTTGATGTTGTTGGGCGATTAATTCGACATTATCCACAAGGTGCATTATTTGCTCATGCGGTGGGCTATGTTGGGCGTATTAATGTGCGTGATCAAAAGCGTATTGATGCTAAAAATTATAAAGGGACATTGCAAATAGGTAAGACGGGTATAGAAAAACAGTATGAAGACTTACTACATGGGCAAGTGGGTTATCAGCAAGTAGAAACCGATGTGCGTGGACGCATCGTGCGAGAATTAAAAAGTGTTGCATCGGTGGGCGGAAAAGATTTATTTCTACATTTAGATATTAATTTACAACGTGTCGCGGTGGAATCTTTGGGCGAGTTTAATGGTGCTGTGGTTGCATTAGATCCTAGAACAGGCGGCATATTAGCCTTGGTCAGCAAGCCGGATTTTGATCCTAATGACTTTGTAACAGGCATTAGTAGTAAAAAATATGCCGTTTTACGGGATTCTATTGATAGACCCTTATTTGATCGCTCATTACGTGGACATTATCCACCAGGCTCAACCTTAAAGCCTTTTGTTGCTTTAGCTGGCTTAGAATTGGGTGTGATTAATAAAGAGTCTAAAAGCTTCTGTCCGGGTTGGTTTACTTTGCCAGGTAAAGATCATCGCTATCGATGCTGGAAAAAACATGGTCATGGCCAAGTTGATTTAAAAAAATCAATATCACAGTCATGCGATGTTTATTTTTATGATTTGGCAAATGCAATGGGGATTGACCGTTTGCATGGATTCTTAGATTTATTTGATTTTGGTCGGCGTACAAATATTGATATGCCCAGTGAAAGTAAAGGCTTATCGCCATCTAGAGAATGGAAACGTAATAGTCGGAATCAAGTATGGTATCCCGGAGAAACACTTATTTCGGGCATTGGACAAGGTTTTAATCAAACAACGCCAGTTCAACTTGCTCATGCAACGGCTATTTTAGCAATGAGGGGGATTAATATCCGCCCTCAAGTTGCACGTGCTAGTCGAGTGTCAGGCAGTGAAGAACTTGAGCTTATCACAACAACAAAATCTCAAGCATTACCTATGATAGATAGCAAAAACTGGGAAACTATTATTGATTCAATGGTCGAAGTTGTTCATGGAAAAAGAGGAACAGCACGCCATATTGGTAAGGAATTACCATTTAAAGTGGCAGGGAAAACAGGAACTGCACAAGTATTTGGTATCAAACAAGACGAAAAATATGATGCAAAAACATTAGCGAAAAAGTTACATGATCACGCCTTGTTTATTGCCTTTGCACCGGCAGATGATCCTGAGTTTGTAGTCGCTATTGTGGTTGAAAATGGCGGTAGTGGTAGTCGAACAGCGGCACCGATAGCACGTAAAATGATTGACCAATATTTTGGTATAGCCCATGAATAGTTTGCTACTGGACAGACAAAATCCCCAACGGTGGAGCTTGACTTCTGCATTGAAAATGATTCACATTGATGCCTTATTACTATTCGGCTTGCTAAGTTTGCTATTGGCAGGATTAATGATTTTATATAGTGCTGGCGGGCAAAATACAGATTTACTTATTCGACAATTAATACGTATGGCAACGGCATTTGTTGTCTTGTGTGCTTTGGCACAAATCCACCCAGATAGAATGCGAGATGCTGCCTATTGGATGTATGGTGCAGGCTTAATATTATTGATAGCTGTTCTGGCATTTGGTCATGAAGGAAAAGGCGCACAACGATGGCTTGACTTAGGTTTCTTTCGCTTTCAACCGTCAGAATTAATGAAGTTAGCGGTACCTTTATTGGTTGCGACATACCTTGCGGAACGACCTTTACCACCGACGATGGCAAGACTATTTGTGGCATTAATAATGGTGATTGTGCCATCGCTATTAATTGCCAAGCAACCCGATTTAGGTACGTCGTTACTTATTGCAAGTTCGGGGCTTATTGTGGTCTTTTTATCAGGCATATCATGGCGAATTATTATTGCCTTTATCAGCTTATGCGCATCTGCGTTGCCTGTGTTGTGGTATGTGATGCATGATTATCAGCGGCAACGTGTATTAACTTTCTTAAATCCAGAATCAGATCCATTAGGTTCAGGCTATCACATTATTCAATCAAAAATAGCCATAGGATCAGGTGGGTTATATGGTCGAGGCTGGTTAGAGGGCTCGCAATCACAATTGGCATTTTTGCCTGAGCGATCAACAGATTTCATCTTTGCGGTTATTGCAGAAGAATTTGGCTTGATGGGGGTCGGTTTATTATTAATCGCGTATTTATTAATAGCTGGACGAGGCTTGGTAATAGCAAGTCAAGCTCAAACAAGTTTTGCGCGATTATTGGCTGGGAGTATTTCGATTACTTTTCTGGTCTATGTTTTTGTTAATGTCGGGATGGTGAC
This sequence comes from Piscirickettsiaceae bacterium, assembly GCA_013215825.1. GTDB lineage: Bacteria > Pseudomonadota > Gammaproteobacteria > Nitrosococcales > Methylophagaceae. The sequence goes on along the minus strand of JABSQN010000004.1, from coordinate 148,910 downwards.
AGGACTATTACCTGTAGTTGGTGTGCCATTGCCATTAGTGAGTTATGGAGGTACATCAATGGTGACCTTATTAGCTGGCTTCGGTATCCTGATGTCTATTCATACTCACAGAAGGATGATGTCACCATGAACACGCTACGGATAATGACTGTTCTATTGTTATTGGCTAGTTGGCAGCTACAGGCGAACCCTGAATTGCCAGAACTCGATAGTTTTATTGCAGAGATGGAAACTAAACACGGTTTTGATGCCGAACAATTGACGACGTTATTTGCTGATGTAAAAGTAAAAAAGTCGATTATTAAGGCCATATCTCGTCCAGCAGAAAAAAGTATTCCATGGCATAAATATCGTAAAATATTTATGACCAAAAAACACATTAATGGTGGTGTCGATTATTGGCAACAACATGCTGATGCTTTAGCAAAAGCAGAAAAAGAATATGGTGTGCCAGCTGAAATTATTCTTGCTATTTTAGGTGTTGAAACACGTTATGGCGGTAATGTTGGTGGCTATCGCGTGGTGGATGCCTTATCAACCTTGGCATTTCGTTATCCACCTAGAAGTCCATTTTTTCGCAGTGAATTAAAGCATTTCTTATTGCTAACTCGTGAAGAGAATATGTCGATTTCAGATCCTGTTGGTTCGTATGCTGGAGCGATGGGGCTAGGGCAGTTTATGCCGAGTAGTTATCGTGAATATGCCATTGATTTTGATGGTGATGGCAAGCGTGATATTTGGACAAACCCTACCGATGCTATTGGTAGTATTGCCAATTACTTAAAGCGACATGGCTGGCTGGCTGGAGAAAGCATTGCGCATAGAACAAGGCTGGCAGGTTCAGAACCAATGGCAATGCTTAAAAAAGGCTATAAACCATCACTAACACGTGATGAATTACGAGTAGAGGGTGTTTCTATTGCAGAGCTTCCAAGTGGTGATGATGTGATTGCCCTTATTTCTTTAACCCAAAAACATGGTGAAGATTATTGGTTAGTGCGACAAAATTTTTACAGCATTACCCGCTATAATCACAGCAGAATGTATGCAATGGCAGTGACACAATTAGCTGAGGCGATCCGTCAAAAATATGAACAAACAAATGAACAATAAGAAACTAAATTTATTGGGCCTAGCTTGTGTCTGTTTAGCCCTGGTTGCTTGCGGCAGTATTGATAGCAAGCAAGATAGTGCGCCAACAAATGCCCCCGATGTGTCAAATGTACCTAATGCGGTACCGCGTGATGAGCCTCGTAGTAAATATGGCAATCCGGCGCATTATGAAGTGTTTGGTAAGCGCTATTACACCTTAAACACCAGCCGCGGTTATCATAAAAAAGGCATTGCTTCTTGGTATGGCAAGAAGTTTCATGGCAGACGTACATCCAGTGGTGAAACCTACGATATGTATGCCATGACAGCAGCGCATAAAACATTACCATTACCGACCTATGTTGAAGTAACAAACCTAGAAAATGGCCGCAAAGTTATTGTCAAAGTGAATGATCGCGGTCCATTTCATGGTGATCGTTTAATTGACTTGTCGTATAGTGCAGCAACAAAATTGGGGATTATTGGCAAAGGCACTGGTATGGTTGAAATTCGTGCGGTAACTGCCGGGAGTGTGTCTACAAATCCGATTGTAGAAGAGCTTGAAGCTTCTAATGTTAATAGCGGTCCAGTTGGATTGTATTTACAGGTCGGTGCCTTTAGTACCGCATCAACTGCTGAGCAGTTAAAATTAAAACTACAGCAGCAAATTGGTGATGCCATATTGATTTCCCCCCTAACTAAACCCGGTGGAACTTTATATCGAGTACGAGTAGGGCCATTAGCAAGTGTTGAATATGGTGATTCATTAGCTAGTCGTTTGCTTGATTTAGGCTTCGGTAATACCCATATAGTGGTTAAGTAACAATTTTATTTTGAGAGTAATACATGTTTAAAACAATAAAAGTTCTATTTTGGTCGTCACTATTGCTGACGACATCATTGGCAACGGCGGCAATAACGCCTAATCCAATCGCGCCAACAGTGGCGGCAAAGTCATATATATTGCAAGACTTTGCTAGTGGTCGGATTTTGGCAGAGCTAAACGCTGATCAACGACTTCCGCCGGCGAGTATTACTAAATTAATGACAGCCTATGTTGTTTCTCATGAATTAGAAGCTGGCAATATCCAGCTATCAGATGATGTGTTAATCAGCGAGAAGGCATGGCGAATGGTGGGCTCTCGTAGCTTTATTGAAGTGAATACCAAAGTACCTGTTGAAGTATTGCTTCGTGGCATGATTATTCAATCTGGTAATGATGCGGCAGTGGCCTTAGCTGAACACATTGCAGGCAGTGAAGAAACCTTTGCTCAAATGATGAACCAATATGCCCAACAATTAGGCATGGTTAATACTAATTATCAAAACTCGACTGGCTTACCAAGCCCTGATCATTACACCACAGCAAAAGATATTGCGATTTTATCAGCGGCGATTATTCGTGAATTCCCAGTGCACTATAAGTGGTATGCCGAAAAAGAATTTACTTACAATAATATTACTCAACACAACCGTAATAAGTTGTTATGGCGTGATGCAACGGTTGATGGCTTAAAAACAGGTCATACAGAAGAAGCTGGTTATTGTTTAGCCGCATCAGCAAAACGCAGTGGAATGCGTTTGATTTCGGTGGTTTTAGGCACACGTAGTGTTAATGCTCGCGCACAGGAAACGCAAAAATTATTTAACTATGGTTTCCGATTCTTTGAAAGCCATGACTTATATAAAGCACAAGATAAAATTGTTGATATAAAAATTTGGAAAGGTGCCGATAAGTTAGTTAATTTAGGCTTAGAAAAAGCATTAGCTGTGACAGTGCCTAGAGGTCGTTATCAAGAGCTAGTAGCAACTACAAATATTCCACAGCCTGTTATTGCCCCTATTATGGCGGGTACGCAATTAGGCGAAGTTGAAATTCATCTGGGTGATGAACTTATTGCTAAAGAAGCGCTTATTGTATTGCAGACAGTAGAAGAAGGCAGCTGGTGGCGTCGTCTTATTGATACTATTATGATGATGATCTGGGGTTAGTGTGTGAACGATGTTTACTTAAATGGTGAGTTCTTAGCCGCCGATCAAGCTAAAGTTTCGGTCTTTGACCGTGGTTTTTTGCTGGGTGATGGCGTGTATGAAGTGATCCCCGTTTATGCGGGTAAATGTTTTCAGCTATCTGGTCACCTGATACGATTGCAAGCTAGTCTTGATGGCGTGCGTATGCAAAACCCACATAGCCAAGATGAATGGAAAACGCTGATAGAACAATTGATCGAACGTAACGGCGGCGGCGACCAATCTGTTTATTTACAAGTGACAAGAGGGGTTGCACCGCGCGATCATGTCTTTCCTAAAAATGTGACGCCCACAGCCTTTGTTATGAGTTCGCCGCTAGCACCTGTGCCAGAAAGCTATAAAACACAAGGTGCTGCCGCAATTATTCTTGCTGATATTCGTTGGCAACACTGTAATATTAAAGCAATCACTTTATTGCCAAATAGCTTGTTAAAACAACAAGCGCTGGAAGCAGGGGCATTAGAAGCTTTATTAATTCGTGATGGGTATTTGACCGAAGGTGCGGCAAGTAATGCGTATGTTGTGATTGACGGCACAATTTATACTGCACCGAAAGATGAAAAAGTCTTGCCTGGGATTACCCGTGAAGTGGTGATTGAAATAGCCCAGAAAAATAATATGCCATTGCTTGAGCAAGCGGTGACTGAGCAACAATTAAAACACGCCGATGAAATTTGGATCAGTAGCTCAACCAAAGAAGTTGTACCGATTACTACTTTAGATAATAAACCGGTAGGCAAAGGTATTCCCGGCGCTATTTGGCAGAAAATGGATGCACTGTATCAGCAATATAAACAAAAGGGTGCAACATGAGTGAGCAAGAAACAGACGTAGTTATGGAGTTCCCCTGTGACTTTGGTATCAAAGCAATGGGACTGACAAGTGATGATTTTGATGCTGTTGTGGTAAGTCTTGTTCGTCCATTTGTTGATGATATAAAAGAAGGGGCAGTGACATCAAAACAAAGCTCTAGTGGCAAATTCACCTCAGTAACGGTTGATTTTCGTGCCACTAGCAAACAACAAATAGAGAATATCTACCAAGCATTGATGGATCATGAGCAAGTAAAATATATTCTATAATGCGCATTAAAGACCTAGGCTTAGTAGATTTTCAATCAAGCTATAACGCCATGCAAAGCTTTACTGCCCAGCGTGATGAAAATACCGAAGATGAATTGTGGTTGTTAGAGCATAATCCGGTCTTTACGCAAGGTTTAAACGGTAAAAAAGAGCATATCTTTGATACTCAAGGTATTCCTGTTATTAATGCAGATCGGGGAGGGCAAGTTACCTATCACGGCCCCGGACAGTTGATCGCTTATACCTTATTTGATTTAAAACGATACAAAATTGGTGTGCGTGAAATGGTCTCCCGATTGGAAAATGCAGCCATTGCACTGCTCGCATCTAATGGAATAAAGGCACAAGCACGGTCCGATGCGCCGGGTGTGTATATTGGCGAACAAAAAATTGCCTCATTAGGCTTAAGAGTTAAGCGTGGTGCTTGTTATCACGGTATTAGCTTAAATGTTGATATGGACTTAACGCCGTTTTCATACATTAATCCTTGTGGTTATCAAGGCATGGAAATGGTTGATTTAAAAAGACTGGGCTGTGATTTAACCATCGAACAGGCTAAACAACAATTTGTATCCGCACTTAATCAGCAGATGCAATAAGAGACATAGAATGACTGAAAAAGTACAAAAACGAGATATTAAAGCATTAAAAGGTGAATCCAAGGTTTCTCGGATCCCAATTAAAATAATACCCAGCGATCCCAAGCGAAAGCCAGCCTGGATCCGAGCTAAAGCACCCAGTACACCTGAAGTCGCACGGCTAAAAGCATTATTACGTGAAAATAATCTCCATACTGTCTGCGAAGAAGCCGCATGTCCAAACTTAGGCGAATGCTTTACTCATGGCACAGCCACCTTCTTAATTATGGGTAATATTTGCACCCGTCGCTGTCCATTTTGCGATATTGCACATGGAAGACCTGATGCGTTAGATGAAAATGAACCCGAGCATTTAGCCCAAACAATTGCCAAAATGTCATTAAAACATGTTGTGATCACCTCGGTGGATCGCGATGATTTACGTGATGGCGGTAGTGCACATTTTAGTCGATGTATTGCCGAAGTACGTTTGCAATCACCACAAACACGTATTGAAGTATTAGTGCCTGACTTTCGTGGTCGTATGGATGTCGCACTTGAACAATTAGCCAAAAGCCCGCCTGATATTTTTAACCATAATCTAGAAAGTATTCCTCGTTTATATAAGGCTGTTCGTCCAGGTTCGGATTATCAATGGTCATTAACTTTGATTAAAAAGTTTCAAGAGCAACATCCGGATGTGCCCACCAAATCAGGCTTGATGTTAGGTTTGGGTGAAACATTAGAAGAAGTGCAACATGTTATGCAAGATTTACGTGATCACGGTTGTCGTATGTTAACCTTAGGTCAATATTTGCAGCCCAGTCGCCATCATTTAGCAGTCGAGCGATTTGTTACCCCAGCCGAATTTGAACAATTGGCGGTAATAGGCAAGAAGATGGGCTTTGAACATGTTGCTAGTGGTCCAATGGTAAGATCGTCTTATCATGCGGATTTGCAAGCACAGGGTGAATTTGTGTCATAGAAAATAGCGTAGGGAGTCAAGGATATGTCCTTAAAACGTAGACGTTTTATTCAAACAGCAACCATGCTGGGAGCGGCGGCAATGCTGCCATCAATAAGCTTTGCCAAACGAACACCCACAAACAAACAACGTGTGGTTGTTATTGGTGGTGGGTTTTCTGGTGCGACAGCGGCCAAATATCTCAAAATGTGGGGTGCTGATCTTGAGGTTATTATGATTGAGCGCAATGCTCAATTTGTTTCGTGTCCACAGAGTAATTTCGTTCTTAGTGGCAACCGTACTTTGCAACAACTCACCCATGATTATCATGGCTTGACCGAACAATATGGCGTGCAAACAGTACAAGCAGAAGTTGTGGCTATTGATACTGATAAACAACGCGTAACATTACATGATGGCGTTATAATTGCCTATCATCGCCTAATTATTGCACCAGGTATTGATTTTATCTATGACGATTTGCCGATGTTGGATAATTATGAGGCGCAACAAAAAATCCCTCATGCATGGAAGGCCGGTCCTCAAACAACGATTCTAAAGCAACAACTACATAGCATGAAACAGGGTGGCACAATGATAATGACCGTGCCTGCCACGCCATTTAGATGTCCTCCTGGCCCGTATGAAAGGGCATGTCAGGTGGCTTATTATCTTAAAAATAATAATCCAACAGCCAAGTTGTTAATCCTTGATGCCAATGGTGATGTGGCATCGAAAAAGGCGTTATTTAAGTCGGCATGGCAAGAGTATTATGCGAATTTAATTGAATATATCCCTAATAGTTCGATTGAAGATATTAATATTAGAACATTAGATGTGGAAACAGAGTTTGATAATTTCTCTGCCGATGTATTGAATGTTATCCCCGCTCAAAAAGCAGGTAAAGTTGCAGAAATGGCAGGCATTATTGATGTTGATCAGCGTTGGTGTAGTGTCGATTTTCTTACCTATGAATCCAAAGTTAAGCAGAATGTGCATGTGATTGGCGATGCAGTTCATGCTAAGTTGCCAAAATCAGGACATATGGCCAATGCACAAGCCAAAGTCTGCGCTGCCGCTGTGATTGCCTTACTGTCAGACCAACAACCAGAACAAGAACCTGTATTTAGTAATACCTGTTACAGTTTTGTTGATAATAAACGGGCAGGGCATGTAGCAGCTGTATATCGCTATGATAAAGAAAAATTGGCAATGATTCCTATGCCTGGCGGTGGTGTATCTGCAGAGGCTACGGAGCTTGAAGGTGCTTATGCAGAAGCTTGGGCGAAAAATATTTGGGCTGATACTTTGAAGTAAGATGTATCCAAAGTGGCAATAACGTATACTGTTTATCCGTTTTTTAAATGCTCTATTCTTAACGAGCAATGAGGTTATTTCGATGAGTGATTTTTTACCTGGCCTAGAAGGTGTTGCGGCAACAAAATCAGCCATTTCATTTATTGATGGTGAAAAAGGCTTATTGTCATACCGTGGTTATTCATTAGAAACCTTAGCTGAGAATAGTAGTTTTGAAGAAACAACATTACTATTACTTCGTGGTGAATTACCAACCTCGGCTGAGTTAGATGAATTCAAAGATCAACTTCGTGGCCAATATAGAATTAAATACCATATTCGTGAAATGATGCGCCATTTTCCATCAACTGGACATCCAATGGATATGCTGCAAACTGCCGTATCTAGCTTGGGTATGTTTTATCCTGGGAATGAATGTTTAACAGGGACCAATGCTTGCGAAGATTTGCATTATGTTCGCAATATGACAGTGAATATTATTGCGTCAATGGCACCACTAGTTGCCATGTGGGAACATATGCGACAAGGCTATGATCCTATTGAGCCGCGTGAAGATTTATCGGTAGCTGAAAATCTACTCTATATGTTCACAGGTAAAGAACCTGATCCATTAATGGCTAAAATCATGGATGTTTGCTTGATTCTTCATGCGGAACACACCTTAAATGCCTCGACCTTTGCCGCCTTAGTGGCAGGGTCAACATTGGCCACACCATACAGTGTTATTTCTGCTGCCATTGGCACCTTATCAGGCCCATTACATGGTGGTGCAAACTCACGTGTTGTCGACATGTTGAAAGAAATAGGCAGTGCGGATAAAGCGGAAGCATGGATTGATAATGCGCTTGCCAATAAAGAAGTAATTTGGGGTATGGGCCATCGTGAATATAAAGTTAAAGATCCTCGTGCAACGATTCTTCATAAATTAGTAGCAGAACTGATTGAAGATCGGGGTAGCAAACTAGATTCAACCTTTGAAACAGCAATGAAAGTGGAAGAAATTTGTGTAGATAGATTAGGTCACAAAGGGGTTTACCCAAATGTTGATTTCTATTCAGGTATCTTATATGCCGAAATGGGTATTCCCGTCGATCAATTTACCGCACTATTTGCGGTCGCACGATCAGCAGGCTGGTTAGCACATTGGCGTGAACAGATTTCAGATAATCGTATTTATCGTCCTACGCAAATTTACATAGGTAGTGAACTTCGTGATTACACACCATTAGCAGATCGTTCTTAGAGACCTTTAAGCAATAATGGTTTTACTGGCTTCACCTTGTTGTTCACGAACCAAACGTGGCACAAGGTAGCCGGGTAATTCCTTTCTAATTTGCCCAATAAGTTTAATGCCTATTTTATCTGCCACATCAAAGTGACTTGCCCCTGCAACGGGATCAAGTAGATGCAAATAATAAGGCATGACCGAAACATCATTTAAACGTTCACTAAGCATGATTAAATGTTCAGCACGGTCATTAACACCTTTTAATAACACGGTTTGATTGAGTAACTGACAGCCCACATTCCGAAGCTTGTTTAATGCCTCAGCAACCTCAGCATCAATCTCATTAGCATGGTTAGCATGCACCACCATAATCACTGTAAAACGGGTTTCACTAATCCAGCTGAGTAAATGTTGATCCACACGTTCGGGTAATACAATAGGTAAGCGGGTATGAATTCGTAAGCGTTTAATATGCGGGATCTGTTCTAAATCGGCGACCATATTTTTAAGCTTAGAATCACTTAGCACTAAAGGATCTCCGCCACTTAGAATCACTTCATTAATCGACGTATCTTCCTGCAAAGCGTGCAAGGTTTGTTGCCATTGTCCGGCCAATGGATTGCTATCACTATAAGAAAAATGACGGCGGAAACAATAACGGCAGTGAATGGCACACGCGCCCGTTGTCACTAATAATGCTCGACCGTGATATTTTTGTAATAGTCCGGGTGATGTGATGGCTAAATTATCACCAACTGGATCGGTGATAAAACCATCTAGTTGAAGAGCTTCATCAATCAATGGAAAAACTTGTCGTAATAAAGGATCTGCAACATCACCATGGCGCATTTTATTAATATAGTTTTGAGGAACGCGCAGAGGAAATTTTTTGACAAGATCAGCATCGATAGCCATTAACTTATCGCTCAAGCCTAGCTGACGTAATAGTTCTACAGGATCTTTAATCACATTAGACAAGGCAATTTGCCATGCTTGTTTTGTGTTAATAAACTTAGTTTGCGGTATCATAGTCGTCTACAAAATTTAATAGACGATGATCGTCGCTCAAAGAGGTTAGCATGGCAAGTGTAAGTACAAATCAATTTAAAGCTGGACTTAAATTTATCTTAGATAACGACCCATGTAGCATCATTGAAAATGAGCTAGTAAAGCCGGGTAAAGGCCAAGCATTTAACCGTGTTAAATTCCGTAATCTAAAGACAGGTCGTGTTAACGAACGTACTTTTAAATCAGGCGATAGCGTTGAAAGCGCCGATGTTATGGAAGTTGAATTGGAATATTCTTATACCGATGGCGAGTTTTGGTATTTTATGGATCCAAAAACATTTGAGCAACATGCCGCAGATAAAAATGCGATAGCAGATTGTAAAAAGTGGTTAAAAGAACAATATATTTACACAATCACACAATGGAATGGCACGCCTTTATTAGTAACAGCGCCTAACTTTGTTAATTTAATAGTAACGGAAACTGATCCAGGTCTCAAAGGTGATACCGCCGGAACTGGTGGTAAGCCTGCGACATTAGAAACGGGTGCTGTAGTACGTGTACCATTGTTTATGAATATTGGTGAGTTGTTACGTATTGATACACGTTCGGGCGAATACGTAGAGCGAGCTAAAAAATAATACTTTTCTTAACCGTCATTCCCACGGAAGTGGGAATCTAACGATAGTGGATAATTTCACTACCCATGGATCCTCACGTACGTGAGGATGATCGAGTAAAAATAATGAGTTTAGAAGAACAAAGCTGGCAACCAACTGCTACGATAGAAACATTAAAAAGACGGGCTCAGTATTTAGCTGATGTCCGTCTTTTTTTTGCTGAGCGTGATGTCTGGGAAGTGGAAACACCGATCCTTTCTCAAGCCGCACCTACCGCGCCTTATTTGGATAGTTTTACCACCCATTACACACCGATTGGCACAGAGACTAAGCAAACAGTCTATCTACAAACCTCTCCAGAATTTTCTATGAAACGTCTGCTGGCGGCGGATTCAGGCTCCATCTATCAGATTACCAAAGTATTTAGAAATGGTGAACAAGGCCGGCTTCACTCACCAGAATTCACTATGTTGGAATGGTATCGAACGGCATTCACATTAAATCAGTTGATGGATGAAGTGAACGTCTTACTTCAGCGAGTATTCCATTTTCAGCCAATATGTCGGCTAAGTTACCGTGGGGTTTTTGAATTTTTCTTTAAAATAAATGTGTTTACTTGCTCGGATAATGAGATCAAGCAATATGTCTTACAAAGAATACAAGGCCTACCTAATGACTTAGAGTTAGATCGTGATGGTTGGTTAGAATTACTGATGAGCTATATTATCGAGCCAAGACTAGCTGCGATGAATATGCCTCTTTTTATCTATGACTTTCCAGCATCACAAGCCCAACTGGCCAAAATTAAACAAGATAATAATGGTTATGATGTTGCCGATCGCTTTGAACTTTATATCAACGGTGTAGAACTTGCCAATGGGTATAATGAATTACAAGATGCTAATGAACTACGCCAACGCTTTGAATCGGATAATACGCAACGTCAACAACAAAATAAAGCGGTAATACCACTTGATGAAAACTTACTTGCTGCTATGAAGTATGGCTTGCCGGAATGTTCTGGTGTCGCGATAGGTTTAGATCGATTGATTATGTTGGTGATGGATAAGTTGGTATTATCAGAGGTTCAAAGCTTTAACTTTTAGTCGCTGCGACTTTGCCAATAACCCGGCTTCCTACTATTGTGCATTACAGCTACAACAAAAATAGATGTTCCATTCTTTCGGTAAATAACAGAAAAAGGCAACTTGCTAAGTAAAAAATGGTAGTAGTGCTGGATTCTGTGAGTGCGTGCTATTAGAGTTTACCAACTGTTAAAAGGTATCTCTGAACGCCCAACTTTCACATTTGTTAAACCGTTAAGAACCAATAGTTTATGTATTGATTGTACACAGCGAGACATGTTTGGGTTTGGGCCAATGATAACTTCAGATATAACATCATTTGAATACTTGATTAAAGGTAATTCTAAATATGGGATTAAATGTGAGGGAGCCTCACGAAAGAAAATATTTTTATCAGGGTTATTACAGATGATTCTCCATTCAGATTCCTCATGAAATCCATTGTTTTTCATTATTGGAGCATAATTATTCAGAGTTTCACATAAGTTACACAATGCTTCTGTTGACTCGTCAGCTCCATCACCGTTTGATATGTAATCACTTAAATCGGAGTTGTAAGTCATCATCTCTTGAGAACTAAAAGTGTCGAAGCTTTTCCTAGAAACTCCTAAATTAGGAAAAATATTAAGGCAGTCATTAATTATATTGATAATGATTTTTTCTTGTTCATTATGAAGGTATAAGCACTTTATCAAGGAGTGTTGGTTTTCTTTACAGTACTCTTCGATTATTTCTTGGTTAAAGCCGATACAAACTCCTTGACCTGCTGAGTTGTATCCTCTCCATTGGCTTAGTGAGTCAGGATTTGTACTGAATGAGGTTATATAGGAATCATGATTGCCAATTCTATCAATAGCTTGTCGCATGTGAAATGCGAAGACAGAAAGGTACTCATCTTCCATATAAATACCTTCTGCAATATTTTTTATAGAATTGAATGCATGTTTGAATTCACTAGCATCATTTAAATATTCACAGTGACTAGCCCAAATATTTTGATTACTGATTATGCCTGTCAGGCCTTGTAAGTTTGTATAGTGATATAACATAAAATCCTCCAGAACAAAGTTACTCCATCAACCCCGGCAACCACAAAGCAACCTCAGGAAAGCCAATCAATATCCCCAACACCACAACTTGAATAACAATAAACGGAATGACGCCACGGTAGATGGTGGTGAGTTCAAGGCTAGGTGCACTGGCTTTTAGGTAAAACAGTGAGAAGCCAAACGGTGGCGTTAGGAATGACGTTTGCAGGTTGAGTGCAATCAATAAGGCGAACCATAAGGGATCGAGTCCCATATGAATAGCGATCGGGGCAATGATTGGCACCACGATAAAGCAGATTTCGATAAAGTCTAGGAAGAAGCCTAAAACAAAGATCAATAACATGCTGATAATGAGGAAGCTCCATTTGCCACCGGGCAGGCCGTCGAAGAGTTCGAAGATGAGATTATCACCGCCCATACCGACAAAGACTAAGCCGAAAGCAGTCGCACCGATTAGGATTAAAAATACCATGCTGGTGAGTCGGGTGGTTTGTTGTAGGGCTTGTTGTAAATTGGCTAGATTCAATCTGCCACGTATTAACGCCAGAATTATTGCACCCAATGCGCCTACTGCAGCTGATTCTGTGGGTGAGGCTATACCAAAGAAGATAGAGCCTAATACGGCTAACACTAGGGCTAGAGGCGGTAATAGGCTTTTAATCACCTGAATACCTAGATGACCATCATTAGGATTGGCTTTAATGGCTGGGGCTAATTCTGGATATCGCCATGCAATGAAAGCAATATAGGCCATATAAGAAAACACCAACATCATGCCGGGTATGGCAGCGGCGACAAAGAGTTGTCCAACGGGCACGCCAATCACATCGCCTAATAAGATAAGGATAATGCTAGGAGGAATGATTTGTCCTAAGGTGCCAGAGGCGGCAATAGTACCGCTGGCTAGGGTAGGGGCATAACCGTGTTTTAACATGGCAGGAAGGGCGATAACCGCCATGGTCACAACCGATGCACCGACAACGCCTGTAGTAGCTGCTAACAGTGCACCGACGGCAACGACCGAGATTGCCAAGCCACCCCGAACACGTCCAAATAAGCGGCCCATGGTTTCTAATAATTCTTCGGCAATGCCTGATTTTTCGAGTATCACGCCCATAAAGACAAAGAGCGGTACAGCCAACAAGGTGAAGTTGGTCATAATGCCCCAAATGCGTAGCGGCAATAAGTTGAAAAAGTCTAAGCCAAGAAAAATGCTACCAAAGCCTAGAGCCACAGCACCAAGGGTAAAGGCCACGGGAAAGCCTACTAGCAATAAAACAAATAAGGCGGCGAACATGACTAAAGCCCAAACTTCCATTATTTGGCCTCTGTATTAAGTTTGATAATGTTCTTCAATAAGCCAGCAAAACCTTGTAAAACAAGCAGACCAAAAGCGACTAATAAACTGCCTTTAAGTAGATAACGATAGGGTAGACCACCCGGATCGGGAGAGCCTTCATTATAATGAAAAGCATTTTCCATAAATGGCCAAGCAGTGATTAAAATGAGGATACAAAAAGGAAAAAGTAACAATAAAGTGCCAAAGATATTAATTAAAGCACGGTGTCTGTCTGTTAGAAAACGGCTTTGGTAGAGTATATCAACCCGAACATGCTCGTCATATTTAAGGGTGTAGGCGGAACCTAATAAAAAGATAAGGGCAAATAAATGCCACTCTAATTCTTGTAAAGCGACCGAGCCTTGTTGAAATAAATAACGCATAGCAACGTCATAACAAATCAGTAATACCATGGCTAATACTAGCCATGATGCAAGTCGACCAACCATTTCGGTGATGGCTTCAATAATTAAAATAAGTGATTTCATGTGATGATGATAGAACAAATAGGAGTACAAATATATTCTAAATTTCAACGGAATCATGATACAGTTTGTATATCTAAATTAGTATTAATTTTAAAGGTGAAAATAATGGCTGAACAAGACCAATTGAAACGGAATCTACAAGATACCAATCAATGGATGCGAATTCTTTATATGTTTCTATTTTGGGTCGTGTTATATTTTTCTATGATGATCACGGGTGTGGTTATTATTATCCAGGTTTTATTTGCACTAATCACCGGCTCGGATAATAAGAATATACGACAATTTGCAGCAGGTTTAACGCAATATATTAATCAAATAATTTTATTTCTTACTTACAACGAAAACCGCAAACCTTTTCCCTTTGCAGCATGGGGCGAAATCGAAGCAGAAGAGCCAACGGAGATAAAAACGGAAGCACCTATTGATGAGCATGAAGCAATTATTGATGTCGAACCAGAAAGTGATAAGCCTGATAAGTAAATTATGATTTTAGTTATTTCACCAGCAAAAACGCTTGATTTTGATTCTAAGCCGGTAACAAATACGTTTAGCCTGCCACGTTATCTTGAGAAATCAGCCATATTAATTGAGCAGTTACAAAAACAATCAGTGACTGATATTGCTACATTGATGAAGCTCAGCGATAAATTGGCTGGGCTTAATTATGCACGTTTCGCTTCATGGCAATGTCCCTTTGATATGGATAATGCCAAACAAGCACTGTTAGCATTTAAGGGCGAGGTGTACACAGGTATCGATGCAGATACATTAGATGACAAAGGCTTTGAGTTTGCACAGCAACATTTGCGGATATTATCCGGGCTTTATGGTGTATTGAAACCCTTAGATCTAATCCAAGCTTATCGTCTGGAAATGGGCACAAAACTGAAAAATAGCCGTGGCAAAGACTTGTATCAGTTTTGGGGTGAACAATTGAGAGAATCAATTGAAACTGAATTAGATAGTGATAATGTATTGGTAAATCTAGCGTCCAATGAATATTTCAAGGCATTGCAGGCCAAACAACTCAAGGCAAGAATCATCACGCCCATCTTTAAAGATCTGAAAAATGGTCAATACAAAATAATTAGCTTTTATGCCAAAAAAGCACGAGGATTAATGAGTCGTTATATCATTGACCACAAAATTACCGAGCCAGAACAGATAAAAGACTTTGATAGTGAGGGCTATCGTTTTAGCTCTGAACTGTCACAGGGTGATGATTGGGTATTTATTCGGGATCATGATTAAACTTTTTTCTTATATGCCAGAGTGACTGTACATTTGAGTGTGCTTCGGTCAAATAAAATGTAATGGCAATTTCTTCTATTGCTGCCAATAAAGTAATAAATGCAGCAATGCGGAATGGCAAAGAAATATCAAAGATAAATAATATAAAAAAGGCTATTCCTATCGAGACCACCGCGGCTTTGACTAACCATGTATGGTAACTGGTAAACCTGTGAAATTTGAGAATGCCGATAAGAACAGGTAGTACAAAACTAGCAATAGCAATGATGATAAAGACTATTTCACGTTGAACGATATCAGGCCATAACCACCCAATAGAAATTGCCATCGTGGTGTAGATGAGCAGGTCAGCAGTACTATCTAATAGTGCACCGAGCTCACTTTCTTGATGTAAAAATCGAGCTGCCATGCCATCTAAAATATCACTTAAAAAAGTGACTGCTAATAATAATAAGAAAGCATCGCCTAAGCCTGACCATGCCAGCCATAACAATATCGGCGCACTAACAAACCGAAAGCAGGTTAATAAATTAGGTAAGGTTAATAAATCGTGAAAAGTATATTGAGACATCGTTATACCTCAAACGTAGCCAAAAGAGGAGTGTGATCAGACAGTTGATTCCATAAGCTATGTGTAGGACGTTCACAAAAAGTAGCGTGTAAGCCGCGATAATATATTCGATCCATTTTAAATATAGGTAACCAAGCAGGCCAGGTGCTTGCATGATGATTATGTAAGGAGTGATAGGCCTCTTTGAGATCAAGTTGTTTTGCTAGCAGTTTTTCAGCCTGACCTGACCAATCATTAAAATCGCCAGCTACAATAAGTGGCGAATTATCAGGTACATATTCTTCAATGCGCTTACATAAGGTTTCCAGCTGCTTTCGTCGTTCCATATGGAACAAGCCTAGATGGATACAGATAACGTGCAAATCTTTGCTAAGGTGAGGTAATTTAATTACGCCATGTAACAGGCTACGACTGGCTTTTTCATATGGAGAAACATTGATATTTTCCCAGCTTTGTAATGCATATTTACTGAGAATAGCATTGCCATGGTGACCTAGGTTATAGACGGCATTTTTAGCATATGCAATATGAGGCCAAACGTCTTGAGCTAAGAACTCGGGATGAGAACATTTTGGCCAATTATGGTGAGTTTCTGCATGTTTTTTATGTTCGCCCTGTATTTCTTGCAGGAATAAGATGTCAGCATTTGTTTCTGTGAGAGCATCTCGAAGCTGATGCAAAATAAAGCGACGATTACCAGCACTAAACCCTTTATGGATATTGTAGGTTAATATTCGTAGCTGATTATTTTGCATAAATCATTATGCCTATTTATGGTTTATCCGTTAGATGGCGGCTGAATGAAACCATCACTAATCATCATCTTAGTCGCTTCTTTGGGATCTTGTTCATCTAATGGTAAACGTAGATAATATGGCAGTAATGAAGGACGTGCTGTTAGTTCAATCGCTTCAGTTTCAGTGAGGCGAGTGATAACCGACTCGATGGTTTCTACTAAGTTCTCAGGTGCACTATCTGGATATTGTTCTGTCATATGCTGAATAAGCTGACCGATAGAATGTTGACCATCAGCAAGTGAGACTATCATGCCCATCCATGGGTCTAGAGCTGTAACAGTATTACTGTCTTGAACATCCACTATTGAGACCGTGTCTTCTTCTATTTTATAGACAGTATTACGTTTAAAGTAGTGATTATGTTCCAAGGTTTACTCCTAGAATAAAGCAAAGCTAGAATTATAACGGAGTTGAATGCTTTTAACTGACAGTTTCTTCAGGATTGGAAAAACTATCAATAAATGCCTGTAATTTATCTTGCACTAAGTCATAAGTTGAATCTATATCAGTGGCGATATCACCTTCTAAAACACGTAAGCCACTTAAAATATTACGCGCTTCACCAAAACCAGTATCAATACCGCCGCGTATGATATCAACAAACTTTGTTAGCGCTTCTTCTTCACTAAGTTGGGGGTGTTGCTCTTGATATGAGCGAAAGAAAGCAGTGCTTAAAGAGACGATGCGATCAGCGGTGGCATCGGGGCTAACATCTAAGCCCGAATCATAGGACTTTTGAATAGCGTTATCACCCATGGATGCTTTTAATGCATCATTAATGCCTTCTAATGCTGTTTTTAAAAGTAAGCCCTGAGGAGAACTTGATGTTGAACTAACATCTATTGAAGATTGAATTATGGCGGCATTTAGTGCCTTTTTAGCATCATTTCTAACCTGAGCAAGATCAGACACTTCAGCACCTTTTCCCTTGTTTTCAGATTTAGATATATCTCGTACAGTGTGGCCAAATTGATTAGCTTGAATAGTATCCATTATTTACCACCTCATAATATTGGTTAGCAACGTGTAACCATCTTAGCGGCATAATGATTGATAACTTTAATTCATAATAAAAAAATCAGGAATACTTGAACTCTTATCTGCTTGCCCCCATCTGCTAATTTAAGTTAAAAACGCCGATGGAGGCAATATTACAATGAGTGTTGATGCACATAAGGAAACGCTTGGTTTCCAAACAGAAGTTTCCCAATTATTAGATTTAATGATTCACTCTTTATATAGTAATAAAGAGATTTTCTTACGTGAATTAATTTCAAATGCGGCAGATGCCTCAGATAAATTACGTTTTGAAGCCTTGTCTGATGATGCTTTATATGAAAGCGATGCTGAATTAAAGATCCGCATTGCCTTCGATAAAGAAGCGAAAACAATCACCATTACTGATAATGGTATTGGCATGAGCCGTGAAGAAGTGATTGATAATATCGGTACCATTGCTAATTCAGGCACCAAGAAATTCTTTGACAAAATGACGGGTGATGAAACTAAAGATTCACAATTAATAGGTCAATTTGGTGTTGGTTTCTATTCAACCTTTATTGTTGCTGATAATGTGACATTAAAAACACGTCGTGCAGGCATGAGTAGTGAACACGGTGTGAAATGGACATCTCAAGGTAAAGGTGACTTTTCAATTGAAACGATTGATCTGCCACAACGTGGTACTGAAATCACCCTACATTTGCGTGAAGAGCAAGAAGAGTTTTTAAATAGCTGGCGTTTACGTAGCATCATTAGCAAATACTCAGATCACATCAATCTACCGATTGTAATGACCAAAGATCCAGTGCCTGATGAAGAGGGCAAGGTCGATGAATCTGCAGAACTAGAAGATGAAACAGTCAACAAAGCAACTGCATTATGGACATTATCAAAGAGTGAAATCAGCGACGATGACTATAAAGAATTCTACAAACAAGTATCACATGACTTCCAAGATCCACTAAGCTGGAGTCATAATAAAGTTGAAGGTAAGATTGAATATACTTCATTACTTTTCATTCCCTCTAAAGCACCATTTGATCTATGGGATCGTGATAGCAGCCATGGCTTGAAACTCTATGTTAAACGTGTTTTCGTTATGGAAGACGCAGAGCAATTGATGCCACGTTACCTACGCTTTATTCGTGGTGTAATTGATACTAATGACTTGCCTTTGAATGTGTCACGCGAAATACTACAAGGTAGCAAAACGATTGACAGCATTCGTGCCGCTTCAGTGAAGAAAATACTGGGCGAATTGAAAAAAATGGCTAAGAATGATGCTGAGAAATATGCAGAATTCTGGAAAGAGTTTGGTCAAGTCATCAAAGAAGGTCCGGGTGAAGATTTTGCTAACAAAGAGGCATTGGCAAAACTAATCCGCTTCTCAAGCACAGAAACTGGTTCAGAAGAACAAACAGTTTCTCTTGAAGACTATGTCAGTCGTATGAAAGACAAACAAGATAAGATCTATTACATCACGGCAGAAAGTTTTGCCTCGGCGAAAAATAGCCCACATCTTGAAGTCTTCAGCAAGAAGGGTATCGAAGTTCTATTATTAACGGATCGTGTTGATGAATGGATGACAAACTCACTGACTGAGTTTGATGGTAAGCAATTACAATCTGTAGCAAAAGGTGATTTAGACTTAGGTGAGTTGGAAGACGAAGCTGAGAAAAAAGCACAAGAAGAAACCGATAAGAACTTTGAAGACTTAATTGAGCGTGTTAAGAAAACATTAGGCGATAAAGTGAAAGATGTGCGTATTACACATCGTTTAACTGATTCTCCAGCGTGTTTAGTGGCTGATTCAAATGATATGAGCGCCAACCTTGAGCGTATGCTTAAAGCGGCAGGTCAACAAATGGGGCCTGATACCAAGCCTATCTTTGAATTGAACCCTGAACATCCAATGGTTGAACGCCTAAAAGAAGAATCGGATGATTCACGTTTTGATGATTGGTCTTCAATCTTGTTTGATCAAGCATTATTAGCCGAAGGTGGTCAGCTAGAAGATCCTGCAAGCTATGTGAAACGTTTGAATGAATTGTTATTAACGTTAACTAAGTAGGTCGGATTTCAATCCGACATATTGGACTGACCGAAAAAATGCTCCTGCATTTTCGGCATACCGACCATCCATGGTCATAAAGTCCAATCTACAATAGTTAATAATGTAAAATGCTGGTTAGGAAACTATCCAGCATTTTTTTTGGAAAAATTATGACCAATACTGAATTTCAATCTGACACCTTACAGCGATTTATCTTCGACAATGCCCCAGTGCGTGGTGAATGGGTGCATCTACAAGATAGCTGGCAACAAGTGCTTAAACGCCGTGAATATCCAGTGGCTATCCAGCGATTATTAGGTGAAATGATGGCGGCAGCGGCATTATTAACCGCGACAGTTAAGATTGATGGTCGCTTAGTTTTACAGACTAAATCAACCGGCCCTGTTAGCGTCATGATGATCGAATGTACCAGTGATAATACCTTACGAGCATTTGCCCAATGGGATGGCGAGATAAAAGACGATGCCAGCTTATTAGAGATAACAGGCGAAGGCAGTTTAGCCATTACTATTGAAGTTGAAGGTGCCAAACAGCCGTATCAAGGTGTTGTAAGCCTTAATGAAGACTCACTATCCAGCGTATTAGAAGTCTATTTTAAACAATCAGAACAATTAGAAACTCATATCTGGCTAGCGTCAAATCAAAACAGTGTCGCCGGTTTATTCTTGCAACAAATGCCGGGCGATAAAGCCGATGAAGACCAAGAAAATTGGTCACGAATCAACCAACTAGCAGCAACTGTTAAACAAGATGAATTATTAGAACTCGGTGTCGGCACGTTACTTCATCGACTATTTAATGAAGAAGAATGTCGCTTATTAGTATCAACAGAACTAAGCTTCGCCTGTAGCTGTTCTCGCGAACGTGTTGCCGCTACCATTCACTTGCTTGGCAAGAAAGATGCGAACGACTTACTTGATGAAAAAGGTAAAATTGAAGTCGCCTGTGAGTTTTGTAATGAGCATTATCAGTTTGATAGCGAGGACGTATCTCAGATATTTTCAGAAGCTGAGTTGGCAAATTTCGAGTCTAAAACGCTCCATTAAAAAATGGGGGGATTACCTATGAATAATAGAGAAATCAATATTTTGTGGGGATGAGGTTTGATTAATGCTATGGCGAAAGTCAGAGCTAGCTTGATACACTATTTTTCTAACTCGGTTTAAAGCACCGATTGGACGGTGAGCATCGAGTGAATTCCAAGGTGAAAAGGATAGGTTTTCGCAAAACTGTTGTTGCTCGGGAGTATCAAATTGTTGGGCCGGAATAGTGATTTTTGCTACGGGAATAAAAGGTGAATCGTTCTCTTTCCACAATACACTAGGATCTTCTATAGGCATTAGCTTGCTGACATCTTGTAATTGAACTAAAAATTGCATGCAGGCGGAATCTAAGCTTAATTCTTTGACCAGTGTGTTTTTTAGAAAGTCAGGATCAGAAATATCATTTTCTGTTTGCAATGATTCAGAACAAGAGCGCATCATAAATTTAATATTATGTGGGCCTAGTTTATAGGCGGTATTACTAAAATACTCATCCCAGATAGGACTATAAGGTGGTGGAGCCAGAGTATCGTTAACATGCGATAACTCTCGAAGCCGCCAGTTAAAAGGGTTATAGCCAGATAGAAAATATTTTATTTTATTTTCACTTTCAACTAAGTTGTTATAGTCTTCTAAATCAACGGAGAAAAAAGCAGGACTATTGTGGGCTAAAAATTCTTGAGTGTGGTTGCTGCTAGATTCAACCTTTAATAGTTTTATTGCCATACCGCGTGAATCTTTTGCACCATCATCACTTTTAGCCATGTTAGAGCTACCATTCGAAAAACGGATCCAACTTTTATAGCGTTTCCCAGGTGTTTTAAATATGCCATATTGTAATTGTGAATCAATGTCGTTATTAATATCAAAATAGGCCTTAACACAGGCATGGCCTTTGGCATGGGCACCACGGGCGGCATACGTAGTCTGCGTTTCTTTTATGATATTGATAAAATTATCTGTCGCGCGCTGTATTTGTTGTGGTTCATTGGCAGGAATAACTTCTTCTATGGTGACGGGTGCATGGCTTTGATTATGAAAATAAAGCAATATAACCAATAGAAAAAACAAGCCAATTAGACTTAGAACCAAATTTTTTAATAGTTTAAATATCATTTAACGTCTTAAATTCATTATTGGTTTTTCAATAAATAAATACATTAATGTGGCGATAGCCATACTAAGAATTGAACTAATGATAAAACCATAGAGCAAGGTTTCTCCTATAGACCATGAATATTGTTCGGGCATCATTACCGTTAAATTAATTAAGGCCGGTATTACTAATGCCATTACCACAAGATGAATCAAATAGAGTGAATACGATAAGGTGGCAAACGGATATAAAAAGGATAATGAGAATACGTTACGCATTGCGTTTGCTAAAACATGCTGTTGTAATAACATGGCCATAATAATGATGCCAATACCTATGGAGAACAAATTACGATTAAAAATGTAATACAGTATGTGCATGGTTTGATATTCATCGTAAATGGGCAAGTAAGATGCAAAAGCCATGAAGAAAATAACCAGTCCAACTCCGATGAAGGTGGTGATAATTCCTTGAGTGGAATTGAAAAAAATATTTAATTTGTCTTTATGGAAATGGAAACTATATGCCGCCATACAACCTACTAATAAGCTTCCAAAGCGCGAATGCAAATTGTCATATAAGACAGTGAAGAAATGATTAAAATAATCATGATCAAGATACATACGGCTACCGGGTGACGTGCGTAGAGCTTCATCAGATAATACGATGCCAGCACGAATAACGATTGAAATAACAAATAACCATAGCATTGTGTAGCCAGGTGATTTGGAGTATTTAAGAATCACGATTAATAGCAGTGGGTAAATAAAATAAAACTGTTCTTCTATCGCCAGGCTCCATGTCCAGCCTACAGCTTGATGCCCATAATCTATAAAGTTACTGATATAAAAATAGTTTGCCCAAATGTAATCACTATTAGGGCCATTCAAAAACCAATAAACGGTCAGGGTGAAGTAGTAAGCAGGGGTAAGACGAAGATAACGTCGAATATAGAAATTTTTCAGATCCATATGACCTGACTTAGTGATTTGTCTGAATAATATTCCTGAAATCAAGAATCCACTCATCACAAAAAACACATCTACACCTTTATCACCATTAAAAGCCCATGCCCAGCCCATGCCGAGTTCGTTAATAATGGCAGCAACATCGTGAGTAGGATGTGCGAGTTGGTAGACGAAAAAGGTATGAAAAACTAATACTAAAATAATAGAAACAGCACGAACACCATCTATGGAAGCATAATTAGATGCCCTGCGGGTATAAATAGATTTGAAGTTTTCTTTAAAAAAAAAGGCACGCTGCAAGGCTGTTTTTGATAATTCTATATCTTGAGACATATACTTATTCCAACTAAAGTGTTTTTAAATATTCAATTAAGGCCCACCGTTCTTGCTTGGTTAAAGCAGGTTTTTCATAATACCCTGTGCCATATTCATGCCCTGAGTTACTATTGCCCGTTGTAGTGGTATCAAATATGAAACTATCATTACTTGTGCCACACATAGCTAAATTGACATACCCTACATTTTTAGTGTCATACTCCCATGAGCAGAGTGAAAATTGCTTTGTTCTCTGCTCAGCAGGTAAAAGGAGCTGATAAAGATTTGGCACAGAGCCGTTATGTAAAAAAGGTGCGCTTGACCATACGCCATTTAGTGGCCGTGCTTTATAAGCAAGCAGAGCATGATCTGATACCTCTAGTCCATGTTCAATAATCTCACCATCAACATATTTAGGTGGATGAACAACATCAGGATGGCCGAGATTTTTTGCATCGCGTTTAGCTAAATATGATTGTAGAGGGTTATTCTTAAGAATACCTATCATGAGATTATTAGCAATATGAATAGCTGGTGCTTCAGAAGCTAGTGGATTTCCAACAACGTAATATCGAGGGCGGCCCTCAAATTTACCTGTTTTACCTTTAAAATAAATGGCATTTTCAGCCATTAATGGATCTGTGTTAATTGTAGCTAATGTACTCATACGTACTTGGATTTTACGCAGTGGATCAGTTCTATTTATATCAACATGACATTGGATACAATGTTGCTCATATAGACCGCGACCTATTTGAGCTAAGTTACTATCAATCTCAGGAAACACTTTCGGCCACATAGGCGAATGCAGCTGAGCAACTACATGTTCTAGCTTGCGTAATTCACTGACTTGAATTGAGGAACTGTAGCCACGATCAAGGAAGCCTAACCAAGTTGTTGTTTCAGTTTCAATGTTTCCAAATACACCAATTACTTCACCAATATTTCTGGCTAAGGCGCCAACACCTGTATTCGATTGAGAGCCATTCCATTCAACATAATCATGTTGTGGTGTATCCCAAATATAAGGGTAACTAGTGGGTGCTGTTGGTGGGCTAGTGTTATTTTCTACACCTGTAGCTGCTAACGCTTTGTTTAATATTGCACCAAAGGCATCAAGGCGAGAGTAACCAGATGAGACATTGGAATGGTTTGATGTCATATAATTATTACGTTTTTTATATTCTGCTTGAAGGTCTTGCATCAACAGAAAATTCTCTTCATCTGACGAGCGTTCACCTAGAAGTCGTTGTTGAAAACGAACAAATTTAGCTTTATCCTGCATTGTTGCTTTTAGTGATGATGTTATTTCAGTAAGAAACTGGTTCAGGTCAATAAAAGCCTGACCACCATCAATGCGAATTGTATGGTCTCGATACGTTATCTGCTGGGTATGACAAGCTGCACATGTCGGGCCCATATGGTTGCCATTTCTAGCTAAACCTACAGGTAGGCCATCTGGGTTATTTTTACTGATATTCGTTGGAATAAAACCTAATCGAAACATATTGTCATTATTTCGGAGCAATTTGTCATTATCAGCTTGCTCAAGATGTAAGAAATAATCATACGGAATAAGCCGTGAACCTTGATCGGCAAAATAAAAATATTCACGCTCTTTATCTGACCAGTTTTGTTCAAGATAAATGATGTCTTGATTATCAGCTATCGCAAGCAATGACATGCCACTCAATACAAATATTAGTATTAATTGTGTTGGAAATTTCATTTTATAATCTCTTCAGTTAATCTCTCGAAAGTAGTGTATTTAACAGGTTGTCTTGGAAATTCAAATTTCCTGTTAAGTTACTGTGTTTGACGCATAAGAAAAAAGATTGTTTCACAGGTAAGAAAATATATTCATGTCGTTTGATGCTAGGATCTAAAACATTTCGCCCTAATAGGGATGCTTTAGTCACTGAGCCATCGCCAGGTTCAAGCAATAGAGCATCGTAATCAACGCTATCAATAGGCTGCGTTATTTCTTTTGGGTGCATGCGAATAAGTGACTCGCCGTCTATTTCTTCAACGACAATTCGTGCAGATGTCAGAGTGCAACCGCCACCAAATATAGTTAGTTTTGGATGATTGTCCGGCAATGGGATAGTCAATGACCAAACAAAGCGACGAGCACGTTCAAGCTGTTTCTCAAAGTAGCTCTCCAGTGTAGTGAGATATTTTTCACCTTCTTGCTGAGACTCAAATTTTTCAAGGACCCGTGCCCGTACTTTAGGATCAAAAATAGACCATTGAAAACGACGCCAAGTCTCAATACTAAATAAATCGCGATCGAGAGGTTCTCCTTTACTGGTTACAATCCAGTTATTGAGAGGATGGGGGAACAATTGATATAAACTTGGCCAAGTAGCGATAGTTTCAGTGCCAATTTGTTTTAAGCCAATATCAACACCAGCAATAAACAAGTTAAGTGTTTTAACCGAACCTAGATTGGGTGTGCCTAATAAAATAACGCGTCGAACTTTATTGCCTCCGTACATAGTGATTTTTTTATCAAAATCATTATCACCGATAACATCTTGCTTGCCATAACGAATGTAATAACGGGTGATCAGACCGCCCATGCTATGAGCAACAATATCGACTTTTAAATCAGGGTTCTTATAATCAATTTGGATTTGATCTATAAAATCAGCAAGTTGTCCTGCGCTAATTACATTATCTTGTCGCCAATCATAGTGGAAAATATAATAGTTTTTTTGTCTTGGATCGACTGCTTCTCCTACTCTAGCAAGTTTATAGCCAGCAGCATCCCCTAATGTTCTAACAATTTTGCCGTAGAAATCTTTGCCCACAGCGCCTTCAGAAATCGCATAGGCCTCAATATTGTTTGACATAGGGATCAATGTGTCGGGATCAATATCAAAAGTAATATCAGAATAATCGCTAAGAAATAAACGACTAGCAGGTCCAGGCCACAAATCTTGCCCCGTTGTTTTATCGCGTAATTTGCTACCCAGAACACCATGGATAAGCACCACGGGTGGTTGGTCATTGACCATCATGCTTTCCATATAAAGCCGATGTAGATCGGGTGCAAATATTTTATTGTTAGTAAATATACCTGCAATAAATACAGAAGCTAGAATCAGTCCAATAAAGATATATTTATTGAACAATAATATTTTGATAGATCGGTATGTAAATCGAATCATAAATAAAAAACCGGTTAATTATTTTTAGGCTAAAATTATAGAACTTTTGCTATTGTGTTAAAACTTAACATACAGACGGGATAATGTGAAAAAAGTTACAAAAAAATGTTGAAGCTTATCTACAGTAATGATTTGACACGGCTGGCTGCACGACTTGCAGATTTTCATATCGCCCTTAGAAGCTGAAATAAATGGAAAATGAGGACTCGTTTTTATGCCCTGAATGTGGTGGCGAAGAACCGTATATTGTAACGGAAGTGAGTACGGTTTATGATCCTGACGATCCCGTTTCAGCTGTTTTAGAATGGATCTCATGTAAACAATGTCATGCTGAAATCCCCGCTCATATTGCAGAGCGATGGAATAACATAACTATCGAACAAGCCCAAAAAGAGTGGCGTGATACCTACCGAGAACCTAGCCAAACAGAACGGTTCGATGAAGCGGCAGAGATGTTTTATGATAAATTTGGTTTCACACCCTTTTTTAATGGAATGAGTCATCATGATATGTTATTAAATTCATTTATAGATAGAGTTAATAAGGCTGTAGAGATGAATGATCCTGATATAGATATAAGTGAGTATTTTCCTGATGGTCAGAATTTGTAATTTATTAGTTTTGTATACATTTTCTAGAGTGTATTCAATGATGAAAAATGTCTGTTATTACAGCCAGGATAGATGATAACTTAAAGGTTAGGATCACTAACTTAGCTAAATCTGCCGATTGACGATCTTGAAGATATTTATGAGACAGAGGCTGTTGTTTTAAAAAGTCCGAGAAGGTAAAGAAAAAACGCATTCATTGGATGCGGTAAAGCAGAAATTAGATTTTGCAGATTAGTTTTTTTGCTCATTCTGTAAAGTTGAGCATCGTAAGGATGTTTATTGTTCTATATCCGTTATCAGTTGAAATGCAGCTTTTTTTGGTTCATGGTGAGCCTGTCGAATCATCTGTGCTAAGCTCTACCATCCTTCGACAAGCTCAGGATGAACGGTATATATTAAAACCTGCAGATGTATGGTCACGGGTGTAAATTAAGGAATAAAAATGCTCAACGTTGTTTACAGTAATGATATGGTGCAATTGGCGGCACAGCTTGCTGAATTGCAACAAACACAGCCATTGCCACCGCTAGAATCTGAAACGGTTATTGTGCAAAGTAATGAGCTTGCTCGTTGGTTATCGCTGTTTTTGGCAAATCAACATGGCATTGTCAGTCATATTGAGTTTCCTTATCCTTCGGCTTATATTTGGGCTTTGTTTCGTAAAGTCTTGCCTAATATTCCTAAGCAATCGTCCTTTTCTACCGATGCTATGGCATGGCGTATTTTTTCTTTATTGCCGACATGTCGGGAGCAAGAAGGTTTTGAGTCAATTGATCATTATCTTGGTCCGCAAAATGATGTGTTGAAACGCTATCATTTGGCACATCGTATTGCCGATACCTTTGATCAATATTTAATGTATCGCCCAGATTGGATCCACGAATGGGAGCAGGGTGAAAAACCGCATTGGCAAGCGAGATTGTGGCAGTTGTTGACCAAGGGGGAGCAGGGTGTGATGCATCGTGCTAATTTGTTGGATCAGTTAAAGTCACACCTTAATAAACTCAATCAACGCCCAGCCGAATTACCTCCTCGCATTGCCATCTTTGGCTTATCTGCTTTGCCGCCTGTTTATATGGATCTATTTGATTTAATGGCGAAACACTGTGAGATTACTTTGTATTTCTTATCGCCCAGCGATCAGTATTGGGGTGATATTGTTGATAAAAAAACCCAGCTCAATCGCTTAATTGAATCTGACAATCAAGATGATTATTCTATTAATGGACATCCCTTATTAGCGAGTTTAGGTAAGCAAGGGCAAGATTTTTTTGAGCAATTACAGGGTTATTCTCACGAGCAACAGAGTTTGTTCCTTGCTCCACAAGATGACAGTTTATTAGGCAAATTACAGCAAGATATTTATAGTCTAAACGAGCCAGATGAACGCCACGAAAAGCAGATAATTGCCGTTGATGATGATTCAATTATGGTGCATTCATGCCATAGTGCTATGCGTGAAATTGAAGTGTTGCATGATCAATTATTGGCTTTATTTGAACGCCATCCAGATTTATCGCCCACTGATATTGTGGTGATGACACCTGATATTGCTATTTATACACCGTGGATCGATGCTGTTTTTTCAAGCCAGCCTAAATCAATGCGTATTGCTTATGGCATTGCCGATGCTGGAGTGCAAAAACAAACACCGATATTAAATGCATTTATCAGCTTGCTTGATTTACCGCAGTCACGGTTTGATGTTGAATCTATTGTTAGCTTATTAGAATGTACGGCAATTCAAAAACAATTTTCATTTGATGAGCCTGCTTTAGAGCTTATTCACCGCTGGTTACGCGATACGCAAACGCGCTGGGGCTATTCTGCCAAAGATAAAGCCACATTGGGATTGCCAGAGATTGAAGCCAATACCTGGCGAGCAGGATTAGATCGCTTATTAATGGGCTATGCCATGCCATTATCCAATGAGGGCGATGATTGGGGATTGTTTGCTGGAAAACTAGGTTTTGACGGTATAAGTGGTGAACGTGCAGACATCATGGCGCAACTATGTGCATTTATCGACAAGTTGGATCGAACTCGATCGCAGTTAAAAGCAACATTATCATCACGAAAATGGCAAAAATACGTATTAACACTGCTTGATACCTTCTTTTTAGCCAACAATGATAGCGATGATAATGAGTTGCTATCAATCAGAAAAACGATAGATAGTTTAGTTGAAACAACAACACTTGCTGAATTTGACGATGGCATGACCATCGATCTTGTTAAAGATTGGCTAGAAGGGCATTTAGACTTTAACCAATCCCAAACACGATTTATGGGCCAAGGTGTTACATTCTGCGGCATGGTGCCGATGCGGAGTATTCCTTTCCAAGTTGTTTGCTTAATTGGCATGAATGACAATAGTTATCCTCGTCGGCAGCCTGTTATAGGCTTTGATTTATTGGCAAGCACGCCAAGAAGAAAGGGTGATCGTTCACGACGAGATGATGATAGATATTTGTTTTTAGAAGCCTTATTATCAGCTAAATCCCACCTTTATATTAGCTATGTCGGCGCTAGTATTTTTGATAATACGCCTATTCCACCTTCCGTATTAATCAGTGATTTACGTGATGTGTTATGTCTTGGCTTTGAATCCACAGAAGATGAAGAACTATGGGATAGACTCCTAACAAAACACCCATTACAAGCCTTTAGCCAACGCTATTTTAATACGAGTTCGGATAAATTATTTAGCTATGTCTCAACGCATTGTCCACCAGAAACAAAGAGTGGATTAGAGAGTCACTGGTTTGATAATGCCCTGCCAGAGTTAGATGACACATGGAAAAAAGTACACCTGTCTCAGTTAAATTCATTCTTTAGACATCCTGCCAGATATTGTCTGCAACAGCGATTACACCTGCGATTAGAAGGTGATGACGCACCGTTGGAATCTCGTGAACCATTTGAATTAGGCGGCTTAGAAGGCTGGTCGTTACGCCAACAATTATTAGAATATCGCCTACAAGATAAAGACGTAATGGCGGCTAAACAACGCATTCAAGCAACAGGTGTATTGCCACAAGGTCATATCGGCGAACATATATTCGACGAACAAAGTGAGAAAGTAGAGCAATTTGCCAACACATTATCACCTCTACTTCCGGAGCAGTTTTTAACACCGCAAACCTTTGAGTTAGACATTAATAATTTTACCTTAACAGGACATTTAGACAATCTATCATCCAGTGGCATCTTTACGTATCGAATGGGTAAAACCAAAGGTGGTCATTTGATTAGTGTTTGGATTCAACATCTTATATTAAACTGTATCAAACCAGAAGGTGTGCAGTGTGAAACACGATTGTTTACAGAAGATGCCGATTATCAATTTCAAGCTGTTGCCGATGCTGAAAATATACTAAGTGATTTATTAACACTTTATTGGCAAGGGCTGCATCAACCATTGCCATTATTTGCTAATACCAGTTTTGCCTTTGCCCGAGTAAGTTTAAAAGAAGGTAGAGCCAATCCGGAAACGGCAATGAATGCAGCATGGCAAGGAGGTCAATATTCATCAGCTGAAAAAGACGATCTTTATTACCAGCAACTCTATGCCGATAATTCACCATTAGATGATGAGTTTAAAGCCTTAGCCATGGCTATTTATGAGCCTATATTGGCGCATTTGGCGGGAGGTGAATTATGAGTAAATTCGATGCTGGAACAGTTTTATTAAAAGGCTTAAATCTAATCGAAGCTAGTGCGGGCACGGGTAAAACTTACACACTGGCAGAGTTATATTTACGATTGCTGCTAGAGCCAAACGAGGCGGGTGAAAGTTTAACTGTCGATCAGATCTTGGTGGTGACTTATACCCGTGCGGCAACGGAGGAGTTGCGTGAGCGATTACGTCAGAAATTAGTTGATGCACGTGATGATTTATTAAAAGCCCCCGATGAACGTGACAACTTAAAAACACTGATTGAGCCAGAAGAAATTCGTTTAACTAGTCATAAATTGATGCGGGCTATTCAGAGTTTTGATGAAGCGGCTATTTTTACGATCCATGGTTTTTGCCAACGCGTATTGGGTGACTTTGCCTTTGAAAGTGGTTTACGTTTTGAACTTGAATTGATTGGTGATGATCAGGCCTTATTACAATCAATGACTGATGATTTCTGGCGGCGTGAAGTCACGTTGGCTGATAAGGACTTTGTGGCTTATTTGGTGTCCAAAAGGGAAAGCCCGGAAGGTTTATTGAAATCAATTCGCAACTTAGTTGGCAAGCCTTATATACAGTGTATGCCTGTGCCAGAAATGGATGCCTCTCGTTATGCTGAGTTGGCTGAAAGTCAGTTTGAGCACGTTAAAAGGCATTGGAAAAAAGAGCAAGATCACGTAATAGGGACATTACGAAACAAGGCATTATTAAACGGTAATAAATATCGACAAGCCAGTGTTGAAAAGTGGTTGATCGCATTGATGTTAATGTTGGAATCAACAATGCCAGCCAGATTGTCTGATGGCTTTGAGAAATTTACACAGGGAATATTAGAGGGCGCTTTAAAGAAGGGGCAAACGTTACCTGAGTTAAACTTTTGGTCCGCTTGTGAGTTGCTTTTAGAGCAGCATACGTTTTTGAAAAAGGCGCAAGAACTGCAACACCAACGCTTACGATTGAGTCTATTACAGTATTTACAAAAGAATGTACCAGAACAAAAAATGCAGCAACAAGTGCAGTCGTATGATGATTTATTGCTGAATCTAGAACATGCTTTAAACAGTGACCGAGGTGATTGGTTGGTGGCTGAAATTCGTCAGCAATATCAAGCGGCATTGATTGATGAGTTTCAAGATACTGATCCGATTCAATATGCCAGCTTTAGCCGTATTTATGCCGATAGCGGCTTGCCTACATTTTTAGTGGGTGATCCGAAACAGGCAATCTATAGTTTTCGTGGTGCGGATATATTTACCTATTTAAAGGCAAAGTCTCGGGCTGAAAACGAATATACCTTGATGACCAATTGGCGTTCTCACCCTAATTTAGTCACCGCCGTGAACGCACTGTTTGAAAATAAATCTGAGCCCTTTATTTATCAAGATATTCCTTTTCATTCTGTTGGTGCGGCACGTGATGATAATGCTACGCTCATTGTTGATGAAGGCTCTGCGGACCCGTTACAGTTTATGTGGGCTGATTCAAGTACTAAACCCCATACTAAAAAAGAATTAAGTACTATTACAGCGACTGTCACTGCCGATGAGATTGCCCGCTTATTGAATTTAGCCGAGCAGAATAAGGCCGTGTTAATCGATGATAAAACAAAGCAAGCGCATGCTGTAACTGGCGGTGATATTGCGGTGCTGGTGCGAAATCATCGGCAAGGTAGTGCAATACAACAAGCCTTGCAGGAGCGCGGCGTTAATAGTGTGCGCCAAGGTACGGATAATGTATTTAATTCAGATGAATCGCAGATGCTGGTGCGACTTTTATCCGCGATTGCCGAGCCTAATAATGAAGCGCGTGTGACATCGGCTCTGGCAACTAATTTATGGGGTTTGAATGCCCAAGAATTATACGAATTACAGCAAGATGCCACACGTTGGCATGCGCAATTAGATGTATTTGTTACCTTACATCAAATATGGCAACAGCATGGGTTTATGCGAGTGTTCAGAGAGCTGATGACGACAATATCGGCGCAACAGCGTTTATTAAGTTTGCCAAATGGCGAGCGACAATTGACTAATTTATTGCATTTGTCTGAACTGATACAAGAACAATGTCGTCATCAAAATGAAGGCATTGAAGCGGTATTAAATTGGTTAACACGGCATATTGAGTCAATTGATCCAAATGATGAATCTGCTCAATTACGCTTAGAAAGTGATGAGCAACTGGTCAAGATAATCACCATTCACAAAAGTAAGGGCTTGGAATATCCCATCGTTTTTTGTCCATTTTTGTGGGATGTTAATTTACGTTCAGAGAAGAATGACGTACTCACGTTTCATGATGGAGACGATGAGAATAATGCCTGTGCTACTTTTGCAGAGCCAATGATAAGTGAGGTTGCTGCTAGCATAACGCTGGAAGAACGGGCAGAAGACTTGCGATTATTGTATGTGGCATTAACGCGAGCTAGAGAGCGTTGTGTGATTGTTTGGGGCGCCGCTAAATATCAAACAGGTCAGCATGTTAGTGATTCTGCCTTATTCAGTTTACTTCACCCTAATTTGAGTGAGGTGCAGAATGAGGAAATGAAACAGGATTTAATGGTTTTAGCTGAACGTCATCCTATTTCGGTTACTATAATTACTGAGCAAAATACGGTTCAATATCAAGTAAATAATCAACAGAAGCATTGCCTTGCTGAGAGAGAATTTAACGGCGATATTCAAGTCCCTTGGCGTATTAGTAGCTTTAGTGCACTGGCGCATGGTTATGATGCTGAGTTGCCAGATTATGATGCTCAAGCGAATCAAATACCGACGGTAGTCAGCGTGACTAAAGGTCTTGATAGATTCTCATTCCCACGGGGTGCACAAGCCGGTACCTGTTTACACGCCTTGTTTGAAGTGTGGGATTTTTCTAGCCAAGATTTGCAGGCAATGGAAGAGCTGGTGGAGAAAACCTTATTACAATATGGCTTTGATGAAAAATGGACAGCGGTGGCTTGCCAATGGATGAATGAAGTGCTGGCAACACCCTTAAATCAATCAGGCTTAACATTAGGGCAATTACACACGGCACAGCGTTTGGATGAATTAGAGTTTTACTTCCCAATTAATAACTTATCAGTCAATCGCCTACAGCAACAATTATTGCCATTATTAGCAGAAGATTCACCTTTGGCGAGGGTGATAGAACGATTACGCTTCACCACAATAAGCGGCTTTATGAAAGGCTTTATTGACTTGGTATTTGAGCATCAAGGTCGTTTTTATGTGGTGGATTATAAGTCGAATCATTTAGGAAATACGGAGGGTAATTACCAATCAGATTGGCTTGCTGACGCCATGGTGGCACATGATTATCCCTTGCAATATCTTATTTACAGCTTAGCGTTGCACCGATATTTACGTCTGAGATTGCCTGATTATGATCCAGAACAGCATCTCGGTGGCGTTTATTATCTATTTATTCGAGGAATGCATCCTGATTGGAATCGGGCGGGTATCTTCTACGATAAACCGGATATAGAATTGCTTGATCAGTTAGATCGCTGTTTGCAGGGAACATCATAATGAATGCGAATGAAAAAACATTGAGACAAGCTGGTTTTAGTGAATTAGCCTGTCAGTTCTCCCGCTTTATTGCACGCTTAGATGGTTCTGATGATGACATCATCGCAATGACAGCCGCCTTAGTGACTGATGCAGTTTCACAGGGTCATGTATGTTTGAATTTGCAACAGGTTCAAGGTCGTGAACTACTCGATTATCCTGATATTGATGGGTGGAAACAACGACTTCGACAAAGCGTGGTGGTGGGAAAAGAGGGTGAATATACCCCACTGATTTTGACCGATGATGGACGTGTATATTTATATCGATATTGGTTAGATGAACAGCATGTTGCTAATGCCATTATTAAGCGATGCCAGTCGATAGAGCTAATTAATCCACAACAATTAAAGGATGACTTTGCTGCATGGCCTAGTCAACAAACTGGAATTGATTGGCAAAAAATAGCGGTATTAATGGCATTAACACGTCAGTTCAGCGTGATTTCTGGTGGGCCAGGAACTGGTAAAACAACCATTGTTTTACGATTGTTACAGATGCTACACGCTCAAGATCCAAGTTTAAGTATTGCATTAGCTGCGCCAACAGGCAAGGCGGCCGCGAGATTGCAACAGGCGATTTCTGAGCAAGGTCGCACATCATTAGAAGCTAAAACCTTACACCGTTTATTGGGTATTAACGCGCATAATGAAAATGGTCGATATAATTCACAACAACCCTTGCCCGTTGATGTGCTTATTATTGATGAAGCATCGATGATTGATATTAGTTTGATGGCAAAACTTATGCAGGCTTTGCCTGATAAGGCGCGAATAATATTATTAGGAGATAGCCAGCAGCTTGCCTCGGTTGAATCAGGGGCTGTATTAGCCAATTTATGTGACTACGGTAGCCACTTTTCAGCAACATTCTGTCAAACGGCACAGGAAATGACAGGACTTTCATTATCAGTAACAACAGATGAAGACAACAATCTAAGGGATAGTATTGTGTTATTACAACATAGCTATCGATTCGATAAAGAAAGTGAAATAGGGCAGTTAGCAGAGGCGGTCAAGTCTGGCGAAATAAATACAGTTTATGATGTGTTGAATAACGCTGATATTTGGCAACAGCAATGTGATGCCAATACTATTCAACAGTATGTAATGCAAGGTTACCAAGCGTATTTTTCAGCAATAAAAGCGAATAAAGAGGCATCAGTTTGCCTGCAATTATTTGAACAGTATCGAGTGTTGTCTGCCTTAAAACAGGGGCCTCAATCTGTCACTAGCGTGAATAAACTAATTGAAACGAATTTGCTAAAACAAGGCTGGAAAACCAATCAAACCTTCTATCATGGTCGGCCCATTATGGTGGTGAAAAATGACTATCAGCAACGATTATTCAATGGTGATGTAGGCTTACTTTTATATAATGAACACGGTGTTTTACAGGCCTGTTTTTTGAGTGATACTGGGCTTAGATGGGTAGCGCTAAACCGCTTGCCTACTCATGAAACTGTGTTTGCTATGACAATCCATAAGAGCCAAGGTTCTGAGTTTGATACCGTTTGTGTGTTATTGCCAGAAGAAGAAACCGCATTATTAAACCGTGAGCTTCTTTATACCGCAGTGACTAGAGCCAAGAAGAAAATAAGCTTATTTAGTAGCGATATGATCTTGCACCAAACAGTGACAAGCCAACATCAACGAGAAACAGGTTTGGCAAATTTATTGTCTTTTTAATGACAAATTAAACAGTCGTGATACAGTCGTATCGTTTTTGCCCAGCGGTCATTATTAGAATATTGATTCTTACCAATAGTTGACATGGTTATCTTTGATCTCTTTACATGAATATTCATTGGAGATTGGTGTGAATCATTCGGATGACTTTGGATAGATTGACTTTTTATCATAGCTTGCTACCTCCGCAGTAGAAATTTAATCCTATACGTTTAACAAGCATAGAATATGCCATTTTTTAGAGAGCAGATTGTCTTTGTCACTTCGAGAGCTGTAGTCAGGAGTCACAGAAGCTAGCTGATATTTAAGCTACTTTAACGTAGAATGATAGGTACTAAGTAAGAGGAATTAAAAATGCTAGATGCTAAAAAAATTGAAGATGTGGTTAATAGTCTAAGTAGTGCCTTGCCATCCGGTTTTTCGACGATGCAAGAGGATGTTGAGAAGAATATCCGTGCTGCATTAAGTGCTACTTTTTCCAAATTAGATTTGGTGACGCGAGAAGAGTTTGATGTGCAAACTCAAGTGTTGCATCGCACACGTGAAAAATTAGAAACGCTAGAAAAGCGAGTCACTGAATTAGAAACAAGTAATAAAGAGAGTTAAGCAAGAATGTCTGAATTTAATAATGTAACAATCACCCGTGAAGCGAATGTCTATTTTGATGGTAATGTCACCAGCCGTGCAGTCACTTTTGCTGATGGCACCGTTAAAACGCTAGGAATTATGATGGTGGGTGATTATACCTTTGGTACTGAAAAAGCAGAGTTAATGGAAATCATGGCAGGTGAATTAACATATCGTATTGATGGCACCGATGAGTGGCTTGCCATTAACGGTGGCGAGTCGTTTAACGTGCCCGCTAATTCATCCTTTGATTTAAAAGTAACGAAATTAGCAGATTATTGTTGTTCTTATTTAGATTAACATTCTGATTTTGTCATAAAACAGGGACTTGTTAATATGAGTGTTGCAACAGTGTATAGTCGCGCTATTACCGGTATTGATGCCCCAGTAGTGACGGTAGAAGTGCATATCTCAAATGGATTGCCGAGCTTATCTATTGTTGGAATGCCAGAGACTGCAGTAAAAGAAAGTAAAGATCGCGTTCGTTCTGCTTTGATTAATTCGCAGTTCACTTTCCCACAACAACGCATTACTATCAATCTAGCACCTGCTGATTTACCGAAAGAAGGTGGGCGATTTGATTTGCCCATTGCATTAGGAATTTTAGCTGCATCAGAACAAATCCCAGCCAGTGCATTAAAAGACAAAGAATTTATTGGTGAATTAGGCTTAACGGGAGAATTACGTTCGGTGCGTGGTGTTTTGCCTACTATATTGGCAACAAGCGCGTTGGGGCGGGAGTTGATATTACCTGCCAGTAACGCACAAGAAGCCAGTTTGGTTGAAAATGCAGTCAGCCGATCTGCGAGTCATTTATTGGAAATTTGTGCTTATTTATCGGGTCAACAATCGCTTGAGTTAACTGCTAAGGCTGAACAAAATACAAAGCTTGAATATCCTGATCTTGCAGATGTACGTGGGCAAACACATGCTAGGCGAGCACTAGAAGTTGCCGCTGCAGGAAATCATTCATTATTAATGAGTGGGCCACCGGGAACTGGTAAAACGATGTTGGCCAGTCGCTTGCCAGGGATATTGTCAGAAATGACGGAACAAGAAGCGGTAGAATCTGCAACAGTACATTCAATATCATCACAAGGTTTCAAGGTTGAACAATGGCGACAACGACCTTTTAGAACGCCGCATCATACAGCTTCGGCTGTGGCGATGGTGGGAGGAGGAGGCCAGCCTAAACCCGGTGAGATCTCTTTAGCGCACAATGGGGTTTTGTTCCTTGACGAACTACCTGAATTTGATAGGAAAGTATTAGAAGTTCTGCGTGAACCGATAGAATCTGGCAAGATCACTATTTCACGTGCGGCACAACAAGCTGAATTTCCAGCACGGTTTCAATTAGTCACTGCGATGAACCCATGCCCTTGTGGCTATTTAGGGCAAGCTCGATGTCATTGTACAGAAGAGCAAGTTAGACGCTATCGGGCAAAAGTATCAGGGCCATTGATGGACCGAATTGATATGCTGATTGAAGTGCCACCAGTAGCTAAGTCTATGTTACGACCAGCTACTGAAGATGAACAAGAAGAGAACAGCGCAACAGTGCGTGAACGGGTGGTAATGGCACGGAAAAGGCAAATAGAACGTGCAGGAAAGGCCAACCATTTGTTAGAACATAAAGAGTTAGAGCTTCATTGCAGATTAAGTGACAATGATTATCAACTATTAGAAACAGCAATAAATCGACTGGGTTTATCTGCGCGAGCTTATCATCGTATATTGAAGGTAGCTCGTACGATTGCCGATTTGGCTGGTTCAGAGAATATTCAAACGCCACACCTTAGTGAAGCGATCAGTTACCGCCGGCTGGATACTCGTACGACATAAATAAATATGGCTTCTTGCATACGCGAGGATGTCAAAACAGAGAATTACAGATCAAATATTGATGAAAGATTTAAATCCAGAACAGCGAGAAGCTGCACGACATATTGATGGACCCTTACTTGTTTTAGCCGGTGCTGGCAGTGGTAAAACACGTGTTATCACACGTAAAATCGCCTATTTAATTGAGGAATGTGGCATTGCTGCTCGTAATATTGCCGCAGTGACATTTACTAATAAGGCCGCACGTGAAATGAAAAGTCGTGTTGCTGAGTTGATGGCATCACGCGGTTCATCGGCTCGCGGTTTAATGGTGTCTACGTTCCATAACTTAGGCTTAAATATACTGCGTAAAGAATTTGATCATTTAGGCTATCGTGCTGGGTTTTCAATCTTTGATCAGCAAGATTCGCTAGCGGTATTACGTGATTTAATGGGCCGTGATTTTGCCGCCGATAGCGAACATGCCGAGCAATGTCAGTGGCAAATATCTGAGTGGAAAAATCAGCTAATTTCACCTGATCAAGCAATGAATATAGTTGAAGATGAGCAGCAAGCGGCTGCTGCAAAAGTCTATCAACGTTATGTTGCTGCATTGCAGGCTTATAATGCAGTTGATTTTGATGATCTTATTTTGAAACCCGTGCAATTATTTAGAGACCATCCCGATGTTCTAAAGAAATGGCAGGCACGAATTCATTATTTGCTGGTGGATGAATATCAAGATACTAATGGTTGTCAATATGAACTGGTAAAACAATTAGTGGGTATTCGTGAAGCCTTGACCGTGGTGGGGGATGATGATCAGTCAGTCTATTCATGGCGTGGTGCAAAACCTGAAAACTTAGTGCAACTACAGCAAGATTATCCTAGATTAACCATAATTAAACTTGAGCAGAATTATCGTTCAATGGGGCGTATTCTGCGTGTTGCCAATGAGCTGATCAGTAATAATCCGCATGTGTTTGAGAAGAAATTATGGAGTGCTCGCGCTGAAGGCGATCCTATTCGTGTTATTGGTTGTCGTGATGAATTTCATGAGTCTGAAAAAGTGGTGTCAGAACTGCTTTATCACAAGCTTAAACATAATGCGGAATTCAAAGATTATGCAATATTGTACCGAAGTAACCATCAATCGCGTCCAATTGAACGTATCTTACGCGAACATGATGTACCGTATATATTAACCGGTGGTACATCCTTTTTCTCGCGAGTTGAAGTTAAAGACATTATGGCGTATCTACGCTTATTGGCAAACCAAGATGATGACAATGCCTTTTTACGTGTTATTAATACGCCTCGTCGAGGTATTGGGGCGACAACATTACAAGCATTAGGTAATTATGCTGCTGAGCGTAAAACAAGTATGTTTGGTGCTTGTTTTGAAATGGGCTTGGCTGAAAAGATTAGTGTTAAAGCCATGGCTCATTTAGAGTATTTTAGTAAATGGCTGGTGGACATTGCTGATCGTGCTGAACGCGGCGATTTAATGGAAACAATCAGAGACATGATTGAAGAAATTGATTATCGTGCGTGGCTAGAAGAGGTGATGGGGGATCCTGAACAAGCACTGAGACGAATGGAAAATGTTGAAGAACTCTTGCTTTGGATTAAGCGAATTATTGATAAAGATACTGAAAAGAAAAGTATTGGTGATATTGCATCACGCTTAGTATTAATGGATTTACTAGAACGTCAAGCCGATGAAAACCAAGAAGATGCCGTTAGTTTGATGACAATGCATGCAGCGAAAGGGTTAGAGTTCCCTCATGTGTTTATTATAGGAATGGAAGAAGAAATCTTACCTCATCGAACTAGTATTGAGGAAGATGATGTTGAAGAAGAGCGACGTCTTGCTTATGTGGGCATTACGCGGGCACAACGAAGCTTAACGTTTACTTTAGCAACATCTCGCAAACGCTATGGTGAAAAAGTCAGCTGTGATGAAAGTCGTTTTCTACGTGAGTTACCAGCCGAAGACTTAATTTGGACCAGTGAAAAAACGAAAGTAGACCCCGAAGAACGAAAAGAGCGAGGTAAAGCTCATTTGTCGAATATTCGAGATCTATTGAATAAAAAGAAGTAAGTAAGAGTTACTCTTCTTCCTCTTCAGGTCCATACATTATTTGCACACCATGTAAAAAGTTACGTAATATTTGATCTTTACATTGGCGGAAATGCTTATGATCTGCACGACGGAAGAAAGCACTTAATTCATGTTTACTAATACGTAAATCAGCTAATAGTAGGATCTCTAAAATATCTTCATCTCTTAGATCTAATGCGATTTTTAATTTTCTAAAAACGATATTATTAGTCAGTTTTTTCTCAGGCTTAGGCTGTTCACCTTCTTTTTTACCACGACGATCATTGATAAAACCATTTAAAAATGTAGCTAACTGTACATCGCTACAATTTGTATAATCAGCATCATCATCTTTTTTTAGCCAATTACTCACTTGTTCACGCGAGACAGTGAGTTCTGCTTGGCTAAAGATATTAATCATTGTTTTATCATTTAGATCAAAGGTGTAGCGAAGGCGGCGAAGAACGTCATTATTAGTCACAAAAAAATCCTGATTATAGAGGCCAAAGAGCGATTCCAAGTAATAGAAACCGGATAGATAATACAGCGCATAAAAGAGTTGTTAATGCATATACGGGATGAAGGCCTACGGCAAAAATAGTTTTAATGCCGATATAAGTACCAATCAATGTGACAATAAAACTAAATTCACTCACTACCAGCAACGTTAGTAAAGGTAGTAATGTTAGACCGTCAGTACCGATTTGACTGCCTTTGCTTACAACTAATAGCAGAAATAAACTTAAAGAAAGTGCAATATATGGAAAGTTAATCGTTTTCATGTTTAATCAGCCTTGCTGAAATTGGGTGGCAGGGCTTTTAGAATTGTAAATTACTTAACTAGTGACAACATATGATCAACAGCGGCTTTCACCTCATCATCACTCAATGCTGGATTGCCACCACGTGCTGGCATCATGTTAAAACCATTAAGTGCGCTGTTATAAAGTGTATCAATACCTTTTTCAATTCGTGGTGCCCAGTCATTAGCATTAGCTAATTTTGGTGATGACATCATGCCAGTTGCATGACACATGGCACAGGCATTTTTCACAACTTTTGCAGCATCTATTGAGGTTGATGCTACGGCTTCTATTGGTGCGGAAACTACAGCAGCTGCATCGCCAACATAGACTTCAGAAACAGGTTTAATGCGTTGTGCAACATCTTCAGCTGTCATACTTTCTGGTGTTA
Source organism: Piscirickettsiaceae bacterium (assembly GCA_013215825.1). Lineage (GTDB taxonomy): Bacteria > Pseudomonadota > Gammaproteobacteria > Nitrosococcales > Methylophagaceae. The sequence continues at coordinate 107,443 of JABSQN010000004.1, read as the reverse complement.
CAACACCATTTGCAACACTTAACATGCTAGAAAGAAGAACATTCACTAAGCCGAAAACAATAATAAAAATAACGATGCTACCAATAAAGAATTTGCCTGATGATTGAGAAGCCATAATTAAACCTTAGATAGTGGGTAAATAAAACATTAATTATACGGGTATTATGGATTGGGTGAAACTATTCCTCAATTTCGGTGAGTGCGAGTTTGCCAATTGTGATTCCCAAGAGTAATTGTTGGTGTGCCTTATTAATGTTTTCTGTATTTATTGGGCCAATTGTTTCAGATAATGTACTGATGATTTTACCATCATCAATTAGTTGGCTAACTGTATTAAGAAGGTAATGTTGGGCTGACATATCATTGGTTTTAAGCATGGGACGGGTAAACATAAACTCCCAGACAAAGCCGGCACTTTTTGTTTTTAGAAGATCTAAATCATGTTTCTCTTGTGTACCAACAATGCTACAAATCAGCCCTTGTGGAGCAATTAGCTCCGCCATTGCGGTAAAGTGTTGATCGGTATTATTTAGACATAAAATATAATCAGGATCATCAATGCCTAATGAACGATATTGTAGAACCAAGTCACTATGATGATTAATAATATGGTCGGCGCCTAATTTACAGCACCATTGTTCTGATGCGGTGCGTGATGCGGTGGTTACTACAGTAAGTTTGGCAATGATTTTAGCTAATTGAATAGCAATTGAGCCGACACCTCCTGCACCACCAATAATCAAGATGGTTTTTCCTTCATCAAGTTCAGCTATGATTTTAAGGCGTGAGAATAAGGCTTCCCAAGCGGTAATACTCGTAAGAGGCATCGCAGCTGCTTCACTTGCTGTGAATGATTTAGGCGCGTTTCCAACAATACGTTCATCAACCAATTGATGGCTAGCATAACAGCCTGCACGTGTTATATCGCCAGCATAGAACACCTTATCACCTATCTTGAAGTGTTCAACTTTCTCACCAATAGCCGTCACGATACCTGTTGCATCCCAGCCTATTATTTTGGGCGTATTTAAGTGTTCTTTAATGCCAGCTTTAACTTTTCTGTCGACGGGATTAACCGCAATTGCTTCAACCTTGATTAATAAGTCATGCCCTTCTGGTGAGGGTGTTTCTTGTTCGAATAACACGGCATCCATATCAGAACGACTAAAACCATATGCTTTCATTTAATTGTTTTACCTAATTGATAAGCGGCAATAATGACATTTTTCAAGGATAAATGTTGAGATAAATCATCAATATCAAGCTGTTGTTTGATTATCGGTGCTAGTTTATTTAGTGCTTCAATTTCATTCCAGCGCAGTTCAAAAGCAACTTGGTCAAATTGATTGTCATGCATAAACTCTGTTACCCAGCCTTGAGGATCGCTAAATACAACATCTTCAGCCAACATTATTTCATATTCGTAGGAATAGGAATCAATATTGTGACGTTTAGCTAAGATTGGGTAAAGATTTGGCAGGGTATGATGGTTGGTCATAATGTCATCAAGATCAAGCACAGTGCTAGGCGTAAAATATTTACCCTTAAAGTAAAAGTTGATACTTGCAGTTATTTTGTTACTCATAATAGTTTCTTTAATGCGATAAGATAATCGGTTTCTGATGGTGCTTGATTATTGCGTTGAGCCAGCCATAAACTTTCAGTTAAGCATTCCATCATCTGATGTTCTGTATCATGGGCATTACCAAATTTGGCTTGCAATTGTTGATACATATTACGAATTCCTGCTGGACGATCAGTTGAGATTTGTTCATGTAAAGAAATATGTAAACCCATGTGTAAAAAAGGATTTGTTTGACCATCTTCAACAAAATACTCTTGATCTAGGCTAGCGTCATTATTAAATATCTTATGATATTCGCTGTGCTCATTAATCACTTGTGCAATCATAGATTCTAACGCGGATAATGATTCATTAGCCTGACTTTTTTGCCACACGTCATGATACATCTGACGTAATTGTTGTCTATTTTGTCCAAACATTAGGTTTTATTGACCTTTTTTTGTTGGCGACGAAAATCATCACAATATTGTGACACGACACAGACATTACAGTGTGGTTTTCTCGCTGTACATACATATCGACCGTGTAAAATTAGCCAGTGATGTGCATCTTGCATAAAGTCGCTAGGCACGACTTTCATTAATTTATCTTCAACAGCACGAACGGTTTTACCTTTTGCCAAGCCTGTACGGTTTGACAGACGAAACAGATGAGTATCAACTGCAATAACGGGATGTTTGAACACTGTATTTAAGATAACATTAGCTGTTTTTCGTCCAACACCCGGTAACGATTCTAGTGCGTCACGATCATCGGGCACTTCGCCATTATGCAGTTCTAATAATTGGCGGCAGGTTTTTATAACATTCTCAGATTTGCTATTAAATAAGCCAATGGTTTTGATATATTCTTTCAAGCCATCGACACCTAAATCTAAAATAGTTTGTGCGGTGTTGGCGATGGGATATAGCTTATTCGTTGCCTTATTCACCCCAACATCGGTTGCTTGGGCAGATAAAATGACAGCGATTAACAGTTCAAACGTCGACGTATAGTTAAGCTCGGTCGATGGCTCGGGGGTATGCGCCTTTAATGCGGCAAAGAATTCATAGCGTTGTGCTTGATTCATGAAATTTAAGCGACAGCTTCTGCTCTAATAGTATTCTCTATTATTGCTAGCTTGGTCTTTTGTCGCGCATCGATCACATTTTTTAATGCCACAATTAGCCCTAAACCAATAAAGGCACCTGGTGGTAATAATGCCATCAAAAAGCCACGGTAATCATCAATAATAACAATGGTGAAGTGTCGAGCTGATTCGCCAAACATCAAATGTGCTTCACTAAATAATGTACCTTGGCCTATTACTTCGCGAATTGCACCTAAAAGCACCAGCACAGCAGTGAAGCCAAGCCCCATCATTAAACCATCAACTAATGCCGGTCCGACAGGATTTCTGGCGGCAAAGGCTTCAGCACGACCTGTGATAGCACAGTTGGTGACAATAAGTGGAATGAAAATACCTAGAATTAAATACAATTCATGAAACCAAGCATTCATTAATAATTCGATAATGGTGACGATAGAAGCAATAATGAGTACGAATACGGGTAAACGTGCTTCATCGGGAATTTGCTTGCGTAATAATGACACTAAGCCATTCGATGCGACTAGGGTTAGAATCGTTGCCAAGCCTAATCCTAAGCCGTTAATAACCGTATTACTCACGGCTAAAAGTGGGCACAATCCTAATAATTGAACTAAGGCTGGATTATTTTTCCATAAGCCTTCACGAATAATTGAACCGTAAATACCATTCATTATTTGGCTTCCTCAAACAGTGCATCACGACGTTGGTCAAAATACTGTAGTGCTTTTTTGACTGCAGTGACAACCGCACGAGGAGTAATAGTCGCACCGGTAAATTGGTCGAAGTGACCACCATCTTTTTTGACTTTCCATTTAGAGAGTTCTGGGTTTTGTAACGATAGATTGTTGAATTTTAAGATCCAATCAGCTTTTTTCTCATTAATTTTATCACCTAGGCCAGGTGTTTCTTTATGACTGATGACACGAACGCCGGCCAAACTGCCATCATAATTGATACCGACTAATAGTTTAATATTGCCATTGTAACCATCAGGTGCAATGGCGGTAAGAATAACGGCAATAGGCTTTGAATCCAGTCGCGCTCGATAAGCAATGGTTGTTTCCCGAGTTCCTAATAGTTTATTGCTACCTAAAATTAGCGTGTCTGCCAAAATATCATTATTGTAATTATTATGATTGACTAAAACATTGATGGCATTTAAGAGTGTTTGGCGTTCATTATCTAATATTTTGTCATGTGTATTTTCTTCTGTTAGCGTTACTAAACTTGTAGCAACAATAGCAAAAACGGCAAGTATTAAACCTACACGTATTATCTGAGAGTAGATGGCTTTCATTATTTTACCACTCCATATACTTTAGGTTGGGTGTAATAATCTATTAAAGGTGTCAGCATATTCATTAGTATAACGGCAAAGGCGATACCGTCAGGATAACCACCCCAGACACGGATAATATACGTTAACAATCCAACACCTGCTCCAAATATTAAGCGACCTTTTACTGTTGTTGCTGCCGTTATGGGATCGGTGGCAATAAAGAAAGCGCCGATCATTGTGCCACCACTTAGCAGGTGAAACAGTGGTGTCGCTGTTGTTTCTGGTGAAACAAGGTAAGTGACTGTGCTGATAAGTATTAATGCAGTCAACATAGCAACAGGAATATGCCAGCTAATTACGCGACGATAGAGAAGAAATAGTCCACCTAATGCAAAGGCGATATTAATCGATTGCCACCCTTTGCCTGCAAAGTCGCTAAACAAAGGCTGTTCAATAATTTGTGCTGGTGTTTGTAATAAGCCCAGTTGTGTTTTCATGGCATCAAGCGGTGTTGCACCTGATAATGTATCAATGCTTAGCCCGTTTGCTTGTCCATTGAAAATGATTTGGAACGCGCTAGCGATATCTATCGGGCTATCACTTAATGATGTAACGGGTAACCAGCTGGTCATCTCTATTGGAAAAGAAATAAGCAGTAATACATAAGCAACCATAGCAGGATTAAATGGATTATAACCCAAGCCACCATAGAGATGTTTAGCAAAAATAATGGCAAAGAGAATACCTATTGTGGTTAGCCACCACGGTGCAAGAGGCGGTAAAGCAATAGCTAATAAAACAGCGGTGACAATGGCGCTACCATCGGTTAAAAATGGCTTCAGTGGGCGGTCACGCAATTTTAACATGAGTGCTTCGGCAAGTAATGCCACGACAATAGCGAGTGTGATCGTGATTAATACGGCAGGGCCAAAGAAATAAACAATGGCACTAATTGCTGGAATTAATGCGAATAGCAGTGTGAGCATTTGCTTGGTGACACTGTTTATTCCAGATAAAAAGGGTGACGATAGTCGGCTTAACGGCATTATTGATTCTCCTGCTTATCATCAGCTTCTTTTGCTTGCTCTTTTTCTTTTGCAGCTTTAGTAGCAGCTAATGCAGCTTTACGTTGTCGTTGACGTTCTGCTTTTTCTTTCGTCTCTAACTCTTGACGATGTTGGCGATTGTCATACCGAACTCGGGCGTTATCTGATTTTTGTTGTTCTTGTTGTTGGTTCATTATTTCTGTTTTAGCAAAACGGAAATAATGCACTAACGGAATTTTACTTGGGCAGACATAACTGCAACAGCCACACTCAATGCAATCAAAAAGATGATATTCATCTGTTTTATCAAGCTCTTTGGCGCGAGAATGCCAATAAAGTTGCTGAGGTAATAAACCTGCTGGACATACCGTGGCACATTCGCCACAACGAATACAAGGCAAAGCTTGATTTTTTGGTGCTGCATTATCAACACCGACTAAAATACAGTTTGCTGTTTTAGTAATAGGTAGATTATCGCCCGATAAATTATAACCCATCATTGGGCCACCTAAAATAAAAGGTTCTCCTGTCTGACGTTTTGTTTTAGCAAATGACAATAATTCATGCATAGGCGTACCAAATAAGGTCTCGAAATTACCTGCATGTTTAACATCAGTCCCTGTCACCGTCACAATACGTGAGATTAATGGCTCTCCAAGGTTAATGGCGCGACCAATCGCATAACTTGTTCCAATATTATGACAAACAATACCCAGGTCAATAGGCAGGCCATTACTGGGTACTTGCTTGCCGGTAATTACCTGAATTAATTGTTTTTCACTACCCGCAGGGTAGCGAGTAGGAATGCTAACAATCTTAGTGTTTTCTAGGCTGGGGCGAGCAGCTAGAGCAAGTTTCATTGCAGTGATGGCTTCGGACTTATTATCTTCAATTGCGATCACGCAGTTTGCAACACTGAGTGCATATTGCATGATTTCAATACCGTCGAGAATGCCTTCAGCGCGTTCTCGCATCAACATATCATCACAGGTGATATAGGGTTCACATTCAACACCATTGATAATCAGTGTTTCAACCGTATGATGAATCCCGGGATTGAGTTTGATAAAGCTTGGAAAACCTGCCCCCCCCAAACCCACAATGCCTGCTTCACGAATAAATTGTCGAAGGTCATGGCTTGGATGTGTTGCATAATTTTCTAATGGCTCACGCGTGATCCATGTGTCTTTACCGTCTGTTTCAATGCTAATACATAAGGCTGACAAACCGGAAGGGTGTGGAATAGGCTGTTGATCAATTGCAGTAATTGTACCTGAGCTCGGCGCATGTAAATAAACCGAAACATGACCATCTGCACGGGCGATTTTCTGACCTTTTAGAACATGGTCGCCAACACTAACAATTGGAATTGAGGCACCACCAATATGTTGTTGCAATGGCAAAATCAGTATTTTGCTTAAAGGTGACTGTTGAATAGCTGTCTGTGTCGAGCGTCTTTTTTGTCCATCAAGCACTAATCCACCGGTAAAGGAGCTAAGAATGTCAGTCATGACTTATCTCCTAATTCTAAATCAATATGAGCGGGATCCGGCCAGCGCCATGTGTTGGGATTAAGCTTGGTTTCAACCATATCAATACAATCTACAGGACAAGGTGCCACACACAGTTCACAGCCAGTACATTCATCGGCAATCACCGTGTGCATTTGTTTTGCCGCCCCTAAAATGGCATCGACAGGGCAAGCTTGAATACATAATGTACAACCTATACAGCGGTCTTCATCGATAACAGCGAGTGTTTTTGGTTTTTCTACACCGCATTCATCATCCAAAGCTAAGACTTCAACTTCTAATAAATCAGCCAATGCTTGAATAGTTGATTCGCCGCCGGGAGGACAACGATTAATGTCCGCTTCACCTTTTGCCATGGCCTCAGCATACGGACGACAACCGGCAAAACTACACTGTCCACATTGTGTTTGAGGTAGTAGTTTGTCGATTTGTTCGACAATGGGATCGCCTTCAACTTTGAAAAAGATCGCGGCAAAGCCAAGCAATAAGCCGAAGACTAACGCCAATAATGAGATGGCAATAATAGCAGTGAACATGGTTTAAACCTTGACCAGACTAGCAAAGCCCATAAAGGCCATCGACATTAAGCCAGCAGTGATTAAGCCGATAGCGGCACCTTGAAAGGGGGCTGGCACATCGGAAACAGCAATACGTTCGCGAATGGAGGCAAAGATAACAAGCACCATTGAAAAACCAATGGCAGCACCAAAGCCATATAAAGCGGATTCTAAAAAGCCATGATGTTCTTGTACATTTAATAAGGCGACACCTAATACAGCACAATTAGTGGTAATTAGAGGTAAAAAGATACCCAGAACTTGATAAAGAATCGGACTGGTTTTATGAACCACAAGCTCAGTAAATTGCACTACAACAGCAATAACGAAGATAAAGCTTATTGTGCGTAAGAATTCGATTTCTAAAGGAATTAGCAAGTATTCATTGATTAGATAGCTGCTAATCGAAGAAAGTGTTAATACAAAAGTTGTTGCCAGGCCCATGCCCATAGCTGTTTCCAGCTTGCGTGACACACCCATAAATGGACATAATCCTAGAAACTTAACTAGGACAATATTATTGACCAAGATGGTGCTAATTAAGATGAGGGCATAATCTGCCATGAAATAACCTACTGTATTTATCGGGAACTACGCGATGTTAGGCTGTTAATTAGTAACGGCGCGAGTTAATAGCCGATAAGTATAGCTTATTTTGACCTGATTTCGTAGTGTTTATATTATAAATAGTGCTTTTTTATTAAAGGCTTATATGATATTCGTATATATATATTTTAAGCGATTATGTTAGTCGACGTTGTTGAACCGCTACAGCAAGTTCACGTAAGAGAGTTTCACTATTATCCCAAGCCATACACGCATCAGTAATACTTTGCCCGTAGACAAGTTCTTTGCCTTCATCTGTATTTTGACGACCAGCAATTAAGTTGCTTTCAAGCATGATGCCTATAATACGTTTTTCACCATTAGAAATTTGCCCGGCTACATCTCGGCAGACAACTTCTTGTTGAATATGGCTCTTGCCACTATTAGCGTGACTACAATCAACCATTAAGCGAGTAGATTGTCCTGTGCGCCCGATGGTTGCTGTGGCTTCTAGAATACTTTCAGCATTATAATTAGGTGTACGTCCACCGCGTAAAATAACATGGCAGTCTGAATTGCCAGAGGTGGAAAATATCGCTGAATGTCCAGCCTTAGTCATCGACATGAAATGATGAGGTTTTGATGCAGAAGCACAGGCATCAATGGCAATTTGCAAACCGCCATCAGTCGCATTTTTGAAACCGACAGGGCAAGATAAGCCCGAGGCCAGCTCTCTATGTGCCTGGCTTTCTGTAGTACGAGCACCAATAGCACCCCATGAAATTAAATCAGCAATATATTGAGGGCTGATTAAATCAAGGTATTCACTCCCTGCAGGCACACCCATTTCAGCAAGATCGAGCAATAAACTTCGTGCTAGGTGTAATCCTTCATTGATACGAAAACTTCCATCAAGGAAAGGGTCGTTAATAAGTCCTTTCCAACCAACAACAGAGCGCGGCTTTTCAAAGTAGACTCGCATAATGATATGCAAATCATCTTTAAGTTCATCAATAAGCGGTTTTAGACGCGAGGCATAGTCACGAGCCGCATCAGGATCATGGATTGAACAAGGGCCAATAATGACGACTAAGCGATCATCTGAGCCATGAAGAATATTTTGGGTGTGATGACGTGCATTAAATATTGTTTCAGATGCTTGCTCTGTAATGGGAAGTTCTTGGTGTAATTGAGCGGGAGGAAGCACTTCTTGCATTCCAGTTATACGTAAGTCATCAGTATTGTAATGCATTGATCTCGTGTCTCAAATAGGTGAAATAGAACTGAGCGGTTTTACGGCTCAGTTCACGTATTCATAATGTTAAGGTTTATGACAAGGTTTGAGTAAATAAGTCAGCATTTAGCCAAAGGTGAACCCAAATACTAGCCGCATAGCCTAAAGCGATAGCCCAAATCCATTTTAAATGAGCCACAAAGGTATAAATGCCACGCGCTTGACCCATAACTGCAACACCGGCTGCAGAACCAATAGAAAGTAATGAGCCACCGACACCAGCAGTTAATGTCACTAATAACCATTGACCTAGATCCATATCAGGCATCATAGATAATACGGCAAACATAACTGGGATGTTATCGATAACCGCAGATAGAAGCCCCACTAAGATATTGGCATTTGTTGCACCCAAATCGCCATACATTAACTCGGATCCCACGGTGAGATAACCAATTGTACCCAAGCCACCCACACATAAAATAATACCGTAGAAGAACATCAGAGTATCCCACTCAGCACGCTCTAATTGCTGGAAAATATTAAATGGCTGTTTATGTTTTGCAATACCTTCAACGGTTAATGATGTTTGACCATCATTAGCTAACATATCAAGGGCGTTTTTATCACGCATTTTCAATACATAGCCATATAATTTCAAAATACCAAGACCAGTCATCATGCCGATAACAGGAGGTAAATGTAGGAAGTTATGGGCGCAAACTGCCATAACAATAGTCATTAAGAATAATCCGACAACAACCAAAGCACCCTGTTTCATTTTAGCGGTTTCATTGAGTGCTTTCGGGCGTTCATTTGATACAGCAAACGACATAAGAACAGCAGGAATAATCCAGTTCACAACGGATGGGAAAAACAGCACGAAGAATTGTTGGAAATCAACCACACCTTTTTGCCATACCATTAAGGTGGTAATGTCACCAAATGGGCTAAATGCACCGCCGGCATTAGCGGCAACGACAATGTTGATACAGGCTAATGCGACAAATTTATGATTGTCACCACCAACAGCCATCGCAACGGTAGCCATCAATAATGCCGTGGTTAAGTTATCGGCAATAGGGGAGATAACGAACGCTAAAATACCCGTCAACCAAAAGATGGTACGAAGTGTGAAACCTTGATTCACCAACCAGCTACGTAATGCATCAAATACACCTCGTTCGCCCATGGTATTGATATAAGTCATTGCCGCTAACAAGAATAAAAGTAATTCAGCATATTCCAGTAAATTATGGCGAATCATTACTTCAGCAGTATGATGGAACGCCGTATCTTCTTGTCCGGCATAAATAGCCGCAATCAGGGCCCAAATAATACCTGCAGCCACCATAACTGGCTTCGATTTTCGCATATGAATTTCTTCTTCAGCGATAACCAGAACATAAGCCAGCACAAAAATAACAAGAGAGGCATAACCGACCCAATGGCTTGTTAAATCAAGTAAAGGAACATCACCTGAAGCAAATGAGACTTGTGGGAACACAAATAATAACAAACTGAAAAGTAGTGTTGCGATAACTGAACGTTTAGATTCTAGTTGTTTCAACATGGAAATCCCTTAGTAGTTTTCGAGAAAAACGATTAATCATACCTTGCTAAACTGCTATATGAAAGAGATGGGGCAGATTTATTTAATCACCGTGTGATAAAACCCTTTTGAAGCATCCTCAACTAAGTCAAAGACATGTTCAAAACCATTGGGTCCGCCATAATAGGGATCAGGTACATTTTGTTCATTGCTCTCAGTTGCATAGTCAAGAAATAGAGCTATTTTGTGATGATATTTCTTCGGACTCGCATTCAGTAATAATTGATAATTATCAGCATCCATGGCAAGAATATGATCAAAATGCTCGAAATCAGAGAGGGAAACTTTGCGAGCACGAATCATAGACAAGTCAACACCACGACCGCTGGCTGTTTGCTGAGAACGACTATCTGATGGTTCTCCAACATGATAAGCATGTGTACCTGCCGAATCAACTAGAAATTGTTCTGTGGCATTCATATCCGTGATTACTTTATTAAAGACACCTTCAGCTGTAGGTGATCGACATATATTGCCCATGCAAACGAAAAGTACTTTTATCTGTCTCATGTGGTCTCTAAGTGTTTGATAAATAATGGGTCTGCATTTTATCAGTCCTAGTCAGTTTTAACAAATCCTAAGCCGATTGATATACATATTGGTACATATCCCCGTATTTCTATGTGGCTTTGTGTTTTTGTTTCTGCACTTATTCTGTTAAGTTTTATTCACTATGCAGCAGCAGTTAGCACTCATCGAGAGTTACCTATATTTTTATAACTACAAGCGATTACATTCCTCGCTTGATTACATTATCCTTATGCAAAAAATAGCAGAATTGAAAAAAGCGGCTTAAACTTACTTCATCAATACTTGACCACTAAAGTGCGTGACAGCATAAGGCAGGATATAGGCGTGTCGATATGTGGTGGAGACCGCTGATAAACAAGGGCGGCATCCCTTATCAACTATTCTCAATTCCAATCTTGCGTTATTGTTCACGCGTTTTTCATACTTCACTACTAAATCCTCTGTTCGATTAAGATTTTCAGACATAAGGACAAACGCTGATCAGCGGTGGTGATGTTGATTTTCTCTACCCCATTTGAGGTGGCCGTCATGGACTGGACCTCTTTGTTTGAATGGTTACCGATTGATTATGGTAAAATTTAACCCTGCTTAGAGTTTTGTTTCCGAAAAACGAGATTATTAGCAAACATTAATATCGCTAAACGTAGTTGTATCAACGTGTCGGGGCATGGCGCAGTCTGGTAGCGCACTTGTCTGGGGGACAAGGGGTCGCAAGTTCGAATCTTGCTGTTCCGACCAATTAAACTTTTAGTTAATAAAGGCTTACAGAAATATTTAGGCCGCTTGGTTTTTAATCATTTACTCCTTGCGCGATATTTACGCACTTTACTACTTTTAACCTGCTGACATCATTGAACGAATTATGAAGGCACATCATCGAAGAGCTATTCCACCTGAGGATATTCCAAATTTTTAGCTAAGGGATAAAACTGATATGCCTGAGCAGATTATACCAGCCAAATATACCGAGCAATCAATACGTAGCCTCAAGTAGGAGGTAAAGACTCTCGCTTATCTACCGGTGCTGCATCATTGAGCTGGAGGCAATGGGTTTAGTATAAGTTTGATGCTGCCAACAGGGGCAGGGCATCGACTCTCAGAGAGGTAGTATTGAAAGCAGAAGAGTTGAAAAGTTGACTTAGATTCCTTTCAAAAACATTTAACTATTGCCGATAAATAAAAGACATAGATCACTAAAAAATTGCATCATTTATTGCATCTTCAACCTTAAGTGTTGCAAGACCACTTGTATACACATCAAACGTAACTGTATTTTCTATAACCTGTCCTGAGTTTGTCCAAGTATTACCCCCTTCATTTAACAAGCTCACTGTATCGCCACTATCACCGAAAACCTTAAGTACATTTCCAGAATCTGTCATGTCCAGAATATCTTGCATAGTAAGTGAAGTAAGGCTGTGATCACCAACTAACCCAGTATCTGCATCATTGGTCAAATCAAAGACTTCAAAGTTTAAGATTTCAGGCATATCCAATGAGAAACCGATGCTATCACCGGTATTAAAGACGAGCACATCATCACCGGCCCCACTACTCGCTTGCTCATCACCTGCATTAATGTATGTTTTAGTTGGATCATAAATAACGGTTTCATCACCATCTAAGCTAATTACAATGCTTCCTGAGTCACTGTCACCATCAGCATCCGTAATGTTATAGGCTAAACTCATATCAAAATCACTGTTGTACTCAACTGAACTTATCGACTCGATACCCAGTTTGAATGAACTTTCATTACCTGCCAAAAATTCCACACCGATAAATGCTCCACCGGTTGAACTAGTAACGGTGAAATGCTCTTCAACAATGTCTGGATCGCCCGTCAATATAATGGTTTCCCTAGTTGCTGTTGCAATATCTGTCCCAGTCAATACGGTGATATACAATTCATCCCCAGATTTCTCTGATCCGAAGTTAAACAAAGAAATTTCGATTTCAACCACATCATTTGATGCTGTGGTATTCCCTGAGCCATCGGAGGCTACGGTATCAAAATCAAAGATTAATTGCTGGCCAGCATTCATATTGTTACTGTTTACACCAATATAGAAATTATTGGTATTAACCGTATGCTCGGCCGTAGGGCTTGCAATTTCGGCTGCGGTATCTTCAATTAAATTATGTGCCGTCACAATAGCATTCACGCCAGAAGGGTTACCGCTACCGTCATTAAAGCCCAACACGATGGAGTCATTATTACCACCGCCAGGCAAGATAATACCGCCGTCAAAGGTTTCTTTAATGCCCAATAATTCGGTCAATTGCGTGTAAACGACATCGGAACCTGTACTGCCATCCCCCATCGTAATTTCAACCGTAAATATATCGCCTCCACTCACTGTTGAGCCTGTTAATATGCCTTTATCATGAAAGGTATCTGCAGTCGTATCTAATGTAGTAAAAGACAATGTCACCAACTCACCATCCGCATATATTTCTGGCAATGATGATTTTGCTGTATCCCAAGAAAAAGTATTGCCACCATCAGTGGAAAAGTAGGTTTCAATCGTATCAGTCAACGTACCGACAAAGCCGGTCTCATTTGCCATGATCAACGAGTTATCACCAATAAGTGGCACATCATTAGTATCAATAAGAGTGACTGATGCGGTATTAGAAGCGGTGGTAGCACCTTCTTCTGCTGTTACACCTGCAACTAAGGTAAACCCAGTAGTGGCAGAGCTTGGTGCTACTGATATTTTAAGCCCAGTTAATTCTGACTGAGTGAAACTCCAACTACCAGCACCATTGTTGGTTCCAACGGTTCCTGTTTGATTGCTAAAGCTTGCACCTGTTGGCACACCAGTGATAGTTACAGTATCTTGTATAAATTCATTTTGAACACCAGCATTATCAGCATCTGCAATATTAAAATCGATATTGACGTCATACGTGAATGTTGTATCACCTTTAAGGCTAATATTATCGATAATCATACCATCGCCATTATCAGTGTTTTCAAATACAATAGCATTTGCTGTAAATCCAGTGCCATCTCCTACTGTATCTGGAATGGTGACTAAAACTGTCTCGGTATGAAGTCCTGTTGCAATAATGACATCATTATAAATATAGATATCTCCAACACCTGTCATTTCTACAATATCGTTAGTTGCTGGATTGATATATACAAACCTGACAGTTAAATCAGCTGCTGCTACTGTTAGGTTTGTATCAAAGCTTAATGAATAACTATCCCCAGCATTTAGCGTTGTGCTTATTAATTGCACAATGGCTTCAGATTTAGGGAAAGACGCTTCACCTACAGTTGGCGAGAAGTTATCAGCAGGATCGTATGTACTATAATTACCTGAAGCGCCTGGGCCGGTCAAATTTTGCCATGTCCCTGTTAATGAAAAAGAGCCGTCGGTAATGACTTCAGGTAATCCGCCAACCGTTTTGTTATTAACGCTTAAGGTAATATCAGGCGTATCAGCAATCGCAGTAATATTGACCTGTGCTGTAGCAGTAAACGTTTCACCAGTGACTTTATCGACTTTAATGAAGGTAAAAGTGTCGCTTCCTGAATAGTCGGTATTAGCCTTATAAGTTAAGGTGCCATCACCATTGTCAGTCACTGAACCATGTGCACCTTCAGCAACTTTAATATAATTAAAATCTGAGTCAGCTACAGTGGTTACACCCCCATTATCCACGCCATCTTTCTCTTCATTGACTGTCAAGATGATTGGGTCAATTATGGCAGAATCATCACTCGCACTATTGCCTTCAGGTGAAACTCCAATATCAGATGTTGTAGCAGTAAGGCTAATAGTTTCACTGCTTTCTATGATTGCATCAGTCAATGTATTAATTTTGACTAGAACCGATCGTGCTACATTAGCATCTGCAGAAATGGTAATAATTGCACCATTAACATCTGCATTCACCATCACCCACGTTGTGCCATCATCTATCGAATACGAGTAGCTTGCTTGATTATAATCAGCCGAAGACACTTCACCACCGAGGCTCAATTGAACATCAGTGCTTGTCGCTTTATCACGACTTAAGCCTACTTCGAAAATAGCATCGCTACCTTCAGTAATTGTCGTTGGAGCAGAAACAAATAACATTGGTAATTCGGTAATAATGGCACTCGCAGATGCATTAGTGTTAGCCATTGCAGTTAAATCACCAGAATTAGCGACATCAATTGCTGCATTCAATACCAACGTTTCACCATCATCGGATACAGCATCACTTTTGGTTTTTACTTTGACATCAATGAACGTACCCCCGTTGATTGAATTAACACCTGCCAGAATAGTGACATAGTAATTAATGCCATCAAATAATACATCCGTCCAAACACCGGGTGCACTTTCATATTGCACATCACGACTTATATCACCAAGATCAAAATAATCATCATCAGCTGTAGCATCGCCAGAAATCGTCAGTAATACCTTAGTATCTGATGCCCTAGCATCTGCTAATTCAATTCTGTAAATTGCCGATTGCCCTTCTTCGATAACAGGCTGAGTAGATACCGACAGGTTATTAGTGGCTACTAAAATACTCGCTGTCGCTGTGTTTGAATCTAAAACTCCATCATTAACTGTAACCTCAATTCTGCGAGTACTTGTGTCAGAACCTGTGCCATTATAAAATTTGATCGCCTTAATCGCTTCGCTATATGCGGCGGGTGAAGCTGAGCCTGTTAACGTAATAACACCTGTAGTTGAGTTATAGGTGCTGACACTAATGCCACTAGGTAACGCTTCAGCAAATAATACGTCACCGGTTTGAAAATTAGTTAGTGTGATCGTTGCACTTTGAATAGCACTATCAACATCAGAAACAATTGTGTCGATATCACCAATGCTGATACCTTGCTGACCTAATGCATAAGATGTAACGTGGTCAGCTCCTGTCGCCGTTGAATTATTATTATCAAGATCGATAATAGGCGCTTCATTAACATCAGTTTCATTTAAGGTGACAGCGACATCGGTATTGTTGACACCGTCTGTTGCCATCACTGTAATGGCATGGGCATTAGTAACCAGCTCAAAGTCATTGGTAAAGGCAGCTGCTCCTGCAGCCGTCAGGCTTATTTCACCAGTTGTCGAGTTAATTTGATAGACATCATTACCTAAACCATCATCAACATTTGTTTTAATGCTGAAGTTAACCGTGTCTGCTAAATCGGCATCCGTTGCTGAAACCGTGCCTAAAGGTGCACCTGATGCACTATTCTCAGCATAGTTGAATGTGTAACTGCCTGCACCAAATACAGGGGCTGTATTGACAATAATATCGCTAAAACCATTAATCGTTACGATGACTGTGGTATGACTTAAATCACCATCATCATCTTTGATGGTATAGGTAAATGAATCAGTCGGACTATCACCTGTTGCTAATGACTCTGTATCTGGATCAGCATTGTTCAGGGTATAAGTGTAATTACCCGTTGAATCAATAATAATCGTACCGTAAATGCCTGTTAGTATTGTATTAACACCGCTGCCATCTAGATCTACACCTGTATCACCAACAGCCACCCCCACGACGTTGGCACTAACGGGAAATGTATCAGCGGTGGCAGAACCGCTACCAGTAATAACATTGCCTGTTGCAGTATTAACACCGTCCTCAGTAACCGTTGCACTATCAGCATTGGCAATTGGAACCGTGTCTTTAACAAGGATGGTTAGGTCTCCGCTTATTACACTGCCACCACTATAGCCTGCGAGCAAAGGAATACTGTCAACTACTTCGCCACCGCTGTGATCTTTACTTAAACCGTTTGGATCGTAGCTATATGTAACAAGACCAGTACTGGGGTTGAAGCCTGTAATAGTAATTACACCTTCATCGGTATTGATAACAATTGGTGTCACACTAGTGGCCGCTAGTTCTGTACTCAGAATAACGGTATTAGCAATACTTAATGATGATAAGTTTTCCGGTGTTACGCTAAATGTTTTATTAACAAGTGAGCCATCTTCGCTCACGCTAATATCGCCGGTAGCATTACCATTACCATTTGGAACAAGAACTAAATTAGTTGTTTGAGGAGTAGTGATAAGCAAAAGTTCTTCTTGAGGTTGAAGAAGTTTAAATTCTTCAACATCCTCATCAAATTTTATTTTAATACCTTCTGAATCAAAATATTTAACGGGTACCACTTCAGGTGCTAGGTATTTAACAGATGCAACATCACTGCCTTCATTATTATCGCTTCTACTGTTGCCTTTGCTATTGATGGGGTGATGAGTATCATCCAGTTTAATATCATGTTGGTATTCAACACTGATCGTTTCAAAAAAACTGTAATCAATCTCGCTCAGCGCAACATCTACAAAGCCATCAACAGTAATATTCTTACCTTCTTTCAGTTCAATAACGACAAAGACACCCTGAGCATTACTAATCACATCATCGGAAAAAACCACATCACCGAGCTGTAAAATACGGACATTACCATCTGGTGAAGTCGCTTTTACTTGGCCAGATAATTCTGTCACCACACCTATTTTTTTTGCCATAACACTCTAAAACACCTTGAAATTTTTAACTAAAGGAAGCCACCCGCTGCTTATCTCAAAATACAAAATACCAATAGAAACTCAACCTATCTTCGTGAATAACTCCCAACAAGCACGCAACCATTTTACAGGGCTATGATGGTGGTAAATCAGCTCCTTAAAAAAGCCTTTTCATGAAACCGAATACTGTTTTATTTTCTACTTATACCCATTAAATTCATCAACATGTAACTCTTGGTTGTTCCTGACTTTCTTCAGAAGTGAAATTGAAATCATGATTGATATGTAATCCCCTCATTGTTAATGGAGAACAGAAGTAGAACTTTTTCTCTGTGTTAATTTGAGTTTCTGAATTGCAGTAATACCACCAATTTCTATACTAGGTCTTCCGTAGTTATAAGTCCATAACTATTGTATGGTTTTGCTTTGAAATTCATCAATATCGCTATAAATATACTGGCTCAGTCAGTCATATCTTACGGTTCGGTTAAATCGCTCAATATAGGCGTTTTGTTGTGGGTTCCCAGGCGGTATGAAGGAGCGTTCAATAGTGTTACTTTCTGCCCATGAAGCTAGTTTATGGCTAATATATTCAGGGCCATTATCACACCTATTTTTTTGGTTTTCCTCTCCATTCAATAATGTGCTCCAAGGAACGAATAACACGCTCTGTTAGCAAAGAAATATCTGCATCAATAGTTAATCCTTCTCTGTTAAAGTCATCAATAATATTAAATAATCGACAGCTACGACCATCTGATAACTGTTCGTGTATAAAGTCCATAGACCAACATTCATTAATTGATTCAGGTACCGCTAACGGCTCTGGAACTTCTCGTTTAAGTCGTTTGTGTGGCTTTATCCGTAAATTCAGTCCTAACTCTCTATAGAACGGTAAACACGATTATGATTCCAAGGGTAACCTTTAACGTTACGTAAATATAAAAAGCATAAACCGAACCGAATCCCCAGTTTCGTTGATTTAAAGTTAATTCCAGTAGTAAGTTTGCTGTTTTTTCATTGTCACAGCTTCACTTTAGCTGATATCGATAACAATCTTCTACCATTAATTTGGCATATTCTAGTTTTTGGCTGGGGCTTTACGGTTATTTTTACTTTTCTGGTTATTTGAATACTTGTGAGGTTTTGCTTATTTTAAGCTATAAAGCCTTCCAGTTTCATTAAACCATTCCAAGTGATACACCCACTGAAAGAAGCAATCATTTTATTGCACTTACTCTTGTATAAGGGCTTCATAAACCCCGCTCCCAAGCCTCATGAAAATGCGGGGTTACAGACTGTCTTATTTATGAAGAGTTATAGGTAATCATTTGAAATATAACAAATGGTTACTGGGATGGAGACAAGGGGGCGCAAGTTCGAATCTTGCTGTTCCGACCAATATCATTTCTGAAGTTTTTGAATCTTTATAATTTCTACATTCTTATTTACAAATAGAGTTGATTCTAGAGCTGATAGCTTGAGGCTTATTAGCAGTTTTAAGCTTCCTGCCTTCATCTCTTGGCTACAAACAATATGTCCAGCAACACTGCCTTCCGCTGTTGTTACTTCACTGCCAGTTTCAAGAATACTATCTGTTTGTACTTCAGCTAAAAAGAGTCTTCGGCTAGGAGTGCCAAGATAATGTAGGCGGGCTACTATTTCCTGTCCGGGATAGCAACCTTTGTTAAAGCTAACGCCATTGACAATATCAAGATTGACCTGTTGTGGCGTGAACATTTCTTTGCTTGATGGGTATATTGAGGCTAGCCCAGCTTCAATATTAAGTAGATTCCATTTTGACTCACTGCTTAGTTGCCATTGTTTATTTAATGATTGGCTTAATTCATCAATATTTTCCATTGAGCTGATGGTTAAATAACGAGATGTCGTTTCACTAGGTATTTTAATCAATAAGCTACTCTTATAGTTCATTCCTTGATAATCATCAGCAGGCAGTTCCAAGGTGTTATTGCTATTATCTTGAACTAATCCAATACAGGCTGTTGTCGTGCTTATATCTGTAATTGTCACTTTAGAACGTAATATATACATGCTAAGTCGTTGTAGTAATAGGCTACACATATCGATAGGTAACACTATTTGATAGCTGTCATCACAGCGAACAAGTAGGAATATGCTGAATAAACGTCCTTTAGCATTACAAAACCCACTAAGCTGACTTTGATTTACGTCTAATGCATTAACATCATTGGTCAGTAAATTTTGCAGAAAACTTTGTGCTTCATCACCTGTGACTTGTATGATTCCTAATTGGGGCAGAGGTATAAGTTGTTGTTTTTCATCGTTATCAATATTATTGAAATTTTGTTGTTGTGTAAGAAGTGCTTGCCAAGTATCAGTCATTAGAGTGCTCGATAATAAATAAAGTTGTTATGCAAGTTGCTTCCTAACTTAATCATCCCCGTGAAAACCAGGGATCCAAGGACAGTGACAATATTAACTGTCTATAAACTCCCGTTTTCACGGGAATGACGACGCAGAAAAATAGCACCTTGAATAATAAGAGGTATATTATATCGTTTAGAATAAATGGAGTATATTTTAATGACAAGGAGTGTATTTAGTGTGGTGTTTGCATTATCGAAAAGTATTATTCTTTATTTGCTGATAATACACAGTTTAATGTTAGTCACCTTGCTAAGTTTGGTTGCATTTTCATGGTGGTCATTACTTATTATCGTGATAATGGTATTAAGTTTCAGCTACTTTTATAAGCAAACTCAATGTCTGATAAAACTTCAACGAGATGCCGATAATAATTGGTGCTGCCATTATAAAAATGGTCGTTTACAAGAAAAACTAAGATTAACAAACAGTATCGTAAACGTTACTTTTGTTATGTTGTATTTTGAGGGCCGTGCTAGCGCTATCATTATGGCCGATGCTGTTGATGCGGAACTATTTAGGCAATTGCGTGTGTATTGTCGTGATCCTAAGACTTTCCAGAAATAATCGTGTTTTTAGCAGCGAGTTTAGTATCAATATCCGGGTAATCTAAGGTGTAATGTAAGCCACGGCTTTCTTTACGTTGTAATGCAGAATTAATAATTAACTCGGCAATATCAGCAAGATTTCGTAATTCAAGTAAATCACTGCTGATCTGATGTTGGCTATAATAATCATCAATTTCTTGTTGTAATAAGGTCAAACGTTGCTTTGCTTTATATAAACGCTCATTGCTACGCACAATACCAACATAATCCCACATGAAACGACGTAACTCATCCCAGTTATGACTGATCGAAATGGCTTCTTTTGCAGGTTTAACTCGACTTGCATCCCATGTTTGGATAACAGGTATATCATTACTGAACGGCAGTTGTTGTTTGATATCTTCTGCAGCAGAATGGGCAAAAACAAGGCATTCTAATAAGGAGTTACTTGCCATGCGATTTGCACCATGAAAGCCGGTATGCGCGGTTTCACCAATGGCATAAAGTCCGGCAATATCCGTACGACCATGCAAATCTGTCATTAAGCCACCGCAGGTATAATGTGCGGCAGGAACAACAGGAATAGGCTCTTGTGTCATATCTATGCCAAAACTGAGGCAACGCTGATGAATGGTCGGAAAATGTTCTTCGATAAATTCTTTTGATTGATGGCTAATATCAAGGTAAACACAGTCATCACCAAGACGTTTCATTTCATGATCAATGGCTCGAGCAACAATATCCCGTGGTGCCAATTCAGCTTGAGGGTGAAAGTCAGCCATAAACTCATCACCATCAGCCAAACGTAATTTTGCACCTTCGCCACGCAATGCTTCACTGATTAAAAATGATTTTGCTTTTGGATGATATAAACACGTTGGATGGAATTGAATAAACTCCATATTAGCCACGCGACAACCCGCACGCCAGCCCATTGCAATACCATCACCGGTTGATACATCTGGGTTGCTAGTATAAAGATAGACCTTACCTGCACCACCTGTTGCCATCACTGTAATAGGTGCAATAAAGGTTTGCGGTGTATCTGTTTTAATATCGAGTGCATAACAGCCCAAGCATTGATTATCAGATTGACCTAATTGTTTACTACTAGTGATGAGATCGATACCAACATGATAGGGGAATAAATGTATGTTGGAGTGCGCTTTAGCTTTAGCTAGCAAGGTTGTTTCGACTTCGCGCCCTGTGGCATCAGATGCGTGAATAATGCGACGGTGGCTATGGCCCCCTTCTTGTGTCAGATGGTATGTTTCTGATGTCACGCCATCTTTAGTGAATGACACGCCTTGATCGATTAACCACTCAATACTTTTACGTGCTTGTTTAACGGTAAATTTCACCACGTCTTCATCACATAAGCCAGCACCTGACGTAATGGTGTCATCAATATGAGACTGTAAAGAATCTGCCTCATCAAGCACAACCGAGATGCCACCTTGGGCATAGAGCGAAGCGCCTTCTTCTAGCCGGTCTTTTGATAGCACCGCAATATTAGCGGTATCAGCCAATTGTAAGGCAAGCGTCAAACCTGCAGTGCCACTGCCGATAATAAGAACATCAAAATGATAAGGTTTAGTCATTAAAAAATCAGGTAAAATGAGCGAGTGTTGATATTTTGCACTGTTTAAGAAATTTAATACAGTTATTGGGAACAAAATTAAATCATAATGGTCAATCAAACTACAAGTAAATATAATTTCCGGCAAGCCGGACTTGGTCGGGATAAAGGATGAGTGTGGATTTAGAGCTAGTGCAGCGTGTGCAAGCAGGAGATAAAAGTGCATTTGATGTGTTGATTATAAAATATCAACAACGAATAGTGCATGTTATTACTGGTTTTGTTCATGATCCTGTTGAAGCATTAGATGTTGCACAAGAAGCATTTATTAAAGCCTATCGAGCGATCCCTAATTTTCGTGGGGATAGTGCTTTTTATACCTGGCTTTATCGCATTGCTGTGAATACTGCAAAAAATTATCTAACAGCAAAAGCAAGAAGACCTCCTGCGATGGATGTGGATGCGATGGATGCAACAAATTTCTATGATGCACCAGAGTTGAAAGAGTTTGAAACACCAGAAAGTCATTTAATAAGTGTCGAGCTTGAGAAAAAAATTCATCAAGCCATTGATGCTTTGCCCGACGAAACGGCAGCAGCAATCAGATTACGCGAGTTTGATGGTTTGAGTTACGAGGAAATCGCACAGGCACTGGATTGCCCAATAGGAACAGTACGATCTCGAATATTTCGTGCTCGTGAAGCAATAAATAAACAAATACAAGAAATAATGAGTGAAGGGGATGAGCAATGACAGTCAATCAAAATGAATTATTGTCGGCGTTAGTGGATGGCGAATTAGAAGGTAAAGAATTAGACCAAGCCTTGAGTTTGTTAAAGTCAGATAAGCAGGCAATGGCACAGTTTCAGCGATATCAACTAGCAAAGGATGCGTTGCATGGTCATATTTCTTTACGGAAAGATACTGACTTAACAGCTCGAATTTCAGATAGCTTAAAAGATGAGCCAACATTTTCTAGTAAAAAATCACACGTCATTTCTTTCCCGAAACAGTTTTGGAAGCAAGCATCGGGCTTAGCTCTAGCAGCTTCAATCGGAGCCTTAGCCGTGATCGGAGTGACAACGCAGCCTCAATTTGTATCAGAAGCCACAATGGCATCGGCATCGATGGAAGCACCGACCACATCATTCATCGTCTCAACAAAAGCAAACCGCTGGACAGTGGATGAGGCTGAAGTGGAAGATAGATTAAATACCTATTTATTGGATCATAATGAATACACCAGTACATCGGATGTTTTCACTTATGCACGTGTTGTTTCATATAGTGTGGGGCAATAAAAAAATGCCAATAGTATCTCGGCTTCTTATGGGAGCAATCTTAACGATAGTGTCTATAAGCGCCTATGCAGATAATGCAACAGCATTACTTGAGCGTACAAGTTTAGCGGCTAAACACTTAAATTATGATGGTATCTTTGCATTGCAATCGGGTGATAAATTGCAATCTATCCGCATTATTCATCGTAACAATGAACAAGGTGAAATTGAACGACTTATTTCATTAAGCGGTGTTGAAAGAGAAGTGATTCGTACCGATGATAGTGTAATGTGTGTCTATCCCGATGGTGAAAAGATGCAGCCGAATCATCAACCTTTAGGGCGTGGCTTCCCCAGTGATTTATTGAGTCGCTTACGCTTGGCAATGCCTTATTATAATGAAACATTAGGTGAGCAAGGACGTGTAGCAGGGCATCAAGCTCAAGAAGTGAATCTTATACCAAAAGATAATTATCGTTATGCTTATCGCCTATGGATCGCAAAAGATAACGACTTATTACTGCAATCAGATTTATTGGCGGAAGATGGTCGTGTATTAGAAATGTTTTCATTTTCATCGGTTGAAATGGGGATTGATATTCCGGAATTATTACTCAAGCCTCAAATGCAAGGTAATACCATATCATGGGATCGTGTTAAGCCAGTATTAGGTCCGACTGGCATCATTGAACTTCAATCAAATTGGAAGATAGCTTGGTTGCCACAAGGATTTAACCTCATTGTGTATCAGAATCGTATTAAAGCAAGAAATGGCGCGGCAGTTGAGCAGCGTGTTTATAGTGATGGATTAAGTTCGATTTCTGTATTTATGGAAAAGATACGGGCAAGACATAGTCATTTACATGGTGGTTCGAGAATAGGTGCTGTTAATGCCTTTGGTAGCATAATCAAGGCTCATTTTGTTACAGTCGTTGGTTCTGTACCGGCTCGTACAGTAGAAAAAATCGGTAACTCGATTCAATATAATGATTGAGCAATCAGCCAAAGTTATCAGCTGTAATGAGGAGACTGTTTCTTTAGAAGTCGAACGTGAATCAACGTGCAGTGCATGCAAAGTAAGGCAAGGTTGTGGCACCGCAATGTTGGCAGAACATGTAGGCAAACGATTTTCTCATATTACCGTCCCTAAAACAGGTGATGTAAACGTTGGGCAACAAGTACAATTGGCTATTCCAGAAGAGACTTTACTACAAGGTGCATTTTTAATGTACATCATGCCGATAGTACTATTATTTGTGTTTTCAGCCATTGCACAGCAATTTACTAATAATGCTTTTATAGAAATAATCTCTGGATTAACGGGGCTGGCACTTGGGTTTTATTTAGTAAAAATTCGATTGAAAAATAAAGAGGCTGGCTTTCAAGCCCGTATTATTGAGGACAAAAAATGATAAACAAGAAAGTATGGACAGGATTTAGTGTATTTGTAGCATGGTGTTTATTAAGCGCCAATAGTTATGCGGCTAATTTACCCGATTTTACCGAACTTGTGTCTAATAATAGTGCGGCAGTGGTTAATATTAGCACCACAATAAATAATAAAAATCCAACAAATAGACTGCCGCCGGCGATAAAAATGCCAGAAGGAACGCCATTTGATGAATTGTTTAAACATTTTTTTAATGGACCAGGCCAACAACCTGAAGCAAGAAAATCTCACTCTTTGGGATCAGGTTTTGTGTTGTCATCTGATGGCTATATTTTAACGAATCACCATGTTATCAAAGATGCCGATGAAATCATTGTGCGATTCAATGATCGTAGTGAGCTAGTAGCAAAAGTATTAGGCAGTGATGAACGTAGTGATGTGGCCTTGATAAAAGTTGAAGCAAAAGGCTTGAAAGCAGTAAAATTAGGTGATTCAACAAAATTAAAAGTGGGTGAATGGGTGCTTGCCATTGGATCGCCATTTGGGTTTGATTATTCAGCGACCAAAGGGATTGTCAGTGCATTAGGTCGCAGTTTACCAGGTGATAGCTATGTGCCGTTTATCCAAACAGATGTGGCAATTAATCCCGGTAATTCAGGTGGGCCACTGTTTAATTTAGATGGCGAAGTCATCGGGATTAACTCACAAATATACAGTCGCACAGGTGGCTTTATGGGCTTGTCTTTTGCAATTCCTATGGATGTTGCGATGGATGTTGTTGCTCAGATTAAATCACAGGGTTATGTTAGCCGCGGTTGGTTGGGCGTGATTATTCAAGATGTTACACGTGAATTAGCAGAATCATTTGGCTTGAAAAAACCACATGGCGCTTTAATTTCAAGAGTGCTTGATGATAGTCCGGCAGATAAAGCAGGCTTTGAAGCGGGCGATGTGATTTTAAAATTCAACGGTAAAAAAATACCGACGTCATCAGATTTACCGCCTATTGTTGGCAGATCGCCTATAGGTCAATCCGTTAGTGTTGAAATTATGCGAAATAATAAACGTAAAACACTGCACGTTAAGATAGAGCAATTACCAGAAGATGATGAAATCATCAAAACAAAAGGATCATCAGGTCGCTTGATTGATGAGCGTTTGGCGGTTGAAGTTGCCGATCTAGATGATCGACAACGTAAGCAATATGGGCTTGATAAAAATGGCGTTATTGTGGTTAACCTGGAGCAAGGTGCTGCCGCATCAGCCGGTATTCGTCGCGGTGATATTATTATGACCATCAACAATCAAAAAGTAAAAAATGCCAAACACTTTTTAGATCTTGCAAAAGACTTGCCTAGTAATAAGGCAATCCCTGTTTTAATTCAGCGTGGTGAAGGTGCTATTTTCCTTGCTTTGCGGATTGAATCAGACGAGTAACTAGCTAATTTCACACTAGGCACGACAGCAACGTTGTTTTGCCGTAAAATCTAGCAATTAATTATATAAATCGGCTGGTAGCACATTTGTTACCCGCCGATTTTTTTACTGTTTAAAAAGGTTAATTATTCTTTATGGATCATATCCGTAACTTTTCAATCATTGCTCATATTGATCATGGTAAATCAACGATAGCCGATCGTTTTATTCAAATATGTGGTGGTTTGACAGATCGCGAAATGTCCGCGCAAGTTCTTGATTCAATGGATATTGAAAAAGAACGCGGCATAACGATTAAAGCGCAATGCGTGTCTTTAGATTATGAGGCGCGTAATGGTGAAACCTATCATCTCAACTTCATTGACACGCCCGGACATGTTGATTTTTCTTATGAAGTTTCTCGTTCATTAGCGGCCTGTGAAGGTGCATTGTTAGTTGTTGATGCTGCGCAAGGGGTTGAGGCACAAAGTGTTGCCAATTGTTATACCGCGATTGATTTAGGTTTAGAAGTTTTACCTGTATTGAATAAAATTGATTTACCTTCAGCAGAGCCCGACCAAGTTGCCCAAGAAATTGAAGATATTATCGGTGTTGATGCAATGGATGCGGTGCGTTGTAGCGCCAAAACAGGTATTGGTATTGAAGATTTATTAGAAGCCTTAGTTGAAAAAATACCAGCACCAGTCGGTGATCCTGATGGTGAATTAAAAGCATTAATCATTGATTCATGGTTCGATAGTTATGTCGGCGTTATCTCCTTGGTAAAAATTACGCAGGGTAGTATTAAAAAGCGTGACAAAATCCGCGTGATGTCGACCGGGCAAGAATATCAAGTAGAGCAAGTGGGGGTATTTACACCGAAACGCAGTCAACGTGATGCCCTTAATTGTGGTGAAGTAGGATATATAATTTCCGGTGTTAAAGACATTAATGGTGCGCCAGTGGGCGACACGTTGACCCATGTACATCATGGTGCATCGGAAGCCTTACCTGGTTTTAAATCAGCAACGCCACAAGTTTATGCCGGAATATTCCCTGTTAGTTCTGAAGATTTTGAAGCGTTTCGTGAGGCATTAGCGAAATTACGTTTGAATGATGCATCACTCTTTTTTGAACCTGAAAGCTCACAGGCATTAGGTTTTGGTTTTCGGTGTGGCTTTTTAGGCTTATTGCATATGGAGATCATTCAAGAGCGTTTGGAGCGTGAATATGATCTTGATTTAATTACAACGGCTCCAACGGTAGTATTTGAAGTCGTCACGCGTAAAGGTGAAACACTTAATATTGAAAATCCTTCGTTATTGCCAGATGTAGGCTCGGTTGAAGAAATTCGTGAGCCTATCGTTATCGCAGATATTTTAGTGCCACAAGAGCACTTAGGCGCTGTCATTACCTTATGTATTGAAAAGCGTGGCGTGCAAAAATCCATGCAATATATGGGTAAACAAGTGGCGGTTAGCTACGAATTGCCAATGAATGAAGTGGTGATTGATTTCTTCGATAGAATTAAATCAGTGAGTCGTGGTTATGCTTCTTTGGATTATCATTTTGTTCGATTCCAAACAGCAAAATTGGTGAAATTAGATATTTTGATTAATGGTGAACGTGTTGATGCTTTATCAATGATTGTTCATGTGGATGATAGCGTCAGTCGTGGTCGTCAATTAGTTGAAAAGATGAAGGAACTTATTCCTCGTCAGATGTTTGATATTGCGATTCAAGCTGCGATTGGTGGCCATATTATTTCACGCTCAACTGTGAAAGCAATGCGTAAAAATGTAATCGCCAAGTGTTATGGTGGTGATGTGTCACGTAAGCGTAAGTTATTGGATAAACAGAAAAAAGGTAAAAAACGGATGAAATCAATTGGTAAGGTCGATGTGCCGCAGGAAGCCTTTTTAGCTGTTTTACAATTATCTAAGAAATAAGAAAAGGACGTTTAAGTGAGTTTTCCAGCAATAATGGTTACCCTCGTCATCGTAACGGGAATAATTTGGTTAATAGATATGTTATTTTGGGCGCCTCAACGCGCGAATAAACAGAAAGATCCTTTAATTGTTGAATATGCAAAGTCATTTTTCCCTATCATTTTAGTGGTATTAGTTATTCGTTCATTTATTGCCGAACCCTTTCGTATTCCATCAGCATCAATGTTGCCGACATTACATATAGGTGACTTTATTCTCGTTAATAAGTTTGCTTATGGCGTACGATTACCCGTTATAAATACAAAAATATTAGAAGTCAGTGAGCCTGAACGTGGCGATGTTGTAGTATTTAGATACCCCAATAATCCAAAGATTGATTATATTAAGCGTATTGTTGGCTTGCCAGGAGATAAGGTCGGTTATTTTAATAAAACCGTCTATATTAATGGTGAAGAAGTTGCTCGTGATATAAAAATAAAGGATGAAAGTTTGTTAACGATCGCGCCGGCAAGAAGTGAGCTATATTATGAATCGTTAGGTGAATATGGTCATGAAATATTAATTGATCCTGAACGACGATTAGTTGAGGGTGAAACGATTGTGCCAATGGGTGAATACTTTGTAATGGGTGATAATCGGGATAATAGTAACGATAGTCGCTTTTGGGGAACCGTGCCAGAAGGAAATTTAGTAGGAAAAGCATTTTTTATTTGGATGAGCTGGGACTGGAATACCGGTGGTATCGTTTGGAATCGATTGGGTGACTCAATTAACTAAGGGGTAAAATATGTATAAAAAACAAAAAGGGATGACATTAATTAGCTGGATATTTGTATTAGGTATTATTGCCTTTTTTGCTACTGTGGTAATGCGATTATTGCCAATGTATCAAGAATACTATGGCGTAGTACAGATCATGGACGGAATGGAAGTTGAAATTAAAAATAACAAAATGACCAAGAACCAAGTTCTTATTATGCTGTATAAACGTTTTGATACCGGTTATATCTTTAGTGTCAAAAAAGACAATATTGAAATTATTCGTGGCAAAAACAATGTCCACGTCTCTAAGATTGTTATAGATTATGAAGTACGTAAACCTTTTATGGCACAGATTGATTTAATTGGCCATTTTCATACGGAAATAGATGTTGAACAGAAAAAATAGATGTTAATCCCACGCCAAGAAGAATTATGTAAAAAATTGCAGGTTTCATTTAAAGAACCTGCTTTATTACAACAAGCGCTCAGTCATCGTAGTGTTGGTTCGCATAATAACGAACGTTTAGAATACTTAGGTGATGCTATCCTTAGCTTTGTTATTGCTGACGTGTTATTTTCTAAGTTTCCACAAGCAAAAGAAGGCAAGTTAAGTCGTTTGCGCGCCTTATTGGTTAAAGGGGTCACACTTGCTGAAATTGCCCGTGAATTAAACTTGGGTGAGGTATTAATTCTTGGCCCTGGAGAATTAAAAAGTGGTGGTTATCGTCGTGAATCCATTTTAGCGGATACGGTGGAATCCATAATTGGCGCACTGTATTTAGATGGTGGTTTAGAACCCACTAAATCGTTGATTTTGCGATTGTTTGATGAACGTTTGCAAGCAATTGATGTCAATGAAGTGATTAAAGACCCTAAAACAAGTTTGCAGGAATTATTACAAGGTCGGCAGTATGCATTACCACTTTATAGTGTTAAAGAAATAAAGATAGGTACAAATCAGCCTGTTTTTGAGGCATCATGCCAAGTAGAATTATTAAAAAAAGTCGTGGTGGCACAAGGAAATAGTCATCGGAAAGCTGAACAAAAAGCAGCTGAACGCGTATTGACGCTATTAGAAGGTAAATTATGACAGACAGTCATTTCAAATCGGGTTATGTTGCTATTATTGGTCGTCCAAATGTGGGCAAGTCAACATTAATTAACCGAGTATTAGGCCAAAAGTTGTGTATTACATCGCGTCGTCCACAAACAACACGTCATCGTATTTTGGGTATTAAAACAACCAAGGATAGTCAGTATATCTATGTTGATACGCCGGGAATACATATTGATGATAAACGGGCAATGAACCGTTATATGAATCGTGCAGCAGCATCATCGATTAATGATGTTGATGTGATTTTATTTTTAGTTGATGGTATGAATTGGACTGTGGAAGATGAGGGTGTTTTAGAGCGCTTAAAAACCAGTGCCAAAGCGCCTGTCATCTTAGTCATTAATAAAGTTGATAAGCTGGCGGATAAAGAAGTATTGCTTCCTCAAATTGAAAAGCTGGCGGCAGAGTTTGATTTCGCCAAAGTTGTGCCTATTTCTGCTCGTAAAGGCATTAATGTTAAACAGCTACAACAAGAAATAGATAAGTTAATGCCCGAGGGTGAGTTAATCTTTCCTGAAGACCAATTAACCGATCGTAGTTCTCGATTCTTAGCGGCTGAATTGGTACGGGAGAAGTTGTTCCGTCATTTAGGACAAGAGTTGCCATACTCGATTACTGTTGAAATTGAACAGTTCGATGATGAAGGTGGTCTATACCGGATTGGTGCTGTTATTTACGTTGAACGTGATGGCCAAAAATCTATCGTTATTGGTAAAAAAGGCGAACTGCTAAAATCGATTGGTAAAGAGGCTCGCCTTGAAATGCAAAGCTTGTTTGGTAAAAAAGTCTTTTTACGTCTGTGGGTGAAAGTACGTGAAGGTTGGGGTGATAATGAACGCATGCTTAAAAACTTAGGCTATACCGATAATTTATAGGACTATACCAATATCATTCAAGTTGCAGATTACTCTTCTCCTATTATTTACATAGAACCTCAGGACGAGTGGTGTCTTTTCATAAAAAGCCGCAACTTGAATGGTAACGGGACTATCTAACTTGAATGTAGAATTCGCCTCCGCTTTTATTTTACATCAGCGTCCTTATCGTGAAACCAGTTTGTTACTGGATGTCTTCAGCGAGAAATACGGTCGAATTAGTCTTGTTGCCAAAGGTGTTCGTAAAAAAAAACGTAGCCAGTCAGGAATTCTACAGCTTTATCAGCCCTTAATCTTATCGTGGTTGGGGCGTGGTGACTTGCAGACAATGATTTCGGCAGAAGCGATGTCAGCACGATATCAATTAACAGCAGAATCAGCATTATGTGGCTTGTATATCAATGAATTAATGGTTAGATTGTTGCCAGTTCATGTAGCTGAGCCAGAAATATTTAAGGCCTATGAAGCTGTTTTATCAGGCTTGCAAGATGCAGATAATACTGAAATTGTATTACGTTTGTTTGAAAAAAGAGTATTGATGCATTTAGGCTATGGCCTAGTGTTAGATCGTGAGGCTGAAACAGGACGATTAATCAATGATTCATTGCGTTATACTTATCAAGCGGATGTAGGCTTGGCACTGGCGCAAGAAAATAATAATCAGCACACTATTTCAGGGCGAAGTTTGCAACATTTATTAATGGAACAATACTTTGATAAGCAAAGCCTAAAAGAAATAAAACAGTTGATGCGGTCAGTAATACATTTTTATTTAGGTGACAAACCGCTAAAGAGTAGGCAATTATTTGCTGAACTACAACATTATGCAAAAGGTTAAAAAATGAGCATTTATCTAGGGGTCAATATAGACCACATTGCGACATTAAGACAGGCTCGTGGCACACGTTATCCAGACCCCATTCAAGCCGCGATTGAAGCTGAACAAGCGGGTGCAGATGGCATAACATTGCATTTACGTGAAGATCGTCGGCATATCCAAGAACGTGATGTGGCCATGTTGATAGATATTTTGCAAACCAAAATGAACTTAGAAATGGCGGTTACCGATGACATGTTGGCAATGGCTGAAAAGTATCGTCCTACAGATTGTTGTTTAGTGCCTGAGAAACGTGAAGAACTAACCACGGAAGGCGGCTTAGAAATCGCCGGACAATTATCTAAAATGAAAGATGCCTGTCAAAGAATGGCTGAAGCAAATGTGATTGTTTCCTTATTTATCGATCCTGATTTCAAACAAATTGATGCCTCTCTGGAATGTGGTGCGCCAGTGGTTGAATTGCATACCGGTCGTTATGCTGATGCTGAAACAGCAGCCGAAGCTGAGCATGAATTACAGGTTATTATCAGTGCGGTTGAATATGCACATAATTTGGGATTGCATGTGAATGCAGGACACGGTTTGAACTATCATAATGTTGATAAGGTTGCCGAAATTCCCAATATTATCGAGCTTAATATTGGTCATGCCATTGTGGCTCGTTCTGTTTTCACAGGCTTTCAATCAGCCGTTCGAGAAATGAAACAATTAATGCTGGAAGCACGTCGCAGATGATGTTTGGTATTGGTACTGATTTGGTGCATATTCCTAGAATAACGGCATTATTAGCCAAACACGGTGATAAAATTGCACAACGGATCTTGTCGGACAATGAGTTTAAACAATTTAAGCAAGCCAATAATCAAGCTAATTTCTTAGCAAAGCGTTTTGCGGCTAAAGAAGCGACGGCTAAAGCCTTGGGAACAGGGTTTCGTGATGGCTTAAGTTTAAGTCATATTGAAGTCATTAATGATCATAATGGCAAGCCAGAATTGCAGTTTAACCAACGTGGTCAAGCATTGCTAGCAGAGTTAAATGTTGGACGAGCAATGATTAGTTTGAGTGATGAGCATGAATATGCTCTTGCTTTTGTGACATTAATGGAAGGTGAATAATGAAACAATATCCTACAATTGACGCATTTATTGGTAATACACCGTTAGTTAAATTACAACGATTACCAGGCAAAACATCAAATACAATTTTAGTTAAATTAGAGGGTGATAATCCCGCCGGCTCAGTCAAAGATCGGCCTGTAATTAGCATGATTCGTCAAGCAGAAGCTCGAGGTGACATTAAATCGGGTGATACTTTGATTGAAGCAACCAGTGGTAATACTGGCATTGCTTTAGCCATGATGTCAGCTATTTTGGGCTATAAGATGATACTTATTATGCCTAAAAAAATGAGCATGGAGCGACGTACATCAATGCGTGCTTATGGTGCTGAACTTATTCTGACTGAAAACATGGAAGATGCACGAGACTTAGCCTTAGAAATGCAGAAACAAGGCAAAGGCAAGGTTTTAAATCAGTTTGGTAATAGTGATAATCCATTAGCGCATTATCAAACAACAGGGCCTGAAATATGGCGTGATACTGATGGTGAAATCACACATTTTGTTAGTGCGATGGGTACAACCGGTACGATTATGGGTGTATCTCGTTATCTAAAAGAGCAAAATTCTGATATTCAAATTGTTGGTGTTGAGCCAGTTGATGGTGCCAGTATTCCGGGCATTCGTCGGTGGCCAAAAGAATATCTACCAACGATATTTGAAGCTGATCGTGTTGATAGCATGATTGAAATGGAACAGGATGTTGCCGAAGATACAATGCGTCGATTAGCAACGGAAGAAGGTATCTTCTGTGGTGTATCATCGGGTGGTGCGGTAGCCGCTGCTTTACGCTTATCAAAGCAATTAGAAAATGCGGTGATTGTTAGCATTATTTGTGACCGAGGTGATCGATACCTCTCAACAGGCGTGTTTCCAGCAGAATAAGATGTGGCAGCCCTTCATCATACTTTGTTGGCTTGTTATGCCAGTTATGGTGATGGCAGGTAGTAGTATTGAGTTTTCAATCGGGCAGTGGTCATTTGATAAAATTCAGGCGAAAAATCTAAACACGTCATTCAGGCTAACAGAGAAAGGCTTAGGATTTATTGCCACGGTAGATAGCATTCAATTAGCTGAACCAATAGGAAAACTCAGTAAAATTACATTAAGCTGTGATGAATTAATCATTGTTTCAGAACAGTATTCATGTGCAAAAGGCACGATAGGTTTTCAGCAAAAAGAGCTTAGCAAACAAATCTTAGAATTTGAAGTTGAAGCACATCCTGAAAAGAATAAATATAAAATCGAAATTGAAAATTTGAAGCTTGCTTCAGCTACGTTTTCTATCACCGCGATATTTAAAAATGACCAGTGGAAAGTATTTGCGGATACCCCACAGTTACAACTATCGTCATTGATTCAATTTCTCTCCCCTTATTTGCAGAATGAACAACGTGAGATACTCGCTAATTGGAGTATTGATGCTGTATTAAAGCTTGATCTTGATGTATTCGGTAGCGGTGAACAAATCACAGCAATTGGTTTAGATCTTACTGGCGATGCTATTAATATAAGTGATAGTGGGGGCTTATATGTCAGCGAAGACTTGGCAAATTCCTTGAATTTAGAAGCAAAAAAAGTAAAGCAAGATTGGCAATGGCAAGTGGAACTCGATATTAATAATGGGCAGGGCTATGCCGATCCTGTATTTATTGATTTCACAGAAACAGCACTATTATTTAAAGCAAAAGGGCAGTGGCTTAATCAGCAAGCCCACTTGAATGTAAATACAATGTCATTAAATCATGACAATGTTATGCAATTACACGGTGATTTTAGTGCTGATAAAAATGGGCTGATTGCAGCAAATATTAAGGTGGATAAATCAAAACTGAGCCAACTATATTCAATATGGCTTCAACCCTTTGTGCTTGGAACAGCGATGGATAATTTAGAGCTTGCAGGCGATATTAGTGCACAGTTTCAGCAACAAGGTGATCAGTATCAATTAAAAATAGGACTAGATGAGGTCTTTTCACATGAGCAATCAGGACTTTTCAGCATCGATGGTTTGTCAGGTGAAGTAGCGTGGACCAATGCCGAACAAGCTGTAAATACAGCATTGCATTGGCAAAGTGCTTCGGTTTATGCACTTACTTTGGGTGAATCAAGCATTCAAGCCGAGGTGGCATCTTCGTCGTTATCACTGTTAGAACCCTGGATATTACCAATTTTAGATGGTGAACTCATATTGAATAATTTCACCTTTAATCACCAGCCTAATGCCGCATCGACATGGAACTTTGAAGGTGAGTTAATGCCTATATCAATGGAATCATTAAGTTCTACTTTAGGCTGGCCTTTATTACATGGCCAATTATCGGGCGTTATTCCTAAGGTGCATTATGCTGAACATAAGATAAAGGTAGATGGTGCATTAAAGGTGAATTTGTTTGAAGGTAGTACCATTATTCGAGATTTGGAATTGGAAACGCCCTTTGGTGCTTTGCCACAATTAAAGGCCAACATTAGTCTGAAAGGACTTAATTTAGAAACACTTACACGAACATTTGATTTTGGTAAAATAACAGGAAGATTAGATGGAAAGATCAATAATCTTCGTCTTGCCAACTGGCAACCCGTACAATTCGATGCTGTCTTTGCGACGCCAGAAGGTGATAAAAGTCGTCGTCGGATCAGCCAAAAAGCAGTAGATAACTTATCTCAAGTCGGTGGCGGACCAACAGGAATTTTACAACGTAGTGTTTTACGTTTCTTTGAGGATTTTTCTTATCAAGCATTAGGTCTAAGCTGTCGGCTTCGTAATGAGGTGTGTGAAATGGCCGGAGTTGCTGAAGCAGATCATGGCTACTATATTGTTAAAGGTGGTGGATTACCCCCACGGATCAATGTTGTCGGTTATACTCGTCGGGTAGATTGGCCTGATTTAATTGAACGACTCAAATCAGTGAGTCAAAACTCAGAACCTATCGTAATAGAATAAAAGGAAGAGATGATGACGTTATTTAAATGGTTAACAAGTAGTGTTGTAGGACTGATGCTAGTGTCATGTGTGACCATCAATATTTATTTTCCAGCCGCAGCAGCAGAAAAAGCGGCGGATCGTATTATTGAAGATGTGTGGGGTGCGGAAACAGTGCCTAACGCTGATGACCAAGCTAAATTAGCTCAGCCAGAGATTATCGTATTAAGCGTATTAAACTGGTTAGTGGCACCGGCTCATGCTGCTGAGGTGAATCTTAATATTAGCTCACCGGCAATTAATAGTATTCAAGCGAATATGAAAACGCGACATACGAGTTTAAAACCATACTATAAAAGTGGTGCTGTAGGCTTAACTGACAATGGCTTGGTGACAATGCGAGATGCAAAAGCAATTGCATTAAAAGACAGAAACAAAGTTAAAGGATTAGTGGCTGATGAAAATAAGGATCGTAATGCCTTGTATGCTGAAATAGCCAGAGCTAATGGCCATCCTGAATGGAAAGCAGATATTCAATCCACATTTGCGCGTCGTTGGGTAAGTAATGCGGTATCTGGCTGGTGGTATCAAAGTGGTGGTAGTTGGCAGAAAAAATAGCACAAAAATAAATTGAGCAGAATCCAACGGTGTGCGAATATCGTTGGATTTTCTATTTCTAAAGAATGTAGGAAAGCATAAATGGCACGACGTAACCAAAGAAAACAACGATTACCACAAGATCCAGTAGAAGCTCAGATCGAATCTTTATCCCATGATGGGCGCGGTATAGCCAGAATAGAAGGCAAAACAATCTTTGTCGACGGTGCACTTGCAGGCGAAACGGTTAAGTTTCTCTACACTAAAAAACACAGTAAATATGATGAAGCCAAAACAATTGAGGTTATTGCTAATCCAAGTGATGATCGTGTTGAGGCAAAGTGCCAGCATTTTGGACTTTGTGGTGGTTGTAGCTTGATGCATATGTCGCCAGAAGCACAATTAAAACTCAAACAGAACACCCTAGAAGAACATCTCACTCACTTTGGTAAATTGCAACCACAAGAATGGTTAGCACCATTAACGGGCCCATTATGGGGCTATCGTCGTAAAGCACGTTTAGGTGTTAAACATGTGCCGAAGAAAGATCGTGTATTAGTTGGCTTTAGGGAAAAAGGTACACCATATTTAGCCGTGCTTGAACAATGTGAAGTATTAGATCCACGTGTCGGACTGCGCCTAGCAGAACTAGGTGAAATGATTGCACAATTAGATGCACATAATCGTATCGCTCAAATTGAAGTAGCAATGGATGATGAGCATGTCGCCTTAATATTTAGAAACTTAGATCCCTTATCAGAGCAAGACCAGCAGTCATTAATAAGCTATGGTCAGGAAAATGATTTATGGATATATCTACAATCTGGTGGTCCTGATACTATCACTGCTATTTGGCCAGAAAATCCACAGCTTAGTTATGCGCCAGAAGAAGGATTACAACTCGACTTTGCACCCAGTGACTTTACGCAAGTTAATGCAGAGATTAATCACAAAATGATTCATCGAGCGATGGAGTTGCTTGATATATCTGAAGATGACCGTATTTTAGACTTATTCTGTGGATTGGGTAATTTCACTCTGCCATTGGCGAAACGGGTGACAGAAGTGGTGGGTGTAGAAGGTGATGCATCATTAGTTCAACATGCCAAAGATAATGCGACTAAGAATAACTTGGCGAATGCGACATTTGAACTGGCTGATTTGACCAAAACAGAACTGAAAGATTACCCATGGGCGAAAGCTGGGTTTAATAAGATCTTGTTAGATCCACCGCGCAGTGGTGCATTTGAAGTATTACATCAGTTAGCGGATCTGGGTGCAGAACGATTAGTCTATGTGTCATGTAATCCAGCAACATTGGCGCGTGATGCGGGTGAGTTAGTCAATAAACATGGCTATACACTAGTTTCAACAGGTGTCATGGATATGTTTCCACACACTAAGCATGTTGAATCTATCGCCTTATTTGTTAAACGATAAGCGAAGCTTAGTGTTTTAAAGCCTGTTCCATATCATAAACAACTTTGGTCATTTCCACGATGCTATCTGGATTGAGTGAAATGGAGTCGATTTGTTTTTGGACTAGGAATTTCGTAATTTCCGGGAAATCAGAGGCGGCTTGACCACAGATGCCAATGTATTTCCCGGCCTTGTGACATGCTTCAATTGCTATCTCAATGAGTTTAAGTACGGCTTCATTACGTTCATCATAATTGCCGAGGAGGCTGGAATCACGATCCGCTCCTAAGGTAAGTTGTGTTAAATCATTAGAGCCGATGGAAAATCCATCACAGATTTCGAGAAACTGATCTGCCAAGATGACATTAGCGGGTATTTCACACATTAAATAGACTTTTAGTCCATTTTCACCTCGTGTCAAACCGTGTTCTGCCATTAAATCGATAACCCGTTGCCCTTCCTCTACCGTACGCACAAAAGGAATCATCACCGCGATATTGTCTAGCCCCATTGTGTCACGTGCCAAACACAATGCGGCACATTCTAAGGCAAAAGCATCAGAAAAATTAGGGCTAGAATAACGACTAGCACCACGGAAACCGATCATCGGATTTTCTTCAATGGGTTCGTAGCGATCGCCACCAATTAAGGCGGCATATTCATTTGATTTGAAATCACTTAAACGAACAATAACAGGCTTAGGGTAAAAAGCAGCAGATATTGTTGCTATTCCCTCGGCTAGACGTTGAATGTAAAAAGACGTAGGATCATCATAACCATTGATTAACAATGAAATTTGTTGCTGTTTATCATTGGGAAGCTGATCATAATTCAATAAAGCATTAGGGTGAATACGAATACTATTATTGATAATAAATTCCATTCTGGCTAAACCAACACCTGAATTAGGTAACATACTAGTTTCAAATGCAATTTCAGGATTAGCCAGATTTAACATGATCGAGGTGTGTTTTGGCTTTGGAATGGTTGAGATGTCAATATGTTCAGTGTGATAAGGCAGGATACCTTGATAAACAAAGCCAGTGTCACCCTCTGCACAAGAAACAGTCACGTCATCACCGTTATTGAGTGCTTGAGTTGCGATATTAGTCCCCACGATGGCTGGAATACCAAGTTCACGAGCAACAATAGCAGCATGGCACGTTCGACCGCCACGATTAGTGACAATCGCCCCAGCTATTTTCATCACAGGTTCCCAATCTGGATCGGTAATATCCGTTACAAGAATTTCACCGGCTTGTAATTCATGCATATGACTAGGTTCTAAAATCACCCTAACCTTAGCCGCGGCAATTTTTCTACCGACACTTTTACCATGAATAATCACGTTACCGCGATGCGCCAGGATATGATTTTCAAGCGCGTGGTGTGATTTTAGTGATTCGACCGTTTCTGGTCGAGCTTGCACAATATACAATTCGCCACTGTCACCGTCTTTGGCCCATTCAATGTCCATCGGTCTATTTTGGCCTGCTTTGTGGCTATAATGTTGCTCAATAATAACCGCCATTTTAGCCAACGACAGTACATCGTCATCTGAAATACAAAATTGTTGTTGTCGCTCAGGGCTGACTTTGATATTACGAGTAGAACCTGCGTGAGTATGACCATCTGCATAAATCATTTGCAGTTTTTTATTACCCAATTGCCGTTTTAAAATAGGCTTATGACCAGATGCTAGAGTAGGTTTAAATACATAGAACTCATCTGGATTGACGGTACCTTGCACAATGTTTTCACCCAGGCCCCAAGCTGCCGTTATAAGAACAACATCACGAAATCCAGTTTCAGTATCAATGGTGAATATTACGCCAGAAGCTGACTTATCTGAACGCACCATTTTTTGAACACCAAGAGATAATGCCACTGACATATGATCAAAGCCCTTATCTGTGCGATAAGAAATGGCACGATTAGTAAATAAAGAAGCAAATATCTGACGACAACTATGAAGAAGTTCGCCACTGCCAGTGATATTTAGATGGGTTTCTTGTTGACCGGCAAAGGATGCATTGGGTAAATCTTCAGCTGTTGCTGAACTACGTACTGCTACATCGACACCGATACCGTATTCAGATTCTAACTGTTGATAAGCGCGCTCTATTTCTACTATAAAATCATGAGGTAATTCAGCATTGACTATCCATTGACGAATTTTTGCACCGGTGATTGCTAGTGCTTCAGTATCATGAATATCAAGGGATGCTAAAGCATCGGCAATAGGGGATTCTAATTCATTATGGTGTAAAAAATAGCGGTAAGCTTCGGCGGTAGTCGCAAAGCCATTGGGTACTTTAATGCCTTTGGGTGCTAATTCTCGGTACATTTCACCTAGTGAGGCATTTTTACCGCCCACACTCTCAATATCATCAATATTGAGTTCAGAAAAGAAGCGAATATAGCGATATGACATTTAATGAGCTATTCCATAATATTTTAAGACATACTAAATCCGTATATTACTAAACAAATCCATGAAACGGAAAATATACCAATAAGAAGAGTGAAATGTTCTATGAGAAGTTCTTCTAACTTTTTCATGATTGACCTCGCGATTAATTATTATCTTTGGGAGATGAATAATCATCTATTTAGAATAAAAGCGCATTGATCTGGATCAATAAAAGGTATTTCCTATTGTACCTGATCGTCAGGCACAAAAAAGCCAGTTGTAAAACTGGCTTTTTTAGTGAATTTTTTTTGAGTCTTTATTGGTTGATTAAACCATAAGCAATTAGGCCTAACCATGAAAATGAAAACAAAAGGATAATGATACCGAATTTATCAATAATTAGTTCTTCTAGTTTTTCCATAATATTTGTCTCTATTAATTAGTCATTTATGTGAGGGATAGTACCATTTGTCTTGAAATTAATCTAGTTTTGGGACGGCGATAAAAATATGAATTTAAATGAGATGAAACTAAAATTCTAAGTAGGGTGATTTCACCTAAAAAATAAGATGAGAGGACTTCTCAGAGTGTCTTTTATCTGACTTTGGCTGACATTAAAATTCTATCCTAACATCCGTATTTTGAACGCTGTTTAGATGGCGTATTGGATATTTAAATTAAC
Source organism: Piscirickettsiaceae bacterium (assembly GCA_013215825.1). Taxonomy (GTDB): domain Bacteria; phylum Pseudomonadota; class Gammaproteobacteria; order Nitrosococcales; family Methylophagaceae. The sequence continues at coordinate 66,599 of JABSQN010000004.1, read as the reverse complement.
AATCCTGACACGGGATTTTGAATGTCCCCTAATTTATAGGGCGCTGTAATCATAATCGTAGCATAGTACAAACGATTATTTATTACCAAACCCGATTGAACATATTTGACTCGATGAAACAGCCCAAATTGAACTGATTTCAGGCCAGGAATTATTCATATACTCCCAATGCATAAGCCATATTATCAAAAGCCGATTGAAGTTCTGATAAGCCTTCTCGCGCAGCATTCACATCACCATCTTGATATTGTAAGAGTAATGTATGAGCAACAAGATGTAAGGCCTCATGAGCCTCATCAAGCTTTTTTAATTTTTCCGGTTCAAATAACTGTTCTTGTTGGGCTCGTTTTATCCATGTGCCACAAGGACAATGCTTATTATTCGTAATAGGCCAATGTTGTTTATTGTCTGGGGAGGATTGAATATTGTTAATAAATGAGTCTTTCCAATGGTCAGTAATTAGCCCAAACAGTTTCACTTTGTTTTCTTTCGTAGTTCGGTGTTTATTACCACAATGCTGCCACTCTTGATTAGGCGTGTAGTCTTTAAGCCATTGGGGAAAGCTATCTGCAGGCATGGGTTTAGCAATGCCATAACCTTGGACGTCTTCACAGCCCATCATTAGCAACATTAAACCATGATTGGTGGTTTCTACACCTTCAGCAATAACATCACGGTTAAACGAATCTGACAGTCCAATAATACCATCGATAATAGCGTAGTCATTGGGGTCATCAAGCATATCTCTAACAAAGCTTTGATCTATTTTGATGGTGTTTACAGGAAGGCTTCTTAAATGGGTTAATGACGAATAACCAGTACCAAAGTCATCTAGTGCCACCTTGACACCTAATACATCTTGGCAGGTTTTGATAATAGAACTAATCGCATTAAGATCACCTAATGCGGAACTTTCCAATATTTCAAGCTGCAAACATTGAGAGTCAACAGAAGGATGTTTTGCTAGAGCAGTATCAAGCGTTACAAAGAAGGTTTCTGATAATAAATGATAAGAAGCAATATTGACACTAACTTCAAACTGCATATTCTGTTCGAGCCAAACATCCAGTTGCTTGAGCGCTTGATTAATAACCCAATTGCCGATCTTGATTTCTAATTCCGTACCTTCGATAATAGGTAAGAAATCTAACGGTGGAATAAGTCCATTTTTAGGATGATTCCAACGAATAAGGGCTTCGGCACCAAATACATCACCAGTGATCATATTCACCTTCGGCTGATAATACAATTCAAATTCATTATTCGCTAAGGCCTGCTCAATTTCATCTAATTGATGAAATTTCTTAATTGTACGTTGGTCATGTTCTGGATTAAACAGATGGTAACGATGCTTACCTTCTAATTTAGCTTGATACATCGCTTGGTCGGCATGACGCAGTAAAGTATCAATGTCGCCATCATTATGTGGATATAAGGTCACACCTGTTGAGGCTGTTATTTTATGGGGATATTCGTTGATAATATAAGGCTGTGCTAGGGCGTGGTGTATGCGCTGCAAGGTTTGTTCACATTGAGAAAAAGACTCAATATCATTAAGTAGTATGGCAAATTCATCGCCACCTTGGCGAGAGACCGTGTCTTCTTCTCTGATATTGTCTGTAATACGTTTTGCGACTTCAATTAATAATTTATCACCGACTTCGTGGCCGAAGTTATCATTGATGGGTTTAAAGTTATCTAAATCAAGAAAGCAAATGGCAAGGGAGCGTTCTGTACGTTTACTATGGGCAATAGATTGATTAAAGCGATCTACAAATAAGGCTCGGTTCGGCAAGCCCGTGAGTACATCATAATGTGCCATGAGGTTAAGTTGTTCTTGTTGTCGTTTACTACTAGTGATATCAGTAAAGACACCAACGTAATTGACGATGTCGTCATGCTCATCTTTAAGTACAGAAATAGTAAGTAATTCAGCATAGACTTCACCTTCTTTCTTACGGTTCCATACTTCACCATGCCAGTGCCCGTTCTCATGGATTTGTTGCCACATAGTTTGGTAGAACTCTGGGCTTTGTTTTCCTGAGTTCAGCATACGCGCATTTTTCCCCATCACCTCCTCACGACTATAGCCAGTAATTTCACTAAAGGCGGGATTAACATCAACAATGTTCAGATCAGCATCAGTGATGGTGATGCCTTCATGGGTGTCACTGAAGACTCGGGCTAAGAGCTTGAGTTTTTCTTCTGCGTGTTTACGCTCGGATATGTCGACAAAAATCCATATAGAATCAGCAGAACCGTTATGTAATGCCGCGCCTCTCAATGTAAGCCAAACTAACTGTCCATCTTTACGAACAAATTCCATTTCATTGCAGATCACCCCGCCATCTTCAATGTCCTTATAAGCCATTCCAATCATTAAGTAGTCTTCATCGTTGGCATAACACTGCCGAGTTGGAGCACCAACCAATTCATCTTGATCATAGCCCAGCAAAGTTTCAAATGCAGAATTGGCCCATAGAATACATCTATCACGAAGAGTGACAATTCCTACCAGCTGATTATTTAAAATGACTGATTGCTCAGTAAGTAGCTCTTCTAGCTTTAATTGGGTACCTTTCTTGGCAGTAATATCGGTGGATATACCGAACATACCAATAATGTTTCCATCGATGTCTTTAAGAGGTTTCTTCTCTGAGTGGTAGTAGCGTGTTTCACCTGTTTTAGCGATAACATTACATTCTTCTGTATCAATTGTCTGACCTTCGAACATGACAAGGTGATCATTTATTTTTATATCATCTGACTCTTCTAGTGAGAAGAATTTGGAATCAGAATAACCTATTACCTCGTCTAGTGAACAGCCAAAAAGATCTAATACCAACTGATTAACGTATGTATAGCGTCCTTGTAGGTCTTTGGTGAAAATATAGGCATTAACATGATCTAAGATTTCTTGAAGACGATGGATCTGACTTGTGAGTTCACCATTCACTTCTTTTTGATTGTTACTCATATTACTATGTATAGCCTCTAGACAGACAGTGGTTAGTTACTCAGTCCATTTTAGAGTAACACTCATATCAATAAAGGAAAATTGCAATTAATTAAATGTATTTCATATGAATGACTTAACTAGGAAATGCGTAGTGGGTTTTGAGAAATTGTGGATGGGTGTTAAAACAATAGAAAATGGGAAGTATTACGTAGGAAATACGTGGAATTGAAAAAAAACAGCCCACATACTCGGTGGCTCTGATTTTATATGACCAATTTTCAGTTGCTACCGAGGGTCGTAATCAGACCGTTAATATTAATTGCTTATCTTTGAGTCTGGAATAGTTTTAACTGATAAAGTGTGTCGCACTTTGTGTGTCAGTTGATTAATACTGAAGACTACATGAAAGCAGCATCGGGGCATAAACTGAGACGCGCCAGCCCTGCATTCCATCGTCAGGTAAAAACGTGCCATTTTGTATGTTTTTTGAACCAAAGGTTCTGTTAGATTTCTCTACTCTAAAAACACACAAATTAAACATGTGATATTTTTCAGCTATGATATATTAATCGAGGGACGATAACTTAAGAAGGAGCTTAAGTTTTTTTGATGAGGTGAGAGTGAATACCCTACGACATACAAGTGTAATAATTAGGCAGCTTACTGTTGCTGCGCTATATTTTATCGTTGCTATTGTTGCTCTCAACTTTGCAGTCGTAGAAGGTAATGCCACTATCTTATGGCCTTCATCAGGGGTTGCTTTAGCCGTATTAATTCGTTTTGGGATGCGCTATGCCATAGGTGTTTTTTTTGGAGCCTTTGTAGCAGGTGTTTATGTAGGCAATCCTCATTATGTATCCGCTTTAATTGCCTTAGGTAATACGTTAGAGCCACTACTAGCTACATATCTATTACGGCTACTGCCTTTTACACCTTCACTTTATCGGCTGCATGATTACTTGTCATTAGTACTTGCTGGAAGTGTCGGCGCCATCGCCAGTGCACTGCTTGGTACATTAGCATTAATTTTGGCGGGTTTTATTCCTCTGTCTCTATTCTTCTCTATCGCAGGGAGTTGGTGGATGGGGGATGCGCTTGGTGTGTTGTTAATAGCCCCCTTCCTGTTAATGGTTAGCCTGCACTCATATAAAAAAGTGGTTGAAAGCCTACTATTGCTGGCTTTCACAACGATAGTTTCTTTTCTAGTGATGACAGACTGGAACGACGACCTAATAAACACGTTAGGTGGAACGTATATATTAATTATCCCTTTAACATGGTCTGTACTGAGGTTCGGTCAATCCATGACATCCACCATTATTTTTCAATACTTTGCTATTGGCATATGGGGGCTTCTGAACCAACAAGGCTTATTTGTTAATAACAATCTTGAACCCAACCTCAACTTCTTTTGGCTTTATTTTGTGGTTATTACACTAGTGTCACATGCTGTTTCATATGCTGTGAGTGAACGTAACACCTTATTTCAAGCGATTAACAGTAGCAAAACAGAAACTTATGTGTTCTGTGAAGGGAAAATGACATTTGAATTTGTTAATCAAGCCGCACTTGATAACTTGGGGCTTTCATTATCTCAAGCATTAAAGCTCACCTTTATGGATATTAAACCTTTATTGACCAAGAAAGAGTTTGATGACTTGATGATGCCGCTTATTAAGAAGCAAGTAGAGGTCATTAATTTTGAAACGGTACAGCAGCGTGCTGACGGCTCAATGTACCCTGTTGAGGTAACACTACAATCCGTTAAGCATGCTAATAGAGACTGTTACCTTGCATCTATTGTTGATATCACTGAAAGAATCGAGCGTGACCAACATCGTATCTTGGGAAATCATGTTTGTGATTTGTCATCTCAGGCAGTTATGATTACCGATAGAGACAATTTGATAGTGCGAGTTAATTCTGTGTTTACTGAAATTACAGGTTACACACCAGAAGAGGTTCTCGGTAAAAAACCTTATATGCTCAGTTCTGGTCGACATGATAAGGCGTTTTACTCCATGCTTTGGGAAAGTCTAAATACACATGGCAGCTGGGAAGGGGAGGTCTACAATCGTCGTAAAGATGGAGTGCTTTATTTGCAACACCTTTCAATTAAGCTGCTACATGATGCTCGAGGCCATATCCAAAATTACATTGCTATGTTCAGAGATATCACTAATGAACGTAATCAAAGCATTGAACTTCAGCATATTTCTGAACATGATGTTTTGACAGGACTGCCGAATAGAATGAAGTTACAGAGGGAGTTTGAATTTGCCTTAACTGCAGCTAAACGTCATCGTAATAAATTGGCTGTTCTTTTCTTGGATTTAAATGATTTCAAACCTATCAATGATACATATGGCCATATGTGTGGTGATGATGTTTTACAAACGATTGCTGATAGAATGAGTAGCAGTGTTCGAGATTCAGATATGGTGGCAAGAATTGGTGGAGATGAATTTGTTGTGTTGATGACTGATGTTGACTCTGACGATGCAATACAAACCCTTGCTACTAAACTCAAAAAAATTATTGCTGAGCCTATTATTGTTGAAGAAAACACCTTTACTATCTCTGCTAGTCTTGGCGTGGCTGAATACCCTAAACACGGAGATACACTTGAAACTTTACTAAAACTTTCTGATAGTGAGATGTATAAGAACAAGGCTGAGATGAAGAAGAAAAAACCTTAAATAACAGCTTCGCTGTGGTTAATTCTAATTGCTACCCAAAGTGCTCAAATCAACCGTGCTTTGTCTTCTCGGCCATGCAGCCAAGAGGTTGGATCTCGGGCCTGGCAGCCTATTTCTTTGGCCACCGAACTCCGCCAAAATCCATATCAAAGCCTAGCTTATCGATTACTTTCTTCTTTAATATGTCGGTAGGGTAACCCTTGAAGTAAACATTTTTAAGAATTTCTGAGATGTTGTTCTTTTCTTCTAGATAATCCATCCACTGGGAGTGTGGTAGGGTGTGATGTTTTTCAGCATCAACTTGTTTTATCAGGAGCCGTAGGAAGTTGGGTTGCATTTAGGTGTTATCTAAAGTGTTTCATAACACAGCCAAGCTTTAGCTCCTACATCGTACCGTATCTTCTTTTCTTATTGGCTATCTATTTGGGAAGATTAGAATTATACAGCGCTGGAAGTTATGGACTTGAGATGTTGAAGTGTTTTATTGGTTAAGAAGATGTTATATGCAGTCCACAAGCGCAGTCCACAGTGGTGAAATGGACTTGCTGTAGCTTACTGATTTAATAGGTAAAAGAAGTAGTTGTTCAATATTGGTACGAGGGTCTCAATCGAATAACTTACCAATGCGCTTGCTGTGTATGGGTTTAATAATTTCCACTTTATATGTTACCCCCAAATGTTTTTCTTTAACGTCGCTTAGATGTTTCAAATATCTTTTTAATGCGACCATCTTCAAAATAAACGTGTGTAATAAATTTTCCATAAAACTTATACGTCCATTTTTCAATTAAATGAGTATTGACTGGAATTGTTCCATCTGAATATCTAACTCTTGGATCGGCATCTTGTCGACTATACCTTTCAATATTTGCGGGTTGCCACTTTGAACTACATGCTTTTTTTACTTGTGTGGAGTTCATTCCCAACTTAATAAAACCATTACCACATCGTAGTGATCTAACATCTCCAGCAAAGGCATTGAATGAAAACATCAACAAGATGAAAGATCCTGCAATAACTCGTAACATTATTATTCTCCCTAATAAATTTTAATGGTAATCGTATCATATCTTACGTCCATTTCTCTTTTTAGCTTTTTTGGAAATGGTGTTACGTTCAATATCAAGCTTACCTGATGCTGCGATCTAAATAAAAAACTGATTGGCACATCGAATTTGTACACAAGTTATATAAATCAGCCGCTTGATTGCGTTCTGCTTGTCCAGTAGTAACAGTATATCTAAATATGGAAGCACATATTTGTAAAACACGGTGGGCGCTATCTAGTGCGCCTCTGTTTTCAATTCGTCGTAAAGCCGCTAGCAATTCAGGTGGGGTAATGTCATTTATATTCTTAGAACCTAACCACGGGAATATATTTTTTTCAAGATGGGTAACTGTTCTCTCTGTATATTCCTTGCCCCAATTAGCACTAAATTTAAGATGCCATTCACGGGCTAAGGCTTCAATACTATTTCGCCCGCCTGTGGTGAGTTTTTCAGCTTTTCTTACTTGTGATGGGTCGATACTCTCAGCTACATGAACTCTTAAATCATCTCGACGTTTTCTAGCCGCTTTTAAACTTATCGCGGGATAAACACCAAGTGAGAGTAATTTTCTTTACCATCAATACGATATTTGAAACGCCGGTGTTTGCCGCCTTTGGAGGATAACTTCAACATAAAGACCTTTTTCATCAGTTACTCGATAGGTCTTGCTGGTGGTAGAGCCATCGGGCTTTACACCGCCTTTTAATGATTTTATTTTGATGTCTGATAGTGGAATTTGGGGGTAACCCGTTTTTGGGAGTAGTAGTTACCCCCCACGGCTTGGGGTATATCAAGAAATGTCGTGATACGTTACAGGATGCCAGAAACAACAAACCCCGCATAAATGCAGGGCTTAAAGGTCTTTCTGGTATGTTGTGAAACGTTTAATTGGTACCGAGGGTCGGAATCGAACCGACACTTCCGAAGAAACCGGATTTTGAATCCGGCGCGTCTACCAGTTCCGCCACCCCGGCCAAATTAAGCGTGAAATTATAACGGTGATAATAGCTTTAGGGAAGTGTTAATTTCACTTTATGCTTAAAAACATGGGTGAGTTTGGTATGATCTATCTATGCAATTAATAGATTTCCAATTCGACCTACCCACAGATCTAATCGCTCAATTCCCAGCTAGTGAACGTACAGCAAGTAGATTATTGTTACTTGATGGCAAAACGGGTAATGTGACAGATCATTATTTTCCCGATGTATTAAATTTATTACGTCCAGATGACTTATTAGTCTTTAACAATACCAAGGTAATTCCTGCTCGTTTATTAGGGGAGAAAGACAGTGGTGGCAAGATTGAAGTACTGGTGGAGCGGGTTTTAGATGACAATCGAGTTTTAGCCCATGTCCGTAGTAGTAAGTCTCCGAAAGTTGGGCGTCATTTATTATTGGAAGGTGTCTTAGACGTTGAGATGTTGGGTCGTCACGACGCGCTTTTTGAGTTGTATTTCCATGTTGAAGGATCCGTCACCGAAGCATTGGAACAATATGGTCGATTGCCGTTACCGCCTTATATTGAACGTGAAGTCGATAAAGAAGATTTAGACCGCTATCAAACGGTGTATGCCCAGCATATTGGCGCTGTTGCCGCGCCTACAGCAGGATTACACTTTGATCAGGCATTATTAGATCGTATTAAACAGCTAGGCATTGAAACTGCACACATCACATTACATGTGGGCGCGGGGACATTTCAACCTGTTCGCGTTGATGATATTAAAACGCATCATATGCATTCTGAGCGCATTGAAGTGTCGGAAGCCGTGTGTGAACAGGTGAGGGCCACACAGGCGCGAGGTGGTCGTGTGATTGCGGTCGGCACAACCAGTGTGCGCGCCTTGGAAAGTGCATCGAAAACAGGAAAGATTGAATCATTCAGTGGTGAGACCGATATCTTTATTTATCCGGGATATCAGTTTAAAAGTGTGGATGCCATGATTACTAATTTCCATCTGTCGGAATCAACCTTATTAATGCTGGTATCCGCATTTGCCGGCAAGGATAACGTGATAGCGGCATATCAACATGCGATTGAGCAGAAATACCGATTTTTCAGTTATGGTGATGCCATGTTTATTACAAAGAGGTCCATATGAAAGCAGTAGATAACATTCGTTTTGTTCTAGTGGGTACAACACACCCTGGAAACATAGGTGCGGCGGCGCGCGCAATGAAAACAATGGGCTTTTCTAATCTACATTTAGTTCAACCTAAGATATATCCCAGTGCGGAAGCGACTGCACGGGCGTCAGGCGCTGATGATGTTTTGGCAAAAGCCATTGTTCATGAAACCTTAGATTCTGCACTAGAAGGCTGTCAGCAAGTGTATGGTATGAGTGCGCGATTACGTCATTTACCAGTGCCAGTGGTTAACCCTCGTGAGGCTGTTGCTCATATTCAGCAACAACATGATAATGCACAGGTTGCTATTATTTTTGGTCGTGAACATTCGGGATTAACTAATGATGAGTTAGACCGGTGTCAACATTTAGTGAATATTCCAGCAAATCCAGACTATAGTTCCTTGAATTTAGCATCGGCAGTGCAAGTGTTAGCCTATGAGCTTAAAATGAGTTTTGACCCGACTATTGAAGTGGGTCGAATAGGGGAGGAGCGAGAAGCCATTAATGCGGAAGATTTAGAACACCTTTACGGTCACTTTGAACAATCATTAATAACCATTGGCTTTTTAGATCCTGATAAACCTAAGAATTTAATGCGTCGCCTACGTCGCTTATTTAATCGTGCAGAGTTAGATCGGAATGAGTTACAGATATTGCACGGTATTTTACGTGCGGCAGAGAGTCAGCAACAGAATGAGGGGGGGAATAATGTCTGAAAAAGTAAGCCTATGGCAATTAATGAAAGAAGATGTTGCCTGCGTATTTGATCGTGATCCTGCTGCGCGCAATGTATTTGAGATCATTACAACCTATCCTGGTGTACAAGCGATTCAGTGGCATCGTTTAAGTCATTGGTTGTGGAGTCGTAACCTTAAGTGGTTTGCACGGTTTCTCTCCACGGTGAGTCGCTGGTTAACAGGTATCGAAATTCATCCTGCGGTAAGAATTGGCCGTCGTTTTTTTATTGACCATGGCATGGGAGTGGTAATTGGTGAAACGGCAGAAATAGGAAATGATTGCACCTTATATCATGGTGTTACATTAGGTGGCACATCATGGAAAGAAGGCAAGCGCCATCCGACATTAGCGAATAATGTAGTGGTTGGCGCGGGTGCAAAAGTGTTGGGTCCTATATTGCTTAATGAAGGTGCTCGCATTGGTTCTAATGCCGTTGTGGTTAAAGATGTTGCTGCCGGTGAAACCGTGATTGGAGTGCCGGGGCGTGTTGTGAAAACCAATCAAACTGAAGAGCAAAAACAGCGACAAAAATTGGCGCAATCAGTGGGTTTTGATGCCTATGGCACATCAAGTGAAACATTAGACCCTGTTGCAACCGCGATCCACGGATTGATTGAACATATTCATGCACTGGATAAGCGAATGGATGATATGACAAAGACAATTCATGATTTAGGCGGTGATGTTCCTGACGTTGTTATGCCAGAATTAGAACAATGTGATTTAGCAGAAAATGTAACAAAGGATAAACTTGACTAAAATACTTGGTTATGTGAAAATTAATACCTGACTTAAGATAAGGGTATTTATATGAGACTAACAACAAAAGGGCGTTACGCTGTTACTGCAATGCTGGATTTGAGTCTGAATTATGGCAACGGTGCGATTACACTGGCGGATATATCAGATCGTCAAGGTATTTCATTGTCATATTTGGAGCAGTTGTTTTCTAAATTGCGTAAAAATGACTTAGTAAGTAGCACACGCGGACCAGGTGGTGGTTATCGTTTAAGTCGTGAGGCCGAAAAAATTACAGTATTAGATGTGATTTTGGCTGTTGATGAAAAGGTGGACAGCACCGCCTGCGAAGGTAAAGGTAATTGTCATGACGATGAAAAATGCTTAAGCCATGAGTTGTGGACAAGTTTAAGTTTACAGATCCAAGACTATTTGGCAGGCATAACATTAGGTCAAGTTGTGACTGCGCATCAAAGTAATAAAGATGACAAAATAATTACATTTTCACATTAAAAAAGATAATATTTTATGATTAAATTAACAGAATCAGCCGTTAAGCGCGTAGCGGAAATGGTGGCTAAAAACGAATCAGCGATTGGCTTACGTATTGGCGTAAAAGAAAGTGGCTGTTCAGGTTATAGCTATGATTTAGGTTTTGCAGAGGTCATTGATGATAATGACACAGTTATTGAACAAGATGGTGTTAAAGTTATTATTGATAATGTCAGCATGCCCATTTTAGATGGTATTGAGTTAGATTTTGTTAAACAGGGTTTGAATCAAAGCTTTAAGTTTAATAATCCAAATGTTGTGTCATCTTGTGGTTGTGGCGAGAGTTTTAGTACAACTAAATAATACATTTATTTAATAGCCTGATAAGATCCGGCTATATGAAAAATAATGATGATTTACAATTTGATGCCAGACATATTTGGCATCCTTATAGTAGTGTAACCACACCTTCTTCAATTCACGAAGTCATTGCCGCTCAAGGTGTTCGATTAACATTAAGTGACGGACGTGAAATCATTGATGGCATGTCATCGTGGTGGTCAACCATTCATGGTTATAATCATCCTCGCTTAAATCAAGCGGCTAAATCACAAATTGATCAAATGTCACATGTGATGTTTGGCGGCTTAACGCATCCCCCCGCAATAGATTTAGCTCGCAAACTGATTGATATTACCGCCGAGCCATTACAAAAAGTATTCTTCTCTGATTCTGGCTCCGTTGCTGTTGAAGTGGCTATAAAAATGGCGATTCAATATCACTTTGCACAAGGTCAAATAGAAAAGCAGACATTATTAACACTTCGTAACGGCTACCATGGCGATACCTTTGGTGCGATGGCGGTGTGTGATCCTGAGAATGGAATGCACAGTATGTTTGAGAAAGTGTTGCCAAAACACCTGTTTGCACCCGCACCGACTTGTCAAAATGATGCTGACTGGCAAGATAGCGATATTGCTGAGTTTCGTCAGTTAATCAGCGAACATCATCAGCAATTAGCTGCCGTTATTTTAGAGCCTTTAGTGCAAGGTGCTGGCGGTATGCGATTCTATTGTCCAGAATATTTACGTCAAGTACGCACTTTATGTGATCAATATAATGTATTGCTAATTCTTGATGAAATTGCCACAGGCTTTGGGCGAACAGGGACATTATTTGCCTATGAGCAAACGGATATTTGTCCTGATATATTATGTGTTGGCAAAGCCTTAACCGGTGGCTATATGAGCTTGGCGGCTACATTATGTACTGACACGGTCGCCCAAGGTATCTCTGCTGATGGACAGGGCGTATTGATGCATGGCCCTACATTTATGGCCAACCCGCTTGCCTGCCGTGTGGCCTGTGAAAGTATTGATATCCTGCTGGAATCAAACTGGCAGGAAAGCGTGAGAAATATTGAACAACAACTTGGTGCAGAATTAAGTCCTTATCAAACACTAGACTCAGTGAAAGATGTGCGAGTAAAAGGGGCTATTGGTGTGGTCGAATTGCATCAGCCATTAGATGAACAAATGGATTGGCTGCCACCGTTCATTGTGGATCAAGGCGTGTGGATCCGCCCGTTTAGAAATCTGATATACATTATGCCGCCATACATCATTAAGCCTGAAGACTTGACTAAGCTTACACAGGCAATAGGTAAGATCATTAAGAAACTAGCGTGATGTGCCGGTGAGTTCTAACAAATTGACTATATCCATTTTAATGGCTAAATAGATAAGCTCGATATCACTACTGACATTAAGTTTTCGTTTAATAATGTAATGTGCATTAGCAACGGTTTTGGGGCTAATATTAAGTATTTCTGCAATTTCTTTGCTTGATTTTGTTTCGACTAGCATGCGTAGAATTTCAAATTCGCGAACAGTCAATTGTTCTAATGCTGTGTTATTCCTTCCACGTTTTTCTATCGCCAGAGCCTGAGCAATATCAGCACTGAGAGCATATTGGTTTTGGTGAACTTGATAAACAGCTCGAATTAATACTTCAGGATCACTGCTTTTAGTGACATAACCCAACGCGCCTGCACGAGTAGCTTGAATAGCAAAGGTGGGGTTTTGATGCATGCTGAACACTAGTATCTTAGCCGATGGTTCAAACTGTATGATGCGTGCTATAGCTTCTAATCCACCTTGATTAGGCATAGATATATCAATGATAACAATGTCGGGTTTGTGTTTTTTATACTGTAAATAAGCTTGAGCACCATCACTGGCTTCAGCAATAACGTCCATATTCTCTTGTTTTTGTAATAAAGAACGATAGCCTTCACGTACGATGGCATGGTCATCAACCAGCATGATTGTAATAGGTTTAGACATGGGCATCACTTGGAGAAGTTACAACGGGGATATGTATCGAAACGGTTAAACCACCTGTTGGGTTGGGAATAAGTGCAAGATCACCACCTAATGCGGCAACCCGTTCTTTTATACCGAGCAAGCCGATCCCTGTCGTATTATCAAATACATCTGTTTTAGTGGTGCCATTATCACTAATATCGAGTTGAATTGTATGTGTCGATTGGTAGGTGATAAGGACTTCGGCGAGAGATGCATTTGCATGTTTGGCAATATTAGTGAGGCATTCTTGAACGATACGATAAATATTGACCGGTAATGGCTCAGGTAGGTGTTCGATATTTTCTGTTAGTGTTAGGCTATAAATTGTTATCCCATTTGAGCGATTATTCCAGCTTTGAATGAGTTTGTTTAGACTAGACGTTAATCCTAAATCATCAACATCACTTGGACGCAAGCGCGTTAATAAGCTTCGTAAAACATCCATCATATGTGCGGTGATTGGATTAATGGTTTTAATTTCAGTGCTGAGATCGGGGTAGTGCTGTTGAGCTGATTGATGAAGAGAGGTTGTTATGGCATTAATACCTGCTAAACATTGGCCAAATTCATCATGCAATTCTCGCGCGATATAACGGTGTTCTTCTTCTTGAATATTCATTAATTTTAGGGCAAGAAGCTTATTGTCAGCCATACTTTTTTCCTGACTCCTCGCTAATTGATTAATGGCATCACTTGTTTGTTTCCATTCTTTAATATTAAAGGTGGGCAAGCGTGTATTTAAATGACCATTACGCATTTTTTCTAATCCACTAACGATGATGTGTGCAGGTTGTAGCATTCTATTGATGGTAAAGAAAACAAGTAAAGACACGGCAAAAATACTGACAAACAACACATCAATAACCGCGCGTAAATTATTCCATGCACGGGCTGTTTCAAGCTGAGAATTTAGTGTTACCAAAATGACTCCGTAAGAAACAGCATTAAATGAAATATTCTTTTTGATTTCAAAGTTAGGGCTAAAGAGTTGCTGATATAAGGTATCAAACCAGATTGGCCAAGATGGGTCTTTGATTATGATTTTCTTACAAAGACTTCTCTCACGGTGTCGAGACTTAGATGAAAATTGGATACATGATCCTGATAAATTATTACTATCAGACCAATGCTCAGTATTAGGAAAAGAGCTAGAGAAATCATAGCGACTGAACATCGTGAGTAATTGTGTTCTCATTTGTTGCTCAATACTATTAATAGTGAAGTTTGCCTCAGAGATTGCTTGTTTATCTGTTTGGTACAATACATAAAATGCACTTGCCGTTAAGCAGATAATAGCGATTAATAATAGTCGATATAAGAGTTGTACTTTTAGGTTCATAGTAGGAGCCTAATCAAATTTTTAATAGTCTATGGTTTAATGAGTCAGTATTAAAGAGAATAATACATCATAGGGAAAATTGCCCGAGATTATTGCCTATGTTTAAGGTTACTATAACGAACAAGTAATACATGATGAACTTGCAATCTTGCTAAGATAATTTTTAGGAGAAAACAATGGAAATATTATTAATAGGTGGTGTAGCAACTGCAATGGCGCTGATCTTTTCAGCATGGTTGATGACCTTTACTAGATGGTATCCGATTCCGGGCTTGGATGGTACTTACGACTTTGCAACATTGATTCGTGCACATGTAGATTTTGCCTTAATGTCTCTGTTTAATTTTAGTTTTTATGGTGCGGCAATGGGCGGCGGTATTGAATTGCCGGTTATCGCTTGTTGGTGTGTGGCGATTGGTGGCTTCACCAATCCGAGTATTTTTGTAGTGGCAGCCTTAGATGAAAACTTCTGGGATAAAATGATCTGGAAAGTGTTATCAGGTATAAGCTTTTTAATTACGACTACTGGTTTTGTTTGGATAAGTTATACCTTTGTTCAGCATTATTTATCAGTATAAAAGGTAGTACCATAGTTTTATGAGTTTGTTCGGTTTGCAATGGGCATCGCCCCTCGTGTTGTTATTACTGCCATTATTAGTATTTCCTTGGTTGACACGAAATCAAGAGAAGACGGTAGTATGGAGTAAGTTTGTTCCTGTTGATCCTATATCTAGGTTGATAGGGATTACGTTTAAGCTATTAGCATCACTTGCCATTGCGAGTTTAGTGTTTGCACTCGCCCAGCCTTATATACCAGAGAAGACAGTAGAGCGAATTGCTGCTGGTGCTGAAATTATAATGCTGGTTGATCGTAGTCGTAGCATGGATGATGCTTTTGCTATTAAAGGGCAGTTATTAATGGCAAGCGTGGGCAAGTCGGACAGCAAACGACGAGTGGCTCAAAAATATTTACTGGAATTTGTTGATAAACGCCCCGATGATCGCTTTGGCTTTGTATTATTCAGTGACAAAGCGGTTGATATATTACCGCTGACCTATAATAAGGAAACTGTTAGGGCAACAGTAAATGCCAATGCTTTAGGCAAAGGTTTATCGGAAACAAATATCACTAAGGCACTGATGAAAGCGGCAGAAATGTATGATGGTCAGCCCTATCGAGGTTCACGTATCGTTATGTTGGTATCTGATGGTGGACGTGAATTAAGTAATGAAGCCATGCAGAACATAAAAGCCGTGTATGAGCGAGAAAACTTATCGCTTTATTGGTTGTATATGCGATCGGTTACGGGCATGACTTTGGATGAGAAGTCTGGTGATAATCGACGTTGGAAGGCAACACCCGAGAGGAAGTTACATACTTTCTTTAAATCAATTGATATACCCTATCATGCCTTTGAAATTGAATCTGTGAAGACTTTTTCTAAGGCGATTGATACGATTGATAAACAGCAATACCAAACATTGATTGTTGAAGAAATTGTGCCGCGTGAAGACAAAATCGGCCCATTCTTGTTACTAGCAATGCTAGCGATGTTGATATTACTCATTGCACAAGTCTATACGGCTTGGGGAGTTAGAGTCGCACACTCTTAAGTGAGTTGACTCCGTACTAAGTCACAAAATTTCTGCACAGTTTTCTTACTGCTTCTGTTTTTAGCCACTAAAATCCCAATTGTTCTTGGCGGGATTTGAGGATTTAAGTCGAATATTTCTAAACGATATTTTGCTTTTAACACTGAAAACGCTTCGGGAAGAATACTAAACGATCCGCCACCTTCAACAAGATCAAGAATTGAGGAAATGGTATTAACCTCGGTGACATTGGTATATTTAATGTGATTGTCGATGAAGTATTTATCAACTATTTTTCGTGTTTGAAAATAGTCTGAAAGTAGAATTGCCTTTAGAGGATGTGATTTTCCTTTCATGATATCTTTAGCGAGTGATGCATTCTTAGGAGAAATAATAAGTTTCCAGCTTTCATCAAATAGGCGTTCAAACTCAATATCTGGGTATTCTTTTTCTAAGATAAAACCTATGCCAATATCTATATCACCATTGGCCAGTTTATTTTCAATATTGTAATTGGTCATTTCTTCTATTTGTAGCGATATATTAGGGTTATTGCGATCAAACTCTGCCACCAAACTACGAAGATATAGTGAGTTAATGGATTGTAATACACCAATTTTAAGACTGCCCGCTTGGCCTGATTCTATATCAGACACAGATTCTTTTAATAATGCGACTTCATTGAGTATTCTATTCGCAGAAGAAAGTACCAGTTCACCGCTACCAGATAGTTTTACCCCTCTACCAACACGTTCAAATAGTTTTGAGTTAAGTTCCTGTTCTAGTTGTTTAATTTGGCTTGATAGCGCGGGTTGAGTAATGTGCAATTTATTGGCGGCTTTATGAAAATGTTGAAGTTCTGCAACTACTTTGAAATAGCGTAAATGTCTAAGTTCCATTTGTTTGCCTTTTATTAAATTGATTAATATTACTTATCAATATGATAGTTATAAAAACTTATACTTTCAATTCATTCTCTGCGAGTATGCATGTACGCCAAAATTATATTTCTAATTAAGGGGGAATTATGCGTTATAGATTAGACATGAATGATTCCAAATTAAATCGTAATAGTGGTTTGATTTAATAATGGAAAACAAACAATTATCTGGAATTATTGCGTATACAGTGACACCTTTCACTGCTGAAAGTGATACGGTTGATCTGGCTGTTCTAGAGAAAATAATTGATGATTTAATCGCAACGGGTGTCAATGCAATTGCGGCATTAGGCAGTGCTGGTGAAGGTGCTTATCTAGATGCGGCTGAATGGGAGTTGGTTGCCCAGAAGACGGTTGATTATGTAGATAGTCGCGTACCGGTGATTATTGGCATTTCAGAATTAACAACTAAAAAAGCAGTGAAACATGCGGCCTTCGCCGATAAGATTGGTGCTAATGCCATTATGGTCTCACCTTTTTCATATTATAGATTATCGGAAGATGAAATTTTCGATCATTATGCAGCGATTTCTGCGGTAGTGTCGATACCGATTATGATTTATAACAATCCTGCAACATGTGGTGTTGATATGTCTCCGGAGTTTATGTTGAATATGGTTGAGAAGATTGAAAATGCAACCATGATTAAGGAAAGTACTGGCGATATTCAGCGAATGCGTTCATTGCACAGATTATCTAAGGGAACGGTTCCTTTTTTTAATGGTTGTAACTATATTGCGCTTGATGCGTTCAATGCTGGTGCGACGGGATGGTGTACGGTAGCACCGTGTTTAATTGGTGACTTGCCGAAACAGCTTTTCGAAAGTGTTAAAAATGGTGACAACAAAAAGTCGAAGTCACTTTTCAAACAACAATTGCCATTATTAGAATTCATTGTTCAGGGTGGTTTGGCATCAACAGTAAAAGCAGGATTGAATATAAAAGGGATAGCGGCGGGTTATGCGAGGCTACCCTTAAAGCCCTTAACAGAAGATAAAAAACAACAATTAAAAGAGATTCTACATAAAGTAGAACAGAGATAAATGAACGGGAAATAATCACAGATAATTACGTGATAGTATCCATTTGAGACAAATAATAAGTAAAATTAAAAGAGAGGAAAAGATGGCAGATACGCAACAATTACAGGCCGCACGTGATAAAGCCTTAGCATTAGAAAAAGTAGTAAACACTGTTGTTATTGGACAACAAAAAGCGATTAGATTGATTTTGATTGCACTTCATGCACGAGGACACGTATTGCTAGAAGGGGGTGTAGGTGTTGGTAAAACAACATTACTACGCGCCTTTTCTAAAGCATTAGGAGGTTCATTTGGTCGTATTGAAGGTAGTGTTGATTTAATGCCGAGTGATTTACTTTATAGCGCCTGGGTTGATGGTGAAGGTAAGCCTGTTATTGATCCTGGCCCCCTCATTGCGCATGGTGAAGATACGGCTGTCTTTTTCTTTAATGAAATTAACCGTGCTCGTCCACAAGTACAATCATTATTATTACGTGCCATGGCAGAGCGTAGTGCTGAAGCCTTCGGTAAGGAATACAAATTTCCACATATGGTCGTATTTGCTGATCGTAATGGTGTTGAAAAAGAAGAAACCTTTGAATTGAGTGCTGCGGCACGTGATCGTTTCTTATTTGAAATTGGTATTGGCAATCCTGAAGCCTTAAATGATAGAAAATCATTGATCTTTGACTCTAAATTCCATGATGTTGATGAATTATTAAGTAGTTTGTCTGAGCCATTACTTGATTACACAGAATTGAATGCCGTTGATAAAGACGTTCAACATGCCATATTCGTATCACAAGAAATTGAAGATTACATCATCAGAATTTGGGATGCTACTTGGAAGCCGCAAGAGTTCGGCATTGAAATTCCAGATGTATTTATGGAAGACTTAGTTGTTGCTGGTGCCAGTGTTCGTGGTATGTCTGCGATGGTACGAGCAGCTAAAGTATCAGCATGGTTAGAAGGCCGCGATCATGTGCTACCCGATGATATTCACACCGTATTATTTGCTTCATTAACGCATCGAGTTTTCTTGTCGCCTATTTATGAAGGTCGTCGTGAGCAGATTATGCCGTTATTTATAGCCGCGTTACGTGATCATATTTCAGCTCCTTAGAGATAAATCGAAAACTAATTTTTTATCTTAGGGCTTAATTTATGAGCGAAAATAAAAATAGACAAGATGAGTTTAGCTATCGTTATCCTCATAAGGTGTACGGTAGTCTTCCCGGCGTACATCACGGTAAGTCGTTAGGAACAGGTGATAGTTTTGCAGGTTTTTCTGATCTGTTTGATTATCCAGATCCTCGACGTTTAGATCTGCGTGCCACCCTGCGTAACAATATGGCTACGGGTAAAGACAATTATTTAGTTAGACGTTATCAACAGCGTTCTCCCATCACCTTATGGATGATGGCTGATTTGTCACGGTCAATGGCGATATCAAATGTTAATCACGATCAACTAGCAAATCTAACAGAATTGGTGGCACATTCAGCCATTATTTTTGGTGACCGATTTGCATTAGCAGGTTTTGATTCGGATTTACGTCATGATGTCCATATGATGCCAACACGCCAGCGCAGTATGCCTCAAATTGCTGCCGATATGATCCGTGATGCAGTACCCGCAAAATCAGCCGGTGTTGATGGTTTAATTCATGCGACAAATATGATTACTAGTAAACATGCCATTGTGTTTTTAGCCTCTGATTTTTGTTGTGATATTGAAGAGGTTGATAAAGCCTTACGTCAATTATCACGTTATACCGTTGTACCTATTGTTTGGAAACATGATGATGTTAATCATTTACCATCCCACGCCGGTTGGACAGAAATGTGTGATTCAGAAACAGGTGAACGACGTAGTGTTTGGATGCGACCGAGTATCAAAAAGCGTTGGAAGAAAACAATGGATGACCATTTTGAACAGTTAACAGAGTGCTTTATGCGCCATCGTGTAAGGCCATTATTTACTGATGGTGATGTCACTGGTGAACAGTTAACTAATTACTTTTTAGGTAGGAATTAATAATGAGAAATCGTTATGTAATGAAGATAGTGATGCTCTTTTGGCTCAGTATTTTTTCAAGTCTCGCAATGGCTGAAGAAACCGTCAATGTCAGTGTAGATCGCTCATGGGGCATATTATTAGGTGATGAAATCAATGTTTATATTGATATTAGTTCACTGGCGGATGGTATTGCTGAATCCAGCTTGCCACAAACAGATAAACGCTATGGCACATGGTTATATTTAAAAACTGTTACCAGTACAGCCGAGCAGTTGATATTGAATTATCAAGTGGTCAATGTGCCAAAGACAAATACCGAGATTAAAACGCCACCTTTTGATATGAAACTCAATAATGAACAGTGGATTGTTGTTCCATCAATTTCATTAACAATTGGTCCATCGTTAGCCGTATCTGAAGCCGGTGCGGCTGATGTAACACCGAAAGAAGATAGCAAGCCAACGTTGATATCAACAGCAGAAATGACGAAGCAATTAAAATTGTTTGCGGCGACTGCTGTGTTATCACTTCTTATTTTAGTCTTCTGGCACTTTGGTTGGAAAACAAAAAATCGTCAACCATTTGCACAAGCCGTTCATGATTTATCTCGATTCTCATGGGGCAAATCACTTAACTCTGATCAAGCAAGTCGTATTTTACATGCGGCATTTAATCAGACGACCAACACGGTCGTAGTTTATGGTGAGTTAGCCAACTTATTTGAGCAACAAGCTTGGTTAACACCATTGAAAGACGATATCGAATCGTTCTATCAACAATCTGAGCAACGCTTTTTTGCACGTAAAACGGGCCAAGAAATTAGCATTGATATGATGAGAAAACTAGCCAAAGCCTGTCGTGCTAAGGAGATGCTAGCATGACATTGTTCGGGCTAGTGTGGTCAATGCCCATGCTGTTGTTTTTATTGCCTTTAGCTGTGTTGCCGTGGATCACACACAATCAAGATAAAACGGTGGCATGGAGTCATTTCGTACCAGTAGATCCTTTATCTAATTTGATAGGTATGGGGCTTAAGGTCTTAGCATCACTGGTGTTTTTAGGTTTAATTCTTGCACTTGTAGGACCTTATGTACCAGAGAAAAAAGTGGAACGTATTGGTAGTGGTGCTGAAGTCGTTGTGCTGGTGGATCGTAGTCGTAGTATGGATGATCCTTTCTCAACACGGGGTAAAGCACTGGCAGTAAATCGTACTGTCGGCAAAGGGGATAGTAAGCGTCGTATCGCTACCAAGTATCTACTAGAGTTTGTTGATAAACGTCCGGATGATCGTTTCGGTTTTGTATTATTTAGTGATAAAGCCTTAGATTTATTACCGTTGAGTTATAACAAAGACTCGATACGCGCCATCATTAATGCCAGCGCATTGGGCAAGGGTTTATCGGAAACTAATATTGCAAAAGCAATGATTAAAGCCGCTGAAATGTACGCAAAAGAAAGTTATCACGGTTCTCGTACCGTATTGTTGGTATCGGATGGTGGACAAGAGTTTACGGTTGAAGATAAGAAGCTGATTGCCGAGTTGTATCAACGTGAAACGCTGAATCTATATTGGATTTATATGCGTTCAACCACGGGTTTGAGTATTGAAGATGAAAGTGATGATGATTCTTGGAAAAATACACCTGAGAAGAAATTACATAAGTTCTTTAAATCATTAGACGTACCGTATCGTGTCTTTGAAATTGAATCAGTAAAAAGCTTTTCAGAAGCGATTGATACGATTGATCAACAACAGCAACAAACCTTAATTGTGGAAGAAATTGTTCCACGCGAGAAAAAGAATGAGCCATTCCTATGGCTTGCAATGATGACCATGTTGATATTGGTTTTAGCACAATTTTATACGGCATGGGGAGTGAGGAAAGCACATGAATAAGTCATTTTTAGCACACTGGGTTTTAGTAGCAATTGCTAGTGTAAGTTTATTGGGAACAGGGCAGGCGGGCATATCTTTGTGGCAAGCCGAGAAGTTGAATGATTTTATTAGCAATACGGCAGAATATGAACTCGTACCCGAGCATTTAAAAGCACAGTTTGCACAAGCATATAATGAAGCGGAAAGTGGTGAAACAAACGCTGCTTTAGAGCGATTGACTACGGTAGTCACTACAAATGATGCCGAATTAGAAGCCAACGCCTATTATAATCGAGGCAATATAAACCTTCGTGAAGCGCGTTCAATGGATAAAAATGATACCGGACGTATTGCCTTGATTGGTCTTGCTAAACAGGATTATCGAACTGCATTATTGATTAATTCTGAATTATGGGATGCCCGTTATAATTTAGAGATTGCATTAATTATGGTGCCAGAAGACTCATCTGAAAATAAGAAATATACCAAACGAAAAGGTTCACAAAGCGTGATTGTTAAAGTGGTAGGTTTCCGAGTAGATTTGCCATGAAAATATCGTATCAAGCGCGTATAACTGCCGCCGCATCGGTGATGGCAATCGTCGTATTAATGCTGGCATTGGCATTATGGTTTCCTAAAACAGATCGTACAATTCAGGTGATGGATCTCATGTTTGTGCTTGATATTACTCAAAGTATGGATGTGAGCGATGTCGAAATTAATAATGAAACAGCAACGCGTTTAGAGTGGGCAAAAGACTATACGAAGAAAACATTACAAAAGTTACCTTGTGGCTCTCATGTTGGACTTGCTGCATTTAGTGAATCTCGTAGTTTGATATTGATGAATCCAGTTGAAATTTGTTCTAGTTATAATGATTTGACACAAATGCTCGCTAAGATCCATGGTTCTATGGCGTGGGCACTATCAAGTGAAGTATCAAAAGCTGTATTTGGTGCGATTGATCAAGCAAAGTTAATGGATCCGATGCCTAATATTGTCTTTATTACCGATGGTCATGAAGCGCCACCTTTACACAAAGAACTTTATCCTAAATACAAAAAGAAATTAGGCGATATTTCAGGTGTTTTTGTCGGTGTCGGTGGCGATAAACTTTTACCGATTCCGAAGCATAAGTTTGATGGAACCGCTGATGGTTTTTGGCAACAAAATGAAGTGTTGCATGAAGATGTTTATGCCTCGTTACGAAGTGAATCAGAAGAAGTGCGTAATGCGAGACCGAGAAATGAACATTTATCATCACAAAAACAGTTACATTTGAACCGTTTAGCAGAAATGCTTAAGTTTGATTATATTGTCTCACCGACTAATGCCAATGCAGTGATAGAAGCATTAGAGGAAAAAGTAACAACACGTGATCAAGTCGTCAACTATGATTGGGCTCCGTGGTTTGCTGGTATTGCTCTTTTTATCCTCGCATTACTTTATCTACCGTTTAATATTATTCGTCGTTAAAGTAAGGTATATACCCGTGATCATCCAACTTGCAGGTTTTTAGCACACAAACTAACGGCACTAGCTGCGTTATGATACCTGTCCCTAATCAATTGGGGGGGAGGAAGACTCAGGCACTTCAATATGAATTAAATGTAAGCCTTTGGCTTTCGCTTTAGGACTTAGTTTGTTTTCTTGACGTTGGTGTAGATAGAGCGAGATATCATCTAGGCTGATGCGATCTCTGGCCAATTCAAGCAAAGCGCCCATCAAATAACGAATCATGTGTTTTAGAAAACCATCTCCAATGATTTTAAGGTAATACATAGTGTCAGCTAGTGGTAAAAAGTTGGCCTGATGAATGTCACAGTAAAAAATCTCTCTAACACTTGTACTGATATTTTTATCTCGACTACTAAAGTTATAAAAATCATGTTTGCCAATGAATAGCTGACAGGCGGCTCGTAGTAATGCCAGATTTTTTGGAGACATGTTGTCGAGCGGAAGATGCACCGCAATATCGGAGGTGGCTACATTATCAACCGGTGAGGCGGTAAAGTAATAGTGGTATTCCTTGCTAATACTACTTCTACTGGGTTGATAGTCTTTTGTTGATGGCAGGCATTTTAGGATACGGATATCGACGGGCAATAAAGAATTGAGCCCTAATAATAGCTTCTCAGGGCTAATCTCGTTAGCTATAGTGATTTTTGCTCTTTGGCCCTGAGCATGAACACCAGCATCAGTCCGACTGGCGGTAGAAATAGTACAAGGCTGATAGTTTGTTATTTTTTTCAAGGCATTTTGAATCGTACCCTCTACTGTTGGTTTTTCTTCATATAAGGTATCTATAGATTGTGCTTGCCAGCCAAAGTAGTGAGTGCCTTTATAGGCGATCGTAAGGTGATAATAGTACATATTTGACGGTTAATCCTGTTAGTGAACTTACCCACGAAAAAAGGACGTTTTATGGCCATATTCCAATATTAAAGTTCAAGATCGAGAATTAAAGGCGACGCTATCCTTTAATAGTGAGGTATGGATAAACAAACAAAAGGTAACGTCCCCTTTGTTCTCCAATTACTAAAGCCGCTGCCAATTGGATACCACTAGTAGTGCTTTCTTTTTTTGATGCCATATTAACTCCATAGCTTGATAGACATGTAACGGCCCATTAAGCGGCAAATGATAGTTGGCTATAATAGCGAGGAACGAGCAAAATCCAACTGTTATTTGTCCGTTTGAATGGCTTGTATGGATAATAAACCCATAAAGTAATAATTATTTAAACCAAGTTCGGGTAAAGTGAGACCCAAGCTTTGGCTGCAACCAAAGCCTTTTATACAGCAGTTCGATTGAACGCAGGCTCCTCTATTGAGAGACCGATAACAAGTAAGAACGCTGTATAAACCTCCAAGCACTAAACTCGGATAGTCAACTGAGCCTCGAGCCCGAATAGCAAGGCAGAGTAAGCTTATTATGAACAGCAAAAATAATCAAAATGAAATTAACGTGGGTGTCGATACAGGTAAAACCCAACTCGCCATTTACATTCGCCCATTGGACATTTACTTCACCGTAACCAATGATGAAAGTGGCATTAAAGAAGCCATAAAAAAGCTAAAAAAACACACTATAACACGTGTCGTTATTGAAGCAACTGGACGACTTGAACAACCCTTTATTATGGCGTGTGCAGAGGCTAAAATTCCCTTTGTCGTCGCCAACCCCGTGAACATAAAACGGTTTGCGGGTGCCATTGGCCAAAAAGCTAAAACAGATAAGTTAGATGCACAGCTGATTGCCTTTTACGGTGAGGCGATAAAACCTAAGTTATCCACCTTAAAACCCCAGCAGATGCGCTTAATGAGCGATTTACTCTCTCGGAGAGGTCAACTCATGGCAATGCAAACGATGGAAAAAAATCGTTCACAAATAATGCCAAAAGAAATATTATCTTTGATAAAACCCATTCTAACGGCGCTAAAAATTCAACTTGAAAAGGTTGATAATAAATTACTCAAACTCATTCAATCTTGTGATGATTACAAAATAAAAAACGACATTATTCAGAGCGTTCCTGGCGTGGGAAATGTTGTCACTTTTAACTTGCTCAGTGACATGCCTGAGTTAGGTTATGTGAATAATAAAGAAGCCGCGTTTTTAGTTGGCGTAGCTCCGTTTAATCGTGAAAGTGGCTCTTATAAAGGTAAACGTATGATACGTGGTGGGCGACCGAAAATAAGAACGGCCATGTACATGGCGATGATGTCAGCGATCCAATGCAACCCAAAATTCAAGGGTATTTATCAGCGATTAGTTGCCGCAGGAAAACCAAAAAAAGTAGCGATAATAGCTTGTATTAGAAAGCTAGTAATCGTACTTAATTCGATGGTGAGAGACGGTGTCATGTGGGATCCTAAAATGGTTTAACATTAAGAATTGACACCATAGTCACTTGTTATGTGAATTATCTGCTAACACGAGCAAGAAACTCTATTACTCCTTGTGACATTAGATCCACTTGAGCTTTAGTATATTCGTCGTATTTACCATGTGCAGCCTTATTTCTTAGATCTAACCACATCGTAACGGCTTTTTGATCTAGTTTTGTATATACCTCAGATTTAGCTAAGTCTGAATTAAGTCGATCAGCTTTCTTCGCGATAAAACGACCATCTTTCTCTATTTCTATGTCTATATCATTATTTGAGCATAGTTGGCGTAGGTTTTCTTCTAACACGGAACCTATCATAACAGCAGCGGGATCTTTATAACCTTGAGATAATAGATGTTCAGCCATTTCTAGGAAATCAGAGAATATTTCAGCGGTGATAAGCTGTTTTACTGAAAAGACCCACCCGCCTTCTATTTCATTTTGGATAGAAAGAATAATTGCATGGCCTTTCTTTGCATTAAATTCATAACTGTTATCTGTGGCAGCATTAAATTCAGAATAGTGGGAGTGATCTTTTCCATATACCATAGCAATGAATGAAAGTACGGATGCCCTGAGTCCAGACAAAGCGCCAGAATCTACATAATTACTATCATATTTACTGGATTGCTTTGTGGCAAGAACTCCTGTTGATTGCTCAAGGAGCTGATCAATTCTTTTTGATAAATCCTTCAGTTGCATACTATACCTTTATTCACATAATTTGTTATTAACAGGAAACAAATTTCCCTGCAATTCTTATACATATACGGACAGTTTTTCCTAGTAATACGATATTAAAGAGTAAACAAGGAATTAACGTTTGTGTAAATGTATTAATGTGATAGTGACATAGCCGCTATCAATTTTCAATCAACAGCCTTTTTATCAACGCAGTGTGTCGTCCTTACGGCTAATTAAGCTTAACTCAGGATAATCTGTTTAGTATTGAGTCTAAATTGTTTATAGTGAAAGCTATGATTACGATTTCTATTACAGAACAACGGTGCACTCTCTTTGAGGGTGATACCTTAAAATTTGAGGCGGATGTCTCAACGGCACTCAATGGCGTGGGTGAACAGAAAGACAGTGGTTGTACACCTCGTGGCTTGCATACTATTCGCGCTTGTATTGGTGCTAATCAACCCGAAAATACGGTTTTTGTTGGTCGCAGACCAACCGGCGAAATATACACCGCTGAACTGGGTGCTCAGTTTCCCGAACGAGATTGGATTTTAACGCGAATCTTATGGCTCAGTGGACTTGAATTGGGCCGAAACAGATTGGCAAATGTTGATACAATGCAACGTTATATTTACATTCATGGCTGTCCCGACAGCTTGCCAATGGGCGAGCCGTTATCTCATGGCTGTATTCGCATGCATAATAAGGATTTGTTAACTCTATTTGATCTGGTTAAGCCGGGTACTAGAGTCCATATCCATGAATAAGGGTATGACTTATGACATTAGGCCCGTTAATGGTCGACTTAGTTGGATTAGAACTAAGTGAAGTAGAACGTGATGTTTTACAACATCCCTTGGTTGGCGGCGTTATTTTATTTAGCCGCAATTATGAATCTCCTGAACAAATTACAGCTTTAACAACAAGTATCCGAGCATTACGAGCGCCTCATTTATTAATATCTGTTGATCATGAAGGTGGGCGAGTTCAACGTTTTCGAGAAGGTTTTACTCGATTGCCACCGATTGGTGCCTTAGGTCAGCACTATATGCAACATCCTAAACAAACCTTAGCGCGTGCTGAAAAAACAGGCTGGCTGATGGCGGCAGAACTTCGTTCGGTGGGTGTTGATTTTAGTTTTGCTCCTGTACTCGATCTTGATTATGGCGTTAGCGATATCATTGGTGATCGGGCTTTTCATCGTGATCCTGAAGCAGTTGCTTCCATGGCTCATGCTTATATTCAGGGCATGAAACGTGCGTGGATGCCCGCTGTTGGTAAACATTTCCCCGGTCATGGCGCGGTTGAAATTGATTCCCATCTAGGATTACCGGTTGATAATCGTTATTTTGAAGATATGATCCAAGCAGATATATTGCCATTTAGTCGCTTATGTCAATCAGAGTTAGCAGGAATTATGCCTGCTCATATTATTTATGAACAAAGTGATAGTTTACCCGCAGGCTTTTCACCTTTTTGGATCAAAGAAATATTACGTGATCGCTTAGGTTTTCAAGGGGCGGTATTAAGTGATGATTTAAGCATGGAAGGTGCGGCAGTAATGGGTGATAGCCTTGCCCGAGCAGAAGCTGCGTTGGATGCGGGCTGTGACATGGTATTGCTGTGTAATAAACCTGAAAGTGTCGAGCAGGTTATTGATGGGCTAAAAATCGATAATGATCCTGTGAGACATATGCGTCTAATTCGATTACATGGTCGTCATGCTATTAACCGTGACGCGTTATTTGCTAGCCAAGAGTGGAAAGAAGCGGCGAAAACTGTATTAAGTTATGCACCGGATCCTGAGTTGGAGTTAGATTTATGAAAACCATCATGAATACGTTATTGTTAGTGTGCAGTCTGTTTTTATACTTTCCTACAATTCATGCCGGGGAAGTCGAGCCCGTTGAGATTACAATTGTTGCTGATGTTCCTCAATCATTAAGTAATCCACGCCAAACAATGGCAACCTTTATTGCGGCAATGGAGGCGGTAAATAAGGGTCAAAAAGAACAGATCAACATCGCTGTTTCTACCTTAGACATGTCCGAGATAAGTGAGTTAATTCGAGCAAGTAAGGGCCAAGAACTCGCATATACCTTATCGTCGGTAATTGAACGAAGTAAGGCGGTTACCTTGAGTTCAATTAGCAGTAGATCTACGGGTGGAAAATATGTCTTTGGTCGCTATTCACAAGGACAAGTAGAAATTGTTAAACAATCAGATGGGCGATGGTTGTTTAGTGAGCAAACATTAATAGCTTTACCCACCATTTTAGAAGGCTTGTTAGAAAAGCCAGCTAAACAGGGAACGAAAGACCCGCAGATTTCACTGCCTTTTTATATTAAGGTACGTTCTCAATTGCCAGAAGTCTTAAAAGGCGGTTTCTTATTAGAACATTGGCAGTGGATTGGACTCTTTTTCGTTATCGTTATCGGTTCAATTGCAGATAAAATATTGGCATGGCTTTTAGCTAGAAATATAGCTATTTGGCAACGTAGACACCCTGATTCCACACGATTTGATAAGACAGTATTAAGACCGCTGGGATTAATGGCGATGGCGATGATTTGGTGGTCCGGCCTTGGGCTATTAGGGCTGCCTGATACCGCATTGATTATTTTATCTGTAGCAGTGAAAATATTAGTGAGTTTATCCGCTATCTGGAGTGCTTTCCGTTTAGTCGATGTGCTTAATTCATTGATGGTGGCTAAGGCTCGGCAAACCGAGAATAAATTTGATGATTTGTTGGTGCCTTTAATTGTTAAAAGCCTAAAAGTATTTATAGTCGTTATCGGTATTATCTTTTCAGCCGATAATTTGAATGTCGATGTCACCAGTTTGTTGGCAGGTCTTGGTCTTGGTGGCTTGGCATTTGCGTTGGCGGCAAAAGATTTATTGGGTAACTTCTTTGGTTCACTCACTGTATTATTGGACCGACCATTTCAGATCGGTGATTGGGTTGTTATCGGTGATGTTGAAGGTTCCGTGGAGCAGGTTGGCTTTAGAAGTACGCAAATCAGAACATTTTACAATTCATTAATTACATTACCTAATGCGCTACTAACGACCTCTAAGATCGATAATATGGGCGCACGTCGTTATCGTCGAATGAAGACCATGTTAGGTTTAACCTATGATACGACACCAGAAAAAATAGATGCATTTTGTGCGGGTATTAGAGAGTTGATTCAACTTCATCCTTATATGCGAAAAGATTATTATCAGGTGTATTTTAATCAGTATAATGCCGCTTCTTTGGATATTTTGGTGTATGTATTTTGGCAAACGCCAGACTGGAATACCGAGTTGCGTGAACGTCACCGTTTCCTTTTGGATATATTGCGTTTGGCAAAACAATTGGATGTTGAATTCGCTTATCCAACGCAAACCTTATATTTAAAGCAAGATAATAATGAGGCTGGAGTTCAGGGTTTATCTGCATTTCAGCCTGCCATGTCAGAAAATGAAGCAATGGCAATGGGCAAGCAGGAAGCTAACTCTATTGTCGATGCAACGCTAGGAAAAGGTGTAAAGCCTGGCCCTGTTACTTTTCCTTAAACGACGACTTTAAATGCCAGCACAATTTGTTCATTTACACCTTCACACCGACTATTCCTTAGTTGATGGTTTAGTACGAGTCAAACCACTGATCCAAGCCGTTGCTAAAGAAGGAATGCCCGCAATAGCCGTTACTGATCTGCATAATTTATTTGCCGCAGTTAAAGTCTATAAAGCAGCGCAACAATCAGGTGTGAAGCCGATACTTGCCGCAGATGTACGTCTACGAGATCCTGATGATACGAAGAAAAGCAGTCGCTTTGTACTGCTATGTCAAAATACAGAAGGCTACTTAAATTTATCTCGCCTATTATCTAAAGCCTATATGGAAGGTCAGCATTTAGGTGTGCCGATGCTCGATCTCGAATGGTTAGATGGTCAAACCGACGGCTTGATTTGTTTATCAGGTGGGCGTGACGGTATTTTAGGTAAAGCCTTGCTTAATAATTTGACAGACAATGTTGAGAAAATTACAGCGCATTGGCAAGTACTATTTCCGGATCGATTTTATCTTGAATTGATTCGTACTGGACGTGATGATGAAGAGCGTTATATTCAAGCTGCCTTAGATTTGGCAGAAAGTCATAACTTACCGGTTGTCGCGACCAATGATGTGCGCTTTTTAAAGTCCGACCAATTTGAAGCCCATGAAGCTAAAGTGTGTGTGAGCGAAGGACGTTTATTAGACGATCCTCGTCGCGCGCGAAACTATTCTGAGCAACAATATCTACGAACACCGGCCGAAATGATTGAGCTGTTCAAAGATATTCCAGAAGCCATCGAAAATACCATAGAAATAGCAAAACGCTGTAATGCACAGTTAACATTAGGTGAACATTATTTACCTGATTTTCCGGTGCCTGAAGGTATGACGATTGCTGAGTTTTTTACTCAAGAATCGTATGAAGGGTTGGAAGAGCGTTTACCAGTATTATTTCCGGATGCTGATGTTTTAGCAGAACGTCGACAAGAATATGAAGACCGCCTACAGATTGAATTAGACGTTATCAATGAGATGGGCTTTCCAGGCTACTTTTTAATCGTTGCCGATTTTATAAAATGGTCAAAAGATAATGAAGTGCCTGTTGGCCCAGGGCGGGGATCGGGTGCGGGATCATTGGTGGCATATTCACTTAAAATCACTGATATTGATCCGCTACAATATGATTTGTTATTTGAACGGTTTTTGAATCCTGAACGGGTATCACTACCCGATTTCGATATCGATTTTTGTATGGAAGGGCGTGATCGCGTTATTGATTATGTATCACGTCATTATGGTCGTGATCATGTGTCACAGATTATTACCTTCGGTACTATGGCTGCAAAAGCGGTAATTCGTGATGTTGGACGAGTATTAGGTCTGCCTTTTGGTTTAGTGGATAGCTTAGCTAAATTAGTGCCATTTGAAATAAAAATGACCTTAACCAAGGCATTAAAAGAAGAACCTTTATTACAAGAACGATACGATAAAGAAGAAGAAGTTAAAACACTGATTGACCTGGCTCTACAGCTGGAAGGTTTAACACGAAATGTAGGTAAACATGCGGGTGGTGTCGTTATTGCCCCTAAAGTGTTGACTGAATACACGCCTATATATTGTGAAAGTAATGGTGCAAGTTTAGTTGCTCAATATGATAAAGATGATGTTGAAGATGTAGGGCTGGTTAAGTTCGATTTCTTGGGCTTGAAAACATTGACGGTTATTGATTGGGCTGTAAAAAATGTTAAAGCAATGCTGCCGCCAGAAGAAGCAGAAAAGATTGATATTACATTATTACCATTGGATGATAGGCCAACCTATGATTTATTAAAACGCGCTGAAACAACAGCCGTTTTCCAGCTTGAATCTCGCGGTATGAAAGATCTCATCAAGCGACTTCAACCTGATACCTTTGAAGATATTGTTGCCCTTGTGGCTTTGTTTAGACCGGGACCTTTGCAATCAGGCATGGTTGATGACTTTGTTAATCGTAAACATGGTCGCGCTAAAGTTGATTATCCACATCCTGATTTAGAACCAGTATTAAAACCAACGTATGGCGTTATCGTTTATCAAGAACAAGTTATGCAAATCGCGCAAGTGTTGGCGGGCTATAGCTTGGGTGGAGCCGATATGCTTCGTCGTGCCATGGGTAAGAAAAAGCCAGAAGAAATGGCAAAACAGCGAGAGTTGTTTTTAGATGGCGCCAAAAATAGAGGCATAGACGAAAAAACAGCAGGTCCGATCTTTGATTTAATGGAAAAGTTTGCTGAGTATGGTTTTAATAAATCTCATTCAGCCGCTTACGCCTTAGTTGCTTACCAAACAGCCTGGTTAAAAGCGCATTATCCAGCTGCATTTATGGCTGCCGTATTGACCACCGATATGGGTGATACCGATAAGGTTGTTGGCTTGATTGATGATTGCCGTGATTTAGGTTTGACGGTATTACCACCGGATGTGAATGAAAGTAAAATTCGATTTACTGTCGCTGATGAAAAATCAATTCGATATGGCATGGGTGCGATTAAAGGTGTCGGTGAGGCCGCATTAGCGGGTATTGTTTCTGAACGTGAGAACGGCAAAGCATTCACCAGTTTGTATGATTTTTGTCAGCGTGTTGATATGAAAAAGGTCAATCGCCGCGTGATGGATGCATTGGTTAAATCAGGTGCATTTGATTCATTAGGTGGGCATCGTGCAAGTTTTGAAGCCAGTATCAGTAAAGCGTTACAGATAGCTGGGCAACATCGTGATAATAACGATAGTGGTCAGAATGATATGTTTGGCTTGATGACGGTGGATGAAGAACAACATGCTGAAGAACCTTTAGTTGAAATAGCACCTTGGTCGGAAGAGCATTTATTAATTGCCGAAAAAGAAACGTTGGGCTTGTATCTTAGTGGTCATCCTATTAATCGCTATCTTGATGAATTATCTCGCTTTATATCTAAAAAAATCAGTGAGCTCGATGCGCCAGAGTCCAAAGGATATAAGAAGAATGAGATTCCGGTGATCACTGCTGGATTAATTGTCGCTATTCGTACTATGAAGAGTAAACGAGGTGGTCGAATGGCATTTATCACCATTGATGATCAGTCTGCACGCCTAGAAGTACAGCTATTTGGTGAAACTTACGAGAAATACCAATCATTAATTCAGCCTGATAAATTAGTCATTATTCAGGGGAAAATAAGACAAGATAGCTTTACAGGTGGATTGGCGGTCACGGCGGACACGGTATATGACATTACCCGAGCACGAGAAATGTGTGGCAAGGCATTAGTGATTAGTATTGAAAATAAGGTGAATAATGAGGCGTTTTTGCCATTGCTACAAGATGCGCTCTCTCATTTTCGAGATGGCTTAACGCCCTTAGAGATTGAGTATAAAAACAAAGAGGCGAGAACGCTTATTTCATTAGGAGATAAGTGGAATGTAACACCTGCGGATACACTCTTATCTGATTTAACTGCATTACCGATGGTGACTACTGTTAGAATGAAATACAACACATAACTGAAAGGATTAATTGTGTCTATTGGTGATAATAAGCAATCTGTTGATGCTAATATTACAGATGATATTTTTTTTGAAGCA
The DNA here is from genome assembly GCA_013215825.1 of Piscirickettsiaceae bacterium. Classification (GTDB taxonomy): domain Bacteria; phylum Pseudomonadota; class Gammaproteobacteria; order Nitrosococcales; family Methylophagaceae. The sequence continues at coordinate 32,918 of JABSQN010000004.1, read as the reverse complement.
TTGGATGCAACCAGAAAAGCAAAAACACATGCTGCCTTAGCAATAGAAAAATCTAGCTGCGTCGAAGAAAAATCGCAACGAAGATTAGCTGAGCGATTAGGTTATCCTTTTGTCCTGTTACATGATTATAACTTCAATGAAATAGCATTAGCGATGATTCCCGCTGAATTTGCACGCAATAACAACATCATTCCGTTAACAATTAAGAACAGACATTTACTAATTGCAATGGATAATCCCATGCAACAAGATGTTTATCAAGCATTAGGTTTTATTACCGGTTTGTATATTGAAGTGGTCGTAGCTAGCTTGAATGATGTGCAATGGGCGATACGACAATATTATGGCATGCAAGATGATGAGCTAGCCTTAGAATCAATTGATAAGCATGAGGATAATACAGAAGGCACTCAAGATCTGGAGCGTTTAAGTTCTGGACGACCGATTGTACGGTTGGTTAGTAACATTATTCGAGATGCGGTTGAGCGCAATGCCTCTGATATTCATATTCGGCCACGAGAAAAAAATATTGAACTTATCTATCGCTTGGATGGCACATTAACCACTATTCGTTATTTTAGTAAATCATTATTACCTGCGGTAGTAAGTCGTATTAAGATTCTTGGAAGAATGAATATCGCTGAACGACGAGTTCCTCAAGATGGGCGTAGCTGTGTGCGTAGTAATGGCGCTATGATTGATTTACGTATTTCAATTATGCCGACTGTTGAAGGTGAGAGCGTGGTAATTCGCATACTTAATGCACAAGTAGGATTGAAATCAATTTCTCAACTTGGTTTTAGTGAACATGATGAAGATGTGTTTAGAGATTTGTTACATAAAAGTAATGGTATTTTCTTAGTAACAGGACCAACAGGATCAGGTAAATCAACGACGTTGTATGCGGCATTGGGTGAAGTGCAAAAACAAAACGTGAATATCATTACTGTTGAAGATCCAGTTGAATATCATATGGATGGTATAGAGCAAATTCAAATAAACCAAATGACTGGTTATACATTTGCCAGAGCTTTGCGTAATATTTTACGTCATGATCCTGATGTGATTTTAGTGGGTGAGATTCGAGATCAAGAAACAGGAAAAATGGCAGTAGAAAGTGCTTTGACTGGACACTTGGTGTTAAGTACATTACATACCAATGATGCAGCGGGTGCGATAACACGTTTATTAGAAATGGGTGTTGAACCTTATTTACTTAATGGCTGCTTGTTAGGTGTTTTAGCACAACGTTTAGTCAAAAAGAATTGCCCTCATTGTTTAGAACTTGAACCTATTGATAAAATAGTTCGACAATCATTAGATATACCGATGACGGAATCTTTTTATCATGGGGTTGGTTGTGAACAATGTAATCAAACTGGGGTAAGTGGACGTGTAGCAGTCTATGAATTATTACGAATTAATGATGAAATAAAACATATTATTGAACCAAATGTGACAACAACAGCAATATACAAAAAAGCATTAGCTGGTGGGATGCTGCCATTAACCGCTAATGGATTATCACGAGCGCGCTCGAAAGAAATTTCTTTGGCGGAAGTTTATCGTATACGATTAGATTAGTTGCAGAATTTACGAATAGCAATGAAAAAGAAAAGGAACGTAACATGGATATGACACCGTATTTAAGATTAATGGCCGACAAAGAAGCTTCTGATTTATTTTTTTGTGTGGGTACCAAGCCACATTTAAAAATACAAGGTGTGATTAGACCTGTAGGTGAAAAGAAACTGCAGCCTGAAGATCTTAATGATATGGCTAATTCAATCATGAGTGAGGAGCAACAGAAGGAATTTGAAACGACCATGGAATCTAACTTTGCTATTCCACTAAAAGGGGTAGGTCGTTTCCGGGTTAATATTTTTCGTCAACGTGGCCAAGTCTCAATTGTAATTCGCTTTATTAAAACTCAAATTCCTAATTTTGAAGAGATGCGATTACCTAAAATATTGGGTGATATCATTATGGAAAAAAGGGGGCTAGTTCTGGTCGTTGGTGCCACTGGTTCAGGTAAGTCCACATCTTTAGCTGCAATGATCGGTTATCGCAATCGTAATTCTGCATCACATATTTTAACGATTGAAGATCCTTTAGAATTTATCCATACTCATGAAAAATCAATTGTTCAACAACGAGAAGTAGGCATTGATACTTTATCTTATGACAATGCATTAAAAAATGCACTGCGGGAAGCGCCTGATGTTATTTTAATCGGTGAAATTCGTGATATGGATACGATGAAACATGCTATTTCTTATGCTGAAACAGGGCATTTGTGTCTTGCGACATTACATTCTAATAATGCTAACCAAACAATGGATAGGATCTTAAATTTTTTCCCAGAAGTTGCACATCGCCAACTGTTAATGGACTTATCGCTAAATTTAAGAGCGATAGTGTCACAGCGCTTGCTACCTACGATTGATGGTAAAAATCGCATACCTGCCGTTGAGGTGATGTTGAATTCACCACTGATTGCTGAGCTAATCATTAACGGCAATATTTCTGGCATTAAAGAAGCAATGAAAGAAAGTACGGAGGATGGTACTGTGACGTTTGATCAAGCATTATTAACGTTGTACCGTGCCGGAGAAATCACCTTAGAAGAAGCGATTCGAAATGCCGATTCTAAAAACGATCTTAATCTTGCTGTACGTATGGGTGCTGGTTTTGATGGCCGCGATGATAATAGTGAATTGATACTTGGGTGATTATTTTAATTCCACTGAATCAAACAGCTTGATTGATTATGGGTATATAATCTCCACAGAATTTGAATTTTAAGGTAAAAGTCATGCAGTTAAATTTTCTCGACTATGAACAACCCATTGCTGAATTAGAAGCAAAAATTGATGAGTTGCGTTATATGAGTAATGACAGTGATTTAAATATCACTGAGGAAATTCAGAAGTTACAAGAGAAAAGTAAAGACTTAACAAAAGCTATATTCTCATCGTTAACGCCTTGGCAAACAACACAAATGGCGCGTCATCCACAACGTCCATATACCTTGGATTACATTCATCGAATTATTACTGATTTTGAAGAGTTACACGGTGATCGTGCTTATGGTGATGATGCGGCATTAATTACTGGCATGGGGCGTTTAAATGGTCGTCCAGTTATGATAATTGGCCATCAAAAAGGGCGTGATACTAAAGAAAAGGTAGCGCGTAATTTTGGTATGCCACGCCCAGAAGGTTATCGTAAAGCGTTACGCATTATGAAAATGGCAGAGCGTTTTGGCTTGCCCGTTATTACTTTTATTGACACGCCAGGTGCTTATCCAGGTATCGGTGCTGAAGAACGTGGTCAAAGTGAAGCTATTGCCCGTAATTTATTTGAAATGTCACAACTTAAAACTCCAATTATCAGTACGGTTATTGGTGAAGGTGGTTCAGGTGGCGCATTAGCTGTCGGTGTGGCCGATCATTTAATGATGCTTGAATACAGTATTTATTCTGTAATTTCTCCTGAAGGCTGTGCAACTATTTTATGGAAAAGTGCAGAGAAAGCATCGGATGCGGCAGAAACCTTGGGTGTGACTTCTGAACGGTTATTGGGTTTAGGTTTAGTTGATGAAGTGATTGCTGAACCTTTAGGTGGTGCACATCGTGATATCGATGAGATCGCACAACGCGTTAGAAATGCCATTGAAGCCAAATTGATTAAATTAGAAAAATTACCCGTTGAAACATTAGTAGAACAACGTCAAAAACGCCTACTGGGCTATGGCGAGTTTGAGGAGTAAGCCTCAGAGTGGCGTTAAATCCACAGAATATTATTGATGAAATTGTTAGATTAAGTAAAAACAAACGTGTTTGTATCGCTTATAGCGGTGGTGTTGATTCGCATGTTTTATTACATATTCTGGCAAATAATCCGAATCCTAAGCTAAAAAACTGCATTGCCATTCATATTGACCATGGTTTAAACCCTGATTCACGCCAATGGACACAACATTGTGCCGCTATTGCTGAACAATTGAATGTAGACTTTTGTAATATTAAGATCGACGTGCAGAATATTAAAGAATTAGGTATGGAAGCGGCGGCAAGACAAGCACGTTATCACGCCTTTCAAAACACATTGACTCAAGATGAGGTGTTACTCACTGCACAACATCAAAATGATCAGGCTGAAACCTTATTATTACAGCTATTACGTGGTGCGGGTCCTAAAGGCTTGTCTGCTATGGCAATGCAGTCACAAATGGGCCAAATGCAATTGCTCCGTCCTTTATTATCCGTAAGCCAAGCAGATATTGTAGCGTATGCCAAACAATATCAACTGCAATGGATTGAAGACCCCAGTAATCTAGAAACACAGTGGAATCGCAATTATATTCGTCATACTATTTGGCCAATTATTGAACAACGATGGCCTAGTGCGGCAATAACCATTAGCCGTAGCGCAGCGCACTGCGCTGAAGCCAGTGAGTTAATGGCGGATCTTGCACAGCAGGATTTAGCGTCACTTAATATTCAATATAATGATTCTAAAATAGCGATCAGTCCATTATTAACACTGTCACCAGCGCGATTGAGAAATGCACTTCGGTATATTATTGAATGGAAACAACTGCCATTGCCATCAACCATCTGTTTGCAGAAAATAATCGATGATGTCTGTTTAGCTAAGCAAGATAGTGTGCCTATCGTCAGTTGGACGGGTGTTGAAGTGAGGCGATACCACGATGCTCTTTATTTTATGTTGCCATTAGCTGAGCATGATGGAGCAGAGCGATTGTCTTGTAATAATACCAATGAACTTGCATTGCAGAATCAGCAAGTTATGAGCTGGCAATCGGCACCACAGGGAATAAATCAACAGCTTATTTCATCAGGGCTGACGATTCGTTATCGGCAAGGTGGTGAAAAAATAAAGCCGCAAGGTCATGCCCATCACAAAACATTAAAGCATTTATTTCAGCAGTGGAATATACCAACATGGCAACGCGAACGTATTCCGTTGATATTCAAAGATGATGAACTCATCGTAGTAGTAGGGCATTGTATTAGTGATTCTATGCTATCAAGCACACAAGAAATTACGTATATTCCAATGATTACTCAGGCGGCTTAGCTATCCCGTTATCATTCAAATTGTAGATTTTTAGTGCTCATAATAGCTGCGATTTAAGGCAGGTTATTGATGTGTAATAGACACTCTATTGAACAATAATATCGCAGTCAGAATGCATGTTGCAAAGTTGAAACTTGAATGGTCTCGGGTATATGTTCTCATTGAGGAAATGACGGAAATCTGCTATTATATGCGGCTAATTTGTGTGTCACCATTCTGGTTGCACCGTATAACTTGAACTCTCCTAAATATGACTAAATTTATCTTTGTTACGGGTGGCGTTGTTTCTTCATTGGGCAAAGGGATTGCTGCCGCATCATTGGCTGCTATTCTTGAAGCGCGTGGATTAAAAGTCACATTGGTAAAACTTGATCCGTATATCAATGTTGATCCAGGTACGATGAGTCCTCTGCAACACGGTGAAGTGTTTGTTACCGATGATGGTGCGGAAACGGATCTTGATTTGGGTCACTATGAACGTTTTATTGATGGCAAAATGACCAAAGCCAATAATCACACAACAGGGCAGATTTACGAAAATGTAATTCGTAAAGAACGTCGTGGTGAGTATTTAGGAAATACAGTACAAGTTATCCCTCATATTACCGATGAAATTCAGCGTTGTATTCATGAAGGCGCTGGCGATGCGGATGTTGCTCTAATCGAAATTGGTGGCACAGTAGGTGATATTGAATCATTACCTTTCCTTGAAGCTATCCGTCAGATGGGGACATTGTTGGGTCGCAATAATGCCATGTTTATCCATTTGACTTTAGTGCCTTATATTCCATCTGCAGGTGAGATTAAAACCAAGCCAACCCAACACTCGGTTAAAGAACTACGCACCATTGGTATTCAGCCAGATGTATTGTTATGTCGCATGGATCGTCCATTACCGGATGCTGAGCGTCGTAAAATTTCATTGTTTACCAATGTACCAGAAAAGTCTGTTATTTCAGCGGTGGATGTGGATAGCATTTATAAAATCCCTATGGAATTACATCAGCAAGGCTTAGATGAGATTGTTGTTAAGCAATTAGAGTTGAATGTAAAACCAGCAGATCTGAGCCAATGGCAACAGGTGGCTGATAATATTAACAATCCAGAAGCTGAGGTTAATATTGCCATGGTCGGCAAGTATATGGATTTAACCGAAGCCTATAAGTCCTTGTCTGAATCATTGATCCATGCCGGAATTCATACACGCACTAAAGTGAAAGTGCATTATATAGATTCTGAAATTATCGAAAAAGATGGCACAGCAATCATTGCCGGAATGGATGCTATTTTAGTACCGGGTGGCTTTGGTGAACGTGGTGTTGAAGGCATGATCTTAACTGCGAAATATGCCCGTGAAAATAATATCCCTTATCTTGGTATCTGCTTAGGCATGCAAGTTGCTGTGATTGAATATGCGCGTAATAAAGCCGGTTTAGAAGGCGCATACAGTACTGAGTTTAATGCGAAGACTAAACATCCAGTCATTGGTTTAATCACCGAATGGCAAAAAGAAGATGGCAGTGTTGAACAGCGTGATGCTGATTCTGATCTTGGCGGCACAATGCGTTTAGGTGCTTATCCATGTGTATTAGATGATGGTAGTTTGGCGCAAGAAATTTATGGTGCATCCGAAGTCTCTGAGCGTCATCGTCATCGTTATGAATTTAATAATAACTATAAACAACAATTAGAAGATGCTGGGCTTCGTTTTTCTGGTATGTCTAAAGACAAGAACCTTGTCGAGTTAATTGAAATTCCTGAACACCCTTGGTTTATTGCCTGTCAGGCACATCCTGAATTCACATCAACACCGCGTCATGGTCACCCACTATTTGATGGATTCATCAATGCCGCTAAAACAAATAAAGCACTTCAAGGAGCAAAATAATGGATCTATGTGGAAAAGAGGTAGGCGGAAAACAACCATTCTTCTTGATTGCAGGTACGTGTGTAGTTGAAAGCGAACAAATGACTATGGATGTGGCAGGCAAATTAAAAGAAATGACAGACCGTCTTGGTATTCACTTTATCTATAAGTCTTCATTCGACAAAGCCAATAGAACATCGGTTAATAGCTACCGTGGTCCCGGTATTGAAAAAGGCTTAGCTATTTTAGAAAAAGTGAAAAAAGAATATGGTATTCCTGTGCTAACAGATGTACATGAATACTCACCATTAGCCGAAGTAGCCAGCGTAGTGGATATTTTACAAACGCCGGCATTTTTATGTCGTCAAACCAGCTTTATTGTTAATGTCTGTAGTCAAGGTTTACCGGTTAATATCAAAAAAGGTCAATTTCTTGCGCCTTGGGATATGCAACATGTTGCCGAAAAAGCAAAATCAACCGGCAATAATCAAATTATGCTGTGTGACCGTGGTACGTCATTTGGTTATAACACCTTAATCTCGGATATGCGTGGTTTGCCACAAATGCGCGCGATGGATTGTCCGGTGGTATTTGATGCGACACATTCAGTACAACAACCGGGTGGCTTGGGCGGCTCTTCAGGTGGTCAACGTGAATTTGTCCCTGTATTAGCCCGAGCAGCGGTAGCTGTGGGAGTGGCAGGTGTGTTTATGGAAACCCATCCAGAACCAGAAAAAGCATTGAGCGATGGTGCAAACTCATGGCCTTTAGATCGCATGGAAGAATTGTTAATCACATTACAAGCGATTGATCGCACAGTTAAACAACAAGACTTTATTGAAGATTCATTGCTTAAATAAAATTGAAATAATTATGTTGAGAACTTTGCACTATTTTTAACGCCAGAATGGCAGAAAAGACGATTAGTGCAAAGAACTCATGTTGTAAAGTGATGCTCATAGAAGCATTACATGGAGAAAAATTGTGAGTAAAATTAGTCATATCATTGGTCGTGAAATACTTGATTCACGCGGTAATCCAACGGTTGAAGCCGATGTCATTCTTGAGAATGGCATTATTGGTCGTGCGGCTGTACCTTCAGGTGCATCAACAGGACAACGTGAAGCGGTTGAGCTTCGTGATGGTGATAAAAACCGTTATTTAGGTAAAGGTGTATTGAATGCCGTTGCCGCTATCAATGGTGAATTGCGTGATGCAATGATCGGTTTAGATGTTAATGATCAGCAAGTGATTGATGAAAAATTAATTTCTGTTGATGGTACGCCAAATAAGGCACGTTTGGGTGCTAATGCTTTATTGGCTATTTCAATGGCGACGGCCCGTGCCGCGGCGAATGATGCTGACTTGCCGCTATATCGCTACTTGGGTGGTGATAAAGCCTCATTAATGCCTGTGCCAATGATGAATATTATCAATGGTGGTTCTCACGCTGATAATAGTGTTGATTTTCAGGAGTTTATGATTATTCCTGTTGGTGCGCCGAGCTTCGCTGAAGCGGTACGTTATGGGGCAGAAGTGTTTCATGCCTTGAAAAAAGTACTTAATGAACGTGGTTTAAATACGGCGGTGGGTGATGAAGGGGGCTTTGCTCCAGATTTGCCTTCTAATGAAGCCGCAATTGAAGTGATCTTGGAAGCTATTGCTAATGCCGGTTATGAAGCTGGCAAAGATATTATGCTGGCTCTTGATACCGCAAGTTCTGAGTTTTTCCACGATGGTCAATATGTGTTGGCTTCTGAAAATAGAACATTAAGCTCAGAACAAATGGTTGATTTATTCGAAGATTGGGTTAATAAATATCCCATCCTTAGCATTGAAGATGGCATGGATGAAAACGATTGGGATGGCTGGAAGTTATTAACTGATCGTATTGGCGATAAAGTCCAATTGGTAGGTGATGATTTATTTGTCACCAACACGGCTATTTTAGAACAAGGCATTGCCAAAGAGATTGCTAATTCTATTTTGATTAAAGTCAATCAAATCGGCACCTTAACCGAAACCTTTGCCGCCATCGACATGGCTAAGAAAGCAGGCTATACCTCAGTAATGTCGCACCGTAGTGGTGAAACAGAAGATACGATAATTGCTGATTTAGCGGTTGCAACATCAACCGGCCAAATTAAAACGGGTTCACTTTCTCGTAGTGATCGAATTGCTAAATATAATCAATTAATTCGTATTGAAGCTGAATTAGGTGATCGTGCCATTTATCCAGGGTTGAACGCTTTTAATTAATATTACATGAAAAATCCGCTTATGATTTTACTCATTGTATTGTTATTTTTATTGCAATATCGTTTGTGGTTTAGCCACGATGGTTTGCCCTCAGTATTGTATTTGAATCGTACGGTGGAGATTCAGCGCAGTGAAAATTCTATTTTAGAAGAACGAAATAAGATGTTAGCAGCTGAAGTTACAGATCTTAAAGAGGGTCGTGATGCATTGGAAGAACGTGCCCGTAGTGAATTAGGCATGATTAGAAAAGGTGAAACCTTTATTCAAATTATAGAAGAAGCAAAGAGTGAGTAGTCAACAGATTTGGGCCGTCGTTCCCGCCGCGGGTATCGGTACAAGAATGCTGGCTGATCGACCAAAACAATATCTGCAACTTGATGGTAAAACAGTGATTGAGCAGACTTTGCAACGTCTAACTTCTCACCCTAAAATTCAAGGTGTTATTGTTTCAATAGCACAAGACGATCCTTGGTGGCCTGCCTTAGCGTTTAATTCGGACACAGTAATCCATAGCGTTATTGGTGGCGAGACTCGCGCTGATTCTGTATTGAATGCCTTAACAGAACTAGCTAGTATTACCGAGGATGATCCTTGGGTATTAGTGCATGATGCGGCGCGACCTTGTTTGCGACATCAAGATATTGATCAGATGCTAACGCTACTAGAGGGTCATACGGTGGGTGGAATTTTAGGGATTCCTGTTAACGACACCGTTAAACGAACAAATAATCACAATGAAATTGTCGAAACAGTCACACGTGATCATTTATGGCGAGCATCAACCCCACAAATGTTTCATTTACAGGCATTAAAATCAGCATTATCAACCGCAAAACAACAAGGTGACGTTGTAACTGATGAAGCGAGTGCCATGGAATTAGCAGGTTTACAGCCGATGATGGTTGAAGGACATGCCGATAATATCAAAATAACAGTGTCACAAGACTTGGCATTAGCCAGCTTATATTTACAGCAGCAGAAGGTGAAATTATGAGAATTGGTCACGGTTATGATGTGCATAAATTTTCTGAGGGTGATGCACTTATTATCGGTGGTGTAACGATTCCTCATACTCATAGTTTAGAGGCTCATTCTGATGGCGACGTCTTAATTCATGCGATGTGTGATGCGTTGTTAGGGGCAGCGGGATTGTGGGATATTGGTCATCATTTTCCTGATACCAGCGATGAATTTAAAAATATTGATAGCCGCATATTGTTACGTCGGGTGATTGCTGATTTGTCAGAACGTGGCTGGAAAGTGAATAATATTGATAGCACCGTGGTGGCTCAAGCGCCGAAACTAGCGCCTTTTATTCCGGCAATGCGAGAGTTATTAGCAGCTGATTTAGCGGTAGATATTGATGCAGTTAATATTAAAGCGACCACAACAGAAAAGCTCGGATTTACCGGACGTAAAGAAGGTATTGCTGCTCATGCTGTTGTGCTTATTGTGGAAGTATAAGCATTGAAAATAGACGACTTCTCACTTTTTCCTCGCCTTAGTCAAACCGCAAGTTCTTGTACGGCTGAAATTCGACACCATCCTGAAGACTTCCACGTCGATGAGGTATTACCCTTTGAGCCCGATGGTTCTGGTGGTCATATTTGGCTAAAAATACGCAAAAAAGGCATCAATACCGATTGGTTAGCAAATGAGTTAGCCAAGTTTGCCGGAGTGCCTCAAGTGGCTATCGGTTATGCCGGATTAAAAGATCGACACGCTATTACTAGCCAGTGGTTTAGTGTCAATATGGAGGGTCAGCAACATCCGCAGTGGTCTGACTTTGCAAATGATGATATTGAAATTATTGAACAGACACAGCATGGTAAAAAATTAAAGCGAGGCGTATTGTCAGGTAACAAATTCACCTTGATATTACGAAATTTGAGTGGTGATTTAGAGAGCTGGGAAAATAATTTAGAGCAGATTAAAATACAAGGAGTACCCAATTACTTTGGCGAGCAACGTTTCGGTCATCAAGGTAACAATCTGCATCGAGTTGATCATTGGTTTGCCACTGGCAAAGCACCACGCAAAAGAAATCAAAAAAGTATTTATCTATCAGCAGCACGATCTTGGTTATTTAATCAGGTGTTGGCTGAACGTATAAAGCAAAAAAACTGGAACCAAGCTGTCATCGGTGATGTCATGTTATTAGCGGGCACTAAAGCTAGTTCATTTAATGTCGAGATGGTTGATGATGCTTTGAAAACTCGTGTTGATACGATGGATGTTCATCCAACAGGGCCATTATGGGGCCGAGGAAATGAATTGGTTTCTACCGATAGTTTAGAGCTGGAACAGCAAGTATTATTGGATTGGCATGACTGGCGACAAGGTCTGGAAAAAGCAGGAATGAAACAGGAACGACGGGCATTACGATTATTTCCTGCTTATTTTAATTGGCAGTTTAATGATGATAAAATGCAACTTGAATTGAGTTTTTATTTACCGGCAGGGTGTTATGCGACTGCGGTGATGCGTGAATTGGCAGTGATTAGTGATGCTCAGCATCGGAACTTTCTGCCTAAACCTATAATAAAATAGCAGGGGTAGATTGGACTAAAGTCCAATATGTCGGACTAAAGTCTGACCTACAGTCTTTAATTTAGTCAAACCTAGAGTAATGATATGAAAAAAATTATCAGCATACTTATTATTTTATTGTTGCCATTAGTAGGATATTCCCAAACATGGCAAGCGAAAAGTGCTGATACGCAAATAGCTGTACTAGAACTGTTTACATCAGAAGGCTGCGGCTTATGCCCTGCGGCTGATCGTTGGGTGCATCAATTATCAAAGCAAGGTATTAGTGATGAACAATTAATTGTATTGGGTTTCCATATTGATTATCTGAATGATATAAAAGGCTGGGTAGATCGTTTTGCTAGCCCAGAATTTTCAGATCGTCAACGTCAACAAGCACGCTTAAACTTATATCAAACGGTGTACACACCTGAGTTTGTGGTCAGTGGTGAAGTCATTCATAACTGGAGAAAGCATGTAAAGAAAGTGGTTCAGGCGGTTAATAATTTTGAGCCTGAAGCGGCGATTAAGCTAAATATTGTCGAGCATGATAATGAACTTACTATTAATAGTCATATTTCTATTCAAGGTAATGAAAATCGTCAATATTCAAAGCTATATTTAGCGATTACTGAAAATGATATTATCAGTAAGGTTAATGGTGGTGATAATACTGGTGCAACATTTAATCATCAAAACCTAGTGAGACAATGGCTGGGACCTTTTGATTTAAATGAAACAGGTGAAACAGAGCTAACAACAATGATTAATATTGATGAAGACTGGAATATGAATAAAACAAGTATTGTGGCGGTTATTCAAAATCTAAATGATGGTTTTGTATTGCAAGGTTTAAAATTAACATTGAATAAAAACGAGAAATAAATGGATTATTTACCCATATTTATTGATCTTAAAGATCGCACTTGTCTTGTTGTTGGTGGTGGTGATATTGCTGCTCGTAAAGCAGGTTTATTATTAAAAGCTCAGGCGACAGTGATACTGGTTGCCCCTGAGGTATCAGCAACAACACAAGCACTGATTGATAAAGGTGAAATTAACTGGCTGAAAGGCTCATTTTCCTCTGAGCAGCTAAGCAATGTTCGATTAGTCATTGCCGCAACAGATGATGAACAAGTGAATAAAACCGTTTATCAGCAAGCCAAGGCCTTGAATATATGGGTTAATGTAGCTGACTGTCCTGAACTGTGTGACTTTATATTACCGTCTATTCTTGATCGCTCTCCCATTGTCGTTGCGGTATCAAGCGGTGGAAAATCCCCCATTTTAGCGCGACAATTACGGGCACGATTAGAGACTTTAATACCTCCTACATATGGTAATTTAGCTGACTTAGTGGGGCGCTATCGTGATGTGGTTAAAGAAAAGTTAGCAACACTAGGCTTACGTCGTCGTTTTTGGGAGACTGTTTTACAAGGTAAAGTTGCTGACCATGTATTAGCGGGCCGCGAGGAGCAGGGAGAACTGCTATTAAAATCCTTGCTTGATCAAGCTGACTCTAATGTTGAACAATTAGAGCAAGGGGAAGTTTATTTAGTGGGAGCCGGGCCGGGCGATCCGGAATTATTGACCTTTAAAGCACTACGATTGATGCAACAAGCCGATATTGTGTTTTATGACCGGTTGGTTAGCAAGGAAATTTTAGCCTTAGTTCGTCGTGAAGCCGAACAGGTTTATGTTGGTAAACAACGTGCGTGGCATAGTGTGCGTCAAGAAGAAATAAATCAACTTTTATTAAGCCATGCCCAACAAGGAAAACGAGTATTACGTTTAAAAGGAGGCGATCCGTTTATCTTTGGTCGTGGTGGCGAAGAGATTGCAACGTTAGCCGCTGAAAATATTCCTTTTCAAGTTGTACCGGGTATTACAGCCGCATCAGGTTGTGCGAGTTATGCTGGTATTCCTTTGACTCATCGTGATTATTCACAAAGCTGTACCTTTGTAACAGGACAGTTAAAAAAGGGTAAATTGAATTTAAATTGGCAGGCCTTAGTGCAACCTAATCAAACTGTAGTTATATATATGGGGTTAGCGGGGCTTGAGGTGTTAAGTCAACAACTACAACAACATGGCATGGCGGCAGATATGCCTGCAGCATTAATCCAACAAGGTACTACAGAGCATCAAAAAGTGTGGGTGAGTACGATTAATGATCTTGCTGATTTAGCACAGCGAGAGCAAGTACAAGCGCCCACCTTATTGATTATTGGTAATGTGGTGAAACTTCAGGATTCTTTGAGCTGGTTTTAGATCTAATTTAGCTGACTACGTGTTCTATCATCATTTTCAGGTGCTATTGTTTGTCATTGCCATCTGCTGATATATTGTTATTCTGGCGTGTTGTTGCCTTGTCATTCCCGCGTGCTTTTAGCGGGAATCTATAAGCAGTGAAAAAAACTACCGTTGGATCCCCATTGCCATGAGGATGATATTTTTTAAATTAAGCGATAGCTTCAACTATCAATAAGCTCATACTTAATAGCAAGACGAACTAAATCAACAGGGCTATTAATTCCTAGTTTCTGTTTCAATAAGGTTTGGTAGTTTGCCACCGTTTTATAGCTAATATTTAATAATGACGAAATATCATCAACAACATTACCTTCTGCCAGCAATCTAAATACTTCAAACTCTCGCGCGGTGAGTTTATCAACGGGATTATCATCATTCAATGTTTGCAAGGTCACTTTTTCAGCAATAGATGGACTCAAATAATTTGTACCTCTGGAGACGCTTATTACAGCTTGAACTAAGTCTTGTGCGTCACTTGATTTAGCCACATAGCCCATAGCCCCCGCCGTTAAAGCTTGAACTGCAAAGGTAGTATTTTCATGCATGGAGAAAATAATTATTTTGGCATCATGATAACGTAATTTAATACGTCTTAATGCTTCTAAACCGCCTATGCCCGGCATGGAAATATCCATCACTAATACATCAGGAAGATACTCGCCAAACTGTTGATAAGCTTGTTCGCCACTCTCTGTTTCAGCAACAACCGTAATGGTGTCATGTTGTTCTAATAAGCGGCGTAAACCTGATCGAACCACCTCATGGTCATCGGTTAGCATAACGGAAATTATAGCGTTCATTCTTATCCTTTCTTGATACAAGGTAATTCAATTGTGATGGTAACACCTTCATTGCTCGCGGTTTGCAATTCAAAACTCCCTGCTAAGCCTTCGACACGTTCTTTCATACCAGCCAAACCGAAACCTTTGGGTTTTATGCTGCTATCAAATCCATTACCATCATCATTAATTATCATGGCAATAACATTATTTTCTTTGATAACGGAGATAGTAATCTGTTTAGCATCAGCATACCGTGCAATATTAGTTAAGCACTCTTGCACCAAACGGTAGACCGAAATTAAGATGGCTTCATCAATGTTGATAAAATCACCTGAAATATGCAAATTAAGTTTGATCTGTGGTTGGCGCTCAAGCCATGTTGAGGTCAGTTCTCTTAAGGCACTATCCAATCCCAATTCATCAAATCCACTAGGTCGAAGTCGTTGCAACATAGTATGAACAATCTCCATCATTCGTCGAACAACCTGATCAATTGCATTGGCGCTTTCTTGGGCAGAAGCAATATTCTTAGCCGATTTTATAGCCGAGGCATCTAAGTGAATAGCCGTGAGATGTTGACCGATTTCATCATGCAGTTCCTGCGCGAGGTTTTTACGTTCATCTTCTTGCAACTTAATTAACTGTTGGCTTAGCTTATGATTGCTTTCGATGCTTGATTGTAACGTGTTAGCCATCACATTGAATTTATCACTGATCTTTGATAGTTCAGGCAGGGTGAATTTTGGTAATCGAGCTGCTAGATTGCCAGATTCCAGATCGGTCAATGCCCCAAGAATATTATCGATCGGTCGCAAGGCAATGCTGACCGAAAAATAGACAAGAATATTAACCACCAAAAAGAAGATGCCAAGCAAGATTAATATTCCTTTGGTATCTTCCCATTCTTCGATTATTTCATAAGAAATATCGGGGGTAATAACCAACTCACCGAGATGATGATTAGCAATATATACCGGCTGTCGATTAACAGGTAATTCATCAGTAACGGTATCCATTGTGTGAATAAACCAGTCTGGTACTGTTGTTTTATGCGGATTAGAATCAACACGGTTACTATCGAGTAAGTTGCCAGATGTATCAAAAAAATCTATTTTCAGATGGCGAATCTTATTAAGTGTTTTTAGCTTAAAGAATGAGCCTGACCTAATCATAGGGTGATTTGATGTTTTGAGATTTGCGATTTCAGCATTTAACATATGCACAGCAAGTATGGCGGTTGACGCGATTTCAGCCTGGATGTTTTTACGTGCATTCTTAATGGTAACGCTGGCACCAATAAGCATAATTAGTAGTAATAAAACAGTGATTATTAGATTCAACCGTAATTTCAAACTCATGCATTTATTCTCATTTATTTCTTAATTGAAAACTATCGTAATTGATGTGACATACCCAAACTACTTGAAGATGCAGGTTTTCATTTCGTCATTCCCTTGGCAACTGGAATCTAAGGATCGTGAACAAGCTCATTATCGATGGATCCCCGTTTTTACGGGGATGACGGGCTTTGTTAAAATACGCTATAACTTGAATGATACGGATATACACTGCCCATGGATCCCGCGCATACGTGAGGATGAAATCATTAATTTTGAATGATTACGGGTATAAAACGTCATTATGCACTATTAAAGAGTGATTTAAATTGCATTAACAACGTAATGGGAATTTTTCCTATATGATTTTTTTGAAATAGTTGCATAATTGCATCAGTGTTTGAAAATTATAATAATTATATTTAGAGGAATAGAGAGTAATGCAAAACCATCACCCACGAAAAGCATTATATTTAATGCTGATAACTGCCATGATGTCATCTTCTGCTATTGCAGATGGTGAAGAAAGTAATATTGAATTAAGTAATATTGAAGTTATTGGTACAACACCGTTACATGGTGTTGGCTTACCTGCTGATCAAATTGCCAGCAATATTCAATCTGCAACAGCTGAAGATATTGCAAATAGTCAAAGTCTTGATATGACCGACTTTATGAATAAAACACTGGGGAGTGTGAGTATCAACTCAGCACAAAACAACCCATTTCAACCTGACTTACAATTTCGTGGTTTTACAGCATCACCATTAGTTGGTGTTGCTCAAGGCTTATCTGTTTATCAGGATGGTGTACGTATCAATGAATCTTTTGGTGATGCCGTTAACTTTGAGTTAATTCCACAGTCAGCTATTGCCAGCATGAACTTAATGCCAGGCTCTAACCCACTATTTGGCTTGAATACATTAGGTGGTGCAATTTCTATTCAAACAAAAAATGGTTTTACACATCAAGGTCATAGTTTAGAAGGCTATAGTGGCTCATTTGGACGATGGGCAACAACATTAGAAAGTGGCGCTAATGATGGTACATTCGGTTATTTTATAACAGCGGCTCATACAGAAGAAGATGGCTGGCGTGATCAATCACCATCAGATATTAATCAATTATTTGCAAATTTGAGCTATCGTAATGATAGTAGTACATTAGATTTAGCACTTACAGCTGTTGATAGTGATCTGAATGGTAATGGTGCAGCGCCTATTGGCCTTGATGTTTTAGAAGGGCGTGAAGCCGTATTTACGTGGCCTGATAATACAAAGAATGAATTGAGAATGGCAACGTTAAATGGTTCTCATTGGTTATCTGATTCCGTATTGTTATCTGCTAATACGTATTTTAGAAATAATGACCGTAGTACGTTTAATGGTGATGGTGCTGAATTTGATTTTGACAGCGGTTTTTTGGTAGAAGAAGGTGAGACTGACCGCATTGAAGATGCCGATGGTAATGAAATTACGCAAGCTGATTTAGGCGGTGCTGATGCTGATGATTTAGCCATCAATAACACCAGCACAACAAAACAAGATAGTTATGGCTTTGGCTTGCAAACAACTTTCTTGAATGATTTGTTTGATCGTGAAAACCAATTAATCGTTGGTGTAAGTTACGATAAAGCAAGAATGGAATATAAAGCACAAAGCGAAATAGCAGAGTTCAATGATGATCGGGGTACAACTGGTTTTGGTATTCTTAACAATGAATCGATTGTTGATGGAAAGATTGATAGTGATACTATCGGATTGTACTTTACTGATACATTGTCAGTAACTGAGCAATTAGCATTAACTTTATCTGGTCGTTATAACCGGACACGTATTGATATTTCTGGTACCAGTGAGGGTGGAGATACTAATCTGAATGAAACGGGTGAAACTCATCACTTTAATCGTTTTAACCCTTCTGTAGGTTTAGCGTATTCGGTTAATGATGATTTAGGTGTGTATGGTAGCTATAGTGAGTCATCACGTGCGCCGACACCTTCAGAATTAACCTGTTCTAATAAATTACATCCTTGTGCCTTACCCAATTCATTTTTGAGCGATCCACCATTAGATCAAGTGGTTTCAAAAACATGGGAAGCCGGTTTACGTGGACAATTTAACTCTATTTCATGGACAGCAGGCGTTTTCCATACAGTGAATAAAGATGACATTATCTTTATTCCTGTAGAAGAAGGTGGCCCAGCGGGCAACTTGAACAATGGCTTCTTTGATAATGTGGGTGAAACAAAACGTCAAGGTATTGAGTTGGGACTTAATGGTGTTGCGATTTCTGATAAATTAACATGGTTCTCTAACTATTCTTATGTTGATGCAACATTTGAAAGTGGCTTTGATGTGTTTAATGAAAACAACCCGGCTGGCGATACAACGACTGTATCAAGCGGTGACAGTATGCCAAGCATACCTAAACATAACTTTAAAATAGGGGTGGATTATGCCTTCACTTCGTCATTTACATTAGGTTTAGATGCTTCTTATCATTCATCACAATACTACCGTGGTGATGAAGCAAATAATAATGACCAGATTTCTGGTTATCGTTTAGTGAATTTACATGGTCGTTACAACCTAAATAAGCATGTTGAGTTCTTTGCCAAAGTCGATAATTTATTTGATAGTGAATATGAGACCTTTGGTCTATATGGAGAGCCTGATGAAGCACCTGGGCTAGACACTCTTGATAACCCACGCTTTGTAGGTTACGGAGCTCCACGCGCTGGATGGATTGGTATTAAAGTATCAATGTAAAAACGATAGTAGTTTAAAGGGGTGAGTTACATGACGTAGCTCACCCTTTTTTTTGAAATAAAATAGGGAAATAAATCATGATGAAAACAATAATTGCCTCTGCAATTTTAATGGCAACAACGACCTTTGCAATGGCTGATACCCATAATCCACATCAATTTGAAAAATGTATGGCGGCGGCATTAGATGAACGCCCTGGTACCATTATTAAAGTTGAATTTAAAAATGAAGAGGGTGGTCATTTCTATGAGTTTGATATTCGCGGTATTGATGGTTCAGATTGGGATGTTGAATGTAATGCACATCGCGGATTAGTGTCTGAAGTTGAACGTGAAGTCGATAGCGTTAATCACCCATTATTCAAAGCAAAAATGAAAGTAAGCGAAGCCGATGCACGTAAAACAGCACTAGCGATTTATCCTGGTGTTATTACTGAAGTTGAATATGAAATTGAGCCAAATGGTGCAGCATCGTATGAATTTGATATTGATACTAAATTAAATCACGAAATGAAAATTGAAGTTGATGCGACAACAGGTGAAATAGTGGAAGCGAACCGTGAGCTTTGGCAGATTGGATTAGAATAAAAAAACATTAATTTAGCGGGTATATACCCTAACTCGGAAATGTGTCATCCCCGTGAAAACGGGGACCTAATGCAGGACATGACTGATATTTATATTGAGGCTTTTTTATAGCTGTAGGTTCGACTTCAGATGAAGATGTAGAGTTAAGCACTGAACCAGAGAGTTAATTTATGCCTTTAAAGCGTGGTATCATACACAGCAATGCTATCCCTTAATAAAATATTTAATCGACTTCGTAAACGAAAGTCCAAGCCAGCCAGATCTGACACTAAGACAACGTCTAAACCACTTGTTATCCCTCGGCCTGAACATACTATTTCTCGTAAACAAATTAGTTCTGCAGCGTTAAAAGTCTTATATGGATTGAAAGATGCTGGTTATGATGCGTATTTGGTCGGTGGTTGTGTCCGTGATTTGTTATTGGGTCATGAGCCAAAAGATTTTGATGTCACAACCAATGCGTCACCAGAACAAGTTCATAAAGTATTTCGTCGTAGCCAGTTAATTGGACGCCGTTTTAAATTAGTTCATGTGCGATATGGTCGTGAGATTATAGAGGTTGCTACGTTTAGAGCACCACCGGAAATTGACCAGCATGTCGATGAGCAAGGTCGGATTATGCGAGACAATGTATTTGGTACATTGGAGCAAGACGCATGGCGACGTGATTTTACGATTAATGCCCTATATTACAATATTCGTGACTTTTCGATCATTGATTACACCGGCGGCCTTGCTGATTTAGAGCTTGGTAAAATCCGTCTTATTGGTGATGTTGAAACACGTTATCGCGAAGATCCTGTTCGGATATTACGCGCTATTCGATTTGTCGGAAAGTTAGGCTTACGTTTAGATGATGAAACAGAAAAGTTAATTCCTCAATATGCGAATTTGCTAGCTGACATTCCTGCCGCTCGCTTATTTGATGAAGTATTGAAGCTTTATTTAAGTGGCAATGCCGCTGTTACGCATGAGTTATTAGCGCATTACGGTGTGTTTGAGCATCTATTCCCACAAACAGCCGAGATATTACATACAGAGAAAGATAATTATCCACGTACGTTATTAATCAAAGCCTTAGAAAATACCGATAAGCGTATTGATGATGGTAAACCCGTTACGCCTGCCTTTTTGTTTGCAGCATTACTTTGGGAACCGGTTAGACAGCGTTGGCAAGAACATACAGCAAGTAAAATTCCTCTTATTCCAGCATTGCAACGTGCGGCTATGGAAGTTATTTCGGAGCAAGTCCGACGTGTAGCTGTGCCAAAGCGGTTTACGTTGGTGACTAAAGATATTTGGGTGTTACAAATACGTTTAGAACAACGTTTTGGTAAAAAAGCATTTAGATTGCTAACGCACCCCAAGTTCAGAGCTGGGTATGACTTTTTATTATTACGTGCTGAATCTGGCGAACCGTTAACTGAATTAGCCGAGTGGTGGACAATATTTCAATTTGCCGATGAAGACGAACAGCTGAAAATGGTGAAGAATATAGCACCAGATACAGGTGGTGGTGCAAAACGTAAACCTCGCCGTCGCCGTAAGAAAAAACCTGCTGCAAAGAGTGAATAATGACAGGTGTTTATATTCATGATATTTCAAGGTGAAGAAAAAATATTGTCATTCTCGCGAATGCGGGAATCCAACGATAGTGGCCATTTTCACCGCCCATAGATCCCCGCATTCACGAGGATGATGAGAAAATTTATGCAAATTAAAATATCGCAGGTCTATATAGGTTTGGGCAGTAATTTAGGTGATCCAATTGCTCAGGTTAAATCTGCTATTGCAGCATTAAACAACTTGGAGTGTGTGTCGGTGATTGCTTGTTCATCTTTATATGCCAGCCCACCGATGGGGCCGCAAGATCAGCCGGATTACATTAATGCTGTTGCTGAACTGGCAACAAGATTGTCGGCACATGAATTATTAGACCAGCTGCAAGCGGTGGAACAGCAACAAGGGCGCATGCGTAATCGTCATTGGGGTGAGCGTACATTAGATTTAGATTTATTAGTGTATGGGGAAAGAGTTATTGATGATGACCGTTTGCATGTGCCTCACCCGGGGATAGCATTACGTTCGTTTGTGCTTTATCCTTTAGCTGAAATAGCACCTGATCTTGAAATACCTAAACTGCCGAGCATGAAACAATTATTAAAGCAGTGTCCACGTGATGGCTTAAAAAAAATAGAAAAATAGACTATTATGAATTCACTACCGTATAGATATATTGCTGTTGAAGGCCCAATTGGTGTTGGTAAAACACATTTAGTTAAGCGGCTAGCAGAGAGTTTTTCTGCCACAACTGTATTAGAACAGCCGGAACAAAATCCATTTTTAGAGAAGTTCTATCTTTATCCAAAACAATCGGCGTTGCCAACACAACTTAGTTTTTTGATGCAAAGAGTCAAGTTAAGCAAAGAACTTGAGCAAGATGATTTGTTTAATAATTTGCAGATCGTGGACTTTATGGTGGAAAAAGATCGCATATTCGCTCAAATCACCTTAGATGATGATGAATTGGCTTTATATAATATGGTTTATGACAATTTAACCATGCAGCATCGCACACCAGATTTAGTTATTTATTTGCAAGCACCATTATCGGTATTAAAAGCGCGGGTAACACAGCGTGCCATCAATTATGAGCAACGGATTGAAGATGCATATTTGCAACGACTTTCAGAGAGTTATGCTGATTTTTTCCATTATTATGATGCATCACCATTGTTGATTGTAAATGCAGAACAGATTGATTTGGTGAATAGTGACGCAGATTATCAGAACTTGCTAGAACAGATCGCAACAGCCCAAAATGGACGGCAATATTACAATCCTTTACCAGTTAAAGAGCAAAAATAATGAGCCGATTAAATCTAACCGATTTGCGAGAAATGAAAGCCTCGCAAACTAAAATTGCAATGCTAACATCGTATGATGCTAGTTTTAGCAAGGTATTGGATGCGGCGGGGGTTGATATTATCCTGGTGGGTGATTCATTAGGAACCGTTGTGCAAGGCCATGAAAGTACTGTGCCAGTGACCGTTGACGATATGATTTACCATTGCCGTCATGTCTTGCGTGGTAGTCAGCGGGCCTTTGTCGTGATTGATATGCCTTTTATGAGTTATGCCACGCCGCAACAAGCGGCACAAAATGCCGCACGATTAATGACTAGCGGTGGTGCTCACATGATTAAGCTAGAAGGTGGTGGTAGCGTTATCGAAGAAACGGTACGAGAATTAACCGAACGAGGCATTCCCGTCTGTGGTCATCTTGGTTTATTACCACAATCAGAGCATCGACTAAGTGGTTACCAATCACAGAAATGGAGCGAACAGGCCGTTGATGATTTGCTAAAAGATGCTGAAGGTTTACAGCAAGCGGGTGCTGAAATGGTGGTGCTTGCTTGTGTGCCGGCAACAGTCGGTGCTCAGATAAGTGACAAGCTTACCATTCCTGTTATCGGCTTTGGTGCTGGGCGTTTTTGTGATGGTCAAGTCTTGATTTTATACGATATGTTAGGTATTTCGGCAGGGAAAACACAGCCATTTAATCATGATTTCTTAGCCGAAATGGGTAATATTCCTAATGCTGTTAAGAAATATGTCGATGATGTAAAAAGTGGTAATTTCCCACAGCCACAACATGAGTACGAATGAAAACAGTGTCATCTATCGCTGATCTTCGTCAGCAAGTTAAAGAATGGAAGCAAGCAGGGCTGTGTATTGCATTTGTACCGACAATGGGAAATTTGCACCAAGGGCATTTGTCGCTGGTCAAAAAAGCGCGGGAACTTGCCGATAAAGTTATTGTTAGCATTTTTGTTAATCCATTACAGTTTAATAATAAGGCTGATTTATCTTCTTATCCGCGTACATTGGATAAAGATAGCGAACAATTACACTCGGTAGGCTGTGATTTGTTATTCACGCCCACCGCAGATGCGATGTATCCAAATGGTATGGAAAATCAGACTATTGTTACTGTACCGAATATGGATGATAAATTATGTGGTCGTCATCGAGCAGGGCATTTTGATGGTGTTGCAACGGTTGTTATTAAACTCTTTAATATGGCACAAGCCGATATTGCGGTGTTTGGCGAAAAGGATTATCAGCAATTATTATTAATTAAAACAATGGTTAATGATTTAAATTTGCCAATAGACATCGTTGGCGTTGAAACCTACCGCGAAGCATCTGGCTTAGCAATGAGTTCTCGAAATCAGTATTTGACTGAGTCACAACAAAATCAGGCAGCAGGCTTGTATCAAACATTATTATCGCTAAAACAGAAAATAGAGCAGGGGGAACAAAATTTTTTAGAGTTACAACAACAGGCCATGACCATATTAACAGAACTAGGATTTACGCCTGATTATGTTGATATTCGCTGTGCTAGTGATCTAAAACAGGCAAAAGTGAGTGATAAACAGCTAAGAATTTTAGTGGCAGCAGGTTTAGGTAAAGCACGATTGATCGATAATATTGCCTGTAATCTTGATTGAATTACGCTAAAAAGCGATAATATGTCGTTAATTAACTACTGAATTGCCATAAATGCAACTGACTTTATTAAAAACAAAATTACATCGTGCCTGTGTGACTCATTCCGAGCTGGATTATGAAGGGTCGTGTGCGATTGATGGACAATTATTGGAAGCCGCGGGTATTCATGAATACGAGCAGATCCAAATATATAATATTGCCAACGGAGAGCGTTTCACAACCTATGCAATTCGTGCGGAAGATGGTTCACATATTATTTCAATTAATGGTGCAGCCGCACATAAAGCATCACCCGGTGACCGCATCATTATCTGTGCATACGGCACTCTGGATGAAAAAGAAGTCGCTAATTTCAAACCAACATTAGTGTATTTGGATGAAAATAATAATATTACGAATATGAAATCATCTATTCCAGTCCAAGCTGTTTAATTTAGGTATATTTTAATGGAAAGAGTATTCGAATCACTGTTGTGGAATAGTCGCTTTGTTGTTATTTCAGCAGTAATAGCCAGCCTTTTAGTTGCTTTTGCCATGTTTTATATGGCGTCAGTTGATGCTTATTTTATGATCAGTCATTTAGGTGGCTATCTTTCACCTGACCTTGTAGGTGAAGCCCGGGCAAATTTCCGTACGGAAACAATTACTCATGTTGTTGAAATTATTGATGGCTTTTTATTAGCGACTGTTTTGCTGATTTTTTCATTAGGATTGTATGAGTTATTTATTAGTAAAATAGAGCAGGCTGAAAATTCAGAAACGTCGTCAGTACTGGCAATTAATAGCTTAGATGATTTAAAAACACGTCTTGGTCGTGTGATATTGATGATTTTGATTGTGAATTTCTTCGAACATGCAATTAGTATGGAGTTCCATGGGGCATTAGATTTACTTGCTCTAGCCGGAGGTATTGCCTTAATTGGTTTGACACTTTATTTGTCGCATAAAGAAGAGCATTAATCTTAATCTGTCGCGTGACATTTCTTGAATTTACGCCCACTGCCACAAAAGCATTGTTCATTTCTAGCTAATTTAATGGGTGGCAATATTTCACCATCCACATAAAACCACTGTTTATCTTGTTTAACAAAGCGTGATCGTTCATGCAATTGACCGATAGGCTTGTCTTGATAAAAGCCAATAAATTCAACAGTAGCTTCTTGGTTTTGTGTTTTATGGCGAATGATTTTCAAACCTAACCACTGAGTTTCCTTTATGGATTGTTTTAGCGTTGCCACATCATCAAGTTGACGTTTATCAGGGTGAAGAGTATCAATAAGGTAATTAACCTTTCCTAGACAAAAAGCACTGTAGCGGGAACGCATTAACTGTTCAGCACTACTCGCATCTAACTCACCATCAAGCAGAGGCTGGCAACAGGCTTGGTACGAACTATTACTACAGCAAGGGCAGTTCAAACTTATTTCCACGCCTTTTGAGAACGAATATATAACTCTTCTACTTTCTTCCTTGCCCAGGGTGTTTTTCGTAAGAATTTAAGGCTTGATTTTACCGATGGATCGCTAGAAAAACAGCGAATATCAATATGTTTACTTAATCCTTCCCAGCCATAATATTCAACTAGATTATTGATAATTTGTTCTAGTGTGATGCCATGGAGAGGGTTATTAATTTGTTTAGTCATGGGTAGGGTATTCTTCAAGATAGATTAATTTTAATGACATTCATTACTTCAAATTCCATGCCGGCAATTTGTTCAGTGCCTGCATAATAAATCAGGTTAACGCGAGCGCCTTTGAGAGATTTATATTTCTTTTGTCGTTTGTATTTAAAAGGAACGTCGTAGCCATTCAAAAGTACGGTGTTTTGTATCCATTTTCCGACTTGTCGTTGTACATGGGATTCCACTTTCTGCATTGTAGAATGGATAAGTTTTTCATTGTCAGCCAATAGTTTTTTTAATGGTTTCATTAATAATTAACTGGCTAATTTATAACGGTGATGGAGAATTGCAACACGTTTCACATACATTTGTGTTTCAGAGTATGGGGGTACGCCATTGTATTTTTTAACCGCATTCGGACCTGCATTATATGCTGCGGTAGCCAGTTTAATATTGCCATTAAAGTCAGTCAGTAGCTGTGCAAGATATTTTACGCCACCGTTAATGTTTTGTTGTGCATTTAAGGCGTTAGTCACGCCCAGCTCTTTAGCTGTAGCAGGCATTAATTGCATTAAGCCTTGTGCACCTGCCTTAGAACGGGCTTTTGGGTTAAAGGCTGATTCCGCATGGATTAAGGCTCTAACTAGGGCTGGATCTACATTATAGCGTTGTGCAGCTACGTTAATGTAGTCTGAATAAGATGTTGTATTGAGTTTAATTGAGTGGAAGTCAATTTTAGACTTAGGATTACAGGCATAGCAAGTGAATGAGTATATTTTGTAAGTGCCGGATAGGGGCTTGATATTGGAAATAGTCAGAATACCGTCTTTTTCTGACTTATAGATAATGGTTTTATCTTCTCTTAAGTTTCGGTTAGTGTATTCAATGCTGCCATCATTGTGAATGATTTTTTTTGTTTTTTCAGCGGCGTGTACTTGAAGCACAAGACCAAAACATAGGGAGAAAAGGAATAAACGTAAGAACATGATTATGAACTTTTATTATGAGGAATATCAGCGATCTTTTGTCGCCATTCCTTAGGTCCTGATTCGTGTATAGAATCACCACGGCTATTTACCGCTACAGTAACCGGCATATTCTCAACAACAAATTCACGAATAGCTTCCATACCCATCTCTTCAAAGGCAATGATACGTGATGATTTAATCGCTTTAGAAACCAAATAAGCTGCGCCACCAACGGCCACTAATGAGACCGAGTGATGTTTCTTTATAGAATTAATAGCAATAGTGCCACGTTCCGCTTTGCCAATCATGCCGAGGAGACCTGTTTTTTCAAGCATCAGTTCGGTGAATTTATCCATACGAGTTGCCGTGGTAGGGCCGGCAGGGCCGACAATTTCATTGCTAACGGGATCAACTGGGCCAACATAATAGATAAAGCGCCCATTAAAATCTAAGCCATCGGGTAGTGGTTTATTGTCGGCAAAGAGATCGGCTATCTTTTTATGTGCGGCATCACGCCCTGTTAATAAATGACCACTTAATAATAAGGTGTCACCCGGTTGCCATTGCTCAATATCGGCTTGAGTTACAGTGTCCAAATCAATATGCCGAGTCCCTTCAGCCGCTTGCCAAGTGATGTCTGGCCAATCTGATAATGCAGGTGGTTCAAAGGTCGCCGCGCCAGAACCATCAAGCACAAAATGAGTATGACGTGTAGCGGCACAGTTGGGAATCATCGCCACAGGTAAGGATGCGGCGTGAGTTGGGTAGTCACTTACTTTGACATCAAGTACGGTGGTTAATCCACCTAAGCCTTGTGCACCAATACCGAGTTGATTAATTTTGTTATAAAGCTCGATACGTAATTTTTCAGCACTTGTTGTTGCGCCACGATCAATCAGATCTTGAATATCAATCGGCGCCATTAAGGACTCTTTAGCCATTAACATCGCTTTTTCAGCAGTTCCGCCAACACCAATACCAATAATACCCGGTGGACACCAACCTGCACCCATTTTAGGAACCGTATCCAGTACCCAGTCAACAACGCTATCATTGGGGTTCAGTATGGTGAATTTGGCTTTGTTCTCGCTACCGCCGCCTTTCGCTGCAATATGGATATCCACTTTATCGCCTAAGACAATGTCAGTATGAATAACCGCCGGAGTATTATCGTTGGTATTAGTCCGTGTACCTAAAGGATCGCTGACAATAGAGGCTCGTAATACATTATCAGGGTGGCTATAAGCACGGCGAACACCTTCATTAACCATATCATCAAGGCTGAGCTCTGTTTGCCATTGCACATCCATACCTACCTTAATAAAGACATTAACAATACCGGTATCTTGGCAAATAGGGCGTTTATTTTCGGCACACATCCGTGAGTTAACTAAAATTTGAGCAATGGCATCTTTGGCTGCGGGTGATTGCTCTTTTTCATAAGCCCGTGTCATTGAATGAATGAAATCTTTAGGGTGATAACAGGCAATAAACTGCAATGCATCTGCAATGCTATCAATAAAATCATTTTGCTTGATAATTGTCATATTGCCTGTGTTTCCAAAAGTTAAGTTGATAAATCTATATTACTTTAAAAATTAGGCCTCTTTTAAAAAAGCCGTCAATCTTCCCGTGAAAACGGGGATTCAATGATAGTGACTATATTCACGATACTTAGATTCCCGTTTTCACGGGAATCTAAGTGAACTGAATTTTATTATTTTAAACGCTTCTTAAGCTCACTAACCACATCAGCAATAGCAAACTCAGCACTATCACCATCAGCCCGGCGTTTATATTCGATCATGCCTTTATCAAGTCCACGTTCACCTAATACTAAGCGATGAGGAATGCCGATTAATTCCATATCAGCAAAGCTCACACCTGGGCGTAAGCCGCGATCATCAATTAATACATCAACCCCGGCTTCTTTAAGCTGGGTATAAATTTCATCCGCAGCTTCACGAACGCGGACTGATTTATGAGCATTCATTGGTACTAGCACTACTTCAAATGGTGCAATAGATAATGGCCAGATAATGCCACGATCATCATGATTTTGTTCAATAGTCGCTGCAACAACACGCGAGACACCGATACCATAACAACCCATGGTTAAAATTTGAGATTTACCAGTGTCAGCCAGTACATTGGCATTGAGTTTTTTACTGTAGTTATCACCTAATTGGAAGATATGACCGACTTCAATACCACGGGTAATATCTAATATTCCTTTACCATCTGGGCTAGCATCACCAGCGATAACATTACGTAAATCTGTTGTTTTTGCTTCCGGTAAATCACGGGCCCAATTTACACCGGTTAAATGTTTGTCATCTTCATTGGCGCCACAAATAAAATCAGCACAATGCGCCGCCGCACGATCAACAATAACAGGAATAGTTAAACCAACTGGGCCGATAGAACCAATATTAGCACCACAGGCATTAAGCACTTGTTCTGGTGTGGCAAAGGTCAATGGCTCAGCAACAGCGGGGTGTTTTTCGGCCTTAATTTCATTGAGTTCATGATCGCCACGCAACACCAAAGCAACAACAGAATCTTCTTCAGTACCTTCAACCAATAATGTTTTTAAAATATGTTCAGGAGCAATATTTAAAAACTCACTGACTTGTTCAATTGTATGCTGTTTAGGTGTGTCAACTGTGGTCATTGTTGCGCTTGCGGTAGCTCGCTCGCCTGCTGGTGCAACCGCTTCTGCTAATTCAACATTAGCGGCATAATCACTGGCTTCACAAAAGGCAATGGCATCTTCACCAGCGCTTGCAAGCACATGGAACTCGTGTGATTCCTCACCACCGATACTACCTGTATCTGCTTGCACCGGACGGAAATTCAAACCAATACGACTAAAAATACGGCTATATGCGGCAAACATATCATCATACGTTTTTTGCAATGATTCTTGGTCAAGATGGAATGAATAAGCATCTTTCATAATAAATTCACGTGAACGCATCACACCAAAACGAGGACGAATTTCATCACGAAATTTAGTTTGAATTTGATAAAAGATAATCGGTAATTGTTTGTAACTACGGATTTCTTGGCGAGCAATATCTGTGATTACCTCTTCATGAGTAGGGCCGTAACAAAACTCATTATTATGGCGATCTGTAATACGAAGTAACTCGGGACCATATTTTTCCCAACGCTTACTTTCATGCCACAACGCGGCAGGCTGAATAGTGGGCATTAATAACTCTTGTGCATTCGCATTAGCCATTTCTTCACGGACAATAGTTTCGACTTTGCGTAATACCTTTAAGCCCATCGGCAACCAAGTATAAAGACCCGATGCAAGGCGACGAATCAAGCCGGCACGAAGCATTAATTGGTGGCTAATAACCTCAGCATCAGCTGGTGTTTCTTTTAATGTAGCAATAAGTATTTTTGAAGCGCGCATGTGTTAAATGTAATCCTATTTCAAAATGTAGGTCGGATTTTAATCCGACAGATTGTTCAAAACTTGTCATTCCCGTGAAAACGGGGATCCAAGATAGTTGCTATTTTCACTGTCCATGGTTTCTCATCTTCATGGGAATAATGAAGCAGGAAAATATACTAATTAAAAAGTACCATGATTCCATCCCCAATTCTGTCTTTCTGAATCAGTCATACTAATATAAATACGATCACCAGGAATACCTAATTGTTCTGTAATAAGACGACATAAAGTATCCGAAAATGCCGCACGATCAGCCGGTAATCCTAAGGCACGATAATCTAAGAATGCAGTAGGTGCATCACTTCCCCCCATCAGCATATTGGCTTTAGCTTCAACGGCGACCATCACATATGTTTCAGGTTTTCCAGCGGCTTTACTTACCGCGAGGCTAGTCGTTTTTAATAAAGATGCTTCATCAGTAATAGATTGGTTGGTTACAATATTAAGGTATGGCATGAGAGCTCCTTAGTAGCAATAGTCTTTCACATGTTGTTGAAATTCTTTAATTTTATTTTGACGTTCTTCTTCGGCTGGACGAGTTACATTACCGTCCGCATCCATTATGCGTCTATTGGGATTATTTTGGTACTGTTGAAGATTGTATTGAGAAATACGACAATTTTCTTTACGAATAGCAGCTTGCTTGGCATCAGCTTTTTCTTTTTTTAAACGCTGTTGTTTTTGTTTCGTTGCCTCAGTTTGCTGTTCGATTAGTGTATCAATGGATTGCTGAGCATCATTAGGATTAATTGCAGGCGGAGGAGGTGCTTTAATCAATTCAGCGTGTTGGTCTTTAGGTTTTAGCTGGCCGTAATGTGTTTGACCATCGTTATCTACCCACTTATAAACATCTGAAAAGGAACTGGCGGAGAGTAATAATAGTATAAAAAAAAGGCAACTGCGACGTAGATAAGGTATAAACATAGTTCAAACCAGTTAAATAAAAACAATTTTACGCCAAATAGTAGTAATCATAAAATGTCTGATATACCCCCACGATTTGAAAAACATATTGAAGTCACCAAAAGTGGTGCTGTAGCGGTCGATTTAATAGCGATGGAAACCGGATTATCGAAACAAGTTATTAAGAAAGTCATGCAAAAAGGCGCAGTATGGCTAAGTAAAGGTAAGCGAACTCAGCGATTACGCCGTGCTAAAAAAGCCCTTAAACAAGGTGAAGTAATTCATCTTTATTATGATCAAAACGTATTAGCGATGATACCGCCAGAACCGACATTAATCGTTGATGAAGGAAAATATAGTATTTGGAACAAACCCTATGGACTCTTATCGCAAGGGTCAAAATGGGGCGATCATTGCACTATAACGCGATGGGCAGAACAAAACTTAAAGCCACAACGGGTAAGTTTTGTTGTTCACCGTCTAGATAGAGCCGCAAATGGCTTAATTATTGTGGCTCATGAAAAAAATTCTGCTGCCGCATTATCCAAACTATTTCAAGATAGAAAAGTCGAGAAACGTTACCAAATTTGGGTACATGGTCAGTTTGATGAAAAAGCAGACAAAGATAATCCTACTCGAGTGAATACTGATATTGATGGGCGGAGTGCTGTCAGTTACTTTTCAGTTATTAAATATGACGCCAAGCAAAATAGAAGCCTTTTAGACGTCAATATCGAAACAGGGCGCAAACACCAGATCAGACGACATGCTGCCGAACTTGGCTTCCCCGTAATAGGAGACAGATTACATGGTCAAGAAGGCGATAAAGAAGATCTGCAACTAACCGCTTATTACCTGAGTTTTATATGCCCGTATACACATAAAAAGAACGTATTTAATTTATTGAGTTAGCAACATGAAAAATAGTCCAATGGAGAAACGCGATAAATTATATGAACTCCATGGGACCTTTGCTTTGTACAAGCCAGAGGCAGACTGCTAAGCAAAGCACAATTATTAGCACGCATTTAATGTTCAGACTCAACATTAGAAAGGCGGATCAATGATTTAAAAAACACCTATGGTGCCCATTAAAATACGACAAAATTAATCATGGATGGACATATAAAAAAGGCATTAGTTTTGAATTGTCGGGGTTATGGTTTAACGATCAAGAACTTTACGCCTTCTTCGGGCACAAAAATAAGCTTAGGAAATACTAGATGTAATTCCTATCTTACGTTTATCTTTTAGGCGCTGCTGTAAGCGGTCGGTTGGAGAGCTTGTTAGGGATACTCTATCTATAATTACTAACTTCATCCGAAGTTGTAGAATGCATAAGTGTTTTTTTTTAGACACAAGGTACTTAAAATCCCTCGGCTTCACGGCCGTGCCGGTTCGATTCCAGCCCTAGGTACCATCTTATATATGAAAGCCTCTGCACTTAACGGTGTTGGGGCTTTTTTATTAGTGTAGTCTGGAGGAAAAACCAAGGAGAACTATGAAAATTCCAAAACAAATCCAGCCTCTCGTGGATGATGGCTTAGTGGATGACGTTATTAGTCGACTCATGAGCGGAAAAGAAGCTGATGTCTATGTTGTACGCTGCGGTTCTACTATTCGCTGTGCCAAAGTCTATAAAGATGCCGTTAAACGAAGCTTCAAACAAGCTGTTCAATATCAGGAAGGGCGAAAAGTGCGTAATAGTCGTCGTGCCCGAGCCATGGGGAAAGGCTCTAAATTCGGACGAAAACAACAGGAAGAAACCTGGCAAAATGCTGAGGTTGATGCACTTTACCTCTTAGCTGGTGCCGGTGTACGTGTTCCTCAACCCTATGATTGTCTAAATGGCGTGTTATTGATGGAATTGATCACCGATGAGCATG